>NZ_FNVS01000028.1 GCF_900108035.1 Parabacteroides chinchillae
AAGAACATCCTTGATGAACTGAAGGCTGGGTATGACTATATAATTATAGATACTCCCCCCGCTCTTGGTTTGGTAACAATCAATGCTCTCACTGCCGCTGACAGCGTGATCATATCAATCTGTGCGGAAACTCTTCCTCTCCGAGGATTGGTGATGCTCGATGAAATGATAGGAGACATCGCTCAAAGCATCAACAAGGGGCTTCATGTTTCTGGCATCATAATCGCCAAGTACAATCGGCGCAAACTTGATAATGCGGTTATCGAGGCTATACGTGAGAAGTATGGAGATAAGATTTACAAGACCTATGTGCGGACTTGTGTGTCGGCGGCAGAAGCTCCGACCTATCGTCAAAGTGTTTTGGACTATGCTCCGGGATCAACCGTTGCGGAGGATTATAGAGCACTCGCAAAAGAAATAGACAATCAAACAATATAAAAATAAATAAGTATAACAATATATAAATTAAACAATATAAAAAGTATGGCAAAAAAGACATTGACATCAGGATTGCTTGGTACAGTGACAGGCTTAAGCAAGGAGGCTGAATCAGTATCTACTAATTCGGCTGTTGCCCCTGTCGAAATGCCAAAAGAAGTGGCACCTGAAATACCGGGACAATCCGATAAGCGCAGACCGGGAAGACCGTCTGCCAACTCTGGAGAACCGGAGATATGTGTGACATTCAAACTTCCGGATTCACTTGCCCAGGAAATAAAGATGCTTGCCGTGGTTGAGCGCACAACTCAAAAGGAGATCATAACGGCAGCATTGAAGGAGTATGTTTCTCAAAGGGTAAAATGACAATATAAAAATATTTCAATATATAATTGAATAAATAAAACAAGTTATATTGTTGTTAATTGGAGCGGTCACAAATGCGGTCGCTCCAATTAAATTCTTGTATCTTCCCGGTCTGAAAAAGGAGTTGATTTGTGTATGTCGAAAGGAATGACTATTTTTGCAAAGTGTAAAAGAAAAACATATTGATAATATACGCCCCCCTAATGGGGCACGAGGAACGAGTGCCCCTCTGTTCAAAATTTTAGATTATGAGTATAGACTTTAGTAAGGTTGACTTGAATAATTTTGATTTCGATACTCTTTCTGCGGATGAGTACCGGGAGTTTCTTCAGGCTTGGTCGGATTATCATGGTCGGCTGAACCGTGTTTCTGTTGATGTGTTGGAGCAGGAGTTTGAGCGTAAATCCGATTATCTTCAGTGTGGGGAGCATTATGAATTGTCAGAGCTTTATCCTGATGAGTTTGTCGAGTTGTTGTTTGAGAGGAAAGCCTTTGAACAGGGTGAGGGGATTATTCCTTTTGAGGAAGTACAGAGTTATGAATACCAGTTGTGGTTAAAGCAGAAGATCCGGAACAAGGCTTTGAGGTCAGAGTCCTCCAATTCAGATGATTCACAGTCAGAGAAGATAGACTATAGTGGTTATCGTATGTGGAGATATAATCCTGTGGTCTTCTACAAGGATGGAAAGAAGAACAGACATAGGTTGTTGCTGAAGGATGATGGCGAGAGTCTGAGTTTCCTTAGTGGGCGGGACTTTGCGATATTGTCCCCGGTGACTTATGTAGGGCGCACCAACTCTTATAGGAACGCTCGGTTTCTTTATGCCTTTGCGATAGATCTTGACGGTGTGAGTATGCACGAGATCCGGATGTTGTTGCGTGGTATGACAACGGGGGTTTATCCTGTTGCCAATATCATAGTTAATTCCGGACATGGGATTCATGTGTATTACTTGTTGAAGCGTCCGATTGAAATGTTCGCCACCCGTCTTGATGCGTTGAATAAGATGAAACGAGGTTTGACCAAGATTGTGTGGCTCGTGTCAAAACTTGGTGCGGAGAGGGCGCAGGTTCAGAGTGTGGTGCAGGGTTTCCGTGTGCCGGGAACCAAGACAAAGTTCGGCAAACCTATCCGGGCATTCTGGAACCGTTCCGCGCCCATGCACACGCCGGAGGAACTGAATAGCTTTTTAGGGCGTGCTTTCGGATTGTCTGATGAAGAACTCGGACAGTTGACAGATAAGACTCCGCATAATCCGTCCCGTGTGACGCTGAAAGAGGCGCAGGAACGATGGCCGGAGTGGTATGCTTCCCGTGTCATAGGACGCCGCAGGGTAGGTAAGAAATGGCAACTCAATCGTGGTCTGTATGATTGGTGGCTGAATATCCTTAAAGACGGTCAGCAGGTGGAAGTGCATCATCGGTACTGGTGCATTCTTACATTGGTTGTCTATGCTGTCAAATGTAGCGTACCCCGTGATGAAGTCCTTGCTGATGCCCTATCCTTGGTTCCGGCTTTTGACCGCAAGACTGAGACAGTGGATAATCCCTTTACGGAGGACGATGTAAACGATGCCATGAGAGCGTATGACGAGGAATATAACAAGTGGCCTATTCGGGTTATTGAAACAACTACAGGAATACGAATAGAAAGAAATATCAGAAAGGGACGTAAGCAACCACTTCATTTGATGATTGCTCGTGCAAGTCGGGATGTACAGGCATTGGCAAAAGGTAAGACAAATTGGTATGAAGGTAATGGACGTAAGAAAGGTATTAAGATAAGTGCGGATAAGAGTTGCCATGCGACGCTTATAAAAGAGTGGCGAGCGAAGAATCCGGATAGCAAGAATAAATCTTTGTGTGCCCGGGAGACAGGACTCTCAAGACCAACTGTTACCCGGTGGTGGGATTCTGCCGTGTAGGAACCACTAAAACAATAAAACATTAAATAAATAAAACAATATATATTGTTTTATTGTTGGGCTTGCGAGTCCGTTTCATAGTTCTCTTCAAGAACCATAACCATAGTATGAATGTTATTTGTAAGGAAATATTTACGCCTGAATATTCAGGAAGAATAATTTTCAGAAATATGAATTTTCAAATCAAATAACAAATGCTTTATCAATGGATGAAACAGAAGAAGAAAAGGGTGATTTTTTAGAAGTCAGAAAATCTTTTGAGAAAGATCCAAGAAAGGTCATTGAGATAGAGATGGACAAGGATGGCAGATTCTCTGAGAGAACTCGATATGCTATGGAGAATACTCTGAATTTAAGCCTGCTTTCACCCCCTGAAGGCCCGAAGCTGGCGAGTGAGGCAGAGGCTCTGTTTGTGCTGTCAAAGCGCGGAATTGTTTTGGAAACAACAGAAGCTGATTTCATAGAGGGATATATCTCCCCTATGGTGTACCGTTCTTCCTCGATGAAGTTCCCGCAGGTTCCAATCGCCCCGAAGTTCGTGAAGATGATTAAGGATATGAATGCCGGAAGTGGTGTCCCACACGCTACGATCACATCTACAATCAACAACATACTCGACCGCTTTTTCAGTGGGTATTTGCTTGTGAGTAACCGTGTCAAAATGGGATACGGCAAGGTCGAGGAATAGCACAGGTATCCTCCGGAGGTCAGTTGTTTCAGGCGGTTCCATCGCTTGCGCGAGAGCAAATTTTTCAAATTTGCCATAGCTTAATAGGGCAAAATATTGGCGAAGCCACCGCATCCACTCCGTTGGGATGCTATATTTAACCCTATTAAGGCATGAGGCTTCGCCCCCTACAACCCCCACAAGGGGAGTGTCCTCTCCCCTTTGAACCCCACCGCCGGGATGACCCTTCCCGGACCCTCGGACAAGGGCTTCCAGCCCCCGTCACCCCTGGGCAGAGAGTGACCCTCTCTCTGCACTCTCCGGCAAAGGGAACAGCTCTGCGGCCGCCGTTCCCCTTGCATCCCTTCCCGGCCGTTTCCGTCCACCTTCCACTGAAAATATATGAGCCACTATACAGTCTGCCATTATGAGAAATGCTACGGTCCACCGGTATCCTACTCCACCCATATCGAGAGGAAGAAGGCGGACGGAACGGAGCATGTGCCGTACAACATCAAGCGCAGAGACCTTACCAAGCATAACAAGGAGTTTATAAAGGAAGCCCGGGAGATTGGCCGCAGCGCAGCCATCGAGAAAAGGCTTGATGCTGTCCGTCATCAGAAGGATGCCGACGGCAATGAATACGAGCGCAAGATCCGGAAAGGTCAGATATGCTGCATCGAGATCCGCATGAGCGCATCGGTCGAGGGTATGGCTGAGATCATCGAGCAGGGCAGGCTGATGGAATGGTGCCGGGAGTCTATCAAGTGGGCGCAGAAAGAACATGGCAAGGAGAACATCGTGAGTGCGGTTCTTCACATGGACGAGGAGACTCCGCACCTTCATGTGTCTCTTGTTCCTGTTGTGTCCGGAGAGAGCAAGAAACAGAGGACTACAAAAAAGAGAGCCGCCAAGGATAAAGAGAAAGCGGAGAAGAATGGCGAGGAAGCCCCGAAGAAGAAACGTCGCTACAAGAAAAAGGCGACAGTGGAGACCTTGCGGCTGTGTGCCGATGATGTCATGACCCAATGGGATCTGAAAAGGCGGCAGACAGAGTATGCTGTTGCGATGGCTCCATTCGGACTGGAGAGAGGTGAGGAAGGAAGTCCTGCCAAGCATAAGGATCTTGCCCAGTATTATAAGGAGCAATACGAGCTGCAACGCGGGCGGCTGGACGAATTGCTCAAGGAACTTGCCGGACAGGAGGATCTGGTGAAGGAGAAGAACAGGGAGATTCTTAAAAAGGACAGTCAGATCCGGGAGCAGGAAAAGGAACTGAACGAGACCAGGAGTGAACTCACTGAAAAGAAAAATGAGATAGCCCGGCAACAGCAGCAGCTCGACAAACTTCTTCCGTTGATAGTGAAGGCGCAGGACAGGCTCGACACTTACACTGAAGCCGGAGAATATGCCGAGGGTCGCATCGAGTCCGCTGACCGTCTTCTTCAGGCTGCAGACAGCAGGGAGAAAGAGGTTGCCAAGGTTGAGAAGGAGGCATTGGATAGGATAAACAACGCCTCGATAAGTTTCCTTGCCAAGAAAGAGGTGGAGAGGCTTGCAAAGGAGAATGCGGAGCTGAAATTGCTCGTGTCCGGCAACGCCACCGCACTGGAGAGAGAAGCCGCTGCCACTCGGCATGAGAAAGCCGGAAGAGAGAAGGCGGAACGGGAACTGCAACATCTGAAGGAAACCGTGTCCGGCACACAGACCGCACTTGAGCGCAGACATCCTCTTGAAGCCCGGTTGATAAGGGAGCTTGTGTCGATTGAGATTAAAGATCCGGATTATCAGGATGCCATTCTTTCGGGTAATACCTTGACATGGAAGAAATATCCGTTTATGGATCCGGCGACAGGAAAGAGGATTCCGGAGGAATATGCCGATAATATCTCCGTGAGGATTGAAGGACATGGAGAAGACTCGTTCATCTCCATGTGCGGTAAGCGTATCTCCGATTTCTTCCGGGATATCTGGGCAAAGGTGAAGGCTGCACTTGGAATAAAGCAGCGTCAGGAGGAAGAGAAAAGGAAGCAGCAGACACAAAAGCCGGACACCGGACAGACTCAGGAACCTCCGAAGAAAAGCAGGGGAAGGCGAATGTAGGGATAATGCGTCCTTACAGTCGGCTCGCCGTATAAACCGTAGGTGCGTAGCCTAATACGCACCAGTCAAGGACAGGTGCGCTTCCATGATTGGAGCCGATGCCGGACAGCAAGCTGAATCAAGTTGTTTTCTTGCGTTTGTCGATGGCTCTGTAAAGGGTTGCCCGGCTAATTCCGGTTGCCTTGGTTATCTCATCTATCGAGTGCAGCTTTGAGTCGTACATCTTCAGAGCGGTAGATACTTTGCTTTCATCAGACTTGGGTCTGCCTCCCTTTCGTCCTCTTGCCCTCGCAGCTTCAAGTCCTTGCCTTGTGCGCTGCCGTGTGAGATCTCTCTCAAACTGTGAGAGTCCGGCAAAGATTGTGAGCAGCAGATTACCCTGTGGTGTGGTGGTGTCGAGCCATGTCTCTCTTAGTGATTTTATCGACGCTCCGGCTTCATGTATCCTCTCGATGATTGAGAGTAGTTCCTTGACGGAACGCCCCAGCCGGGTAAGTTCCGTTATTATCACGGTGTCTCCGGAACGGAGTGAGTCCATCATCCTGTCAAGTTGTGGACGCTCCTTTTTTATACCTGATATCTTCTCACTGTATATCCGCTCACATCCGGATTGGGTGAGCAGATCTGTTTGCCCATCGAGGTTCTGCCCGGTGGTCGATACTCTTGCGTAGCCTATAATCATATTTTTTAGTTGCAAAGGTAATTAAAAATATTCACAATCTCATTTGTGTGTTCATTAAGTGAGAAATTAACGAAGATAATGAACGCCCAAATGAATATTTTTTATTAACTTTGCACTGAAATGGAAACAAGATATCGAAATATAATAGGGCGGCAAGAAGAATTGAGGATTCTTCTTGATGCTGTAAATTCAAGAGAATCAGAATTTGTTGCCATATATGGGCGCCGTAGGGTTGGGAAAACATATCTGGTAAACAAGGCTTTCAAAGGACAATTCGCTTTTCAGTACACTGGGTTGGAAAATAAAAATAATAAAGAACAACTCGAAGCCTTTCATATGGCCCTGATAAATCAAGGTTTGCGGAAGTGTCCTAAACCTAAAAATTGGATAGAAGCTTTTTATCAATTACAACATCTTCTTGAATCTGTTAAGACTGACTCTTTGGTCAATGGGAAGAAGGTGGTATTCCTTGATGAGTTACCTTGGATGGATGTACCGAGAGCCGGATTTGTAGAAGCATTGGGTAACTTTTGGAACAGATGGGCCGGATGGACAGAGGACATCGTGTTAATTATTTGTGGAAGTGCAACTTCTTGGATGTTCAACAAGGTATTCAGAAATCATGGAGGTCTGTATAATCGCATTACCAAGCGTATTCCTGTATATCCGTTTTGTTTGACGGAATGCGAACAATTATGTAAAAGTATGAATCTTGGATGGAACAGAAAACAGATTGTTGAAGCCTATATGATCTTAGGAGGTATTCCCCATTATTGGACTAAATTCAAGAAGGAACAGAGTCTACCTTCAAATGTCGATAGACTTTTTTTCAGGCGTGGAGCAGAGATGAAAGAGGAGTATGGTGCATTATTTTCATCTCTATTTTCTCATCCGGAAGCATATGAGGCTGTTATCAACAGCCTATCTCAGAAGAAAAAAGGATTAAGTCTAAAGGAGATTTCTGAATTATCAGGTTATAAGCTATCTGGCAGATTATCTACAATTCTTAAGAATCTGGAATTATGTGGATTCATTGAGAAGGTCAGTCAACCGAACAAGAGAAAGAGAGATGCGACGTATCAATTAATTGATAATTTCGTACTGTTCTATCATGAATTTATTCTTAAGAAGGAAGTGGAATCAAATTATTGGAGTACTCATGTCAAGACTCATGCTCATTCAGCATGGAGTGGATTGGCATTTGAACGAGTCTGCTTTCAGCATAGAAATCAGATAGCGAAGGCATTGGGAATATCTGGAGTATACACAAGTTGGTATGCATGGAGTGCAGAACCAGATAAAGAACATGGCTATCCCGGAATGCAAGTAGATATGGTTATAGATCGCGCGGATGATGTCGTGAATCTGTGTGAGGCAAAGTTCTCAACAAAACCATTTGCCATTACATCGGAATATATGGAGGATCTTCATATGAGACAGGGACGGTATCAAGAAGAAGTAGCACCTAAGAAAGCTGTACACCTTACGATGATAACAGTTTCAGGAATTGTTGATAATCCACAAAAATATGAGATTAACTCATTCGTGGAGCTTGATGACTTGTTCCTTCCTTAAACGATGTAAATTCAAGGAGTAGGTTGCTTATTATAGAGATATAGAAAAATTTTTCTATATAAAATATTTTCTATATGATACCCGGTATCTGGTATATCGTTGGAATATATACCACTTTTGAGGTGGTATATTCAGAGGTTGGTGGTAAATTTGGGTATATAAAGTATCCGATATTTGGCTATAAGTGGGTCAAAATACCCACTTATAGCCAAATATCGGATTTAAGATGATGATTTACAATACTAATAAAATCGAATTATAACCAAAAGTAGGTCAATTATCCCACTTTTGGCTATAATTCGATTTCACTTTAGGTATTCAATCTCAAAACTCAGGGCATTTGCCCTGTTTTGAGTTGATGATTTTGAGATGGCTTATGAAACGGTATCTGGCAGGTATATTTCCATCCAAAGATAGTTTGCCGGGCAGTCTCAAAAACGGTGGTATTTACTATTTAGAATTGCATAAAAATTTATCCCCATTTTCAGGGATAGATTTAAAAACGGAGGAGGGGAAGAATCGTATAAAAGAGGCTCTCTGTTCTTTTGTGAATATACTGTTCGATCTAAAAGATGAGAAATTGCGTCGAGAACAGGTACGGTTAAGAATGAGAGAAAAAGGTCTATCAGACGAGGATATCCAATATTGTTTAGGATGAAATATTTTTATAAGATGAACGAGGGGACAGCCAAAATTTTGGCTGTCCCCTCGTTCATCTCAGATATTTTTATTAACTTTGCAACAATAAAACAATATAAAAAGAAAACAATAAACAAATATAGCAATATAAATGACTGAAGATAGAGTGGAAGAGCTCAAGAGAATATTGCAGCAGAATGAGGTGAGTGTCGCCAATGCTCATGAGGCTTTGGAGCACCATCTCAATCAACTGCACCGTCTTGGGGCAACCTTGGAAGATAACGTGTGTGAAGTCCTCAGGAAAGTAATTGTTCAGGCAGAGGCTATCGAGGAACTTGACCGAATAACAAATTGGACATGGCGAAAATAATAGCGATAGCCAACCACAAGGGTGGTGTGGCTAAAACAACGAGTTGCGTAAATATAGCCGCAGCCTTGGCAAAAATGGGCCGTCGGGTATTGTTGGTGGATGTAGATCCACAAGCGAACCTTACGAGCAGTTTCACTGATGAAAGCAAGATAGAGGCTTCAATCTATGATGCAATGAAAGGTGCTCCGGCTCCAATCATGCACATATCAGAGAACCTTGATTTGATACCATCCCACATAGATCTTGCCGGAGCAGATATGGTGTTCAGTAATAAGATTGCCCGGGAACAGATCTTGAAGAACATCCTTGATGAACTGAAGGCTGGGTATGACTATATAATTATAGATACTCCCCCCGCTCTTGGTTTGGTAACAATCAATGCTCTCACTGC
>NZ_FNVS01000022.1 GCF_900108035.1 Parabacteroides chinchillae
ACGAAACGGTATTGAAGTGGTGCTGGTGATCAATAAGCCGAACGAACAGCAAGAGACACTGGATTATATCCGTACTTATCCATTTATCAATTGGATAGTAATGATTAATACACAAGACCACCCGCAACACAATCCGGCAAAAGCATTTAACACCGGTATCCGGCAGGCAACGAAACAATACGTTCTGACTATGGGCCCGGTATTGGAATTTTGCACGGACGTAATCTATGAGTTACGCGAAAAGCTGGATTCTTATCCGGAACATTATGCTGCCGGTCAAACCCGGTATATGGATAAGTTGATCCCCTATGGAAGCGTCATGGCTAAAAAAGAATATTTTGAAAGAGTAGGCGGATATGATGAACATTATGCCGAATGGAGAGACGCCGATGACAATTTGCGCAAACGTTTGGAGTTAGCTGGCATCCATCAACTGTTTTTCCCGGAAACTATATCGATTCAGAAAGAAGGTTTCTATCAGGAAACAGTCATACAGAATGAATTATTATCGGAGATACTTTTGCCTGTAGAGATAAATGTGAATAAATCTGATTGGGGAACCAATTATACGGTAGAATATGACTGGAAAGAACATCCATACGCTAAACAGCAATGTCGGGATTATCTTTCGACCTTAAGGCAATTTGATATATTATCAGATGATATATTTGAAAAATCGTACCCTTTGATTGCATTAATCCCTACTTACAACGAATCCGAACGCATAACAGACTGTTTGCGTAGCGTAGAGAAATATTGTGACGGTATCATCTTGCTGGACGATGAAAGTACGGACGATACCTACCGGATAGCCCAATCGGATAAACTATTAATCAAAGCGAAAAAAGTGCGTACCGAATTTAATGACAAACAAAACCGCAATATCCTGTTGGACATAGCCTCGTTCTTTAAAGCGGAATGGTTCATTTTCATAGATGCAGACGAACGGTTTGATGACCGGTTTGTGGATTTAAGGGAAGTGATGAAAAGAGACGATGTAGATACGGTAGGGGTTTGGATTGCAAATTTGTGGGATAGCGTAGAGACGTATCGGACGGATATGGAAGATACAAATCCGTATTCAAAGAATGGCTTATGGTTTCGATGGAGGATGTTCAGGGATAAGGGACGGATGCAAATTAATGCAAAACGACACTTACATTTTAAATCAGTTCCATATTCTGGTAATATGCATTTTAGCAAAACATTACTTCTGCATTTGGGATATCTTGATCTAACAGATAGAAACAGGAAGTATGAGTTTTATATAAAAGAAGATAAGCAAGAGCTGTTTTTTTATTATGATATTCTCTTGAAATCTATAAAAACCAGAAGAATTAATGATATTGAATTAAATTTCCTTGTCATTGGAAATGTATTTGATATCAGGTCTATATAATCTTAGTTTTTCAAATATTATGAAGAAGTCAATTTATGTTTCACCATTTATCCCTTCTGGTGACATTTGGACACTAGGGAAAAATAAAATTAGCACGTAAGGTATTTATTGATTTTTTGCATCAATAAGTACCGACTATACTAAAAGCTCATGTGGCTTTATTGGCAAAAAGTAGTTATTTGTTCTAATCGTATAACTCTAAATAATTCTAATAGATGAAACTAAAGAAGTTAAAATTGAATGAAGTGGCAAGAGCTGAGTTGAATGAACGAAGTATGTGCCGTATTCTAGGAGGAGGAACTCCCGGTTGTTGTCAGTGTAGTTGTGCGTACGAAGGCCAAGGTGGTTCTACCACAAGTGCGAATAGTGGTGCTAATAATGCCGGTGGATATACATCGGACGGCTCTAATCCTTGCTGTGGAAATCCACCACATTGGTCTTGCGGAACTAACGGCTTCTGCTCTTGATAAACTGTGTACATAGGTATCTTGTAAGGAAAACTTGTGTGATTTGAAATTAACAAACCACTGCACTACTATAGAAGTTATTCTAGTAGTGCAGTATAAACCTATATAATCTGCCAGTATGAATAAAATCCATAAAGCCATCTGTCACTCCGGCTTCGTTATTGCCCTTATAGCAGCAAGCATTTGTTGTACGAAACCTATGCAAGAGAGTTCCCCCAATCGGGTATCTTTTATTATTGGTCCTAAAAGCTTAGTAATGGAATTACCGGTACATTTTAATGACAGTGTAACTGCAAATTTAATTTTTGATACAGGAGGAACTATATTTGAGTTGGATTCTTCTTTTTGTATAGCGCATCCCGCCATTATGCATTCATCGCCAGATGCAATATTACCAACAGGAACGGCATGGTCTAAAGGTAGTAGTGCACTAGCTTCGGCATATTATTCTGCTGCAATGACTATTCGCGTGGGAGAGACAAATCTTTTATTTAATAGAATGAATGTTTGGGATTGGAAAGGAACTATGTGCGATTGTTCTGATGGATTGTTTCATATTCCACAAAATGATACAACACATATATGGGAACTGAATTTTGAACATAATTATATAGAGATTCATTCTGACTCAAACTTCGTTATGCCGGAAAACTGCCAGACATTTCCTTTGACACGAGATCCACTTTCTCGGGTTTACGTTGACCTACCCCTGCAAGTGACCTTCTCAGATGGAGATACTTTGACGCTTAACCGTAGATTTCTGATAGACACCGGTATGCATTGGGATGTGGTTCTGATTTCGGGAGTTCCGGAATTTGATTTTTTCAACAGCCGCCAAGATGCAGTCTGGGTACAAGAGCCCTATTATTTCCGGCGCTTTATTGTGAACGCTACCCTATCCAATCAGGTACAATTGGATTCATTGAGAATTCATACAGCCGACTTTCCTACTTCAATGCCTGGTCAATATTTGATAGGACTGAACTTTCTCAAAAGATTTAATGTCTATTTTGATTTGAAAAACAAGCAACTAGGCTTATTGCCAATCAAGAGCTTTCAGCGTATTTTCAATCCATTGTCCAAACGTTTTCACATGTCTTCCAACATGAATAAACAAGGAAAGTTTATTATTGATAAAATAGCTGATTATGATGAGAATTATTGTAAGAAAGCGGGATTAAAGGAGGGGGATGAAATTATTGCTGTTAATGGGAAAGATATTAAAACATGTACTACTGAAGAAAAGAAGGAATTACTACTGCAAGATACGCTTATGTATGATATCAATCGCCAAGGAAAGCGATTGAAAATAAAAGTGATTGTGGATAGGAGCGAGAATTTTGAACTCTGATATATAAAGATAATTAAAAAGAAATAACATGAATGATAAAGTAAGCCGATACAACATTGAAATTGAATATCCTGAGGGGACTATACTTTATAATACACTGTCTGATACTCTTTTGCCAATAGAAGCAAAAGAGTATGCTGTAATTGAAACTTTGATGGAGCATTTACCGACGTTTCAGGAAAAATACCCGGACTTATATGCTGCATTCCAACAGTCTGGTTTCATTCTGCAATCTGATTTTGATGAACTGGCCTATCTCAAACTCCAGAATAGGCGAAGTGTGTATATGAATAGAAATTATCATCTTACGATAAATCCAACCTTAGATTGTAATCTGAAATGTTGGTATTGTTCGGTTGATTATGCCGGAACAAAACACGACAAAAACAGGATGAGTGATGAAGTGGTAGATCATTTATTAAAGCACATTCATTGGTTAGTAACTAAACATAAATCGAATTCAATACTGTTGGATTGGTTTGGAGGTGAACCATTGATGTATTTTAATGAAATAATAAAGAGTGTGTCAGATTTTGCATTGCCACTTGCACAGCAATATCAAGTTGACTTTAAGCAACAAATCACAACTAATGCCACTTTATTGGATGAAAATAAAATTAAATATATGAAGGAGGCAAAATTTAATTTCATTCAAATATCTATTGATGGAAATGAACAGCGTCAAAATCTTATTAAGTGCTATGCCAATAAACGTGGTACATATAGAGATGTTATGAATAATATAAATTTGCTAACAGAATTGATTCCTGATATAGCAATTTGTTTACGTATAAATTATGATAGACAGACACTGAAGGACATAAAAGATATTATAAATGATTTTACAGAAAATAGTAGAAAATGTATTATGATTGATTTTCAGAAAGTGTGGCAGGTTTCATGCACAAATGAAACGCATAAATTATTGAAAGAAACAAGAGACTTATTTACAAAGTCCGGATTCAGATCTCGCATTTGGACCTATACCCCTTTTCGTTACAAATGTTGCTATGCGGACAGTATTAATCATTATGTAATCAATTATAATGGTGAAATATTTAAATGTACAGCTCGTGACTATAATGAAAAATTAATGATAGGGAACTTACAAAATGATGGATTGATAAGTTGGAATGATGGGATAATCAGTAAAATGTTTGCTAAGGCAACATTCGAAAATGAATGTTGTGAGAAATGTCGAATATTACCCCTTTGCATGGGACCTTGTATTCAAAAAAACTACGAGGCACTTATTAATAATAATCAACCCACCTGTATATATGACAATCCTGAATACTATTTGTCTTCTTATGTCTTAGAAAATGCAAAAAATAGAAATTTAATATAATGGATAACAAGTACTTAACAGCAGATGATGTCAAATTTCAGTTAGCCAATCTGCGGCAATTAACGTTTGAGGTGACAGATGCTTGTAACTTATGCTGCAAATATTGCAACTATGGTGAGTTATATAATGACTATGATAAGCGTAAGAATTTAAAAATAAGTTTACCTGCTTCTCTAAAATTGATAGATTATTTAACTTCTTACTGGAATTCTGATTATAATGTTTCTGCTAAGCGATATACATATATAAGTTTTTATGGAGGAGAACCGTTATTGAATATGACATTTGTTAAATCGATAGTAGATTATATAGAGAAGCTTCCTTGCTCAAATCGTAGTTTTGTTTTCTCGATGACTTCTAATGCATTACTTCTTAATCAGTATATGGATTATCTGGTAGATCATGGTTTTAATTTACTTATTAGTTTAGATGGAGATGAACACGCAACTTCTTATCGGGTAAATAAGACAGGTAAGGTTGTATATTCAGACATTATTAGGAATATAGAAATATTGCGTAAAAAATATCCAGAATATTTCGAACACAAAGTGAATTTTAATGCAGTCTTACATAATCGGAATTCAGTCAGTAGTATTTACGAATTTTTTAAGACACATTATAATAAAACACCAAGTATTGGCGAGTTGAATAATATGGGTGTAAGCCCAGATAAAATAAAATTATTTCAGGATACGTATCGCAATTCAGAGGAGAGCTTACATCAAGCTGAAAATTATGAAGAAATAGAACAAGAGATGTTCTTGAAATCAGCGACCTATCAAACAGTGACGCATTTCATTCACCAATACAGTGGATATGTGTTTAGAAATTATTCAGACTTATTATATGGCAGAACAAACAAGAAAATTCCTACAGGTACCTGTCTTCCATTTAGTAAAAGAATGTTCGTTACTGTAAACGGTAAAATTTTACCGTGTGAGCGTATCGGACAGCATTTTGCATTGGGTAAAGTTTCGGATGACAGTGGCGTTGAGCTTGATTTTGAAATGATAGCTGATAGATATAATGCTTATTATGCCAAATTAGCACCTCTATGTAAGAAGTGCCATAAAGCAGCATCTTGTATACAATGTCTTTTTAACCTTAAAGGGCTAGAGGATTCCCCCGTTTGCTATGGATATATGGATAAGCATTCATTTGAAATGTATAAATCAAATCAAATAGCATTTTTACGTAAGCACCCGACAGATTATTATAGAATAATGGAAGAGGTCATAACTGAATAAAAACAAAATGCAACATGTTTGATAAAGAAAAAAAATATTGGTTAGTTATTGCTCCTTATGTATACTGTTGTATCAAGAACAAACAAGCTTTGTTATATAATACTAAAAATGGGAAGTTTTTAGAGATTGAAAATAAAGCCATAATAGCTTTATTGCAGCAACTGCATAAAAAACAAAATCTTGGTACAGTTTATTGTAAAGGTAATAGGTTGGTAAAACCTGAGTACAAAGATTTCTTATGTTCTTTTTTGGCGAAAGAAATGGGGTATATTCAGGATATAATGGATTTTCCCGAAAGGCCTATACAAATGATGCCTATTCTAAATATTCAATGTGACGTTGATAAATTACAAAAAACAGAAGAGAGAGATGTGGGAGAAATGGTTCTACTTTATTTGTCAGAATTGAATATTTACCTATATAATGTTTGTCATCATCATTGTGGTAACTGTAATAAGATTGCTAAACAAAAATTATGTTGCTATTTAAAAGAAAACGAACTATGTCAGGCTATTGACGTTACAGCATTAAAGCATATTTTTTCCCAAATTAAATACGCTCCAATAGGAAAGTTGAATTTATTTGGAGGTAATATATTTCAGTATCCACACTATGAAGCTTTACTACCTTTATTGACTCAATTCAAAGGAAAAATTCATATCTGGAGCCATTATTTGGACTTTGTGAATAATGTGAATTTGAATCCGAACTTTATTTACAATATTATTGTACCTTTTCCTTTGGAAAAAGAGCAACTGTTATTATCCTCATCACTGTTAAATAGTTTACAAATGAAAATTCATTTTTATGTTACTCAATATGATGAGTGTACAAAAGCCGAAGAGATAATAGATAAATATAAAATAGATGATTTCTCAATACATCCAGTATATATAGATACAAATTCGGACTTCTTTAAAGAATATGTCTATATGAGTAAGGATGATATTTTGCAGTTTAATACCTCGTTCAATCAAATTTTTATACACCAAAATATGAATTCACATTTCTTTGGTTCGTTAACAATATCCGTGAATGGAGATGTAAGCGCAAATCTGAATAGTCCTGTTTTAGGAAATATCTATAAAGATGCTTTAGTTGATATAGTGAACAGAGAAATGATAGAAAATACAGCTTGGAGGAAAATTAGAGATAGTCAGCCTTGCTCAGACTGTTTGTTTCAATATCTTTGCCCTTCCCCTTCTAATTATGAGGTTGTTATTGGAAAGTCAAACTTATGCCATGTGAAGTAGCGATCTGTATAGCCACATATATCTTTATAAAATCAAAAAGTGATACATAAAAGCACTTTCAAAATTTGGAAATATTTAATAATAACTTTAAGAAAAATGATTATTCATAAGTAAGACAAAAAATCAAAACCCCAGCCCTTCACGAAACACTTTCTTCAGCGGCATGAAAAAACGTTCGATCAAACGAAGATCGTCTGTTACGATTTCTGCGGTAGCGGTCATTTCGTGTGAGACAGGAAGCGTTTTACCATAGTTGGTAGTAAGTCCTTTTGGGAAAGCAATTTCAATGGTATAATTGTTATCCGTAGGAACTAAAGAAATACTATTAACGGTTCCGTTCACAACTCCGAATTCCTGATCCGGATAGTTTGAAAAACGCACAATCACTCGTTGTCCGACTTTTACCTTACCCGAACGTGCTATGGGTAATAAGGCTTTTCCCATTAATAAATCGGAAGTGGCAGGCACTACTGTAAAAGCAGGGTCTCCCAATGGAATATACTGATTTTCATTCCAATATTTTGTAAATGTAACCTTGCCATCAATTGGGGAGGTAAGGCAATAAGGAAGACTCAAAGGGAGGGGTAAATAAAAACAGAATTTACTTGTTTAAGACATTTTAATTCATTAGTTTTGGAAAAATTATCGATATAAAACAAGTGACTTTATTTTGAAACAAGGGAAAAATACAGTGGAGATAGCCAGCGATTTATGCAAAGGCCAATATACCGTACGAAATCAGATAAAATCGTTGTTTTCTAAATTAAAGGTTCACTCTATGCAAGAAGCTATCAAATTTGTTTGTTATCTCGAATGTCACATACAAAGAGAGAATAAAACCTAACCCATAAATTATTGTCCCCTAATGGCAGTCTTTACTTATAAAAGTAGTTTAAATGAAAAATAAAATAGGCCTATTTAGGCTATTTTTAATTCCATGAAATGTGTTAATATTGTAAATATTTACATATCAAATAATTATTCACAAGACAAAAATACTTTTGAGTTAGTCAAACAGTATTAAAATATTGCTTATTATTACCATTCAATGATTGGTGATATTTTTATAATTGAGTGTTTAATTAAAAATAGGAGGATTTTATTATGAAAAAGGTGAGTACTTTGAAGCTTTCTGTGTTAAGTCTCAATGATTTGGAAAAGAGAGAAATGAACAAACTTTTAGGAGGGGGGAATTGTTGTATCTGCACATGTGGTGTTATTTTAAGCACCTTGGATACTGGTAATGCAGGAAATCAGTCAGGAGTTGTACATCCTGCAGGAGGTTATGGAAGTGGTTCTTTTGGTTAAAATACGTGATATAACTAAGGTTTATAAACAATAAGTCTTAGTTATATTTTTTTAAATTTAAGATAGTAATTGTATGGTAATTTCGTTCTTAAATTCCGATATGGTTGTTTTTTAATGTATCAACTATTACTGTATTAACTAGTTGGAAATGTTGTTAAATACGCAATATGGCATAGTAAGAACAAATATATTTTTATTGTATTTGTTTTTATCTGTATTCGCCTCATGTAACAAAGGAGCTGTGACAGGAAAAACTTCTCTTGGGGATGATTGGGATGCTGTAGCATCAGTTACAATAGAAAATAATGACACTATAATTGTTTGTGATTTAAGTAAAGTTACCAAACAAAAAATACTACCGATATCGCTCTTTGTTGATAGTATTTCATATATTATATTAGAAAATGGTGATGATGCTCTAATTAGTAAACGTCTATCAAATGTTTATACAACGAGTAACTATATAGGAGTTACGGCTGGTAGTTATTCCCCTTTTAAATTATTTAGAAAAAATGGAGCATTTATTTGTAATATAGGAACAATAGGACAAGGTGTAGGGGAATATGTTGCTATTGACGCTGCGTACATGGATGAAGAAAATGACAGGATATATATACTTCCCTATTCTTCAGATAAAATATTGGTATATAATTTTAATGCAAAATATCTTTTTGATATTAAGCTAATAGAAAGGACTGTGTATGGTAGTTCTATTCGGGTTGATACAAAAAAAGAATCTGTTTTAGTTACAAATTCAATAGTAGGTACTCCGAATTATTTTGTTTGGATTCAGGATTTTAATGGGAATCTTAAACAAGGTATAAAATCCGCCGATTATTTCAAAAATCTTTCAGAGTCGTATGATGAGTCTACGTTGACAAGATTTCGAACGGACAATGTGGAATTATTCCGCTTTGGATACAGGAATACCAATGAGTATTTGTATCATTATGATATAGTATCAAATAGGCTTATTCCCCAATTTAAAGTTATTAATGCTGATGAGAATTTGTCAATTATGATTCATGAATTACCATTTTATTATGTGATAGAAGAAGCTTGCTCTGTAGCTCCTAATCAGGATGAACTTGAAACTCGGAAGATTATTGTGGATAAAAAAACATTAAAAGGTTGTATAGTTGATGGATTTCAACTTTTAGATGATTTAGTTTATAATGATTATTGTTTATTTACTCAAATGCATGGAGCTGAATTTGCTATACTAGATATGAGTAGTATAATTGAAAATCGGATAAAAAAAATAGATAAAAAGACAACTAATATATTATTTTTGGAAAAAGAGATATCTGATCAAAAAAAAGATCAAGAGGATGAATGTTCTGTAGTATTTATAGGAAAATTTAAATGGTAGAGAAATGTTTATACGGACAAAAAATAGTAATCGATATTGGTTTTCAGAAAAAGAAAAACAATTTTTATATTACCCTGATATTCTAGAAAGAGGTAGTTATAAAAATAAGAAGGATAATTTTATGAAGTCAAATAATTTGGCAGAAGAAATTTTCCCAGATTTTATACTGAATTATGATTCTAATCGTCTTAAGGTAAATTTGGCAAATTTACGTATGTTGATGATAAATTGCTTTCTGCAACACTAGATAAAAAAAGTGTCAGATCCTTTTTAGGCATTGATGTTGTTGATAAAATTGTTTTATTTGTTGGCCGTTTTGATGAAAACAAAAATCCAAAAATTCTTTTAAAAGCCTTTGATAGAGTAGTAAATACCATTAAACATGTACATTTGATATTGGTTGGAAAAGGAGATTATGATTCTTTATTTCCATCTATAACTTCTTACGGTAAAATTTCATTTACTGGTTTTTTAGATTTAGACTCATTGCATAGAATATACTCATGTGCTGATGTTGGAGTTATTCCTTCTTATTATGAAGAGTTTGGTTATGTCGCTGTTGAGATGACGATGTATGGAATACCTATTATTGCTAATCGTACCAGTGGCTTAGCAGAGATTATAGAGGATGGAATATCTGGTGATTTATTAGATTTATATGATAATAAAAATGAAGACGTTTCCATTGAGCTTTTAGCAAATGCCATTATTCATTTGCTTTCAGATGATATACAGAGGGAAAAGTATTCTGTAAATGCTCATAAACAATATTTTCAGAATTACAGGATACAAACTTTTAAAAACACAATGTTAGAAATATATAATAAATTATTATAAAAACCTAAATTTGAATACTTTGGATTTCAATAAGTTTAAAAAATCACTTTGGTAGTATGCCAAATAATTGAATGGAATACAAAGTGTGAGTTAATAAAAGACAGTACCAAACCATAAAATTCCATTTTTTTACAATCCAATCACAACCCCAGCCCTTCCCTAAACACCTTCTTCAGCGGCATGAAGAAACGTTCGATCAAACGAAGATCATCTGTTACGATTTCTGCGGTAGCGGTCATTTCGTGTGAGACAGGAAGGGTTTTACCATAGTTGGTAGTAAGTCCTTTTGGAAAAGCAACTTCAATGGTATAATTGTTATCCGCAGGAACTAAAGAAATACTATTAACGGTTCCGTTCACGACTCCGAATTCCTGATCCGGATAGTTTGAAAAACGCACAATCACTCGTTGTCCGACTTTCACCTTACCCGAACGTGCTATAGGTAATAAAGCTTTTCCCATTAATAAATCGGAGGTGGCAGGTACTACTGTAAAAACAGGGTCTCCTAATGGAATATACTGATTTTCATTCCAATATTTTGTAAACGTAACCTTGCCGTCTATTGGGGAGGTTAGGCAATAAGTCAGTTCCCACGTATGAATTGCATTTGCCAACTCGCCGGCTGTTGTCTGTAAATCCTGTTGCAATTGGGTCTTTTTTTCCATTTCCTGTAATTGAAGATCTAACACCGTTGTTTCGAGTGATGCTATCTGGATGGCCGCATTTTCACATGAAGCGGCTACATCTTCTACCATTTGGCGGCTTTGTAACAAAGCAGACCGGGCTGTCTCTTGTTCGTAAGGAGAAATTACCTTCCGTGAAAATAATAGCGAATCTCTTTCATATTGTTGATGTGCAATATCATACCGAGACTCTACAACCAGAAGTTGCCTTTTAAGATTCTGTGCATATTGCTTATATTTATCAATTTGATTATGCGTAGCAGCTATCTTTTGCGGATAGTAATTCAGTTCTGTATAATTCCTGTATTCCTGCAGGCTTCTGAGGAAAGATACATAAGTAGTCTGTACATCTCCTAAAGCCATATCACGATCTTTCGGAAAATAAGCAGATAAACTGTCGGGATTATCAGGATACTGTTTCAGGTTCTCTTTTAAAAAGAGAATATCTGCTGTCGATGCCGGATTTTCAATCACGGCAAGTACTGTTCCTTCTGTTACACTAACTCCGTCGACCACCATTAATTGATTAATCTTTCCGCTAGAACGTGAAACTACTTGCACTGCCGGATACCGCCCGGTTAATGTCATTTCGGATGTGATTACATCAGGATAGCGGAAAAAATAACTGCCGATAAGTATTGCCATCGTGACAATAAACAACAAAGTAATTCCCCAACGAACAATCCATGCGGGGATACTGCCCATGACTTCCTGAACCTCTTCGCTACGAAGATCAACCTGCTTTACACTGTTTTTTTTAGTATTCTCTTCCATTAGTTCCCCATCTCCAATTGATTTTTGACCAAGGTATAATAAATTCCCTTTCGGGCAGTCAATTCTTCATGTTTGCCTTCTTCTGCAATCCGCCCGTTATCAAGAACAACAATATTGTCCGCATCCCGTACGGTGCTAAGTCTGTGCGCTACTACCACAACTGTTCTTCCTTCATAAAATTTATGGAGTTGTTCCATTATCTCCCGTTCATTATTTGCATCGAGCGCGTTCGTTGCTTCATCAAGGAAGATAAATTCGGGGTTCTTATATACAGCACGTGCTATAAGTATCCGCTGCCGCTGCCCCTGGCTTATACCATTCCCTTCCGAACCAATCCTGGTATTGTATCCCAAAGGGAGGGAATCAATAAAGCCTTTTATATTTGCTACTGTTACGGCATGCTGTAATTTATCTTTATCAATTGTGTCTGTCCCGATTGCAATATTACGTGCAATTGTGTCGGAAAAGATAAAACCATCCTGCATCACACTTCCGCTTTTTTGCCGCCAGACATGAGGATTTATTTGATTGAGAGGGATATTTCCTACGCGTATATTTCCTTTGTTCGGCTCATAAAACCCGAGTAAGAGCTTAATCAGAGTCGTTTTTCCGCTTCCACTGGAACCGACAATAGCCGTCACTTTCTTCTCCGGTATGGTGAGATTTACATTATCCAGCACATAATCTCTGTCAGCCCCATCATAACTGAATTTAAGATTCTCTATAGTCAACGTTCTCGTCTCAGGCAATGTAGTCACCTTCATGCCGGCATTCTCATCCTCATCTTCTTTCTGATGTATCTCCCCTAGCCGCTCCAAACTGATTTTAGCATCCTGGAAAGCACGTGCAAAACCAATAAACTGGTCTATAGGAGAAGAAAGCTGTCCGACAATATAAGTAAGAGACATCATCATACCAAGTGTCATATTCCCGGAAACGACTTCACGTGCTGCAAGGAAAGAGATCAGAATATTAGTTGTCTGACTAAAAAATGCGGTTCCTACCTGCTGATACTGCTCCACTGCCAGGCCTTTGATACTAATCTTAAATAATTTCACCTGTATACGCTCCCATTGCCAACGTTTTTCAGTCTCACAGTTATTAAGTTTAATCTCCTGCATTCCGGTGATAAGCTGAAAAAGATTACTTTGCTCCCCGGCAGCCTGTGCAAAACGCTTGATGTCAAGTTCACGACGATACCGCATGAAAGCCAGTACCCAGACAATATACAATCCGTTTCCTACTAAAAACAGCCCCAGAATAGAAAGGCTGTAATAAGCCAGCACAAAAGAAAAAACAATAAAGTTGACAAAAGAGAAAAGCGTACTGATAGATGAACCGGTCATAAAAGTCTCGATTCGTTTATGATCGCCAATACGCTGCATAATATCCCCAATCATCTTGGTATCAAAAAAACGGATAGGAAGACGCATTAATTTAGCCAGAAAATCAGAGATTAATGCAATATTTACACGTGTATTGACATGCAATAGAATCCAGCTTCTTATAAAATCGACAGATAATCGGGCAAGAAAAATGACAAGCTGAGCAATTAATATTAAAGTAATAAAGTTGAGGTTAGAATCCCGTATACCGGTATCGACTAAAGACTGTGTCAGGAAAGGCATGATAAGTTGAAATATACTGGCCGCAATCATACCTAGTATCAACTGCGTTAATTCATGCTTATAAGGTGAAATGTAACGGAAAAAGAAAGATAATTTATGTTTGCCTGCCTCTTTTTCATTTTCTGTTTCATAGAAGGATGGCCCCGGCTCCAAAAGTAAAGCGGTTCCGGTATCTTCATCTCCCGTTTTAGAACTGAGCCAACAACGGGAAAATTCGGATTCGGTATAAGTTACCAATGTGTTTGCCGGATCTGCAATATAGAATTTATCATTTTTTACTTTGTAAAGAACAACAAAATGATGCTGGTTCCAATGAAGGATACATGGAAGGGATACCTCTTTTTTTAATTGTTCCAAAGTAATCTTCACACCACTTGTCCTAAAGCCTATAGATTCGGCGGCATCGCTGATTCCAAGCATAGATACTCCTTCGCGGGTAATAAAAGATTTTTCCCGTAAAGATTGAAGGGAATAGGTACGGCCATAATATTTTGCCACCATGCGAAGACAGGTAGGTCCGCAATCCATAGCATCTAATTGGAGGTAGTGTGGAAATGTTTTTTTTATCATAATTGCATGATTATAGTAAACTCTTTTTATTTTAAACGGCATAAATTTGCTTTGCCGATCGCTATTTCATAGTTTGAAGGTGATGGACATAAATATTTATAAATACAGGTATTGCATGGCTCTACTTTATCACGGGTTTTACGCCAAAATGTGCCGGTTTTTAATTCTTGATATACAGATTTAAGTATTGTTTCATGACAAGTTCCTATTGGTTCTGAATTTACGTTTGAACAAACATCTCCATTTATCCTTCCGGTTACATACTTTTCAGTATTCAAAGAAGAAAAAAAGCCATTGCTTTTCAGAAACTCATATTTCTTTATATAGTAAAGGATATCCTCACGGGATAGGTCTGGATATAGCGAAAGAAGGCACATTTCATTATTTTCTGAACATTCCGATTCATCCAGAGATCTGATTGTTTCTATAACAGGATGAATATTCACTAAATATAAATTCTTTATATCGTAATAATATGAAAAATTATTTTTTGTCTTGAAATACACTGTAGAATTCATAGATCACTTTTTTAAATGTACAACAATCACAATCGGATTATCCTCCGAAAAATCTCTCCCTGCAAACCGGGAGAACCGAGGGTCTGTCTTTGCCTTTTCCTTTAGCCACTCCTCTTGTTCGTATGGCCAGAAAAAGTCGATCATCTTTTCTCCGACAAGTCCGCATCGCATAAAGAAGTTCGGATATCCTGTCAAATCATCTTTAATTTTTACGGTCGATTTTATTTTTTTCTTCTTTTTGTCATAACAAATTAAAATGGCAGGAGATGCTGGCACTTTTCTCAATGGACGAAAAGCGATTATCTCTCCGGCTGTTATAAATACATAATTATTACTTTCATATACATTCGACACCGAATATTTATGGTCCATAAGTTTTGCCAAAGGAGTATTATCCAGCTGGCCACCCTGGTAATCTTTAAAAGCTATATCAAACAATTCTTCAAATTTATACAAGGCATCGTCCGGAAGCTTCAATTCGTCGAACTTGATAATCCATCTCGGACTAAACTCCGCTCCGGAAACTTGGAAAACAGTATCTCTGAAATAGTTATAAAACAAAACATCCTCCTTGTAATTAGTCATAAAACGATCATAAGGTCCATCCCATGAAAGAAAGTGAGAAACTCTGTTTTTATGCCATGGCATCACAAAATGTTTAGATACGAACTCCAAATTCTTGTTCATCACAAAAACCGTATCCGGGAAATTGTATAATAGTAACTTGTCTTTTGATGAATTGAAAGCTACAATATTAGCCAGATTCTTATTCGTTATTACGAACTCCGATTTGTTCACAGAAAATAAAGAACGTTCCTTACCTGTGAAAAAACTTAAACTATCGTACTCGATAATCTTTTGTCCCAACGTGTAAAAATTATCTCCACTGTACGTAATTTGACTTATTATGTCCGCCGGCTCTTCTCCCGGGCCTTGCCCCAAATTCCCCACTTTAAATAAGAATTTACCTGACCAGTCAAAACAATAGTTCAGATAAGCGATATAACGAGGGCTAAAAGAATAAAAAGGATAATTTCGTAACAGGCATTCATCTTTGGTTTCCAGTGGGATATAACTGACACTATCTGCCAACTCCGACAATAAGATTTCTTTTTGCGGGTTCAATAACGCTTTGGTTATCTCAATAGTAACAGGCATGTCTTCAGGCTCCACGCTTTCGGCAGAGCTTGTACTTTTGTCTTGACAAGAGATTAGCGCTAATATAAAGTATAAGAAGATTGCATTTTTCATATTATTTCGTTTTTAACAACAAACATTCAATGTGAAAAATCAGTATCTTACATCAAATTCTTCTCGTTTGTAAAAAATCAATAAAGACCCCAATCTTTATCCAAATGAGAAGCTCAGTAATTACCACCATAAATTCGTCCCATTTCACGATCTTTGAGATTGGATTTGCTGAGTGCATTCAGCTTTAAACTTTCGAGTTTTTCATTTTTCGCGTTTTTAAAATTGTTTTCAAGTCTTTTGGGTTAATTCGGCATTTTGTAGAAAGGAGACTTTTTACCTTTAATACAAAATGTATATAATTGGTTGATGTTTTGTTTCATGCTTTCGTTCGTGTATCGTTGTGAATACAGCATCCTACTCTGTTTCGCATATTTATCCAGTGATGGCAACTGTATGAAGTTGTATAAAAAAGCAACCAGTTCTTCTATTGGAAAACTGACGCAGTCATTTTTCTCTTGTAAATGCACTTTATATCCATTTAAACCGTCTATTATCATTTCATCCAACCCCGACGAATCTGTGCCTATTATGGGTAAACTGTGCATCATCATCTCTATTGCAACGTAGCTGCATTGTTCATGCATAGAAGGTAACACTCCAATATCACTCATCTCATAAAACTCTGCAACTTGTTCAGGTAACAATCCGCCGCAAAAAGTAATCCGTTTCCAAATAGGATAACACAGCGGTAGGTATTCTTTGAATGAACCATCGCCAATTATGTACAAATGAACGCTTTGTGTACTTGCAACAATCTCTTTAAATGCCTCTATTAAATATTGTAGTCCCTTTATATGATCTAGCCGCCCAACAAACAGGATCATTTTTTCATTTCCAGGAATACCATATTTCTCCCGTAATTGCATTTTGTCCATTCCCGTGTGATAATCGGTAAGACCATTATTAATTAACCATAATTTACAGGTTGGTATCTCGTAATAATCAATTAGAATCTGTTTGGCAAAATGTGATAAACAAATTATTTCATCGGCTAATTTAAATAACTGTTGTTCAAATTGTCCGGAGTATATAACTTCTTTCTCGAAGTCAGACAAGTCATTCACATTTTTGGATATAATACTTGAAAGCCGGGTTATATTGCTCTGCAAGGCGAAACACCAGGTAAAATAATGAATTGTCAGAATTATTTTACTTTCCATCCATTTACCTTTTAAGCATTCTGCCAAAAAATAATCTTGCGTGTAGTTTAAATGGAATATATGGGAATCGGCAGATGAAACATACTGTTCTAATTCTGATACCACATATTGGCAATATCTCTTCCTGTTTTCTTTTTGTTCCAAATCCAACTCTTTTCCTGCATAGTCAAGCAGTAATGGTATATCAATATATCGGACTCCATTATTTGTAGTCATTGTTGTTGCCTCCACATACGATCTTAAAGTCACCACTGTTATATTAAAGTCGCTAACAGCACATGCAGAAATCACACTCTGTATATACGTGCCAATTCCATAAACAGAAGCCCGTCCTTTTTCATCAAAGAGATATAATTGATTCATACCAACACGCTTTTATTTACTGATTATGATTATCCAACCAATGCCATGTGTTTATTTCATTTTGTAAATCAGGACTGTTCATCCGGCAAATTCTGATCAACTCTTTTTTTGCTTTTAAGTTTTGTTCCTGATTTGCAAAACAAGAGTTTTCTTTGCGGGGATGCCATAGATGATATACCTTCCCTCATGTATTGTTTACGGTTTGCCAAAAAGACGCCTCCAACAGTCAGCATACCGAACATGGTAGATAAAACGGGGTGCTTATTCTCCAACAGTCTTATATCCGGATTTTCCCGATATTTACTACTTAGTTCTTCAGGGATGCTATAGCAACATCCATCAAACGGATATGATAATACATTACCATACTTACGTATCGCTTCTGCCGCCACATACAATTGATCCAGAGGTACGACTATATCAATATCCCAAATCGCAACAATTGGAGTTCCAGCTCTTTTTATCATCTCATTCCGATAATGCGTATGATGAAAAATCCGGTTATTGTCTTTGCAAAAAATATACTCTACATGATTATAATGTGTGATGTTGACTAATTGAGTTTCACCCGCCTCTAGGAGGATAAAGCGTGCATTTGTCCGGGATGTATAGAATTCGATCATTGTATATAAATTTTCCAATCTTTGAGTGCTGTCAATTCTGACAGGAATTAAGATGGTGAGATCATCCAGGTTTTTATTTGCAGAGATGCAAGATGCGTTTTCTTTGTAATACATGTTTTCAATCATACGATTCTGTAGCAACTCAGCCTGAGTATTACATATATATTGGATACCGGCACCAATACCTGCTAAACCTGTAGAAAAATTTGGATATTGCTTTGTGTCATAATCGGAAATAACAGATTCTATTATTCCAATAGCCTTATCCTGATTATCACCGGTAGACAATAATTGAATAGCATACGTTATTTGCGGGCAAATATTTAAAGGTTGTTCCATAACCATAGATATTATGAATCTAAAACTAACAACACGCACATAAACGCTTCTTGGCAAATATACGTTATTTTAATATAAATATAAGTCTAAATTCGAGAAATTATCCTTGATTTTTAAATATATAATTTGTTAACCAAATTAATATTTTTAATTATCTTTACAAAAAAAACAGATCATTTTTTTTGATACATGGTTATGAAATAGTTTTAGTAAACGAATCCTTCAATATTTCATAGTTATAATTTTATCGGATCATAGTTATAACTTTAGAAAATCATAGTTATGACTTCTTCTTTTGCATGAAGCTTTTGCGAAAAGCTGATATTTAGAATTGAATACCTTAAGCCATTAGAAAATTATGAATTGTAAAATTAGCATAAACATGTCTGTCGTTGTTCCGGTATATAATGTTGAAGAATATCTGCCGGCATGTATTGAATCTCTCCTGGATCAGGATATTTCCGTTGAAATCATTCTGATTAATGATGGTTCAACTGATGGTTCGGGAATGATAGCCGACCAATATGCCAATCAAGACAAACGGATTAAAGTGATTCATCAGGAAAATGGAGGAGCCTCGGCTGCACGCAATGCGGGTTTGGAAATTGCACAAGGAGAATACATCGCTTTTATTGATAGTGATGATTGGGTAAAGCAAAATTCGTTAGGTGAATTATACAGAGAAGCCACTAAACATCAAGCCGATATGGTAATGGGCAATATGCTGTTTTATTATCAAGACGGTAGCTTAAGTAACCCCAGTAATCCTGCCCCTAAAGACATTTGTAATATTCTACTTTCCGGCAAAGATGGATTTGTAAAACTAGCAAAGGCCAACGTTTATTCATCCATGGCATGTAATTATATATATTGCAAGAAGTTTTTAGATAAAATACAGGCCAGGTTTGAGGAGGGTATTATGTGTGAAGATGAGTTGTGGAGTCCTGTCGTTTTTTATCAAGCTGAGAAGTTCCTGATTACTGATATTAATTTCTATTATTACCGTCAAAGGGAAGGATCTGTCATGCATGCATCGAGTCGCCGACAACGTATGAAAGCCTTGTTCCGGGTCGGCAATCGTTTAACAGAATTTGCCGGACACCTTGATTTTATGGGAGAAGACGGAGAGTTTAAAAATTGGTTATATGTTAATATATTTTGGATTTATTCTAAAGCATTCATGTTTCTTTCCCGGATAAAAGATACTTCATACGTAGTACCTCAGTATCACTTAGATCGTTTTTGGCGGGATTGTTGGGAAATGATGCCCGAACCGCAAAAAAGATGTAAATATTATTATGATCTTGCGATAGCAGACTTACAAAGATATACGAATTGGTGTACTTCCGAAGGGGTGGCATCTGTCGCTTATCAAATTAAATCAGGAAAGAAACTGATGTTGATATACAATGCTGTACGCGGTGAAAATTTACATATAAAAAATGAAGTTATTCCGGCAAACTGGCTTATCACCACCGACCGACGCTATTTTCAACAAGCCGATGTTGTCGTGTTCTATCTTCCGGATTTAGCACAAGAGGTTGAAGGTGATTTAGACAAACCGGAAGATCAAATCTGGGTAGCCTGGCATTTGGAGGAGACAGAAAAGAACTATCCATGGGTTAATGATCCGGAATTTAAGGAGCTTTTCGACCTGCAAGTCTATTATCCTGAGGATGAAAAACAAGAAGAACATCCTGTGATTCAATTATGCCGTGCAATAAATAATAAACTAGATAAAAACTATGAATCTTAAATTCTGGCACCCACACAGAGGACCCGGCAACTTTGGTGACGAATTGAATGTTTCTCTTTTCAATCGTCTGTTTGGCTCTGTATTTGAAATGGAGAAATACAAAGATGTTGACTTCTACGGAATAGGAACCATCATCAGACCTGATGTTGGGCAACAAAATAAGTGTGCAATTTTTGGGTCGGGTGTTTGGGAAGTGGCACCGCGTTACGACAAGCAAAATTGGAATGTATTCTTTCTGCGAGGACCTGTTTCATCTAACATTCTGGGATATGGTGGAGAAAAGTTTATTACGGATGCAGCCTATTCGCTTTTATTGTTGGATGACATGATACCCAGGCTTCCTAAAAAACATCCGGTTTCCGTGATGCCGCACATGTTGCAAATGCAACTGGTTGATTGGAAGTATATTTCTGAACAAACAGGTGTAAACATAATTGACCCGTATGCACCAGTAGATTTTATAATGGAAGAAATAGCCACATCGGAGAAAATCATATCGGCAGCCATGCACGGAGCTATTGTTGCAGATATTTGCAGGGTACCTTGGGCTCGTTTGAAAATGGAACTTCTTACATTAGATGAAACATTTTTTATCAATGAACTGAAATGGAGAGACTGGTTGTATTCTATGGGACTATCGGAAAAAAGTGTTGCAGTTTGGAATACGCATACACAATCCAATCATGGAGAGTATGGTTATATTCAAGACATAGCAAACACTCTACAACGAGAAATAAAAAACGGGCATACATTCCAGTTATCTTCGGATATTATACTGGGAAATAAAATTAATTGTATTGCCAATGAAGCCGACAGGTTCTTAAATTACTACAAATAAACAATTATGAAAATACCCAAAATCATCCATCAAATCTATGATAATCCGGCAGGTGTTCCCGATATTCTGTCTGACGTATCGGAATCATGGAAAAAAGAACATCCTGCATGGAACTATCGTTTATGGGATCATGAAGCTATTCAAAAATTTCTGGAAGATAGTTGCCCTGAATTTATTCCGATTTATAAATCATTTCTTTGCAACAAACAAAGATGGGAGTTTATGCGTTATCTGATTTTATATCACGAAGGCGGCCTGTATGTTGACATGGATTACGAGTGTATTCAGCCTATGGACAGCCTTCTGGAAACACATTCCTGTTGTTTGGCTCTTGAACCGGCGGAGCATGCCGAACGATTTGGCAAACAAGAATTAATAGGAAATGCAATGCTGGCAGCCATTCCTCATCATCCTTTTTTTGAAAAGATAATTGAACAAATTATTCTTTCAGGCAACGGAAGAAAACAAACTATGACATGGCACGATACTCAAAATGCCGGAATCGAGATGATTAATAATTTGTATGAAGGATACGACTTCAAAGAAGAAATCACTTTACTCCCTGCAGATTTAGTAACACCTTTGTCTGCAAGAGAAATTTCTCTTTTATTGCTAAACAGGGAAACTCCGGAAATGGAGGATAAAGTGGAAAAAGCGTTTGCTGTACACTATTTCTTGGGGCAATGGAGGTTGAAATATGCGAGTGACATGGTTTAAGTCCATTCATTTGCGATCTTGTTTTTCAAAATGGCAAAGATTAGGCCGCCTCAATACTATTTCATAGTTTGAAGGTGAGGGACGTTGCTCCTGACCGGATAAATAGCTTGTTTAAAGTATTCATCATTTCCTTGTTCACTTCCATTCATGTAGAATGTCAACTCGTGAAGATTTTGAAGAATTTTGCCTTTGAATCCAAGTTTTTGCTGTTCTTCATAATATTTTCTATTATCCTGAACTTTTAAAATTGGTTTCAAAGAAACCGGCCTTTTATTAAACTCTACGTTAAGCGACAGATATCCGGCCTGCATATCTATTAATGAATGAATCCATTGATTAATTTCATCATCGTTGATAGCTTCATCTGTTAATCCAACAGTATATAAATTTTCTGTTTCCAGTAGTTGATGGCATATTTCCTTAATTTTATCAGATACAGGGAAAAGAAATCTTTTTTTATTTCCGGCATTATAGACTAATCCTGTATTGTCTTTCAACCATAAAAAGGTATCACCGTATAGTGTAAACCAATGTTTATTCATAATTCTACAATGTAAAACTAATTTCGTTTAATATTCTGTTGTAATAATGAGGATGCTCCCGGAGATAAGTGAAATTTTGCTCTTTCTCTTTATTGAATAGTTCCGGAGTATAGAAGTTGGGACAATCTGGATGTTGACTCCTTATGTTGTCAATATGATACATACATTGATAGCAAAATTTACTGGCAGCGCAATTAAGACATCGATCTGACACTTTTGATAAATAATAATTGTGTCGTTCTGCAACATATTTATGATCTAACTCTACAAAACTATCATGAACATAACCTACTTCAAAATCATGATCTATACGTTCGCAAGGTAATATGTTTATCCAGTAGCATTGCATTGGTCGTCATTGCATAGAAAATTTTTCGACTGACGATATTCGATTCTTCGATATAATTGATGATTTTTTTTATCAGAGGCATATTTAGTAATGGTTCACCTCCATAAAAACTCACAATAAGTGGTGAATTTGTTTCTGCTATATAGTTTTCTTTCCATAAACTAAGAAGATAGTCTATCATCAACTGAGCTTTCTTGAATGGTAAGTCCCGGTGTTTTCTTACATCGTATTTTTCGTATAGTCGTTCTGATAATCCGCAGTATTTGCATTTCAGATTACATTTTTCAGTAACCTCGAAAACTATATTTTTGAGATTAATCAAATTGTTTTTGATTACTTTTTCATCTATTAAGCCGATCGTTTTCATTATGCTTGTTTTTTATTGCTTGAATGTAAGAATCCTGACTACCGGATTATCATCTTCCAGAAGTTTCTTTGCAACTTTCTCGCCATTACCTTTCAATCGTTTACCTTTGTAAGCATCTATAACTGATGATGCCTGAATCAGTTCGGCAGCCATGTTTTTTGCAATGGCAGGTGTTCCATTTGGCCCACCCCATCTTCCTTGTCTCCAAGATTTCGTTTCATATTCTGTATCCCAAATAGATGCTTTATTTATTTCTCTGGTTCTAAAATCAAGCATAAACGAAGGAATTGGTCCTCCTCCTTTCGGATTAAAATCTAAAAGAAATGTACCTATCAGCATAAATTTGTCGGTTGTTAAAAAAGGAGTCCATATATTTCTGGGTTCATGGGCGTGGATTGATGGGGTACGGGTTAATAGAGGAATTAGTCCCTTGCTTGGAGATAGTTGATACAGTGTGTCGGATGATATATCTGCAATTATTATATCTGAACCATAATGCATATTATGAGAGTAAGAAATTACAAAAGATCTCCACATGTTATTCTCTAAATGTTGAGCAATTTTGTTTGAATATCTTTTCGAGAACTCTAAGTTCAATATGGAAATCAAACTGCCGTCCTTTTTGGACATAAGTCGGTAAGGGGCTTTTTTAGTCTTGTTCTCATGTCCGGGCTCTATAATTACTTCGTCATAGATAAGTAAAGATGTGTCATCATAGTTTAGAATTCGCATATCATTTTCAAACCCATTTATTTTTAAAGTTCGTTTGTATTCTCCCTTTAAAGAATAAACTTGTATGTATTGGGAACACACATAGATTTCCTCTTTTTTTTCATCTAAAATTGTCCCGTTTTTAATCCATGAATATTCCATGCCACTTTGACCTTTGTGGTTGAAGTGGGAGTATAGTTTTCCGGTGCTACGATCGAAAAGAAATATGTCGCCTAACTGAAGTTCGTGTACAAGGATATATTTATTGGTAACAGCAGAAAGCTTCGCTGCTCCACTCAATAAAATATCATCGGTTGTCTCCAATGGTATATATTCAATATCTGCCATGTCTTGAAGACACATCTTTTTTTGAGGATAATCTTTTGAAAAATCAAATACAGGCAAGTTACTCACCTTTGATTGGGAATTTACTACTTGGCTTCCCAATAAAAAAAAGGATATTAGTAAGCTGAAATGTCTTGTTTTCATAGTATTTTATTAAGCAATACATAAATATGACGCTCTCATAGCTGTGCTGTCTCTAGTAATAGTCCCCATCCCCATATCAGTTGAAGAATGTCCTGGTGTGATGGGACCTGTGCCGTCCCAACTAGTACAACCACAAGTAGAGCAAGTGCAATTGCATTGTGCCCCACCTTTTAAGATGTCCTGCTGTCTTGCATTTAACGCGTTTTCGCTAAGTTGACTTAATTTTAGTTTTTCAAGTTTTTTTATGTTCTTTGGATTTTAAATTAATACTCATTGAATGATACGTGATATGCGACAAAATTGAGCAAATAGAAAATATCATACAATAGGTGATTTCCCTATATTTTTCATTCGTGAAGTTTATTTGTCAGTTCTTCTTTTGTTGAATTCCAAGTTTTATAATATTCATTCATTATTTTGGCTTCATAATAATCTGACCTGATTTTCCCGTTTTGATTTCTAGGATGCGTAAGATGGAATAAAACGCTTCCAACTGCATTTCCTTTACTTGAACTGGAATATATTAAATCCATTTTGGATATATTCTTTTTCAAAAAATCGATATTTCTATGGAGCAAATAATGATTTCTAAGAATCTCGGAAGTATCGAAACATCTGCCGTCATACGGAAATGCAAAATCACAATTTCCTGTTCTGAGTTGATGTACCGCTTCTATAATTGGGGAATATTCCAAAATAATATCTGCCTCCCAGAGACCGATGATATCTGTATTTATCTGTTTTAGAATTGTATTCAGATGTTTGGTTCGGTGAAGTATCGGGTCTTTATCTTCTATAAATTGATAAGAGACGGTACTGTTAATCTGCTGTTTTAGTATTCCGTTGTTATAATACGAAACTTCTACCACAAGGATATTGGTATCAAAACCGGATTCCAGAATATCTAAGGCAAGCAGTAAATTCTCTAACCGGATTATCGAATCGATCCGGACAATAAAATAAAAGTAGTGTCTTTCAATTCGTATTTCATAAGAAGTATTTTTTTATATGTAACAGTACCAGATGCGCTCCAGGAAAACCATCAAATAATCGGCTGTATTTACGAAAATAGAATTCTTTATTTTGTAGTGTATGCCATGCCTCCGAATTATTTATTCTAGCAAAGAATAATTGCGGGTTATAGTCAAAGCTATATTCCGGATTTTTCATTTGAATATATATGGAAGACAAGCCATTCGTTATATAGATATCTTGATTTCCATGTTCTTTATTTGAAAAAGAGAAAGATACACAATCCCATTTTTCCAGAGACTAAACCTATTGGATAGTTTCAGACTGAACAGAATAAGTATGATAGATCAGTCTGCGATTGGAAGCATATTGAATAGCTTGTTCTATGGTGTTTACTCCGAATTTGTCAAAAAGTGCACATCTTATGCTTTCTATTGTTTTATCAGATACACCCATTTTAACAGCCGTTTCTTTTAGTGAAAATCCTTGTTGGGCCCATACAAGCATTTCTTTTTGCCTTTTGCTCAATGGTGAAAATGGATAATGTGTCCATTCTTTTGTTTTAAAAGAGTAATTAGAGTGATCCAGATTCTTATAGTGTGCACATAGCTGATTATCTTGTTTTCGGATAACGGAAACGGATAGCATGCAAATTCCATATCGGAGTTGTTCATTCAACCATTGTGGTTTCAACTTTACGTATGTCATCAGATAATTGGACTTGTTGTCTGATGATAAAGAACTTTTCACTCGGAGTAAAAAAGAAAAATAATTGATTTGATCTGCGAGCCATTCATTATTATTCAGACTCTGTAAAACAATATTATATATCTTTATTCCAAAAGATATATCGTTCGGGTGAATTATATTTTTGAAAAAATCATAACCAAGATTTTTTGGTGTTTCTTGCGTGTAACCACATAAGATCAAGTCATGGTTTGGTATATATCGAAAATTCTTTTGCTCAAAATCAAGAATAACTAATGCTTCAGTTATCATGCTCGACAAAGTATCATATACAATAGACCATTCATTTGCGAAAATATTGGTTTGTTTCATGTCGCTTGATTTTTATAGTTTTATAAAACTATTTCACTCAGATGAAAGAGAGTTGGATAAGTTTGTTTTTGCCCGTATATAATAGAGCTACTGCCTAGTTAAGTCCATTCGTCCAAACTTCGCTTTGAGCGACCCCACTTTATTTCCAATTCCTGTGCATTCATATTGCAATATTTGCAGCAGGGTATCGGAGATGTTATCAACTTAATAAATTCGTCTTTTGACTGTGCTTTGTAAATATCGATATAATTTTCAGCGGACTCTGAAATTCCCAGATTAAAAAAGCGGTTTAAATGATGGAAATTGGCTGCATTATTACAGGGGAAGAACTTTCCATTATTTAATTGACAGCAAGAACCAAAAATTTCGCAGGCCGCGTGGGACAATTGATCATCGGCCAAGCCTGACAGATCATAAACATCTTTATGGAAATTTTTAGGAGCTTCTTCCGGCTCGATAAAAAGGTCTACACCTTCTATCATTGCTTTTTCTTTGAATGCTGAAAAATCCAATGAAATAGGATAATGACTAACACGGATGAACGTACCTGTTACCCGACACGTTTCCCAGAATGATTTAGACTTATTAAGCAATAGCAATCCATTAGTGACCAGTTGTAAAGGCATATAGGGAAAATATTTCACAACGATTCTCATAAAATCATTCACTTGCGGATGTAACAGAGGTTCTCCACCCAATAGGGTTATCATCTGGATATCATTCCTATCAAATAGTTGCGCCATTCTCGCCATATCTTTTTCAAACGCTCCAATTTCTAAAAACTCTTCATCAGCCAAAGGCGAAAAATGAGAACAACCCTTACAATTCAAATTACAATGTTCTGTCAAATGTATTTCGAACCTAAACCCAGAGGTTCTGATGGTTTCTAATTTATTTTGATAATCAGACATAAGATAATTGATAAATTAATTTATAAAATCAGATATATGCATTGGCTAACCTTATGATAAAAATCTCAATCAGATATGTATCTTTAGATAACTAGAGCATAGTGTGTAAATATTATAATTTTAATTCAATATTAACAACAATTTATCCATTAAATGGCAGAATTCACCACTAATATTAGTTAAAAAAGCAGACAAATACCTGATAAGAAACTAATGATTATAAGTCTACTTGATTTTCACCATAAAGCCCTCAAAATACAAGCTCAAGGCTAAATACGTTTCCATGTCATAGATTAAATAATTACAAAACACAAAATACAGAAAATTATAAGATATATTTAAAGCCAAATGGTATTCATCCGATAAAAATTACCCTAAAACATACGACACCCCTTGCATATTAAAAATATTAAACTACTTTTGCACCCGCAACGATACGGAAGTAGCTCAGTTGGTAGAGCACTGGTCTCCAAAACCAGGTGTCGGGAGTTCGAGCCTCTCCTTCCGTGCAAATTAACGATAGTAAAAAATTTACTATCGTTTTTTGTTTTACAAAGTATCTGTCATGTTGCACCTTTATTTCCGATATAAAAAAAATCTAATTTCGAGATATAATTCGTTAAATAGAAGCCATACCCTTTCATTTTTATAAATGAATATGCTACTTTTATTGCCGATTTTAAATCTAATTTAAGACTTACAATTTAAGAATACCATAAAAACAAATGACGGACAATAGATTTGCGAAACGCTACTCTTCCGACAAAAAGAGAAGTTTTTTCAAAGGAAAAAGCTTTATCTTACTGTTGGGAATACTTTTTGGAGCAGGAATAATGATTGCTGCCTATAAAACTTCAGTATACTTCTCTACAGACGAATCATGTATGATATGCCATGTTCATCCGCATGTAGAAACTAGCTGGAAATTATCGAAACACGTAAATAACAGAAGTGGAGTCAAAACACATTGTGTTGCATGCCATCTTCCGCCACAGAACAACACGTGGGCTCATTACTCAGCCAAAGCAAAATTAGGACTGACAGATGTATGGTCTTACCTGACTAAAGATAGTGCTGATTTTAATTGGGACAGCAAATCAGAACTTGAACATGCAGTAAAATACATTCCGAACGAATCATGTAAAGAATGCCATCAAAATCTTTTCCCTGAAGGTATTTCTAACGATGGAGTAACTGCCCATCTTTATTATGATGAAAATGAAAAGAAGCTGAACCTGCAATGTATCAGTTGTCACCTGGATGCAGGACACTATAATCCGAACTATGTTCACTCCAAACTGACAGGCATACCGGGAGCTGACAAGGTTTCAGCAAGCGATTCAAGCAAGTTTTTCACTGATACAGTCAGACTGACCTCATTCAGTAACTATACCGAACAAATTCCGGGTACCGCCGTTTCATTCAAAATGATCGCGATCCCAGGCGGTACATTTGAAATGGGAAGCACTGAGAAAGAACCGTTCCACAAAGCCGACGAAGCTCCGGTTCGTAATATAACGCTAAGCCCGTTCTTTATGGCGGAAGTGGAAGTAACCTGGGATCAGTACTGGGCATTTTATGGCAATACCATGAGTGAAGGACGTACACCACCCGAAAAAATATATGCTAATAATAGTAATCCGAATGTAGATGCAATATCCGGACCTACTCCTCCTTTCGGTTTCCCGGATCAAGGTTGGGGAGGAGGCGACCGTCCGGCTATCACCATGACCCATTATGCTGCAGAAACATTCTGCCAATGGCTATCTAAAAAGACTGGAAAAAAATATCGCCTACCTACTGAGGCTGAATGGGAATATGCAGCCCGTGGAGGAACAGAAACTCCTTATTTCTTTGCAGGTAATCCAAAAGATTTCTCCGATCAGGGTTTTTGGCGTAAGTTCTTTGACGCAAAAACAGATAGTATAAGTTCATACGTGATTTACAGCAAAAACAGCCGTAATAAGACGCAGGAACCTGCTTTAGTATTACCGAATGCATTCGGCCTGAAAAATATGTTGGGAAATGTAATGGAATATTGTGCCGATAAATATAATCCGGAAGCATATAGTAAGAGCAGTGTAAATGAAAAAAATCCGCTCGTTACGGAAGGTACAGAATGGGTGGTACGTGGTGGCAACTATACCTCTGATGCTGCAGACGTACGTTGTGCAGCCCGCGATCATACAAAACACGATGCCTGGTTGAAAACAGACCCACAACAGCCTAAGAGTATCTGGTGGTATTCTGACATTCGTGGTATTGGTTTCCGCGTAGTTTGTGAACCGGACGCCTCTTTAGGTGCTAAATAAAAGAAAAATCAATCTTAAAAGACTTTATAGAAAATCATGAAAAAAGAAAACAGTATCAGTAGAAGATCATTCCTTAAAAGCTCTGCACTTGCAAGTGCACTAGGAGCCGTAGGAACAGGCAGTGCAGCAAGTGTTATTTTAACCTCTTGTGGTGGCGAAAAAACCAATGCACCGAAACCTCTGAAAGAGGCAGGAACCTATTATATTCCCGAATTACCAGACATGGCAGCTGACGGAAAAGAGTTGAAAGCCGGTATTATCGGTTGCGGAGGCCGCGGATCAGGTGCAACATTTAACTTCCTAAACGCAGCTAACGGAGTAACAGTCGTAGCATTAGGCGATACTTTCCAGGAAAAAGTAGACAATCTGGCAAAGAAACTGAAAGACGAAAAAGGCATCGACATACCTGCAGACAAACGTTTTGTTGGATTAGACGCATACAAGCAAGTAATAGATAGCGGCGTGGATGTAGTGATCATAGCCACTCCTCCTGTTTTCCGTCCGGTGCATTTCCAATATGCAGTTGAAAAAGGTAAGCATGCTTTCCTGGAAAAACCTATATGTGTAGACCCTGTAGGTTATCGTACCATCATGGCTACGGCTAAACAAGCAGCAGCCAAGAACCTTTGCGTTGTAACCGGAACACAACGTCACCACCAACGCAGCTACGTAGAATCCTACAAAAAGATCATGGAAGGTCTGATCGGCGAAATCACGGGTGGAACTGTTTACTGGAATCAGAATATGCTCTGGTATCGCGATCGTCAACCAGGCTGGAACGACTGCGAATATATGATCAAAGATTGGGTAAACTGGAAATGGCTATCGGGCGATCATATTGTAGAACAGCATGTACATAATATAGATGTATTTACTTGGTTCAGCGGACTAAAACCGGTAAAAGCTGTAGGTTTTGGTTCACGTCAACGTCGTGTTACAGGCGATCAATATGACAATTTCAGTATCGACTTTACCATGGAGAATGGCATCCATCTACACAGTATGTCACGCCAGATAGATGGTTGTGCTAACAACGTAAGCGAATTTATTCAAGGTACACGCGGTTCATGGGACAGCAGCACAATGGAGATCAAAGATTTGGCTGGTAATGTAATCTGGAAATATGATAGTGAAGCCGAAAAAGCTAACTTCAAACAATGTGATCCTTATACCCTGGAACATGTAAACTGGATAAATACGATTCGTGCCGGCAAACTTATCGAACAAGCTTCGGAAACAGCCATATCCAACATGGCAGCCATTATGGGACGCGAATCGGCCTACAGTGGTGAAGCTATAACCTGGGAAACGATGACAGCCTCGGCTCTCGATTATACCCCGAAAGATTTGAACCTCGGCAAAATGGATATGAGTGGCTTTACTGTTCCTGTTCCAGGCAAACCTCAGGATAAAAAATAAACGATAAGTATATGACATTCAGCAGAAGAAACTTTTTAAGGACTACCCTATCAGGCGCAGCTCTTGCAGTGGGTAGTACAACGATTGCAGCTTGTTCATCAAAGTCCGGCCAGCAAACAGCGACACTGGCAGGTGAAAAAAAGGCATGTAGCCTAAATGATAAAAAAGCAGAGCTAAAAATATCTTTCCAGGAGGGTACGGCTCCCGGCGAAAGCTTGAATGAGAAGCTAGACTACATGGAGAAACTAGGGGTCGTTGGTTTCGAACCCGGTGGCAGAGGCCTCGGCGAACGCGTAAAAGAGATCAAAGACGCTTTGAACGGACGCAATATCAAGGTCAGTGCAATTTGTGCCGGTTTTGACGGTTTTATCCTTTCTACTGATCCAGCCATCCGCAAGCAATGCATGGACACAATGAAAGAAATTATTACTGCTGCCGGCGAATTAGGTTCGACAGGTGTAATCATCGTACCAGCATTTAATGGGCAAGTTCCCGTGTTGCCCCACACTATGGAGACACGCGACTTCCTTTGCGAACAATTTAATGAAATGGGAACATTTGCCGCTCAAAACGGAACAACGGTCATATTTGAACCTTTAAACCGCAAAGAATGTTTCTATCTCCGTCAGGTAGCTGATGCGGCATCTATTTGTCGCGACATCAACAATCCGGGTGTACGCTGTATGGGCGACTTCTGGCACATGACATGGGAAGAACCATCGGACATGGGAGCTTTTATTAGTGCAGGAGATTATCTGCAACATGTACATGTGGCCAGCCGTAAACGTCGTAGTATGCCGGGCGAAGATGGGGATGCCGACAATTATATAAACGGCTTCAAAGGCTTAAAAATGATTGGCTATGATAAATATGTAAGTTTTGAATGTGGCTGCCAGGGCAAACGTGAAACGGTAGTACCTGCCGCAGTAAAACTGCTACGCGAACAATGGGAACAGGCTTAATACAATATGGCATTAGTTTATCCTAATATGCAATTAAGTGAGGTGGTGCAAGAGCATCCCTCACTTATTCCTGTTATCAACCGTTTCGAGATCCGTCTCGGATTGGGGGACAGGTCCGTGAGCGCTATTTGTAATGAGTATACTCTGGATACGGACTTCTTTCTGACTGTCATTAACACCTTTCTCAATGAAGAGTATTTTCCGGAAAAGAAACTTCGGACCTTCCATACTTCACAGATTATTGACTATCTGACAAAAACCAATCAATATTACCAACGTTACCAACTACCCAATATAGAACGCCATCTCGGTTCATTCATCTCCATGAGTACACCGGGTAACAATACTCTTAACCTTATTGGTAAGTTTTTCTCCTCATTTAAGGAAGAACTGACTACACGAATCAGAAAAGATGAACAAGTATGGTTCCCCTATTGTCTTTCATTAAGCGAAAAACTCCATTCCGGACCAAAGGAAGAGCTACTATTAAATTCCAGCCAACCGGAAGAAGATACCATCGAAGAATTGCTGGCAGACTTGAAAAGCATTATGATCAAGCACTTATCCGGCGAATATGATGAGAACCTATGTTATGCTGTAATTTTTGCTGTCAGTAGTCTGGAAAAAGACATAAAACAACACAACCGGATACGCTATCGCATCCTCATGCCAATGGTTTCGGCGATGGAGAAACTCTGTATTTAACGCTTTGTTTCAAAATGCACAGAAACAAACAAATAGCAATTATTTTGCCCGACACATTGCAAAGTCTGGGACTCTACAGCTTGCTGAACGAATACTTTCCTCCAGTGGAAGTGAACCTCTTCCCTTCCTTTGACGTTTTCTGTGCAGGGGGGAACGATTTATTTGATTACTATTTTGTACAACCTGAAACCTTTACATTCAACACCGATTTCTTTCTTCCCCGCAGAAGCAAAACAATCATCTTAACAGACGGAATAGAAGAAATGCGCTGTCAACAGTCTTTAAACCACCTCATGACAAAAGCTTCACAAGAAACAATCATCGAACAATTACAACAATACCTGGTAACCGACACCCCCAATACTTCTTCCGGCGACAACAACAAAGAATTATCTTCCCGCGAAACAGATGTACTTCAACTCATTGCCTACGGTATTACAAACAAAGAGATTGCCGATAAATTAAACATCAGCCTTAACACAGTACTCACCCACCGTAAAAATATCACTGCAAAACTTGGCATTAAAACAGTTTCCGGCCTTACTTTCTATGCTATCATGAATGGAATCGTATCCGGAGAAGAATTTTAAAAATCACTACATCTAGTGATTGCCCATCCCACTCTTTTCCATTTTCTTTGCAAACAAAATAATTACTAACAAAAGGAATTTGCATGAAACAACACTACCTGTCTGCACTGGCGGTTCTTACTTTATTGGCTGTACAAACAGTTACAGCCGAAGAAGTACACAACAACGACACTATCAAAACATACAACTTAAATGACGTAGTGATTACTTCATCCACCAAAGAAACAAACAATCTACGCACACTACCCGGTTCTGTCTCCATTCTGTCTCCTCAACAAATTGCAGGAAGACAAATCGAAGTACTAAAAGATATCAGTTCATTCGTTCCAAATCTTTATATGCCCGACTACGGGGCAAAGCTAACTTCTGCTATATATATTCGTGGAATTGGAGCCCGAAGTAGCGGACAATCCGTAGGCCTTTATGTAGATAACGTCCCATATCTGGATAAAAGTACATTCGATTTTGACCTGACAGATATACAGCGTATCGAAGTATTACGTGGTCCTCAGGGCACATTATATGGCAGAAATGCTATGGGAGGCATTATAAATGTGTATACCATCTCTCCTTTTGATTTTCAGGGAAAGAAACTATCTGTTGCTGCCGGAAGCTACGGACAATATACAATCAAAGCATCTCACTATGGAAAATTAAGTAACACAATAGGATTTACAGCCGGTGTTTACTACGACCATAACGATGGATTCTATACAAACGAATACACAGGGAAGCGTGTAGACAAAGGAGACGTGGCAGGTGGTCGCATCAAATTGGAAGGCCGTTTCACCCCCAACTTCCGCATAGTTTACTCCTTATCCGCTGACTATACCAATCAGGGCGCTTTTGCCTACGGACTTTACAATAAAGAAACAGGAAAAATTGAACCCGTACGTTTTAATGATCCCAGTTCATATAAACGGACAATGGTCAATAACAATCTTTCCTTGGAATATAAAACCGACAAATTCGTATTTAGCAGTACTACAGGATATCAGTACTTCAAAGATGACATGAAAATGGATCAGGACTTCGACACCTTATCCATGTTTACCCTGAATCAGAAACAAAAACAAAATGCCGTTAGTCAGGAAATAGCCTTTAAGAGCAATACAAAAAAAGACTACCAATGGTCTTTCGGTCTATATGGCTTTTATGATGCATTGCATACGGAAGGGCCTGTAAACTTCAAGGAAGACGGCATCAAAAATATCTTACAGAAAACATTTGACGATTTGAAAGAACAAAACCCCAAAATGCCCCAACTTGTTGTAATGGATGAAAACCTGCTTATTCCCGGATCATTCGACACGCCTTCTTACGGGGTAGCTTTATTCCACCAGTCTACTTACAATAATCTGTTTGTAAAAGGTTTGTCCATTACGGCAGGCATACGTCTGGATTATGAAAAGCAAAAAATGACATACAACTCGGAAGCCAGGATGAAGATGGGAGTCAGTTTTAACGGAAGTCCGGCTATGGAACTAGATAAATTCTTTCCATATCCAACATCAAAAATAGACGAAAGCATATCACAAGACTTCTGGCAGGTATTGCCCAAAGTATCCCTTAAATATGAATGCACTCCTACTACATTCACTTATCTATCGGTTGCCAAAGGATATAAAACAGGAGGATACAATGTGCAAATGTCTGCCGATGTAATGAAGAGCCAGATGCAATACGACATGATGAAAGCTGTTGAAAGCATGTTGCCTTTTCCTATAAAAGAACCATTGCCACTGGATGAAGTATCGGCTTACAAACCGGAATATAGTTGGAACTACGAAGCTGGAATCCGCAGCGAATTGATTAACGGACGCCTGAGTGCCGAATTCACATTATTCTATATGGATATACGCGACCTTCAACTGACCAAGTTCGTTGATAGCGGAAACGGACGTATTCTGACAAACGCAGGAAAAGCACGGAGCGTCGGTACGGAAATATCATTACGTGCCCGTCTGACCGGCAATCTGACGGCCGATGTAAATTATGGTTTTACACGTGCTACATTCCGCAATTATATCAGTGAAAAGAAAGCAAATTCAGAAATTATTTCTACTGACTGTAAAGGAAATTTCATTCCATACACTCCGAGGCACACATTAAATATCGGAGTCCAATATACAAAACTGATACAAAACTGTTGGTTGGACCAGTTTACTGTTTCTGCTCAATTCTGCGGGACAGGTAAAATATTTTGGACCGAATATAATGATATCACACAAAACTTCTATGGAACCCTTAATGCTAAAGCTGGTGTTCGTAAAGGAATCGTCAATGTAAATCTGTGGAGCCGTAATATTACAAATACAGATTATGCCGCATTCTATTTTGAATCATTAGATCGTCCGTTTGTCCAGAAAGGTAAACCATTCCAGATCGGAGCAGAAATAGCTATTGCATTCTAGCGAAAAACGGCTATCTTTGTACAAAACGACACAGTTATGGATAAAATGGTGGAAATAGCAAGGTTCACATATCCTGCAGAAGCACAAACATTAATATCTCTTCTCCGGGCTGAGGGCATCGAATGTTATCTACGAAATGAAATCAGTAGCCAGGTTATGGCTGGCTATATAGATATAGGTGGCGCCAGACTGGAAATCCTGGAGAAGGATTTACCTCGTGCTCTAGAAATTATGGAGGAAGGAGGATATGTGTCCCAAGAAGAAACAAATGAGGATGAACCGATTGAACAAGTGGCGGGTTTAGCACAACATATACCATTCCTGTGTAAATATTCACTCGAAAAACAAATCATTATTTTATTTGTAATAGTTGCCATATTCCTCGCGCTTGTTATCTACTTTGGTTCTCTGGCATCTTCCAACTAAACAAAATGTACGCAATGGCTCGCAGAAAGATCACAAATAGTCAGATTGTATGCATAACACTCTTATGGGGAGTTTTATGTTATATATTACTTGCATACAGCAAAACAATAAACTTTGATATCATATTCACATTAGTAGCATCCGCTATCATAGTATTTGTTCCTATCTATAAAAACGTAAAGCGCAGAAACGAATAACATTTAGTCAGTTTTACGCCTCCAAAATATCTAAATGATATTTTTTTAGTATTTTTTCTTTCAAATATTTGCCAGTATCAAAATTTGACTTACCTTTGCGTCGTTGTAAATACAACAATGATGGGATAACATTGGTATAACATTCAAAATAAAAATCAGTCTTATGAAGGCAAGTGAAGTTTTAGACAACCTGAAAAGAAGATTTCCGAATGAACCGGAATATCATCAAGCAGTTTCAGAAGTATTAGGAACAATCGAAGAAGCTTATAACGAACATCCTGAATTTGAGAAAAGCAATTTGATTGAACGTCTTTGCATTCCTGATCGTATCTTCTCATTCCGTGTAACATGGATGGATGACAAGGGACAAATTCAGACAAATATGGGTTACCGTATCCAGCATAATAACGCTATCGGCCCATATAAAGGAGGTATTCGCTTCCACGCTTCTGTTAACCAGTCTATTCTTAAGTTCCTAGCTTTCGAACAAACATTCAAGAACTCACTTACTACACTTCCTATGGGTGGAGGTAAAGGTGGTTCGGATTTCAGCCCGAGAGGCAAATCAAATGCTGAAATCATGCGTTTCTGCCAGGCATTCGTTTTAGAATTATGGCGCCATATTGGTCCGGACACAGACGTACCTGCCGGTGATATTGGCGTAGGCGGACGCGAAGTTGCTTACATGTATGGTATGTATAAGAAACTGGCCCACGAAAATACCGGAACATTCACAGGTAAAGGACGTGAATTCGGTGGTTCACTGATTCGTCCGGAAGCAACCGGCTATGGAAATGTTTACTTCTTACTGGAAATGTTGAAAACTAAAAACATTGATATCAAAGGTAAGGTCGTTACTGTGTCTGGTTCAGGTAATGTTGCTCAATACACGGTAGAAAAATTGATCGAGTTAGGTGCAAAACCCGTTACCATGTCCGATTCTGACGGTTATATATACGACCCGGATGGTATAGACCGTGAAAAACTGGATTATATCATGGAATTAAAGAACCTGTATCGCGGCCGTATACGTGAATACGCCGAAAAATACGGATGTAAATATGTACAGGGAGGTCGCCCTTGGAATGAAAAATGCGATATTGCTATGCCAAGTGCAACTCAGAACGAATTAAATGGCGATGATGCAAAAGCTCTCTTAGCCAATGGTTGTTTTGCTGTATCGGAAGGAGCAAACATGCCTTCTACCCCGGAAGCAATCGATGCCTTCCTGGAAGCTAAGATTCTGTATGCTCCGGGTAAAGCAGCTAATGCTGGTGGTGTATCTGTATCAGGTTTGGAAATGACACAGAATGCCATGAAACTGAGTTGGACAAGCGAAGAAGTAGATGCTAAGCTAAAACAGATTATGCACGACATCCACGAACAATGCGTAAGATATGGCACTCAACAAGATGGTTACACAAACTATGTAAAGGGTGCAAACGTAGGAGGATTCATGAAAGTTGCCAAAGCTATGATGGCACAAGGAATCCTGTAATATCAAAAGATTAATGATTATATAGGGGACTGGCTAACGATAAAAGTTAGTCAGTCCCTTTCTTGTTCGAGTTAGAAAAAGCAGGTTTGAAGTCCCACGCAAATAGAAATTTCCGATTTTCAATTCCCAGTTCTCAATTAAATAGTACCTTAGTGCCATAATTTAAGAGATATGGTAACAGAAGCACTAAAAAGACTCTACTACACTTATACCGGACATGAAGCAAATGAGATTACAGAATTACCTTCTTCCGGTTCTAACCGCCGATATTTCAGACTAACAGGAATTAAAACTCTAATTGGAGTAAGCGGAACATCACAAGAAGAAAATAGTTCGTTCATATACATGGCCGATCATTTCCGAAAAAAAGGATTGCCTGTTCCTGATGTATGCTGCTGGTCAGAAAACAAAACCTATTATCTTCAAGAAGATTTAGGAGACACTTTATTGTTCAATGCCATTGAAAAAGGGAGAAAAAGCAGTGTATTCGACGAATGTGAACGTAGTTTATTAAGAAAAACAATTACGATATTACCCTCCATTCAATTTGCAGGAGCTGAAGGATTCGACTTCTCAAAATGTTACCCTCAACCGGAATTCAACAAGCGTTCCATTCTTTGGGATCTGAATTATTTCAAATATTGTTTTCTGAAAGCTACCGGAATGGAATTTCAGGAAGACCGGCTGGAAGACGATTTCTTAAAAATGAGTGACGTATTACTTCGAAGTTCTTCTGCAACCTTTATGTACCGGGATTTTCAGTCTCGTAATGTTATGATAAAAGAGGGAGAACCCTGGTTTATCGACTTCCAAGGTGGACGCAAAGGGCCCGTTTATTATGACGTAGCTTCTTTCCTATGGCAGGCAAAAGCCAAATTTCCGGAAGACCTGAGAAATGAACTGCTGAACGATTACATACAAGCTTTACGCAAATACATTCCCGTAGACGAAAAGTACTTCTTCAGTCAGCTACGGCATTTTGTCCTTTTCCGTACACTACAAGTACTGGGAGCATACGGTTTTAGAGGTTATTTTGAAAAGAAACCTCATTTCATCCAGAGTGTACCGTTTGCTATCGATAACCTGCGTCAACTGTTACGCGAAGATTATCCCGAATATCCATACCTCAGCTCCGTATTAAGAGAACTAACCAACTTGAAACAGTTCTCCGATGATTTGCAGAAACGCACACTTGAAGTAAAAATTGTAAGTTTTGCCTATAAAAAAGGAATACCGAATGATCCAACCGGCAATGGTGGAGGTTTTGTATTTGATTGCCGCGCCATTAATAACCCTGGAAAATATGAACGTTACAACCATTTTACAGGATTGGACGAGCCAGTAATCAACTTTCTGGAAAACGATGGAGAAATTACTGAATTTCTTGAACACGCATATACAATGGTGGACGCTTCCGTAAAACGCTACTTAGACCGGGGATTCACCAACCTGATGGTATGTTTCGGATGTACCGGAGGACAACACCGCTCAGTATATTCAGCACAACATTTGGCCGAACATCTCAGTTCCAAATTCGGAGTAAAAATACATCTTACACACAGAGAACAGAATATTGAACAAATCTTTGACGCAACAATATGAAAGCAATGATTTTTGCTGCCGGTTTGGGTACAAGGCTCAAACCATTGACAGATACTACCCCAAAAGCTCTACTCCCCATCGGAGGAAAGCCTATGTTGGAACATGTGATACTGAAGCTAAAAGATGCCGGGTTTCATCAAATCGTTATTAATATCCACCATCACGGACAACAGATACTGGACTTTCTGGAAGCCAACAATAACTTTGGCATCCGGATAAATATATCCGATGAACGCGATTATCTGCTCGATACTGGCGGAGGAATAAAAAAAGCCGCCCGCTTCTTGCAAGGAAACGAACCGTTCTTAATCCATAATGTAGATATATTATCTAATGTCGATTTACGCCATTTATACAACAAACACCTAGAAACTAATCCTTTAGCAACATTATTGGTAAGCAAAAGAAATACTTCCCGATATCTTCTTTTTAATAAGGAAAACAAGCTTTGCGGATGGCGTAATCATGATACGGGAGAAGTAAAATCTTATTATCCTGACTTTGACCCGAGGCAGTATAATGAATATGCATTCAGTGGTGTTCATGTTGTGTCTCCCCAGATATTTGAATGGATGGAAGAATGGACAGGCAAGTTTTCAATCATCAACTTTTATCTGTCAATCTGTGCCAAAACAAACATCCACGCATATGAAATGGAAAATCTTCGTCTGTTAGATGTAGGTAAGCCGGATACTCTGGAAAAAGCAGAAAAATGGATAACCGGCAAATAAGCCGGTTTCCAAGATCCTTACGGTTTCATCACTACTCCCAGACTTTTCTTTCCATCCATCTTTATGACTATAGGATTATCAAAGCATACATGGCGAAGGTACTCAGTCTCCTCAACCGCCGGTTGAGCATTGAGGAAGTCTTCGTCAAACCATCCGTCACCTTTGAATGGATTGATTGTAAAATAACCAACACCAAATGAAGTCAGGTTCTGGAAGAAATGGGTTCCCTGACTCGGATCGATCCGGTAATTTTCAAGCCCGCATTCTACAATGACACGGGCATTACTGATATGAGGCCACTTTACCGGAATTCCCAACCATGAATCACTACTGCCCCAACGCCCCGGTCCAACCAGGACATAATTCTTTTCCTGTTCTGCGAACTGACGGTTCATTTTTTCTATTTCATAAGCAATTAACTGATTATTCGACGAATTAAATGCTCCTGTCTTCACATAAATTATATCTTGTACATCATTCACAATGCCATGTCCCAAAACACTTGTAGACGACAAAATCGTATCTCCATTGTTTACAACCGTAAGATCCTCATCCATAATTTCCTTATTATCCACAATAGGACGAACCTGTAACAGGTAGAAAGTAGCCCTGCTACTATCGTTCGGATCAATATTAACGGCAAATTCAATCTCTATAGGGCGACCCATTTCATCTTGTCCGATATGCAACAACTTATCAAGCGTTTCAGCCAGGGGAAATACATCATGCTGAAGTATATTCACAAATGATACGATCTTACGGCCTCCCGGATAATATCCGTCACGGATAATCTGATCGTACGGATCATATGTAGAGACAATGTATTTTAAGGCACCGTCTGCGTCGGCTTCTTTCAAGCTCAGTTTCAAAAGATTGAAAGCATCGTCTACTGAAAAATTCTCCGCCAGATTCTTTAAGTCGAGTGCATAAAAACGAGTCTGCGTCTCACGCAATGCAAAATCCATCGTACTCATCTGTAAGATATTGTGCGGATGGCGCGGAGAAAAACGCAACGTTATTCCTCCGTCTACAATATATTTTCCCAAGCCTAGCGCCACGTTAGCTATACCGTCCTCGGCCTTCTCATTACCTATCGGATAGAAGTTTAGCGAACGGGCTACACCTGAAAGAGTCGGATAGAAGCGGTCATTATACCGGCTGCCAACAACCTCTTGCAATACAATAGCCATCTTCTCCTGATCTATCAGATTGGATGTTGCAGTCATATACGCTTTACTGTCACGATAGAATACGGAAGCATAAACAGCCTTTATTGCATCACTTAACGTACGCAACATCTCATACTGATCTTCTACCTTCGGAACCATGTAAGTAGAATAAATACCGGCGAACGGTTGATAGTGAGAATCTTCTAACAGGCTGGATGAACGGACGGCAATAGGTCCTTTTACCACGTCGTAAAAAGCCATCAGGTCTTCTATCAGGCGTGAAGGCAGGCTGGCACGAAGGAAATATTTTAAAATTGTTTCGTCGTCAACATCACTAAGAGCTACCGGATACAATTCGTTTGTCTCCATAAACTCGTCGAAGATGTCGGTACAGATGACAACCGTTTTCGGAATCGTCACAAAAAAGTTTTCATACTCTAATTTAGGATAACGCTTCACCATAGCCCCAATAAAAGCCAGTCCTCTACCCTTTCCTCCCAGCGAACCGTCACCGATACGGGCAAAATTACTATACTCATCAAAACGGTCTTTCTGATAGATAGCCACAACACCGGAGTTCTTCATGCGACGATACTGCACAATCAAGTCGAATATCAACTTGCGAGCTTCGTCCATATCTTTATAATCACTCACGTCTACATGCTTCAATACCTCAGCAGGCGGAAACATAGCCCTTGAATAGAAGAAACGGGAGAAATGATTACGCGAAAGATGATAAACCAATGAATCATCAGGTATCTGGAATACCTTACGCTGCAAATCTTTCAGGTCGGTGATACGCATGATCTCTTCCTTCGTTTGGGGATCGAGAATAACAAAGTCGCCAAAACCGAAGCGCTGCATAATCTTCTTTCTCAAATCCTGCGGATAGCTCTTTGAATTTTTGTCGATAAAAGAAGCCCCCAGTTCCCTGGCATACACAGAATTACTTGCCTCGGACGATTCAAGAACAAAAGGAATAATCATTCCTGTTTTTCTTACATACTGGCCAAATTTGTAACCGGCATACGGGTCTTTTACCCCGTCGTGCATAAAGCTCATATCCGATATGATACCTAATATATTATCCCGGTATTGGTTAAATATACGCACGGCCTCTTCATACGTACGTGCCAGTTTTATTTTAGGACGGCCACGCATACGCAACGTACGTTGGTGTCCATTCAGAGCTTCTTTGGCAAACATTTGGCTCTGTTCCAATACAAACTTATATAAGTGAGGCAACGCAGACGAATAAAAACGAACCGAATCTTCAACCAACATGATGATCTGCACACCAACTGCCGTATCATCAGGAGCATTCATCTTATCCTCTATCAATTTAATAATTGCAAGAAGTAATTCCGAATTACCCAACCAGCTAAACACATAGTCTATCGCTCTCAAGTCTTCTTGTGCCATGCGTTTGGATACTTCTTTCGAAAAAGGAGTAAGAACTACGATCGGAATATTAGGATAATGGATTTTTATCTCTTTTGCTGCAGCAAATATATCGCGATTATCCATATTAGGCATACAGATAATCAACTCGAAGTTACGATTACTTAACTCGGCCAGAGCTTCGGCTTCCGTAGTTACCTGAGTAAAACGGGGAGGATAGCGTAAACTCAACGAAGTATATTCATTGAATATTTGTTCGTCAACCCGCCCATCATCCTCCAGCATAAAGGCATCATATTTAGTAGCAATAAGCAATACGTTATATATACGCTTATTCATCAGATTAGCAAAAGATGTGTCTTTAAACACAAGATCTTTAAAGTCCGGTATACCGCTCATATCTTAATACTGTAAGAATTATATGCAGCCAAAAGTAAAGAAAAATCCGTAAACATACCGAATATTGTGCCCGAATAGCATGCCTGACGAAAAAAAGATACAATGCTTTGTCTTTTTTCATCAGGACAAGAATATAGTGTTACCATACGGAAAATAAAAGTTTTGACCCGATAAAACAAATCAGCCCCACATATTCTTTCAAAAGAATCCTACTGATAAAATGTCAGCGCACACAACCCATACAAACCGACATTTACCCGTATCCACTCAAAAACATGCACCAATAACATATAAATCACTATCAAAAAGTCATTAAAAACGCATTGTCATTCCGGAGCATTCTTTACATTTGCATACAGAATGTAATCTTAAAAGAGATATATACTATGAAGACTGAATTAATCTTATCGGCACTGGAAGCAAAGCATCCGGGAGAAAAAGAGTATTTACAAGCAGTAAAAGAAGTTCTTCTGTCCATCGAAGAAGTCTACAACCAGCACCCTGAATTTGAAAAGGCTAAAATCATTGAAAGACTGGTTGAACCCGACCGTATCTTTACCTTCCGTGTACCCTGGGTAGACGATAAGGGCGAAATACAGGTAAACTTAGGTTATCGCGTGCAATTCAACAACGCCATCGGCCCGTATAAAGGAGGTATTCGTTTTCATCCGTCTGTAAATTTGTCCATCCTTAAATTCTTAGGATTCGAACAAACATTTAAGAATGCATTGACCACACTTCCTATGGGTGGTGGCAAAGGAGGTTCAGATTTCGCACCAAGAGGTAAGAGTGACGCAGAAATCATGCGCTTCTGCCAGGCGTTCATTTTGGAATTATGGCGCAACCTGGGACCCGACCGCGATGTTCCTGCCGGAGATATAGGTGTAGGCGGACGCGAGGTAGGCTACATGTACGGCATGTACAAAAAGCTGGCACGCGAAAACACCGGAACATTTACAGGTAAAGGCATGGAATTCGGAGGCTCTATACTCCGCCCGGAAGCAACCGGCTTTGGAGCCTTATACTTCGTTCATCAGATGTTAGAAACACATGGAATAGATATAAAAGGAAAAACTATTGCCATTTCCGGTTTTGGAAATGTGGCATGGGGTGCTGCAACTAAAGCTACCGAACTGGGAGGTAAAGTGGTAACCATATCTGGTCCTGACGGATATATATACGACCCTGCAGGCATCTCGGGTGAAAAGATCGAATATATGCTCGAACTTCGTAATTCCGGGAATGACATTGTAGCTCCATATGCAGAGCAATTCCCCGGTTCTACATTCTATCCGGGTAAAAAGCCCTGGGAACAGAAAGTTGACATTGCACTACCTTGCGCTACCCAGAATGAACTGGATGCCGAAGATGCACGCAAGTTAATTGCCAACAAGACACTTTGCGTTGCCGAAGTTTCCAACATGGGATGTACTGCCGATGCTGTAGATTTGTTCATTGAACATAAACAACTCTTTGCTCCCGGCAAGGCGGTTAACGCCGGAGGTGTTGCCACTTCGGGTTTGGAAATGACGCAGAACGCAATGCATATCTCCTGGACAGCGGCCGAAGTAGACGCACGTTTGCACCAGATAATGAGTGATATCCATAATCAATGTGTAGCCCACGGTAAAGACGGAAAATATATCAATTACGTAAAAGGAGCAAACATTGCAGGCTTCATGAAGGTAGCCAAGGCTATGATGGCACAAGGCGTGGTATAGAGAATCGTATAAACACACTTTTATAAAAGCTATCGGCAGGGAAGGTTACTCTGTCGGTAGCTTTGTTTTCGATACCTTTCTTTATATAAAAGGAAAAGAGAAAGCCGCCGTAAAAGAAGATCACGGCGGCTTTGGATTCTGAAAAGAACAGTATCTTATTCTGTTACGGGGGAAGGTAAAATGCGCTTTGCTTGCTCTTCGCCGGAAGTACTTTGCGCCCGGGCATTATAATCGCCATACCAGTAAATGGTAGTGGCATAGTCTACATAGCCGCTGTCCCAACCCAGCATCTCTATATCAAACCAGAACTTCTCCTTAAACGGTATACCATCCAGATTGCGGGTACGCAAAAAAGCATTGTAGGCATGCGAACTGGTCAGATCAGCCCTAGGTGCACCACCAAATGGCGTATAAAAAGGATAAACCGGAGCCCAGGAGCTGTTGTAATAGTCTTCCGTTCCTGTACCAAAGTGAGAAGGGAATGTATCGTTATCTACCCATATCTTTTCATCGCCTTCGCCGTACCAGCGGGGCGCATGGTTAAATAGAGAGAGCAGGTCACCTTTATATACGCCCTTGCCTTGAATCGTGGCAAAATTCCAGTCAGCACACTTGGCAGCCTCGTCAGGATTATTATGAATATAGATTCCGGTGTCTTGCCGCCATGAAGCATGGAAGTACAACGAACGATCTTTGTCCCAAGCCAGTGGCAGGATGTTTACTTCCATCTTAGCATCTACATCTGAGGAAGAGATATTTTGTAGTTTCAACGTTCCGTTTTCTTTATACGGCATCAGCCAGCGGCTCACGATCTTTCCTTTTCCATCAGAATATAAATACCAGCAATCGACAGCAGGAGCGCCCATGCCGCCACCTGAAAAGTCGCTCAAAGGAACCCAAACGGTTTGCTTTCCATCAAACTCGGCACTGAAGATAACTTCACGCATGAGTTGGGCAAACTGTGCCGTATCTTCTATTCCGATCGTAAAAGTCACATCGTAAATTGCATTCTCTCCTTGCGGAAGAGCAATACTGATAGCATCGGAAGCCGACAAGCGTTTCTGTTCTTTCAGTATAGTTCCTTTTTGAGCAACCGGATTCTGAAGATGTTTGTTTACTTCCGCAATCTTATCGGCTACCCGTTGCAACACTTCGGCCGAAAAGGTTTCCACCTTCGTTCCTGCCGGATAGGTTCGGTAGTTAATACCGTAATATTTAGGAGTAGGATCTACACCCCGCTCATCTTCAAATGTTATCTTACAACTTTCGGAATATGGGATTGGCAAAAAGGATGTGTTTCCACCCTTTCCTTCGGGTTCATAACTGGTATGTGCCTGAACCAGGCCGGGAACAACGTCTGGGATATTGATTTGCATTAGGTCATAGGCCGGGATAATCCATCCGGGCTCTGTTGCTCCATCAAAGTAAAAGCGCCAAGTCCCGCGTTTATTCAACGTTGTAATCCAGATACGGGTGATTACTCCAGGACCTTTTTCGTCAAACATAACCTTTTCGATTCGTCCCTCTATCGTATCAGTCCGTTCTATACCGAAGCCGTCGTTATTGGCAAACCACCCAGAATCGGAAGGAGATACGGAACGCCGGTCATAACTGCTTACCTGACTACAGGTATAATACGGATCAGGATAAAGCGATAATTCTTCCATGGAAACCATCTCGTCCAAAAGAGATTCCATGGTAACTGTTTTGTGCGGAGAATCGCAACTGAGAATTGTTGTCCCAAACAAGACAACCAACACAACTAGTTCTTTAAGCTTTTTCATTAACACAGATTTAAGTTCATTTTATTTACATTAGTCATTCTATCTACATCAATCTCTTACTTTACCGGGGTTCTTTGCAATGAAATCTTTCCAACCCGTATATTTCTTCTCCTGGGCCGGCCTGTTGGTCTGGAAATAATGACAAACGGCCGCCGCCAATCCGTCTGTTGCATCCATCTGCGGAAGCATCGATTCCTGAGGAATATGCAAAAAGCGTTGCAACATACCGGCTACTTGTTCTTTTGCTGCATTACCATTGCCTGTAATAGACATCTTTATCTTCAGGGGTGCATACTCAAAGATAGGAATGTCCCGTTCCAGAGCAGCAGCCATTGCGACTCCCTGGGCACGTCCGAGCTTCAGCATGCTCTGTACGTTCTTACCAAAGAAAGGCGCCTCGATGGCCAACTCATCCGGATGATATTGATCTATCAATCCGAGAACACGCTCGAATATTTTACGAAGACGAAGATAATGATCTTCAAATTTATCCAATTGCAAAACACCCATCGCCTCCATGCTTGGCTTATTACCTTCAATTTTCAATACGCCGTATCCCATAACAATAGTACCGGGGTCTATACCTAATATAATGCGGTCTTTCGTCATCTTTCCCAATCTATATCTTCCAGCAATGTACTAAAACCTGCAATTTTATGACCGAACCGATTGACCAACGCCGTATGGAGCCCACGTCCTTCCTTTTCCAACCAATAGTTTAATGTATCGATATTCTTCACAAAGAATTGCACCGAATAACTAAACCCTTCATCTTCGGCAGTCTGCATAATACGACGCAAACTTGGAGCTTGCAGAAATCCACTAGCCGTAGCCTTCGGAATATAATTTTCCTTAAGATACTTCAGACCTTCTTCGTGAATATCCCTCTCAATATGAAAAGTTGTATTATAAACAATCATTTATCTATTAAATTTATCACACAAAGATAACGGATATATCAGGAAAACATCTATATTTGCACTCAGAAAATGATAACCGGGGCATTAGCTCATCTGGCTAGAGCGTTAGACTGGCAGTCTAAAGGTGATCGGTTCGAGTCCGATATGCTCCACGATAAATCTAGAATTAATTAATCCTTAGCGTAAACATAAAAAGAATACCGTCCTATCCTCTCGAACCAAACGGTATTACGCGCTGTCTAATTTCCAATTTAACTAATAGTAATCAATAAAATTCTTTATAGCTGATAGGTTATAATGTAATATTCATTCCTGTAAGACAAATACTAATTATCGATTCACATAACAAAAGTACTACGACAGATATACGCAGCCCATTTTTATTTGCAGATTGTGGATAATGCTTGTTGAAACTAAGAATACAATCTCTATATCCTACAAACTGAAACAGGCTGCCTCTTTTCGAGGCAGCCTGTTTCAGTTTTATTTTTAATATATCATTTTACAAAAGGAGCCTTTTTAAGATAAGCGGCACAATCTTTCACCCCGGCAAATTGTGTACGTCCGTCCGGCATGTGTTCCAGTTCAACAAAATAATCCTGAATACCATTTGCGTACATTTGCTTAAAAATCATTTCAAAATTCATCATACCACTCTGACCCAGCACAGCACGGTCTTTAATATGCAGAACTTTAATGCGGTCAGCATATTTCTTCATATATTCCACCGGATCATTTTGTCCCATAACCGTCCAGTAAACATCCATCTCGAAAAATACCAAAGAAGGATCAGTCCCTGCAAGGAACAAATCATAAATGACATCGCCCGATCTATCCCAAAAGCCTTCTCCCTTACGTTCCCCGGGTTTAACCACACGCTGAAATTCCATATTATGATTATGATAGCCAAACGGAAGACCTGCAGCTTTTACAATTTCTCCGCCTTTATTAAATATATCACAAATTAATGCGGCATCTTCATGGGATGCACATTTAGGCATCATAGGTTGAATCAGATATTTACAACCCAGCTTTACATGGTCTTCGGCAGTAGGTTTCCAATACTCCAGGATTTGAGACATATTTTCTTTTGTATACTCCCTTGTAGGAGGATTTACGTGGGAACTGATGATTTTAAGACCGGCATCTTCTGCCATCTTTTTAAATTCCATCATGTCTACATCCCCTATTTTCCCTTTATTATATCCGGCAAGTTCAAGATCGGTATAACCCATTTCTTTTACTTCCTTCAAACGTTTAGGAAGGTCTTCATACAATTCTCTGGCAAGGGAATATATTTGTAAACCTATCTTTTTCTTTGCGGCAACTACAGGAGCCGGAGTAGTGGCTGCATACATAGATCCTGCTTTACCTGCCAATAGTCCTGCAGCAGTAAAAAGGGATGCATTCTTCAAAAAATCACGTCTGTTACTCATAATAATATATTTTTCTATGGTATGTACAAAGTTATGAAAATATCAGAAAGCGTAACCAAATCCTACATTCAAATAAATAGGATACATAGCAAAAGTTACCGTATCGAAATCTTTCTGGAATATATCACTCAATCCCCAAGTCAGATCGGCACAAACATCAAGATGCTTAAATGCTCTCCATTTCGTACCAACTTGTACCCCACATTGGAAAGTTCTCAGATTATCTGAAAAATCATACGAAGCACGGTTGTCATCTTTAAACTCAACTTTTGTTCCGGTCGGATTAATTTCACGTAAATAACCATCATAAACATACCCGGAGAAGTCGCCGTTTGTCAGGAAAGAAACATACGGACCTGCAGAAAAACTCATTCTGTTATTCAATTTGTAAGAAGCAAGTACCGGGATACTGAAATAGGTATTACGTACTTTAGTTTGCACACCTCCCGTCCAGTTTCCTTTCAGTTTTTCACCTCCGGTCCCTATGATTTCCATACTATAATTCTTCACTGTAGCCTTTGTTTCCATACCTTTGTTTTCAACGCGGAGTCCCAAAATCATTCCCCACTTTTTCTCTACGCCGAACCATTTTATAACATTGCCTTCAACCGACAGGCAAAGAGTAGGTTTATAGCCGTCTATAGAACGTATTTCACGAGGTAACGGAACCGGAGCAGTACCGCCAATGTTAAAACCGGCTTTCACCTCATATTCTAATCCCCGGAGAGAAGACCATATAATGCCTTCGTTTCTCTCGACCTGCGCGTTTACCGTTGCAGCAAACAGTAGCATCAATACACAAATTGCAGATATATGTTTTTTCATCATACTTCCTTTTATTCGTTTTCAGAATGAATCACCTCTACCTCATCAATATATAGGGTACTGCCTACGGCCCCTTCAAAGTAATCTCCCCGTATGCTGGAAGAAAATACAACGGCCAGCTGGTAGCCTCCGTTTTTCAGCTTTTCTTTATCCACAACCTTGCCCGGGCGTGCCACAAAAGGAATATAGAAATGAGTCCACTCATCGGTTGCCTGCTGATTTGAAATCCGGGCAACAGAAATCAGATTGGGACTGGTAAGTGCATTCGTGCCGTCCAGGTAGCGGACATTTTCATCCGTTTCATAAAAAATGGCATAAATATCACACTGGTCTTCCTTTCCCGGAACCAGTTTTCCTTTAGAAGTAAATTCTTCCCCCGGTTTATACTTATAATACCCGCTTAAATAGGTAGGAACATGTTCAAAAGGTCTGCCAAAACGAGTTGCTTTTAATGCATTTGTTAATGCAGACGACGCATCAAATGTTCCTATAAATAAATTACCGGCTGCAATATACATTCCGACTAAACTACCCAGACTACCTGTACTACATGTCACAAGTTTTGCACATTTGCCAACATATCCGTCCGCAAACTGGCTGGTAGGATAATCCGTCGGGCTTTTGGGCACACCGGTTAAAGCATAACCGGCATTCGCACTTCCCCAATTTACAGCATCACCACTTGATGAAAGATCATAGAATATCTGGAAACGCTCATTTTTAGGTTCCAAAGTAATCGTCTCAAAATGATAATCGGTACTAATTCCCGAAACTATACAACGTACAACATATGTCTTATTCCAGTTTCTATCTTCCGAAGTTACAACATACGTATGCGGAGTCGTAAAATCAAAAGTCGTTCCGCTGGCCGGACTAATTGTTGCACCAGGGGTCAAAGTAAACTCAGGGGATAATTTGGTTATATCTGCATCACTTCTAACAATGAGAGTTATACTTTCATTCTCTATTTCCGGTTCTGCCTTCAGAACATTGCCCGACACCGAACAAGTAAGTATATCGGCTTCGGCATTCGGAGCCTCACTTTGTATACACGACAATAGAGGCAAACACAAAAGAAAGCATGCAATTACACTTCGTATTTTCATCGTCTATATCCTTTTTACAACTGTTTTACACTCATTTTTTTGAAAAAACATTGGCAAAGGTAAGTCTATATTTTGAAAAGAATCAGACTTAATCAGGTTTAATAACTTTTTTTACAATGGGATATAGTTTTATTACCATCTCCCGGCTACTATGAAAAACAGTATAAATCACTTTGTCATTATGCAAGAAGAAAGCAGATCGTTAACCGGAAAACAAACCATCCCGATGATTTTACAAAATCATCGGGATGGTTTTCAAAAAAGATCGGGATAATTCTTATTGATGTTCTCTGCGTAATAAATCGTTCACAGTCTTCACCGGATTAAATGTTTCGATAGGCACTTCTACAAAAACTGTATTCCAATCGCTCATAGCACCATTCCATAAACCGGGCAATTCCAAAGCTTTCAGATCACGCCCGTCTTTACTTTTATAAGATATAAAACCGGTATTCTTATCCACATAATCAGGCAAATTATATTTTTCGCCTTTATAGTTCTTCACGGCACAAACCAAATCAACAGGGTTAAAATGCGTCCCTTTCTCAAACATTGCTTTTTTAGCAGGATCAGTCATATCAATCTGGGAGCTTTCCAGGACTTGCAAAGAAACTGTTCCGTCAGGATTAACGGCAAGGAAGGGACCTCCGCCTGGTTCGCCTACATTTTTCACCATTCCGCAGACACGCAACGGACGTAGCAATTTACTACGGATATATAATACAAGTTCTGCATCCTCAAGCAATTTAATATCATGATTCTTAATACATAAATCGTCCTGCAAGAAATGAATCATCTCTTCGATCTGACTATGGTTATATTTACCGCTTTCAATCAGATTCAGATAATTAAATATCTTTTCCTGCAGAGAAACCAATACGCCTGCAATAACTTTTTTCCAAATGACAGTAGAGCATTTAAAACTATCCGGAACTACATTATCTATGTTTTTAATAAATACAACATCGGCCTCCACATCATTCAGATTCTCAATCAATGCACCATGTCCGCCCGGACGGAACAATAATTTACCATTCTTATCACGGAACGGATTGTTCTCCATATCGGCCGCAACCGTGTCGGTACTCGGTTTTTGGATAGAGAAAGATATGTCATATCTAACGGAGAATTTCTCTTCATATTCTCCCTTTTTAGAGGCAACCAACTGTTCAAACAGAGCTTGGTGTTCCGGAGAAACAGTAAAATGAATATTTACTTCACCGGCATTATTCTTCGCATACATAGCACCTTCAGACAAATGTTCTTCCATTGCGGTACGGACTTTTCCGGGATATGAATGGAAAAGAAGCAAACCTTTAGGAAGCTGGCCATAATTCAATCCTTTAGGTTCCAACAAATTGGAAACAATCGCTTTATAACGTCCCTCCTTCATCAATGCCGGAATATCTTTTTCTTCATTGGCAAGGCAAACGTTGTTTAATGCATCATAAAATGCGAACTTATTTATTTCGGAAAAAAACGTGCGTTCAAATGCATTGGCAGGCTCATCATAAGTGGAAGACAAAAACTCATACAAGTTCTTAAACATACGGCTTGCCGCACCGGAAGCAGGAACAAATTTCACAATCTTCTTATTCTTTGCCAGATAAGCATCCCAAGCATCCATATAAGCGGCCTGCTGCTCCTGAGAAATTACCATTATTCCTTTTTCAACGGAAGCGGAAGCAGCTATTTCCAGAAAAGGGAACCCTTTCACAAAACATGCCAACTGTCCGTCAATCTGTTTTTCGCTGATTCCTTTGGCCGACAACTGTTCCAAGTCTTTTGCGTTTAACATAGTATATAAATTTAATTGATTAATTCATCATGAATCCACAGCCTTTAAAAGACTCCGGATATCGCAAATGTATAAAATAACCGCTAGATTAGTATTCATATTCCAATAAAAAAGATACTTTTACAACATGTTTTACGGCCTGTCCGCAAGTGGGCAGTAAAAATAACACAACAATGGATACACAATCATTCTTTACCGAAGAAGAGAAAAAAACGTTTTTCTCAAAGTACAGATTACTATTACGCAATCTTTATTCTTTCCTGCAAAGAGAAGATATTCGAAAGATGAAAAGTCTTATGCAGCGAGTTGTTGCATTAGATTGTTACGGCAGAGATAAAAACGGGATCAACGGTTTATTGAGAAACATAGATACCGCCTTGATCGTAACCCAGGAGATCGGGTTAAAAAGGACTCCCGTCATCGCTTTACTGCTATACCGGCCCGTACTAAAAAAAATCATAACGTTAGAAGATGTTGAGCAAACTTTCGATCCGGACGTTACACTTATTATCAGCCGCCTGCTAAAGACTTCCGATTTATATGCACGCAACACGGCCGTCAATTCGGAGAATTTCCATCATTTACTTTTCTCTTTTGCAGAAGATGTAAGGGTTATCCTGATTATGATTGCCGATCGTTTGTGCTTAATGCGTTTGGGCAAGCAGTTAAAAGAAGATGACCGCATCCGGTTAGCCACCGAAGCATCCTATCTATATGCTCCTTTAGCCCACCGGCTAGGTTTATATTCAATAAAAAGCGAGCTTGAAGACCTTTCTTTAAAATATACAGATCGCAAACAGTATGATTTCATCAAGCAAAAATTAAATGAAACCAAACGCTCGCGAGATGCCTATATTGCCCAATTTATCGCACCTATAAAGAAGAAACTGGAAGAACTTGGTTTAACTTTCGATATAAAAGGACGTACCAAGTCTATCCATTCCATCAACAACAAGCTGAAAAAACAAAAGATCGAGTTCGAAAGCATATACGACCTTTTTGCTATCCGGATCGTACTGGAAACACCATTAGAGAAAGAACGTTCGGAATGCTGGCAAGTCTACTCCATTGTCACCGACATGTACCAACCCAACCCCAACCGATTAAAAGACTGGATATCCATCCCTAAAACCAATGGATATGAAAGCCTGCATATCACGGTAATGGGACCACAAAACAAGTGGGTGGAAGTGCAGATACGTACCAGACGTATGGACGAAATAGCAGAACGGGGACTTGCCGCCCACTGGAAATATAAAGGTATAAAAGCGGAAAACGGATTAGACGAGTTTCTTACCACCGTACGTGCCGCATTAGAGGCTAAGGAGAGCAATCCTTTAGACCTGATGCAAGATTTCAAAATGGATTTATACAAAGACGAAATATATGTATTTACACCGACCGGCGAACTTATCAAGTTAGCCAAAGGTGCCACAATATTGGATTTTGCCTTTGCCATCCATACCAAGTTAGGCAGCAAATGCGTTTCGGCTAAAGTTAACGGCAAAAACGTACCTATAAAATATGTTCTGAATAATGGAGATACGGTATCGGTTATTACCTCACCTGCACAAAGCCCGAAGAGAGATTGGCTGAATTTTGTTGTAACCTCGAAAGCCCGCGTTAAAATAAAACAGGCTTTACGCGAAGAAGCTGTCAAGGCTGCCGAGTTTGCCAAGGAAATGCTTCAGCGACGCTTTAAGAACCGGAAAATAGAGGTGGAAGAAGCCATACTGATGCGTTACATTAAAAAGAAAGGATTCAAAACCGTTACCGATTTCTATATAGAAATTGCGGAAGAACGTCTCGACCCCAATAAAGTGATTGACGAATACCTTGAATTGGAACGCAAAGAGAAAGAGGTTAACGACCACATAGAAGTACGCAGTGCCGAAGATTTCATCACAACAACAGAGGTAGAAGAAATTTCGACGAGTAAAGACGTTCTGGTCATCGATAAAAACTTAACAGGTATCGAATACAAGCTGGCAAAATGTTGCAACCCCATTTACGGCGACGAAGTATTCGGCTTCGTTTCTACGCAAGGAATCAAGATACACCGGCTGGATTGCCCTAACGCACAGGAAATGTTCAGCCGTTTCGGTTACCGTATTATACGCGCAAAATGGAGCGGCAAAGGTGACAATGGCTATATTGTTACCCTCCGTGTTATCGGACGGGATGATATAACAATTGTAAGCAACATAACTTCCGTAATCGGAAAAGAAAGCGGAATTACATTACGTTCCATCAACATAGACTCGGTAGACGGATTATTCCAGGGCAACTTTACCGTCATGGTTAAAGATACCACATCTTTAAACATGCTTACTAAAAAGATAAAAACAGTAAAGGGCGTAAAAACAGTAGACAGGCTTAATTCATAAAGATTATTCCCTATCTTTGCCCCCGCAACATCTCATAAACAAGATGAAATACATTCCTTGTATAAGACATATATCTGCGGAACATGTATGTTCCGCAGTCCTTCTTCATGAAGAAGGAAATTTTGCAAAAAAAACGTAACCTTTCCTCCACCCACCTTTTTCACGTAAAAAACAATCAAAACATAGCAGGCTGCCCTTGCAGCCTGCCGAAAACGTGTGTCCGTACCACACGGAAAACCTCCGTATACCTACAAAAGTATCACCGACGCACCGGCGGAGCCTCCGTACACCTACAAAACCATTACCGGAGTAGCTGCGGCCATTTTGTAGGCCTGCAAAACCATTACAGACGAGCCGGCAACTATTTCGTAC
>NZ_FNVS01000003.1 GCF_900108035.1 Parabacteroides chinchillae
CAAAATACCTTATTCATTTGATGCATAATTATGAGAGACTTAAATATAACAATAACAACAAAAAGGCAACGCACTGAATTATTGATCTTTGGTGTCTGTTTTGTACTGGCATTTGTGACGAATATTGTTTCTATTGCAGTATTTGATACGAGGTGGATAGAATTATGTACTCAATTACTCTGGGTCCTGGCAATTAGTATCCTTTATTATTTTATTGTTTTGGTGTTCCGCATGCTTTATTACGGAATACGAAGAATAATTGCACCTAAGAGATAAAAGCCAGTTGATAAGAAAGGAGCTGTATTATGTCAGAAATAGTACAGCTCCCTGAAAGTTAACTTCCAATAAATAAAAATTATGATTAATACTACACGTCGTGATTTCATAAAAAAATCATCGTTGGCTGCTGCTGGTTTGACAGTGGGGATGGGATTTCCGACTATTGATGTAAAGGGAAGTATCATCGGTGCTAATGAGCGGATTCGAATGGGCTTTATTGGTGTTGGTAACCGGGGAAGTCAATTGCTGGAGGCATTCTTAAAAGTGCCTGGCGTAAAGGTTACGGCATTGTGCGATTTGTATAAACCTTATTTGTACCGCAACTATAGCCAGGTTGATCCTCGCTATTTTTTACCCAAAGGCCGTCCGGTTCCGCAAATGAAGGAACAATTGGGCTCTGATGTTGCCCGGTATGAAGACTATCGGAGATTGCTTGATGATAAGAATGTGGATGCAGTATGTATTGCTACTCCCGACCATTGGCACGCGTTGCAGGCAATAGATTCGGTAAATGCGGGAAAAGATGTATATCTGGAAAAGCCGGTGTCTATGACTATCCATGAAGGACGTAAAATTGTAGATGCTGTAAAAAGAACGAACCGGATAGTGAGTGTTGGATATATAAGACGTTGTTCTGCACTATATAATAAAATCCCGGAAATTATAAAAAGTGGAAAACTTGGAGAAATATCGATGATTTCGTCTCATTATTATAGTAATATGACTCCGGATGGCATTGGAAGGATGAAACCGGAAATTCCCCCGGAAGATTTTAATTGGGATATGTGGTTGGGACCGCGTGCTTATCGGGAATATCAGTATAATATAGCACCTTATATGTTTAGGTGGTGGAAGGATTATTCTTCTCAGATAGCAAACAACGGGTCTCATTATATTGATGTTGTACAATGGCTGATTGGAGAGAATGCACCTTCTGCAATTACGGCTGTCGGTTCGAATCATATAATAAAAGACGACCGCGATATTCCTGAGAATATGGAAATAACATACGAATTTGCTTCCGGTAAATTATTTAACTTCAGGGTTTGTGAAACAACTACGGTTCCCGGGCTAAAATATGGAAATATAGAAATAATAGGTACAAAAGGCAGTTTATATATAAGCGACACAGGATACCGTTTATATCCGGCCAGATCCGGCCAGTTTCAAAGTTGGGATAAACCTTATGAGGCAGAGGAGTATGACAGTCCGAAAGAAGACCTTGCATTTAAACATGTAAGCAATTTTATTGATTGTGTAAAGTCAAGGCAAACACCGGTTTCTTCTATCGAGCAAAGTTTCCGCTCTTCATCGTTTGCATTACTGGCTAATATAGCGTTGGAAGTAAAACAAAGAATCATATGGGATTCTATAAATGAGCGGGTTACAAACTGTGATGAGGCTAATAAACTCTTGCATTATGAGTATAGGAAACCTTGGTCTTTATGAATGAACCGGAAGGACAAATTTAATTCTTTCCTACTAATTGGAGATATAGTCGGGCTATGAGAGTGTTCGCTAAAAAATTTAATACTATCTTTACCGTATCAATTGAATATTGATACCACTGTGAATATAGTTATTGTTTTGTAGCAGAGTAAAAACGAAGTATGCCCCGACTATCGGGCAGATGACTAATGGCTAATACTTGATCAGGGACGGAGGTCTTTGATCAATGAATAAATTACATATATATGAGAACACCATTAAATGAATTAGAGTTAGATGAGTTGATTGCCCAGCCTTCCGGGCGATTGGTAGAGTTTTTTAAAAGGTTACCTGGCGATTTGTCCATACTAGGCGCCAATGGTAAAATTGGTTTGTCTTTATCCTTGATGGCTAAAAGGGCTGTTGAGAAGGCAGGAGTAAATAAAAAGATTTATGCGGTATCGCGTTTTTCGGACCCGGCCGGGCGGAATAAACTGGAAGAATGGGGAATCGAAACAATAGCCTGTGACTTGAACGACAGGGAACAACTTCTGCGATTGCCACTTACAGAGAACGTAGTGTTTATGGCGGGACGAAAATTCGGAACCGACGGCTCGGAAGCTCTGACTTGGGCAATGAACGTGCTGATGCCCTCTTATTGTGCAGAGTATTATAAAAATTCCAGAATTGTAGCTTTCTCAACGGGTTGTGTATATCCGCTAGTGTCTAAACTTTCGGGTGGATCTGTGGAAACGGATCATCCGGAACCAGTGGGCGAATATGCCCAGTCGTGCCTTGGCAGAGAAAGAGTTTTTGAATATTTCTCTCAAAAGAATAATACTCCGGTATTACTATTGCGTCTGAATTATTCTACAGACCTTAGATATGGCGTATTATCAGACATTGGCAGGAAGATATGGCAGGAAGAGACGGTTGTTTCCGGAGTAGAATACTTTAATATTTTGTGGCAAGGCGACGCTAATAATTATACGCTTCTGGCGTTAGACCACTGTACTTCTCCTGCAAACTATTTGAATATTACCGGCACAGAGATACTGTCTGTAAAAGATGTTGCCGAAGAAATGGCCCTGATAATGGGGAAAAAGCTGGATTTGCAGATTCCTTCGGCCGATACATCTTATTTGAATAACTCCGGAAAAGCTTTTGGCTATTTCGGAACGCCGTCTATACAGGCAAAAGAACTTATACGTATGCAGGCCGAATGGATTATGCAAGGCGGACGTGAATTGAATAAACCTACACATTTTGAAGTAAATAACGGAAAATACTAAAAGCTATGAAGATACAAGACATTGATAAAGATATACTAAGCTCGTTTAGAAAAGGATGCGTAATACCGGCCGTGCCGTTAGCGCTGGATGAGAAACGGAAGTTTGATGAAAAACACCAGAAAGCTTTGATTCGTTATTATATAGATGCAGGTGTGGGTGGTTTGGCTGTGGGAGTACATTCTACCCAATTTGAAATACGCGAACACGGAATGTTCGAGCAGGTTTTGTCTACCGTATCTGCCGAGATTGATTCGTGGGCTTCGGGACGGAAAATACTGAAAGTAGCAGGCGTTTGCGGAAAAACAGAACAAGCCGTGCGTGAGGCTGGCTTTGCTGTATCTGCCGGATATCATGCCTGTTTATTGAGCCTGGCAGCATTGAAGGAGTCTTCGGTGGAAGATCTTCTTTCTCATTGCCGGCAAGTTGCGGCTGTTATGCCGGTGATAGGTTTTTATCTTCAGGCATCGGTTGGTGGTATGGTGTTACCTTATGAATTTTGGAGAGAATTTGCAACGATACCGAATGTGCTTGGTATAAAGATGGCCCCGTTTAACCGTTACAGAACATTTGATGTTGTTCGCGCCGTATGTGATGCCAATAAGGAAAACGAAATAACGCTTTACACCGGCAACGACGATAATATTGTTCCGGACTTGTTGACGGAATATGCTGTCTCTTCCGGAAATGAGGTGAAAAAGGTGCGGATAAAAGGCGGTCTTTTAGGGCATTGGTGTGTTTGGACCCGTAAAGCTGTAGAATTGCTGGATGAGATACATGCTCTGCTCGATTCCGGCAAAGATATTCCACATGAACTGCTTACCAGAGGTATTCAGATAACGGACACGAATGCTGCATTCTTTGATACGGCTAATAACTTTGCCGGATGTATTCCCGGTTTGCATGAAGTGCTAAGACGCCAGGGATTGTTTAAAGGCACATGGTGTCTGAACCTTCAGGAAGTGTTGTCTCCCGGACAATACGATGAAATAACCCGGATATATAAAGCTTATCCTCATTTGAATGACGATGCTTTTGTAAGTGAGCATTTGTCCGAATGGTTGAAATAACTACACGTATGGATATAAGAAAGTTTAGCTTTAAGAGAATATTCGAGATACTGGGTCCCGGGCTCATAACGGCTGCAATGGTTTTAGGGCCGGGCACCCTTACTGTTTGCAGTAAGGCCGGTGCTACAATGCAGTATTCTACTCTGTGGGTAATTGTGGTTTCTGTCTTCTTCATGATTTATTTTACCCGGATGGCTGCCAGGGTGGGTTGTATTTCTTCCAAATCATTATTGTCTATTGTTGAACAAAACTATGGACGGACGCTCTCCATACTCATGGGCTTAAGCGTATGTTTCAGTTGTGCCGGTTTTCAAACAGGCAACACAATAGGTGTAGGCTTGTCTATGGATACTCTGTTTGGAGGTGGCATTGCTATATGGGCTGTCTTATTCCTGATAGTTACATTATTGTTTATATGGACTTCTTCCAACTTTTACAACTTGCTGGAGAAGGTAATGGTGTTCCTTGTAATTCTGATGATTGTTGCGTTTGCCGGAAACTTATTCAGGGCCAGGATAGATGGCGTTGAATTATTGAAAGGCTTTATTCCCTCTGTTCCTTCTGATGTAAGTATTCTGATAGCAATTGCTTCCACATCATTTAGTGTTGCAGCGGCAGCAGGTCAGGTTTATATGGTACAGGGCAAGAATTGGCATCTTTCCGATTTAAAAAAAGGATTGCGGGATGCCGTTATCGGGATAGTAACACTTGGCTTGTTAAGTGCCATCATTATTGTAACTTCGGCTGCGGTACTGGCACCTAAAGGCATTCAGGTGAACAGCGCTATCGATATGGCATTACAGTTGGAACCCTTGTTGGGCCCATTAGCTAAATGGTTGTTTCTGATCGGGTTGTTTGCCGCTTCATTTTCTTCTTATGTAGCCAATGCTGTAATGAGCGGAATCTTTCTGGCAGATGCTCTGCATTTAGGCCAATCCGTTAATGATAAATGGGTGAAGATATTTGCTTCCGCTGTATTGGCATTGAGTACGCTGGTTGCTGTGTTCTTTGATTCTAACCCGATACAACTCATAATTTTTGCGCAGGCAATGACTGTTCTTGGGGCACCATTGGTGGCAGTTGTGTTATGTTTCCTCTCCAATAATAAAAAGATAATGGGAGTACATAAAAATACACTGTCCGAAAATATTATACTTAATATTGCAACTGTCTGGGTTATTTTTCTATCATCCAAACAATTACTGTCGTTGGTGTAGAAAGATAGAATGTACAGATTGTGAGATTTGGAAGCCTGAATGGTAATATAGCTATATACTGGCTTTGAAAGAAGCACAATTTAATAGTAAATACAGGTACTTTTATTCTTTTGGCCTAGCTGAAAATTGATTTTTACCTAGGGGAAAATTAATTACTACCAAGCTCAAAATTAATTTCGTCCTTGGTCAAAAGAATAAAACTACAGTACATTAAACTTAAAAAATCAGGAAGAAAAATTTAATATAAATAAGGAAACAGATTAGCCTATAGCCTTATAAGCTAGTTCTGCATACCGGTTTTTATACAAAAGTTTTTTTGATGGCATAAATCAATGAACACAGAAGAATTAAAAAGAATACTTATAAATGAAATAGACCGCTGTTCTGAAGAAGTTTTAGAATTGGTGAAGGATATTGGATATCATCCCGAATTAGGATTTAAGGAGGTACGTACTTCCGGTTTAGTGGCCGATTATCTGCGGTCATGCGGATATGAAGTGAAAGAGAATCTAGCTTTGACTGGCGTAAAAGCTAAGTTGAAAGATACGGATGAACCAATACATAATATAGCTGTACTGGGTGAATTAGATGGAATTGTTTGCCGTGAAAGCCCGCATGCCGATGCTGTATCGGGTGCTACCCATACCTGCGGGCATAATTTACAACTCGGAATTCTTATGCTGGTTGCCAAGGCTATGAAATTGTCGGGAGTAGCTGATTCTTTGAATGGTAATGTCACATTCTTTGCCGTACCTGCAGAAGAATATATAGAGTTGGGATACAGGGAGGCATTGAAGAAGGAAGGAAAGATAAAATACTTCGGAGGTAAGCAGGAACTGGTACGTCTGGGCGAGTTTGATGATATAGATGCTGCCTTGATGGTACATGCCGAATCCGATTTGCCGGGGCCGGCCATTGGTATATATGATACTGGCAGTGGATTTAACAGTAAGCAGGTGCAATATATTGGAAAGGCTGCACACGCGGCTGCCTATCCCCACGAGGGCGTCAATGCCTTGAATGCTGCCGTGTCCGGTATTAATGCGATTAACGCTATGCGCGAGACCTTTAAGGATGAAGAACATAGCAGGGTTCATTTTATCATAACAAAAGGTGGAGAAAGTGTGAACAGTGTTCCTGCCGATGTCAGGCTGGAAGCTTATGTCCGCTCATCTACTGTAGGTGGGGTTCGGGATGTATCGCTGAAATTCGACAGGGCTTTTAAATCAGGAGGTGAGGCTGTGGGGGCAACAACCCGTATAAAGACTTTGCCCGGCTATCTTCCTTTAATTTGTAACTCCGCTATAAATGATTGTTTTGCTGCAAATGCCCGACAGTTTATGCCGGAAAAACAGATCATAAGAATGGGACATTTCAAGGCTTCTACCGACATGGGGGATATTTCTCATTTAATGCCGGGTATACATGCTACAGCCGGGGGAACAAAAGGATTCCTGCATGCGGCAAACTTTGAAGTAACCAATTATGAATCGGCAGTTGTTACTCCGGCAAAGATTGTAGCGCAAACATTAGCCGATTTATTAACCGAGAACCCCGCCAATTTGTCCGATATATTAAAAGACTATGTGCCGGTTTTATCTAAGAGTGAGTATCTTAATTTATTAAATTCATTTATATCCGAATAATACAAAATATAAATATCATGACAACAAGACGTAATTTTTTGAAAAAAGCAATGATGGGTACGGCATTAGTTTCTGTGGGAGGTGTGCTACCCGGGTTTAGTGCAAAGAGCTATGCACGGATAGTAGGAGCAAACGACAGGATTCGTGTGGGAGCTGCCGGCGTAAATGCACGTGGTTTTGCACTGGCCAATAACTTCTGTAAACAGAAAAACTGTGAAGTTATCTATGTATGTGATGTAGACAAAAGAGCTATTGAAAAAAGTATTGCATCCATCGAAAAGATAACAGGCAATGCTCCCAAACCGGAAGGCGATATCCGTAAAATGATAGAAGCTCAGGACGTAGATGCCGTAATGATTGCTACCCCCGACCATTGGCATGCGTATGCTGCATTGATGGCAATGAAGGCCGGAAAAGATGTATATCTGGAAAAACCATGTAGCTATTGCCCGGAAGAAGGGGAGATTCTGGTAAAAGCTGCAGATAAATACAAGCGGGTTGTGGCGATGGGTACACAACGTCGTTCGTGGCCGAATGTGATTCAGGGAATCAACGAAATAAAAGAAGGCGCAATAGGCAATCCTTATTTTGGAAAAGCGTGGTACACAAATAACAGACCTTCGATTGGTATAGAGAAGGTGACTGCGGTTCCGGAATGGCTGGATTGGGATTTATGGCAAGGGCCTGCTCCACGTGTTGGCTATAAACCTAATTTTCTGCATTATAATTGGCATTGGTTCTGGCATTGGGGCACATCCGAGTCGGCTAATAACGGTACGCACATGATTGATCTTCTTCGTTGGGGAATGGGAGTGGACTATCCAACAAAGGTAAACTCTTATGGAGGACGTTATCGTTATCAGGATGATTGGGAAACTCCCGATACACAAGTGATTAATCTTGAATTTGGTAATAATAAAAGTATGGTATGGGAAGGCCGTAGCTGTAACGGACGCACAATTGAAGGCAGTACCGTAGGCGCTATGTTTTATGGCGAGAAAGGCAGTATGGTGATTACCGGAAGTGATGGCTATATTATTTATGATCTGGACAATAAGAAGGTAAAACAAGTATATAGCAAGATTGATATTGATGCCCGTAACCTGGTCGATCCGGCTAAGGAACTAGACGGTTTCCACATCCGCAATTTCTTGGATGGAATCTTGAAGGGAGAAAAGTTGAATGCAGATATTCTTACCGGGCATAAAAGTACTTTGTTGATGCAATTAGGCAATATCTCTCATCGGGTTGGACATTCGTTGGAAATAGACAGCAGTAATGGACAGATTTTAAATGCCCCTGATACTAAGAATCTCTGGACCAGGGAATATCAAAAAGGTTGGGAAGTGAAATTATAAAAGTAAAATAAAATGGACAGACGAAGCTTCATGAAGAATTTAAGCATGATGGCTGCTTCTTCTGATAAAGTGATAGATATGTTGGGATTACAGAAGTGTGCAAATAAGATTACCGGACGAAGCATCAAAATTGCTGATGTCGGATTAAACTTTGAACGTGAACCGTTGATCCGTCCGTTCGGATTTAAAGGCGGTTATCTTAGTGAGCTGTGGCAATCTATCTGCTTATTGGAGAGTGAATCCGGTATCCGAAAAATAGGAGTTGGCACGCAAAGTATTTTGTGGAGCGATTCGTCTGTTTTTACCGAACATTCGGAAAGTGCAGGAAATGCGTTAATGTTAGCTCTTACAGAGAAAGCTTTAGGCATAATAAAAGGAAAAACGTTTTATTCGCCTATGGAGTTGCTGGATGAGATATTTGAAGAGGTTTACGAATATGGTAAGGTGATAACAGGAAACCATCGTTTGAGAAAAACGTTTGTGTTGAATGCTTTAGTTGGTGTGGATAATGCAGCCTGGTTATTGTATGCAGCTGAAAATGGCATTAGTAGCTTTGATGATATGGTGCCTGAAGTATATAGAAAAGCTTTGTCGTTGCAACATAAGCAGGTAGCTTGCATTCCTTTGATATCATACAATGTTTCTCCTGAGGAGATGAAGCATATGGTTTCGGAAGGATATTTCTTTCCGAAGATCAAAATAGGCCAACCCGGTACTCAGGAAGATATGCTGAAAAAGGATTGCGACCGGCTGACTGAAATTCATCAGACAATAGGCCATATTACAACACCTCATACAGAAAATGGAAAGATTCTTTATTATCTGGATGCCAACGGAAGGTATGAAAAGAAAGAAACCTTACTTCGTTTCATAGATCATGCCCGTAAAATAGGGGCATATGAGCAGATTGCTATAATAGAAGAACCTTTCCCCGAGGAGTATGACATTGATGTGAACGATGTGGATATACGTATAGCGGCTGATGAAAGTGCCCATACCGATAGAGATGCTTTGATCCGTATTGAAATGGGATATAAGGCTATAGCATTGAAAGCTGTTGCCAAAACAATGAGTATGACGATGAAGATAGCCCAAATTGCTTATGAGAACAATATACCGTGTTTTTGTGCTGATCTGACAGCTTCTCCGTTTTTGGCAGAATGGAATAAAAATATTGCAGCCCGTCTGCTGCCTTTCCCTGGCTTAAAAGTAGGACTACTGGAAACGAATGGAAACCAGAATTATAAAAACTGGAAACAGATGCAAACTTACAGTCCTTCGTCTGGCGAAGAATGGACAACGGTCAAAGATGGTATATATAATTTGAATGAAGAATACTATGCAAGGAGTGGTGGTCTTTTTGAACCTTCTGCCTATTATGACCGGTTATTAGAAAGTAAAAAGCCCCGCAATTCCTAAGAATTACGAGGCCTTTTGGAAGCGAGCGGAAGACGGGACTCGAACCCGCGACCCTAACCTTGGCAAGGTTATGCTCTACCAACTGAGCTACTTCCGCAACAAATAAACAGTACTCGAAGCGGGACTTGAACCCGCACAGCTGCAATAGCCAAAGGATTTTAAGTCCTTCGTGTCTACCGATTCCACCATTCGAGCATCCCTTTCTCTTAAGAGATGAGCGGAAGACGGGACTCGAACCCGCGACCCTAACCTTGGCAAGGTTATGCTCTACCAACTGAGCTACTTCCGCATTGTTATCGTTTGCGTGTGCAAAGGTAGATAAAAGTTTTACACATGCAAATGTTTTCCTGAAAAAGTTAAGTTGAGAAGCTGATTTTTTTAGTTTCTTACAATCAATTCCTGACCGTTCATGTATACGTTATATCTCCTTAAAGCAAACTTGGATGGACCTTTCATCGGATTTCCTGCTCCATAAGAAATATCATATTCTGTCCCGCATTTAGGACATTTGGCTATACCTGCATTTGTTGAAACTATTTTTGTGCTTTGTTCCGCTTCGTAGGGACAACACAGATCGTATGCATAATAATTGTCATTGCCATGAACTACGAGTACCCCGGAAAATCCTGTCATTTCGCCTGCATAACGGGGTTTCGTATATTCTTTGTAACTAAATAGGGTCAATAATTCTTTGTCCTGGAAAGCTAAGTCTAACTTTAGGAAGACATTGGCAAAAGGAATACTGGATTCTTCTATTTTTGTACAAGATAGAACCATAAATGTCAAGAGGCAGATAAGGATTCGCTTTGTCATATTATTTTCCTTCTATTAATTTCTTTTCCGCTTCATTCATACGTTCGAAAGAGAAGCCATCCACTACTTTTTGCATAAGTGCCGAAATGTAATCATTGCATAGATTACCGATACTGCCTTCGTGTGTGTGATGTACTTCTTTGTTCGGAGTAAATTTACCGGCTTCGATGTTTAATCCTACTTGTTTGTATGCATCCCGGAAGGGTACACCTTCCAGTACAAGACGGTTTACTTCTTCCACACTGAATAATAAAGCGTATTTGTCGTCATCAAGGATATGTTCGTTTACTTTTACTTCACGCATCATGTGAGTCACCATACGGAGACAATCTTTTAGTTCGTCAAATGAAGGTAAAAATACCTCTTTGATGATTTGAAGATCACGGAAATATCCGGAGGGAAGATTGTTGCTTATCAACGTAATCTGTTGCGGAAGACCTTGTATTTTGTTGCATTTGGCTCGTGTCAGTTCAAAAACGTCCGGATTTTTTTTATGTGGCATAATACTGGAGCCTGTTGTAAATTGGTCCGGCAGTTTAATAAAACCGAAATTCTGACTGTTGAACATACATGCGTCAAAAGCAAGTTTGGATAAAGTTGCGGCTATACCTGCCATAGCAAAAGCTACTGTTCTCTCCATTTTGCCTCTGCCCATTTGCGCGTATACAACGTTATAATTGAGAGAATCGAAGCCGAGAATATCTGTTGTCATCTGTCGGTTTAGCGGGAAAGATGAACCATATCCGGCTGCAGAGCCTAACGGGTTGCGGTTGCATACCTTGTAAGCTGCCTGCATCAACTGGAGGTCGTCTGCCAGGCTTTCTGCATAAGCTCCAAACCATAAACCGAAAGAGGAGGGCATCGCTACTTGAAGATGGGTATATCCCGGTAATAAAATATTTTTATACCGGTTGCTTTGTTCGATCAGCACATCAAACAGCTTGGTAACAAGTGCAACTAATTCTTGTATCTGTGCTCTTGTGTATAACTTTAGGTCAAGTAATACCTGGTCGTTACGTGAACGTCCGCTGTGGATTTTTTTACCAATGTCCCCTAAACGGCGAGTCAGCATAAGTTCTACCTGGGAATGAACATCCTCTATTCCTTCTTCTATGATAAACTGTCCGCTTTCGGCTACGGTATAAATGTTCCTGAGTTCAGCTAATAGGATATTCAGTTCTTCTTTTGTAAGCAGACCGATACTCTCCAGCATGGTGATGTGTGCCATCGAACCCAATACATCATATTTTGCAAGGTAAAGATCCATTTCGCGGTCTTTACCTACTGTAAAAATGTCCACTTCATGGTCTACCCGGACATTTTTTTCCCAAAGTTTCTGAGACATAATAAAAAGAAATTAATAAGGTAAGGAAGCTATCACTGTTGATATTTTCTCTAAAGCGTCCTGTAGGGGTTTTGAAACCATTGGCTTGATAAATGGATTCAATTCAGCGCGGATTGTCATTTTCAACTTTGTGTCGTTTTCTTCAACCTGTTTTAACTGAATCCACAGATTTAACGGAACGGGCGAATTGGTTGTTGTAAATTTAATAGTTTTGTTCGGCTCACGATCCACTATCTGAAATGTAATCTTGCCAACAGGATCGACAGCGAAGCTGCATGAATCGCTGTCGAACTCAAAATTTTTTATCTTATCTTGCGGAATACGATCCTTGATCTTTTCCAGATTGGAAAGATCGGATAGCATAGCAAAGATGCGATCATCATTATGTGGGATTGTTTTGATCTCACTAACAAATTCGGTCATCAGTACCTCCGTATTTTAGATTTGAGGATTCCAGTTACCCGGATCTTTACGCCAATCCTGGAGAATTGCGATTTCCGATTCGTCAATATAGTCGGTACGTACGGCTTCTTCCAATACGGCATCGTAGTTACTTAATGTTGTCAATGTAACTTTTGCATCTTTGAATGCTTGTACGGCAACAGGAAAACCATAAGTAAAGATAGCAACCATACCGACAACGTCGCAGCCAAAATTCCGTACAGCCTGTACTGCTTTCAAACTGCTGCCGCCTGTAGATACCAGGTCTTCTACGATAACTACTTTTGATCCCGGTTTCAATTCTCCTTCAATCAGGTTTTCCAAGCCATGATCTTTGGGTGTAGAACGGATGTATACGAACGGAAGGCCTAGTAAATCTGCAACTAATGCTCCCTGGGCGATAGCTCCTGTAGCTACACCGGCAATAGCATCTGCATTTTCGTACTTTTCGCTGATAGTACGGGCTAATTCTAATTTGATGAAACTTCTGATTTCCGGATAAGACAGTGTCTTTCTGTTATCATTGTAGATCGGAGATTTCCATCCTGATGCCCATGTAAAAGGATTTGCGGGCTGCAATTTGACAGCCTTAATCTTTAATAATCTCTCTGCTACTAATCTTTCCAGTGTTTTCATACAACCTAATAAATGTGTTTATACCAGTTTGCAAATTTAGTTAAACCCTATGACATAACCTTGAATATTGTGTATTAATTTTTTGTTAATATTCAGGCTATGGCAACAGAAAACACACTAATTTGTAAGCCCGGGACAACGTGTAAAGCTTTAATACATCCGCTAATCGTTGACCCCGTGGTTATTACGTCGTCTATCAAAAGAATGTGTTTGCCTTTTAATTCATCTGTATTTTGTACGGCAAAAATGTCTTTTACGTTTATCCATCGGTTATATGTGGTTCTATGGGTCTGGGTGTCGGATTCTTTGGTTCGTTGTAATACAGACATGTTGATAGGTGTATTCCAGACGGAACTTAATCCGAGTGCAATCCATTCAGACTGGTTATACCCTCTTTGTTTTTGTTTTCTTGGATGTAGAGGAACGGGGAGAAGTAGTTCTGTTTTACATAACGGACTGTTTACCTTTTGCAGTTCAAGTGCGGCTTGTCTTCCCAGTAAATAACCAAGTTCTTTATTATCGTAATATTTAAGAGAGTGTATGAGTTTTTGTACGTTGCCGCCTTTCCCGTAATATAAAAACGAATAAGCATGGACAATGTTTGGATTATCCATAAATAATTGTTCTGCAGGGTTAAGAGCCTTGATTTTATGGAAATTGGTGCGAGGCAGGTCATATAGGCAATTCAAACATATTTGATTTTCTCCGTCTATAAGGGGCTTTTTGCATAATCTGCATAAATTGGGAAAGAAAAGGTTTAATATGTCATTCAAAATCGTCGGCATAGTTACTCCCTTTAAATAACTGTTGCAAACAAATGACAGCTTCTCTGCTTTCAAAACCTCTTCCGGAAGCAAAACGAAGTAATTTGTTAAATAGTTCGCGCTCGTCTTTTCCTTTTGTTGTTTTCTTTTTATTTTTTAATAAAGAATGAAGTATATCGCGATATTCTTCATCGTCAATATTATTTAAAGCTTCGGCCCGTTTGGAAGCGGGGATTCCTCTCTTTTGTAATTCATAAGCTATTTTGATGCGTCCCCATTTGTTGAAGCGCAGCTTGTCGTTTACAAAACTCCGGCAAAAACGTTCTTCATCAATAAATTTCTCTTTGAGTAAACGATCTATGATGCGTTGTGCTGCTTCGGTTGGTAATCCTGCTGCGTCTATTTTCTTTTTCACATCTTGTATACATCGTTCGGCTGATGAACAATAAGCCGCTGCACGGTGCAGTAATTCAGGTTCGGTTATTTGTTTCATATCTGTGCTTTTATAATCCGGTCTTTACCGTAAAAATCTTTTGTTAGTTCAATGTTTTTATATCCTTCTGTTTTTAGCATTCCTTTTGTTTCCTTTCCGCACCGGGCGTTTATTTCAAAATAAAGGAATCCGTTTGGGGATAACCATTGCTTACCCAGGCGTGCAATGGTTCGATAAAACAGAAGTGGGTCGTCGTTTGATACGAATAAGGCAAGGTGGGGTTCGTAGTCCAGTACATTTGCATCCATTTCTGCTTTTTCTTTTTCCATTACATAAGGCGGATTGCTTACAATTATATTAAAGCCCCAATCGGAAGAATTTTGGTTCTCTCTCGAAAGAAATTGAAATTTCTCCCGGAAGGATTCAAAAACAGACGGCGATAAAATGTCGGCTTGAACAAACCGGATTTCTGCTTGTAATTTCTTTGCATTTTGCTTGGCGATGGCTAAAGCATTTTCTGAAATATCTATTGCATACACTTCGGATTGTTTTAGTAGTTTTGCCAATGAGATGGCGATACATCCGCTTCCTGTTCCGATATCAAGTATACGGAGCGGCAGTGCTGTTTTTTGATCTTCCCTTATTTTGTTTACCAACTCGGCTGTTTCCGGCCGGGGTATCAATACCGAAGAGGTTACGTTGAATTCATATCCTGAAAAATCGGCAATACCTAATATATATTGGATAGGTTCCGATTTTTTTAGCCGTTCAACAATCTCCTTGATTTCTGCCTTCTCCTTGTCGGATAATTCATTACCTTTGCCAAGCAAGAGCTGGTAAGGCTGAAGTCCGCAAACACGCTCCATAATCAATCTGGTGAAACCTTTGATTTCGCTCGCAGGATAGTAGTCTTTAAGAGAGTTGTTTATATAGGATACGGTCTCAGTCATGCTTTTTATTTTGGTGCAAAAATAGTGCAAAAACCATTTATATGCAAAGATTATGATAGAGGTTGAAGATAAGTATATGGCGCGTTGCATTGCACTTGCCCGGAACGGGGAAGGCTATACAAGCCCGAATCCTATGGTTGGTGCTGTTATTGTACATAACGGTAAAATTATAGGTGAAGGGTTTCACCGGAAATGTGGGTTGCCTCATGCCGAAGTAAATGCTATTGCTTCGGTAAAGGATGAATCATTGTTGCAGAACGCAACGATGTATGTGAGTCTTGAGCCTTGTTCTCATTATGGGAAAACGCCTCCATGTGCGGAACTCATTACCCGCAAACATATTCCCCGGGTGGTAATAGGATGTCTTGACCCTTTTCCTGAAGTTTCGGGACGAGGAGTTAAGATGTTACGTGAGGCCGGAATAGAAGTCGTAACCGGTGTTTTGGAAAAAGAGGCTTATGAGCTGAATCTTCCGTTTATGACTTCGCAGATTTGTAAACGTCCGTATATTGTATTAAAATGGGCTCAGAGTGCGGATGGATATATGGACCGTATGCGGGCAAATGTATTTGACCCCCCGGTTATTCTATCTTCTTCCGGAACACTGATGCGCGTACACAAACTTCGCTCCGAAGTAGCATCTATTATGGTAGGAACGCGTACTGCCTTATTGGATAATCCTTCGTTAACCGTTCGCTATTGGACTGGTAAGTCTCCGGTACGGGTTGTGTTGGATAGGGATTTATCGATACCTGCCGATTATCATTTGCTGGACGGCTCTGTACTTACGCTTGTATTTACGGAAAAAGAAATGCAGGGCATTCCTAATGTAGAATATGTACGGATTGATTTTTCCCAAGATGTATTGTCCCAGGTATTAAATAATTTATATAAACGTAAAATAGATTCTTTAATGGTTGAAGGCGGCCCTTTCCTTTTGGAACAATTTATTCGTGCCGGCTTATGGGATAAGATTCGTATAGAGACAGCTCCGGTTTCTCTGGGTGGTGGAATAAAAGCTCCGGATGTGACTTGGATGCAGGCCTCGGCTTCGCAGGAAATCATCGGGATGTTTTCTGAAAATCATCGAGGCCATTTTCCGAAATCATCGGGACGTTTTATTACGGAGTATATTCATAAAAGGCCGGATATATTATAAAGACTTGGCACTAAAATATTATAAATATTAGCATGTATTAGGTATAAAGCCAAAAATGTTTCTACTTTTGTGCCTTTATATGCAACAAACTTATGTTTTTGATGAAAAATAAAATAATACTATTTCTAGCAGGATGCTTAGTTTTGTTGATGAATTCCTGTTTGGGGTCGGATGATGTGGAGTATACCATACCCAAAAATTGCCAGATTACTTCTTTTACTCTGAAAAACGATTCGGTACCCGAGCTGTCGAAAGTCGATTTTACAATAGACCAGTTGGACGGACGTATTTTCAATATAGATTCAATGGCTTATGGAACCGAAATTGAAAAAGTTGTTTGTACCGTTAACTTTGCTTCCGGTACGGCTCAGGTTCAGGTTATACAAGAAGCTGTAGGAGATACTATTCCTTGGAATGGAACAGATTCTCTTGACTTTTCCAAACCGGTGAAGTTTATTACCTATTCTTATGACGGACAGTTTTCTAAAACATATTTGGCTCAGGTCAACATTCATCAGGTCGTTCCCGATTCAATGGTTTGGTCTTTGTATGCAGATAAGGTAACTGGTCTGAGCATTGACGAAGAAAAAGTTGTTGCTTTTAATGTGAATAGTTCCGATTATTATTATATGTATGTGAAGCCGGCAACGGATAAAAGCTATAAATTATATCGTTCGGCAGCTTCGGATGCAAAAAAATGGGACGAACTTTCTTTGTCCGGATTGCCTGATAATGAAGTACGTCTTTCTCAGATTACTGAATATGAGGGCGTTCTGTATGCTCCTGGAACAAAAGGTGTTGTTTATCAGTCTGTAGATGGGCAAAATTGGTCTGTGCTGGATAATACACCGGTTGTGAAGTATTTGTTGGGTGGTGTAAAAGAAGGTGGCGTAAGCCAGCCGTCAGCATTAGCTACCATTATTGATAAGGATGGAACATTGAAGTTTGCTGCAATGGATAAATCTCAAAATTGGACGGAAGGAAACATTGTTCCGGTCAATTTCCCTGTTACAGGTTTTGGTTCGGCAACGCATAATATTATGTATAAAGAGCGTTTAACAGTTGCATGTGGTAGAACAAGCAACGGTCAGCTGAGTAATACTGTTTGGGCAACAATGAATGCTACTTCATGGGCTATTCTTTCGGACGAAGGAACAGATGTTTTAGTGCCAAGCGAAGGCACTATGTTATCGCGCTATGATGATAAATTCTTCCTGATAGGAGGAATTGACGCTGCTGGTAAGCCCTCTAAAACAATATATAATTCAATAGATAACGGCGTGACATGGTCTGAAATAGATTCGATGGTTGTGTTGCCCGAATCATATAAGGCCAGAGGCTTTTCTTCAGTATTGGTAGATAAAGAAAAATATATGCTTATTTTCGGCGGAAAAACAAGCAACAATTCGAAAGTGTTGGATGAAATCTGGCGTGGTCGCATAAACCGGCTGGGATTTAAGGACTAGAAAGTTCCTTGGAGAAAAGTATAATTTTATCAGGCTTTTATCGTTAGAAAAGAGATGTAGTATATATAACAGTAAAGCGTATGACTTCTACTTTCTTTCAACGTATATTGATAATTATCCTTTTAACCGGTTCATTTCCTGTACTATATGCTCAGGAATACAAATATGAAATTGGCGGAATGGCAGGCGGAGCCTATTATATGGGGGATGCAAACAAGAATGCCTTTTTTAAAGGCTTGAATCCTGCATTGGGTGCTGTGTTTCGTTATAATGCTAATTTCAGATGGGCTGTAAAAGCCGATTTGTTATGGGGACGTATTTCGGGGAGTACCGCAGGGTTGGATAATGTTTTTCCTGATAATGCGCAGGTTTCTTTTAATCGGAACCTGATAGAATTGGGTGGACAAATGGAGTTCAACTTTTTTCCGTATAGCGATAAGTTTGCTTATGCAAATGCTAAACGGTTTTCGCCTTACGTATTGTTAGGGCTTGGAATGACGGTTGCCCCAGGTAATGGAAGCACTATGGCCAGTGTAAATGTGCCTTTGGGCGTTGGCGTAAAGTATAAATTAAAGAACCGGATTAATCTGGGATGCGAATTTTCTTTCCGGAAATTGTTTGGCGACAATCTGGAGGGAAATGCAGTTTTGGATAATCCGTATGGAATAAAGAGCAGCTTTTTGAAGAATAAAGATTGGTATTCTTTATTGTTGCTTTCTGTTACATGGGATTTCGGACCTCGTAACAGACCATGTAATAACAAGAACAGTATAAGTGGTTATTAAGATACGAAATAAAAAATGTCGTTGTTTGAAGAAATAGACAGAAAACGCTTGCCACAGCATGTGGCTATTATAATGGATGGAAACGGACGCTGGGCAAAAGCTCAGGGTAAAGACCGTAGTTTCGGTCATCAGGAAGGTGTCGTTTCTGTTCGTAAAATTGTGGAGGCGGCAACTGCTATCGGCTTGAAATATCTGACGGTGTATACCTTTTCTACAGAGAATTGGAATCGTCCGGAACAGGAGGTACAAGCCTTGATGAGTTTGTTAGTATCGGCTATTCACAGGGAAACTCCTGATTTGATGAAAAATAATGTACGTCTGATGGCTATTGGCGATTTATCCCGTTTGCCGGAAGATGCACGTGTAACTTTACAGGAATGTATTGATAAAACTTCAGTTAATACAGGAACCACATTGGTGTTGGCCTTAAGTTATTCTTCCCGTTGGGAAATTGTACAGGCTGTTAAAACGCTTGTTGGAGAAGTGGCAGATAAGAAAATAACCCCCAACGATATAACTGAGGCTGTTGTCTCAGACCATCTAACGACAAAAGGCATCCCCGATCCGGATTTATTGATTCGTACCGGTGGAGAAAAACGCATCAGTAATTTCCTGCTATGGCAGTTGTCGTATGCAGAATTATATTTTACAGATGTGTTCTGGCCTGATTTCAGAGAAGAAGAATTGTATGGAGCTATATTGTATTATCAACAGCGTGAGCGCCGTTTTGGTAAGACAAGTGAGCAATTAATCTTATAAACAATTAGCTGTTATATGTACAAAAGAATAGTGCTGTTTTTTATTTTTCTGGGCTTTGCATGCGGAGCATTTGCTCAGGAAACTGACACTACCCAGGTTGAAAAACCGGCAGAGTTACCGGTTTTTTCTTATTCGTTGCCAAAGAAGTATAAAATTGCAGATATTAAGGTAACGGGTATTAAGAATTATGATGATTTTGTGTTGATCGGTTTCTCCGGATTATCCGTAGGAGATGAAGTTACTATCCCCGGAGATGAAATAACGACAGCCATAAAACGTTTTTGGAGGCATGGACTGTTTTCTGATGTAAAGATATTGGCTACTAAGGTTGAAGGAGACCAGGTGTGGCTGGAAATACAATTAAAGCAACGTCCTCGTATTTCGGAAGTTAATTATCACGGCATTAAGAAAGGGGAAAAACAGGATATTGAAGCTAAACTAGGCTTAAAGAAAGGCTTTCAGGTAACGCCGAACGTGATGGACCGTGCCAAGATATTAATCCAGAAGTTTTTTGATGGTAAAGGATATAAGAACGTGGATGTGGAAATTCTTCAGAAAGATGATATTTCCCATGAAGGTGAAGTTATAGTGGATATATTCATTAATAAGCATGAAAAGACCAAAATTCGTAAAATTCACTTTGATGGGAATAAAGCGTTGACGGATCGCGACTTGAAAAAGGCTATGAAGAAGACGAATGAAAAATTCAACCTTCAGAATGACTGGAAATCCAGTGTCCTTGAGATGTTCAGCACAAAGAAGTTTACAACGGAAGAATACGATAAGGATAAGAAAAATATTATTGATAAATATAATGAACACGGTTATCGTGATGCTGTAATTCTGGAAGACAGTGTTGTGAATTATAATGATAAACGTGTTGATGTTTATATAAAGGTTGACGAAGGTGATAAGTATTACTTGCGGGATATTTCTTTTGTAGGTAATACAAAATATCCTACGGAGCAGTTGAACTTCTTGTTAGGAATGAAGCCCGGCGACGTATATAACCAGAAGAAATTAGGAGAACGTTTGCAAAGTGATGAAGACGCTGTGTCGAACCTGTATTTCAATAACGGTTATTTATTCTTTAACGCCGATCCTGTGGAAGTAGATGTAGATAATGATTCTATCTCTTTGGAAATCCGTATTCAGGAAGGTCCTCAGGCCTCTATTAATAAGATTATAATTAATGGTAACGACCGTTTGTATGAAGATATCGTTCGTCGTGAACTTCGTACTAAACCGGGTATGTTATTCAGTCGTGAAGATTTGATGCGTTCTGTTCGTGAAATTGCACAGATGGGACACTTTGACCCGGAAAACCTGGTTCCGCAACCAATACCGGATGCCGAAAATGGAACTGTGGACATCCAGTATAATCTGGTATCTAAAGCTAATGACCAGATCGAATTCTCTGCCGGTTGGGGACAAACAGGTGTGATCGGTAAATTAAGTTTGAAGTTTACCAATTTCTCTGTAAAGAACTTATTTAATCCTTCTACTTATAAAGGTGTCATACCGCAAGGTGAAGGACAGACTCTGACTCTGAGCGGACAGACCAACGGACGCTATTACCAGGCATATAGTATTTCGTTTATGGATCCCTGGTTTGGCGGTAAACGTCCGAATACGTTATCGTTAAGCGCTTATTTCTCAAGGCAAACCGATATTAGCAGCAGCTATTATAATAATAATTACTATAATAGTTATAATCCATATAATTATTATGGCGGATATGGTGGTTATGGTGGCTATGGATATGGAAATTATGGTTATGGTAATAATTATAACTATGAAGCTGCATTGAACCCGGAAAAATATATCATGATGTTTGGTCTTTCTGCCGGTTATGGTAAGCGTTTAAATTGGCCGGATGATTTCTTCCAGTTCATGGCAACACTGAATTATCAGATGTACAAAATGCATGATTGGGATTACTTCCTTGTAAACAATGGTACATGTCATAACATCAACTTGGAATTGATGTTGCAACGTAACTCTATAGATAACCCGTTGTATACTCGTCGCGGTTCTCAGTTCTCTTTATCAGTGAGTGCAACTCCTCCGTTCTCTTTGTTCGATAATAAGGATTACGGATCATTAAGCGATCAAGACCCGACCAAGTTCCGTTTTATCGAATACCATAAATGGAAATTCAAAGCTAAGATATTCTCTCCGTTAGCTCCGTTGACAGTAAAACGCACACCGGTATTGATGACACGTGTTGAATATGGATTCTTGGGTTCTTATGATAAGAATAAGAGGTCTCCGTTTGAAACATTCTATATGGGCGGTGACGGTATGAGCGGTTATTCAAGTACTTATGCAACTGAAACAATCGGATTGAGAGGATATGAAAACGGAAGTATTGCCGGTAATGGCGGTTATAATTCTTATGGTTATGCTTACTCACGCTTGTCAATGGAATTGCGCTATCCGTTCTTGTTGGAACCTTCATCAACAATCTATGGTTTGGTATTTGCTGAAGCAGGTAATGCCTGGAGAACTTTGAAGGAATTTAATCCGTTTGATCTGAAACGTTCGGCTGGTGTGGGTGTCCGCATCTTCCTTCCGATGATCGGATTGATGGGTATTGACTGGGCATACGGATTTGATACTCCCGACTATTCAAGCAAGCGTGGTGGTAGCAATATCCACTTTATTATTGGACAAGAATTCTAAATTAACGTAATTTAGATTCTATATTATAAACCCTCTGCTATATTTGCAGTCATAAGATGAAACATGAAAGGTAAAAGTATGAAAAAGATAATTGCTTTAAGTTGCTTTATATTCCTTTGCTCTTTTGCGGGAATGGCTCAGAAGTTTGCTTTGATCGATATGGAATATATTCTGAAGAATATACCGGCATACGAAATGACTAACGAGCAGTTAAGCCAGGTTTCAAAGAAATGGCAGAATGAGGTAGAGGCAATCCAACAGGAAGCCCAGAATATGTATAAAACTTATCAGAGCGATTTGGTATTTCTTTCGGCCGAAATGAAAACAAAGCGTGAAGAAGAAATCGTGAAGAAAGAGCAGGAAGCTCAGGATTTGAAACGTAAATATTTTGGACCTGAAGGGGAACTGTATAAAAAACGTGAAAGTCTGATGAAACCTATTCAGGATGAGGTTTATAATGCAGTAAAAGAAATTTCAGAAGATAAGGGGTATCAGTTGGTAATGGATAGAGCTTCAGCTATGAGTATTATTTTTGCATCTCCAAAAATTGATATTAGTAATGAAGTGCTGATAAAATTAGGATATTCAAAATAAATGCTTACATTTGTGCGCTTTAAGCACGGCAAGTAATTGAATTGATTAATAACAAAGTAATATAAAGAAAAATGAAGAAACTTATTGTCTTATTGTTTATGATTCTCCCTCTGGGAGCTATTGCACAGGAAGTGAAAATTGCTTATGTGAATACTCAGGATATATTTTTGGCATTACCTGATGCTGGCGATATGGAAAAGAAAATGGCAGACTTGAATGAAAAATATAAAGGTGAATTGAAGACGATGCAGGATGAATACACAAAGAAGTATTCAGATTTTGTTGCTCAGCAAGATTCATTGACCGAGAATATCAAATTGCGCAGAATGCAGGAAATTGAAGATATCCGCGGACGCATAGATAATTTCATGCAGGTAGCTCAACAGGATATACAGAAGAAACAGGGTGAATTGCTTCAGCCTATCCAGGATAAGATCCAGAAAGCAATCAAAGCTGTAGGTGACGAAAAAGGTTATACTTATATTGTAGACCCTCAGGTATTGCTTTATACAGGAACGAATGCAATTGATGCTACTTCTTTCGTGAAGTCTAAATTAGGTATTTAATATATTATCTGAATAAAAGGAAAGGATGCCCTTCTATAGAAAGGCATCCTTTGTTTATTATAAATGGAAGCAAAGAATAAATACTATTCGCAAAAACCGGGTCCGATCGGTGTATTTGATTCCGGTTATGGTGGCTTGACAATCTTTGATAAGATACGGTCTGTCATGCCGGATTATGATTATATTTATTTGGGCGATAATGCGAGAACACCTTACGGCACTCGTTCTTTTGAGGTAGTTTATCAGTTTACGCGACAAGCTGTAATGAAGTTGTTTGAAGAAGGTTGCCGGCTAGTGATACTGGCTTGTAATACGGCTTCTGCTAAGGCCTTGCGAACTATTCAACAACGTGATTTGCCTGGCTGGGATGCAGAAAGGCGTGTTTTAGGGGTTATTCGTCCTACTGTTGAACTAATGGATACTATTAGCAAGACAAAGCATATAGGGATTTTAGGAACTAACGGGACAATATCGTCCGGTTCCTATACGATGGAAATAGGAAAAATGTTTCCGCATATAAAGGTTACCGGAGAAGCTTGCCCGATGTGGGTCCCTTTGGTGGAAAATAATGAATTTGATTCTCCCGGCGCCGATTATTTTGTAAAGAAACATTTGGAACACGTACTTTCTGCCGATCCTGAAATAGATACTTTGGTTTTGGGCTGCACACATTATCCTTTGTTAATAAATAAAATCGAAGCCAATTTGCCTAAAGGGATAACGCTTTTTTCTCAGGGCGAATATGTCGCAAAGAGTTTACAGGATTATTTAAGACGCCATTCTGAAATGGATGCGAGACTGACGAAAGAGGGTAGAAGCCGTTTCTTAACGACAGAGTCGGCTGAAAAGTTTTCTGAAGCTGCGTCCTTATTTTTGAGTGATACAATCCAAGTGGAACAGATTTCTATTGATCGATGAAATATAGCTGGATTATAGTATTTCTGGTTCGGTTTATTTGTTGTTTTGCCGTACAACAAGGAGACTTGGATAGCTTATTGTCTTCGAAAGGATTGATTAATATCAGAACATTAGATAGTACTATCTGTGTAGAATTGAAGTATGCCCAACAGGATAACTTTATGAATCAGGCTGTATATAAAGGATTATCTCAAGCTTGGTTACGCTTCGAAGCTGCCGGTATGTTGGTAAAAGCCCAAAGGTTATTGAAATTGGAACATCCTGCGTGGACAATTGTAGTGTATGATGCTGCTCGTCCTATGTCCGTCCAGCGTAAAATGTGGAGCTTGGTTAGAGGAACAGATAAAACGAATTATGTGAGTAACCCTGCTAATGGCGGTGGTCTGCATAATTATGGTATGGCTGTAGATGTTACAATACTGGATGAAACAGGCATACCTCTACCTATGGGAAGCCCGTTCGACTATTTCGGCGAAGAAGCACATACTTCCAATGAAGAAGCACTATTGAAGCAAGGTAAAATAAACCAACAAGAATATAATAATCGCCGTTTGCTTCGTCGAGTTATGACGAAAGCCGGTTTCCGCATTATATCCTATGAATGGTGGCACTTTAATGCCTGTTCACGTACAGATGCTCGTAGGCTGTATCCGGTGATAGATTGATCAATGAATGTTTTTTCCAAAAGGTGCTAATGCCAGTGCTGCCAGTTTGAAGTGCTGACGGCCGAAAGGGATTCCGATAATAGTAATACATAACAAAATGCCGAAACCGAGATGCGTCAGACAAATCCAGATGCCGCCTATGAATATCCATATTACATTCATGATCAATGAGAGACAACCTCCGGAATTGCCATTGTCTGTAACCTGGCTGCCAAATGGCCACAAAGCCAACATGGACAACTTCAATGTTTGTAATCCGAATGGTATACCTATGATAGTAATCATTAACAGCAGACTGGATATTAAGTATTCTATACTGGTAATAATACCTCCGCAAAGTAGCCAGATAATGTTTCCGAGGAATTTCATAAGCCTTTTTGTTTTATAGATGCAAAACTATCTATTTCTGCCAATACTTGTTGCTTTATAATCTTAAAACTGTCTGTTAATTCCGGTTTTATGGGTTTAGACGGGGGAGCATCCATTTGAAGAGGATTGATTGGCTGTCCGTTCTTGTGTACGCGAAAATCGAGATGGGGTCCTGTTGAAAGCCCGGTAGAACCTACATAAGCAACTTCTTGTCCTTGCCTTACATGACTTCCAACCTTAATTCCCGGAGCAAACTTGCTAAGATGCATATAAGTTGTGGTATAAACGGAATTGTGCTTAATCTTTAAGAAGTTCCCTCCTCCTCTCTGATAACCTTTTGCTATAACGGTACCGTCTCCGATACTTTTAACCGGAGTCCCGACAGGAGCGGCGTAGTCTACGCCGTGATGTGCCCTGTATCTTTTTAAGATAGGATGAAAGCGGGCATTGGTAAACCGGGAAGTGATACGGAAGAAATCCAATGGCGCTTTCAAAAATGCTTTTCTGAGGCTGTTTCCCGCTTCATCAAAATATTCAGAGATGCTATCCTGGGTAAATGGAATAGCAACAAAATCTTTTCCCCGGTGAGTAAAGATTGCCCCTTCGACGGATGCTATTTTGAGCGCCGTTGTATCATCGATATAAGCAACGTCATATAATACCTTAAACGAATCCCCTTCCTTTACATCAAAGAAGTCTATCTGCCATGCGTACACATTATTAGACAGCTCCAGTGCAAGAAGCGGATCTGCACCTGAAGCCTTTATCACATTCCAGAGTGAAGAGTTTAAAACGCCTTCTGCATATTTACGTTTCAGGATGATGGGTTTTGAAAATTCGTAAGCGCATATAGTATCATTGGTAAAGTCTATAATAGCATAGTCGGTTAACGACTTGGCAAAGGCAATATAACGTATGGCAGCAACACTATCATTTGTGGTAAAGGTGCAATAATGCATTCCGGCACGTAGTTTGGTTGGGTCTAATACATGCCGTGAAGACTTGCTTATACTATCTGCCTGCAGAGCCGAAAAGCCCAGACCTGAAAAGATTGTAGCCGGATTATCTCCGCTTTTTATCATGTATTCGTTTACATTCAATGAGTCAATACATATTCCGTATTGGTAGATATGTTGCAGACTGTCTATCCATTCACTGTCTACTTCTTCTTCCGTTTGTTTGACATGTGTACAGGAAAGACTGCTTACCAATAAAACCAGTAAGATATAAATAATACTTTGTTTCTTCATACATTCTTTTTAGTATGGCAAATTTAAGGAAAATAATCTAAAGACAGAACTTGTTTTGTACCTTTGCGCCCCGGTAAGAAGATTGTTTTATGAATATACACAGACTATTCCGCCGCCCGGAAGGATTGAAAGGCAAGTTGTTTAAGCTGACCGGCCCTATCTTTTTAGAGACTTTGCTGATACTGACTTTAGGTGTGGTTGATACCTTAATGCTCAGTCAGTATTCTGATAATTCGGTGGCTGCAGTTGGCGTGGTAAACCAATTGCTCAATATGGTTTTTTTACTCTTTAATATTACTACTACAGGAACAGCAGTTATGTGTGCCCTCTATTTCGGGGCAAAGAATAACAAAAGCTTTATTCAGGTAGTAGGAACATCTTTGTTGTTCAATGCGGCGGTTGGCTTAATCATTAGCTTGATACTTACTTGCTTTGGCGGGCGGATGCTTGTAATGATGGATATTCGTCCGGACCTGATGCCTGATGCTTCCATATATATGAAGATCGTAGGTGGTTTTGGCTTCTTTCAGGCAATTACGTTTACCGTATCTACAGTATTGCGTGCAGCCAATAAACCAAACTATTCTATGCAGGTTGCATTAGTAATTAATATACTGAATATTTTAGGAAACTATACATTGATATTCGGTCATTTCGGTTTCCCGGCTTTGGGTGTCGAAGGAGCGGCTATTTCTACTTCTGTTTGTCGCGCTATAGCTATGATCTTCCTTTTTATCGTGCTGTTTAAGCGATTGATTCACCGGATGCCTTTGGCCTATTTCCGTCCCTTTCCTTTCAGGATGCTGAAAGACGTTCTCAAGATAGGAGCCCCTTCTGCTGTCGAACAAATCTCGTACGATGCGTCACAGGTGGCTATTGTTTACTTTATTAATATGCTGGGTAACGAGATATTGGCGACCAGGGTATATGTGATGAATATTGTTATAGTGGGTTATCTTTTCTCCCTTTCCATAGCTCAGGCAACGGCTGTTTGTACCGGAAATCTGGTGGGGGCCGGAAAGAAGCGTGCTGCTTATACGCTGAGCTGGTATGCGTGGAAACGTTCTTTGTTTATAACTTTTGTTGCAAGTTCGAGTGTTTATCTGCTTGGCCGCCCATTGTTGGGAATATTTACAGAGAACGAAACGATTATAAATGTAGCAATGGGAGTATTGCTGGTTGATATTTTCCTGGAGCAAGGACGTGCTACGGTGTTGATGTTCCTTTTCAACCTGCGCTCGGTGGGAGACGTCATAGTGCCGGTGTTGATAGAATTGGTTTGCATGTGGTTCTTTGCAGTCTTCTGCGGCTATATGTTTGGTATTGTGTTCGGATTGGGTTTGGCCGGCATGTGGGTGGCTTTTGCAATGGACGAAAGTTCACGGGGTATAGTTCTGGCTTTAAGATGGCGTACGCAAAAATGGAAGCGACGAAACTTGATTCGCCACGATGTTAAGGTTGGTTAAATCAAGGGCTGGCTCGGAACATTTTACCTTTTAATACCGTCATATCTTTACGAAGTATATTTTATAAATGATATAAGTTATGAAGAGAATTATTATGTATGCATTGCTGATTCCTATGTTTGTAGGAATAGCTGTTTCTTGTTCGGAAGCTAAAACAGATGCGAAGAAACTGGAAGGTAAATGGAAAGTAGTAGAAGTAAAAGGTAAAAAGATTCTGGAAGAAGGTTTGCCTCAGATGGATTTTAATATGGCGGAAAACAAATTGCATGGTAATGGCGGTTGCAATATTTTTAATACGACCATTGAGTTAGATCCTAACGATGTTTCATCTATAACTATTAAACCGGCGGCAGCTACAATGATGGCTTGTCCGAATATGGAAACCGAAGACGCTGTATTCCAGGCTATGAATGATGTTAAAGCGGTTAAGGCCGGACAGAACGATGAAGAAATGTTGCTGGTTGATGCCAATGGGGATGTATTGTTGGTTTTAGCTAAAAATTAATTTGAATGAAACATTTATTCTATTTAGGTTTGCTCGTAGCAGGTGTAGCTTTATTGGCCGGATGTAAAGCTAAAAAAGCAACTGTTGCATCATACTCGGACTTGGACGGGGAATGGGAGGTCGTTGAATTAAACGGTACAAAGCTGAATCCGGAAGTAACCAACCAGATGCTGGTGATTGATGTGGCACGTAATCATTTGTCCGGAAACGCCGGCTGCAACCGTATTATGGGGCAGATAGAGTATAATGATATGTATAAAAATATCATTAAGTTCCCTCAAGTGGCAACAACACGTATGATGTGCCCTGATATGAGTGGTGAAACCGAATTGTTGCAAGCGCTCAACAAGGTGGTGCGTTTTGAGGCTGTAGGCGAAGAGAAGCCAATTAAAGAAATTGCCTTGTACGGAACCGACAATGGTAAATTGTTGGTGATGAAAAAGAAAAGCAAAGATATCAATGAATAGCTATTTCTTTCTTTTCCCGGTTGGATAATCCGGATATAGCAGATACTTTTTACGTATTTGTTTGTATTTCTCAAGCTCCGGCTGCCAACTATCGCGTATTTCCTGCTCGGATAATCCACGTACTATCTGGAAACGAAGTTTCTTTGTTCCGGCCAATAGGTCGAACCAGTGCGGCCGGGCAAAGAAAAACGCCTGGTCTTTTCCTGCTTTATTATAAAAGTCGAGGAAGAAACTTAATGATAATCCTCCCTGATATGGATATTCACGAAGGTCTACTCCATAACATTCTTTGTTTTTCTGTAATGGATTCTTATCAAAGCCTTCCAGAGGAACGGGCGTAAAGCTGAAGTCTCCGTATTTTTTATCCGGATAACCTATTACCTGAAAAGGATAATAGGTGCCGCGTCCTATGCTGATATTAGTTGCTTCGAAAAAGCATAAAGACGGATATAAACGAATAGCCTGGTCGTTAGGCAGGTTAGGAGATGGTTTTACCGGTAACCAATAAGGATCTCCATGTTTCCAGTTCTCCATTTTTATTATTTTAAGATGGCAAGTATCTGGCGTGCTGTCCAACCAACCTTCACCATTGATCATCCAGGCCAGTTCTCCCACTGTTAAACCGTGCAATAATGGAATAGGATCTACGCCAACGAAAGACTCGAAGCCCTTTTCACGCATTGGCCCGTCTACAAAGTCGTTAGGATTGGGGCGATCCAATACTACGAATTCTTTGTTATTTTCGGCACAGGCTTCCATTACATAATGCATTGTGCTAATGTAAGTATAGAAACGGGCTCCGACATCTTGAATATCGAATACAATAACGTCCAGGTCGCTTAACTGCTCGGCTGTGGGCTTCTTGTTTTTTCCGTAAATGGAAATGATCGGGACTCCGGTTTTAATATCTTTACTGTCGCTGATTTCGGCGCCGGCATCGGCAGTTCCTCTGAAGCCATGTTCAGGGGCAAATACTTTTTTTACGTCAATACCGTTTTCCAGCAAAGCGTCCAAAAGATGTTTTTGTTCACTCTCCAGAATAGAAGTTTGGTTGACAACAAGCCCAACCCGTTTGTTTTTTAATAACCGGGTGACGACATCCATGCGTTCGGCACCTAATTTTAATGGGGCTTGTGATAAAGTGGCAGCTTGAATTTCGGGGGACAAACACAGGTAGAACACCCAAAAGGCAAGCCAAATAACAGCTTTCATAAATTTTTCCTCTTTATATATGATGCAAAAATAGCGAATCTTTTCTGTTTTTCCTCGTGTGGTTTTATCCTTTTCTTGCTTAATGTTTATCCTTTTCAATACAAAGATGTAGCCGTTCGCCGTTCGTCGGACAATCGTTCTTGGTACAGCGAACGACTGTCCGACGATCGGTGAACGATCGTCCTGCGGGCGGCGAACGGTTATAGGCTCCCGTTGAAATGTTTAGGCTACAAAGACAAAACAACTACTTCGTCTTATTGTTTAATAAAAATAGTATATTTGCAATTAAGAAATTTGTATGGCATGAATCCATTAGATATAATAAAAAAATATTATCCCTTAGAATCGGAAGCTTTCCGGATATTGGTTACGCATAGCAGAAGTGTGGCTGATAAGGCTTTATCTATTGCCCGAATGCATCCGGAGATGAATTTGGATTTGACTTTTATCGATGAGGCTTCTATGTTGCACGATATTGGTATTTTTAAATGTAATGCTCCGGATATAGCTTGTTATGGCGAGGCCGAATATATATGCCATGGCTATTTGGGTTCCGATTTAATGCGCGAAGAAGGTTTTCCCAGGCATGCCTTGGTTTGCGAGAGGCATACAGGAACAGGGATTTCGTTAAAAATGATAGAGGAACGTAATCTTCCCCTTCCGCAGAGAGACATGCAACCGGTGTCTATGGAAGAGCAGTTAATTTGTTTTGCAGATAAATTTTATAGTAAAACGAAGTTGGAGAAAGAGAAGTCAATAGATAAAGTAAAACAAGGTCTTTCCAAATACGGCGCCGAAACTGTGGGACGCTTTGATTCGTGGTGTAAACTCTTTTTAGGGGAATAAAAACAGTAAGGCTCATTTATTTATTATACATTTGCACGCTGTAACTGAGGAGTAGGACAGGTTACCGGTTATGTCGACACTGGCTCTGCTATCAATTGTTATTTTAATGAAATACAGACTACTAATAATCTTTATACTTTCTTTTTTAGGAGGTACTTCTTTGTATTCTCAGAGAGCGGTAGCTCCGGGGGATAGCATTCCGGGTGCTGTTTCCGAGACGGCGCAACAAGATAGTACCGCCTTGGCAGATTCTACTGCACATAAAAAACAAGGCCTGGATGCTGTGGTAACTTATTCGGCTGCAGACTCTATTGTAATGACGGCAGGTAATTGGGCTTATCTTTTCGGAGACGGAAATGTAAAGTATCAGCAAATAGAACTTACGGCCGAGAATATAGAGATGAATATGGATAGTAGTCTTGTATTTGCCAAATTCGGCTTGGACTCTATTGGCCAGGAGTTTGGCTATCCACTGTTTAAAGATGGGGGAGAAGAGTACGAATCGAAGACGATGCGTTATAATTTCGGTACGAAAAAAGGGTATATTACGGATGTAATTACGCAACAGGGCGAAGGTTATGTAACGGCCGGCCGTACTAAAAAGATGGATAATGATGTGCTTAATATGGTGGGTGGCAAATATACTACCTGCGACGAGCATGAACATCCGCACTTTTATATCCAGATGACAAAAGCTAAAGTTCGTCCGAAAAAGAATATTGTAACCGGACCTGTTTATCTTGTTTTCGAAGACGTTCCGCTATATCCGTTAGGACTTCCGTTTTGTTTCTTCCCATTTTCGACTACCTATTCTTCCGGTATTATCATGCCTACTTTCGGAGATGAAAATGCGCGTGGTTTCTTCTTGCGGGACGGTGGATATTACTTTGCCTTAAGCGATTATATCGATTTGGCATTGACTGGCGAAATTTATACAAAGGGTTCATGGGGATTGGCTGCACGTTCTTCTTACAGGAAAAGGTATCGTTTTTCCGGTAATTTTGATGCTTCTTATCTGGTAACACGTTTGGGTGACAAAGGTTTGCCTGATTATAGTTTGGCAAAAGACTTTAAAATAAGATGGACGCATACGCAAGACCCGAAGGCTAATCCGTACCAGAATTTCTCTGCCAGTGTGAACTTCTCAACCAGTAGCTATGACCGTAATAATACGAATAGCTTGTTTAATATGGATGCTACCCAGAATACGAAAGGTTCCAGTGTCAACTTTACACAGCGATTTCCGAACAATCCGTTTACACTTTCGGCAACAATGAATATTAACCAGCGTTCGAGTGACTCTTCTATTTCTGTAACATTGCCTGATATTTCAGTAACAATGAGCCGTATTTTTCCGTTTAAACGTAAACATGCTGTAGGTGCAGAACGTTGGTATGAGAAGATTTCAATGAGTTATACCGGCTATTTACGAAACAGTATCGATACGAAAGAAAACCTGTTGTTTAAGTCGAATATAATTAAAGACTGGAAGAATGCCATGCAACATCAGATTCCTGTCAGTGCAACATTCTCGGTTCTTAAATATCTAAATATTTCTCCTTCTTTTAATTATACGGAACGTTGGTACACAAGCAAGACGGAGCAGGAGTATGATTTGCAACAGAAGCGCATGGTAGCCCGTGACACGACGTATGGTTTTTACAGGGTATATAATTTTGACGCATCCGTTTCTGCATCAACTACTTTATATGGTTTTTATAAACCATTACCTTTTCTGGGAGATAAGGTGCAGATGATCCGTCATCGCTTTGAACCTTCCGTTAGTTTAAGTATTGCCCCGGATTTTGGTTCTTCCCGTTTTGGTTTCTTCAAGGACTATACGTTTAGGGATGAATATGGCCAGAATCAGACGGTAACTTATTCTCCTTTTGACGGACAAATGTTTGGTGTGCCATCCAGAGGGAAACAGGGACTTGTTAGTTTCTCTGTCAATAATAACATAGAAATGAAAATCCGTACGGATAAAGATTCGACGGGAGTTAGAAAGATAAGTCTCATAGACAAGTTGTCTTTAGGCATGAATTATAATATGGCGGCAGACTCGTTTAAATGGAGTGACCTGACTGTAGGATTGCGTCTGAAATTCTCTAAAAGCTATACATTGAACCTGAACATGGTGTTTGATACATATACTTATGGTTACGATGAAACGACCGGCAGGCCTTATAAGATAGATAAAATGCGTTGGAACTCGGGTAAAGGAATAGGCCGTTTACGTACGACGGGGACGAGTTTCTCTTATACGTTTAATAATGAAACATTCAACAAATTGTTTGGGGGAGGAAAAAGTAAATCGGATAGCCAGAACAATTCATCCGGTACCGGAACCGAGGACGGCTTGAATCCTGAAGAAGATGGAACATCGGAAGACGGACAAAAGAGTGGCGGACGTTTACTTGGAAAAAAGAAAGAAGCCGGAGAAACGGATGCGGACGGATATTTGGTATCTAAAATACCTTGGAGCCTTTCGTTTAACTATGGTTTGAATCTAAATTACGGGACGTTTAATCCTAAGAAGATGGAATATAACTATAAACTGACTCATTCGCTTAGTTTTAATGGAAATATTCAGCCAACAAAGAATTGGCGTTTTAATTTTAATGCAACCTATGACTTCGATACAAAGAAGATATCATATATGACTTGCAATATTACGCGCGATTTGCACTGTTGGCAAATGACAGCCAGTTTTATACCGGTTGGCCCGTATAAATCTTATTCGTTCTCTATTGCTGTAAGTTCTTCTTTACTGAAAGATTTGAAATTGGATAAGAGAAGCAACTATCGTGACGGACAACAATGGTACTAAATAAAACATTGAGGACTGAAAATTAAATACCGTTAGCCGGTTTAATTTTCAGTCCTCAATGTTTTATTTCCGTTTTGCTTCTTACCAGTCTATCGGTTCTTGTCCGGTTGCAATTAAATAATCATTTGTTTTGCTGAAATGTTTGTTGCCAAAAAATCCACGGAATGCAGATAGTGGAGACGGGTGGGCGGATTTAAGGATAAGATTGCGTGACGAATCTATAAATGCCCCTTTACGCTGGGCGTAAGAACCCCAAAGGATATAAACAATATGGCTGCGTTCGGTGGCCAGGCTATGTATGACTGCATCTGTAAATGCTTCCCAGCCTTTGTTTTGATGGGAACCTGCCTGGTGTGCACGAACCGTTAAAGTTGCGTTTAGCAAAAGAACGCCTTGATCTGCCCATCGTAGTAAATTACCGTTTGTTGGTATCGATTTACCCAGGTCGTCTTGTATCTCTTTGAATATGTTAATGAGTGATGGAGGAAATGGGGTTCCGTCCTGCACAGAAAAGCATAATCCGTGTGCTTGTCCGGGTTCATGGTAAGGATCCTGACCAAGAATTACGACTTTCACTTTGTCGAACGGACAATGCTCAAATGCGTTAAAAATATATGGTCCCGGAGGATAGACAGTTGTTTGTTTGTATTCCGCCTTTACGAAATTGATTAGTTGTTCGAAATAGTCTTTTTCAAATTCGGGCGCTAAGCGCTCTTTCCAACTTTGTTCTATTTTTACATCCATGGCTTTATAAGTTGACAGGTGACAATCGACAGGTGATAGGTGGAAAATGTATTTTACCTGTCAACTGTCAACTAAATTAAGTACATTCCTGCATCATTAGCTTCTTTGCGCATTTCTTCAGGCCATATGCTAGCCTGGATTTCTCCGATATGCGCTTTACGGAGATAGAACATACATAAACGGCTTTGACCGATGCCTCCGCCGATACTTTGAGGAAGCTCTCCGTTCAGAAGGCGTTTATGGAAGTATAGTTCTTTTTTTTCTTCTGCATTGTTAATGGCTAGCTGACGCAATAATGCTTCTTTATTGACGCGGATTCCCATTGACGATAATTCCATGGAACGGTTTAACACATCGTCCCAAACCAATAAGTCTCCGTTTAATCCGGTTTGTCCGTTCTCTGCTATTGTAGACCAGTCGTCATAGTCGGGAGCACGCCCGTCATGTTTCTTGCCATCACTTAAACGGCAACCGATGCCAATAATGAATACGGCGCCGTATTCTTTTGCTATGGCATCTTCGCGTTCTTTTGCTGTAAAGGTAGGATATTTTTGTAATAAATCCTCGGAATGTATAAAATGAATATATTGAGGAAGTGTCGGTTTGATTTGTGGAAACATTTCGTATACCAGATATTCTGTCCGTACCATAGCGGCATAGATGCGGCGCACAGTTTCTTTTAAGAATTCGATGTTTCGTTCATTTTTATTCATTACGCGCTCCCAGTCCCACTGGTCTACGTATAAAGAGTGTAAGTTGCCGAGTTCTTCATCGGAACGGATAGCGTTCATATCCGTATAAATACCGTAACCTTCTTCTATTTGATAATCGGCCAAAGTGAGCCGTTTCCATTTGGCCAGAGAGTGTACAATTTCGGCTTTAGAATCGTTTAAGTCTTTGATTGGAAACGTAACAGCTCGCTCTGTCCCGTTTAAGTCATCATTAATACCCATACCTTTCAGGACAAATAAAGGTGCGGTGACACGACGTAAACGTAGTTCGGAAGAAAGATTTTGCTGGAAAAAGTCTTTGATCTTTTTTATACCCATCTCTGTTTGAGCTAAATTCAAAAGTGCTTTATATCCAGCCGGTTTAATTAAATAACTCATATTCTGCTGTACTTTTTGTTTATTAAATGTGCGCAACAAAGATAATTATTAGTTGCAAAACATCAATACGGATTGATATTTTATTTGCAAAATGGTAGTGTAATTACTTTTTGTGTGTGCAAAATATCAGAATTGTGTGCGAAAGAGATAATATGAAGATAATAGAAACTCTTTGCCCGTACAGTTTGCTTAACTGAGAGATTATATTTACTTTTGCGCAGTCTTTGGCTTGGTAGCTTAGTTGAATAGAGCGTCAGATTCCGGTTCTGAAGGTCGTGGGTTTGAGTCCCACCCGAGTCACATTAGAGAAAGCCTGGTGATTCTTGTGAGTCAAGAATTACTGGGCTTCTTGCATATTTGCATATTTCTACCTTTTTCTGCTATAAAGACAAAACTTTTCATCTCTTTGCATTGTTTTTTAATTAAACATTAAAACGAAAAAAATTATGTCAGCAATTTATAGGTTTTTATTCCCGACTAAGCCGGATGGTGCGGCTATATCATTGTTATTATTGGCGTTCAGAATATTATTTGGCGTGTTGCTTATGTCGCATGGCTTGCAAAAATTGAATCATTTTTCAGAAATGGCTGCCACTTTTCCTGATCCCTTGGGAGTTGGTCATTCTGTTTCGTTGGGATTGGCAATTTTCGGAGAATTGTTTTGTTCATTGGGATTTATATTCGGTATATTGTACCGTTTGGCAATGATTCCGATGATTTTTACTATGTGTGTGGCATTTTTTATAGTGCATGGATCGGATCCGTTCGCAGTAAAAGAACTGGCATTCGTGTATCTGGTTGTATTTGTTATAATGTATATGGCCGGGCCGGGCAAATTTTCTGTGGATAGATTGATTGCAGTAGCCTTGTCAAAGAAGCATTGATTCGACTCCAAATCGAATCAATGTATTTTTATGCCAAAAGAATAAAGTAATTGTATTGCATCAGGCAGACTGAATATTGCATCTTTTACTTGGTTCTCCGAAAGGTTGAATTGATAATTAACGGCAGTGCTGAAATCTGCCTTCTTAAGATTACAGTGAATGAATGTAGTGCCTGATAGATTTGTGTTGTTAAATTTACATTTACATAGATTGGCTTCGGTAAAATCTACTTCTGTGGCATGAACATCTTCGAAGGAACATTTTTGTAAATCCAGCTTGTAAAAACTGGAATAATCAATAACAGTTTCTTTGAATTTTATGGATAGGGTAAAGCTCTTTTGCCGGCATTCATACCAAAGTATCCCGATAAGTTTGCAGCTTGTGAATGTCGTATCTCTGAAAATACAGTCTTTTATACGTATATTGCTGAGGTTGCAGTTCTCAAAAGAGCAGTTTTCAAAAGAACATGAAAGAAATTGGGTCGAGCTGAAATCGCAATTTGTAAAGTGGCAATGATCAAATTGGATTTTGAAAAAATCTTGGTTGCTTTCAATTATATTTTTGAATATTTCGTCTTGGTAATCGGTGTCGTTTTGTAGTAGCATATAGATAGAAGAATTAGGTTTAAACAAAAAAAGGAGAGTTGAAAAACTCTCCTTTTTATTGGGTGGGCGTTGACGGATTCGAACCGCCGACCCTCTGCTTGTAAGGCAGATGCTCTGAACCAGCTGAGCTAAACGCCCGAATTGAAAATATTGCGTGAAAGTGGTGGGCGTTGACGGATTCGAACCGCCGACCCTCTGCTTGTAAGGCAGATGCTCTGAACCAGCTGAGCTAAACGCCCTTTCACTATTTTTTCGTTCTTTCGGTATGTCTTATCTCTTTAAGACGGTGCAAAGATACGTGTTTTTTAATTACCTCCAAATTTTTAATGGGAAAAATTAAAAAAAACATTCTCTCTCTCTATTATTCAGGATAAATGCATTACATTTGCAACTCTATATTAATATATGTATATGGTATTTTCGACACTTACAGCAATTTCGCCCGTAGATGGGCGCTATAGAAGCAAAGCTGAGAATCTGGCAGCTTATTTTTCAGAATATGCACTCATAAAATATAGAGTGCGGGTAGAGGTAGAGTATTTTATAACTCTTTCTGAATTTCTTCCGCAATTAGAAGAATTGAATACTTCGGAAATTAAAGCGGAACTCAGAAAAATTTATATGAATTTTTCTGCAGAAGATGCACTACGTGTAAAGGAGATTGAAAGCGTAACAAACCATGATGTAAAGGCTGTAGAATATTTTATTAAAGAAAAAACAGATAATTTCCTTGCCGAAAAATATCATGAATTTATACATTTCGGCCTGACATCCCAAGATATAAACAATACGTCTGTCCCTCTTTCGTTGAAAGATGCAATGAATGAGGTTTATTATCCCGGCATACAGGAAATAATAGATACATTGAAAAAGTATGCAGAAGAATGGATGAATATTCCTATGTTGGCAAAGACACATGGCCAGCCTGCTTCTCCTACACGTCTTGGAAAAGAGATTATGGTCTTTGTATATAGATTGGAACAGCAATTGGCTTTGCTTAAAGCTATCCCGGTTTCTGCGAAATTTGGAGGAGCAACAGGCAATTTTAATGCTCATAGAGTCGCTTATCCTGAATATGATTGGAAAACTTTCGGTAATAGATTTGTGAATGAAGTATTGGGCTTAAGCCGTGAACAATGGACAACACAGATTTCAAATTATGATAATCTGGCTGCTATTTTTGATGGAATGAAGCGTATCAATACAATAATGATCGATCTGAATCGTGATTTCTGGCAATATATTTCAATGGAATATTTCAAGCAGAAGATAAAAGCCGGAGAGGTTGGTTCGTCTGCTATGCCTCATAAAGTGAATCCGATTGATTTTGAAAATGCTGAAGGCAATTTAGGTATGGCTAATGCTATTTTGGAGCATCTGGCAACAAAGTTGCCGGTATCCCGCTTACAACGCGATTTGACGGATTCTACTGTGCTTCGTAATATAGGAGTACCTATGGCACATATCGAAATTGCATGTAAAAGCTTAACAAAAGGTCTGGGTAAATTGTTATTAAATGAAAATGCTTTATCAAGGGACTTGGATAAATGTTGGGCTGTTGTTGCAGAAGGAATACAGACTATATTACGTCGTGAAGGTTTTCCGAAACCTTATGAAGCGTTGAAGGCTCTGACTCGTACGAACGAGGCTATTACGGAACAGTCTATTTCTGATTTTATAGATACATTGGAAGTTAGCGACAATATTAAAAGGGAATTAAAGGCGGTAACGCCGCATAATTATACAGGTATTTAGTGAAATGTTTAGGTGGCCGTGAGGCTACCAATTAGTTAATTATTATTTAATATACAACAATGAGTACAGAAGAAAGAGATGAATCTCAGCCGCGTCCAAGAAAAGTGATACCAAGTATCAGACGGGAAAACACAGACCAGGAAGGTGAAAGAAGACCTTACAATCAGGGATATAACAGACCTGAAGGTAACAACTATGAACGAAGATCATATAATCGTCCTACTCGGGATGACCGGGGTGGTTATAACAGACCTTCTTATGGAGATAACCGCTCTTCGTATGGTGATCGTCAAAATTCGTATGGCGATCGTCCGAGTCGTCCACGCATGTATGACAATCGTGATGGAGGGTATAACCGCGAAGGTAATTATTCCCGTGGAGGAGGATATAATCGTCCTTCTTATGGAAATAACAGACCATCTTATGGTGGTGGCGAACAGCGTCAGTACAATCGCCCTTCGCGTCCGAATTATGATGATAACAGACCATCGAGAGCCTATTCAGCAGGTCCTTTAGGGGATACTGAAGGAGATGGAATGAAAAAGAGAAGACCACGCGTTGGTGATGTTCGTGTAAATTCGTATGATAATCGCGATAATCGTGGAGGCAGACCTTCTTACGGGAATAATAATTCTTATGGAGGTGGCCGTAATGGTGGTTATAATAATAGACGTCCCAATAATAACTACCGTTCAAATGATTATAATCCGAATGCTAAATACAGCTTCCAGAAACAGCTAAAATACAAGGAAGTATTAGCTGACCCGAATGAACCTATTCGTTTGAATAAATTCTTGTCCAATGCCGGTGTTTGCTCACGCCGTGAAGCTGATGAATACATCCAGGCTGGTGTTGTAAGAGTTAATGATGTGGTGGTTACGGAATTGGGAACAAAGATTACCCGCCAGGATAAAGTTATGTTCCATGATCAACCGGTACAGATAGAAAGTAAAGTATATATTGTACTGAATAAGCCGAAAAATTGTGTAACAACATCGGATGATCCTCAGGAACGTTTAACTGTTATGGATTTGGTAAAGAATGCTTGCCAGGAACGTATTTATCCGGTAGGCCGTCTGGACCGTAATACAACGGGTGTATTGTTGTTGACAAATGATGGTGATCTTGCATCTAAACTGACTCATCCATCATTTAAGAAAAAGAAGATATACCATGTATGGCTGGATAAGAATGTATCTATTGAAGATATGGAAAAGATTGCTAATGGCTTGGAACTGGAAGATGGCGAAATTCATGCAGATGCTATCAGTTATGCAAGTGAAGATGATAAGAGCCAGGTTGGTATTGAAATTCATTCAGGACGTAACCGTATCGTTCGTCGTATATTCGAATCTCTTGGCTACCATGTAACAAAGTTGGACCGTGTTTATTTTGCCGGTCTTACTAAGAAGAATTTGGGAAGAGGGAAATGGCGCTATCTGAACGAAAGAGAAGTAAATGCTCTCCGGATGGGAGCTTTTGAATAAAGTTACAGAAGTTAGCCGGTTTCTAGCCGGCTAACTTGTTTTGATTACTTAAGAATAAAAATATAAACATGGAAACAATTACTAGAACAAAAATTGTAGATGTACTGAAAAGCGTAGCTTTCGGTTCGACCGTTAACGTAAAAGGTTGGGTACGTACCCGCAGAGGTAGTAAGCAAGTTAATTTTATTGCTTTGAATGACGGCTCTACAATAAATAATGTTCAGATCGTTGTGGATGTGGAAAAGTTGGGTGAAGAATATCTGAAACCAGTTACTACAGGTGCATGTATTAGTGTAAATGGTATTTTGGTTGAATCGCAGGGGAAAGGCCAGAATGTTGAGATTCAGGCTACGGAGATTCAGATATATGGTTCGGCGGATCCTGCTACTTATCCTTTACAGAAGAAAGGACATTCATTGGAATTCTTACGTGAAATAGCTCATTTACGTCCGCGCACGAATACTTTCGGAGCAGTTTTCCGTATTCGTCATAATATGGCAATAGCTATTCATAAGTTTTTTCATGAAAGAGGATTTTTCTATTTCCATACGCCTATTATAACAGCTTCGGACTGCGAAGGTGCAGGACAGATGTTTCAGGTAACAACGATGAATCTGTACGATCTGAAAAAAGATGAGAATGGCTCTATTATTTATGATAATGATTTCTTCGGAAAACAGGCTAGTTTAACAGTTTCAGGACAGCTCGAAGGCGAATTGGCTGCAATGGCATTGGGGGCGATTTATACATTTGGTCCTACGTTTCGTGCAGAAAACTCTAACACACCCCGTCATTTAGCTGAATTTTGGATGATTGAACCCGAAGTGGCTTTCAATGAAATTGCTGAAAATATGCAGTTGGCTGAAGACTTTATTAAATACTGTGTTCAATGGGCTCTGGATAATTGTCATGACGATATTCAATTCCTGAATGATATGTTTGATAAGGGCTTGATTGAACGTCTGGAAGGTGTATTAAAAGAAACTTTTGTCCGTTTGCCATATACAGAAGGTGTAAAGATACTGGAAGAAGCTGTAGCCAAAGGACATAAATTTGAATTCCCTGTATACTGGGGAGTTGATTTGGCTTCTGAACACGAACGTTATCTGGTGGAAGAACATTTCAAACGCCCGGTTATTCTGACAGATTATCCGAAGGAAATAAAAGCATTCTATATGAAGCAGAACGAAGACGGTAAGACTGTTCGTGCGATGGATGTTTTGTTCCCTAAGATTGGTGAAATTATTGGAGGTTCACAGCGTGAAGAAGATTTTGAAAAGCTTCGTACGCGTGCAGAAGAAATGGGCGTTCCGGTGAAGGATATCTGGTGGTATCTTGATACCCGCCGTTTTGGTACGGCCCCTCATTCCGGCTTCGGATTAGGATTTGAACGTTTACTTTTGTTTGTGACAGGAATGGCTAACATCAGAGATGTAATACCTTTCCCGCGTACTCCTAAAACTGCCGATTTTTAAAAGATAAGCAGGAGAATTAAATATAAAAAGAGAGCGTCTCAATTACATTTGGGGCGCTCTCTTTTTTGATGCGTATCTGATTTGATTAGGTTGCATACTTAAATTAATCAGGATGCGGATGTATTTATTCGTCGTCGTTCAGATCAATTGGAATTTGTCTTTTAAAAGCTTCCTTAAATGAGATAAGCGATTCTGTACGAGCCAATCCTAAAGGTTGAAGTTTATTATGGATAATACTCAGCAGGTGCTGGTTGTTCTTTGCGTATATTTTTATGAAAAGATCATATTGACCGGTAGTGTAATGGCATTCTACTACTTCAGGTATTTCTTTCAAAGCTTCCGTTACCGTTGGAAACTGGCCTGGAGACTTGAGGAAAAGACCCATGTATGCACATGTTTCGTAACCAACTTTCGTGTTATCTACGATAAACTCAGAACCTTTGATAACTCCGATATTTGTCAGTTTCTGAATCCGCTGGTGAATTGCAGCTCCTGACACATTACATTCCCTTGCCACTTCAAGAAATGGCATGCGGGCATTTCCAATAATCAGTTTTAGGATTTTCTCGTCTAATTCATCCAGTTGATGGTGTGCCATAAATTCGTTGTGTTTATATGTATTAAACTGTTCCTTACAATTTGATACAAATATAAGTAATAAATAATAAACTGCCTATGTTTTTGATTTTAATATTTAACTTTGTAAGAGGTCTTTATTAACCAATTAAGTATATAATTTTATGGATGTTGATCAAGTTATAGTTTGTGAGTTTGTCGAAGATTTTAAGAATCCGGTTTTAAATCAAGTGGAAAAAACATATAATGATTCTTTTCCGGAAGGTGAAAGACGTGCTTTTTCTCTAATTCGTGATTTAGTAAAGGATAATTCAAATTTTCATGTATTTGCTGTTTATCGGGAAGATGTTTATGTTGGATTTATTACGGCGTGGACATTTGATGGTTTTACATATATAGAACATTTTGCAATAGATGAAGCCGCCCGTAACGGAGGAATAGGAGGGAAGGTTTTAGGTCGGTTTCTTTCCGAGATAAAGACTCCAGTTGTTTTGGAAGTGGAATTACCAACTGAGGAGATGAGCCGGCGCAGAATAGGCTTCTATGAGCGTTTAGGCTTTAAACTGGATAATCATGTGTATTTTCAACCTCCTTATCGTCAAGGTGAGTCTTTTATTGAAATGCGTTTGATGACCCATGGTGATATAGATTTAGGTAAATCTTTTGAATTGGTAAAGAATAATATTCATAAGCAGGTTTACGGACAATAAAAAAGGCGGGGTTTCAAACCTCGCCTTTTTTGTATTGTTGCATTAGTTTTAATCTACACGCTGAGCAGCAGAATAACTAATCTTCAGTGCATATGCTTCACGAAGTGCCTGCTTAATATCAGTTATAACACCCATCTTGGTCGATTTGTCTGCCTTGATGGATACTGTCATAAACGGCTGATCTTCTTCTTTCATACTTGACTTTTCCTGTGCGATATAATCCTGAATTTCTGATGTTTCAGCAAATGCGTCATTTAACTGAATACGAGTTTCAGAACCCATCTTTGCTCTTAAATCCGGAGTTGGTTGACCAACATAGATGAATGTCACCAATGATTTCTTTTCCAACTTTTGGAGTTCTGTAGCCTGAGGAGCTTTGAATACTACTTTCAAAGTTACTTCACGCATGGTTGTTACCATCATGATAAAGAACAAGAAGGCAAATACTAAGTCAGGTAATGATGATGTATTCAATTCAGGCATTTCACGACCGCCTGCTTTACTAAACTTTCCCATTACTTTTTGTCTCCATAATTTTTAGGTTCTGCTTCAGATATCTTTTGAGGATATATCATCTGCACAGCCTTTTGTTGTTCTTCATCCAAATCTGCAAAAGCTTTTCCGAATTTTTTCTTGGAAATGTCATCTCTTAATTCATTATAAGCTTTTGCAAGCTCATTCTGAACATTAATGTATGCCTGATACTCGGTACCACGGTCATTCATTAATGAAATGATATGGTTTTTTGTTACCATTTGTTTTCCGAAGAAAGGAACATCAACTTCTACCTTTTCAGGTTTGTGTTCGTCATTGTATGCATTTTCTACGAACTCTTTAACCTTTTCTTTCAATTGCTTGATATCAATAAACTGATCACCGCACAAAATCTGATTACTACTGTTAATCAAGATTGGCAGCAAGTTTCTCTTTTTGATATCAATATCTTCATTCTTTTGATCTTTAGGCACAGGGGGTGGCAAACGTCTTGCCAAACCTTTATCTGTATCCATAGAAGTGGTAATAAGGAAGAAGATAAGCAACATGAAAGCAATATCGGCTGAAGAAGTCGCGTTCATTGCGGGAACTTTTCTCTTTTTCTTTGCCATAATGCTTAATGTTTTATCAAAATCTTTATTACTTATCTATTTAATATTTTCTTTACAGAACCACCAAGTACAGCAACGATGATCAATATGAATAATGCAATTGCAGATTGAATCCACATATCTGTTACTTTCAACCAAAATGGAATATTGTAGCTTTGTGAGTCTGCATTCAAACCTGTTAAAGGTGTTCCGTCACCCATTGAGTATGTAATGATAAATAGAACGGCAAATAAAGCAATGACCAAAAGCGACATTAATGCTGATTTGGGGTTTGATTTTAATATGGATATAAATTGCCAAATAGCAAAAAAAGCCATACAAATAATTGTTACTATAAATATAACGTATGTCCAATCCAGAAGTAATCCGGTATATACGTATTCTTTATTGTCAGCGGTGGGATCAACCACGCCTCCTCCGAAAAACATACCCAGAACAATAATTGTGATGACAGAGCATACCAATAATGTCCAACTGGATATTTTTCTTATCTTAGTTACTGCCATAATGCTTATTATTTTTTGAATTTAAGGTTGTATTTAATAACCAAGTCAAGCAATGTGATAGAAGCGTCTTCCATCTGGTTCAGGATAGCTTCCAATTTGCTCAATAAATAGTTATAGAATATCTGAAGGATCAAAGCAACGATCAAACCACCTACAGTTGTGATCAAAGCCACTTTCATACCACCAGCAACAACCGTCGGGCTGATATCACCAACCTGTTCGATTTTATCGAACGCCATAACCATACCAACAACTGTACCCAAGAATCCTAATGACGGAGCCATTGCGATAAACAATGTGATCCAAGACATGTTCTTTTCCAAAAGACCACCCTGAACACCACCGTAAGATACGATAGATTTTTCTACAACATCGATACCCTGGTCAATTCTCATCAAACCTTGGTATGCGATAGAAGCGATAGGACCTCTTGTGTCACGAGCGATTGCTTTTGCAGCTTCTACGTCACCTTTATCCAAAGCATCTTCAATACCTTTCAATAATTTAGTAGCGTTTGTTTCAGCTAAGTTTAAATAAATGATTCTTTCCAAACAGAAAGCCAAACCTAAGATCAAAGCAATGGCAACTGTACTCATGAAGTCTGCACCACCTTCGATAAATTTAACTTTTAATGCTTGATACAAACCACCTTCAACTGCTGGTTGAGCAGCGCCTGCTGCTTCCTGCGCGAATGCTACGGTAGAAGTTCCAAGGGCACATAGTCCCAAGAATGCTTTTGCAAATAACTGTTTCATTGTGTGTTTAATTTTTAAGATTAATAATTCTCTTATTTGTTTTTATTTTTATTATTAATAATCATGGTATCATTTGCGGAGAGAGCGGGATTCGAACCCGCGAAACCCTTTAGGGGTTTACACGCTTTCCAGGCGTGCCTCTTCAACCACTCGAGCATCTCTCCAATCGGAGTTTTCTCCCTTTTCAAAACGAGCGCAAAATACGAAAAAATTCCCACATGCAAACGTTTCAGTGCACAAATCTATAGTTTTTGCTTGACATTTACGCAATATCAGAGAAATAAATTTTGATTACCTGCAAAAATATATAACTATATTAGCTTATCTACGCTTTTAAATAATTCCAGCGCATTTTTGCGGGTTGTCAAAACTACTTCATTTATTGATATATTGTATGTTTCAGCCACCTTTTCCGCGGTCTTCCAGATGTAGGCCGGTTCGTTTCTTTTGCCTCTGTAAGGTACCGGGGCAAGATAGGGGGCATCTGTTTCTAAAACGATATGATGAATGCTTGTTTGCTTTATCGTATCGGCTAATTTGGCATTTTTAAATGTGATAACACCATTGATGCCAATCATGAAGTTGGGTAATCTTTTTATTTCTTCAAGTTCCTTATCGTTTCCTGTGAAACTATGGAATACACCTCGCAACTTATCTGCTCCTACTTTATGGATACAATCGAAAACTTCCTGGAAAGCTTCACGGGTATGAATAGCTACCGGAAGATTTAAATCCAAGCTCCATCTGAGTTGTTCTTCGAATACTATTTTTTGTTCATTCAGATATGTTTTATCCCAATATAAATCAATCCCGATTTCTCCAATTGCACAATATGACCTTTTCCCTAAATAAGATTCTGTCTTTTTAAGTGCATCGATATAGTTTTCATCTACACTTGTCGGGTGTAATCCCATCATAGGGAATGCGAAATCCGGATATTTATCACATAAACCATGCATACGGTCTATCGTTGTTAAATCCACATTCGGTAAAAGAAGTGTGTCAATACCTGAATCCTGTGCGGCTTTGACTAAAGTGTCTTGCTCAGGATCAAAATCGTCTAAATATAAATGATTGTGGGTATCTATTATTTTCATACTAAGACTGGCGGTTCATTAAACGGTCGCAAACATCTTTCAATACATATAATTTCTCGTCGGAAACACTAAGTTGGTCTAGGCATTTCATTGCTTCGTCATAATAAGATTGAATTTTGTTTTCAGTCAGAGTTTTTAGGTTCAGTTGATCATATATATGTGTAAAAGATGCGATTTTTTCTTCCGGTTTATATGTTTTTTTACCAAACCATAGATTCATCGTTTCCTTTTGTTCTTTAGAGGCAAGATGCAGGGCATTGACAAGTAAAAATGTTTTCTTATTGCAAAGAATATCTCCTCCGATGTTTTTTCCGAAAGTGGCTGTGTCGCCATAAACGTCAAGTAAATCATCTTGTAATTGGAATGCAAGTCCTATATAGATACCGTATTGGTATAAGTTGTTTGCATCACTCTCGGTGGCACCTCCTAAAATAGCTCCTGTTTTTAAGCTGCAAGCTAACAAAACGGCTGTTTTTAGCCGGATCATTTCAATATATTCGGCTTCGCTTACATTCATCCGCGATTCGAATTCCATATCATATTGTTGCCCGCCGCATATTTCGAGAGCGGTAACAGTGAATAAGTCCAATATCTCTTTTAAGTGTCTGGCTTCGGTTTCTCCGATTAACTGGTAGGCGGCAATCAGCATGGCATCTCCCGAAAGGATTGCTGTATTTGCGTTCCACACTTTATGGACGGTCGGTTTGTTTCTTCTTTTGTCTGCTTCATCCATCAAATCATCATGTAGTAATGTAAAGTTGTGAAAGACCTCAAGTCCCAGAGCTGGTTTTATTGCATTCTCGATAGAGGCATTATATATATTGCACGCCATTAATGTCAGTGCCGGACGTATTCTTTTCCCTCCAAGTGATAAGATGTATTCTATCGGATCATATAAACTTTTGGGAGGATAATTGAATTGAAGGTTTGATATTTCTTCTTCAATTCTCTGTAATATGTCTTTAAATGATAGCATGGATTGATCTTTGTTTTGTGATAAGATGAAATATAACAAAAAAGGCTGCATGTTGTCCGCAGCCTTTTCTGATAATACTATTTGTATACTAATTCAATCTGAATGTGATAGGTACGGTATACTTAACACGTACTGGTTTACCTCTCTGCTTACCCGGTGTCCATTTAGGCATTGAGTTTACCACGCGGATAGCCTCTTTGTCCAATGCTGGGTCTACACCGCGAACTACTTCTGCGTCAACAACAGAGCCGTCGCGGTTGATAACGAATGAGCAGATTACACGTCCCTGAATACCATTTTCCTGTGCAATAACCGGATATTTAACCGATTTACCGAGGAATTTCAATAATTCGGCATCACCACCCGGGAACTTTGGCATTTCTTCTACAACAGTAAAGATAGTCTGTGCAGACTCTTCTTCTTCTTCAACTATTGCTGGAGGTGTATATGTTTGATGCTGAGCTTCCTTCTGGTTGTCTTCAGAGGTTACGATATCTTGTTGCTCCAGATCGGTGTCGTCATCAACAACGGTTAAAACTTCGGCTACTACTTGCGCTGGAGGAGGTGGAGGAGGTGGAGGAGTATTCTCCGGTCTTGTAATCTCAATTTCCTCTTCTGCGATTACGTCAGCAACCTGATCGCTCGCTGTAGCTACCTGAATGTCGCGGTTTCCCCATTCGAAACCTACGAACAGAATGGCTAAACCAACAACAAGTCCCATAAAGGTACTGATTGTCTTGCCTTTTTCCAGGTCCGCTTTCGGTGATTTCTTAATTTCCATATGACTATTTAGTTATAAAATATGTGTTTTCCAATACTGCAAAAATACGAATTATTTTATATGTTGTATACCTTTTTGATATTTTTTCCGTTTCTGATAATGGGAAACCGTATATATGGGAAATAAGCAGGGCTTTTTCCTGATTTGCGGGTGTAAAGTAAAGACAATTTTCTGAATTAATGTATCTTTGGATGCTTTTTGTTGAAAAAATATGAGAAATATATTATTCGTGTTATTCATCTTTGTTTTCGCCGGAACTTCTTCGGCGCAGAATGGCGATGAAGTATTTGATTTTCTTCGGATTCCTAACTCTGCCAGGGTGAATTCCCTGGGTGGGCATAATATATCTATAATAGAAAGAGACCCGTCACTGATTTTTCATAATCCTGCATTATTGGGTGCGGAAATGGATAAAATGGTAAATCTGAATTATATGAACTATATTTCGGATGTTAATGCCGGAAGTGCCCTTTTTACAAAAGCTCTGAAAGAACATAGCGCATGGGGAGTTGGTGCTTCTTTTTTCAGTTATGGTAATTTAAAAGAGACAACCGGAGAGAATCAGATAATAGGCGATTTTTCGGCTAAAGACATCAGTGTGGTAGGATTTTACTCTCACGACCTGAATGACAGATGGCGCGGAGGTCTTTCCTTAAAGTTTTTATACTCGTCTATTGCAGACTATACGTCTATAGGTTTGTGTGTGGATGCCGGGTTGAGCTATTATAACTCCGAAAAAGAATTTTCGGCGGGTATTACGTTGAAAAATATAGGCGCGCAATTAAAGCCCTATGATAATAAGCGCCAGAAAATGCCGTGGGATATTCAAGCCGGTATAAGTAAAAAAATGACGCATGCCCCGATCCGTTTTTCTTTAACGGCAATGTATTTAAACCGGTGGAAGTTTGATTATGTGGATGATTCCGATCAGGAATATAAGGGGGATAACTTCTTTAAAGCTTTAGTAAAGCATTTTGTTATAGGCGTCGATTATATTCCTTCCGACAATTTTTGGATTGGGGTGGGCTTTAATCCCAAAACAAGTTTGGATATGAAGCTACGTGATGGCGGCGGAGCCTTGTCCGGTTTTTCTGCCGGGGCGGGAGTGAAAATAAAAATGTTTGATGTGGGAGCTTCTATTGCCAAATATAATCCTTCCGCATTGTCGCTGATGATCAGTGTTTCTATGACTTTGGACGACTTTAAGAACTAGCCGAATCATTTTTTATTCTTCTTGACGGTCTTGTTTTCAAGGTGAAATTAACTGGGCATACTTTGTCAATTAAAGAAATTGATAAGGCTGTGCCTTTTTTTATGCTTGAAACTTAGTGAATTGGATGTTAGCTGTTAAGTTTATCATGCCTGTTTTTTATATAAAAGATCCTGTACATTTATTCTTTTGACCCTGGTCAAAATTAATTACTACCTAGCTAAAAATTAAATTTTAGCTAGGACAAAATTGATTTTTAGCTAGCTCAAAAGAATATATGTTCCTAATGTTTCTGATAAAATAGTGCTTGTTTCAAAATAAGAAAAAGCTATTTTGATATTAGTCGATAGAAAGGTTGCTTTTTGTAGACGCTTGCATTTTGCAATATATTCCGGACCCTTTCTTACATATTTATATATATGTACGCGTGTACATACATGATAATAATCAATCGCCACGTCGTTTGATTCTACAAATGTCATTATTGTCTGAGGATTGTTGTGAGCGAAGGCTTTGGGTAAAATTAGTATTATTATATTATTTCTTTAATTATTCAATACAAGAAGAATAATACAGGTTTTATGTTATGTAATTAGTTGATTATTAGTATATATATCAAGGTATTGGAGTGACTAGGGAAAACGTTCGTTTTCGTTAGTCATTGCAAAGGTACATGTTTCTTCCATTCCTGCAACCCTTTTCGAATATTTTTTTATCATCCTATCTGCTTTCTTATCAAGAATATAAGCTATCAATTACAAAACAATCGCTTCAGGTTACGAATTGCCTGAAAACAGCTAAAAAAATGACTAATCTAGACCAACGTTTTCCCTAGTCATATTTTATGCGTTCGGAATGATGAAACGCTTTGATTTATAGAACTTTTAATGAACACTATTATTAATATTAATTAATTAGATTATGAACAAAAGATTTTCTACTCTTTTGGCTGCCGCTCTGGTAGCCGGTGGACTATCAGCAAGTGCGCAATATGTTCCTACAGGCGGACATGCAACTGCTATTAAACCCACTGTGAACTATTATCACATTCAGATTAAGGACGCAGCAGTGAATTCTTATTTGGGAGCTACAACTCGCGATGGTAAGGATAGTCTTTATCTAATGTCTCCTGTAAAAGGTGATTTCCAGAATGCTTCTGCATTGGATTCTGCTATGTGGCAGGTTGATCTGTCTGTAGAAACAGACTCTGTATTTTCTTTTGTGAACAAAATTACAAATGCTAAATTAAGTTTTGCAAAAGAAGGAACAGGTATGGTTGCTGATGGCATTTCTAAATGGGCTTGGAAAGGTACTGATGGCGGTTATATCACTAATGGTAGCTCTTTTAGACTGGATACTTTGAGCTCTGATATAAAAGGCATTCCTGCAGGTACTGTAATTTTGTCAAAAGACGGCAAGTTTAATGATAAAGTAGACGGTGTTGTAGCTACAGAATGGATGATTGTGGATGCTGGTACCGAAGTTAAATTGAGTGCCGATGATTTGAATTCAAATGATGGCGGTTATTTTAAATTGGCATTTGGTGCAGAAGTTGCCGGTAATGTGTTTACTGCTAATAAATTGGAAGCTGTTGCAGTAAGCGGAACGCAAGCAAAAGCTGCTAACGTAGCTAATAACGAATGGGTTGCTTCTAATGATGGGTTTACGCCGTCAGATTCAGTTATGTTACGTGTAATAGGAGCAAAAGGTGAAAATAGCCAGTGGACTGGTAAGGCAAATGACACTTTGTTTGTTGTAACAGATACATTGCATTATGCTCCTAATGGCGGTTCAAATTGGAGTGCACAGTCTGGTTATAAATTTGTTTTAGATACATTAACAAATGAAACGAATGAAAAGGCTCAGTTGACGGCAGGTTCTGATACAATTGCTGCAGAAGGACGTAATATCTCTTCTTATTTGTTCGCATTTAAAGTGTATAAGAACAGAATTGCAGGTGATTCACTTGTTATTGGTAGCAACGCTTCTGTAACGTATGAAAAAGATAATGAAGGTCATACGGATTATATTTATAAGAAGGGAACACAACCTGTCTTGGTAAATGTTTCAACAGATAATACGGGTGCTAAGATTGTTACTACTTTAGGTGGTACAAGTGCAGCTTCTCTTCCTTTGATTGAATTTCCTCAAGGAACTAAGTTTACAGGTTTGGATGCAACTAAGAAATATTTTATTCTATATACAGGTGGCAACAATAAGGATAAATATTATGTAGTTGTTCCGTCTGCTGATAATGAAGGTGCTGTAAAATATGAGGCAGCGGCTTCTCCATTAGTACCTTCTACTCAATGGGCTGTTAAGAAATTGGCTTCAGGAAATTATACAATTTTCAATCGTGAGTTTGATGGTGTTAAATTCTTAAATGGTAAAGCTATTTATGAAGCTGGTGATGCTGGTTATAAGATTTCTGCAGATGACAAGAATACATTTAAGTTTGTTGAAGTAGGTGCAACAGACGAATATGTAGGTTATAAGTATTTCAAAGATGCTGATTTGGCCAACTTGTCTGTTTCTTTGAACTTTAATACAACATTCGGAGATGATGTTCCTGTTTATATGAAAGATAAAGACTCTATTCTGTATGCTGCCAAAGGTGAAACTGCTATATCATTTAAGCTTGCAAAAGCTAATGCTGGTGCAGCTACTTATGGCGATGATTTGAAACGTCAGTCTTATATCTTGAAAGAATTCTTAGGAAATCGTGTCTTAGGTATAGATGCTGCCGGTAACTTAAAATTGACGAATCGTACAAAACAATATGTTGCCAATGATATTGCAAATCGTGATACAGTTGCCGTATTATTACGTGCTACTTCTGTTGCTAACAAATATCAGTTGGTTGTATTGAAAGGTAAAGGACAAACTACAAATGATGCATTAACGTTTGAATCTGGTGTTCTTGGCTCAGACTCTCTGGTTGCAACTGCTGGTGGTACAGAAGGCAAATTGTTTACTGATAAATTAGGTTCATTGTTGACAGGTTCATTCTCTGTAGAATTCCCGGATCTTCCTGATTTCGTAAATGTAACAAAAGACAAACCTGCTCATATGGTTATTCGTTCTACAGCTAATAATTCATTGGCTATCACAATGGGTGCTAAGGGTGCTGCATTGTTGAAGAGTACAAGCGATTTGAAAGCTGATTCTTATTCAGAAGATAATTTGAAAATGTATGTTGATACAGCTAAAATGACGGATGCTGCTAAACCTACTTATTATATCCGCACAACTCAGGGTGTAGATTCTGAAGATGTAGAAGCTGGTGTTGCCAATTACTTATCTATTAAAGACGGCAAAGTATCATTCGTTGCAGGAAAGCAGTTTGGTTTGAACGGTGTTGACAGCCTGTTGGTTGGTAACGACAAAGAATATGCTCCTAAAGCTCAGTTCTTGTTTGCTAACACAAAGACAGAAGGTCAGTATAAGATTTATAATGCAGCTTCTAATAAATATTTAGCTCAGAAAAATGGTGTAATCGTTGTTGCAGATGTAGACGATGCTTTTCCTTTCACAACAGAAGTAGTTGATACCCCAACCGGCAACGAATCAACAGAAGCTAACACTATCAGTGTAGTAGCCGGCGAAGGCAACGTAACAGTTTACGGTGCTGCTGGTAAGAAAGTAATCGTATCTAACGTATTAGGTCAGAAGACTACAATCGTTGCAACTTCAGACAGTGAAGTGATTGCTGCTCCTCAGGGTGTTGTAATCGTAGCTGTAGAAGGTGAAGCAGCAGTTAAGGCTGTTGTGAAGTAAACAAGACGATTTTTATTTAAAATAATTTTAATGCTTCATGCGGGGTTAACTCAAGTATCTTGTGATAGGGGAACAAATGAAGCGATATTAATACTAAAGTAATAAAATTAAAGTTTTGGCTGTTGGTACTTTCGGGAGAAAGGAAGACAGTATGACAAACAAAGGCTCCGGTGGTGTAAGCTGCCGGGGCTTTTTTATCGTTGGGATATTTCGTATATTTGTACTTCATTTAAAGGTGAATACAAAATGAAAAAGATAGTTATTGCAATAGACGGATTTTCTTCTTGCGGCAAAAGCACAATGGCAAAAGACTTGGCTAAAGAAATAGGATATACATATATTGATACGGGAGCTATGTACCGGGCTGTCACTTTATACAGCATTCAGCAAGGTTTTTTCTCCGGCAACCGGCTTGATGAAGAAAAGTTGAGAACTTCGATGGATACAATTCGTATTACCCAACGTTTCAATTCTGAAACAGGACGTTCCGATACTTTTCTGAATGGGGTAAATGTAGAAAATGAGATCCGGAGCATGGAAGTGGCAGGTAAGGTTAGTTTGATAGCAGCACTGCCGTTTGTGAGACATGCCATGGTTCCGTTGCAGCAAAAAATGGGAGAGGAGAAAGGTGTTGTAATGGATGGCAGGGATATAGGGACAGTGGTATATCCTGATGCCGAGTTGAAGATATTTGTAACGGCCTCTCCTGAAATACGTGCTCAGCGCCGTTTGGATGAATTAAAGGCAAAGGGTGATACCAAATCTACCTTCGAGGATGTATTGCTTAATGTCAAAGAGCGTGATGAAATAGATTCAACCCGTAAAGAAGGTCCGTTGCGTCAGGCCGAAGATGCTTTGGTTCTGGATAATTCTTACATGACTATTCCTGAGCAAAAGCTATGGTTGTTGCAACAATTCCATAATGTTGCCGGTTCTTAACAATCAATTGTCTGCAAAAATGTTGGAAGTAGAGATAGATAAGAGTTCCGGTTTTTGTTTTGGTGTGGTTACTGCCATAGAAAGTGCTGAAAGGGAATTGAACAATACGGACATTTTGTATTGTTTGGGTGATATTGTGCATAATAGCCTGGAAGTTGAACGTCTTCGTGAGATGGGATTGCAAACGATAGAACATGACGAGTTTGCCCGGCTGAAAGGGAAGAAAGTATTACTTCGTGCCCATGGCGAGCCTCCTTCTACGTATGAAATGGCTGTGCAAAACAATATAACGATTGTAGACGCTACTTGTCCGGTAGTATTACAATTACAACGTAAAATCCATAAGTATTATATTGAGACGCGGGCCGATAATATTCAGCTGGTAATTTATGGAAAAAAAGGCCATGCCGAGGTGAACGGTCTGGTTGGTCAAACTGAAGGAACGGCTATTGTTGTTGAAAAGGTGGAAGATTTGGATAAACTGGATTTTGACCGGGGCATTTGTTTGTTTTCGCAGACTACCAAATCTTTGGATGGTTTTCGCAATGTGGTGGCCGAAATACAAAAACGAATAGCCGACGGAGTGACCTTTAAATATTTTGATACGATTTGCCGCCAGGTAGCCAATCGTTTACCCAATATAAAAGCATTTGCATCCAGCCATGATTGGGTTTATTTTGTTGCCGGAAAGAAAAGTTCAAACGGAAAGATGTTGTTTGAAGAATGCCGGAAGGCAAACCCTAACTCATTGTTTATATCCGAAGCGGAAGAGATTACAGAACCGTTACCGGAAGGCGTGAAACGTGTAGGCGTATGTGGCGCCACATCTACACCTAAGTGGTTAATGGAAAAGGTAGCCGAAAGGATCAAGGAATTGAATGCTAAGGGATGATAAAATGATTAAGATTATATGAAGTTTCGTGGAAAAGGATAGCATGTTGGCTTTTATTTATTACTTTTGCCACGAACAATTAAAATAAAAAGACGCTATGTCTACAGTTAAGTGTATAGGTATTTTAACATCCGGAGGCGATGCTCCCGGAATGAATGCAGCCATTCGTGCAGTAACACGTTCCGCTATATATAATGGAATGGCTGTGAAAGGCATATATCGTGGATTCAAAGGATTGATAACAGATGAAATCGCAGAGTTTAAGACTTCCAATGTAAGTAATATCATTCAGCGGGGCGGTACAATTCTTAAAACAGCCCGTTGCGACGAATTTAAAACTCCGGAAGGCCGTAAGCAAGCATATGATAAATTGAAAGAACATGGCATTGAAGCATTAGTGGCTATCGGTGGTGATGGAACATTGACTGGTGCACGTATCTTTGCCCAGGAGTTTGATTTGCCGGTTATCGGTTTGCCAGGTACTATTGACAACGATTTATATGGTACGGATGTTACCATCGGTTATGATACAGCCTTGAATACTATCATGGAGTGTGTAGATAAAATACGTGATACAGCTACGTCACATGATCGTTTGTTCTTTGTTGAGGTAATGGGCCGTGATGCGGGTTTCCTTGCATTGAACGGGGCTATAGCTTCAGGTGCGGAAGCGGCAATTATACCGGAAATATCTTTGGAAAAAGACCAGTTGGCCGAAATGATAGAGACTGGTTTCCGTAAATCTAAAAACAGTAGTATTGTGCTGGTTGCCGAAAGTGAAGTAACGGGCGGTGCTATAGGTGTTGCAGAGCGTGTCAAAAAAGAATATCCTCAGTTTGATGTGCGTGTTTCTATTCTGGGGCATTTGCAGCGTGGCGGTTCCCCTTCTGCACAGGACCGTATTTTGGCAACACGTATGGGGGTAGCTGCTATCGATGCTTTGTTGGACGATCAGCGTAATGTTATGATGGGTATCCAGAATGACCAGATAGTCTACGTTCCGTTCTCGAAAGCTATTAAAAATGATAAACCAATAAACCGCGACTTGCTGAATACGTTGCGGGTTGCATCAATCTAAATAAAAAAGCCTCAGGGTAAATCCTGAGGCTTTTTTATTTGGTATCTGAACTTGTCTTATTTATTTGTCCCTTTCAGGTTGTCTAAGAATAAATCCATCATCTTTTTTGCTGCTATGAAAGAACTGATTTTATTATTTAATACCTGCTTTTCCGTTGTTTCCAGCATGCTTTCTACAGCCGGGTTGTGATAGAATGTATCCCGTAATGTATCATTGATACTTTCATACATCCAATACTTCGCTTGCTCGTTTCGCTTGAAATAGAAATATCCGTTCTTTTTAGTGAAAGCCATATATTCGCCTACCATATCCCAAATCTCTTTGATTCCTAAATTATAATAACCGGAATAGGTCAATACTTTGGGAAACCATCCTGATTCGGCTGGCGGAAAAAGATGTAAGGCATTGCGGAATTGTGCGGCTGCTAAGTTTGCTTTGTCAATGTTGTCTCCATCCGCTTTGTTGATAATAATACCATCTGCCATTTCCATGATACCGCGTTTAATACCCTGAAGTTCGTCGCCTGTACCTGATAACTGGATTAACAGAAAGAAATCTACCATGGAGTGAACGGCTGTTTCACTTTGGCCAACCCCGACTGTTTCTACAAAGACTGTGTCGAAACCGGCAGCCTCGCATAAAACGATTGTTTCACGGGTTTTACGGGCAACTCCTCCTAACGAACCGGCCGACGGTGAAGGACGGATGAATGCGTTTTTCTCTCTGGATAGAGCTTCCATGCGGGTTTTGTCTCCTAATATACTTCCTTTGGAGCGCTCGCTGCTTGGGTCGATGGCTAGTACCGCCAGCTTGCGCCCTTCGTTTATCAGGTGCATTCCAAAAGAATCGATAGACGTGCTTTTTCCGGCTCCCGGTACTCCCGTTATACCGATACGAACTGACTTTCCTGCGTGGGAAAGACATTTCTCAATAATTTCTTGCGCTATCTTCTGATGTTCGTGTTTTGAGCTTTCAACCAAGGTTACTGCCTGGCTTAATATGGTGATATTTCCTTTTAGGATACCTTCTACATACTCGGATACGGTATATTGTTTACGTTGCAAACGTTTCTTCATATAAGGATTTACAGTCGGAACGTCGGCTACGCCTTGGTTTACTTTTAATCCTTTATATAAATCGTTGTTTTCGGGATGTTCCATATAGATAATTATTTAATGTGTCGCAACACATTGTTTTATTATTTCTGAGCTGTTATTTTAATCAGACGTACCGGACCGTTCGGGTCGTTACAAACGATATTGATAAGGGCTTCCAGCTTCGCTTTTATTTCACGGGGACGAATTGTGACTTTATAGGTTGCCGTTTCTCCCGGTTTAATTTCTTTTTTACCTCCTGATATGTCTATCAACTCGTCATCGCAGCTTGCGCTATAAATAACAAGAGTGGATTTACCATTGTTCGTAATATCGAATGTTCCGGTTATTTTAGCTTTAATCAGAGGTAGAATGCTCCCTTTCTCCGGAAGTTTACCAAAATCCAGCAATGTTCCTGAAAGTTGGGCTACGGGAGCCTGTGCTTTTTCTGCTGCGGAAAGCTTTGTGAAATTGTCAACAATGTTTGCTGCAATATGAATTTTGTCGGAAACTTCTTTTTGGCCGATAGAGGCTACTTCCAATGGAATATCGGTTGTGATACGTCCTTTTCTTTTGGCTGCACCGGCATTCAGAAGGAAGGTGATCTCTCCGGTCTCTTCGGGTTGCAATGTTGCCGGCTGAACGTTTACTGTTAAATAATGAGGCACTTTGCCTACATGTATTGTCAGTGATGTTTTACCGTTATTTGTAATATTGATTTTTTCTCCCAATATTTCTTCCGGCCGTACGGTATTATACAGGATTGTTTTGGAAGTTAATTTCAAATCTCCTATTGAATACGGATAAGAAAAGACAGGATTTGAAGGTTTAGGCGTAACATTTCCTTTGATAGCAAGGGAGTAACTGCCTTTCTTACCATTGCTGAATATCGAAATTGTTTTGTAAAACGGACCCGGACGGCCTTTGGGATTGTAGGTTACTTTTACTTCTCCTGTTTTGCCCGGGGCGATAGGTTCTTTTGTCCATTCAGGTTGGGTACATCCGCAAGATGCAGTTATACGGGTGATAACGAGCGGGCTGTTTCCTGTATTTTTTATAGTAAAAATATGACTTGCCAACCCTTCGGCTTCGGCTATTGTCCCGAAGTTGTAGGTTAGCTCGTCTGCGCTGATAATTGGATTATTCTGGGCTTTGGCCGAGACAAAAAGCAGCGTACTGATAAAAATAAGAACAATCTTTTTGACGTTCAGCATTTCTTGCTTTTGGTTTAACTGGTTTTATTATTCTACATTACCCCGGATAGTTAGTATATAACTACCTGTTTTGCCATTGCTGTAAACAGAAATTGTTTTTGCAAAAGGACCGGGACGTCCGGCCGGATCGTATGTGATTTTAATGTTGCCAGACTTACCGGGAGCAATCGGCTCCTTTGTCCATTCAGGGGTTGTACATCCGCAAGATGCTATTACGCGAGTGATTACCAGAGGGGCATCTCCTGTATTTGATATCTGGAAGGTATGGGAAACCTTTCCGTTGGCTTCTTTTATGTCTCCGAAATCATGTGTTGTTGTTTCTGCTGAGATGACAGCTTTCTGCTGGGCAGAAGCTATACCTGTAGCTAGCAAAATCGCCATAAAAATAAAAATAATCTGTTTCATCTTTCTTTTTACTTTAATGTTGTTTATGGGGCAAATATAAAGATTTAATGGTTAATGGCGCACCATTAACCATTAATATTAATTATAGACTGTTATCATTTCCCCTTCGGTGCGTGATATGAATTCGGGTGCGTAGAGACATTGAATAGTACTTATGCCTCCCGAATATTGTCCTTCACGCACTACATATACTGCATATTCCAGTACAAAAGTACCTTGCGGCAGATGATCGAAGAAAAAGTTTTCAGAAACATCTTCAGGCGAACGGTAGAACCAGACGCCGTCACGATACTCTGCTCCCGACAATTGTTGAGCAGGCTCGAAACATCCTGCACGCAGGTCTTTTAAGGCAACATAATCCATACTCTGATCATTACGGATTACCAGCCGTACTATTACTTTGTCTCCTACATGTAACTTTTGGTTATTGTTTACCGGTGTGATTTGTAAACCATCTCCGCTGTTGGATTCGATGAACAATTTTTTTTCTATATTTAATACACCTTTCTGCTTTGTGACTTTATCAATAGACTGGAAGTACTGATTGTATACCGCACCCCAGGCAGGCGTATCTCCTTCTTTCTGAATAGTAATTGTATTCATAGACGGAGTGATGTCGTTTTGCGGGATTACTTCTTTGATATATCCGAGAGCTGTAACGCCATTGGTTGTATCGAATGATTTTCCTCCCCATTGAACGGTGCATGTATTATTTTCATTTAGCCAGTCACTGCCTGTCAATAGTAATGCATAGATTGCGTTGACAGTAGATGGAGCAGATTCCCAGTTCTGAGTGCGTTTTTGGTTCAGAAGCCATTGTTTCATCCGATCAGTTTCCTTTGTGTTTGGTGAAATCTCATAGAATGCAGACATCAACATGCAGTGCGTATCAATCGGAGATGTGAAATAGTTGCTTGTCGTCCGGTTATTTGCCCAATACATACCTTTTACTTCGGAGCTTGTGGCTGTTTTACGTAACCAGGCAAGAATATCGTTTGCAACATCTTTTTTCCCATTACGATACATTAGCAATGCAATTTCCCCTTTATTATATAGCGATTCTTTGTTCCAGTATTTAGCCGCTTGAGTTGTATAAAAGCGGATTGCTTCGCGGGCACTGCCCAGTTCCGGGATGTCACGGTAGCTACTGCGTACGAATAAATAATCTATTTGTTCCGATGAAGGGCGACTATTCTGCCAGCTCTTTTCTGTTTTTATCAGTTGGTTGTAGTCTTCTTCCATTCGTTGATCCAGGAAATTCAAGGCTTTTATTTGCATGCGTTTTTCCTGCTCTTCGTATTGGATAGCATTCATCTGTGTCAGTTGTGACATGCCTTTCAGTATTGTTAACGTTATATTCCGGCTTCCGGGGAATCCTTTAAACCAACTCCATCCGCCGTCCGGATTTTGTTCTTGCAATAAATGTTGTAATGCAGCTTCACGTTGTCCTGCAGCACGGTTTAAATCGAATAGTACGGAAAGGCGTTGCTTCTGTTCTGCCTCGTTATTGGCAGCAAGTACCCAGGGAGTTTCTTCCAGAAGGATGTTTTTCAGTTCCTGATTCTTCTCCAGATTGGAAAGCAGGGTGGAGGCATCTCCTCCTTTTGCCGTCCATTGGCTGATAACCTGCTGGATGCGCGGATGCGACCGGGCAATGTAGCTTGCTAATGTATTGCTATAATAAGAGGCAAACCAAGAGAGAATATTGTCGTTATCCGGTTCTGTCAATGTTGGCAGAGCTTGCACAGCGTACCAAACAGGATTAGCGCTAAGCTCTAATGTGTAACGGAAAGGTTTTACATCCTTGCTCTCAGTAAGTTGTATTTGTTTTTTACCATTGCCTATCAGATAGAAAGGAGTACTTTCAGTCACCAGTATTTGATTGGAAAGAATCGGGACGAGGTGTTGTTCTCCATCGCTGCCGTTATTTGATTCGGCTACAATACGACAACCTAGCAAGCTGATATGTTTAGGTACAGGTACAGTCCATTGTACAGCCGTAATGCTGTCTGCCGATAAAGTGAACGGTTTTTGTGCCTTTGTAAGACAAACAACCGGCTGATCATTTTCCGGATCGAATAATTCCAGGCTGACGCGTCCTGTTATTTCCTTATTCGATTGGTTGATAACTTGCGTACTGATTGTAACCTGGTCGCCTTGCCGCATGAAACGTGGAAGGTTGGGCAATACCATCAGAGGTTTGCTGGTCACCACTTCTTTAGACAGGTAACCATATTTCAAGCCCTCCGTCTGTGCCAGTAATTGCAGTTTCCAGGTTGTATTGCTTTCCGGCATGGTAAAGCCGAATGCAACATTGCCGGCAGCATCGGTAACCAATGCAGGATAGAAAAATGCAGTTTCGGCAAAATCGCTTCTAATACTAGCCTTATTTCCTTGGGCGGGGGCTGAACTTTCATTAGAGAGATTTTGATGGACTGGTGCATCTTCGCTTTCGGCTACGATTGCATCAGTAGCTATGACAGCTTGTTCTGCCATTGGAGCCGACTTCATAACCGCACCTCCAAATGCAGCACGTGTCGAATATAACCGGTTATATCTGAATCCCATGTCCAACACTCCTTGCCAGTTCAGGCGGTCGTATATATATTCGGAAACCGTTTGCCAGACTATTTTAGCCGAACCGTAACCTGTATCTGTGCCGAAACCATTTCCTGCGACGAACCGGGGAGCTTGTAAAGATATGTAAGGAACCGGCCGGAATGCCCAGTTAAACGGTGTGAGTTGATCTAGCGAAGCATCATACATGCTGGCTAAAACTTCCGCTGATACAGCGATAGAATCGGCATCCAGAATACGGAATTTCCAGTTTTCCTTACTTCCCGGCAACAAATGATCCCGGAATGTTTCTGTCAGGATTGTGAGTTGCCGGTTGGGCTGATAACGTTGTATCTGAACCTGAGTTGTGTACATCTTTCCTTCTTTTATAAAGGTGAGAGAAACTACAATCCCATTTCCATATTCGGTTTTGAATGGAATACGGAAGTCACGATTCTCGTCGCTCATCTCGATTAACCTGCGTTCTATACATTTACCATTGTTGTATATTTCATACAAAACTGAAGCTTTCTGGTCGGATGTGCCAAATATAAAACGGGCATCTTCTCCGGGCAGGCAACTTGTTTTCTCTGTAACCAGCCAGGTGTGACTGAATACAGGAGGACGTTTATCATGTTTATCATACAAGACAATGTCTTGCTCCATTTTTACCGCTTGCCCGTTTTTGTCGATAGCATTCACTTCCAGACGATAACGCCCGGAGGGTAATTGGCTGAATACAGACTTTGGCAATGGTTCGCCGGATGTAAAATTACCGGAAACAATTTGTTTACCCGTTTTTAAGTTGTCAATATTTTGTTGACCGTCTGACGGTTCGCCAAGCAAAGTATAAATAGTGAATGTCCCATTTGTCGAAATTTCTCTATTGTTGACTGTGCGGGCAGAGATCGCTACTTTGGCGGAATCTTTATCCATTTTAGACGGCATATCGATAAGGAGTAATATGCCTGTATCACCTACTGAGAAGGTATACCGGGCTTCTTGTGTTTCTCCTTTGCTGTCGGTCAGTGTTGCAATTACTTCGTAGCTTTGGTAAGATGGGCGTCCGCTATAATTTTTTTCGGGAACGAACGGAATAGAGAAGTTCCCTTTGTCATCCAATTGAGCTGTACCATTGGCAACCTGGTCGGATGAATAATTAAAATAGCCATACATGCTACCACGCAACCAGAACGGGCGGTTATTGATACGCCATGTGATTTGTCCGTTTTGTAAAGCTACACCTGAGTAGGTTTGTGCTTTGCCTTGAATGGTGATTGGATGTCCGAAAGACACTTCCTCTTTTAAAGGTTCTATTTCTACTTCAAAGGTCGGCCGTTTATATTCTTCTACCCGGATATAAGTATTTACATTATTGCAATTGACGGTAAATGTTCCGCTCAACCCTTGTTTAGGAATGGTAAATTCTCCATTGAAAGAACCAAACTCATTTGTTTTATATGCTTTGTTTGTAATTTCTTTATTGTTTGCATCCCGGAAACTAACTGTAAATGTTTGTCCGGCAACCACATGTGGATTGTCCGTGCTTTCTACGTAAGCAATGCCTTTAAAGAATACGGTTTGTCCCGGACGATAAATTCCCCTGTCTGTAAAAAGAGACAATTTTGTGGCACTTTTATCATTTGAACGATAAGTGCCTCTCGGATAAACAAACGTAGGAATTGTTTTTGTGTCGTTTGAAAGAATTGCACGGTAAGCGGCAATTTGTTTGTTTAAAGGTAAAGTTGCCAGGCCATCTTTATCTGTTTTGATAGTTCCTAACGAGACTAGTTTATTATTAGGCTGGCTGTAATAGATGACGGAAGCATCCTTTACAGGTTTGCCGGATTCATAATCTGTTACCCATATTTCCCGTTCTCCCGAAGGTGAGTTGCGGTGAACTGTAGCCAGGCGGCTTACACTGAATATATTCTTTATTTTGAATTGGCCGGTTGTTTTACTTTTAGCTATAATTTCACATTCGTAAAGCCCCGGTTTATCCATTGGGATAGATAATGTAGTATCAGCACTTCCATATGGTGTATAAACAGGAAGTGTATAGCTTACTTCTTTCACCAGTTGTCCCATATTCTTCTTGTTTTCCGAATATAAATAGACTTCTTCGGGAGTACGTAAACTTTGATATATTTTGATTGAAACCTGCGGGACGTTTGTATAACGTAAAGCGACTTGCAGATTCTTACCGGGATAGACCGTTTTGTTTACTTCTGCGTTCATTGTAGGTAAGGTTAGCTGATCGAGTGAATTTTTTAGCGAACCGGTACGATTATAATTAGGGAATTCGCTGATCCCCTGTTTACATATGATATATTGTAAAGCTTTTAATGAATCGGCATACATATTGTTTTGGGCATACCTGTATGGTGTTTGCTGTAGCAGGGCAACTTTGGCTATGCGGATTTCGTTGGATATATCCTGACCGGCATATATTTTCATTAAACTATCAAGACTGGCTTCGTATTGGTTGCGGTTCTGAACACCATATTGATCGTATTGGTAACGCAAATAATCTAATTCATCCAGCAAAAGTGCTTTTTTATTTGCTTGATTGCGACGGAACGCCAGTAATTCCTGGTAAAGAGCATCGGACGGCTGTATCTCAATAGCACGGAAAATCAGGAAATCGTATAATGTTGGCCGTAAAATGCTTGAATTTTTACCTGTAATCAGAATGGTTTTATATTTATCTATAGGTGTCTGTTGTAGTAAAGAGGCTGGTTGTAAAGATGTTGTCAGCTCTTCTTTTATTTTGTTTGTGAAAAGATTTGCCGTCCATTCACGAATGTCTTCGGGAACATAGCCTGCCAAGTCTGTGCGCTGATTAATGTTCCATTGGTTTTGATTATAATAATGATTGTACATTTCCGCTACCATTGAATGAAGAATGGCAGATGAGGCTGAATCGTTGCAAGCCTTTGTATACGTTTCTACTTCTTTTATTAACTCGGGAAATGTATCATCGTTTTTCTCCAGCTGATTCTTCATTTTTGTTATCAATGATTGAATCAGCGTAGCAGTGTTTTTTGATTGGATTGCTTCTGTAATTGCCTTCTGGTTAGTCGATTGTTTAGTTGCTCCGGCATATAGTATGCCGGCTGTTATACCGCAAACGATCAGGATTGAAACAACAAATGCTCTTATCTTCATATCTTTACTTTTTTAATTGACAATTATGCATTGTCAACAGTTTCCTATTATATATAGATACAAAGAAAGAGCAAAAAGTTGTAAAACGTACGTTAATGTTTACTTTTTACGCACGTAAGTTAAAAATGTATATGGGTAGGGATTCTTTTTATCCGCCGGAAATTCCTGGCGTTCTACTTCTTCCCATAAATCCCAGTTTATTACCGGGAAGAAAGAAGTAGCATCTTCAAATTCATGATGAATGCGGGTAATATACATTTTGTTTGCAATGCGTAAAGCCTGGCGATACACCAAGGCGCCGCCGATAATAAATATTTCGTCTTCTTTTTCGCAAATATCTAATGCTGCACCCATAGATTCGCAAGCGAAGCAATCTACGAAGCCTGCTTCCGGTAAAGTTGTCAATACAATATTTTTTCGGTTGGCAAGTGGCTTGGAAAGAGATTCGAATGTTTTACGTCCCATAATTACGGCATGTCCGGTAGTCAATTCCTTAAAATGTTTCATGTCTTCCGGCATGTGCCACAACAATTGCTGGTTTTTCCCGATAGCATTGTTGTCTGCGATAGCTGCGATGATAGAAATTGTACTCATAAGCTTATCGATTTTTGTGTATTAAACTGTTTTGTTATCATTCTATAAACGGAACTGTTTTGTCAAACAGCCACGTCTCCTTTTATGTGAGGATGCGGATCATATCCTATTAAGGCAAAGTCTTCGTATCTGAAATCAAAAATGCTTTTAATTTCAGGGTTGATCTCTACTTGTGGCAATTGGCGCGGTTCGCGGGTAAGCTGCAATTTTACCTGTTCCAAATGGTTACTATAAATGTGTGCATCTCCTAAAGTGTGTACGAAGTCTCCTGCTTTTAGTCCTGTAACCTGTGCCATCATTTGTAATAACAGTGCATAAGATGCTATGTTGAAAGGGACACCCAGAAATATATCGGCGCTTCGTTGATATAATTGCAGGCTTAATTTTCCGTTAGCCACATAAAACTGGAAAAAAGCATGGCATGGAGGCAGATTCATATTATCCAGGTCGGCTACGTTCCATGCACTTACAATAATCCGGCGGGAATCCGGATTGTGTTTGATTGTTTCAACAGCCTCCGTTATTTGATCGATAGCCCCTCCTTTGTAATCTGGCCATGAACGCCATTGATAACCGTAGATATGTCCCAGGTCTCCATCTTTATCCGCCCATTCGTTCCAGATGCGTACACCGTGTTCTTGCAAATATTTTACATTGGTATCGCCTTTTAGAAACCATAGCAATTCATATATGATGGATTTCAAATGCAACTTTTTCGTTGTAAGTAACGGAAAACCTTCTTCCAGATTGAAACGCATCTGATGACCGAACACGCTGATTGTTCCGGTTCCGGTGCGGTCTTCTTTTCTTGTCCCTTCGGCTAGAACTCGTTCTAGCAATGCCAAATATTGTTTCATCCTTACTGTTTATAGTGATTGGCAAAGTTACAAAATGTATTGTATAAAACAAGATAATTCTATGCACACATGAAAACTGTTTGTGCATAAAACTGAGATGATAAATATCGGGAGTTGCAACTATGAATTTCTGTGTGCCTGTAGCAGTTAGTTTTAGATATAAAGTCTATCTTTGCCAAATAAATAGAAGAACACTTTTAATTCCTATTCAAATGAAAAGACTATGTATGGCTGTTATGGCAATGTGCATGTTGTTGTCGTGCGGCGAAAAGAAGGAAGAGGCTACTCTTTCTGGGTTAATGAAATCCGATTTCGTATCGGAAGTAGATGGCAAACCGACCGCATTGTATGTTCTAAAGAATAAGAACGGAGCCGAAGCGTGTGTAACGAATTATGGCGGACGTTTGGTTTCTGTAATGGTTCCCGACAAAAACGGTAAGATGACAGATGTTGTATTGGGTTATGGCAATATAGCAGATTATGTAGCTTCCAGTGGCAATTTCGGAGCATTGATCGGACGTTATGGCAACCGTATTGCCCAGGGTAAGTTTACGTTGGACGGCACTGAATATGAATTGCCCCATAACGATAATGGTCATTGCTTGCATGGTGGTGATAAAGGTTTTCATGCCGTAATGTGGGATGCTAAGCAAATTAATGATCAGTCGGTAGAGTTATCCCGTGTTTTTCCGGATGGTGATGCCGGTTTCCCGGGTAATCTGGATGTAAAAGTCATTTATACATTGACAGATGATAATGCAGTTGATATTAAATATGAAGCAACTACCGATAAACCTACTGTGGTGAACCTTACAAATCACAGTTATTTCAATTTGTCCGGTGTACCCGGTTCTGATATCCTGGATGAAGAAATCATGATTAATGCAGACAACTATACTCCGGTAGATAGTTTATTAATTCCGGTTTCTGAGATAGCCCCGGTTGAAAACACTCCTCTCGACCTTCGTCAGCCAGTGGCTATCGGTGCTCATATTGATGAATCGTTCGATCAATTGGTAAAAGGACGTGGTTATGATTTAAACTGGGTTTTGAATACGAATGGAGATATAAATGTATTGGCAGCTAAGGCTTATAGCCCAACCAGCGGCATTGCTTTGGAAGTTTATACCAACGAGCCCGGAATCCAGTTTTATACTGGCAATTTTATGGATGGCAAGGATAAAGGCAAACAGGGTACCGTATATCCTCACCGCGGAGCTTTTTGCCTGGAAACGCAGCATTATCCGGATAGTCCTAATCAACCTTCATTCCCAAGTGTTGTTCTTCGCCCGGGCGAAAAATATACGAGCCACTGCATCTATAAATTTGTAGTAAATAAATAAAAGGAAAAAGGATGCTTTTTGACTAAAAAAAACATCCCGGTCATTTTCTGAAACCATCCCGATGATTTGTACAAATCATCGGGATGGTTTTGTTTTTAACCTTGCCTTTTAGGGGAGAGATGGACACGGTTTTAATGACGTTATTTGTTCCATGAATCTCTTCCTTGATATTTCTTATGAATAAATATGTTTCGTTATTTTTTGCTATATTTGCCCCATCATATAAAGGTCGAGGCTTTGATTTCCCTCCCTTTGTACGTAGAGTACGATAAAGCGTTTAAGATATTATCTTTGAAACTGGAAATCGCCAACTTTCAATTTTGGACGAAGGTAATAGCAATAAGCGCTCACCCCTTGTTATATACATTTATCATGTATGATAATATAGGGCGTGGGGCTTTTGTTTATTATTTGTCCGAAAGGTGTTTGGCGATGCCTCAGTTTCGAATAATAGATTAACAGTTCCCACGCTTTTTAATTTATTTATTTGCCAAACAAGGGAGAACTGTGAGGCATCTACCATATTATGAAGTTAACGAATGAACAACGGATGGCAATATGCCGTATCTTATTGGATGTCGTGAATGAAGTGGGAGAAGATGTTTCTCTTATCCGGTCTCGCCACTATCCGGCTTTACAGGAAAAAGCCCAATTGACGGACGGAGATTTTTATGCTGCTTCGCAAGTGACTGTATTGGCAAGTATAACACTTGTCAAAGATATTCATTACAAACTGAAGATGCTGATGGGACTTACCGTATTCGAACTTTATTCTCAATGCAAACAAGTGACGCTCCAGCAACGTGTAACGTTTGGCATTCTGATGAATGCGATTGACTGGCCCATTTCTTTTTCAGAAATCAGCACGCTGTCATGATGGGGGTACCCCCATATTAGAACAAATTATAATTTGTTCTTAATACCTTAAACTCGGTTCTTCGGTTTATCTGGTCTGCAGTTTCCTGTTGTTCGGGGGGAAGGTTTAAGATAAACTCTTCTGTTAACACATCTCCTTCTGTTAGAAAATCGTATAATTTGGCCATCTTTTTGTTGATAACTTTGGGTACACTTTTCCCATATCCTTTTGCTTCCAGGCGATCTTTAGAAATTCCTCCGGCTATCAGATAGTCTACCACAGATTGGGCGCGGCGTTGTGCCAGGCGTTCGTTGTACTGCTCCGATCCTTTACGGTCTGTATGTGCTCCGAGTTCGATAGTTACATTCGGATTGTCGTTTAGCATCTTAATCATTTCATCCAATGCTTTCTTTGATTCGGGACGCAGGGTTGCTTTGTCGAAGTCGTAAAAAATATTTTCTATGACGACGGGCTTGCTGATGGGGGAAAGGAAGAAATCCACGATATAAGTCTCATTTTTTTCTTCCGGGCTTGTTTTTAATTCATAATTCTGATTTAAATATCCGCGTGCACTAGCCATCATAACATAACGTATATCACGCTCCAGTTCAACCCTGTATGTGCCGTCTTTTTTGGCCGGTACTTTTACATTAAGGCCATCCTTTCCTACAATGCGGATTGTTGCATTTTCTATAGGATATTCGTCTACATCGTTTACAATGCCTTCAATAAAGATTGTGATGGTAGGTAGTTCAAATGAATAAATATGGTCGTAACCACGTGCATCGTTACGGTTTGAACTAAAAAAACCTTTTTCTGCTTTACCGGCGAAAGTGATGCCAAAATCATCTCCCATGGAATTGATAGGACTACCTGCGTTTACTACATTCCATTTACCGGTGCTGTCCAGTGTTGCTTTGAAAATGTCTAACCCTCCCATACCGGGGTGTCCGTTAGATGAGAAATAAAGAGTCACAGAATCCCGGACATAAGGAAACATTTCATCTCCGGGAGTATTTATTTCCGGACCTAAGTTTTCCATTGGTCCGAAGTCGTTCCCTATAATACGCGCACGAAACAAATCCTTTCCTCCAAAGCCTCCGACAGCATCGGAAACAAAATATAGATATTTTCCGTCCGGAGAAACAGCCGGGTGCCCAAGAGCCGTAACCGAATCTTTTACGATAGTAGCGCGTGTGCCTTTACCCCATTTGGCACTGCTACGGGCTGATACATAAATCTCAGAAGTGCGTGGCCCTTCCGGATCTTGCGAACAATAAGTATAGTACATTGTGTTTCCGTCGGGCGAGAAGGAAGGGGTTCCTTCGTCAAATTCGGTATTTACCTCATCTTCCAGTTCTATGGGTGTTAGCCATGCTCCTTTTTCATCCTGTTTGACCAGAAACAGGTTGTTGTTGTTTTGGCCGGTTATTGCGCTTATTTTAGCGTCTTTATCTTTTGTGCGTGAAGAGGCAAAATATAATTGATCATATTTGTCTCCTGCCAGCATCGGGCTGAACTCTCCTCTCCTGGAGTTAAATTTCTCCATTCGTTTTACTACATAGCGGGTCGGATTATTGCGCCAGTCGGGAGCCATTTCGCATCCCTTTACGCCATTTAATGCAAGGATATTATCGGATGACGTTGCCAGAAAATCATTGTAATACTTGATGGCGTCTGCATATTTACCGCTTTTTTGAAGCATTTGTCCCATACGTAAATTAACCGTACTGTCCGGGTAATCATATCGGAGCGCATTCATATAGGCACTGGTTGCTCTCGGTGTATTGTTGATCAGACGGTTGCATTCGGCCATGCGATAAGCAATATAACCGCGCAAATCTCTTTTTTTAGGAGGGGTTTTTGTATATATTTTACGATATAGCCCGGCAGCTTCAAAGTATTCCCCAATGCGTTGTTTTTCTTCTGCATCACTTAATTTGACCGATTTGCAGGAATAAAGGAACGAAGCTGCCAGCAGCAAAAGTAGATAAGTTGCGAAATATCGTTTCATCTTATTAGTTGTATATCCATACAAATATAACGAATAGCAGATAATGTTATTGCATCCCTTTTTCCTTATCTTATAAGTAGTGAGCTGTCTCCGTAACTTAAGAAACGAAATTCATGCGTCAGCGCATAATCGTAGATCGCTTTCCAGTTTCCTTGCACAAAGGCTGATATAAGCAAAAGTAGGGTGCTTTTGGGTTGATGGAAATTTGTTACGATCCCTCTTACAATCTTAAATTCATATCCCGGAGCAATAATTATCTGAGTAGCCGTAACAAGTTTGTCTGTATGATGGCTGTCGAGATAGTCCAGTATGTTTTGCAGGGCTTCTGTTGGTGTCAGGCGATTGTTCCCTTCTTTATAAGGCATCCACTGCCTGACAACAAGATCGTCGGAACTGGCATCCGGATTGTTTGCTAATGCGACGCCTATATAGTAAAGGCTTTCTAATGTCCTGACAGAAGTGGTTCCAACGGCAATGATTTTACCCAGATTACTTTTTACCCGTTCAATGGAGCTACGGCGTACGGATATAAACTCCGTATGCATTTCATGTCCTTCTATCGTATCGCTTTTGACAGGTTTGAAAGTACCGGCACCTACATGTAACGTTACTTCTTCCCTTCCGATATTATGGGCATCTATATCTGCCAATACTTCCGGAGTGAAATGCAATCCTGCGGTTGGGGCAGCGACTGATCCTTTTATTTTAGAGTAAACCGTTTGATAGGTTTGTAAGTCACTTTTTTCAGTTTCCCGGTGGAGATAAGGAGGAATAGGCAATATTCCGGCGGCATCTAATAAGTCTGCAAATGTGTAAGATGGATTATCCCAGGTAAACTCGATATGATGGCTATCGCCACATGTATGTTTTTTTTCTGCATTTAAAGTCACCGGAGTATCGTTGATAAGAATGGTTTTGCTTAATAGCCCTTCTTTCCATTTTTTCAGGTTCCCTACCAGGCATGTCCAGCTGCAACGTTCCGTTTGCTGGAATACCAATGCATAATCGTGTGGTTCTATAGGCTCCAGGCAAAAGACCTCTATTTGGGCACCGGTCTCTTTTTTAAAGAGTAACCGGGCTTGTATTACCCGTGTATTGTTGAATACCATCAAAGAGCCTGCCGGTAAATATTCTGTGATGTGCTTGAATATACTTTCGCTTATTTTACCGTTACGGTAAAGAAGAAGTTTAGACTCGTCACGTTGTGGTAACGGAAATTTTGCGATTCGTTCGTCGGGCAGCGAATAATTATAATCTTCGATGCGTATCTGCTGAGTTTTTGTTGCCATTGCTTTAATATCTGCGCAAAATTAGTGAACTTTGTCCACATAATAAACAATAGATAAAAGATATGAGCATTAAAATAGGAGACAAAGTAAGATTCCTTAATAGTACGGGAGGCGGTATTGTCCGTAGCTTTAAAGGAAAAGACCAGGTTCTGGTAGAAGATGAAGATGGTTTTGAAGTTCCTGCGTTTATACGCGAAGTTGTTGTCGTGGGCGAAGGGGATATGCAGGTTCATAGCTCTAATAAACCGCAGGTACAAGCACCTGTAGAAACCCATGTATCAAAACCCGAACCGAAAGTTGAAGACGTGCCGGAGGAAACCATTGAAGGTGAAAGGCTGAATATTTATCTGGCTTATTTACCTTTAGATCCCAAATCCATCCAGCAGACCGGCTATGAGGCCTATTTTGTAAACGATAGTAATTACTATCTGTTTTTTAATTATATGAATAGGTTGAATAATAGCTGGATCAGCCGTTATAACGGACTGGTGGAACCAAATACGAAAATATTTATAGAGGAATTCGGGAAACAGGAATTAAACGACCTGGAGCGTGTTTGTGTTCAACTTATTGCGTTTAAAAAGGATAAGCCCTATTCTTTAAAAAACACAGTATCTGTAGAATTACGTTTGGATACGGTTAAATTCTATAAACTGCATTGTTTTATGGAAAATGACTATTTTGAAGATGATGCCCTTTTATATCCGATAGTACGTGGTGATTTACCCGAAAAGGAACTCCTTGTTTCTGCAACTGATCTGCAGGAGGCTATGCAGCAGAAAGCAAGGGATGACAGACGCATTCCGCAAAACATTGTAAAGAAAAAGGATGTAAACAGTGCCGTGTTGGAAATTGATTTACATATTAATGAGTTACTGGACAATACGAATGGGCTGAGTAATGCAGATATGTTGAATTATCAGCTGGACAAGTTTCATGAAGTACTGGCTCAATATGCTAATCATAAAGGACAGAAGATCGTCTTTATACATGGTAAAGGAGACGGAGTTCTCCGTAAAGCTTTAGAAAAAGAGTTAAAGACAAGATATAAACAGCATTATTACCAGGATGCGTCTTTCCGCGAATATGGTTTTGGCGCCACAATGGTAACTATAAAATAATGGCGACAGAGATAGAACGAAAATTCCTTGTTTCCGGTGATTTTAGCAAGGAAGTGTATAGTAGCCAACGTATTGTACAAGGATATATTTGTTCTCAACCTGGACGTACGGTGCGGATACGTATTCGGGGAGAAGAAGGTTATCTCACTATAAAGGGGCCTTCTGACGAAAAAGGGTTGAGCCGTTATGAGTTTGAACAACAAATCTCCCTTACAGATGCAGAGCAGTTGCTCTGTTTATGCGAACCGGGAGCAATAGATAAAATTCGTCATTTGGTACATGTGGGCAAGCATGTATGGGAGGTAGATGTCTTTTATGGAGCAAATGAAGGTCTAATCGTTGCCGAAGTAGAATTGGTTTCGGAAGATGAATCTTTTGAGAAGCCCGCTTGGTTAGGAGAAGAAGTAACAGGAGATCGTCGTTATTATAATTCTATGCTAACTAAAAATCCTTATACACAGTGGGATAATGACTAAACAACAATAAACACCATGATCAGGAAATTTATTTTTTTTATTGCAACAGCTGTACTATCGTTGCCGGCAATGGCAGATGAGGGAATGTGGTTGTTGCCATTATTGCAACAACAGAAGCTCCCGGAGATGAAAGCACTGGGCTTGAAGTTGGAAGATTATGATATTTATAGTCCTGATTCGGCTTCGTTGAAGGATGCTGTCGTTATATTCGGCGGCGGATGTACCGGCGAAGTTGTTTCACCTGATGGGCTTATCCTTACAAACCATCATTGCGGCTATGGAAGTATCCAGCAGCATAGTACATTGGAGCATGATTATCTGACGGATGGATTCTGGGCTGCAACCCGTGATCAGGAATTGTCAAATCCCGGACTTACCGTTACTTTTATTGATCAAATAGATGATGTGACGGAATATGTCAGGGCTGAATTGGAGAAAGATACAGATAACAGACAGAACTTTCTTTCTTCCAGGTATTTGAATGGGCTGGCAAAAAAGAAAGCAGGAGAAAAATTTTTGCAGGATAATCCGGGGGTAGAGGTAGAGATCAAAGCTTTTTACGGAGGCAACAAGTATTATATGTTTACGAAAAAGGTTTATTCGGATGTCCGTTTGGTCGGAGCTCCGCCATCTTCGATAGGAAAGTTTGGCGCTGATACAGATAACTGGATGTGGCCGCGGCATACAGGCGATTTTTCTGTGTTTCGTGTGTATGCCGATGCTGATGGTAATCCTGCCCCTTATTCGGAAACAAATGTCCCGCTTCGTCCCAAACGATGGTTTAAAATCTCTTTGAAAGGGGTAGCGGAAAATGACTATGCTATGATAATGGGCTTTCCCGGGCGTACCAATAAGTATTATACATCCTGGGAAGTGGCTGAAAGGCGGGATATAGATAATGCCGTTCGAATTAATATTCGTGAACTTCGTCAGCAGGCCATGCTGGAAGAAATGCTGAAAGACCCCCAGGTGCGTATACAATATGCCAGTAAGTATGCCGGTTCGACAAACGCCTATAAAAATGCTATTGGCTGTAATTGGGCTATCAATAATCGCAATTTTGAGCAAGTGAAACAAAAAGAGCAGGATCGTTTGATTGCTTGGTCCGGTAAAATGTCGGAACCTTCATATCCTGAAGCATTGGAGACATTGGCACAAATTGTATCAGACCGGAAAGATATGCGTTTCCGTAACTGGATGCTTGACGAAGCTTTGGTGCGTGGTATCGAGTTTGCGAATATAACTACCGATATCCAATCTATGTGTGATGCTCTGGGTGGAAAAGACCGCGCAGAACAACAAAATCAATTATTATTGCTGGAAAGAGCTTATTTGCGTTTTGCCGATAAAAACTATTCTCCGAAAGTAGATAAAAAGATAGCGAAGATAATGTTGAAGGAATATTGCCGTTTGGTACCAAAACAATCACAGCCGGAGTATTTTGCCATTATAGATAAAAAATTTAAAGGAGATGTTGATAAGTTTGTAGATTATATTTTTAAAGAATCTATATTCGGTAGTGAGGCCAACTTCAATAATTTTAAAGCCCGTCCCTTGGTTAAGGCTCTTCAGGAAGATCCGATGATCTTATTTGCAAAATCGGTGCAGGCGGAAAAGAAGATTCTGACTGAGGCATTGAAGGGTTTTGACGATAGTTATAATTTGGCGCATAAAGAATATGTAAAGGGGCTGTTGGCTATGCATGGAGATTTTGCTGATTTTCCGGATGCTAACTCAACTTTGCGCCTTACTTATGGCCAAGTGAAAGGATATAGCCCGCGTGATTGCGATTATTATGGTTGCCAGACTACGCTGGATGGAGTAATGGAAAAGGAAGATTCTACTAATTGGGAATTTGTTGTTCCTGCCCGTTTGAAAGAATTATATCAGGCCAAAGACTTTGGGTGTTATGCTATGCCGGATGGCAGAATGCCTGTTGCTTTCAGTGCTACGACCCATACTACAGGAGGTAATTCGGGTAGTCCGGTATTGAATGCAAATGGAGAGATGATCGGTATTAATTTTGACCGTAACTGGGAAGGTGTAGGTGGCGATATCCAATATTTACCCGATTATCAGCGTAGTATTATTGTCGATATCCGTTATGTCCTTTTTATAATAGACAAATATGCAAATGCCGGTTATCTGTTGAAAGAAATGGATATTGTAAAGTGATATAGTCTTTGGACATATCACTCACTTTGTCACCTTCTGTCACCATCTTCGGGGCTTATCCCCAAATTGTAAAAGATCTGATGTCTGGTATAAATTGCTGATAAATATATTATTATTCTATTATTGCGAGGTTATGCTTGCTGCATTTTAGTGCTTCCCGCGAACATTTTTGCTTACTTTTTCTCCTGACAGAAAAGTAGACAAAAGATTTAAGGTTGTTTTTGTCACTTTTGGCTTGACCCAAAAGTAACCAAAAGGTCAAGGCTGCACCGTCCGGGCTACTCCGGCAAAAGACTTCGCTTAACCAGCGGAACTCGCTTTGCTCAAACAGCCGCTGGTTTCGTTTCTACGTCTTTTACCTGCGTTTAACGCCCGGCCGCTGATGCCGCTAACAAGAAAGCTAAGCTAAGCGCAGCTTTCTTTTGGGATGGCCGATACGGTCTGTTCTTTTATGGCTTTAGCCTGGTTTCAATTGCCGTCTGCTTCAGCTGACGGACTAAAGAGGGATTTATCTGTATTGGCTTCAGCCAAATTTCTTCTTGGAAAGTTCTTTTTGATTATCTCATTCTTATTGGGCTGAAGCCCTTGAAAGAAGAAGACTCTACTATCCGTTGGTTAAAACCGATGGCAATTGAACTTAGGCTAAAGCCATATTAAAGAAGCAATAAATAGCTTATTCAGGCATGAGGAAAAGTGTTCACGGAAGTGTTAAAATGAAATCCGTATTGACTGTTTTAAAGGTTTAAAAACCGCGTTAGTATCATGTAATATTATCTATAATAGCAGATTGTATGATTGTATAGAATGTTTGTAGATAATTTTTCAGATTTTGAAATACCCCCCCCCGAGGAAAGTGGCAGAAGGTGACAAAGTGAACCCTTAAACGACCTTTTATTGGGGCCCATATATGACAATATTGGGGTAAGCAACTAAATTGAACAGGGTAGGCAACCTGTAAAAAAGAATAGGCAATTGAAAGGGGCTGCCTAACGAGTTTCATTCGTTAAACAGCCCCTTTTGTAATTCTATTTAGAATGGAATTTATAGTTTAGATAAACTTTTCGATGTCTGCTGCTTTTACTCGGAATACGTGTCCGTTACGGGAAAAAACAAGTTCGCCATCTTCTTTCTTTTTTTCAGTTACTAAACGCTGGAAAGCAATATTTGCACCTCTAACTATATTTTCCTCGAATTCTCTTACTTCTTGCTCACTCATGATGTTCAAGTTTTGTGTAAATACTCGGTTTATATATCTCCTTTTTATCATTCTTAAAGCCTTTGGCAATAACTTCCATGGGCGACATTGAATTGTCTGTTATCATCCAGTAGTCACTGATAGGTATGTAAAGTTCGAATAGATTGTGGATACCCGCTTCGTAACGGCGACGAATCGTGCTTTCCGGAATATTGTGTCCTCCGGCCGCAACCCGCATCTTTACACGCTCAACTGCTAAATCCGGGGTATTAAGCCAGAAGTATAACAATGTAACGTAGTAACCCATCTTTTGTGCTTCCCGTATCAGGTTTGCAACCGAACGGGTAGCCAGTGTAGTTTCCATTGCAAAAGTCTCACCGGCTCCGATGAGTTCCTTTATACGTTTATACATAATACGGCTTGCTTCAACGGCTACGGCGATGTTGTCTGCATTGAAAGGGGAAAGCCCCTTGGCTATCTCGTCCGAGTTGACAAACTCTTTACATTTCAACATTTCTGGCAGAATTGTAAAAGAAGCTGTTGTCTTCCCTGCGCCGTTGCATCCTGATATAATGTATAAATATGGCACTACTTGCTGTATTTTGACGGGACAAATATATGTAATAGTTTTTAATGTTGGTTGATTTTCTTCTCAAAAATAACAAAAATGTGCAACAAATGTCCTTTTAACATGCCTGTTCGTTGTCTAAACCAGCGTTTTTGTGTAAAATTAAACCCAAAGGAGGTCACTCATTATTCCGTCAGAAATGAAGATTCCCCGGCGGGAAAAAGTTAAAGTTTCGTTTTCCTGAATCAGTAAGCCCTGTTTTTTATGGATTGCAGCTTGTTGTTCACAATAAGTTCTGAGTTTGTTTCCGAATTGCTCCTGAATTTTGTGAAGGTTGATGCCCCACATGGTTCGGAGTCCGGTTATGATATAGTCGTTGTAGCGGGTGTATAGATCCAGTTTTTCTTTTTCAATGGAAGGAATACCGGTATTGATGCTTTTGATATATGCGGGTAGGGATGAAATACCCCATTCTCGTTCTGTTCCATTGTAGGAATGGGCGGACGGGCCAAGGCCTAAATACTTTTTTCCTGTCCAGTATGAACTATTATGTTGGGATATGAATCCGGGCTTGGCAAAGTTGGAAATTTCATAATGCTGATAACCGGCTTCGGTCAGTTTATCTATCAGTGACGAAAACAGGCTGACGCTTAAATCTTCCGCTATAGGTTGTATTTTTCCGGCTTCTTTTAATTTGTATAGCGCAGTTCCTTCTTCATATATAAGATGATAGGATGAGAGATGGGGTACGTTTAATTCTATTGCCTCGTCCAGATTATGTATCCAATCGGCCAAAGTCTGGTTAGGAAGACCGTAGATAAGATCAATGCTGATATTGTATATGCCGTTGTCTTTACAAAGATTGACTGCTTCAATAGCTTGCTTGCGGTTATGCCTGCGATTAAGAAAATGAAGGTCTGTTTCCTTAAAACTCTGCACTCCCATACTAACCCTGTTAAATGGAAAGTTGCAGAGCATGGCTACATATTCGGGAGTCATATCGTCCGGGTTTGCCTCTAGTGTAACTTCCTGGCAGTTTGAGCAGTTGAATGAGCGATAGATTGCGTCAAATATTCTTTCAAAATCAAAAGCTTCTAACTGGGAGGGTGTACCACCTCCGAAATAAATAGTATTCAAAGGTTCGTTGGCTAAATATTCTTTTCTGAGGTCTATTTCCCTGATGATGGCGGCTACATACGATTCTTTGTATTTCATCTTCGTATTGGAAAAAAAATCGCAGTACAAGCATCGCTTGGCACAAAATGGAACGTGTATATAAAGCCCTGCCATATTGTTTGGTTTGATTGTTTAACGTAGCAAACTTAAATAAAAATAGCCATTGCTTTGGTTTATGACGCGACTTTTTGAGACTTTTAAAGTCTAGCCTGCTTAATAACATAGTTCTCAAACAGGGGTGTATGCGTTGCTTTTCTCCTTAACAATCTCTAATTTGCGGCCTCATGACGCGATATTCATGAAAAAGAAACTTTATTGTTAAACTCATTAAATACCTGAAATCATGAAAGTATACCAAACAAACGAAATTAAGAACATTTCTATCTTGGGAAGTTCGGGCTCTGGGAAAACCACTCTCGCTGAAGCTATGCTTTACGAGGGTGGAGTTATAAAACGTCGTGGCACAGTGGACGGTGGTAATACGGTGTGCGACTATTTCCCGGTTGAGAAGGAGTATGGTTACTCAGTGTTCTCAACCGTTTTCAGTGTTGAATGGCAGGATCGTAAACTGAATTTTATAGATTGTCCCGGTTCGGATGACTTTATAGGCGGTGCGGTTTCGGCTTTGAACGTGACAGATACGGCGTTGATGGTATTGAATGCCCAATATGGAGTTGAGGTGGGAACTATTAATCAGTTCCGGTATACAGAACAATTTCATAAACCGGTTATCTTTGTGGTAAACCAGTTGGATAATGATAAAGCGGATTTTGACGGGACTGTTGCCCAACTGCAAGACCGTTGGGGAGGGAAAGTGGTTTTAATCCAGTATCCGGTGAATGTAGGTGCTGCTTTTAATGCAGTCGTTGATGTGTTGAAGATGAAGATGTATCGTTGGAAACCGGAAGGAGGAGTTCCTGAAGTATTGGAAATACCGGAGGATGAAATGGAAAAAGCCATGGATTTGCACAAAACACTGGTTGAAGCTGCAGCCGAACATGATGACATGCTGATGGAAAAATTCTTTGAAGAAGGAACTTTGAGCGAAGATGATATGCGTGCAGGCATTCGTGCAGGTTTGGTAAGACGCGATATGTTTCCTGTATTTTGCGTGTGCGCAGGTCGTGATATGTGCGTGCGCCGTACCTTGGAATTCTTAGGGAACGTGGTTCCTTGTACAGATAAAATGCCTCGCCTGATAACAACAGAAGGCGTGGAAGTTACTCCGGATTCAAATGGCCCTACCAGTTTGTTTTTCTTTAAAACTACAGTAGAACCTCATATCGGTCAGGTTTCTTATTTTAAAGTGATATCAGGTAAAGTAAAGGAAGGTGATGATTTAATGAATGCCGACCGTGGTTCGAAAGAACGTATTGCCCAGCTATTCTCTGTTGCGGGTCAGAACCGTAACGAGGTAACGGAAATGGTTGCCGGAGATATTGGTGCAACTGTGAAGTTGAAAGACGTTCGCCGTGGTAATACGTTGAATGGAAAGGGATGCGATTATCGTTTTGACTTTATAAAATATCCTGACCCTAAATACCGTCGTGCTGTTAAACCTGTGAATGAAGCGGATGCAGAAAAGATGATGGAGATATTGATTCGTATGCGTGAGGAAGATCCGACATGGGTAATAGAACAATCAAAGGAATTGAAGCAAACTATTGTTTCCGGCCAGGGTGAATTCCATCTTCGTACATTAAAATGGAGAATCGAAAACAATGATAAAGTAGCAATCGAATATATTGAACCCAAAATACCATATCGTGAAACGATTACTAAAGCCGCACGTGCGGATTATCGTCACAAGAAACAATCCGGTGGTGCAGGTCAGTTTGGCGAAGTTCATTTGATTATAGAACCGTATTACGAAGGTATGCCGGCTCCGGATATGTATCGTTTTGGCGGACAGGAATACAAAATCAGTGTGCGCGATACGCAGATAATTGATCTCGATTGGGGTGGTAAGCTTGTGTTTGTAAATAGTATTGTTGGCGGAGCTATTGATGCCCGTTTCTTACCGGCTATTCTGAAAGGTATTATGGGACGTATGGAACAAGGTCCATTAACCGGTTCGTATGCCCGTGATGTACGTATAATTGTTTATGATGGAAAGATGCACCCGGTAGATAGTAATGAAATATCTTTCATGCTTGCAGGCCGTAATGCTTTCAGCACTGCATTTAAGGAAGCCGGGCCAAAGATTCTGGAGCCGGTTTATGATGTGGAGGTTTCTGTTCCAGCCGACTATTTGGGAGATGTAATGAGTGATCTGCAAGGACGTCGTGCTATCATTATGGGTATGAATAGTGAAAAGGGATTTGAGAAATTATCGGCAAAAGTTCCTTTGAAAGAAATGTCTTCTTATTCTACTTCTTTGAGTTCTATAACTGGTGGCCGTGCTTCATTTACAATGAAATTTGCTAATTATGAGCTTGTTCCGTCTGATGTACAAGATAAATTATTGAAGGCTTATGAAGCTACTCAGTCGGAAGAGTGATTTATAAATAATAATTAATACATTTGGATTGGAGGGCTGTTCCTGTGAGGGAATAGCCCTTTGTCATTTTATCTTCATTGTCTTGTTTTATAGTTGTAATATAGATATCGTTCATTTGTTCTGTATTAAATTAGAGAAACAACATGGAATTAAGAACATATTACCCGACAATAGTCTTATCCGATATTCATTTAGGTTCCGAGCATTCACGAACGGAAGAAGTAACCAACTTCCTGAAACATGTAGATTGCAAACATCTTATTTTAAATGGTGATATTATTGACGGCTGGCAACTTAAAAAAACTGGTAAACGGTGGAAGCAAAAACATACGGACTTCTTTAAAGTATTAATGAAAATGATGGAGAAGAGAGGAACACAGATTATTTATGTTCGTGGAAACCATGATGACTTTCTGGATAACTTAATACCTTTTCAAATATCGAATGTCTCTATTGTAAAAGATTATTTGTTGGAAAGCCACGGCAAACGCTATCTGGTAACGCATGGTGACATTTTTGATACAGTTACTTCCAATATGCGTTGGCTGGCAATGCTGGGAGATGCCGGATATACATTTCTCCTGTGGGTGAATAAGATATATAACCGTTATCGTGAAAAAAAAGGTAAAACTTATTATTCTTTATCTCAAAAAGTAAAACATAAAGTTAAAAGCGCTGTTTCATATATATCGAAGTTTGAAAGTGAACTGGTAAGATTGGCCGAGGCCAAAAGACTGGATGGCATTATATGTGGCCACATCCATCAGGCTGCCAATGTGTATTATGGGAATATTCATTATCTGAACTCGGGTGATTGGGTCGAAAGTATGACTGCCCTTGTAGAAAATGAAGATGGAGAATGGAATGTTATCTCTTACAGTAATCTGGAAAACAATACGGAAAAAGATATACAAAAAGAACATTATTATTCAGCTGTTATATGAAGATACTTTTTATTGTGCAGGGTGAGGGTAGAGGACATTTAACCCAGGCATTGTCTTTAAAACAGAAACTCGTTGCCGAAGGACATGAAGTAGTAGGCGTGCTTGTTGGTAAGAGTCCCGCACGCAGGTTGCCTTTGTTCTTTACGGAGAAAATAGCAACGCCTGTTTTTTCTTTTGAAAGTCCTAACTTTTTGCCGACAGCTAAAAATAAACAAGCTAATTTATTGAAGAGTGTTGTTTATAATTCGGCCCGCCTGCATAAATATGTAGCAAGTATATTATATATAAACCGGATTATAAAGGAGACAAAAGCGGATGTGGTTGTGAATTTTTATGAGTTGCTGACCGGATTGACCTATTTATTCTTCCGCCCCCGGGCAAAAATGATATGCATCGCCCATCAATACCTTTTTCTACACCCGAACTTTAGTTTCCCTAGGTTAAACTCTTTGTCTCTGGCTTCTCTCAAATTCTTTACCCTGATGACAGCAATTGGTTCGGTGAAGAAACTGGCTTTATCTTTTAGGAAGATGCGTGAAGTTCCATCAAAGAGGATAATTGTGGTACCTCCTTTGCTAAGGCAAGAGGTGCTTGAAGCAACACCCCGTAATGGCAATTATTTACATGGTTATCTTTTAAATAGCGGTTTTAGTGAAGAAATTGGGACTTGGCATAAAAAGCATCCGCAGGTAAGTATGCATTTCTTTTGGGATAAAAAGAACGTTTCTGCGGAATTGCAGGTGGATACGAATCTGACATTCCACCAATTAAATGACACACTTTTTATTGAATATATGGCTGGAGCAAAGGCATATGCAACAACAGCCGGTTTTGAATCTGTTTGCGAGGCGATGTATTTGAATAAGCCTGTCCTTATGGTTCCTACTCATATAGAACAAGCTTGCAACGCTTTCGACGCCTCTTTGGAGGGAGCTGGTATCATAAGTAACCAATTCGATTTGGATACCTTACTCGATTTATCAGAAACACACAAACCTAATACCCGCTTCTCTCATTGGGTAAAACAAACAGACTGGCTCATTTTGCGTGAATTCCGCTCCGACTTACTGGTAGATGAAGAGCCGGTCCCAACTTTTTTCCAGCGCTTTATAACAAACTGGACTTGTCGGTTGGGACGGTTTCTTCCTATTTAATCTTTACTTATCCAATGCCTGTTTTATATCTGCAATGATATCGTCTGCATTTTCGATACCTACGGAGAAACGGATCAGATCGGGTGCAACTCCTGCTTCTATCAATTGTTCGTCGGTAAGTTGACGGTGTGTATGGCTGGCAGGATGAAGAACACAGGTACGGGCATCTGCTACGTGGGTTACGATAGCTGCCAGTTGCAGGCTGTCCATAAACTTGATTGCTACATCGCGTCCGCCTTTTAATCCGAATGACAAAACTCCGCAAGAACCGTTTGGCAAATATTTCTTGGCTAATGTATGATGTTTGTTGTCTTCCAGGTCCGGATAGTTAACCCAGGCTACTTTGTCGCATTTTTGTAACCATTTGGCTACAGCCAAAGCATTTTTACAATGTTGAGGTACACGTAAATGCAGTGTCTCAAGTCCTAAATTCAACAAGAATGCATTCTGTGGAGCTTGTATGGCTCCCAGGTCGCGCATCAACTGGCTGGTAGCTTTGGTGATAAAAGCCCCTTTACCGAAGGCTTTACTATAAGTAAGTCCGTGATATGACGGATCGGGTTGGCAAAGGCCTGGGAATTTATCGGCATGCGCATCCCAGTCAAAGTTGCCACTGTCAACAATGCAGCCTCCTACAGCAGTTGCGTGGCCGTCCATATATTTTGTTGTGGAATGAGTAACAATGTCTGCCCCCCATTCAAACGGACGGCAGTTAATAGGTGTTGCAAACGTATTGTCAACGATCAGAGGAACGCCGTGCTTATGGGCTATACGGGCAAATTTCTCTATATCCAATACCATTACTCCGGGATTGGAAAGTGTCTCTCCAAACATTAGTTTTGTATTTGGACGGAACGCTTTGCTTATTTCTTCCTCGCAGGCATCCTGGTCAACGAATGTACATTCAATTCCTAACTTCTTAAGCGTAACAGCCAACAGGTTATATGTTCCGCCATAAATGCTGGTTGCGCTTACAATATGATCGCCTGCCTCGCAGATATTGAAGAAGGCATAAAAACTGGCTGCCTGTCCGGATGAAGTAAGCATAGCAGCAACGCCTCCTTCAAGGGCGGCAATTTTGGCGGCTACGGCTTCGTTTGTCGGATTTTGCAAGCGGGTATAGAAGAATCCGCTCTCTTCCAGGTCGAAAAGTTTCGCCATCTGTTCGCTGGTTTCATACTTGAATGTCGTACTCTGATAAATAGGTAGTACTCGTGGTTCTCCTTTTTGGGGTTGCCAGCCGGCCTGTACACACAGGGTTTCCGGTTTCAATTTGTTTGCCATATTGATTCTGTTTTTTACTTGAGTTGCAAATGTAAGGATTATTACTTTTCTGTCAGGAGAAAAGTAATTACAATATTCTTTTTTGTAAAATACGGAACCAGATAAAAGCAACAATCCCCTTAAGCATACTTGAAATACTGATGGCCCACCATACGCCTGCTACACCGAATCCTATCGCTGTGAGCCCGATGGCTATCGGAACACGAAGCGTGTTAAACGTGATACTGATAATCGCAGGAGGCATAGTGCGTCCTGTTCCATAGAATATTCCCTGGGTTGTGATTTCAAGCATCATAAATATCATGGAATAGCCGTCTATGCGGAGGAAGATCCCACCTGCTTCATAGGCTGCTTGTTCCGGTACGATCAATGAAAATATTTCACTTCCGTAGAAAACAAATAAAAAAGTACAAAGAATACCGAGCGTTGTTGTCATCTTCATTGTCGTGTAGTAAGCACTCATAACCCTCTCTTTACATTTGGCAGCATAATTTTGTGCTACGAATGCGCTGAGCGACATGCTGAATCCCTGAGATGTATTCCAGGCAATTGCTTCTAATTGTCCGCCGGCTGTAAGCGTCATTAACCCGATATGTCCTCCGTAAGTAGAGGCTGTACGTGCCATGAATAGGTTAATAATAGCGAAGAATGTATTAAGTGCCGCAACAGGAAGTCCTAGTTGGAAGATACGTTTTGCATATTTGCTCTTCAATTTGGTGAAGAAAGGGAATCCGCCAAGCAGTTTACCTCTCTTTTTTAATTGATAGATAAAGAGGACAACTACAATTCCTTCTGATAGCCATGTAGCCCATGCCGCGCCAGCTGTTCCCCATCCTAATCCGAAGATAAATAAGGGGTCCAGAATCATATTCATCACAAGTCCTGTCCCACTTATATAAAATGGAACTTTGCTTAGTCCGGCTGCATAATAGATGCCTGTGAAAGCATACGTAAGGAATATAAATGGAAATGCTGTAGAAATGATCTGCAGATATTCCACGGCTTTTGTGGCAATCGGTGTTTCCAGTTTATAAATGTCGACAATAGGATTTGCAAAAACGAATAGCAATAGCCCCCAACAGATGGAAAGTATCAGGGCAATGGTCAGGTTATGAGATGCATAAAGTCTGGCATCTTTCTGGTTCTGGGCTCCGATGCTTTGCCCTACGCTGACTTCTGCTCCTATTTTATTTAATAAGGCGATCGAATTGGTCATCCAGGTAAGAATACCCACTGCTCCAACGGCAGCTACCGATTCGCTTCCCAGTCGTCCAACCCAGGCCATATCTGTTATGCTGTATGCCATTTGGATGAAGGAGGTTCCCATTATGGGGATTGCCAGATTGAATAATTGGCGGGTGATAGGGCCTTTTGTTAGATTTTTTGTACCGTGCATGACTGACCGTCTGAATTTTGTGCGAAAGTAAAAATATTTTTTTATCTTTAGCGCTGCTAATCTTAAAGAAAATAATAAAGATATGATTACAAGAAGAAATTTTTTAAAAGCAGGAGCTGCTGTTGCTGCTTTAAGTGTGGTACCTGATGGATTCGCTTCTGTGTTGGCGAATAAAGAAAAAGCAATAGGTTTGCAATTATACAGTGTGCGCGAGGATTTGGAGAAAAACTTCGATGCAACGATGAAAGCTGTAGTGAACATTGGTTACAAACGATTGGAAGCAGCCGGCTATAAAGAAGGTAAGTTTTATGGCAAAACTCCTGCTGAAATGAAGAAATACCTGAATGATTTGGGAGCTAAAATGGTTGGTTCGCATACCGGAAGTGGCCTGATTGCCAATGGTAATGCCGAAGGTTGGGATTTCTGGAAGAAGAATATGGATGCTACTTCCGAATTGGGTTGCAAGTGGATTATACAAGCCGGTTATCCTGCCGGAGATATTAAGAGCATTTCGGATGTAAGACGTTTGGCAGACCAGTTTAATAAGTGTGGCGAAATGGCAAAAGCTAACGGTCTGCGCTTTGCTTTCCATAACCATGTGGACGAATTTCATAAGCTGGACGGAGAGATTCCTTTCGACGTCATGATCGAGAATACTGACAAAGATTTGGTTGCTTTCCAGATGGATACGGCACAAGTGGTATTCGGAGGCTATAAATGCCATGATTATGTAAACCGTTATCCGGGACGTTTCTCTAACTGGCACCTGAAAGATGCCAATCCGAATGGAAAAGGTAGTACGGAAATGGGAAAAGGCATGGTAGATTTCAAAGCTTTGTTTGCCGTGGCGGATAAAGCCGGATTGGAAGATTACTTCATAGAACAGGAAACTTATAATATGACACCGCTACAAGCAGTGAAATATGATTACGACTTCTTGATGAAAGCACCATACGTGAAATTTTAGTAGCCTAAAGCTATGAAATAGAGTTAACAAAAGAAGAGGGGCTGTCTGAACAATCAGACAGCCCCTCTCTTATATTCCGTAGGGTCGTGTTTACCGGATAAATAACAGTTCGCGGTATTTCGGTAGCGGCCACATCTGGTTGTCCACCATCAGTTCCAACTCATCTATATGGTCGCGTATAGCATCCAGATAAGGAGCCACTGTATCGTGATAAGCAACAGCACGTGTGCGAAGGTCGCCGATGCGGTTTGCCATCTTGCGGGCTTCGATCATTTCGTCTGTCATTTTTGTAACGCAACCTACATGCTGAGATATTTTACGTACCAAACGACGCGGCTCTGCAGCCAACTCCTCATATTCTTCCGCACTGAATGTCTCTTTTAGTTTGGTGATATTGCTGAGTAATAAAGACTGGTAATGCAGTACTACCGGAATGATATGGTTCATTGACAGATCACCCAATACGCGCGCTTCTATCTGTACTTTTTTGATATAGACTTCCCATTTTACTTCGTTGCGTGCTTCCAGCTCCTTCTCACTCAGTACGCCGGTAGCTGTAAACATTTTTATTACTTCCGGTTTTAGATAAGCATCGTATTGTAACGGAACGCTGTTTTCGCAATCCAGCCCGCGGCGTGCAGCTTCCGCTTTCCATTCGTCGCAGTAACCGTTACCGTCGAAACGGATCGGTTTGGATTCTTTTATATACTCTTTCAGTACTTCAAAGATGGCAGCTTCCTTGCTTTTTCCGGCAGCGCGAAGTGCTTCCACATCTTTCTTGAATTGGCGTAGCTGATAGGCTACGGCAGAATTTAATGCCAGCATGGCCGAACCGCAGTTGGCTGATGAACCCAATGCACGGAACTCAAAACGGTTCCCGGTGAAAGCAAAAGGCGACGTACGGTTACGGTCGGTATTATCTAATAACAGTTCGGGTATTTGCCCGAATCCCAGATGTAAGCGTTTCTTATCGTCTACTTCTATGGCATCTTCAATGGAACTGTTTTCGAACTTGTCCAATATCTCTGAAATCTGTGTTCCCAGGAAAGAGGAAATGATTGCAGGAGGCGCTTCGTTTGCTCCCAAACGATGTGCATTCGTAGCCGATGCAATACTGGCTTTCAGTAATGCATTGTATTTATATACAGCCATCAGAGTGTTGACTACGAAAGTAATGAAGCGCAAATTGTCTTCGCGGTCTTTGCCCGGTGAGAATAAGTTGATGCCTGTATCTGTACCCATCGACCAATTGCAGTGTTTGCCCGAACCGTTCACACCGTTGAATGGCTTTTCGTGCAACAATACACGGAAATTGTGATGCCGTGCAACGCGTTTCATAACCGACATGAGTAACTGGTTATGGTCGTTTGCCAGATTACATTCTTCATAAATAGGTGCTAATTCGAACTGGTTCGGAGCAACCTCATTATGGCGGGTTTTTACCGGAATACCCAGTTTATAACATTCGATTTCCAACTCTTTCATGAACTCTTGTACACGAGAAGGAATGGCGCCGAAATAATGATCGTCCAACTGCTGGTTTTTGGCACTTTCGTGTCCCAGTAAAGTACGTTCTGTCAATGATAAGTCCGGGCGTGCAGAATATAAATCTTCATCAACTAGGAAATATTCCTGTTCCCAGCCAAGGAAGGTGATTACTTTATTTACGTCTTCATCAAAATAGTTGCAAACTTCTTTTGCCGCTTTTCCTAAAGCCTCAACCGAGCGGATCAACGGAGTTTTATAGTCTAACGCTTCGCCTGTGTAGGCAATGAAGACGGTAGGGATACATAAAGTGTCGTCTACGATGAATGCCGGAGACGAAGGATCCCAGGCCGAATATCCGCGGGCTTCGAAGGTGTTTCTTAAACCTCCGTTTGGAAAGCTGGATGCATCCGGTTCCTGTTGTACAAGCAGTTTTCCGCTGAATTCTTCAATCATGCCGCCATTGCCGTCATGTTCAACAAAAGCGTCATGCTTTTCGGCAGTTCCGTCTGTAAGTGGTTGAAACCAGTGCGTGTAGTGGGTAACGCCTTTTTCCAGGGCCCACATACGCATACCGGCAGCTACGTGGTTAGCAAATTGCCGGTCGATAGGAGCACCATTGTCAATGGCGTGGGTTAAGGCTTTGTAAGTTTCTTGCGAAAGATACTTTTGCATAGCCTTACGGTTAAAAACATTCTCACCGAAATATTCGGATACTTTACGATTGGGAGTGATTACTTCGACGGCTTTACGGTTGGAAGCCTTCTCTACTGCATTAAAGCGTGAGATTGACATACGGATTGTTTTTATGTTATACCGGCGGCAAAGATACAAGCAAATCTTCATTTTGGCTTACAGATCGTTGTTAAAATATATATTCCTGCGGATGAGAGTTTGAATTTTATCAGGAAGCTCTTTTTCTATTGTTCGCAAACCGGATTCCCTGTTTCACAAATTATAATAGTTATCTTTTTACGTAGCCTTTAGTTTTGTTTCCGTAGGCTTACAGAGATAACAAAATAACAGGCGGGTTCCGAAAAGCCTTTAACAGAGTAGGAGGGTAAACAGATAATAATTATGGCAGGATATGTAAAGGAATTGCCTCAGGACTTAAAGAGTGCAATCGAGACTCTCTCTGGCTTTACGTTAGATGATGTAAGAGTGCATTATGACTCTCCCAGGCCGGCAAACATTAATGCGCTTGCTTATGCACAAGGAACAAATATTTATTTAGGTCCGGGACAGGAGTACCTTTTATCTCATGAAGCCTGGCATGTAGTTCAGCAAATGCAAGGACGTGTGCAGCCTACAACCGTAGTAGGAGGAATGCCTGTGAATGATAATGCAGAGCTTGAACGTGAGGCCGACTTGATGGGGCAAAGAGCTATGCGGGTAGCTAATGGAGAAGAAGCGGCTTCTCCGGTGCCGGAGGCTTCTCGTAAAGAGTTAAAAGATGTAGCGCAGCTAAATGAGGTTACGTTGCAGAATGGAAAATTTACCTCGAAATGGAAATCTCGTGATGAGCAAAACGGAGCAGAAATGACATTAAAGTTCCAGCCAAATATTGCGAAGGATCATGTTGTAGGATTGATACAAATGATCCTGGGACAGGACATACCGAACTAAAGTTGAGTTGATAACTGTCAGCCAAGCGGTTGACAGTTATCAACTCAACTTTTTTAGGCGGGAAAATACTACCGTATTCTATAAACAGAATAGCATTTGCCATAGACATAAACCCATTTAGGGCTATTAATCAGAATATACTCCAGGCCACAGTCAGGCCGGCCATTACAATTGCAACCATACTCATAAGTTTAATGAGTATGTTGAGACTTGGACCGGATGTGTCTTTGAACGGATCGCCAACAGTGTCTCCAACGACAGTTGCTTTGTGGGCTTCGCTTCCTTTGCCCCCATGATTACCTTCTTCAATATGTTTCTTTGCATTATCCCAGGCACCGCCGGCATTAGCCATAAATACAGCCAGTACGAATCCGGTACTTAATCCGCCAATAAGTAGGCCTACAACACCCGAAACACCGAATATAAAACCTGTCAATACCGGAGCAATAATTGCCAGCATGGAGGGAAGAACCATTTCGTGTTGAGCACCTTTTGTTGCTATTTCTACACAGCGGGCGTAATCTGGTTCAGCCTCGCCGGTAAGGATACCTTTTATTTCGCGGAACTGGCGGCGAACTTCTTCTACCATGTGGCCTGCTGCACGTCCTACAGCATTCATGGTAAGCCCACAAAACATGAAGGCCATCATAGAACCGATAAACATGCCGGATAATACTTTTGGATTCATCAATGTAATATCATAATAAAACATGAAGTCGGAGAAAGAAGCTTTGGATATTTCGATAGTACGTCCGTCGGCAAAAGAAAGAACTGTTTCGCCAAGCCGTAATAGTCCTATTTTTATCTCTTCAATATAAGAAGCCAGCAATGCCAGTCCTGTTAATGCTGCCGAACCAATGGCAAAACCTTTGCCTGTAGCGGCCGTAGTATTTCCCAGAGAATCTAATGCGTCGGTACGCTTGCGTACTTCTTTCCCTAGTCCTGACATTTCTGCATTTCCTCCGGCATTGTCTGCTATCGGTCCGTAGGCATCTGTCGCTAATGTGATACCTAAGGTAGAAAGCATGCCCACAGCAGCTATGCCGATTCCGTATAATCCCATAGTTACGTTGTTGAAATCAAACCCGGAAGCAAATAAAAAAGAACATATAATGCCTGTGACGACAGCCAATACAGGAATGGCTGTTGAAAGCATACCTAATCCCAGACCGGAGATGATCACAGTGGCAGGGCCGGTTAATCCGGCTAGAGATACGTTTCGGGTAGGTTTGTATGACTGGGAGGTATAGTATTCCGTTGCTTGTCCGATAACTATGCCTACTAATAAACCGATTATAACGGAACATCCTATCCAGAACCAATTCTGCATACCTAACAGGTATAATATACCGAATGTGGAAATAGCAATCAGTACCGAACTGAGTGTTGTTCCTATGGCCAATGCTTTTAACAATGCTTTTATTGAAGCATCTTCTTTGGTTTGTACGGCAAATATACCGATGATTGATAAAACGATGCCTACGGCAGCAATTAACATGGGTGCAATAACAGCTTTGTATTGCATCTCTGTATCGCCTGATGCAACAAAAGCCGCTGCGCCTAATGCTGCAGTGGCAAGGATAGAACCGCAGTAGGATTCGTATAAATCGGCTCCCATGCCTGCAACATCGCCAACATTATCACCAACATTGTCTGCAATAGTAGCCGGATTGCGTGGATCGTCTTCTGGAATTCCTGCTTCAACCTTACCAACAAGATCAGCTCCTACATCTGCGGCTTTGGTGTAAATGCCACCACCTACGCGGGCGAACAGAGCTTGTGTTGAGGCACCCATTCCGAATGTCAGCATTGTTGTTGTAATGATTGTAAGTTTGTGTGTCGGGGCTAATGCTTCTTCCGGAATAAAGGCGTTCAGTAATATATACCAGAATGAAATATCGAGCAATCCGAGTCCTACCACAACTAATCCCATAACGGCACCGCTTCGGAAAGCTATTTGTAACCCTTTATTTAATGATGTACGTGCTGCATTGGCTGTCCGTGCAGAAGCATAAGTCGCTGTTTTCATTCCGAGGAACCCGGCAAGCCCTGAGAAAAAGCCGCCTGTCAGAAATGCAATGGGCACCCATTCGTTCTGAACTTTCAAACCGTAAGCCATAATGGAAAACAAGACAACAAGGCCAAGAAAGACAAGAGCCACTACTTTGTATTGTTGTTTCAGATAAGACATGGCTCCCGTACGTACATGCAATGCAATTTTTGCCATTAATTCAGTACCCTCACTCTCTTTCATCATCTGTCTGAAGAAATACCAGGCAAACGCCAGCGCTATGAGAGACGCCAGCGGAATAATCCAGAAAATACTTGTAACCATAGCCGACAGATTTAAAGTTTATGTAATATAGTAGAAATATTGACGCTTTATCTTTATCCGTAAATGTAGCAAAAATATAACCGGTGGGAAACTTTTTCATGAATAATTATGTTTCATACTAAAAAAAACAGCATATTTGTTACCGATATAAAGAAGTGAAATGCAGATGACAGGAGAAACGGATCGTAAAGCTTATAAATTAGGTTTAGCTCTGAGTGGAGGAGGAGCAAAGGGTTTTGCGCATATCGGAGTTTTCAAAATGCTTGAAGAATGTGCATTGATGCCGGATATAATAGCCGGAACAAGTGTAGGAGCTTTGATGGGAACGTTGTTTGCAGACGGATATACGGCAGACGAAATCAAGGAACTTTTTACCGGACGCGAGTTTTCTGAATTCGCCCAGTTACAGTTGCCCAAAGCCGGATTGTTTGATAGTAAACGCTTCCGTTATTTTCTGAAAAGGCATTTGAGAACTAAAAATATAGAGGATCTGAGAATCCCGATTGTAATTATGGCAACCGATTTGGATAATGGCGAAAGTCATGAGTTCCGGAGCGGTCCTATTGTTGAAGCTGTTACGGCTTCATGCAGCATTCCTATTATATTCAGTCCGGTTGTGATAAATGGAGTGCATTATGTGGATGGCGGATTGTTCCATAATTTCCCTGTCTCGATAATACGTGATGTATGTGATAAAGTAATAGGCGTGAATGTAAGTCCGCTTGTTTCTCAAAAATATAAGCAGACGATATTTCATATCGCAGAACGGTCTTATCATTATATGTTCCGTGCCAATACACTGGAAGACCGGGAGATGTGCGATGTGTTGATAGAAGCGGAAGAGTTCGGGCTGTATAAAACTTTCGACCTTGAAAATGTAGAGACTATAACAAATATCGGTTATGCCGCTGCCGGACGCGCTTTCGAGAAAGTGTTACGGGAAAACAAATTTGAAACGTTGGTGAAAGCTATTACTACAAAAAAGAACAGAGCTTTACAGCCTTAATGATTTTTGTGCGGGGCTTTCCGGAAATAAAAAACTGAGTCGATGAATAACACGATGAAACAAATGGAAAAGATGGTTATTTATCAGGTGTTCCCTCGATGGTTCGGGAACTTGAATGCTTCCCTGGTAAAGTATGGAGATAAAACGAAGAATGGCGTAGGAAAGTTCTCTGCTTTTACGCCGAAAGCTTTAGCCAAAATTAAGGAGTTGGGGATAACTCATATTTGGTATACCGGAGTAATAGAGCATGCAACAAAAACAGACTATACAGCTTATGGGATACGTAAAGATCATAATGCCGTAGTGAAAGGCAAGGCCGGTTCCCCTTACGCAATCAAAGATTATTATGATGTAGATCCGGACTTGGCGGACAACGTACATGGGCGAATGAAGGAGTTTGAAGAACTGGTGAAGCGTACGCACAATGCCGGAATGAAAGTTATTATAGACTTTGTGCCGAACCATGTGGCACGTCAATATAATTCGGATGTCCGGCTGCCGTTTGTGCAAGATTTGGGACAGCAAGATAATACAACAAAAGCATTTGATGCGAATAATAATTTTTATTATATGCCGGGGCAGTCGCTAACGCTGCATTTCGGAGCTCAGGAAGAAGACTACGAATATAGCGAATTCCCTGCTAAAGTTACAGGAAATAATTGTTTTAGTGCTTCTCCGGGAAAAAATGACTGGTATGAGACCGTGAAACTGAATTATGGTGTAGATTATATGAATGGCGGAACCTGCCATTTTGATCCTCGTCCCGGTACATGGGATAAAATGTTAGACATTTTACTGTTTTGGGCAGATAAAGGTGTTGACGGTTTCCGCTGCGATATGGCGGAGATGGTTCCGGTTGAGTTCTGGAATTGGGTTATTCCTGAGGTAAAGAAGATCTATAAGGATATAATATTCATTGCTGAAGTATATAATCCGGACGAGTATCGGAATTATATTTATACCGGACATTTTGATTATTTATACGATAAAGTAGGCTTGTATGATACAGTCCGTGCGGTTATGACGGGGCGGGCTCCTGCGAGTAATATTACATATTCCTGGCAAGCGTTGGAAGGTATCCGGCATAATATGTTGAATTTCTTGGAAAACCATGATGAACAACGTATCGCTTCGGATTTCTTTGCGGGCGATGCCCGTCCCGGAGTTCCCGGCATGATTGTTTCCGCAGCAATGAATGTGAATCCGGTAATGATATATAGCGGTCAGGAGGTTGGTGAACGTGGCATGGATCAGGAAGGGTTTAGCGGTCGTGACGGACGTACCACAATTTTTGATTATTGGAGTGTGGAGTCTTTGCGTAATTGGATCGATGACTGGAAGTTTGACGGAGGAAAACTAACTGATGATCAGAAACGGCTACGTGAAGTATATGGTAAATTATTGAATGTAGTGCACGATGAGCCTGTTATTGCAAATGGCGAGTTTTATGATTTGATGTATGCAAATAAATCGAATCCGTATTTTAATTCGCATCGTCAATATGTGTTTATGCGTAAGTATAAAAATGAAGTTTTATTGGTTGTAGTTAATTTTGACAAGGCGGAGCAAACTGTACGCGTGGAAATACCGGCTGATGCATTTAAAGCATTAGGTTTTGAAGATAACAAAGCAGCTGTATTGACAGACCTGCTGACAACAGAACATACCGTTAGTACACTCACTGATGCTTACCCTTATCAGGTAGTGCTTTCTGCTTATTCCGGCAAATTATTGAAATTTACTTATAATAATTGACAATTGTTTTATACCTTTGCGGCACATTAAAACAATTCACTTTAAGATAAATATTCGGAATAATGAGTGCACAAACTCCTTTCTTGGTGTTTTCGGGAACCAACTCCCGGTATCTTGCAGAGAAAATTTGCAACAGTCTAGGTTGTCCTCTGGGGCAGATGAACATTCAACACTTTGCCGATGGAGAATTCTCGGTTTCTTACGAAGAATCTATTCGTGGCAGGGATGTATTCTTGGTACAATCTACGTTTCCTAATTCGGACAATTTGATGGAACTGCTTTTAATGATTGATGCAGCCAAACGTGCTTCGGCTCATTCTATCATTGCGGTAATTCCTTATTTTGGCTGGGCACGCCAAGACAGAAAAGACCAACCCCGTGTGTCAATCGGTGCTAAGTTAATTGCTGATATGTTAAGTACGGCAGGTATTAACCGTTTGATTACGATGGATCTGCATGCTGATCAGATTCAGGGATTTTTCAATGTCCCGGTAGATCACTTGTATGCATCATCCGTATTCCTTGATTATATCAAGTCTTCTTTACCAATGGATAATTTGTGCATAGCTACGCCGGATGTCGGTGGTACAAAACGTGCCAGCAGTTATTCTAAATATTTGGGCTTGCCAATGGTGATTTGCCATAAATCCCGTTTACGTGCCAATGAAGTGGCAGAGATGCGTATTATTGGTGATGTGAAAGGATTGGATGTATTATTGGTTGACGACATGGTCGATACAGCTGGAACTATTACAAAGGCTGCTAACCTGATGATGGAAAATGGAGCTAAATCCGTACGTGCCATTGCCAGTCATGCCGTAATGTCGGACCCTGCTTCTACGCGTGTAGACCAGTCCGCGCTTACAGAGATGATCTTTACCGATTCTATACCTTATGCAAAAAAATGCGAGAAGGTGAAAGTGCTTTCTATTGCAGATATGTTTGCTGAGGCTATCCGTCGTGTATGTAAAGACGAATCTATCAGTTCATTGTATGTGATCAAATAAATTTTTCATATTAATAATACAAAAAAGCCTGTCAAAACAATTGACAGGCTTTTTTTATTTCTCTTTATTCCAATGTACCCTTTCAACGCATTAACGTATGGTTCGGGCTTTCTTGCCGACAAAGCTCTTTTCTACCTGGATGTAGCCTGCTTCATTCAGTTTATCTATTTGTACACTTAAATTGCCGGCCGTAGCTTCTGTTTTCTCTTTCAGATAGACAAAATCCGCTTCTTCTACCGAGAGAAGAATGGACATGACAGCCAACCGTAATTGTGAATGAAGTAATGGATCTAATTCTTTAAACATAAGCCGTTAGTTGTTGATTACCTTTGCTTTGATTACTAATCCGAGCATTGTTGTTGTCATGGAAACGATAAGCGCTTCCACAAATAGAATTGGCATAGCTGCAAACATACTGACAATGGGGGATATACAGCAGCATAAACCTGCGACAATCCATGTTTTTTTTCTTTTGTTGACTGAATCTTTTGTTCACCTTCTTACCGCTCTTAAAACTCCAGGAGAGTGAGACTTTATTGGCATAATCTACAATCCATTTCAGGATGGAACCCTTATTGTCGAATTTGGATAAACTTGAAAAACTGGTTTTATTATCCGGATATAGTCTGACTGATGTCATTTCACTTCCATCTTTGGGTATGAAGGTAGCTGAGGCAGCTGCATTGACTGTCCATTTCCCGATCCGGGCATTTAATGAGCCAGAAGGAAGATAGCGACTGAAAGAGGTAGCAAATGTCGTTCCCATCAGTATAATCTTGCTTTCTCCTGGAATAGGTAGGAGAATATTGATGCGTGTATAGGGTTATTTTGAAAACTTGCCTATTTCTCTTCCTCTATAATCATACCGCTGCCAAGGCAAAGATGGTGTTCTTTGTCGTAAACCACACCATATTGACCGGGAGCTATTCCTTGAATTTTGTTGTCGGATTCTATGCGGTAAAGGTCGCCTATGCGGCGAATACGTCCGTGGGTAAATTCCGGCGTATGACGGATCTTGAACATAATTTCCTTTTCGTCGGCAAAATCTCCCCAAGGGTCTTCTGTAATGAAATCGAAGCCATTTAGGTTAATTACTTTGCCGTACTGCGTTTCCGGGTCATAACCGTTGGAAACATAGATAATGTTGCGTTTGATATCCTTCTTGATCACAAACCAAGGGCCACCGCTTAAGCCTAAACCTTTGCGTTGTCCGATGGTATGAAACCAATAACCATTATGTTTGCCTAAAATTTTTCCAGTCTCCAGTTCTACAATTTTGCCTACGCGTCGTCCTAAATAGCGCTCTATGAAATCGTTATAGTTAATCTTTCCTAAAAAGCAAATGCCTTGGCTATCCTTGCGTTTGGCACTGGGGAGTTTTTGCTCTTCTGCGATAGCACGTACCTCGCTTTTCATTAAATGGCCAATAGGGAACATCAGTTTCCTGATTTGTAAACGGGTGATTTGTCCGAGGAAATCGGTCTGGTCTTTTACCGGGTCTTTGGCTGTCGAAAGCCATACCTTGCCGTTTATTTCTGTTGTCGTGGCATAATGGCCGGTTGCTATCTTATCAAAGTCTTTACCCCATTTATCTTCAAAACATCCGAACTTGATGAATTTGTTGCACATCATGTCGGGATTTGGTGTAAGGCCGCGTTTAACGGAATCGATCGTATAGCTTACGACCCGTTCCCAATATTCTTCATGCAGAGAAACCACTTCAAATTTGCAGCCATATTTACGGGCAATATAAGAAGTGATCTCGATGTCTTCTTCTGCAGGACAGTCTATGTAGCCGTCTTTATCCTCCATTCCTATCCGGATATAGAAGATGGTGGGATTGTATCCCGCTTCCTTTAACATGTGAACAACTACAGAACTGTCTACTCCTCCTGATACTAATGCTGCTACTTCCATAAATTAAAATATAAAGTGCAAAGGTACTGTTATTTTTTTAGATAACAGAGAGTCAGGGTGGCGGCAATAAAATAAATCCTTTTGCCGTTGATTATAGGTGTTTCATCGGGGTGAAACAAAAGTTTTATGCTGAAGAAACAAAAGTTTCATCCTAATGAAACAATAAGGAGTTCTTTAAGCAAGGCTAAAAGTTTTGCTATTTGTTTTCGGAATGTGGTAAAGTGGTTATCTTTGCATGATAACCCGTTTTTAATATACATTATAGAAAGAACTTCAAGATATAATATAGTATGAAGAAAATAATAGTATCACTTATGACTGCAATGGCGATGACAGCCTGTATAGGCCAAAAGGCTGAGAAGGCCGAAGTAAATAACAATGATTTTGATTATGTTGCAGATCAATTTGCCGACCTGCAAATACTTCGTTATAGAGTACCCGGCTTTGAGTCTCTTTCTCTGAAACAAAAGCAGCTTCTGTATCATTTGTCTGAAGCGGCATTGATGGGACGTGATATTTTGTATGACCAGAATAACCGTTACAACCTGGCTATCCGCCGTACACTGGAAGCCATTTATCAAAATTATGAAGGAGATAAACAAAGTCCGCAGTTTAAAGCATTGGAAATTTACCTGAAACGAGTTTGGTTTGCTAATGGCATTCATCATCATTATGCTGAAGATAAATTTATTCCAGCCTTTACCCCAGAGTTCTTTGCAGATTGTGTCCGACAGGTTGATGTTGCAAAGCTTCCTGTTCGTGACGGACAGGGCGTGGAGCAGTTGATACAGGAGTTGTCTCCTGTATTGTTTGATCCTGCAGTAATGGCTAAACGAACGATTCAGAGTGGAGATGAAGATATTATATTAGCTTCGGCCAATAACTATTATGGTGGCGGTATTACCCAGCCGGAAGTTGAAGCTTATTATGGGAAAATGAAAGATCCGAAAGATCATACGCCTGTTTCGTATGGATTGAATAGTCGCTTGGTAAAAGAAGACGGAAAAATAGTTGAGAAGGTTTGGAAAGTCGGAGGATTATATTCTCAGGCAATAGAACAGATCGTGGCTGAACTGCAAAAGGCAGTGCCGTTTGCTGAGAATGATGCGCAGAAAGCTATTATAGAAAAGCTGATAGAATATTATAAGACCGGAGATTTGAAAACCTTTGATGCCTATTCTGTTTTATGGGTGGAAGATACGGACTCGGAGGTAGATTTTGTAAATGGTTTTATCGAAACATACGGTGATCCGCTGGGAATGAAAGCCAGCTGGGAATCGACTGTTAACTTTATAAACAACGAAGCCACTAAACGTACAAAATTAATTAGCGACAGTGCCCAATGGTTTGAAGATCATTCTCCTGTAGATACCAGGTTTAAAAAGGAAAAAGTAAAAGGCGTTAGCGCAAAAGTAATTACAGTAGCTATGTTAGGTGGCGATTGTTATCCGGCTACTCCGATTGGCATTAATCTTCCGAATGCAGATTGGATTCGCCGGGATCATGGTTCAAAGTCGGTGACAATAGAGAATATTACGGAGGCATACGATAAGGCTTCCCAGGGAAACGGCTTTAACGAAGAGTTTGTATGGAGCGAAACCGAGCGAAACGCTTTGAATAAATACGGTTTTATAACAGATAATTTACATACCGACTTGCATGAATGCCTGGGACATGGTTCAGGAAAACTGCTGCCAGGTACCGATCCGGATGCATTGAAGGCTTATAGTTCTACACTGGAAGAAACCCGTGCCGACTTGTTTGGTTTGTATTATCTGGGCGATCCTAAAATAGTAGAATTAGGACTTGTGCCGGATGCAGAGGCATATAAGGCTGAATATTATAAATATATAATGAATGGTTTGATGACTCAACTTGTCCGTATTGAAAAGGGAAAGAATGTAGAAGAAGCTCATATGCGTAACCGTCAGCTAATTGCCAAATGGGTATTTGAAAAAGGAAAAACCGACAATGTAATAGAACTGAAAAAGAGAGACGGAAAGACTTTTGTTGTTGTAAATGATTATGCTAAGCTGCGCAATCTGTTTGGAGAACTGTTGGCCGAAGTGCAGCGTATTAAAAGTGAAGGAGATTTTGTAGCCGGCAAGAAACTTGTGGAAGATTATGGTGTAAAAGTGGATTCGGAACTGCATGCCGAAGTGCTGGAACGTTATGCCAAACTTAATCTTGCTCCATATAAAGGATTTGTGAATCCGGTTATGAAAGAGGTGAAGAATGAAAAAGGTGAGGTGGTAGATATTGTTTTGGACTATACAGAAGGCTATGCCGATCAGATGCTTCGCTATAGTAAAGAATATTCGTTCTTGCCTTCTTATAATTAAAAAGGCAATTGATAGTTGGCAGTTAGGGCTATGACAGAAGATAAGATAAAGGAAATACGCACGCATTTGCGTCTGGCAATGAATGGTGTTATTTCAACCAGTATGCGTGAAAAAGGAATTGTTTATAAATTAAACTTCGGTGTTCCGTATCCTGAAGTAAAGCAAATAGCAGCGTTGTATGAGAAAGATGCAGATTTGGCTGCTGCTTTATGGAAAGAAGATATCCGGGAGTTTAAGATGCTGGCTACGATGTTACAGCCTGTAGAGACCTTTACAATGGGGCAGGCTAAACAGTGGATGGCGGAGATTCCTTATTTGGAAATTGCGGAACAATGCAGCAGGAACTTGTTTAGTAAACTGTCCTTTGCCGGAGACTTGACTTTAGAGCTTATCAATAATAAAAAAGATAAATTTTCCCGGACTCTGGCTTTCCTGATCTGGAGTGAATTGTTTAAAAAAGGACAGAATGTTATGCTTCCCGTCAGTGCTGAGGTTCTGGTATCGGAGTTGATGCATACGGTAACTGATGAAGAGTCCGGTGCTTCATTAATGGAGCGGCAGGCGGCTATAAGTGCCATGAAATTTTATGGTCGTCAGTCAGAGGTACAGTCCATGCAGATATTAAGCGGGTTCGAACAGATTCACGTTTTTGAAAGCCGTCCGGACTTGCAGGAAATTTATAATGAATTAAAATTTGAATTTGAATATTACCTCTAAGGCTTTGCGTTTAAAATAAATGCGCTAACTTTGTCGTTCGCGTGGCTTGCAAAAAATGGAAGCGAAAGAATATACCGAAATGCAGACTTTGTTTACCGAGTATCTTACTGATAAGAAATTGCGGAAGACTGAGGAAAGATACACTATATTGAAATATATATGTGCTTTCCCCGGACATTTTGATATGTGCATGCTCCATCAGCAATTAGAAGATGGTAATTTTCATGTTAGCAAAGCTACGCTTTATAATACGCTGGAAGTATTGGTTGATGCCGGGCTGATTGTACGTCATCAGGTTAATACCAAGGTCGTACAGTATGAATTGAGATTGTTGGCAGATACGCACCTGCATCTGGTTTGTACGAAGTGCGGGGCAATACGTGAAGTGCGTAATAATATATTGAAGGCGGATCTGGATAGTTTGAAAATATCCCGGTTTACGCCGGAATATTACAGTTTATATATTTATGGCATATGCAGTAAATGCAAGTATAAGTATAAAATGCAGAAATTGAGTAAATAGAATATTAACAGCCTATTATATATAGAAAAATGAAAGTAGATGTTTTATTAGGATTGCAATGGGGTGACGAAGGCAAAGGTAAAGTTGTTGATGTCCTGACTCCGAATTACGATGTGGTAACTCGTTTTCAGGGTGGTCCCAATGCAGGGCATACTTTAGAGTTTAACGGTGAAAAGTATGTGCTACGTTCTATCCCGTCCGGTATCTTTCAGGGAGGAAAAGTAAATGTTATCGGTAACGGTGTGGTTCTGGATCCGCTATTGTTTAAACAAGAAGCAGAAGCTTTGGCTGCCAGTGGGCATGATTTGACAAAGCAACTGTATATTTCAAAGAAAGCCCATCTTATTCTTCCTACGCATCGTATTCTGGATGCTGCCTACGAAGCTGCCAAAGGTTCTGGAAAGATCGGAACCACAGGTAAAGGCATCGGTCCTACTTATACCGATAAGGTTAGCCGTAACGGTGTCCGTGTAGGTGACTTGCTATATAATTTCGAAGAAAAGTATGCTGCCGCAAAAGGCCGCCACGAGTCTATTCTGCGCTCATTGAACTATGAATATGATATAAAAGAATTGGAAGCTCAATGGTTTGAAGCGTTGGAATACCTGAAACAGTTTAAGTTGATAGATAGCGAACATGTAATCAATAACTTCTTGAAAGAAGGCAAGTCTGTTTTGGCAGAAGGTGCTCAGGGTACAATGTTGGATATAGATTTTGGTTCATATCCGTTCGTAACTTCTTCCAATACGATCTGTGCCGGATGTTGTACGGGTTTGGGTGTTTCTCCCCGTAATATAGGCGACGTATACGGTATTTTCAAAGCTTATTGCACGCGTGTAGGCAGCGGACCTTTCCCTACGGAGTTGTTTGATAATACAGGCGATATGATTTGTGAATTGGGTCATGAGTTTGGTTCTGTTACCGGACGTAAACGTCGTTGTGGCTGGATTGATCTGGTAGCTTTGAAGTATGCTGTAATGATAAACGGTGTTAGCCAGCTTATCATGATGAAGAGCGATGTGTTGGATACTTTCGATACAATTAAGGCTTGTGTGGCATATAAGATCAACGGAGAGGAAGTGACCGAATTCCCTTATGAAATAGAAGGAACCGTAGAACCTGTATATGTTGAATTGCCAGGTTGGAAGACTGATATGACAAAAATGCAGAGCGAGGATGAATTCCCCGAAGAATTTAATGCTTATTTGTCATTCCTGGAAGAAGAGTTGGGGGTTCCTGTTAAAATCGTTTCTGTTGGCCCGGATCGTGAACAGACGATTGTCAGATATACAGAAGATTAATTAAAAATAAGATACAAAATGGCAGAAGACCACATCCCGTAAGGGCTGTCTACTGCCATTTTTATGTTTGGCAGACTTTTTGCCGTAGGTTTTATAAACAAACTAAATTAGAAAGAAATTTATGAGCATGTATTGGATTATATTTATAGGCTTTGCTTTATTAAGTTGGTTGGTATCTTCTCGTCTTAAAAATAAGTTTGAGAAGTATTCAAAGATACCTATGCCGAATGGTATGACCGGAAAGGATATTGCAGAAAAGATGTTGCACGACAATGGAATCTATGATGTAAAGGTAATTTCAACACCGGGACATTTGACTGATCATTACAATCCTGCCAACCATACAGTAAACTTGAGTGAATCTGTTTATTATAGTAATAGTATTGCCGCCGCTGCCGTGGCTGCTCACGAATGCGGACATGCGGTGCAGCATGCTACAGCTTATGCTCCGTTGAAGATGCGTTCGGCATTAGTGCCGGTGGTAAGCTTTGCCTCGAACATAATGACATGGGTATTGTTGGGTGGTATGTTATTGATCCACCAGTTCCCTCAGTTGTTGTTGTTTGGTATAATCTTATTTGCTTCAACCACCATATTCAGTTTTATTACCTTGCCCGTGGAGATAAATGCCAGTCAGCGTGCTTTGGCATGGTTAAATCAGGCAGGTATAACGAATGCATATACACATGATAAAGCGGAAGATGCTTTGCGCTCGGCTGCTTATACGTATGTGGTTGCCGCTTTAGGTTCGTTGGCTACATTATTATATTATATAATGATATTCCTGGGAGCGAGAAGTAGAGACTGATGAGGGAAGTAGGTAAAATAAAAGCCTGAGGTTTGATGCCTCAGGCTTTTTTATTTAGAAGAATGTTTATTGCCTTTTTCTCTAGCCATTCATCATATTTCATCCACGCAAAGAAGCCAAAGGCTATTAATAGCACACCTTCCATTGGTATGAAATGATCCAACTGAAAGGTGAAATATCTCTCATGAATGATGATATATGCTTTCACAAATATAAGAATTAAAACCTTGCTGTCAACTAACTTGCCGGATAAACTTTCCTATTTCTACAAAAGCATTACCTTTGTGGCCGGAATAATAAATAACAAGTTAGTCATGCAAAAACCATCTATCCCAAAAGGTACACGCGACTTTTCGCCCGAAGAAATGGCGAAACGTAATTATATATTTAATACAATCCGTGAAGTTTATCATCTGTACGGATTTCAACAAATAGAAACTCCGGCAATGGAAAACCTTTCTACATTGATGGGAAAGTATGGAGAAGAAGGTGATAAGCTGCTTTTCAAGATATTGAATTCAGGTGATTGTTTTGCAGGTATTACAGATGAAGAATTGTTAGAACGCAATGCTGTTAAATTTGGAGTGAAAGCTTGTGAGAAAGGTCTGCGCTATGACCTTACTGTTCCTTTTGCCCGTTTTGTGGTTCAGCATCGTAATGAGATAAGTTTTCCGTTTAAACGGTATCAGATACAGCCTGTATGGCGTGCCGATCGTCCGCAGAAAGGACGTTACCGTGAGTTTTACCAATGCGATGGAGACGTTGTTGGTTCAGACTCTTTGGTTAACGAAGTGGAATTGGTGCAGATCATGGATGAAGTATTCCGTCGTTTTGGCATCCGCGTTTGTATAAAGATGAACAACCGTAAGATTCTTTCCGGTATTGCCGAATTTATAGGTGAATCGGATAAGATTGTTGATATTACGGTTGCTATCGACAAACTCGATAAGATCGGTTTGGACAATGTAAACGAAGAACTTCGCAATAAAGAACTTTCGGAGGAAGCAATCCGGCGTTTGCAACCCATCATCATGCTGAATGGAACGAACGAAGAGAAAGTTAGCAAACTGCGTGATATTCTTGCAAATTCTGAAATCGGTTTAAAAGGAGTAGATGAACTTGCCTTTATCCTGGATCGGCTAAAACATACATCTTTGCACGCAGAATTGGAACTTGACTTAACATTAGCACGCGGTTTGAACTATTATACCGGCGCAATATTCGAAGTGAAAGCGCTTGATGTGCAAATTGGTAGCATCACCGGAGGCGGACGCTATGACAATTTGACCGGGGTATTTGGTATGGAAGGTGTATCGGGTGTTGGAATATCATTTGGAGCTGATCGTATTTTTGATGTATTGAACCAGCTGGATCTGTATCCTGCCGATTCTTTACAGACTACTCAATTATTGTTTGTCAACTTTGGAGAAAAGGAAGAAGCTTACTTGTTCCCTCTTGTTGCTAAAGTTCGTGCAGCAGGTATCCGTACGGAACTTTATCCCGAATCTGCCAAAATGAAAAAGCAAATGGGATATGCCGATACCAAAAAGATACCTTTTGTTGCTATTGTTGGCGAGACAGAGATGGCAGAGAATAAGATTAACTTGAAAAATATGATTACCGGCGAGCAAACGCTGGTGACTATAGACGAGCTGATCTCCCAATTTAAATAATACCGGATGATTTTATGAAGTCTTTATATCTATATTCATTTGCAGGAGCATTATTTTCCTTATTTGCGTCTTGTACTTTCCAGCCTAGGGCAGAATGGGTAACTACTACGGATTCTATTCCATGGGTAAAGCAACCGGATATTCTGTCTGCATCGTTGGACACGATACCTAATATAGATGTAACCGTTTGTGTGGATGAACCCCAGCAACAGATTGACGGCTTTGGCGCTTGCTTTAACGAATTGGGCTGGCTATCATTGAATAAACTTTCACCTAACGAACGGGAAGATATTATGCAAGAACTGTTCTTTCCGGATGAAGGCGCCAATTTTACTATATGCCGTATGCCGGTGGGAGCCAACGATTTCTCTCGCGACTGGTATTCGTATAATGAAACAGATGGCGATTTTGCTATGGAACAATTCACTGTAGCCAACGATTTGCAGACGCTCATCCCTTTTATCCGCAATGCGCAGAAGTACCAGCCGGAATTACGTCTGTGGGCTTCTCCCTGGTGTCCCCCATCGTGGATGAAATACAATAAACATTATGCTTCGGCTTATACCGGAGAAAATTATGACGAGAAGTACCGCAATGGTTTGCCGCTTGATAAAGTAGGGCGCGAAGGTACGGATATGTTCATACAAGATTCTTTGTATTTACGGGCTTATGCCCTTTATCAGCCCGTACTTCAGGCTCATTCTATTTCTACCCTTCTTATAGATTAATAGGAAACATATCAATATTAAAATGTCAGTATGGAAGATTTTATCTTTTTCATATTGACATTTTATGCTTTTGGGCTGCTGGAAATTAAATTCGTCCTTGGTGAATAATGATTTTTACCAGGCTGGAAATTGATTTTTATCCGGGTCAAAAGAATAAAACTTCACGATAAAAAAGATAAATATTCAGCTCTTTAAAATTAATACGGCAGGTGTTTTGTGGCAAATAATAAACAAATGAGACAAAATAGAAAGTCAACCTGTCAGTCGTGTCTGCAATTGAATGTCGTATCTTGTGAAAAATTGTCAGTCTTTTTTCTACCAACCGTTTTGGCACAGAATTGGTATATATATAGGCGTGTGTGACAAACACACAAATTACAGTAATATTATTAACAATTAAAATAGAAAAGAAGATGAACATTAAACCATTAGCAGACAGAGTGCTGATTAAGCCCGCTGCAGCAGAAGAAAAGACACTTGGCGGAATCATTATTCCCGATTCAGCAAAAGAAAAACCTTTAAAGGGTGAAGTTGTTGCCGTAGGTAACGGAACAAAGGATGAAGAAATGGTTGTGAAGGATGGCGATACTGTCCTGTACGGTAAATATGCCGGAACGGAAATCGAACTGGATGGTGAGAAATACCTTATCATGCGTCAATCTGACATTTTAGCTATTATCTAATTTTCATTATTCTGAAATATAACATTAAAGACTATAAATATCATGGCAAAAGAGATTAAATACGATATGGATGCCCGCGACCTTTTGAAGAAAGGTGTAGATGAGTTGGCCAATGCTGTAAAAGTAACATTAGGCCCGAAAGGACGTAACGTAATTATTGAAAAGAAATTTGGTGCTCCTCATATTACTAAAGACGGTGTAACGGTTGCTAAAGAAATCGAACTGTCTAATCCATTTGAAAATATGGGTGCGCAGTTGGTTAAAGAAGTTGCTTCTAAAACTAACGATAATGCCGGTGATGGTACAACTACTGCTACAGTATTGGCTCAATCTATCATTGGCGTAGGTTTGAAAAACGTTACCGCAGGTGCTAATCCTATGGATTTGAAACGTGGTATTGACAAGGCTGTTGGAAAAGTTGTTGAAAGTATTGCTGCTCAGGCAGAAGAAGTTGGCGACAAATTCGAAAAGATCGAACACGTAGCTAAGATATCTGCTAATGGCGATGAAAACATCGGTAAGCTGATTGCAGAAGCTATGCAACGCGTAAAGAAAGAAGGCGTTATCACAGTAGAAGAAGCCAAAGGAACCGAAACTACAGTAGACGTAGTAGAAGGTATGCAGTTTGACCGCGGTTATATCTCTCCTTACTTCGTAACCAATACTGAAAAGATGGAATGCGATATGGAGAATCCATATATTTTGATCTATGACAAGAAGATTTCTGTATTGAAAGACCTGCTTCCTATTCTGGAACCGGCTGTACAGAGCGGACGTCCTTTGTTGATTATTGCAGAAGACATTGACAGCGAAGCTTTGGCTACATTGGTAGTTAACCGTCTGCGTGGCTCTTTGAAGATTTGTGCTGTTAAGGCTCCGGGCTTTGGCGACCGTCGTAAGGCTATGTTGGAAGATATCGCTGTATTGACTGGCGGTACTGTAATTTCTGAAGAAAAGGGCTTGAAGCTGGAAGGTGCTACATTAGATATGCTGGGTACAGCAGAAAAGGTTACTGTAGACAAAGATACAACTACAATTGTAAACGGAGCAGGTGATAAAGCTGCTATCCAGGCTCGTATCGGCCAGATTAAGACTCAGATTGAAAATACGACATCCGATTACGACAAAGAAAAACTTCAGGAACGTTTGGCTAAAATGGCTGGTGGTGTTGCTGTATTATATGTAGGTGCTCCTTCTGAAGTAGAAATGAAAGAAAAGAAAGACCGTGTTGACGATGCTTTGCATGCAACTCGTGCTGCAATTGAAGAAGGAACAGTTCCTGGTGGTGGTGTAGCTTACATCCGCGCTATCGAAGTTCTGGAAGGCATGAAGGGCGAAAACGAAGACGAAACTACAGGTATTGAAATTGTTAAAAGAGCAATTGAAGAACCGCTTCGCCAGATTGTAGAAAATGCAGGTAAAGAAGGTGCCGTTGTTGTACAGAAAGTAAAAGAAGGCAAGGGCGACTATGGTTACAATGCCCGTCTTGACAAATATGAAAACTTGTGTGCAGCCGGTGTAATCGACCCAGCTAAGGTAACTCGTGTAGCTTTGGAAAATGCAGCATCTATTGCAGGTATGTTCCTTACAACTGAATGTGTTATCGCTGATAAAAAAGAAGATACTCCAGCTATGCCTCCAATGAATCCGGGTATGGGTGGCGGAATGGGCGGTATGATGTAATCAACAAATCCCATTAATATAAAAGCAACGGCTGTTTCTTATTAAAGAAGCAGCCGTTGTTGCATTAATATATGTAATTAAAGTATAGGGGATGATTATAGCTCGACTTTTTAAAATAGGGATAAAAACAAAGAAGTAATTTTGATATATAGAAAAAACAATTACCTTTGCAGCGCATTCGGAAGAGTACGAAACAAAGTATGAGATTGCCCAGGTGGCGGAATTGGTAGACGCGCTCGTTTCAGGTGCGAGTGGTTTTGCGATCGTGCAGGTTCGAGTCCTGTTCTGGGCACCAGATAAAAGCGGACAGATTATTATTTGTCCGCTTTTATTTTGTGGTTGCGCTGCAAATCTGCATAATTGTAGTTTCTTCATTATTTCTTATATTTACAACCAAAATAGGAGAGATGCAACAATATACGGAAGATGAAATAGTAGAACAACTACGTGATCCGACCAAACAAAGGGATGCCTTTACGTTGGTGGTGGACATCTATGGTGAAAAGTTATATTGGCAGATACGTAAAATGGTGTTAAACCATGATGATGCCAATGACTTGCTGCAAAACACCTTTCTAAAAGCATGGACAAATATTGATTATTTCAGGGGAGAAGCCAAATTATCCACCTGGCTTTACAAGATAGCTATAAATGAATGCATCACTTTTCTTAATAAACAGCGGGCTATTAATAACGTGTCGGTGGACGACACAGATGTTTTTCTACTGGAACGTTTAAAGGGTGACGAATACTTTGATGGCGATGCTACCCAGATGAAATTACAGGAGGCTATTCTTTCTTTGCCTGAGAAACAGAGGTTGGTATTTAATATGAAATATTTTGACGATATGAAGTATGAAGATATGTCGGATGTTTTAGGTACCTCGGTAGGTGCGCTTAAAGCCTCGTATCATCATGCCGTAAAAAAAGTAGAAGAGTTTTTAACGAAAGATATTTAAACCTTTTTGTCGAATTATCGTCAAAGGAGTATTAAAAGAAAAGAGAAGTATGAAAACTGAACAAAATAATCTGGAACAATTGAAAGGTAAGAATCCTTTTTCTGTGCCGCAAGGATATATGGAAGGGATTACTTCTCAAATAATGAACCAACTACCGGACAAACCGGACACAAGAGAAAAGCAAGTCTCTATGTTTGACCGCATACGCCCCTGGTTGTATATGGCTGCGGTTTTTGCTGGTTTGGGCTTATTCTTTAAAGCGATAGTGGGAATACAGCAAAAGGAAGAAAATGTTTCAAATCCTTTAATTGTGAAAACTGCGGTTCCCTCAGAATCATTGGTAGCTATACAAGCAGAAGAAGATCAAGAATACCTGGAGTATCTGGAAGAACGGTATACTGATTATTTATTTGATCAAGAAATGGCGGATTCTGAAATAAATTGAAGATTTTGTCATCTAAATAAATTTTTTTTGAAAAAATACTTGTATGAATAAAATATTTTTTATTACATTTGTAGCGATTTCAGTTCTAAGCTCTATAAATGCTTTCGGGCAAGAGAAGAGACAAAGACATTTTGATAGGGAGGCGTTTCAAGCAAAAAGAAATGCATTTATAACGGCAGAGGTTGGCCTTACTCCAGAAGAAGCTGCATTGTTTATTCCGCTTTGTGATGAGTTCCGCCAAAAAACATTTGAAGCCAGTCGTTCTTGCAGAAAATTGAGTAAGCAGTTACGTTCTAAAGATACTCCTACGGATGTTGAGTACACTGAAGCAATAGATGCTTGTTTAGAAGCACATGCCAAAGAAGTGGAACTGGAAAAAGAGTATTTTAATAAATTTAAAAAAATACTCTCTCCTGAAAAACTTTATAAATATAAAGAGGCGGAAAACCGATTTATGAGAAGTTTTATAAGAGAATCGGGAGAAAAGAAGGTAGAGAAACAGAAAAAATAAAATATTATCATTATTTGTGTTTTTTGTTTAGATTTAGTTTTGGCGTTTAAGTTAAGGGAGGGGTGGCGACGTGATGTCGGTTCCCTTTTTGTTTTTATAGACCTTTCGCTTTTGCTTCATTCCAGAGTTTGTCCATATCTTCCAGAGTCATTTCTTTCAGAGATAACCCTTGTTTAATAGTATGTTCTTCAAGGTAATTGAAACGGCGTATGAATTTCTGGTTTGTACGTTCTAATGCATTGTCCGGATTAATTTTGTATAAGCGGGCCGCATTAATCAGGCTGAAGAATAAATCTCCGAACTCAGCTTCCATATTATCAGTTTCCATGTGATCGATTTCGGTTTTAAGTTCATTGAACTCTTCCCTGACTTTATCCCAAACCTGGTCTCGCTGTTCCCAATCAAAGCCTACATTACGGGCTTTGTCTTGAATGCGGTGAGCTTTTACTATAGAAGGCAGAGATGCGGGAACTCCTTCCAGTACGGTTTTGTTGCCTCCCTTTTCTTTGAGCTTGAGTTGTTCCCAGTTTTGTTCTACTTTTTGGGATGTATCGGCAGAAGTATCGCCAAATACATGGGGATGGCGGAATATCAGTTTGTTACAAAGACTATCGCATACATCTTTAATATCAAATTCTTGTTTCTCATCACCGATTTTTGCATAAAAGACAACATGTAGAAGTAAATCACCTAATTCTTTTTTGATGTTTTCATTGTCGTTTTGCATGATGGCATCACAAAGCTCGTACGTTTCTTCAATCGTATTTGTACGTAAACTCTCATTTGTCTGTTTGCGATCCCAAGGGCATTTTTCCCGTAATTCATCCAGAATATCGAGCAATCTGCCAAAGGCTTCCATTTTTTCTTGTTTGCTGCTCATTGTGTAATGTTTGTTTGTATTTACCGGAATGAGTAATGCAAAAGGACGCAGACTTTGCAGAATAATGATCTGCTTAATCAGCGTCCTTTATGTAATTCCGGTAAAACCGTTATTTATTTTGTTTTTCTTTGTATTGTTTTAGTCCGTTTTGCAGGAACTGGATGTATTTTGCAACGTCTTCATCGAATGCATAAGACGGTCCTAATGGCATTCCTTCATTATTTAATAATACATAGAATGGCTGTGCATTAGCTCCGAATTTGCTTCGTTGCAGATAACTCCATTTATCTCCGTAAGTTTTTAGTTTACGTACTTTGCCATGTTCTTCTATTTCAATAGGAGCGGGCAACTTTGTTTTATCGTCGACAAATAATGTAATTAATACATAATCTTTTTCCAGTAACTGTTTAACTTTGGGATCAGTCCAGACAGAAGCTTCCATTTTACGGCAGTTTACACAACCATAACCGGAGAAATCGATCATAACAGGTTTATTCACCTTCTTGGCATAAGCCATACCTGATTCGTAATCGTCGAAAGCAGCATGTACTTCATTATCATACAGGTTAAAATCCTGTGTATATAATGGAGGAGCAAAGGCGCTGATTGCTTTTAGTGGGGCTCCCCAAAGTCCTGGTATCATATATACGGCAAATGAAAAAGAAATAATTGCCATAAATAAGCGTGGTACAGATACATATTTTACATCACTGTCATGGCTAAACTTGATTTTGCCTAACAGGTAGCTTCCTAATAAGAAGAATATAATAATCCAGAGTACGATAAATACTTCACGATCCAGTAAGCGCCATCCATAAGCTAAATCCGCAACGGAAAGGAACTTTAAAGCTAACGCTAGTTCGAGGAAGCCTAATACAACCTTAACTGAGTTTAGCCAACCGCCCGATTTTGGCATACTCTGCAACATATTCGGGAAGATTGCAAAGAAGCTGAATGGTATTGATAATGCTAATGCGAAACCGAACATTCCGATTGCCGGGCCAACTGCTGTGCCCATTGAAGCTGCCTGAACAAGTAAGGTTCCGATGATAGGACCCGTACAAGAGAAAGACACCAATACTAAAGTAAACGACATGAAAAAGATACTTAAAATACCGGTAGTAGAATCTGCTTTATTATCCAGCTTGTTTGTCCATGAAGCAGGTAATACCATTTCGAATGCTCCGAAGAAGGAGATTGCGAAAACTACCAGCAACAGGAAGAATATAATATTAAAGATTGCATTTGTTGATAAGTCATTCAACGCGCTGGCTCCGAAGATACCGGTAATAAGCAATCCCATTATCAGGTAAATAACAATGATGGAAATACCGTAAGTGATGGCATCACGAATTGCTTTTTTACGATCTTTTGTGCGTTTCAGGAAGAAACTGACAGTCATCGGTATCATTGGCCATACGCAAGGCGTAAGCAATGCGATTAAACCACCAAGGAATCCGGCGAAGAAAATAAATAACCAAGATGTGTCTGCGGCTGAAACTGTTGAATCTCCATATCCTTTTAACTCGCTGATAACCGGAGTCCATAAAGCTGCATCATCTGTCAATGCATTGCTTATTTTTGCAGGAGACGGAGTTTTATCTGTTAAATCAGGAGTAGTAAGTTCTTCTGCCTCCTGGACTACTTTTTCCGTATCAGGTTGAAGGGCGGTTACATCATCTTTGTCTGTAGTCGGATTTATGTTTGCTGCAGAAGCGTCCATCTGAATATTCTTTTTGTCAAAAGAAAAATCGACGTGATCCGGAGGTAAACATGTTTCATCATTACAAGCCATAAATTCGATCTGTCCTTCTACTTTGAATTTGGCAGGATCGGTCACCTTTATTTTTTGAGTAAAAGAGACAGTTCCCGGGTACCAACGCAGATTCATAGCAAACAGCTCGTCATAAACCGTGGTTGGTTTGACGGAGGAGACCGGTTTACCGATTAGTTCGGCTCCCTTCAGAGTCTCAAAGGTGAATGACGTAGATACTGGTCCTCCTTCTGGCAGATCCATATCATAGAGATGCCAGCCTCTGTCAGAAGTAGCGGTGAACACAATTTCTTTTTCCGGAGAAGCTGAATCCTCCAGTTTAACTTTCCATTTTACAGGCGTGAGTATCTGAGCCTGTATAGTTAGCGTTATCAGTGCTAATGCTAAAATACTAACGAGTCTTTTCATGTTTTTATAATTGTTTCTAAGTCTGTTTAGCTAAAGAGTTGAAAGCGTCTGGTATGCGCGTTTCAAAACACATTTCTTCTTCCGTTTCGGGATGAATAAAATAAAGTTTCCGGGCGTGCAGCATCAAACGTCCGGTGGGGTCGGTTTCCGCTCCGTATTTATAATCTCCTGTAATAGGATGACCGATAGATTGCATTTGTGCGCGTATCTGGTTTTTGCGGCCTGTTTCCAGTTCCAGTTCCAGCAGAGAGTATGAACCATTACTTCTTAATACTTTGTATCTGGTAATTGCTTCTTTCCCATCTCCGGCTGATGTAACATATACCTGCATTTGTGCATTTTCTACGAGGTTTGAAACGATAAGGTCGGTATCTTTTTCCGGACGACCTTCTACGACGGCTACATAACTGCGTTGTGTAATCATTTCATTCCAGTTGGATTGCAACACTTCTTGTATGCCACGACTTTTGGCGAACATCATTAAACCGGATGTTTCCCTATCCAAACGGTGCAACACAAATATTTTGTTTCTTGGGTCAGACTTCTTTACATAGTCGCTTAATATATGGTATGCAGTACGCTCTTTTATACGATTGTTCGAAACAGAGAGCAAGCCTTCCCTTTTATTAACGACAATCAAATAGTCGTCTTCCCAAATAATATTTAATAATGGATTATTAAATGCAACTTTACCGCGCTCATAGCTGATTCCGACTACATCATTTGGCTCCAACTGTGTGTCGAATTGGCTGGTTACTTTCCCATTAACCGAAATTTGTCCTTTGCTTAGTAATGCTTTTACGGAGCTTTTACTTTGCTCATTCAGCTGTTGAAACAAAAAAGAGAGCAAGGTGTTTTGTTCTTTTACTGTAACCTTGCGTCCTCTTGGAGCTCTTGGCTGATTTGCGCCTTTGTAATTTGAGCGTCTTCTCATATTCGTTATGTATATAGTTTACAAAGATACTGGCATTTAGGGAATGCTGCAATAGATATTGATATAAACCGGAGAATAAATACTGTAATTTAAAAACAAAAATCCTTTACTCTGTCTCTCGGATTTACTTTTGCTTCTGATAAAATAAAAACAGGGAAGCCGAAAACTGAATAGGGTAGGCAGTCTTAAAAAATAATAGAATTATGGCATTAGTAAAATTGAAAGCAATTTCTCAGGATACTTGGTTAAGTTCCGGTGGTGGCCCTGCGCGATATGGGGTTTGCTATTATATGTGTAACTTTTTTCTGGCAAGTAATGTCGGAATGAATAATGTTCAGGCTTTAGAATATTGTATAGCACAACAGTATGGTGCTGGATTTCATGTTGGAAGCTTTGGTTATTTGAGAATGGGAGCATTAGGTAAATAATATATAGATATTGTCTTTTTATTTTATCGAGACGATTTTTAAAATGATCGGGATGGTTTGAAAAAATGATCCCGATCATTTTAATAGTGAATAACACTAACCTAAAGGAAGAATGAGAAGTTTGGTTTCTTTCAAATAATGTATGGAATTGAATAATACTATATATAATGTACGCGCGTACATTCTTTTATATGTATATTGATAAATATGTAATGATTCTGTAAGTGTTTGTATATTAGGAATAAAAGAAAAGAATAATGACTGGAGAAAACGATCGTTTATATTTGTCATTGCAAAGGTACATGTTTCTTTGATTTATGCAACCCTTTTGAGATAATTTTTTATCAATCTATCTTCTTTCTTATCAACGGTATAGCCTATTAATTACAAAACAACCGATTCGTTTGACAAACCTTTAAAAAACGGCAAAAAAATGACTAATCTAAACGATCGTTTTCGCTAGTCATTTTTGAACTTTTATTTTGGTGTAAACGATTGAATAATAGAGCTTTTAATTAAACATTAGTATTAATATTAAATTTAGAATTATGAACAAGAGATTCTCTACTCTTTTAGCCATCGCACTGATGGCCGGTGGATTATCAGCAAGTGCGCAGAGTGTGGACAAATATACTCCTGATGGTGTACTTGCTACTGGTATTCAGCCAACTAAGAATTATTATCACATTAAAGCTGTTGGTACAGACACTTATCTAACTGCAACTCGCGATGCTGCGGGTAGTGATAGTATTGCTACTATGTATCCTCAAAGCGGTGCATTTAGTTGCTCTGCTGCTTTGGACTCTGCAATGTGGCAGATTGATTTAACTGTAGGCGTTGACTCTGTATTTTCTTTTACCAACAAAGTAACGGGTGCTAAGTTGAGTGTAGCTAAAGAAGGTACAGCTGTTGTAAAAGATGGCATTTCTTCTTGGGCTTGGAAAACAACTGCAGGTGGTTATATCACTAATGGCAGTTCTTTAAGAGTTGATACATTAAGCACATCAGTAGACGGCATTCCTGCTCATACAGTTGTTGTTACTAAAGACGGTAAGTTTGGTGACGAAGCTGTTGCTGGTGTAGCATGGATGATTGTTAAAGCTGATAAGAAAGTTGCTTTAAGTGCAGAAGACTTAAATGGAATGAATGGAGGTTATTTCAATCTTGCATTTGGTAATGATGCTGCAGTTAATCCATTTACAAAATACAAAATTGAAGCTATTGCAATCTGTGAAGGAGGCGATGCTACTTATACAGATTCAGTGATGTTTCGTGCAATTGGTGCAGATGCTATAAAGAATGATTGGACTGGTAAGGCTGGTAACGATTCATTGTTCATTGTCTCAGATACATTGAGCTTGCATAGTGCTCCTGCCGGTGCTAGCTGGTCGGCAGATAAAGCTGGTTATAAGTTTGCATTGGATACATTAGTACGTAAAGGACAGAAGGGCGGTATTTTTAATGCTGTAGAAGGTGATACTCTTGCTGCGAATGGTCGTGATCTTTCTACTTACAAATTCTTGGTAACAGCATGTAAAGATCGTATTGCTGGTGATTCTTTGATTATTGCTACATCTGTATCAAAAGGTGTTTCTGCAGATCCTCATACTGACTTTATTAATACAAAGGGTGTTTCAACAGACGTAGTTGTTGGTATATCTAATGATGCAACAGGTACTAAAATTGTAACTACATTGGAGAGCGAAACTAATACTTTGATTGAATTCCCGCAGGGTTCTAAGTATACAGGTTTGGATGATTCCAAAAAGTATTTTATCCAATATACAGGTGGTACTAATAAAGGTAAATATTTTGTAGTTGCATTTACTAAAGATCAGAATGCTCCGGCTACAGGTGTTGCTGCCTCTGCTTCTCCGTTAGTGCCTGCTACTCAATGGGCTGTTAAAAAATTAACTTCAGGAAACTATACAATATTTAACCGCGAATTTGCAAGCAAGACATTTAGATTAAATCAGCCTATTTATGAAGCTGGTGATGCTGGTTACAAGACATCGGCAGATGACAAAAATACATTCAAATTTATTGAAGTTGGTACAACTGACGAATATGTAGGTTACAAACATTTTACTCCTGTTGAATTAGGAACATCTTCTGTTGCTCTGAACTTCAATACTTCATTTGGTGATGATGTTCCGGTATATTTGAAAGATAAAGACTCTATTCTGTATGCTGCTAAGGGTGAAACTGCTGTTTCTTTCAAATTGGCAGAAGCTAATGGTGGTGCTGCTACATATGGCGATAAATTGAAACGTCAGGCTTATTTCTTGAAAGAATTTTTGGGTGACCGCGTTCTTGGTAAAGATGCAAACGGCAACTTAAAGTTGACAAAACGCTTGGATGGAACCAGAGATACTGTTGCGGTATTGCTGCGTGCTACAGAAGTTGCTAATAAGTATCAATTGGTTGTATTGAATGGTCAAGATGTTTATACAGACGATAAAAAGACATTTAACAATGAGGTAGATATGGCTGGTGACTCTTTAGTTGCAACAGCTGGTGGTACAGAAGGTAAATTGTTTACAGAAAAATTGTCATCATTGTTAGCTGGCTCATTCTCTGTAGAATTCCCTGATCTTCCTGATTTTGTAAATGTAACAGAAGACAAACCTGCTCATATGGTTATTCGTTCTACAGCTAATAATTCATTGGCTATCACAATGGGTGCTAAGGGTGCTGCTTTGTTGAAGAGTACAAGTGATTTGAAAGCTGATTCTTATTCAGAAGATAATTTGAAGATGTATGTTGATACAGCTATAATGACAGATGCTGCTAAACCTACATATTATATCTGTACAACACAAGGCGTAGATTCTGAAGATGTTGAAGCTGGTGTTGCCAATTACTTATCTATTAAAGACGGCAAAGTATCATTCGTTGCAGGAAAGCAGTTTGGTTTGAACGGTGTTGACAGCCTGTTGGTTGGTGATGACAAAGAATATGCTCCTAAAGCTCAGTTCTTGTTTGCTAATACTAAAACAGAAGGTCAATATAAGATTTACAACGAAGCTTCTAACAGCTATTTAGCTCAGAAAAATGGTGTAATCGTTGTTGCAGATGTAGACGATGCTCTTCCTTTCACAACAGAAGTAGTTGATACCCCAACCGGCAACGAATCAACAGAAGCTAACACTATCAGTGTAGTAGCTGGCGAAGGCAACGTAACAGTTTACGGTGCTGCTGGTAAGAAAGTAACTGTATCTAATGTATTAGGTCAGAAGACTACAATCGTTGCAACTTCAGACAGTGAAGTGATTGCTGCTCCTCAGGGTGTTGTTATCATCGCTGTAGAAGGTGAAGCTGCTGTTAAGGCAGTTGTAAAGTAAATTATAGAATGATTTATAATCAAATAATTATAATAAGTCATGCAAGGGTTCTCTTTAGGGAGAACCCTTCAGTAACTCGCGAGAGCGAACAAATGACCTATTAATACTAAAGTAATAAAAATAAGTTCTTCTGCCTGTATCTCTGGGAAGAGAGAAAGTAGATGCAAAATTCAGAGGTCATCTCAATAATGATTGGGACGACCTCTTTTGTGTTGTGTATAGGGTAAAATAGATATAATGTCATTTATTCATGTATGTAAATGATTGCTAAACTGATTACCTGTCTTATTTTTTTGTATTTTTGCAAACAAATTAGAATAAGAAAGAATATAAAATATGGAAATTGCAAGTAAGTATAACCCTGCAGAGGTTGAAGGGAAGTGGTATCAATATTGGTTGGATAATGGTTATTTCAAGTCTAAACCGGACGGTCGCGAGCCGTATACAATTGTTATCCCGCCTCCTAATGTCACGGGTGTATTGCATATGGGACACATGCTTAATAATACCATTCAGGATATTTTAGTTCGTCGCGCCCGTATGATGGGGAAAAATGCTTGCTGGGTTCCGGGTACCGACCATGCTTCTATTGCTACAGAAGCAAAAGTGGTTAATAAATTAGCTCAGGAAGGTATTAAAAAAACAGATCTGACACGTGATGAATTTTTGAAGCATGCCTGGGAATGGAAAGAAGAGCATGGTGGTATTATTCTGAAACAGTTACGTAAGCTGGGTGCTTCATGCGACTGGGATCGTACAGCTTTTACAATGGACGAAAAACGTTCCGAAAGTGTTTTGAAAGTGTTTGTAGACTTATATGCTAAGGGGCTTATTTATCGTGGTGTACGTATGGTAAACTGGGACCCGAAAGCACTTACTGCTTTGTCGGATGAAGAGGTTATTTATAAGGAAGAGCACAGCCGTTTGTTTTATTTACGGTATAAAATAGAAGGAGAAGACGGATATGCCGTTGTTGCAACAACTCGCCCCGAAACGATTATGGGTGATACGGCTATGTGTATTAATCCGAACGACCCTAAAAACCAGCATTTGAGAGGAAAGAAAGTTATTGTACCATTGGTAAACCGGGTGATTCCGGTTATCGAAGATGATTATGTGGATATCGAATTTGGTACAGGTTGTTTAAAAGTAACTCCTGCTCATGATGTAAATGACTATATGTTAGGTGAAAAATATAATTTGCCTTCTATCGATATTTTTAATGATAACGGTACAATCAGCGAAGCTGCCGGTTTGTATGTCGGTATGGATCGTTTTGATGTACGTGAACAGATTGCAAAAGACCTTGAAAAAGCCAATTTACTTGAAAAAGTTGAGGCTTATGAAAATAAAGTCGGTTATTCGGAACGTACAAGTGTTGCTATAGAACCGAAATTGTCAATGCAATGGTTCTTAAAGATGGAACATCTGGCACAAATAGCGTTGGAACCGGTAATGAAGGATGATATTAAATTTTATCCTCCTAAGTTCAAGAATACATACCGTTATTGGATGGAAAACATCAAAGACTGGTGTATCAGCCGTCAGCTTTGGTGGGGACACCGTATTCCTGCTTACTTCTTGCCGGAGGGTGGTTTTGTTGTTGCAGAAACTGCCGATAAAGCATTGGAACTGGCGAAAGAAAAAACCGGAAATCATAATTTGACTATAGCAGATCTGCGTCAGGATGAAGATTGCCTTGATACTTGGTTCTCGTCGTGGTTATGGCCTATCTCATTGTTCGATGGAATTAATAATTCGGATAATGAAGAAATCAATTATTATTATCCGACAAGCGATTTGGTGACAGGGCCGGATATTATCTTCTTTTGGGTGGCACGTATGATTATGGCAGGTTATGAATATCGTAATGCCATGCCATTTAAGAATGTTTATTTTACTGGTATTGTTAGAGACAAACAAGGACGCAAAATGTCTAAATCATTAGGAAACTCCCCCGACCCTTTAATGTTGATAGAACAGTACGGGGCTGACGGTGTACGTATGGGGCTAATGATGGCTGCCCCTGCCGGAAATGATATTCCTTTTGATGATGCATTGTGCGAACAAGGACGTAACTTTAATAATAAAATATGGAATGCCTTCCGCTTGGTAAAAGGTTGGACGGTAGATGAAACAATAGAACAGCCGGAAGCTTCCGCTATTGCTGTAAAGTGGTTTAAGATGCAGCTCGACAAGACTATTGCAGAAGTAGACGATTCATTCAATAAGTATCGCCTGAGCGAAGCAATGATGGCTGTATATAAATTATTCTGGGATGAGTTTTCTTCCTGGTATTTGGAGATGATTAAGCCGGGTTATCAACAACCTGTTGATAAGTCTACCTACTTATCAACACTCGGTTTCTTTGATTCTCTGTTACGCTTGCTTCATCCGTTTATGCCATTCATTACTGAGGAGTTATGGCAGGCGCTCGAACCTCGAAAAGAGCATGAAAGTATAATGGTTGCGCAGATGCCGGAAGTGGCATCTGTTGATAACTCTTATTTAGATGCATTTGAAATTGTAAAAGAAATTGTGGGTGGTGTTCGTACTATACGTTTGCAAAAGAGCATACCGAATAAAGATACTCTTGAACTACAGGTTTTAGGAGAACACCAGGATACATTTAATCCGGTTATTGCCAAGATGTGTAATTTATCTGCTATAGCAAATGTGGATGAGAAAACAGCAGGCGCAGTATCTTTCCTGGTACGCACAACCGAATATGCTGTCCCGTTGGGAAGTATGATTAATGTAGACGAAGAACTTGCAAAACTTAAGGATGAGTTGAAATATCAGCAAGGATTCCTTGCCTCGGTTATGAAGAAACTTGCTAATGAAAGTTTTGTAAACAAGGCTCCGGCTAAGGTGATTGACATGGAGAAAAAGAAGCAGGCCGATGCGGAAAGTAAAATTAAATCTATTGAAGAGAGCATTGCTGCTTTGCAGAAATAGATGTAACTATCTGCTACAACAAACTCTGTAATGAAGTATGTAGTAACTTTAATTCTTATTTTGATTACGATGCAGATGCCTATATCAGCACAATCAGGTGCTGATATAGACAGTCTGATTATTGAACTGAAAAAACTACCGGACAGTTGTAAATTGAAAAAGATTTATGATCTGGCCAATGAGAGTTTTCGTAATGACTCTTATGAAATTTATTCCAGCTTATTATTAAAGGAAGCTGAAAAGCAACGTAATAACTACTATATAGGAAGTGCCTTGTTCTTGCAGGCAATGTACTATTATGCGAAGAATGCCGATAGTATGCGTATTATTATGGAGAGAGCTGAACCGGTTTTGCTCCGTGATAATCGTTTGGAAGAGATATGCCGTATGCAGGGATGGAACATTTACAGCTATACTCGTGGCGGCCAAAAAGAAAAAGTGATTCCGGCTGTTAAGGCCTTGAAAGATTTTGCAAAGAGACATAATTTCCCTGACGGCGAAGACATGGCCAATCAGGCATTAGCCGATTATTATCTGAGAGAGGGACTGACGGAAGAGGGAGAAGCCCTTTATGAAGAAGTCCTTTTGGCTATGGAGAAGAAAGCGGCTCCTCTAATAAAACGTATTACCATTATACGTCATTTGCTGAACAGCTCGATAAGTAATAAAAAGAAAATTTATTATCTTGATAAACTTGATAATTACATAAACGAATGTAAAGAAAAAGGAGTGGAGTATCTGGATGCTGAAAATCCTTTATATACAGTTCAGTATTTATATCATCGTTCATATGCTATTATTGCAATAGAATTAAAAGAACCGGATATCGCTTTATTGCATTTGACGGAAGCCGAAAAAATTGTAAATAGAGAAAAACTCCATCGTGAAGATAGGGTTATTTTACAAATAAAATCATTGTATTATGAATTAATTGGTAAATATGATCTGGCTATAAAATTGAATGATGAGTTAATGTCATATTATGAACGGCGGAATCTGACTGATTTTGTAATGAAGATGATGTTTAAAAATGCTGATCTCTATAATTTAAAAGGAAAAACCTATGATGCGGCAAAAATTTATCGTTCATTGATTTTGAAAAAGGATTCTGTTCAGAAAGTTACTTTTTATAATGATCTGGCTAAGTTAAAAACACAACATGATATGGATAAATTGGAGTTGAAGACAAAGCAGATGGAGCTTGAAACTTCAAAAATCCATTCTCAGATGTTAATAATGGGAGGAGGATTGATATTTCTTGTTGTGATATGTTGTTTATTGGTTTTTATAGCTTATTCTCGTCATAAGTATGGATTGCAGTTGAAGGCTGCTAAAGAGAAGGCAGAGGAAGCGGATTGTCTGAAGTCTGCTTTTCTGGCAAACATGAATCACGAAATACGTACGCCTCTGAATGCAATTGTGGGTTTTTCTCAGGTCCTGATAGATGAAGAAAACCGTGAAGTCCGTGAGAAGCTGGCTGAAATTATACAAAACAATAATGAACTACTACAACGGTTAATAGCAGACGTTCTTGATGTTTCTAAAATTGAATCAAATTCGATGACTTTCATGTATGCAGAACAAGATTTACCTTCATTGATGGAAGAAATATACAGCGTTATTTTATTGCGTATGCCAGAACATGTTGAACTAAAGTTAGAAGAATGTCTTCCGGCTATTATGGAAACAGATCGTAACCGGTTAACCCAAATCTTAACCAATCTTCTGACGAATGCAATAAAACATACCCGGCAAGGATTTATCCGTTTTGGTTATACCCTGATTGACTCGAATGTCCGCTTCTTTGTTCAAGATACAGGCGAAGGTATTCCGGAGGAACAACAAAAACGTATTTTCTCACGTTTCGTCCAATTAAATGATTGGAGTAAAGGGGTTGGCTTAGGACTTGCTATTTGTAAAGGATTGATAGAAAAGATGGGAGGAAGTATAGACGTAATCTCAAGAATAGGGGAAGGATCTGTATTCTATGTGGTATTACCATTGAGAAATTCCGACTCTGATAATGATTCATAAATGCAACAAAACATCCGGAAAAAAGTTATATTTGTTTCAAATATAAAATAAGTGGAGATTAAATCTTAGTGTAAAATCGCTTTTATGTAAAGTTTAAACCATGAAATATTCAAGACGGACATTTTTTAAACAGGGAGCAGCAAGTATACTGTTATGTGGAACAGCATCTGTGGCAAATGCCCGAACTCCGGGTTATAATATTCGGAGAGAGTCTAAAGCTGTAAATCCTTTTCAGTTAGGTATGGCTGGCTATACTTTTGTCAATTTTGATTTGGACACAACTTTAAAGGTGTTAGAGCGGTTAGATGTGCATTACCTTTGTATTAAAGATTTTCATTTGCCATTGGATAGTACGAATGAAGAAATACAGGCTTTTCATCGTAAGTGTGCTGCTCATAAAGTAACAGGATATGCCGTTGGACCCATTTATATGAAAAGCGAAGATGAAATTGATCGTGCTTTTGAATATGCTGAACGGGTAGGAGTAAAAACAATTGTAGGAGTTCCCGATTATGATTTATTGCCCTATGTCGACAAGAAGGTAAAAGAATATGACCTGAATTATGCCATTCATTTGCATGGGCCTGACATAAAAACATATCCTGATGCTACTGATGTTTGGGAACATACGAAAGAATTGGATTCACGTATCGGCATGTGTCTGGATGTTGGGCATGACTTACGCAATGGTTGTGACCCGGTAGCAGATCTTAAAAAATATCATACCCGGGTGTTCGACATGCATATAAAAGATGTGACAGAAGCATCTAAAGCCGGAGTTGGTATAGAGATAGGCCGGGGGAAAATTGATTTTCCAGCGTTGGTACGAATGATGCGCGAAGTCAACTATACAGGGATGTGCAGTTTGGAATATGAAAAGGATATGAAAGATCCGTTTCTTGGTATAGCGGAATCTATTGGATATTTTAAGGCAGTATGTGATTTATCATGATATATAGAAAAATGAGAAATATATTTTATTTACTGATTGTTTTCTTTTGTTATGCCTGTAGCCCAATAAGCTATATGGATATACAGACATATAACCCTTCGGAAGTTACTTTCCCCGAAAGTGTGACGAAAGTCTTGATTGTGAATAATGCACTGCCACAACCGGCAGACGTTGGGTATGAATATACTTTGATGGGAACAAAGCAAGATACTTGCAGGGCTTTGGCAGACAGTGCTTTATTTGATGCCTGCCGTTCGTTGGGAAAGTCTATTGTTGAGGCTGATTATTTTGACGATGTACTTCTTTACCATTATGCCACACGTAATGATAGTATATATTATTCCGATGTTAAATTGCTTCCCGAACAAATTGTCTCCCTGTGTGAAGAAACCGGGACAGGAGCTGTTATTTCCTTTGATCGCTTGTTGTTTAATATGGAAAAAGATGTTTTTGCCTTTCCCGAAGGATATCTGATGGGGAATATTAAAGTTGAAATTGGCGGAGTTGTACGTTGTTATTTGCCGGGGCGTTCCAATCCGTTGGCTACGGTATTTATAAATGATAGTATTTTCTGGAATGAAAGCGCTGATAACTTGTCGATACTAAAATATGTATTACCTGATGCTAATACAGCTTTGCGAACGGCAGGACAATATATAGGTGCAAAAGTATATATAAACTTTGTGCCTCACTGGGTTAATGAATCCCGTTGGTATTATAACGGAATGGGGTCGCGTTGGAAGGAAGCGGCTGCTTATACTTCCGGGCAAAAGTGGAATTATGCTGTTGAACGTTGGAACTCGATCTATAAGAATGCAAAGGATTGGAAAGGGCAGGCGAAATCTGCTTCTAATTTAGCCTTGTGCTATGAGATGGAAGGAAAGCTGGAAGTTGCACAGGAATGGGCTACCAAATCGTATGATTTATTTAAAAAAAACGTAGGCGATGATAATTCAAACACTAAGTTGTTGAAAATATATGTTGGGGCATTGCAGGATCGTATACGTTCGGACAAAAAACTAAATATGCAATTTGGGGAAGATTAACCGGATATTATCCGAATTATTATTACTTTTGGCAAGGCATTCGAATAAGAAGAATAAATAAAGATTATGAATTCAAATAATGCAAAGATACAATCTGTCATAGAGTCTGCGTTTTCAACTGCGATTAATAAGCTTGCAAAAGATGAGTCGGGGAGTTTTATCAGTGACTTGTATGTGCAGGCAGATGCAGAAAGCGGAGAGTTGCAGATATATGATGATGAAGAACATCTGATAGAGAAAATTGTAATTTTCGATTGGGTGAATAATACGGAAGAGGAGGATGTATTCAATAAGCGGGTAGCTGCATCTGTGAAAGCGGTATTGACTATTTTGTCCACAAAGGATATGTTTAATCATCCCCGTTTTATGAAACCATTGTCTATCAGTTTAACGGATGAAGATTTTGTTGTGATAGAAGAGCTTCTGTTCCTTGACGATGAAACACTCCGTTTAGACGATCCTCTGTTGAAAGATTTAGATGCAGATCTGGACGATTTTTTAGCAAAACTTCTTTCAGATGTCGATTAGACTTTTTACCTTTGTGCCCGAAATAAAAACAAGAACATTGCCGAAATAGCTCAGTTGGTAGAGCAACGCATTCGTAATGCGTAGGTCACGGGTTCGAGTCCCGTTTTCGGCTCACAATTGTAGGCAGTTACCTTTTTAGGTAACTGCTTTTTTATGGTGTTTTCTGTGGTTTTCGTATGGGTTTACATGAGGCATGTAAACTGAGATGTAAACCATGAGTACAACAATTAGTGTCGTATGTTACAAGTCTAAAGTGTTGAAAAACAATGAATCACCTTTAATGTTGCGTATCTGTAAAGATGGTAAACGGAAGTATGAAAGCATTGGAATTTCAATATTACCTTCTTTGTGGGATTTCAAGCAAAACAAACCCACAAGAAAATGTCCAAATAAGGAGTATATAGAGAGGTTAATAGCAGAGAAAGTAAAAGTCTATACAGATAAGGTTATAGAGTTCAAATCACAGGAAAAAGAATTTACTGCAACGTCTTTAATGGAGAAGGTGAACAAACCAGTAAAGCGTAAAACTGTACAAGAGGTCTTTAACCAGTATATTCAAGAACTTGAATCAGCAAATCGTTTACGTTATGCGGATATGTATAAATGTACTATGCACTCTCTTATAAAATTCAACAAGCATTTGGATATTCCTTTTTCTGATATGGATACAATTTGGTTAAAGCGTTATGAGGTGTGGTTGCAAAGTCAAGGATTGGCTATAAACACATTGGGTACACGCTTTAGGCATTTACGGGTGATTTATAATTTTGCGATAGAGGAGAAGATCGTTAAATCAGAATATTATCCTTTTAATTCGTTTAAAGTCTCTAAATTAAGCCAAACTACAGCCAAACGTTCAATACAAAAGGATGAGATCTTATCTGTACTAAACTATCAAGGGCAAACACCTTTGGAATGTTTAGCTATAGATTTGTTTACTTTTTCATATCTGGCAGCAGGTATTAACTTTGGAGACATTGCTCGTCTGACAAAAGATAATATCTTGGAAAATAGATTAATCTATATCAGAAAGAAAACTCAAAAGCAGATAAAGGTTTCATTGCAGGAACAGGCTATTAAATTGATTCAGAAATACTCAATGCCAGATAATCCCTATTTATTTCCTATTTTATCCAATTTCCATAAGACGGAACAGCAGAAAGTAAATAGGATTCATAAGATTATAGCGAAAGTGAATAAGTCTTTGAAAGAAATAGGAGAAAGGTTGAATATACCTATTGACTTGACAACATACGTTGCAAGACACAGTTTCGCCACAGTCTTAAAGAGATCAGGCGTCAATACCTCTTTAATCTGTGAGGCTTTAGGACACAGTTCAGAGAGAGTAACACAAATCTATCTGGACAGTTTCGGTAATGATCAGATGGAAGACGCAATGAAAAACCTACTCTAAACCAAAGAATCCTGTTTCCAGAAATGGGGACGGGATTCTTTTTATCTTAATTTTGCCACATCAAACAAGTAAAAGGAAATGATACTGGATATAGACAACCCGTTATTAGCGTATGTACTGAAATACTTCGGTTCATATCAAGCTATCTTAGAGACAGATGAAGATGGCAAGACGTATTTAATGAATACTTGGTATCCCGTTGGATTCGCCCACTGGTATGAGGATATTCTAAAATCAATCCCTTTCAAAAGATCAGGCTATGATAAGCATGAACGTTTGCAGGAACTTCTAACAGAATTGAATCTGGATACAGAATCATTCTGGGGACTGATCCTGTATCTGTATGACTACACTACTGACGCTTGCAAGAATCTACTTGTACCACAAAAGACACACCAAGAGACCTACAATGAATTTTGTGCTTTCTTAGAGCAGAATCCCCGTATTGAATCACTGACATTTAAAACCACCAATAAAAAGACTTATACTATATCTGATAAATTGATCCTTGACTTTTTGGCTATCCGTTTACAAGAAGAGAAGATGAGTAACCAGCAAAAGCAACGGTTCAACAGTGAACTCAGACCTCTATCAGCAACAGAAAAGGCGGATTCCAGACGAAAGATCGGCTATTTCTTTGCACGTCAACTGACCCAGTTTCTACAAATAGAAGGAATCTCAAATATTAAAAGAAGGGGAAAAGCCACTATCTCAAATAAAGAAAAGGAGTTGATCCTATGTTCCCTCTATGTATGCAAATTTGCGGATAATCCAGAAAACTACTTGGACTTAGGCTATTACAACAAACTGATGAAAGACTTCAAAGACTTATCCATGAATATGTCCCATAAATATGAACTGGAAATACATGGTGGTTGGATATTAAAATAAAGGATACAAATCGTACTGCCAAAACTTATCCTATATACGTTCTCAGACCGCTATACTTTTGCAGCGCAATCGACAAAGAGAGGTGCACATCTCTAAGATCGAAAGCCTGAAATCCTGAACAGAAAAGAAGGAACGATTAAAAAATAAAGCAAAATGCAGACATTAAACATCAACTTCGAGAACCAGACAGTAAAAGCGTATGATAACAATGGTGCACATGAGGCAGCCAAATTGATTATGAGGAAGTTCGAGAACATGAACATCCAATTCAAGACAGGCAAAGACAATTTTCCTTATGCTTGGTTGGAATCCAAAAGTACGGCAGGCTTCAAACTGATCTTGAATCAAAAAGAACTTACTTGGCTGATGGGATATTTGAAAGAGGGAAAAACGGAAGACTTTGGAACAGAACCCGAAAAGGTGGAAGCCTACAAAGATGGAGAAGATAATGATTTGCAGATGTCAATTTTCAGACAACTTATAGAGAGTGGGAAAATCCTTCAATTTGTACCGATGTTCCGTGAAACAAATGGCTATATAACCGCTTATGCCTCTTACAAAAAAGGGAAGATCATATTTCGATTGAAAAGAACGGATGATTTGATGGAATACCTGACTGAAAAAGAATTGATCTGATAAAAGAAAAACAATGAGAGGAAGTCTTTTCCGCTTCCTCTCTCATTTACGAACCATTTAAAACAGAAAAAACAATGAATACTCAAATAATTCAAATCAATAAAAACGAAAACGGTAAAATCCAATATCTGACAGAAGTACTTCCTATGATTCCAACCAATACCATCTTATATAAGACACTTACAGGTTTGGGAGCCACTTACGGAGAATTAAAAGCAGACCGTAATTCCATCATTATCGAACCGAATGTACCTGTTATTGTTGGTAAATGCAATGATCCCAAACATAAAGGGGATAACCTGTTTGGAGTTTATGAAGGTGTCTATACGGAAGATGTCATTAAGTATCTGGAAAAATCAGCAGATAAGAGAACAAAAATCCTGACTACTCCCGAAAGTTTTCAAAAAGTGAAAGACGCTTTTGAATTAATGGACATGGATGTATATGGTACATGCTTTCTTTTGTTCGACGAATGCCATAAGATTGTTAAAGACGTGGATTATAGATCGGATATAATACTTCCGTTCGATGATTTCTTTCTGTTCAATGAAAAGGCTTTGGTCTCAGCAACCCCTATTTCTTTCAGTGATCCTCGTTTCGAAAGCCAAGAGTTCCAGACCATAAAGATAGAACCGACCTTTGAGTATAAACTCCCGATCAGGCTAATCCATACTAATAATGTATTGGAGCAGTTAAAAAGGGAACTTGGCAAATTGGACACGACAATATGTTTCTTTATCAATTCGACAGATATGATTTATTCATTTATCAAGCAATTGGATATTGAAAATGAATCTACTGTATTCTGTGCAAAGAAGAGTGTTGAAAAATTGAGGAACAATCATTTTAAATACGCATTCGAGCAATGGAATGAATCAAAAATGAGGAAATACAATTTCTTTACCAGTCGTTTTTATAATGCATTGGACATAGAATTGGACATAAAACCTACAGTCATTATGATAACCGAAGTTTATTTCTCTGAATATTCGATGATCGACCCTAATACAGACGCTATACAGGCAATAGGGAGATTTCGTAACGGGATTGAACAGGTCTGTCATATTTTTAATACGAACACAAATTTCCCGGTTCGCACAGTGGAAGAGATAGACGGATATATAGCAGGTTGCGAGGATGTCTACAAGAAATTGAAAACATTATATGATTGCGCCGCAACGGAAGGTGCGAGGGATTCATTCAGAGCCGCATTGGAAATAGTCCCCTACAATAAAATGCTGGACAAAGAAGGAAGAAAAAATTACTTTGCGATAGACAATTATAAAGATGAAACCCTGTTAAAAATCTGTTACAATAACAGGTTTGGAGTGTTCAAGTGTTACCAAGACAATAAACTTTTTGATGTGTTCCATGTACATTCCCCTTTTCCACTTGGAGACTATGAACGTTTGAGAAGAGAGAATAAATCAGTCTCACTCAAAGAAAAGCGCAAAGAGATTGTCCGCCAGTTGGAATTATTGAAAGGTGATGATGAAACAGAAATGATTCGGGAATATAAAAATGATTTGAGAGAGGCTGATCCATTTATTTATGAGGCATACGAGGTAATTGGCAGGGAAATGATAGAATCCTTTGGTTATTCTGTAAAACGGATCAAGGAGGCTATGATCTTGAAAAGGTTTCGAGAAAAAACAGAAGGGACGGAGTTTATCCAATTACTCAAAAACTCATTCAAGGCGGGACAGAAATATACTCTGAAATATATAAAAACAGAATTGACCCGAATTTATGGACTGGTTGATGTCAGACCCCAGAAAACGATAACAGGACAATCCATAAAAGAGTTTTTCAGAACGGAAGACAAATGGATTGGAAAAAGTAAAGCATTGTTACTGGTTACGGAGTTGATATGATAGATACTACTTTTTTTTGAAGATAAGGGTTTTATAGACCCTGTTCAAAAAAGTTGAACGGATATACTCTTGGACTTTAAATAGACTTAAATCCTGATTTTTACACTTCCAGCTATTGCAGACTGGAAGTGTTTTTTTTGTATCTGCCAAATAGAAAACGGACATTCCCTTCTGGAAACATCCGTCTTATAATACTTAATTATCAATGCAAAATCGGTTAGGAGCTTTTCTTCTTTTTCCTGATCCGATTTTTAACAATGGGAACAGATATATAAGTCTCTGTTGGCAAAATGTGTCTTTTTTTGATGGTTTCCACAATTTCCCTGTAAACTTCGATTCTGTCAAATGGTCTATATTCTTGCATAATGAGTTTCTTTGGAATGAATATTGGATTATCTGGAAACATAGAGAATCTCTTTAACTTGGAAGAACACACGAAGTTACAGATAAATAGGAACTTAAAAAAGTGATTTGTGAGTAAATCCAAAAAGAGAGAAGAACGATACTTCCTGTTTGATTTTGACAGATGAATGTGTATCTTTGTGGTAAATAGATAAAAGAAAATGAAATCAACAACTGAATATATGAACATCTTGCGTGACTATATGGCGAAGAATGCTTCCAAATATAGCATTACCCGTATGGGGATATTCGGTTCTGTTGCCAGAGGTGAACAAACAGAAGATAGTGACGTAGATGTTTATTTGGAAACATCAAAGCCGAGTATGTTTGCATTGGTACATATAAAAGATGATCTGCAAACCCTGTTTGGTTGTAATGTCGATATTGTCCGATTACGGGATCACATGGATTCTTTCTTGAGAAACCAGATTGAGAAGGAGGGTATTTATGTGTGATACAGAGTTGATCCGTTCTTCTTTGATAAAGATACAAACGGCTTTAGATAGAATATTAAAGAGATCGGAAACAATACTTTCTCCAGATGATTTTTTGACGACACCAAGCGGAGTTGAGAGGTTGGAAAGTATTTGTATGCTGTTGATTGCAATCGGAGAAAGTGTCAAACGTATTGATAAAGCCACAAATAAAGAACTTTTATCGCATTATCCTGAAATTGATTGGAAAGGAGTTATGGGAATGCGAGACATTATAGCACATCATTATTTCGATATAGATGCAGTTATCGTTTTTGATGTAATGAAAAACAACCTGCCAGCCGTAAAAATGACTATTGATAAAATGTTATCTGACATTTAAAATTCTCTATACATTATTATATATATTCCTTTTACTTGGGTAACGCCAAAGAGTAAGCCTAACCAAGTATATCCTATGCGTTCATAAGTCCACAACTTTAAAACACCCCTCCATGTATGAGAAGGAAAAAGGAATATCCTACGCAAAAGCCTACAGGATCAGCCGATCACGATTTCATGTTTAGACGGGTACACTACCATTCAATCCAGAATAGAATATATTTAGCTGATTGAATCTACTGTCTGATATTGAAAATATGGGTTGTATCTTTTACTTGGTGGTATTCCTTTTATTCTTGCAAAACCGTAATTCATAATCAATTAACTTATTAAACTACAAACGTATGGAAGGAATGTATAAGGTATGTGACGTTAAATTGACGTACAACACGAAAGTAAAGAGTTCGGAAAGGGCTGTTATCAAGGATTCCAACAGTGCTTATTCCTTATTAATGAATCATATATATGATTCTGAGACAATCCAATACAGGGAGTATATGAAACTGATCCTGTTGAACAACGCTAAAAGAGTATTGGGGTTTGTGCATATATCAGAGGGTGGATTGGATTCAACATCTGCCGATATACGGATCATTATGCAGGCTGCGATATTGGGAAACGCCTCTGCAATGATCCTTAGCCATAATCATCCATCTGGGAATAAACAACCAAGCAGCCAAGACGATTTATTAACGGACAGAGTGAAAAAGGCTGTAAAACTATTTGATATTCAGTTGTTGGATCATATAATAGTTACAGATAGCGGATATTACTCTTATTTGGATGAAGGGAGGATATTATGAAGTGGTTGGCTTTCTTGGTGGTTCTTTTTTGTTTGATTGGGAATCCTGATTTATATCCGATCATAGCGGCTCTTTTTCTTCTGTTTTCTGGCTGTTTGTTTCTCTTTTTCTGGATAAGAGAAAAATTCAAGGATAAGTAAAGATTTTTCATTCTCTTACTTGGTTGATGTATAAACACTTTTTGTACCTTTGTGGCAATTCTACACGTTCATGGCGTTGAACCTCTGTGGAAGGACATATTTAACGAAAGGTGTTATTGAAATTATCTTCTAAAGTCAAATTCTCGCAAAATTTGTATTAGAGTGAAGGTGATGGCAATAGCACCCGCATCTTTTGTTATAGACTTACCTGAAAGGGTAAACTATATCTCAATAGGTGTGGGTTGCTGTTGTTTTATCCACTCTAATGGCAATGCGAGAAGCCAGACTTTAGGATAAAGCAAATACAGTTCCCACACCTTTTTTATTTAGTAATACTCTGAAGGGAACAGGAGATAGATATTTACAAAATGAAAACAAACAGATTTTTTATGGCTATCCTATTGATAGTATTTTGTTTAAGTTGGTTTTCTTGTGGGGATGACGAAGAAAAAAAAGTGCTTGATCCCCCAGAGATAGCTTCCCGTTTACCATTAGAAACAGGTACTTTTGAGTATTCAAAATATTACAATTTTTCATTCAATGAGTGGGAAACAGAAGGGTATGGATCCAGTGGTGAAATTTATATCTCTGATGATTATACTACAATTGAGCATACCAGTTTTGTTTATGGAGGACCAAGTAAAGACATTTCTGATGATGGAAGAAAATCAGGTCAATCTATTATATGTAATTGGGATAGTTGGGAATACTATTTCGCAGAAACAATTAAAGGTGAGAGAGTAATAGTATGGCATCGTTTTGATGATGATGCTAAATGTTTTTATTTTATAAATTAAAAGTTATATGAAAACAAACAGATTTTTTATGACCATTCTTTCAATGGTTTTGTGTATTAACTTCGTTTCTTGCGGTGGTGATGATGATGAAAACGGAGGTGGCATTAATGGTAATACAGAGAAGAGATTAACAAAAGTTGAAATTTCTTCTGCTGACAACCAGACAGATTATGAATATTGTGGTAGTGTTGAGTATGAATATGATGGAAATAGACCTTCACGAATTACTGTATTAGATGATGATTCAGAAATATATACAACGCTTGAAATAAGTGATAAAGAAATTAAAGCATGGCATGAAGGAAGGACAACCACTTATACTTTAAATAATAATGGGTATGTCGTAAGCGATAATCATGGAATGATATACAATTATTACGATGAAGGTTATTTGAAATCTATAGAAGAAGGTGGAGATTTAGAGACATTCTCTTATGATGATGAATGGAATATGATTGCATCTTCATATTTAGCTGTTCCAAATATACTTTATCCTGATAAAATTCTCAATAAAGGGAATTTATATATATCAGATGGATTAGGAGAAAAAGAAGATTTGGATATATTGGGATCTGTTGGTTTCTTTGGAAAGACTTCAAAATATCTGGTGCAAGAATATAATTATGCAGGGGAAGAAGATGAAGAACCTGATTATTTTGAATACAAGTTAGATGAAGATGGTTATGTGAAAGAGGTCAAAGTTTTACTTTCTACTGGAGAAAGCGATATTTATAAATACACTTACGAAAATATCAAGTAAGATACTCATTCTTATTTAAAGCCCCCTTCCAGTAGCAAGGATATAAAGAAGATCACCCAAGCGAGTAAAGAGTATTCTTGCTTACTTGGGCGATCTTGCGTATATTTGAATTGAAAATGAGATAATTAACAATAGTATTAACAAAATGCTGATGTAAACTCAGATGTAAACCAGAAATTACATAAAATCAGAAAGATAACAGAATTGAATTGTAAATATCAATAATTCAACATGTTATATTGAGTGTTGCCGAAATAGCTCAGTTGGTAGAGCAACGCATTCGTAATGCGTAGGTCGCCGGTTCAAGTCCGGCTTTCGGCTCATGATTTGTAAGATTTAGAACATAAAAAAGGTAGGCAACTTTTTACAATTAGTTGCCTACCTTTTTCGTTTTAGGTGCTGACCTTTCTGTAGAAATATGCCTACTTCTTTTTGAGGAGGCTCTGAATGAAGCGACATGCTTCTCCGATCCATAGGACAAATGAACTGGAACCGATAATAATTGCCCAATCTTTCCATGAAAGAGGTATGACACTAAACATTTTTCCACCGAAAGTAACGATCAGATATTGCCCTATAACGATAATCAGAGCAACAAATAAAAAGCTTTTACTTTCTTTCAGATTGGCAAAAGCAGAGGTGCCTTCCATGAATGCTTTAGCATTAAACATATTCCAGAATTGCAGCATAACGAAGAAACTGAAGAACCATGATAAATCATGAGGCGTTAATCCATCTTCTGCATGGAAGTATAAAAGCAGTCCTATCAGGATGATGACGAAAGAGATACCGACCCCAAAAATGTTGTAGGCCATTGAACGGGTAATGATGAAATCTCCTCCTTTTCCGCTTTTACGTGGCTTGTCTTGCATTACCTTTTCGTTGGGAGGCAAAGATGCTAAAGCTCCTGCTGCGAATGTGTCCATAATAAGATTAACCCACAACATTTGTGTAATGGTTAATGGAGATTCGGTGCCAAGCAACGAACCTAGTAAAACGATTAGGCAGGCTGCCACGTTAATCGTTAACTGGAATAACAGGAACTTTTGTATATTACGGTATAGAGAACGCCCCCACATAACGGCACGGGTGATACTGCCAAAGGAATTATCTAAGATAGTGATATCGCTGGCTTCTTTGGCTACGGATGTTCCGTCTCCCATGGACAAACCTACCTGGGCTGCTTTTAGTGCAGGAGCGTCATTGGTTCCGTCTCCGGTGACTGCCACTACTGCTCCTTTTTGTTGAAGCAACTGAACAAGACGTTGTTTGTCTGTAGGGCGGGCGCGGCACATGATTTTGAGGTCTAAAACACGATTAAGTGCTTCATCATCACTTAACGCTTCAAAATTAGGTCCGGTAATAATATTGTGTTCGGTGTCGTTTGTTTGCCAAGTGCCTATTTGCCTTCCGATTTCTTTTGCGGTTCCCGGTGTATCTCCGGTAACGATCTTAACGTCAATGCCCGCGTTAAGACAACTTTGCACAGCTGCCGGAACATCCGAACGGACAGGATCGGAGATAGCTACGATTCCTAAGAAAGTAAGATTTGCATTATGAAGTTTGCCATTTGCAAAAACAGATGTTTCCTGTTTGTCGTCTAATACCTGATAAGCGAATCCCAGTGTACGCATGGCTTGGTTTTGATAATTCAGCAGTTGCGTTTCTATGTTGGCTTTACAATCTTCAACCGGCTTAAATGTTCCGTCGGTTGCGACACGCTGACAGTTGGCCAACACTATTTCAGGAGCGCCTTTTACATACAATATTGTCTTGTTGAGTAAAGGTGATTTTACGACAGTGGCCATATATTTTCTCTCCGTAGAGAAGGTCAATTGCTCTATTACGGCTGCATTTTCTCTTAAGTCCAGATAGTTCTGCTGTTGACTGTTTAACCATAGAAGCAGAGCGGCTTCAGTTGGATTACCTAGTGTTTTAACTTTATCGTTGTCCGAGAAATCCAGATAGGCAGTAGAGTTTACAGAGATACCTTCTTTTATTAAATTGCTAATCTCATTGTCTTCAAGTTTCTGGCCTTTCAAATTATAGAAATTAGTTTGATGTACTTGCATCTGGTTTTGCGTTAATGTACCGGTTTTGTCCGTACAGATAACAGTTGTTGCTCCCATCGTTTCGCATGCGTGCATTTTGCGGACAAGATTGTTTGTCTTGAGCATTCGGTTCATACTCAATGCGAGACTTAAGGTAACACTCATTGGCAAACCTTCCGGTACTGAAACTACGATTAACGTAACGGCTACCATAAAAATGTTCAGAATATGGGCTATCAGATCCATAACCGGCATGCCGGATGATGAAAGAAGTAACTTAGCCAATAAAGCAATAAAGGTGAGGGCGGCTATAGAATAACCGGCTTTGCTGATTACTTTGGCTAAACCGGCTAATTGCGTTTGCAGAGGCGTTTCTACACCGCTTTCTATTTGTGATCCTTCATATACTTTGCCATATCCGGTGGCATCTCCTACTTTTTCTACTTTCATTATTCCGTGTCCGTCTACAACGGTAGTTCCACGCATAACTACATTGGACGGATAGGTGGCTTCGTGGTCAAAATCGGCTTCATTGGTTGTTTTGCTGATAATTGGTTCGCCTGTTAGGGTTGACTCATTTATTTGAAGTGAAATAGCTTCCAGCAGGCTTCCGTCGGCTGGTACTTCTTCTCCTGTCTCCAGTACAATGATGTCGCCTACTACAACTTCTTTTTTGGATATCTGGCATATGTTTCCGTCACGGATGGCCTTTACCAAAGTATCGTCATTAACCGTATTTAAAATATCAAATGCCTTGTTTGCTTTCATTTCAAAGAAGAACCCTACGCAACTGGCAAGCATGATAGCGAAAAAGATTCCTATCGGTTCTAAAAAAGCAGTAAAACCTTTAGCCTCCGGCCCCCAGCAGTGTACTCCGGCGATAATCATGGAAAGTATCCAAGCTACAAGTAAAATTTTGATGATGGGGTCGTCAAACTTTTCTAAAAACTGGCTCCATAGTGAAGCTTTTTCAGGAGGTGTTAATATGTTCTCTCCATGCAGCTGTCTGCTTTCTTCAACTTCTTGTTTAGTTAAACCCCGGTACTGATGTTTTTGCTCCATATAATTTATAATACTATTTATTGCTTTTATGGCGATAAAGATAGATAAAGTTGTCGAACTTACACAAGGTGTTTATTTGCCAATACTCATAATCTCCTTTTTTAGATTATTATTAAGTTATTTTATATCTGTTAATTAAACCTTTTGGTTTGACTAATTGTCTTATATATAAAAGCTAGTGGTGTTTAGTGTTTAAGGTTATGAAGAATGTTAGGTTAGTTTTCTTGCTGGGGATTGTCCTGTTAATTGGCGGGCAATCCCTTTTTGCTCAAAGTAATAAAGAGAAAAAGGTGCAAAAAGAGTTGCAGGTGCAAAAAATGATTGACAAGGGTCATTTCAAAATAGATGTAAACCGTTCTATTCCAATGAGTGGAAGATCAGTTAATCTAACTTCTTCTTATTCATTAGAGGTGAAAGGAGATTCAGTGATTTCTTATCTCCCCTATTTTGGACAGGCTTACTCTGTTCCTTATGGTGGAGGAAACGGGTTGCGTTTTGAGAAACCCTTGAGCGAATACAAAGTAACTTATAAAAAGAAGGGAGATGCACAGATAAAATTTAAAGTTCGTACAGATGAAGATAACTATACTTTCAATGTGCAAATTTACCCTAACGGTTCATCAACCATTAATGTAGTACCGGTCAATAAGCAGAGCATTATATTCTATGGAGAAGTTGCATCTATGAAATAGTAGAGATCAAACGGCCTTGCCAAGTGTTTCGTTCGGCAATTCGTTTGTTTACTTTGGCTGTGAATTCAAAGTTCTTTAGTCCCCAATCGGGTGCAATAAGCAGTTCTTTGGGAGACTGAGATACGAACCTCTCTACTACAATAGAGGGGTTTAACCGTTCAATAAAGTCGATTACCAATTCGATGTATTCGTCAACCGTATACAGATGAAATAAGTCGGGATGCTCTGTATACTCTTTAGCCATGCGCGTGTTGCGGATCAGTTGTAATTGATGCAGCTTTAATGTGGTAATGGGCAGTGCAGATAAAATATCGGCATGATGCAATATTTCTTCTCTGCTTTCTCCGGGCAATCCTAAAATAAGATGTACTCCCGTATAGATACCCATGCCGGCTGTACGTCGAATCGTTTCTTCCGATTCCGAATATGTATGTCCGCGATTAATGTGTAACAAGGTCTTATCCAATGTGCTTTCTACTCCATATTCTATCATAACGAATTTGTGGGTGGATAGCCTGGCAAAGTATTCCAGTAATGTGTCTGGCATACAGTCAGGACGTGTACCGATAATAATACCTTCCACTCCGGGATAGCTCAGGGCTTCTTCATACTTCCTGATCAATATTTCCGTTTCGTCATACGTATTAGTGTAGGCTTGGAAATAGGCAAGATATTTCATGCCCGGATATTTACGGGAGAAGAAACGTATGCCTTCTTCAAGTTGTACGGTGACACTTTTTTCAGTATGACAGTATTCTGGGCTGAAAGTCTGGTTGTTGCAGTATGTGCAACCGCCAAAGCCCTTTAACCCGTCCCTGTTTGGACAGGTGAATCCGGCGTTAATAGATATTTTTTGTACTTTATAAGGGAATATTTCCTTTAAAAAGTCTCCGAATTCATTATATGGTTTAGTATTTTTCACACAGCAAAGATATATAAAAACTTCTTATTCATTGCTTTTATGTTAACTTTGCAACTTAATTTAAAGTACAACAATACTACTATAAATAGATAATGAAAAGAATAAGTCTTTGTATATTGCTCTCATTGGTAGCAATGGGAAGTGCTTTTGCTCAGAATGGAAGTAAGCAGTTAGGTTTGAAAGAGATAACGGATGGAAAGTTCCGTCAGGTTACGAATATTGGTGAAATGCGTTCATTGCCGGATGGCGAACACTATACGGCAATGAGTAAAGATAAGAGTATGATCATTAAATATTCTTACCGTACAGGTAATCCGGTAGACACTCTGTTTGATACCGGTAAAGCCCGTGAATGTACGTTTGTAGATTTTGACGGATATACGATCAGTAACACCGGACATCATATTTTGGTCTGGCGTGAAACAGAGCCTATATACCGTCGTTCTTCTAAAGCTGTTGTTTATGATTATGATGTCCGTCGTAATTATTTGAAACCCCTTACGGAGTCTGCCAGTAAACAAATGATCCCCACTTTTTCTCCTGACGGCCGTATGTGTGCCTATGTACGTGATAATAATATCTGGTTGAGAAAGTTTGACTATGATACGGAAGTACAGGTAACGAAGGATGGTGAATTAAATAAAATATTGAATGGTATCACAGACTGGGTATATGAAGAAGAGTTTGCTGTAACGAATCTGATGGCTTGGTCTCCTGATAGTGAATATTTGGCGTATGTTCGCTTTGATGAATCGGAAGTTCCGGAATATTCTATGCAGATGTATGGAGATGGACTATATCCGGGTTATTATAATTATAAATATCCGAAAGCCGGACAGAAGAATTCAAAAGTAAGTGTTCATTCATATAGTATTGAAACGAAAGATACTAAGACACTGAAAGTGCCGGGTGCCGAGGATATTTATATTCCAAGGATCGTCTTTACCAATAATCCTGACCAGTTGGCTGTTATGACATTGAATCGTTGGCAGAATGCTTTCAATATGTATTATATTAACCCGAAGAGCGGCGTTTCACGTTTGGTTCTTCGCGAGGATAATAAAAGCTATATTGATTCGGATCTGATGACATCTATCCAGTTTATGAAAGATGGTTTTGTATATGTCAGCGAACAAGATGGCTATAATCATATTTATCTCTATTCGCCGACAGGTGTTATGCAACGCCAGGTAACGAAAGGTAATTGGGATGTTACTAAATTCCTGGGGATAGATGAAGCAACGAAGACTGTTTATTACCAATCGGCAGAAGAAAGCCCGATTCGCCGTTCTGTTTATAAGATAGATGCAAAAGGGGTGAAGACTAAACTCTCTACAGAGGAAGGAACGAATAATGCTACGTTTAGCGATAATTTTGCTTACTATGTAAATAATTATTCAAATGCCAATACTCCGGCAAAGATCACGGTAAACGAAACTAAAACAAAAAAAACGTTACGCGTGTTACAGGATAATATGGCCTTAAAGAATAAACTTTCTGAATATTCATTTGCCCGGAAGGAGTTTATGACAGTACATACGGCATCAGGTTATGACTTAAATGCTTGGATTGTGAAACCTGCCAATTTTGATTCTTCGAAGAAATATCCGGTAATGATGACACAATATAGTGGCCCGAACTCTCAACAAGTACTAGATCAATATAGTTTTGACTGGGAGTATTATTTGGCAAGCAAAGGCATTGTTGTGGTTTGTGTTGATGGTCGCGGGACTGGTGCCCGCGGGGAAGCATTCCGCAAATGTACATATTTACGTATGGGAGATATCGAATCTCATGATCAGGTCGAAGCTGCCCAAGCATTGGCTAAACTTCCTTATATAGATAAAAATAGAATGTCTATCTGGGGTTGGAGTTTTGGCGGCTATAATACGTTGATGGCTTTGAGTACCGGCAACGGAACTTTTAAGGTGGGTATTGCTGTAGCTCCTCCTACAGACTGGAAATATTATGATTCTGTGTATACGGAACGTTTCATGCGTACCCCTAATGAGAACTTTGAAGGTTATGCGGCGACCTCTCCGCTTCGTAAAGCAAAAGATTTGCAGGGAAAATTATTATTGATACACGGAACAGCAGATGATAATGTTCACTTTATGCAAACAATGGAATATGCCGAAGCATTGGTGCAAGCTGGTAAACAGTTTGATATGCACGTGTATAAAGACCGGAATCATAGCATCATTGGTGGTAATACACGTTATCATTTGTATACCAAAATGTCTAATTATTTATTTGATAACTTGTAATGGCAGAACATTTGAGGAAGCCGGATTGGTTGAAAATCCGGCTCGGAGGAAACGACCAATTCACAAAGACAAAAAACATAGTAGAATCTCATTGTTTACATACAATCTGTACTAGTGGTAAATGTCCGAATATGGGTGAATGCTGGAGTAGAGGAACAGCTACCTTTATGATTGGCGGTGAAATATGTACGCGTTCGTGCAGGTTTTGTAATACGTTAACAGGTAAACCTTTACCTTTGGATTTGAAGGAGCCTGAGAATGTAGCCGAAAGTATCCGTCTGATGGGGTTGAAGCATGCGGTTATCACCTCGGTAGACCGTGATGATTTGTCAGACCTGGGTGCAAAGCATTGGGTGAATACGATTCGTAAGATTAAAGAGATTAATCCTGAAACTACAGTGGAGGTTCTCATTCCCGATTTCCAGGGAAATCTTGAATTGGTGGATATGGTGGTTAATGCTGCTCCTGAAATTATTTCGCATAATATGGAAACTGTGCGGAGAATATCTCCGTTAGTGCGTAGCGCCGCAAAATATGATGTGAGTTTAGCCGTATTATCCCATATTGCAAAGAGCGGGATAACAACCAAAACAGGTATTATGGTTGGATTGGGAGAAAGCTCTGAAGAAGTGTATGAGTTAATGGATGATGTGTTAAAAGCCGGTGTCTCAGTACTGACCATCGGACAATATCTTCAACCCTCGAGAAAGAATATTTCTGTTGTAGAGTATATAACCCCTGAACACTTTGAATCTTATAGATTGACAGCATTAAAAAAAGGTTTTAATAAAGTGGAGAGCGCTCCGCTTGTACGTTCATCTTATCATGCGGAAAAGCATATTTAATTGATGAACTTTTGTGAATGTTGGTTGTTTTATTATAAAGCGGATGAAAGGGGGGGAGAATGAATAAAGTAAAGAAAGGGTTGGATAATCAGGCAATAGGATTATTGCCTCTATTGCTATTTATGTTTCTGGATAATTATTTTTCTTATTTATTATCCTTTATAATAGGTATTACTTTTTGTTTCGTTTGTATCTTTCTTTTCCAAGTGCTGATAAAAGAGCGTGTTTACCAGTTTTTATTATTGCCTTCTGCTGCTACACTAGTATTGTTTTCTGTTTTTCTTTGTTTGAAGCTGGAGCCTGTTTTATATGTCTATTCACCTCTCATTACAGAAGTTATATTGGTTGTAGTTCTCACTATAGTGGGCTTTTCAAAACGTACAATTTTACAAAAAATCAGGGATTCTAAAAAACCGACTTATAAACGGACATTACTTCGTACAACTTTAAATGAATTTTATTTTGTATCCCAGATTGTCCAGAATTTCTATACACTACATTTATTTATTATCTTGCTTTATAGCATTCTTCCGGATTCGATACAAAGTGTGCGTACAGAACGTTTTTTATATAGAGAATTAGGCTTGATTATCGGCGTATGTGTTATTCTTTATGAACAGATTCGTTTGTCTTTGATGAGAGGAAGCCTGAAGAAAGAAATGTGGCTACCTGTATTGAACGAAAAAGGTAAAGTAATAGGTTGTATTGCCAGGTCGGTAAGCCGTGCTTTATCAAAAAAATATTATCATCCGGTTGTCCGTATAGCAGTTATCTATGACGGAATGTTGTATTTGGCAAAGAGAAGTCACGAGGCTTTTATTTCTCCGAATATGTTTGACTATCCATATTATAGTTATGTGTTGTTCAGGCATAGCATAGAAAATACAGTTAAAGAAACTCTTGGTAGTTTAGGTAAAGAGGAAGGTATAACTCCTCGTTTTTTAATCCGTTATACATTTGAAAATGAAAAAGTAAAACATCTTGTTTCATTGTATGTGGTGTGTCTTCGCAAAGAAGATCAATTAAAAATGTGCAAAAAACGAGAAGGTAAATTGTGGACTACGAAACAGATTGAGGAGAATATGAATAAGGGTGTATTCAGTGAAGCCTTTGAAAAAGAATTTCCCTATTTACAGAATACCGTTTTGCTGGCAGAACGTTTTTGTTGCGAAAATCCTGTAAAACAGTAGAACTTTTTCTTTTATCTGTGTCCTAATTCAATAACTTCAAGATCTTTGATCGCTTTGTCTTCTATCATAAAACGGACTAATGTTCTGACTTGATGAAATCCACTCTTTCCCGCTGCTCCGGGATTTATATATAAGCAATTCAGATTTTTATCGAATACCACCTTTAATATATGCGAATGGCCTGCAATAAACAGGTTGGGGCGTGTGTCATATAGTTCTTGTCGAATTTCAGGATTATAGCGTCCCGGATATCCACCGATATGTGTCATCATTACATTCATCCCTTCTGCATTGAAATGGGCAACTTTGGGATATTGCAAACGTGTTGATTGTCCGTCTATATTGCCAAAAACAGCTCTCAATGGTTTTAGTAATGCAAGTTTGGAGGCCAGTATATCTGAACCGATATCGCCTGCATGCCATATTTCATCACACGTTTTAAAGTATTCCGAATATTTGTCATCCCAGTATCCATGCGTATCTGAAAGAAGTCCAACTTTAAGCATAACAATTTCTTTTATCCGACAAAAGTATCTATATTTACGCACCTAAGATAAGAATATTATGGAGAATTCATATAAATACTTTAAACGGGACATTAGTTGGTTATCTTTTAATTACCGTGTCTTGTTGGAGGCAGAAGATGATGCTCTTCCTATTTATGAACGGATTAAGTTCCTTTCTATCTATTCTTCCAACCTTGAAGAATTTTACGAAATACGTGTAGCCGAACACCGTGGTGTTATTATGAAAAAGAATTATACAGAAGAGAGCGGTGCTGAGGCTGAGGAAGTTTTAGCGGGTATTACGAAAGAGGTAAACCGGCAGCAAGGAGAATATTATCGTATATTTTATGATAAAGTCTTGCCGGAACTTAACAGACAGAATATTTATCTTTATCAAGACAGTATACCGGAATCTTTTCATGAAGAATTTGTTCATAATTTTTTTAATGAGGAAATTTTCCCTTTTTTATCTCCGGTAATGATTCAGGCGGGAGATATCCGAACTTTTATACGTGACCGCCGCCTTTATCTTGTGATCCGTATGGTGAAGAAAAGCAAGCGCTTATCTACTCCCGGATATGTCCCTGAATACCATTATGCATTAATGAAGATTCCGTATGCAAAAGTTCCCCGTTTTATAGAGTTGCCAGTACATGAGGGAAAATCATATATCATGTTTATTGATGATATTATACGTGCAAACCTGTCTAGTATATTTCCTGGTTATGTAATTGACAGTTGTTATAGTATTAAAATATCAAGAGACGCAGATATTTATTTGGATAATGAGAAAAGCGGTAATATTGTTAAAGATATCCGGGAAAAAGTAAAGAAACGGAAGATTGGAGCATTAAGCCGTTTTATGTATGATCGGGCGATGCCGGATGATTTCCTGGCTTTTGTTTGTGAAGCTTTTGGAATTACTGCTGACGATTTGGTAGTTGGAGGTCGTTATCTGAATCTACAAGATTTAATAAAGCTGCCTAATCCGAAAGGAAAAGAGCTGGAGCAGCAAATACCGGTTCCGATGCGTGTTTCTTTTCTTGACGAAATGGAGTCTGTGTTTAAAGTCGTCAAAAAGAAAGATGTATTACTTCATTTCCCTTATCAGTCATTTGATTATCTGATACGTTTTTTAATGGAGGCAGCTTTTGACCCGAAGGTGGAGGAAATAAAGATTACCCAATATCGTGTGGCAGAAAACTCTGCTGTTATCAATACATTGATCAGTGCTGCCCAGAATGGAAAAAAAGTTACGGTCTTTGTTGAATTGAAAGCCCGCTTTGATGAAGAAAACAATATGAGTACGGCGGAACGTATGGAGCAGGCGGGCATTCGTATTATTTATAGCATCCCGGGGTTGAAGGTACATGCAAAAGTAGCTGTTATCCTACGTAAGGATAGTGAAGACGGAGGCAAGCGGAAAGACTTTGCTTATCTAAGTACGGGCAATTTTAATGAGAAGACTGCTAAAATCTATTCTGATATGGCATTGCTTACTTCCAAAGCTGAAATAGTACAGGATATAAATAAAGTGTTTGCAATATTAGAAGGTGATGCGTCAGAACCGGTGTTCCGGCATTTATTGGTTGCCCGCTTTAATATGGTATCGGAATTGACTCGTATGATTCAGCAAGAGACAGAACATGTAAAGCAAGGCCGAAAAGGTCGTATCATATTGAAGATGAATGGTCTTCATGATCAGAATATGATTAATGAATTATATAAGGCCAGTGAGAATGGTGTAGAGATAGATTTGATTATTCGAGGTATTTGCTGTTTGGTTCCGGATCAACCGTATAGCCGCAATATCCGGATTACCCGTATTGTCGATATGTTTCTTGAGCATTCCAGAGTTTGGTATTTTTATAATGATGGAGAAGAAAACTTATACTTGACTTCTGCCGATTGGATGCGCCGTAACCTGAATCGCCGCATTGAGACAGCTTTCCCTATATTAGTACCGGAGTTGAAGCAGGAAATAATAGATATTCTGAATATACAGATGCGTGATAACGTAAAGGCTTGCCGGATCGATGAAAATTTATGCAATAACTTTAAACGGGATGATAATCCGCATAAAGTCCGTGCGCAGTTGGCTATTTATGAATACTTGAAAAACCGGTCGTAATTAGTTGAACTATGGATATTTTTTCATCTTGGAACTTTGTCTTGTGGGGAGCTTCTTGCTTAGTAGTTCTGGTCGTTGCTGTATCGGCTTATGCATTGGGAAATTATGTGGGATGCAATAAAGGGAGGATCAGACTTATAAAAGATAAAAGCAAACGTAACAATGCGCTTGCCAATTTATACCGGAAAGAACGTCATAATTATATTCTGCAGATTGATGCCTTAAGAAAAGAGCTTAGTCAACTGACTATAGAATCGGAGTTGTATGTGCAGCGAGAAGCTGAAATCGCCACCTTTGAACAGAAATTAAGAGAGTATGACCGTGCTCTCTGTATGCTCTCATCCGACACCCCGGATACTTTTGCTTCAAATATTGTCCCTTTGTTAGTTCAGTTAAAGAGTGATCCGGTAAGGACAAATCTGTCAAAAGCGGAGTGGAACGAACTGTTGACCGTGTCTGATTTGCTGTTTAACCTCTATCTGACGAAATTAAAGGATAAGTTTTCTATTACTCGCCATGAACAAGAAATATGTTGCCTTATTAAATGGAATTTTTCCCGCAAAGATCAATTGGCTGTATTCAATAATACGGCAGAGGCATTGGCTAAATCTAAGAATCGTTTAAAAAAAAGACTGCAACTGGATGAAAAAGTCGATATAGATCAATATATACGTCTTTATTAATTGTATTTATTTGCCCGGTTGTCCGGATTATAATGAATGATTTACCCTTTGATAGGTTTAATGTGCTTATTATAAGTGTGTTTGTCCTGTTTTGATTTGTCCGGTACAGCGCGTGTTCTTTTTTACTTCTCTCTTCTATATTTGCAGTGTGTTGTTTTAAGTTTATTAATTTGATGTATCTATGAAAACACTATCTGCTTTCGCTGTTTCCTGCTTTATTTTGATAGGAATTAGCTCATGTAACAAACCGAATCCTGCCGCAAACCTGTCTGCCATGATGAAGAAAGCGACAGGCTGGCCTTATGAAGTGCTGGTTGTAATGGATAAAAACGTGTGGAAGGGGGAAGCCGGGCTAATTATCCGGGAAGAGCTGACAATGCCGGTTCCTGCTTTGCCCCAATCTGAGCCTTCTTTGCATGTGAGTTATTCCGAGCCATCCAGTTTTAACAGTTTCCTCAGATACGTGCGCAATATTCTTTTGGTTGATATAAATCCGGATTTATATACAAAAGTTTCTGTGCATGAGATACGTGATAAATGGTCGTCCGGGCAATATATAATCCGGCTAACCGCACCTTCGTCTAGTGTGTTATCCGAATACGTTTTGCTGCATGACAGATCGTTGGTGAACTATTTTGAGCAGGCAGAGCAGAACCGTCGGATCGCAATGCTGAGCAGAACGCATAGTTCGTGGGTGATAAAAAGACTGCAAGATAATTTGGGTGTTTCATTGTTTGTGCCCGAAGAAATGAGTGCGTATAAAGATACCTCAGGTTTCTTTTGGGTATCGAATAATGCAATAAAGGGACGCTCAGACATTGTAGTGTACAGCTTCCCTTATAGCGGATCGGCCGAACCAACTGCCGATTTGTTGATTTCCAAGCGCGATTCCGTGTTGAGGAAAAATGTTCCTGGAGCTTTTCCTGGTTCATATATGACAACTGCCAAATGTTTTCCTCCTGTTTATGAACGGTATGCAAACAGTATGAAAAACTGCTGCGTACTTCGCGGATTGTGGGATATGGAAGGAGACAAAATGGGGGGGCCTTTTGTTTCGTATATTTATCATGATAGGGCCAACAGCCGGATTCTTGTGGCCGAAGGTTTTGTGTTTGCCCCCGAATCAAAGAAAGCCAACCTTATACGGCAACTTGAAGCGTCGCTTCTAACAGTCAGCTTTAAAGAGTAAGCACCTTTTCCGGCAAGTAGCTTGTTCTTATTCTCCACTCTTGTGGATAAAGATTGTTGGCACGGTTGCCCAAGTGTTTTACGAAACCTAGAGGGAATCCTTTATAAGTGACTAATACGTAGCCTTTCTCTATGCTTTCGGGTAGGAGAAGGGCTTCTTTTTTTAGATAGCGTATTGCGTCGTCCCAGCTAAGTTCCACAGACGGGAAAGCATCCCGGCGCAACGCTGTGCTAAGTGCCAGTTCTTGCGAAGGAATCAGGTCTTTGCCCTTCAGCTCGCCAAGGCAAACGCCTGCCGAGATAATGTGTAGCCGGTCACATAAAAGCGGATATACATCGGCAACCGATTTCGGTTTCATCAGTATGAAATTTTTGTTCCATCCTGATGAAAATAAATTTTCATACTGAAGAAACTTTTTTGCATATTCCGGAACGGGAGGTTCCGCCTTTCTTTTTTCTTTCTTTTCTTTTGTCTTGAAACGAATTTCTTCTGCTTCACCTTCTGCTTTGCGGAGAACGGCCAGAAAGAACCCCTCGCCTTTGGTTTTATGTGGAAAGAAACGGTAAACCGGATAATTGTATTTAAGGGCACCGGTTATTTGCCATTCTTCCGGTGTTGAGATTGAAAGGGCTTCGGCACCTAATTCTTCTGTAATGTAATATACATTATCTTCATCTTCTTCCGTATTGTATGTGCATGTACTGTAAATCAGTATGCCTCCGGGCTTTAAAGCATTCCATATATCATGGATGATACGTCGGCTCCGTCCGGCACATAAATTAACATTGGCAAGGCTCCACTCGCCTGTACTGTCGGTATCTTTACGGAACATTCCTTCACCGGAACAGGGAACATCTGTTACAATGACATCGAATAGATGGGTAAGCTTGCCTATTTCTTCAGGGTCATTGTTGGTAACAATAACATCGGGTATTCCCCATTTGGCCATGTTTTCTGCAAGGATATTGCTTCTGCTCCGGATAACTTCGTTGCTTACAAGCAAACTGCCTTCCGGCAAAAGGTTGGCAAGATGGGTGGATTTTCCTCCCGGAGCAGCACATAAATCCAAACAACGTACTGGTCCGGCTACATACTGTTTAATGGCTTGTTCCAGAAACATGGATGAGGCTTCCTGCACATAGTAAGCTCCTGCATGAAATAAAGGATCGAAAGTAAAAGATAAACGTTCCGGCAAATAAAAGCCGCTTTTACACCATGCCACAGGTTCGCCGCCGTTGGGTGTATGAGTTCCTTTCTTTTCATTGATACGGATGCTTACGGGTACTTCGGCCTGCAAAGCTGTTTCCAATTTGCTGAATTCGTCGCCTAGCAAGGCACGTGTACGGGTAATAAAATCAATAGGAAGTGACATCTTATTCTGTTTGTTTGCTACAAAAATACTACATTTGCAGAAAACAAACAGTATGCAAGCATCTCTTTTCCTTATACCTGTCACTCTGGGAGAAACGGAACATCGTCGTGTGTTGCCGGAATACAATCGTGAGGTTATATTGCAGATAAAGCATTTTATTGTTGAAAATGTACGTACGGCACGTCGCTTTCTGAAGAAAGTAGAGCCGTCTATAGTGATAGATGAACTGACTTTTTATGAATTGAATAAGCATACTTCTCCTGAACAAGTGACCGGCTATTTGGCCCCGTTGGCAAAAGGAGAGAATATGGGTGTTATATCTGAAGCCGGATGTCCTGCCATTGCAGATCCGGGAGCTGATGTGGTGGCTATTGCTCAACGTAAAAATTATCCGGTTGTGCCGTTGGTTGGTCCTTCTTCTATTTTGATGTCGGTAATGGGTTCCGGCTTTAATGGACAAAGCTTTGCTTTTCACGGTTATTTGCCGATAGAGGCTTCGGAACGGATAAATGCGATCAAGAAACTGGAAGGGCGCATCTATTCGGAGAACCAAACACAACTTTTTATAGAAACTCCATACCGAAATAATAAGTTGGCGGATGAGCTTATCCGTACGTGCCGTCCTTCTACCAAGCTATGTATAGCATCTGATATTACGTGTGAGGATGAATATATCCATACTCGTCCGATTAAAGAATGGGTAGGAAAGGTGCCTGATTTAAGTAAGAAGCCCACAATCTTTTTAATCTATAAATAATATATAGTGCGTATGGCTGCATATCAAGCTCACGAAACTGCTGTAATTGACCCGGGATGTGTTATAGGCGACGGTACATATATTTGGCATTTCTCCCATCTGATGGCGGGATGCAAGATTGGAAAGAATTGTAATATCGGACAGAATGTGGTTGTTTCACCGGATGTTGTATTAGGCAATAATGTAAAGGTGCAGAACAATGTCTCTGTTTATACCGGAGTTGTATGCGATGATGATGTGTTTCTTGGCCCTAGCTGCGTGTTTACAAATGTTACGAACCCACGTAGTGCCGTTTGCCGTAAAGATCAATATAAGAAAACGTATGTTGGCAAAGGTGCAACAATAGGAGCCAATGCAACAATCGTTTGCGGACATGTTATTGGCGCTTATGCTTTGATTGGGGCAGGAAGTGTGGTGACGAAGGATATTCTTCCTTATGCATTGGTTGTAGGTAATCCTTCCAGGCAGGTAGGTTGGGTAAGCGAATATGGCCATCAACTTTCTTTTGATAAGGCTGGCTATGCAACTTGTCCTGAGAGCGGACAAGAATATCAACTTCTGGATAATGAAGTAAAACGGATAAAATAATAAAGCAGGTTATACAATAATGGCGCAAAAGCCATATATAACTTTGCGCCATTAGTTATCTAGGTATATCTTTTAGCAAGCCTTCAAGCTCATGTCCAGACTTTTTACAGAGTGGGTAAGAGCGCCGACAGAGATATAGTCAACACCACATTCTGCATAGTCGCGTAAGGTGTCGAATGTGATACCGCCGGAAGATTCCAATTCATAGCGACCTGCTACGCGGCGTACAGCTTCCTTTGTATTCTCTATATTGAAGTTGTCAAGCATAATTCTGTCTATTCCACCCACTTTCATGGCTTGTTCCAGCTCATCGAAGTTACGCACTTCAATTTCTATCTTCAGATTTTTGCCTTTTTCTTTTAGGTATTTCTGTGCACGGGTGATAGCTTGTTCGATACCTCCGGCAAAGTCTACATGATTATCTTTCAGCAGAATCATATCAAACAATCCGATACGGTGATTTACGCCTCCTCCGATCTTTACAGCTTCTTTTTCCATCATACGCATACCCGGAGTTGTTTTACGGGTATCCAGTACGCGTGTCTTAGTGCCTTCTAATACTTTTACGTATTTACGGGTTGTTGTTGCTATACCGCTCATACGTTGCATTACGTTCAGCATCAGGCGTTCGGTCTGCAACAGAGATTGTACTTTCCCTTCTACCGTGAATGCTATATCCCCTTTCTTTACTTCTGCTCCATCGTTGATGAAAATAGTCATTTTTAATTCAGGATCGAAGTAGTGAAAGATACGTTTGGCCATTTCCACACCGGCAAGTACACCATCTTCCTTGATGATAAGCTGGCTTTTTCCCATGGCAGTTTCAGGAATGCAGCATAATGTCGTATGATCGCCATCTCCAATGTCTTCGGCGAAAGATAGCTTGATTAAGTCGTCAATTAGTTGATCCATTTATTCTATTCTATTCTGATTGATTGTATAATCGCTTTGTTTTCTTCCGAGCGGTAGGTCACATTTACCCGGTATTCGCCGCTTCCTGTTGAAAGTTTGCCAACGAAAAAACCGCTTTCCTTTTTATCGGCATGATGAACTATCGTGAATCCGGAAGGTTTGTTAGAACTAAAGAATGTGTTCAGTTGTGCAATGGCTTCATTGCTGTTGCATTTCTTTGTAGAATTGGGCAATGCCATATCTACTTCTTTATCCATGGAAGCAGATAGTGATGAGGCATTTCCTCCTTTGAAAGCATTTGATATATTCGTTATATCAGCTGCCTGGATGCTTAATACAGAGAGTATCAAGGCGAGCGTAAGTAAAAATCGTTTCATAGCTTTCCCTTTTTTTGTGAATAATCAGCTGCAAAGGTATGTATTTTTCTCGTAACTTAGCCCCTCTAAATGCGTTAATTGTAAACAGATGAAGATTGCATTGGTTGTGATAGGCAAGACAGATGCCGGCTATTTTGTAGAAGCTATTAATGAATATAAGAACCGCTTGGTACACTATATCCCTTTTGAGATGGAAGTTATTCCTGATATAAAGAATGTAAAGAATCTATCTGAGCCGCAACAAAAAGAAAAAGAAGGCGAGCTGATTTTAAGAGCACTTCAGTCGGGGGATTACCTTGTTTTGCTTGATGAAAAGGGCAAAGAGTTTACCTCAATGCAGTTTTCTTCCTATATAGAGAAAAAAATGCACGCGGTTCCAAAGCGGCTGGTCTTCGTGATAGGTGGCCCTTATGGCTTTAGTGAAGCTGTTTACAAGGTTGCATCCGAAAAGATTTCTTTGAGTAAAATGACTTTCTCGCACCAAATGATTCGTTTAATCTTTGTGGAGCAGATATACAGGGCGATGACTATTCTGAACAACGAACCTTATCATCATGAATAGAATAAGGAACAGGTTCTTTTAATCGGTTCACGGCTGTGGTTTGGTCGGATCACAGCCGTGATCTGTTTAGTTCTTCGTGGAGAAATGAATAAAATGCTTCGGGGCAATTCTAAAATTCATGCGTTTTTTGCAATAACATATAATCAAGTAAGGTAATGGCTGCCATCGATTCGACGATGGGCACTGCGCGTGGAAGTACGCATGGATCGTGGCGTCCGCGGGCTTTCAGTATTGTATCTTCACAATCCTGTGTTACAGTTTCCTGTTCCATCAAAATGGTTGCTACGGATTTGAATGCAACGCGGAAGTATATGTCTTGCCCGTTTGAAATGCCCCCTTGTATTCCTCCTGAATGATTTGTATGTGTATTTATATGGCCGTGATCGTTGAAGAAACGGTCGTTACGTTCGGAGCCTCTGAAAAGTGCAGCATCAAATCCGTCTCCATATTCAAATCCTTTTACAGCATTGATAGTTAGCATTGCATGCCCTAACGCTGCATGTAACTTGCCAAAGACAGGTTCGCCTAATCCTACAGGAGTACCTGTTATTACACACGTGATTACGCCTCCTACTGTGTCTCCTTTTGATTTGATCTCTGCTATAAGTTCTTCCATCTCGGCTGCTTTTTCCGGATCAGGACAACGTACGGCGCTATCTTCTGTCAGGTTAAGATCGTAATCCTGATAAGAACCTTCCAGCTTTATAGAACCAACTTGTGAAGTAAATGCCTGTATCCGGATGTCTCGCTGGCGTAGGGCCAGTTTAGCAATAGCTCCGGCAACACAACGCGCAATTGTTTCGCGGGCGGACGAACGTCCTCCTCCGCGCGGATCACGGATGCCATATTTGGTTTGATAGGTGTAGTCTGCATGAGAGGGACGGTATAAAGACTTCATGTTGTCATAATCGGCCGAGTGTTGATTTTTATTCCAGATAATAAAGCCGATTGGCGTCCCGGTTGTTTTTCCTTCGTATATACCGGAAAAGAATTGTACTTCGTCGTCTTCTTTGCGTGGAGTAGTGATGCGTGACTGTCCTGGTTTTCTTCGGTTTAATTCCTGCTGGATAAAATCCATATCCAGATCAATGCCGGAAGGGCAGCCGTCTATTACGCCTCCGATACCTGCGCCGTGCGATTCGCCGAACGACGTTAGCCTGTATATATTACCAAAAGTGTTGAACATAAGCTTGTGGGTTTTTGCTAAATGAAAAATGGTTAATAGATAATTGTTTGTTGCCAATTAACTATTAACCATTCAATAAATATCGATTCTATAATTATTAGTGGCAACCACCGCAACCGCAGCTGTTGTGGTCTTTGTCTCCACAGTCGCTGCCGCAATCATCGCAGCCGCAATTACATCCGCCTGCAGGAGCTGTCATTGCAGCTACTTCTTCTTCAGAAGGTTCGTGAACATCAAGTACTGTTCCGCTAAAGTGTAAGGTTTCGCCAGCCAGAGGATGATTAAAATCCATTACAATGATATCTTCCTTTACTTCCAGAACAGAACCGTTCATACGATTACCGTTGGAATCCATCATTGGGACTGTGTTACCTTCTTTAATCATTTCAGAGTCAAACTTGCCGTCCACCTCGAAAATGTTTTTCGGAAGATCCAGTACATGCTCTTCTACATATTCGCCGTATGCATCGGCAGGAGCTATAGAGAAGTTGAAGGTATCACCTACTTCCAGTCCTTTCAAGGCATCTTCGAAAGCGGGAAGCATCATGCCTGTTCCGAATATGAACTTCAAAGGAACTTCGGCTGTTGCTTTTTCCATCAGTTCGCGCTCTTCACCTTCGCCTACGTTCAGGTCGTAAGTAACCGCAACGTACTTATTTGCCGTAATTTTCATATGTAATCTCGTTTTTATAATGTAAAAATACTATTAAGCTGACAAATTTACGGATTATTTCTGACTTATCGGCGTATTTCCCAAAGAAATAGAGGATGCTTTGCCGGATATATCTATTTTTAAGAATATTATAATTACCTTTGCACCGTTTTAATAGCCTATATTTTAGAATAGGCAACATTGTATATGAAGGTAATATGCAATTGTGAGGAAGTACTTGATGATACTATATAATTATTTTCAAGATTTTTCAAAATAAAGTAAGGATTGTATATTTCAGGTATACAATCCTTATTCAGGGTAATTTATTTCTTTTCTTTATTTAGTGCTTTCTTTAATGCATTTAATGATGTTTCCAAGATAGAGCGTGGACAACCAATATTCAAACGCATGTGTCCTTCGCCTCCCGGACCGAATATACTTCCATCGTTTAATGCCAGACCTGCTTTGTTTTGGAATAAATCGACAAGCTCTTCTTGATTAAGTTTTAGTTCCCGGCAGTCTAACCAAATAAGGAAGGAGGCTTGTGGCATGTACATTTTAATCTTGGGTAAGTTTGTTTTGATGAATTCATCTACAAAACGGACGTTTTCCATAATATACATACGCATTTGTTGTAACCATTCAGCACCATATGTATATGCGGCTGTTGTTGCTTCATAAGCAAATATTGTTCCGTCTCCGAATTCTCCGGCTTCGAGAAATTCATAAAACTCTTTGCGTAAACGATCATTGGGGATAATTGCGTATGATGTTACGATTCCTGCAATATTGAATGTCTTACTGGGAGCCATAAATGTGATGCAACATAAAGCCGCATTATCGGATACGGTAGCAAACGGATAGTGTTTATATTGCGGATAAGCCATTTCTGCATGGATTTCGTCGGAGATAACGAGGATATGATGTTTGGCGCATACTTCGGCAAGTTGTACTAATGTCTCTTTTTTCCATACAATACCACCCGGGTTGTGTGGGTTGCACAAGATTAATGCCTTGCATTTTTCATCTATAATAGATTCCAGTTGTTCGAAGTCCATTTCATACGAACCTTCTACCAGTTTTAACGGATTGTAAACAACTTCGCGTTTCATACTTTGCGGAACGATGCGGAACGGATGATATACCGGAGGCTGGATTATGATTTTATCCCCCGGACGGGTAAAGCATTGAAGTGCAAAACTGATGCCTTTTACTATGCCGGGAATATAACTGATCCATTCTTTTTGTATTTTCCAGTTGTGTTTGTAATGTACCCAGTTAATGATACTTTCATAATATTCGTCCGAGCCGTATGTATAACCGAATACCTCATGTTCACAGCGTTTTTTTATGGCCTCGACAATGAAATCGGGTGTGCGGAAATCCATATCTGCTACCCAAAGAGGTATTAACTTTTCATCGCCGAACCGTTCTTTTAGTAAATCATGTTTTATACAATTTGTGCCGCGACGTTCGATTACTTCATCAAAGTTGTACTGTTTCATATTCTATAAAATGTCTGTTTCTTGTCTGTGTTGCCGTCAAAGATACAAATCTTTATAATATAGATATCTATGATATATGAAATGATTGCTTTTAAATCTATTGGAAAAGTCTTTATGGCGTGTTAAAGTGCAAGTGTAACATATTTTTTCGTTGATAAATGAAAGAAAAAGAAAGAATTTTCTTTTAAATCCTTTGTTGATTCCGATTATTGTTCTACATTTGCTGCGTCAAGTAAAATAAAGACGAAAAGAAAAGATGATGAACAACGTATTGCATATTATTCTCGTGGTGGTCCTTCTAGTCATTAGTAGGTAAGGAGAAAGGTGTGTAAGATGTTGTGAAATCGTGAAGATATTCTTAAGCCTTTCTCCTTATAGAGAAGGGCTTTTTTAATTTATAAAAGATATGATGAAGCATCCGTTAAGAAGTTCATACAGTACCGAAGGCCGCAGAATGGCAGGTGCGCGTGCTTTGTGGCGTGCCAATGGCATGAAAGAAGAACAATTAGGCAAACCTATTATTGCAATAGTTAATTCATTTACACAGTTTGTACCGGGGCATGTACATTTGCATGAAATCGGGCAACTGGTGAAAACGGAAATAGAAAAACTTGGATGTTTTGCTGCCGAATTCAATACGATTGCTATTGACGATGGTATAGCTATGGGGCATGATGGAATGCTTTATTCGCTTCCTTCACGTGATATTATTGCCGACAGTGTTGAATATATGGTGAACGCTCATAAGGCAGATGCTATGGTTTGCATAAGTAATTGCGACAAGATCACTCCGGGAATGTTGATGGCAGCCATGCGGTTGAATATTCCCGCAATCTTTGTGTCTGGTGGTCCGATGGAGGCTGGAAAACTGGACGGCCGTCATCTCGACCTGATTGATGCTATGATAGAGTCTGCGGATACTTCTGTGAGTGACGAACGAATTAAACAAGTGGAGCGCAGTGCATGCCCGACTTGCGGAAGCTGTTCCGGTATGTTTACTGCCAATTCAATGAACTGTCTGAACGAAGCAATAGGTCTGGCTCTTCCAGGCAATGGTACGATTGTTGCTACGCATGCAAATCGTATTCAGCTATTCCGAGATGCTGCTAAACAGATTGTCGAAAATGCTTATAAATATTACCGGGATGGCGATGACTCCGTTTTACCTCGCAGTATAGCTACCCGCCAGGCTTTCCTTAATGCAATGTCTTTGGATATTGCAATGGGTGGTTCTACAAATACGGTGCTTCATCTGCTGGCTGTTGCTCAAGAGGCAGAAGCTGATTTCACTATGGACGATATAGACAAACTTTCCCGTAAGACGCCTTGTTTATGTAAAGTCGCTCCGAATACGCATATCTATCATGTGCAGGATGTAAATCGTGCCGGTGGAATTCTTTCTATTATGAAAGAGTTGATGGAAGGCGGTTTGGTGGATGGCACGGTAAAGCGTGTAGATGGTAAAACATTGGCAGAGGCTGTAGATAGTTTCGGCATTACTTCTCCAGGTGTAACAGATGAAGCTATAAAGAAATACAAGAGTGCACCTGCACATAAGTTCAGTATTCGAATGGGCTCACAGGAGTCTTATTATAAAGAATTAGATACCGACCGTGCAAATGGCTGTATCCGTGATGTGGAACATGCTTATTCGAAAGACGGCGGTTTGGCTGTCCTGAAAGGTAACATTGCTCTCGACGGTTGTGTTGTAAAAACAGCCGGGGTGGATGAGAGCATATGGAAGTTCTCAGGTCCGGCAAAAGTATTCGATTCACAGGATGCTGCTTGCGAGGGTATCCTGGGAGGCAAAGTTGTATCAGGAGATGTGGTTGTCATTACCCATGAAGGCCCGAAAGGAGGACCTGGCATGCAGGAGATGCTTTATCCTACTTCTTATATCAAGAGCCGCCATTTGGGTAAAGAATGTGCATTGATTACCGATGGACGTTTTAGTGGCGGAACATCCGGGCTTTCTATCGGACATGTATCTCCCGAGGCTGCTGCCGGAGGTGCTATCGGCTTGGTAAAGGATGGCGATATTATAGAAATAAATATACCCGAACGTATTATTAATGTAAAGGTGAGCGATGCCGAATTGGCCGAACGTCGTAAAGCGGAAGAAGCCCGTGGAGCGAGAGCATTTACTGCTCCTCACCGTCAGCGAGTCGTCTCGAAAGCGCTGAAGGCTTATGCTAAGATGGTAAGCTCGGCGGATAAAGGAGGAGTTCGTATAATAGAAGATTAAACACAAGGCTAATATAATTTAATATGGATACACATAAGATAACCGGTTCGGAAGCTTTGCTGAAGGCGCTGATTGCTGAAGGAGTAGATACTATCTTCGGTTATCCGGGCGGACAGGCGATACCTATTTATGATAGTTTATATGATTACAGAGATAAATTAAGACATATACTGGTGCGCCATGAGCAAGGCGCTACGCATGCAGCTCAGGGTTATGCCCGTGTTTCTGGTAAAGTAGGAGTGACATTGGTTACTTCAGGTCCCGGAGCAACCAATACTATTACAGGCATAGCCGATGCGATGATGGATAGTACGCCAATGGTAGTAATTGCCGGACAGGTACCATCACCATTATTGGGAACGGATGCTTTCCAGGAAGTAGATGTCATTGGTATTGCACAACCTATTACCAAATGGGCTTATCAGGTTCGTAAACCCGAAGAAATTGCCTGGGCTGTTTCGCGTGCATTTTATATTGCATCAACCGGCCGTCCTGGCCCGGTTGTGCTTGATATAGCAAAGGATGCTCAGGTTGGTTTACTGGAATATGAATATAAAAAAGTAGATTATATCCGTAGCTACCAACCGGAACCAGATATAAAGAAAGAAAGGATTGAAGAAGCAGCGAGCCTTATCAATAATGCTGAAAAACCATTTTGTTTGGTAGGACAGGGCGTTGTGTTGGGTGGCGCGGAAGAAGAATTGAAAACATTCCTGTTAAAGAATGATATACCGGCAGGTTCAACAGTTCTTGGCTTGTCGGCTTTGCCTTCTGACTTTTCTTTAAATAAAGGAATGCTTGGCATGCATGGAAATGTGGGTCCGAACCGTAAAACGAACGAATGCGATGTGTTAATTGCTATCGGTATGCGTTTTGACGACCGTGTAACCGGGGATTTGAAAACTTATGCTAAACAGGCAAAAATAATTCATCTGGATATCGATAATTCGGAAATAGGAAAGAATGTTCCTGTAGACGTAAAAGTGCTGGGTAATGCTAAACATTCTATACCGATGATTACCGCCTTATTGGAAGAACGTAAACGTCCTGAATGGAATGCCGAATTTGAACCGGATGAAAAGGAAGAATACGAAAAAGTGATCGGCAAGGAACTTTATCCTTCCGAAGGCAAACTGAAGATGGGTGAAGTAGTCCGTAAAGTATCTGAAGCAACGGGCAATGATGCTGTGTTGGTTACAGACGTAGGCCAAAATCAGATGATGGGTGTGCGCTATTTCAAATATAAACAAACCCGCAGTGTAGTAACATCTGGTGGTTTGGGAACAATGGGCTATGGTCTTCCTGCAGCGATTGGTGCGAAACTGGGCGCTCCTGAACGTACGGTTTGTTTTTTTACCGGTGATGGCGGCATCCAGATGACGATTCAGGAGCTGGGGACTATCATGCAGGAAAATCTGAATGTGAAAGTTATTGTTCTTAATAATGATTTCTTAGGTATGGTGCGCCAGTGGCAGGAATTATTCTTCCACGAACGTTATTCAAATACGATAATGAAGAATCCGGATTTTGTTGGGATTGCTAAAGCTTATGGAATAGCCAGCCGTGCTGTTGATAAACGTGAAGAACTGGATGACGCGATTGCCGAAATGCTGAATCATGACGGTGCTTATGTATTGGTTGCCAATGTGGAAACCTGTGGTATGGTCTATCCGATGGTTCCGGCCGGGGGAAGTGTTACGAACATGATTTTAGGAGATAAGTAAGGAAGAACAGTTATGAATATAAAGAAATTATATACCGTTATCATCTTTTCGGAGAATACCGTTGGCCTTTTGAACCAGATTACGATTATCTTTACGCGCCGGCAGCTGAATATAGAGACACTTTCAGTTTCGCCTTCAGCTATTGCCGGTATCCATAAGTTCACAATTACGACTTTTGCCGATGAGGATATGATTGACAAGGTTGTAAAACAGATTGACAAGCGTGTTGATATTCTGAAAGCTTACTATAATACGGATGAAGATCTGGTATATCAGGAAATAGCTCTCTATAAGTTGAGTACCGAGCTTTTTATCAAGATGGGAACGGTGGAAGACCTGATTCGTAAGTATAATGCCCGTATTTTGGAAATGAACGAAGATTGCGTTGTATTGGAAAAGAGTGGTCATTATGATGAGACACAGGCTTTGTTTGAAGAACTTAGCGGGTCTATCGGCGTTTTGCAGTTTATTCGTTCCGGGCGCGTGGCTATCACGAAAAGTAAAGTCGAACGCTTGAGTGATATGTTGGCAGATATGGAACGTAAATTGCAAGGAAGACAACAGTAATAAAGGTAGATATGGAGAAAGTAGGAGTATTTCATTTTGATGCCGAGTCGTACCAAATGGATTTTAGAGGTCGTGTTACGATTCCAATGATAGGTAATTACTTGATTCATGCAGCTTCGGCACATGCGGCAGGACGTGGTTTCGGGTATGACGATATGACGGAGAGGCATACTGCCTGGGTTCTGTCCCGTTTGGCTCTTGAAGTGACTGAATATCCGAAAAATGCCCAATCTATAACGGTTTATACTTGGGTGGATGAGGTAGGCCGACTCTTTACCAGCCGTTGCTTTGAGCTGGCGGATGGTGAAGGAAAAACATTTGGTTTTGCCCGTTCTATCTGGGCGGCTATCGATTTGGAATCGCGTCGTCCTACTTTGTTGGATGTGGAAGGGTTGAGCATATATATATCCGATCGTATTTGTCCAATAGAAAAGCCTGGAAAGATTCTCCCGGTAGAGAATAAAACAGAAGGTGTCCCTTACATGGTGAAGTATAGCGACCTGGATATAAACGGACATTTGAATAGCATTAAATATATGGAACATTTACTAGACCTGTTTGACATTAATATGTTCCGCGAAAAAGAGGTAAACCGTTTTGAAATAGCTTATCAGGCAGAAGGCAAATACGGTATGATGCTGGGATTGCATTCTATTGAAACAATCCCTGGTAAGTATGATATGGCTATATGCCATGAAGGCAAGGCTATTTGTCGTGCGGCGGTTACCTGGAAATAGAATTTTTATTAATACATTATATTTTAATAGTAAAAGAAAATGGCAGTAATGAATTTTGGCGGTGTAGACGAAAATGTTGTTACCCGCGAAGAATTTCCGTTGGAAAAGGCAAGAGAAGTGTTGAAAGATGAAGTTATCGCAGTAATTGGTTATGGTGTTCAGGGACCAGGGCAGAGTTTGAACTTACGTGATAACGGATTTAATGTTATCGTTGGACAGCGCAAAGGTAAGACTTATGATAAGGCAGTAGCTGACGGTTGGGTACCGGGAGAAACACTGTTCGACATAGAAGAAGCTTGTGCAAAAGCTACAATTATTCAGGTTCTTCTTTCAGATGCAGCACAGATTGAAGTATGGCCACGTATAAAGAAATACCTGACTCCGGGGAAAGCATTGTACTTTTCTCATGGTTTCGCTATTACGTACAAAGAGCGTACTAATATTATACCTCCTGCAGACGTAGACGTAATTCTGGTTGCTCCGAAAGGTTCGGGAACTTCCCTTCGCCGTATGTTTCTTCAGGGACGTGGGTTGAACTCAAGTTATGCTATCTTCCAAGATGCTACAGGTCGTGCTTTCGACCGTGTTGTGGCTTTGGGTATCGGTGTTGGTTCTGGTTATTTGTTTGAAACGACATTCAAGAAAGAAGTATACTCCGATCTGACAGGTGAACGCGGTACTTTGATGGGAGCTATTCAAGGTTTGCTGCTGGCTCAGTACGAAACGTTGCGTGAACATGGACATGAACCTTCTGAAGCGTTCAATGAAACTGTTGAAGAATTGACTCAATCATTGATGCCTTTGTTTGCTGAAAACGGTATGGACTGGATGTATGCAAACTGTTCAACTACAGCCCAGCGTGGTGCTTTGGATTGGATGGGGCCGTTCCATGATGCAACAAAACCTGTATTTGAAAAGCTATATAGCGAAGTTGCCTGTGGCAACGAAGCCCAGCGCTCTATTGATACAAACAGCAAACCTGATTATCGCGAAGGTTTGGAAAAAGAATTGAAAGCTCTTCGTGAAAGCGAAATGTGGCGTGCAGGTGCTGTAGTACGTAAATTGCGTCCGGAAAATAATTAATTATATTCAGAATTTATGGTGATAAAAAAGGCAGAGAGCATTCTCCGCCTTTTTTATTATCTCCAAAAATAAAAATATTTAGTCCATGAGGGAAAATATTAGGTAAACACATCTGGTTATAAGAAACTGTTTTGAATTTATTGAATACTTTTTTTAAGTATGATTTGACAGTAACTTATCCCTGTTTATCAGTGAAGTTGGTTGGATAATTACTTATAAAAATCATAGTTATGATTTTAACGGATCATAGTTATGACTAAAAAAAGTCATAACTATGAAATGTCATAATTCAAAAATAATCCTCATATATGCATTAGCCAAAGTCATCGCATTATGAAATCAAATCAATTAACCGTACCTGTAACCGGAAGCCTGAAACGCGTACAAATCTCCAATCCATTTACTTGGTTGAATCTTGCCAGGGTTTATTCTTTCTTATCTTTCGGTGCAATTGATTGCAATGAAAGAGAAGCATGGCATTCATGGTGATGTTCATGGGACGAACAGCCTATGCCGGAATCTGTAATTTTCCCGCGCAGATAGTCAGTGGCAACATCCAGAATATTTCCGGAACAACCTCTCATTACTTTTATATGGTGAGATGTAAGGACGTTCAAAGCTCCTTGTCCCATATTCCCTGCCAGCATTACACTTACACCCATGTTTTCCAATTCTTCTGCGATATTGGATTTACATCCACATCCTTGCGGAGAAGGAATAGTCTCACTGCTTAGAATTTGATTGTCTTGCCCTACTGTCAAAATTGTGTAATACTCACAGTGACCGAAATGGTTATCAACCACATTGCCTTTGGTCGGAATTGCAATTTTCATCATAATCTCATTTTTATTAATGTTAATATTACTTATGTTTGTGTCATCAGAGTGACATACAGGACATTTTATTTTGCGGATTTTAAGTGCAGGATCGATATTATTAAATAAAAAACCGCATACTCCACAACGGAACCATTCACTATCTGTGTACACTACTCCGCCTTTTATCATTATAGCAACACCACGAACCAATGCTTTGGCAATCTTTTGCCTAGCACTGGTATATATCCGACTAAGGGTCGGACGTGATACCCCCATTGAGACGGAAGCCTCTTGTTGGTTTTTCATTTCATAATCACATAATCTTATAGCTTCATATTCTTCGAAATGCAAGAGTATAGTCTCTTTACAACAACTGTTGAAAGCTATCGGCTTAAATCCTGCAACAGAAGGCGTATTGTTGATTTTGCGTATGTTCTTTGGACGTGGTGACATTGTATATTTACTATTTACAATCGCAAAGATAATGAACAAATGTTCAAAATAAAAACAACAACAAAGTACTTTTCATAAATCTGTTTGAGTTATATTTGATCTGTAAATAACTGGACTGTACAGGTTCTTGATATTCGGGCAAGGATAGATATTGATTGGTGGCCTATGTTTCTTAAAACACTTAGTAACTATAAAATTAGAATAATTCTCTAGAGATTCATACAAACAAGATTCGATTTTTATTTCTTACTTTTGCACTCAATTTAATATTCAATATATGGTAAAAGCAAATATGAAAGGAATACAACTGATGGCTATCGTTAGTTGTACAATAGTGTGGATGGCATCCTGTAAACATGCTCCGGATGCGCAGATGAAAGCGTCTTACGCAACGATGAAAGTCTCTACCGCAGATAAAGAGTTGACTACACCCTATTCTGCTACAATTCGTGGTCGTCAAGATATAGATATTTATCCGCAAGTATCGGGTACTATAGAACGACTCTGTGTAACAGAAGGGCAGGCAGTGCGAAAAGGGCAGTTGCTTTTTGTCATAGATCAAATTCCTTATAAAGCAGCTCTGAAAACAGCTCAAGCAAATGTAGAGGTTGCAAAAGCGGCTTTGAACACAGCCGAATTGAATTATAACAGCACAAAAGAACTCTTTGCCCAAAAGGTTGTTTCCGAATTTAATTTGAAAACAAGCCAAAATAATTTTCTAACAGCAAAAGCTCAATTAGCACAGGCGGAGGCACAGGAGTTAAATGCTCGTAATAATCTTTCCTATACTGAAGTTAAAAGTCCGAGTGACGGAGTTATCGGTATGTTGCCTTATCGTGTTGGAGCATTGGTCAGTGCTAGTATTCCCCAACCGTTGACTACAGTTTCCGATAATTCAAACATGTATGTATATTTTTCTATGACTGAAAATCAGCTTTTAGCAATGAGCCGTCAATATAAAAGTATGGATGACGCTTTGGCTAATATGCCGGAAGTCACATTGAAACTGAACGACCAGTCTATTTATGAGCAGAAAGGAAAAATCGAATCTATCAGTGGAGTAATAGATCGGCAGACTGGTACGGTTGGCGTACGTGCTGTATTTCCAAACGAATTCCGTTTGCTTCATAGTGGAGCTTCCGGCAATGTACTTATTCCACAGGCTTATGATGACTGTATCATTATTCCGCAAGGCGCAACAGTGCGTTTGCAAGATAAAACTATTGTTTATAAAGTAGTGGACGGTAAAGCTGTTTCCACATTAATTACCGTTGCCGAAATCAATGACGGTCGTGAATATATTGTACTTGACGGACTGAAAGTCGGTGAAGAAATTATATCCGAAGGAGCCGGGTTGGTTCGTGAAGGAACACAAGTTAAATAAAGAATCGAAGTATGAAAGGAAACATATTTATCAAACGGCCTGTTATGGCCATTTCCATCTCTATTCTTATCTTGGCGATTGGATTGATCTCTCTCTTCACTTTACCTGTCGAACAATATCCGGATATTGCTCCGCCTACAGTCCATGTATCGGCAAGTTATACCGGAGCAGATGCCGATGCGGTGATGAATAGTGTCATCATGCCATTGGAAGAAAGTATCAATGGTGTAGAAAATATGATGTACATGACTTCTACTTCTACTAATGCAGGTTCGGCAACTATTGAAGTATATTTCAAACAGGGAACAGATCCTGACATGGCGGCGGTCAATGTGCAGAATCGTGTAACAAAAGCGCAAGGTTTATTACCGGCGGAGGTAACTCGTATAGGTGTCAGCACACAAAAACGGCAAACCAGCTTTTTGCAAATCGATGCTCTTGTAAGTCCTGACGGGCGCTATGATAAAACATTTCTTGGAAATTATCTAGACATCAACGTTATTCCTCGTATCAAACGTATTGAAGGTGTAGGTGATGTTATGGAGCTAGGCGATACTTACAGTATGCGTATCTGGTTGAATCCTGAACGTATGGCCCAATACGGCTTGATACCTTCAGATGTGACTGCCGTGTTGGGAGAGCAGAATATTGAGGCTCCAACCGGTTCGTTAGGCGAGAATTCGAAAAATGTGTTCCAATACACTATGAAATATCGTGGACGTCTGAAAAGTGTGGAAGAATTCCAGAATATCGTTGTACGTGCTCAAGAAGATGGTTCTGTATTACGTCTTAAAGATGTTGCTAAGGTAGAACTAGGGACATTAAGCTATGGTTTCGATAGCCAAATGGACGGTAAGCCTGCCGTTACATTTATGATTTACCAAGTTGCAGGATCCAATGCTACAGAAGTAAATGAACGTATCTCTGCAGAATTAAAAAAGATGGAAGAAGAATTGCCTGCCGGTATGGAATTTATTACAATGATGAGTTCTAACGACTTCCTTTTTGCCTCTATTTATAATGTAGTAGAAACATTGATTGTAGCGATCATACTTGTAATCCTTGTGGTATATTTCTTCCTTCAGGACTTTAAAAGTACATTTATCCCTTCTATTTCGATCATTGTTTCATTAATAGGAACATTTGCCTGTCTGACAGCAGCCGGATTTACCATCAATATATTAACTTTATTTGCCTTGGTGCTTGCTATCGGTACGGTGGTGGATGACGCCATTGTGGTGGTGGAAGCTGTGCAAGCAAAATTCGATGCAGGCTATACATCGCCCTATCAGGCGACAAAAGACGCGATGGGAGATGTAACGATGGCTATTATTTCCTGTACGTGCGTATTTATGGCAGTGTTCGTACCTGTAACTTTTATGGGGGGAACTTCAGGTATCTTCTATACGCAGTTCGGTGTAACAATGGCCACGTCTGTGGGACTTTCCATGATTTGTGCGTTGACACTTTGTCCGGCTCTTTGTGCCATGATGATGCGTCCCAGCGATGGTAATAAAAGTGCTAAAAGTATTAACGGACGGGTACGTGCTGCTTATAATGCCTCGTTCAATGCCGTGTTGGGTAAATATAAAAAAGGTGTTATGTTTTTTATTCATCACCGTTGGATGGTGTGGGCAGGAATGATTGCATCCGTCATTTTATTGGGATGGCTGATCAGCAATACAAAAACAGGTCTTGTTCCACAGGAAGATCAGGGAACTATCATGGCTAATGTCGCTATTGCCCCGGGTAGTACGTTGGAAGAAACAACGAAAGTATTGGATAAAGTAGAAAATATTTTAAAAAACACACCGGAAATTGAACACTACTCCCGTGTAGCTGGTTATGGTTTTTTGGCAGGGCAGGGAACTTCTTACGGTATGGCTATCATTCGTTTGAAGAATTGGAATGAACGTAAAGGCAGTGAACATGTTTCCGATGCGGTAGTAGCACGTTTGAATGCACAATTCGCTCAAATTAAAGAAGCACAGATATTCTGTTTCCAGCCGGGTATGATACCAGGATACGGTTTAGGTAACTCTATTGAGCTGAATTTGCAAGATCGTACGGGTGGGGACATGAGTACGTTCTACAAGAATGCCATGCAGTATATCGGAGCCTTAAACCAACGCCCTGAAATAGCAATGGCTTATACGTCGTATGCCATGAATTTTCCTCAGATAGCAGTAGATGTGGATGCTGCCAAATGTAAACGTGCAGGCATCTCGCCTTCGGCAGTACTTGATGTATTGGGCAGTTATTGTGGTGGATCATACATTTCCAACTATAATCAGTTTGGGAAAGTATATCGAGTGATGTCGCAAGCTTCACCGGAATACCGCCTTGATGAACAGGCCCTAAATAATATGTTCGTACGAAATGGTACGGAAATGGCTCCTATAAGTCAGTTTGTAACTCTAAAAAGAGTACTTGGTCCCGAAGTAGCCAACCGTTTTAACCTTTTTAGCTGTATTACTGTCAATGTGAATCCGGTACCAGGATATTCTACAGGTGAAGTACAGAAAGCTATTGAGGAAGTAGCTTCACAAATGTTACCTACGGGTTACGGTTACGAATATGGTGGTATGGCGCGTGAAGAAGCTAGTAGCGGAGGTTCACAAACGCTCTTTATTTATGCAGTCTGCATCCTGCTCATTTATTTGATTCTGGCTTGCCTATACGAAAGTTTCTTGGTTCCGTGGGCTGTCATTCTTTCTGTGCCGTTTGGTTTGATGGGGTCATTCCTGTTTGCTAAATTATTCGGATTAGAAAACAACATCTATTTGCAGACAGGTGTAATCATGTTGATAGGTCTTTTAGCCAAGACTGCGATTTTGATTACAGAGTTTGCTGTTGAGCGTCGTCGTCAAGGAATGGGAATAATAGAATCTGCATATTCGGCAGCTCAAGCTCGTTTGCGTCCGATTTTGATGACTGTGCTTACAATGATCTTCGGTATGCTTCCGTTGATGTTTTCTACCGGAGCCGGAGCCAATGGTAATAGTTCGTTGGGTACAGGTGTTATCGGAGGTATGGCTATTGGGACATTGGCATTATTGTTCGTTGTACCGGTGTTCTACATAATTTTTGAATATATGCAAGAAAAAATCCGTCCGCCGATGGAAGTAGAAGCCGATATCCAAGTTGCGTTGGAAAAGCAAAAAAGCCAAACCGAACGTAGTGGTTTAAACAATGAAAATAATTAAGATATGAAGAGAATAATCTTGTTAACAGCCGCAATTGCCCTGCTGAGCAGTTGCGGCATATATACCAAATATAAGCCGGTTACAACGACTCCGGATAATTTATACGGAGAAGAGGTAATTACTGATGATACGACAAACTTCGGTAATATGAACTGGAAAGAGCTTTTTACAGATCCGCAATTGCAAACTCTTATCGAGCAAGGCCTGCAAAATAATACAGACCTCTTGTCTGCTCAATTACGGATTGAAGAGGCGGAAGCGGCATTGATGTCGGCAAAACTCGCTTTTTTGCCTTCGTTTGCTCTTGCACCCCAAGGAACATTAAGCAGTTTTGACGGTAGTAAAACGACTAAGACCTACACATTGCCTGTTACAGCCAGTTGGGAGCTAGATATTTTTGGGCGTATGCGTAATGCAAAGCAACAAGCTAAAGCGTTATATGCCCAAAGTAAAGATTATCAGCAAGCCGTACGTACTCAATTGATAGCCGGAATAGCAAATGTATATTATACGCTATTGATGCTGGATGAACAATTAATTATCTCAGAACAAACAGAAGAATCCTGGAAAGAAACAGTAGCTTCTACTCGTGCATTAATGGAAGCCGGTTTGGCAAATGAGGCTTCCACATCTCAAATGGAAGCTGCTTATTATAGTGTACAAACTTCCATACTTGATTTGAAAGAACAAATCAATCAGGTGGAGAATAGCCTTGCATTATTGCTTGCTGAAACTCCACGTCGTTACGAACGTGGTAAATTGGCAGATCAGCAATTTCCAGAAGACGTAGCAGTCGGAGTTCCTATGCAAATGTTGTCAAACCGCCCTGATGTTCGTTCGGCTGAGCGTTCGATGGAACAGGCTTTTTACGCAACCAATCAGGCGCGTTCGGCTTTTTATCCATCTATTGTATTAAACGGAAGTGCCGGATGGACTAATTCGGCAGGAAGTATGATTGTCAATCCTGGTAAATTTCTGGCATCAGCAGTTGGCTCTCTTACACAACCCTTATTTAATAGAGGACAGATAATGGCTCAATACCGTATAGCCAAAGCACAACAGGAAGAAGCAAACCAAATGTTTTTGCAAACTCTCCTGAATGCAGGTAGTGAAGTCAATGATGCTCTAGTTGCTTGCCAGACCAGTAAAGCAAAAATGGATTTGTTTGAAAAGCAAGTTCTTTCTTTACAAAAAGCGCTGGAAAGTACCTCTTTATTAATGGAGCATGGTACGACCACCTATCTGGAAGTGCTGACAGCCCGTCAATCACTATTAAATGCACAATTATCACAAACAGCCAATCATTTTACCAAGATTCAAAGTATAATAAATCTTTATCATGCTTTGGGAGGAGGTAGAGAATAAGGAAGCATTTAAATCCATATATCTAAATTTAAATTATTTTAGCCAAACCTTTTCTGTTATTTTTGAGCTTGTTTCAAAAAGGAAATTTCAGTTCCTGATGAAGCAGGCTCTTTTTTCTCATACCCTCTCCATCGATTGCTAGTCCATGAAGAACTATTATCGGTTAATTATGAATTTACAGTGTTTACTTTAAATAATTTTATTATTATTGCAACGAGATTTGATTTTATAAATAAGAATAGTCATTTTAATTATAGCTGTTGATATAAAAAGGCCTTTTTTATTATATTTTAGATATTTGAAACTATAGTTCTTCATGTACTATAGTATATGCCATTTAATTATTTCGAATAAATGTGTTTTTTACAGTGTCATGAATGACGATTTTGTAAATGATGATATTGCTCTTTTAAACCAGGTAAAAGAAGGAAACAAGAGAGCTTTTAGACTTATATTTGATAAGTACTATGTTCCGTTGTGCCGTTTTGTCAATATAAGTTTGGATGATACGTTTGCGTCGGAGGAAATTGTACAGGGCTTGTTTGTTTATTTGTGGGATAAACGTGAACAGTTAACAATACAACTAACCTTAAAATCTTATTTGTTTCAAGCGGTAAAGAATAGAACTTTAAATTATTATAGGGATAATCGACATATTGTATTTTGTGATGAGATGCCATATGATGTTGCTTGTGAGAATGAAGAAATAGAATTGCATGAACTTCAGAATATTATACAAGAAGCTATACTATCTTTACCTGAAAAATGTAGTGAAATTTTTCGCCTGAGCCGAGAACAAAATCTTTCCAATGCAGAGATTGCAGAACTAAAGAATTTATCTATTCGCACTGTAGAAACTCATATCTCTAACGCTTTATCGCGTATCCGGCAATATTTAGGGAATAATTATTCATATCTTTGGTAATTGCAAATCAATGTTAAATAAGCGAGGGGGCTTACGTGTTGTACTTTCATAGGGTGACTCTTATATAAAGGGTTTATTATGAAACATGATTTTTGGATAAATATAATAAATAAGCTAAAAAGAGGGGAATCCTTGGATTCATCTCTGCTTTTAAACGATAAGAAGGCTCCTTCAGTGGATTTACAGAAAGATGTAGAGAAAATTTGGAATATGATTCAATATAAAGCTTCTTCTTTTAATCCGGATAAAGAGAAAGCTTGGGAAATCGTAAATAATCATATTTCAGAAAAAGTTAAATGTATAACTATTTCATTTCAATGGATTTATAGATCAGTTGCGGTCGTTATCCTGTTGATAGCTATTTCTTCATTATATATTATTAATCATTCAGACAAGGAATGCCCTGTTGTTTTCCAGTATGCAACATTAAATGGTAAAAGTAAAATAGCACTTCCTGATGGAACTCAAGTTTGGTTAGCTCCTCATTCGGAAATTATTTATGCTAATGATTTTTCTCCGGAAAATCGTAACATAGAAATAAAAGGTAAAGCTTATCTGGAAGTTAAAAAAGATTCCTTGCATCCGTTTTTTGTCAATGTCGATCAATCATTGGTAAAAGTATATGGTACCTCATTTAGTATAAACTCTACAAAAGAAGAATTGGTTGTTAGCCTTTTATCCGGTAAAATATCGTTTCAGAAGACGCCAATAGATAATCCTTTCTGGATAAACCCTGGCGAAGCAGCAGTTTTGGATAAAAGTACGGGTAATGCTTTTATTGAAAATACGGATGCTTATTTCAATGCATTATGGGCACAAGAGAAACTCAAGATTGAAAAAAAAAGTTTGAGTGAAGTCGTGAAGTATTTGAATCAATGGTATGATGTGGATATTGTTCTGGCAGATAATTTGAAGGATAAGTATAAATATACATTTACCATTACTACGGAGCAGTTGGATGAAATTTTGAGAATGATGTCTCGTATAAATCCTATGGAAATAACCTATGACAAGAAAAATGTGAGTATCAAATAGAAAGTTTAATGGAAAAAATGTTGCCTATGAAATAATACTAATATTAATAAAAAAGGGTCGTATAACGACCCTCTCTCTTGAGAAGTTAACGCATAAAACAAGATTTGCAGTTGTGTATTATGCTAGTTTCCTCTTTGATTTTGCAAAGTTATGAATAAACACAGAAATTATTGTTTAAAAAAAGGTTTTTATGGCATTTTATTGTCATTTTTTAGTCTTTTCTCTCCTGTATCTTCCGCTTATGCAAGTAGTAACAACTTGCTGTCACAGGAGATCACAGTTAATCTTAAAAAAGTTACTGTCAAAGAAGTATTACAAGCTATTGAGAAGAAATCAGGCCAGTCATTTATGTATGATGCCAGTATGATAGATCTGGATCGCATTGTCACTGTTGATGTTTTGAATCAGAAACTGGAAGATGTTTTGAATGATATTTTTAAAGGAACGAATATCACTTATGAAGTTTCCGGTAACCAGATTGTTTTGGCTTCTAGAGATTCTCTAAAAGTAAAACAGAGCATATCTACTAAAAAGAAAAAAATAACAGGTGTTGTTCTGGATCCTGCCGGAGTGGCTGTAATTGGAGCAAATGTAGTTGTGAGAGGTTCCAAACAAGGGGTTATTACAGGTATTGATGGAGATTTTTCGATCGAAGTAGTACCGGATGATATATTACAGGTATCTTATATAGGATATGTTTCTCAGGATATCCGTGTAGGAAACAGGAATACTGTTAAAGTTGTTTTGAAGGAAGATACTAAGACTTTGGACGAGGTTGTTGTTGTTGGTTATGGCTCGCAACGTAAAATAAATGTTACGGGTTCTATTGCCCAGATTGAAGCGAAAGACTTGAAAACCGCAACATCCGGGAATTTATCATCTATGTTGCAGGGGCGCTTGCCAGGTTTGATAACCAGACAAGAAGCTGGCCAACCAGGATCCGATGGCGCTTCTTTGTTAGTTCGTGGTTCAAATACCTTAGGAAATAATGATCCTTTGGTTATAGTAGATGGCTTTGAAAGGCCATTTCCAAACATTAATCCGGATGAAGTTGAGTCTATTACTATCCTGAAAGATGCGACATCTGCGGCAGTTTATGGTGTTCGTGCTGCGAATGGTGTTATTTTGGTTACTACTAAACGTGGTTCACAACAAAAGCCAACGATAACTTTTAATACGTCTGCTCAGATAAGCATGAATACAAATTTTCCGAAGTTTCTTAATGGACCGGATTATGCTTATTGGTACGATAAGGCAGAAGAAATGGATGGTGTGCCTAAAGAGGCTCGCCGTTTTTCGGATAGTGATTTAAATAGAATTATAAATGGAGATCCGGAAGAGATATTTGGAAATACAGATTGGTTTGATCTCCTGTTCAAGAAGTCTGCGCCTACATTTACTAATAATGTGTCTTTGAATGGAGGGAATGACCGGTTTAAATATTTTGTTTCACTTGGTGCATTTAATCAAAATGGAATTATAGATCGTACGTCATACGATCGGTATAATGTAAGGGCAAATTTAGATGCAAAGGTGATTGATAACTTAACAGTATCATTTAATATTGCTGCAAATCAATCGACTCAGAAAGAACCTGGATTAAGTGCCGGATTGGGAAATAGTTATGCATCTATTTTTAGTCAGGCATTGTTGGCATATCCTTTTGTTACGGCTTTCAGACCTGATGGTAGTTATGCTGGTAGCCTAAATCCAGATAATGGAAATCAAAACCCATTGGCAGCCCGCGATCTTTCAGGAGAACAGAATAACAGGAGTAATCGGTTTGAAGGGAGTATGAGTATAAAATATGATTTACCTTTCGTAAAGGGGCTTAGCTTTAAGTTGAATTTAGGGTATGACAAGGGATATTCAATGAAAAAGTCTGTTCTTTTACCTTATAAATTGATGGTATATCACATGGGGGATAAGACGTATCATGATGAATGGGGACGTCATTCTCTTAGTGGAGATGCAACGATTAACCAATGGTTTTCTGATTCCTGGCGCTCTACGGTTCAGGCTTCTGCTAATTATGATAATACATTTGGCAAACATGCCGTTGGTGCATTGTTCTTATATGAATATGCTGAAGATAATGGTACTGGAATGTCTGCCGGACGAAAAAGCTTCCCTATTACGGATATTATGGACCTGGATTATGGTGAAATAGTATTGGATGATTTGGTGAAAGGTTCACATTCTAACTTTCGTCGTGCGGGTTATGTTACCCGTTTAAATTATGCTTATGATGAGCGTTATCTTTTTGAGTTTACAGGACGTATTGACGGCTCCGCTCGTTTACCACAGCATAACCGTTGGGGATTTTTTCCCGGAGTAGCTTTGGGGTGGCGTATTTCTAATGAGTCCTTTTTTAAAGAGAATGTATCTTTTGTAGATAATCTTAAGTTGAGGTTATCCGTAGGAAAATTGGGGAATGATAATATTGGAGAAACCGGCGACTATGCTTATATACGTACAATGAGTATGGGAAAAGACCCTGTTGTTATGATTGGAAATGCTTTGGGACGTTATTTGGGTGTAGATCGTGTTCCGAATGATAATATAAAATGGGAAACAACAACTTCTTATAATATAGGTCTGGAAACATCAATGTGGAATGGCCTTTTGGGCGCAGAATTGGATCTTTTTTATATGAAAACAAAAGATATTCTGCAGGCTCAGGGAAGTTTGATGCCTCCTTCTATGGGTGGTTATTTTCCTGCTTATTTGAATTCCGGTATTGTTGATAATCGTGGATTTGAAATAACATTAACACATAGGAATAAAATAGGAGAAGTTAATTATAGTGTACGGGGAAATTTATCATGGGCGAGAAATAAAGTGATAGAAACAACTGAAGACCCGAATGTTCCGGAGTACAGACGATTAACAGGAAAACCTATGAATCAGAAATTCGGATTTATAGCTGAAGGGCTTTTTCAATCACAGGAAGAGATAGATCACAGTGCTGTTTTAGGACCTACTTTGCCGGGTGATATTAAACTGAAGGATGTGAATGGTGACGGACGTATTACGTATGAACAAGATAAAACGTGGATAGGAAGAAGTGCTACGCCAGAAATGATGTTTGGCTTAAATTTGGCTGCAGATTGGAAAGGTTTTGACTTTAATATGTTTTTCCAGGGTGCTGCTCTTTGTGATATTTCTTTGTGCGGGTACTATTCGGATCGTAAATTTTCGGATCATACATTCTACACTCAGCCGTTTTTCTGTGATGGAAACTCTCCTTATTATTTGATAGAAAAGGCTTGGAGACCGGACTATACAAATGCAGAATATCCTCGATTAGGTATTTCACGTCGTTCAAACGGGAGTTCTGAATCTTCCTGGTGGTTGAAGAACGGAGCTTATCTTCGTTTGAAAAATGCTCAGATAGGTTATACGATTCCTCGGATATTAACTCAGAAAATATCTATAGAAAGAGTTCGTTTTTATATTTCTGGTGGAAATTTGTTTACGATAGATGCTTTGCCATATTTGGATCCTGAAATGCCGGATGTGAATCAAGGCTATTATCCACAACAACGTACGGTAGAATTTGGACTTAATTTAACCTTTTAATATAATACGAAATGGATATGCTAAATAAAATAATTATTTATACCGGTTTGTTTGCAATGACATGCTTGGCGAGTTGTAGCCTTGATCCTGAACTGACAAAGTCTTATTCGGATGAAGTGCCTTGGACAAACGAAAAAAATCTGGAATTATATTTGAATAAATTTTATCCTTTGATTGGGCAGACGTATTATACGCCTTATGTGGAAGATGATGCACATTCAGATATTTTGAAAATGAATACTCCGGTTGCGGATGCCAATTTGTTTATTTTTGGTAGCCAGATGGTAACTCCGGATAATAATGCAATGGGCTGCTGGGATTGGGCTTATACGTGGACTCGTGATTGTAATGAATTTCTGGATGGGTTGAAAAAGTATGGATCTAACTTACCGGAAGAAGTAACATTGCGGGCTGAAGCTGAAATCCGTTTTTTTAGAGCTTGGGTCTCTTTTAAGTTGTCAAGAGTGTATGGTGGCAGTTTTATTATTTTCGAACAATTGCCGGATAAGAAAGAAAACTCTCGTAGCTCCGTTGAAGAATGCTGGGATTTTATTGAGAGAGATATAGATTTTGCTATAGAGCATCTACCTGTAAAGGTTGTTTCGGAAAAAGAAAATAATCAAGGAAAATTGACAAAAGGGGCGGCTTTGGCTTTTAAAGCCCGTTATATGCTTTATGCTGAACGATGGAAGAAAGCATCTGATGCAGCAAAGGCTGTAATGGACTTAGGTATTTATGAGTTGGAAGATGATTATGCCAAATTATTTACTTATAAAAGAGCCACGGGAACATCGAAAGAATCTATTCTTGATTTTGGCTACCAATCTCCAAATTTTGGTTATTCATTTGATTATTTTTATTGTCCTCCTGGAGATAAAGGATATGCGCAGGTTAGCCCTACAGAGGAGTTGGTGTCGGCTTATCAGATGGCTGATGGATCTGATTTTAGTTGGAATAATCCTGAACAGGCAAAGAATCCGTATGAAGGGCGTGAAAAGCGTTTTTATGCATCAATTTTATATAATGGAGCTGATTGGAAAGGACGTAAAATAGAAACTTATGTCGGAGGTGTTGATGGATATGCTATTGGCGGTGGTACAACATGTACGGGATATTATATGCGTAAACTGTTTGATGAAGGCCAGAGGAATGGTTTTCAACCCGGAGAATTGACTTATTATGCTATGCGTTATGCAGAAGTTCTTTTGATATACGCTGAGGCTATGGCCCAACAGGATAATTTAAGTGAAGCCTTAATTGCATTGAATCAGGTGCGTCTGCGTGCAGGATTTGATAAACCGGTTACAGCAAGCAGTAAGTCTGAGTTTATGTCTTTATTACGGCATGAAAGGATGATTGAACTGGCTTTTGAAGGACATCGCTATTGGGATTTAAGACGTTGGAAACAGGCTTCTATTGTTCTTAATAACGTTAACTGTCATGGTACGAAAATAACTAGAAATGAAGATGGAACATTTACTTATGATCAGGTAGATTGCGATGGAGGGAAGAAACGTATATTTCCTGAAAAATATTATCGTTTTCCTATACCTCTGACTGAGATTCAGCGTAATCCGGCCTGTGAACAATTTGATGAATGGAAATAATGCTAAAAAGATTATGTTATGAATACCAATAAAATATTGAATACTTTTTATTGCAGTTTGCTCCTGCTCGTAATATTTGGCTGTGAGTCACCGGATATGGATAACGGTGTTACATATAATAAAGGATTGTTAAATTTCTTCGTGAAGATTCCTGGTGGATCTACAGAATATGGTGCAACAATGGTAGGGCCGTATAATGATGGTGATACTTTATATATTAAAGTTCCTACAACGGAGGATTCTCCTTTAGACTTAACGCGCTTGAAACCATTTGCCAACGTGGAAAACAATTGCTATGTAGAACCTGCTATTACAGGTGAAATGGATTTTACTGATCCTCTGAAAATTACGGTTACTGATGGGGAAGGTGTAAAGCGTACGAATATTATTAAAATTCTTCCAACCCCTCCAAAGACAATTTTCAAAAAAATGTGGTTTAAGAATTCTACGGAAATGGGAATTGTCCACCCTTATATTTCTGGTATGGATGCTGCAGGAGATAATATTTATGTGCATGATGCAGATATATGGACCGCTGGAGATGGAGTTAGGGTATATGATAATATCACCGGAAAGTTCAAAAAGATAATACCAGCTCCTACTACATTTACCATGCAGGTGAAAACAGATGATGCGGGACATATTCTTGTAAATCGGTATAATGAAAATAGTGCGGGTTTTATTGTTTATTATTATGATGATGAGAATAGCCCTGCAAAGGAAATTTTGAATTATACGGAAGATGCTGGTTGCCCGGGTTTGTTAGGGCGAAAAATGAGTGTGATAGGGAATCTGAAACAAGGAAAGGGCTATATTTATGCAACAGCTTCTGGTATGACCGATTTCTATTATTGGGAGTTCCGTGATGGTGTTCCGGTAAATACAAAACCAACAATTGTTAAATATGCGAGTGCAAAAGAAGCATGGTCATTTGCTTCAGTAAAGCGTGAGTCACTGGATGAAAATTCGGATCATTATATTACATATTGTATATATGATGGCAGTGATAGTGAAAAACTGGAAAAAGGTAGCCGTTTAGAGGTCTTTCCTCCAAGTATGGATATTATCCGGATGAATCCGAAAAATAACCTATATAAAATATTTGATTTTGATGTGTTTGAGGTAAATGGAGATAAATTTCTGGTGACATTGGAACAAGGTTTCTGGGCTTGGGATGGTGTTGTAATGAAAGTTTTTGAAATTACGGATAAGAATAATCTGACATTAGTACCGGACGATGCAGACTATGCCAAGTTTAAGTTATTGGAAAGTGATGTATATGGTGAAGTGAACTATAATCAATATGGAGATGTTGCAACAATTGTAAATGGTTGTGAGGTGTATATTTATGCTTCTATTGCTTGTGGTGCAGCGGATAAATCAGGTATTATAGCTTATAAAATGACATATTATCCACAATAGGTATTAAAGGTAAAGGGGGTTAATAGCCAACAAAAGGCTGTCTAAAATAAAAAAGGTTTCAGTTCAGGAAACTGAGTTTTTAGACAGCCTTTATTGTTGTTAAAAGTATGATTTTATGAAAAATCTATTATTGATATTTATGTATGCGTGTTTTTCAGCTTGCTCAGTTAATCGTGCTCCGGCAGATTTTTTTAACTCCGGAGAATCAAACGATTTATTGAAACAAGTGAAAGCTACTAAATTATTAAATACTTATGATGAAGAAGCTTGTAATGTATATATTATTGAGCCGGGCAGGAATTGTCCGAAGGCGAAAATTAAGAAAACTGTAGATCGAGCAGATAAAATAGAAGGAGACGGTTCTTTCTCTTTAAAGTATAATTTTTCAGGAAAACCTGAAGATGGAGAAAAAGAAAGTGTTCTGTTAGAAGAAGTATGGGCGGACTATCGCCCGGATCTTTCTTTTTGTCCTTTAGGTATATCTATTTGGATAAAAGGAGAAAAAGGTAATATGGATCAACTTCGTATACATTTGATACAAGATGAAACTTTGGTAGCTTTGAGGGATGAGAGAGTGCATTTTGTTTATACGAATGATTTCATTTTGAATTGTGGCGACTGGCAAAGATTAGTAATACCTTATTTTTCGTTTAAGTTTTTGAAAGGTAATTCTAAAGACTCATTGAATTTATCTCGATTTGTAGGTTATCGTATCGAAATAGTTAATCAGTCAGGGGAAGCACATTCCGGAGAGGTGAAAATTGATGCTTTAGAACAACTTACTTCATATGAACTTCAAGCCGGAACACCTCAATTCAATAGCTTATTTATCCAATTGACTTCTGGCTATGAAAACGAAGACTGGGATAGAGACTTCAAGGCTTGTAAAGATGTTGATATTGATACATGGATTATTCAATATACGCAGGGTTTTGGCAATCAGAATGATGTTTCATGGTATTTGAATACGAAAGTTCCTTGGAATAAAATACAGTATCCTATAGTGAATAATATGGTTGAAGCCGCGGAAAGGCAGAGGTTTAAGTTGGTCTTTGGACTATTTGGCGGTGATTATAACGGAGATAAAAATATACAGGCAACTTATGATGTATTGTTTGAAAAAAACAAACTGGTTATTGATGAGATTTATGAGATGTTTGGTTCCTGTTCTTGTTTCGCAGGGTGGTATATTACGGAAGAATTTCATGATGGTTCTTTTCCTGATGGATGTTGGCAGAATAATCCTGCAAGGGATTTATTGGCAGACTATTTGCAAAAAGTTGCAGCTTATTGTAAGTCTAAGACGAAAAAATATCCGGTACACATAGCTCCCGCTTTATTCCGGGGAAAACCTGCAGATTTGTGCGGTGAATGGTTCAAAGCTATTTTAAAAAAAACACCGGATATAGATGTACTTTATTTACAAGATATAGGTGGGCGTTGTTTGGTGGATGTTGACGTTGTTTTACCTAATTATTTTACTCAAGTTAAAAAAGCTTGTGATGAAACAGGAGTGGAGTTTGGGGTTGATATAGAATCATTTAAAAACTGTTGGTGTCCGGATGTTCCTTATAGGCCGAAAGACTGGGAAGAATTGCAGGATCAATTATTTGTAGCCGGCTTATTTACAACTAAAATTACAAATTTTAGCTGGGCTACTTTTAGACCCGGAGCCGGGGCTTTTGATGAATATAAAAAGTATCTGAAAGGAAAGTGGTGAAATTATTAAATATGGTTTTGGGATTATCAGTTTCAGCAAATAATTCATGGAATTTTCCTTTTATAAACAGATGTCCACTGCTAAAAAATACGTTACTTAGCTCACTCTATTTTAAATCTATTAATTTTATGAAAGCACAATTGTTTGTTGTTGCCGGATGTTTTGCTCTGTCTCTGCTTGGTTGTAATAAAACCGAGAAACAGCCGGAATTGAATTTAACTCTTTCCAAAGAACAACTGTTCGATAAGGTAAAGGGAAGTTGGGCCGGTAAGACTATCGGTTGTACCTATGGCGGGCCTACCGAATTTCGTTATGTGGGGACCATGATTCAAGACTATATTCCTATTCCTTGGAGTAAAGGAGAAGTAAAAAAATGGTATGATACGGCTCCTGGTCTTTACGACGATGTCTATGTAGATCTTACATTCGTTGATGTGATTGATAAATACGGTTCGGATGCACCTGCGGATTCGTTTGCTATGGCTTTCCTTCGCGCCGGTTATCCTTTGGATCATGCCAATCAGATAGCAAGGTATAATTTGCTTAACGGATTAATGCCTCCGGCCTGTGGGCATTGGAAAAATAATCCACATGCCGATTGTATAGATTTTCAGATTGAAGCAGACTTCGCCGGAGTAATGACGCCCGGTATGCCGAATAAAGCTGCAGATATTTGTGACCGTACCGGACATATTATGTCTTATGGAGACGGTTGGTATGGTGGCGTTTTTGTGGCTGCCATGTATTCTTTGGCGTATGTAAGCAATGACATTAATTTCATAGTAGGTGAAGCTTTGAAGACAATACCTCAGGAAAGCGAATTTTATAAATGTATAACAGATGTCATTAATTGGCATAAGCAATATCCGAATGATTGGAAACAGACTTGGTTTGAGATTGAAAAGAAATGGGGTGAAGAAATTTCTTGTCCGGATGGTATTCAGGTTCCTTTTGACATAGAAGCAAAGATGAACTCGGCTTATGTTGCATTAGGTTTATTGTATGGTGAAGGCGATTTCTTTAAGACAATGGATATATCGACACGTGCCGGTCAGGATTCGGATTGCAATCCTTCTACAGCTGCCGGTATCTTGGGTACGATGTTAGGATATAGTAATATTCCGACCTGTTGGACTGAGGCATTGGACCCTGTTGTTGATACTCCTTTCTCTCATACAACAATCTCTTTGAACAAAGCATATGAATTGAGTATGAAACATGCACTTGCCGAGATTGAAAAAAATGGAGGTAAGACAGATGGTGAAATGGTAACAATTGCCTATCAGAAGCCGGAGCCGGTTCGTTTGGAAGTGAGTTTTGAAGGTTTGTATTTGTTGAGTAAAGAAACGTTGAATAAGTCAATTACCGCTTTTGATTCTCTGCATTATAATGGTACGGCTTTAGTGCTGAAAGGTTGGTTGCAAGGTACAGCCCCTGAAGATTATGTGGCAGAAGTTGAAATTTATTTGAACGATAAACTTGTTGATACAAGCAAGATGCCAAAGTTCTTCGATCACCGGAAACGTGAAATTTATTTCAACTACGATCTTCCGAAAGGCGACTACACTGTTAAATGTAAATGGATAAATCCTGTGAAAGGAGCTGACATCTGGATGACGGATGCAATTCTTTATACGGATCAGAAAGTAGTTCATGAGCTGCCTTGTCAATAAGAAATGAGTGGTTCCTGTAAGTATGTGCGGGGATACATGTGTCTTATAGGAAAAAGATTTTAATATGAAAAACATAGTGAAAACGTTACAATGTATTATTATGCTGGTACTGCTTGCGATGGCAGGCTGTACCGGCAGTACCAATAATCAAACTGCAGGTGTATCGAAAGACACCCGTGCCAGTCTGACATTAATACCTCCATCTCCTATTACCAAGAATGTAAAACTTGATATCCGGGGTGCTGTTTGGAATGAATCACCAGCTGACCGGAAGTACAAAATCTCTGTCTATATGGATAATGTAGATAAAGCCTCTTGTTTGCATACTGAAGAAAAGGAAGTTCCTGCAGGAGGAAATACGGGTGTCCGTTTCTGGCTGGATACTGAGAAGTATATAGGTAACCGCAACATTATTCTGGTGGCTGAATCGGGAAATGAAGTGAAGACAATGATTGAACCTCTGACTATTATCGACTCCAAAATACGTTCTACACGCCGGATAGATGGTGGTTGGTTCGAGTTTTATCACTGGTGCGAGAACGAGGGACATTTCTGGAACAAGGATATTATCAAGTTGACAAATGCACAATGGGCAGAAATGATGAAGGGTATGCATGATATAGAGATGGATATTGTGGTAATACAGGAACTTTTCCGTAACCAGAAATATGTAGGTCAGCATGATATGGATAAAACAGGTTATACCGGATTTCCTTACTATGAGTCTAAAGTATATCCGAAAAAAGAAGGTGATTCCTTGTTGAATCATACTAATTTCGGTAAAGAATCTCCTAACTATCCTGCCTGGAAAGATTTAGCTGCAGATAAGCCGTTGGAGTCTGTTTTGGATGAAGCCGACAAACTGAACATGAAAGTATTTCTGGGTGTGGGTGGTTATGCCTGGTTTGATTTCACGCAAGGTTCTTTGGATTGGTCTAAGAAAGTGACAAAAGAATTATGGGAGATGTACGGACACCATAAGTCCTTCTACGGATGGTATATTTCGAATGAGGTAGGAGGTTATTTGGGTGAGAATGATGAACGCCGGGATGAGTTGGTACATTTCTTTAAAGAGTTTACAGCTTATGCCCGTTCGTTGGCTCCGGATAAACCTGTGATGCTGGCTACCAACTGCCACGATGTTAAGAGCTCGAACGGTTATTACCCGAAACTGCTTGCCAACTTGGATATTCTTTGTCCGTTTGGTTTCCATCGTATGCCGGAAGGAGACTATACAGGAAAAGAAGTCGCAGAAATCCTCCAGAATTATTGTGACGAAGCCGGTAGCCATCTTTGGATGGATATGGAAGTCTTCCTTTTTGGTGAGAAAAATGCGCTTTATCCTCGTCCGATAGATCAGGTGGTGCATGATTTGCTGATGCTTGACAATTTCGAGAAAGTTTGCTGTTATGCCTATACCGGATTGATGAATGCCAGTTGGCAGACTGCTCAACCGGGAGGTGAGCCTACTGTGAAATTGTATAATGACTATATGCAATATCTGGTAACCGGGCGTGATACGATTGGGTATTGATGATTTGATTGTTGTAATAGGGTTTATCTTACGTTTTATAAGTAATATTAATCAAAAAATATCGAATTATATTTTGTGGTTAAAAAAAAGACTGTATCTTTGCATCATTAAACAGAAATAGAAATGACACGGAACATACAAAATAGTCTCATTATTTCTCTATCTATTATTCTACTCTGGGAACGGGATAGGAAGTGAGACTGTATGCTTTGCCGGGCATGATAAATAAATAAAAGAGCCTTTCTCACTTCCTTGTGAGAAGGGCTTTTTTAGTTTTAGCGGACAAACGTAAGATATTAATACATTAAACGATAATAATATGTCAGACAGATTATTCATTTTCGACACAACATTACGGGATGGGGAGCAGGTCCCGGGTTGCCAGTTAAATACAGTAGAAAAGATCCAGGTTGCCAAAGCTCTCGAAATGTTGGGAGTGGATGTGATAGAAGCTGGCTTCCCTGTGTCTAGTCCGGGTGATTTCAAAAGTGTGGTTGAAATATCCAAGGCTGTGACCTGGCCTACTATTTGTGCATTGACGCGTGCTGTTGAAAAAGATATAGAGGTCGCTGCAGAAGCCTTGAAGTTTGCCAAGCGCGGACGTATTCACACAGGTATCGGAACTTCCGATTATCATATCAGATATAAGTTTAACTCCAATCAGGATGAGATACTCGAACGTGCCATTGCCGCTACTAAGTATGCAAAGAAATATGCCGAAGATATTGAATTTTATTGTGAAGATGCCGGACGTACCAGCAATGAATATCTGGCTCGTGTAGTAGAAGCGGTTATCAAAGCAGGAGCTACTGTTGTCAATATACCTGATACAACAGGATACTGCATGCCGGATGAATATGGTGCGAAGATCAAATACCTGATGGAACATGTAGACGGTATTCAAAATGCCATTATCTCTACACATTGCCATAACGATTTAGGCATGGCAACAGCTAACACCGTACAGGGCGTATTGAATGGCGCCCGCCAAGTGGAAGTCACAATCAACGGCATTGGCGAACGTGCGGGAAATACTTCACTGGAAGAGATCGCCATGATTTTTAAAAGCCACAAAGAGCGCGAAATCGTTACCAATATCAATACATCAAAAATATATGGAATAAGCCGCATGGTTTCGAGCCTGATGAATATGCCGGTTCAGCCTAATAAAGCAATAGTAGGCCGTAACGCTTTTGCACATTCATCGGGAATCCATCAGGACGGTGTGCTGAAAAATGTACAGACGTATGAAATCATAGATCCGAAAGATGTTGGTATTGACGATAATGCTATCGTACTGACCGCCCGTAGCGGCCGTGCTGCTTTGAAGAATCGTCTGCATGTTTTAGGAGTGGAACTTGACCAGGAAAAGCTGGATAAAGCGTACGAAGAGTTTCTGAAACTGGCCGATCGCAAGAAAGATATAAATGATGATGACGTGCTGATGCTGGTAGGTAAAGACCGTACGGCTACCCACCGTATCAAACTGGATTATCTGCAAGTAACAAGCGGTGTAGGTGTACAGTCTGTTGCCAGTATCTGTTTGAATATGTCGGGCGTTAAGCGCTATGAGGCGGCAGCCGGGAACGGTCCTGTCGATGCAGGTATCAAAGCGGTGAAAAAAGCTATCAGTAATAGCGATATGACAATACAGGAGTTTCTTATTCAGGCAATAAGTAAAGGTAGCGACGATACCGGAAAAGTTCACATGCAGGTAGAATACAATGGTTCTATTTATTACGGCTTTTCTGCAAATACTGATATTATAGCTGCTTCGGTGGAAGCTTTTGTAGATGCAATTAATAAATTTATCGTAGAATAATAACAGAATCGAGATATGGGCAAGACATTATTTGAAAAGATTTGGGAAAAGCATGTCGTAGACACGCTGCCCGATGGAACCATCCAGTTATATATTGACAGATTGTACTGCCATGAAGTAACCAGCCCGCAGGCATTTGCCGGATTAAAAGCCCGTGGACTGAAACCTTTCCGGCCTGAACAGATTACCTGCATGCCGGATCATAATATTCCGACTCTGAATCAGGATAAACCAATAGACGATCCAGTCTCCAAGAACCAAGTTGATACGCTGGAACAGAATGCGAAGGATTTTAACCTGACCTATTACGGTTTGCAGCATCCTAAAAACGGTATTATCCATGTCGTAGGTCCGGAAAACGGACTTACCCAACCGGGAATGACATTGGTTTGCGGCGACTCGCATACTTCTACCCATGGTGCTTTGGGAGCTATTGCTTTCGGTATCGGAACCAGTGAGGTGGAGATGACACTGGCAACCCAATGTATTATGCAACGCAAACCTAAAACAATGCGTATCTCCATTGACGGAAAACGTAAACCGGGCGTAACGGCTAAGGATTTCGCCCTTTATGTCATAAGTAAGATGACAACCGGAGGTGCTACCGGCTACTTTGTGGAATATGCCGGCGAGGCCATTCGCAATACCACAATGGAGGAACGCCTCACAATCTGTAATCTTTCTATCGAGATGGGTGCCCGTGGTGGTATGATTGCTCCGGATGACGTAACGTTTGCTTATCTGAAAGACCGCGAATTTTCTCCGCGTGGCGAAGCGTGGGAAAAGAGTCTTGCCGAATGGCGTAAACTTTATAGTGATGCCGATGCCAGATTCGATAAAGAGATCGTTTTCCATGCCGGAGATATAGAACCTATGATTACATACGGAACCAATCCGGGCATGGGCATGGGCATTCGTGAAAACATTCCGGCTATGGAAAAAATAGATGAAGCCGGTCGTATTTCATATAAAAAATCGTTGGACTATATGGGATTTACTGCTGGAGAACCTGTACTGGGAAAGAAAATAGATTATGTCTTTCTGGGAAGCTGCACGAATGGCCGTATTGAAGATTTCCGTGCTTTTGCATCTTTGGTGAAAGGAAGAAGGAAGGCCGATAATGTAACTGCCTGGCTGGTTCCCGGAAGCTGGATGGTGGAGCGTCAGATACGTGCCGAGGGTATTGACAAAATATTGAACGAGGCAGGTTTCGAACTCCGTCAACCGGGCTGCTCGGCTTGTCTGGCTATGAATGAAGATAAAGTGCCGGTCGGAAAATATGCCGTCTCTACTTCCAACCGTAACTTCGAAGGCCGTCAGGGTCCCGGCGCACGTACGATTTTGGCGGGGCCGCTGGTTGCAGCAGCAGCAGCAGTTACCGGCTGTATAACAGATCCGAGAGATTTGGCAGAAGATTAAATCAAAACATGGGAAATGATTTAATCTTAGGTGAAATAAGATAGTAAAACATAAAAGATAAATATAATGAAAGAGAAAATAAGCATCCTGACATCAACCTGCGTTCCTCTGCCTTTGGAAAATGTGGATACAGACCAGATCATTCCCGCCCGTTTTCTGAAAGCAACCACACGCGAAGGATTCGGCGACAATCTTTTCCGTGACTGGAGGTACGATAAAACGGGCAACCCTAATCCCGACTTTGTGCTAAACCAGAATACTTATAAGGGGCAGATACTGGTAGCCGGAAAGAACTTTGGTAGCGGATCGAGCCGCGAACATGCCGCATGGGCGATAAGCGGATATGGTTTTCGCGTGGTTGTTAGCAGCTTCTTTGCCGATATATTCAAAAATAACTCTATGAACAACGGCCTTTTGCCGGTTGTTGTATCACCGGAGTTCCTTGCCGAAGTTTTTGCTTCTGTAGGGGCAGATCCTGCAGTGACACTGACGGTAGATTTGCCTCGGCAGACCATTACCAACAATGCCACCGGCCATAGTGAGCACTTCGACATCAATGCTTACAAAAAGGACTGTCTTGTGAATGGCCTGGACGACATCGATTATCTCCTGGCCAACCAGTCTAAAATAGAAGCCTACGAAAGGGCACGCAGATGACGCAGAACACGCAGACTGACGCAGATTTTTTATTTAAAGAAGAGACGGACAAGATAATTGGTGCGTTTTATAAAGTGTATCGTTCTTTAGGATATGGATTTCTGGAACGCGTATACCAGAATGCTCTGTTCTTTGAACTGCATAAACAAGGACTCGATTGTAGAGCGCAATACCCGATTAATGTGTATTATGAGGGTTCTTTGGTGGGAGAGTACGTGGCAGACATTATTGTAAATGGCCATATTATACTGGAATTAAAAGCCGTGAATGAATTATGTTCGGAACATGAATCCCAATTGTTGAATTATCTAAAAGCAACGAAAATGGAAGTTGGTCTTTTATTAAACTTCGGTTTTCGCCCTCAGGTAAAACGTAAAATATTCAGGAACGAAAATAAATAAATCTGCGTTTGTCTGCGTTATCTGCGCAGTCTGCGTCCGGTAAATAGAAACTGATATATGATAGAGATAATGGATACAACTCTCCGGGATGGGGAACAGACGTCGGGCGTTTCTTTTTCGGCACGCGAAAAGCTGAGCATTGCAAAAATGCTGCTTGTCGAACTTGGTGTCAACCGGGTAGAGATTGCTTCCGCCCGTGTTTCGGATGGAGAGTTTGAGGCGGTCAAAGAAATAGCCCACTGGGCGGAACGTGCCGGAAGGCTGGGACAACTTGAAGTGCTGGGCTTTGTTGACGGGACGGTTTCGCTCGACTGGATCGGTTCTGCCGGTTGCCGTGTGATGAATCTGCTTTGCAAAGGTTCTTACAAGCACGTTACCAAGCAACTTCGTAAGACCCCCGAACAGCACATTGCCGATATCCGTTCGGTCGTATCGAATGCTGCCGAAAGGAATATCGATGTAAATATTTATCTGGAAGACTGGTCGAATGGGATAAAGAACTCCCCCGATTATGTATTCCAATTGATAGACGGACTGATGGATTTGCCTATTTGCCGTTTTATGCTGCCTGATACGCTGGGCGTGTTGAATCCGGGTAATACCTTCGAATATTGTAAAATGATGGTGGATCGTTACCCTCAGTTGAAGTTCGACTTCCATGCGCATAACGATTACGATCTGGCAGTGGCGAATGTCTATTCTGCAATTCGTGCCGGCATTCGCGGCATCCATACAACAGTGAACGGTTTGGGCGAACGTGCCGGAAATGCGCCGCTCAGCAGTGTGGTGGCAATGCTTAAAGACCAGTTGGATGAAGTGAGCAGTGTCCGCGAAGAACGTATTAACCATGTGAGCCGTTTGGTCGAGACTTATTCGGGTGTACATATCCCGCTCAATAAACCAATTATAGGCGAGAATGTTTTTACACAATGCGCCGGCGTGCATGCAGACGGGGATAGTAAGAATAATCTGTATTGTAACGAACTGCTTCCCGAACGTTTTGGGCGTGTTCGCGAATATGCATTGGGTAAGACATCCGGCAGGGCAAATATTCGTAAGAATCTTGAAACCCTGGGGATCGATATGGATGAAGAAGCCATGCAGAAGATTACCGAGCGCATCATCGAACTGGGAGATAAGAAAGAGATGGTTACTCCTGAAGACCTTCCGTATATCATTAGTGATGTGTTGCATCATGATGCGATGGCAGATCAGAAGATACGGATATTGAATTATTCTTTATCTTTGGCTCAGGGACTGAAACCGGTTGCAACGTTGAAGATAGAGATTGATGGTGAGGCGTATGAAGAATCGGCTTCCGGCGACGGTCAGTATGACGCTTTTGTACGCGCTTTACGTCGCATTTATGCAAATCTTGGACGGCCGTTTCCGATGCTGACGAACTATTCTGTAACGATTCCACCCGGTGGGCGTACCGATGCTTTTGTGCAGACTGTCATTAGTTGGAATTATGCCGGGGTAGATTTTAAGACACGCGGATTGGATGCAGACCAAACGGAAGCAGCCATCAAAGCAACTCTGAAGATGCTGAATAAAATAGAAGGCTAAATTGTCTAATTAAAATTATAGGTATTATGAAAAGGTTAACTATTGCGCTTGTAGCGCACGATAATCGTAAGGCGGATATGGTTGAATGGGCAGTTCACAATGCTACATACCTGTCACATCATCATTTGGTTTGTACCGGAACTACGGGCGGTCTTGTTAAAAAGGCACTTGAAGAAACCGGGGCTATAATCGATATGACACGGATGCATTCCGGTCCTTTGGGGGGTGATGCGGAGATCGCAGCCATGGTAGTTCGCAAAGAAATAGATTTGGCCGTGTTCCTGATTGACGACCTGAATCCACAGCCACATGAAGCAGACATTCAAATGTTGCTTCGCCAATGCCGTGTTCATAATGTACCTATCGCTTGTAACCGTTACAGTGCGGACCTGATGATTACAAGTTCTTTGTGGGATGATGATTCTTATGTTCCTACAGAGCCTAAGTATGAATATTTCAAAAGAGAATAACAAAATACTAACGTAATGAAATTGAATATTGCTGTATTGGCAGGAGACGGGATTGGTCCCGAAATAGTAGAACAAGGCATGAAAGCTGTAAAAGCCGTATGCCGGAAGTTCGGACATGATTTGAGTTATAAGGAGGCATTGGTTGGTGCTTGTGCTATTGATGCGGTAGGTAATCCGTACCCCGATGAAACACACGAACTGTGTATGCAGAGTGATGCGGTTTATTTCGGAGCTATCGGTTCTCCTAAGTATGACAATAATCCGTCTGCAAAGGTTCGTCCGGAGCAGGGCTTGCTGGCTATGCGTAAAAAGCTGGGCTTGTTTGCAAACATTCGTCCGGTGACAACATTCCCTTCCTTGATCCATAAATCGCCCCTTCGTGCCGATCTGGTGGAAGGTGCAGACTTTATGTGTATCCGTGAGCTGACCGGAGGTATGTACTTCGGGCGCCCGCAAGGACGTAGCGAAGATGGCAACACGGCTTATGATACATGTATTTATACTCGCGAAGAGATTGAACGCATTGTACGTCTGGCATATCAGTATGCACAGAAACGCCGTAAAAAAGTAACTGTTGTAGATAAAGCTAATGTTTTGGCTACTTCCCGTTTATGGCGCCAGGTATCACAAGAGATAGAAAAAGAATTTCCGGATGTGGAGACGGAATATATGTTTGTGGATAATGCAGCTATGCGTCTGATCCAATGGCCAAAGAGTTTTGATGTCTTGGTTACTGAAAACATGTTTGGCGACATCCTGACGGATGAAGCCTCTGTTATAACAGGTTCGTTAGGTATGCTTCCTTCGGCTTCCATAGGTGTACATACATCTGTATTTGAACCTATTCACGGTTCATATCCGCAGGCAGCCGGAAAAAATATAGCTAATCCGTTGGCTACTATCCTGAGTGCCGCCCTGATGTTTGAATATGCCTTCAATCTGATGGAAGAAGGAAAAGTGATCCGTGAGGCTGTCGCTGCCTCTATGGATGCCGGTGTGGTGACGGAAGATATTTCACAGAATGGCAAATCATATTCTACCAGTGAAGTAGGAGACTGGATTGCCGAACGAATCAGTAATTAAAAATAGGGATTTGGAAATGGCGGTGTGTCAAAAGTCGGAATTAGTGAACGCACCGCCATTATTTTATTTTGTCATTTTCATTAACTCTTCAATCACAGCCTTATCGTAACCCATATCTAATGCTTTTTGGAAGTCGAGAGCAGCCGGCTCTTTTTCATATTGGGATAGTTTTATCTTACCTCGCAAAACATAAAGTGCAGCACTGGGAGTACTTTCAACAAACACCCGGTTTATATCAGCCATGGCGCGTGCATTCTTCCCCATCATAAAGTAAAGGTCGGCACGGCCTTCGTATAAAATCCAGTCGCGGGGCATTTCATTAATCAGATAGTTGAATATGCGTTCGCTCTCATCATAATTGCCGCGCATTTTTTCAAGGATCGCATGCCCAAGACGGCCGCGTACAGACTTTTCGTTTACTTCCAGGATTTTGTCGAAATCCTGTTCTGCCCAAATGAAGTTTTTTAATTGTATGTAAAGTAATCCCCGGCAATAAAGAGCTTCCTGGTGGGTTGGATCGATAAGCAGAAGGGTTGTGTAATCGTTCAACGCCTTCTCAGTTTCTCCCAATTCGGAATATAAGGAAGCTCGATTTTCCAGAATTCCTATATTTTTAGACTGGCGGCTCAATGCGGCGGAATATGAAGTGAGAGCCTCTTCTAATTTACCTTGCCTGCGTTGAATTGTTCCCAGATTTGAAAGCAGTGCATAGTTGGTAGGATTTCCTGGCTCTAAACGCATTGCCGCTTTCAGACTTTCTTCAGCAGATACTAAATCGTTCTTATCCAGGAAGTCATAGCTTTTTTTTATGTATTCTTCGTATGTTTGGGCGTAGACATTGCCTACAAGTAAGAATAGAGCTGCAAATATGCTAAGGATTCTCATTCTATTATGTTTAATCTGTTATTTGATTTGCCGCAAATCTACATAATAAATTAATCTTTTAGCTGGAATAAAAAAACTTTATACCTTTGCTACAATTTGTAATAATTTTATTCGCTAAGAGTTAAATATAGTATAAGAATTAAATTTAAAGGATATGTTATTATTAGATGCTACAGAAACTGCTACGAAGCTGGAAATTGCTTTGAGGTCTCTTGTTGAACAAGGATCTACTTTGGGCTGGACACTGATAAAAGCTTTTTTGGTTTTTATAGTTGGCCGGTTAGTTATTAATTTGATTAATAAGTTGGTTCGCCGGATATTGAATAAACGTGATATCGACCTTTCTGTTAAGACATTTGTCGGTAGTTTAGTAAATGTTGTTCTTACGATATTGTTAATTATCTCGGTTGTAGGAGCATTGGGAGTACAAACAACATCGTTTGCAGCTTTGCTTGCTTCTGCCGGTGTTGCAGTCGGTATGGCTCTGAGCGGCAATTTGTCAAACTTTGCCGGCGGTTTAATTATTCTTCTTTTTAAACCTTATAAAGTAGGAGACTATATTGAAGCTCAGAATGTCGGGGGAACGGTGAAAGAGATACAAATTTTCCATACGGTTCTGTCTACTGCTGATAATAAGATAATTTATATTCCAAACGGTTCGTTAAGCAGTGGGGTAGTGACAAATTTTAGTCATCAGACAAGCCGCCGTGTAGATTGGACTTTTGGAGTTGAATATGGAAGCGATTTTGAGAAGGTAAAGTCCGTAATAGAATCTGTCTTGGCTAAAGATTCGCGTATATTGTCTGATCCGGCAGCTCCATTTATTGCATTAACGGCATTGGCAGATAGCAGTGTAAATATTGTTGTACGCGTGTGGGTGAAGAGTGCTGATTATTGGGGTGTTTATTTTGATATAAATCAGGCTATTTATGCAACGTTTAATGCCGAAGGTATTGGATTCCCATTCCCTCAGCTTACTGTACATCAGGCGAAAGATTGAGGGATATGTACTCGAAATGAATCTTTTTGTTCATAAACCAATAGACTTGGTTAGATCGAATAGATTTTTTCCTATAGATGATCGAAAAGATTTATCTTTGTGTATCAAAATTTAAAAGATATATAATCGGCAGAAGTAAATCATTCTGTCTGATAAAAGATATTTCAGGGCTTTTATTTTATTACTTTAGTATTATTTGGTTATAAAAGGAACGATTTTAAGCCCGTGGTCTCTTGATTGCGGGCTTTTCATTTTCTCAGAAAGAAATCATCGGGATCATTTTTTGAAATCATCGGGATGATATTGAAAAATGATCCCGATGATTTGGATATAAAGATATGTACATGCGCGTACATTATATTATATATTGGAATATCCGCTTAAATACACCACTGTTGAGTGTTTTGTATAAGGAATCGACAATTTCGTACACACTATGTTGTTTTGTTGATAAGAAAGTATACTAAAAGAGAAAAAAACACAAGAAATGGATTGCAGATATAAAAACAATGCTTACTTTTGTTGGCAAGATTAGATGAATTACATCCCTTGGTATGTTTTGATGTGAGGGATATTTTTAGATTAAAGAACTTATTTACTTAGTATTAATATAAATTATTTGAATTATGAACAAGAGATTTTCTACTCTTTTGGCCATTGCTCTGATGGTCGGTGGATTATCAGCAAGCGCACAGTTTACGCCCGGTAACGAGGTTGCGACTAAGCTTGCTCCTGCTGACAAGTATTACCACATTAAAGCCGGCGCCGGTTCTTATCTTTCTGTTATAAAAACAAAAGCAGGTGATAAGGATAGTTTGGTTACGAAATCTGTTACAAAAGGCGATTTTTCTGAAGTTCCGGCATTGGACTCTGTGATGTGGAAGTTGAACTTGACAGTTCAGCCAACATCAGGCGACTCTATCTATACTTTCGAGAACAAGGTGACAGGTACTGTTCTTAGTGTTGAAAACAATAAGGAAGTTGTTGGAATTGTAAAAGATGGTAACAAAGATTGGTCTTGGAAGGCTTGTACGGCTGGAGCTACCTCTACTATTACTTATAAAGTGGGCTCCGATGTATTCTCTTTGGATACTGTTGTTGACGGAACAGTAAAGGTACAGAAGAATGCTGCTGCAGCTGTTGCATGGAATGCAGTAGAAGTTGCAGATATGCCTTTGAGTGCAGAACAATTGAATGAAGCTAATGGTACTTATTTCAAATTAGCATTCAATAATGATGTTGCTGATAATGTATTTACAAAATATCAGATTAAAGCGATTGCTGTAAATGCATCTCAAGTAAATACTTCTGATAAATTAAAAGCAGATGTTACAGGATTTACTCCTGGAGATTCAGTTATGTTGCGTGTAATCGGTGCTCCGGGTTTGAAGTCTAAGTGGAATGATAAAGTGATGAACGATTCACTGTTTATCATTGCTGATACAGTTCGCCACAACGTAGCTTCTGCTTCTTGGAATGAAGGTGCCGGTTTCAAATTTGGCTTGGATACATTGACTAATGTAACAAATCAGGATCCTGCTTATGGTGGTGTTTCTGATACAGTAGCTGCTAAGGGTCGTAATATCTCTACTTATTTGTTCAAATTTATGATTAACAAAGGTAGAATTGCCGGTGACTCTTTAATCGTTTCTACAGCAACTTCAAAAGTTGATGTGGCAGCTAATACAACTGCTGAAAAAGGAATTACCCCTTCTTATGTATCTTGGGCTTATATTGCAAACGGTTCAAAAGTGTTGTCTACTGCTGCTGTTGATGCTGCAAATATCGATCTTCCTGGTATCGAATTTATGGTAGGTACTAAATTTACAGGATTAGATGCTGCCAAGAAGTATTATATTAAGGTTACTACAGGTGACAATAAAGATAAATATGTTGTTATTAATTATCCGTCTACAGCTAAGGCATTCGGTGCTGCTTCTCCTTATGTAGCTTCTACTCAGTGGGCAGTTGAAAAATTAGCTAATGGTAATTATAATATTTTCAATCGCGAACTTAAAGATGAAAAGTTTGCAAATGGTATGGCTATCTATGAAGATGGTGCAAATGGCTATAAGATGGTGAATGGTGCTTATTCATTTATATTCGAAGAAGCTCCTGCAACTGACGAATTCGTAGGTTATAAACACTTTACAGCTGCTGAATTGAAGAACTTGTCTGTAGCATTGCAATTCAACTCTTCTTTAGGAACTGATGCTATGGTATATGTAAAAGACTCTATTTTACATGCAGCCGCTGATGCTGATGCTACTACATTCAAATTGAAAGTTGCTAATGCAGGTACAGTTAAGTTCGGTGATAACTTGACTCGTGAAGCTTATATTTTAACTGAATTCTTAGGTGATAAGGTTCTTGGATATGATAGAACTAATGAAGTGTTTAAGTTGACAAAACGTGCTGACGGTAAGAGAGATACTGTGGCTGTTGTGTTCCGTGCAACTCCGGTTAAAGATCAATATCAGTTGATTACTTTGATGGGTAGCGATGTATATGATGCAAATAATATGAAGACATTTGACAACACTGTATTGTTTAATGTTGATACATTGCAAGCTACTTTCTCAGGAACAGAAGCTAAGATGGTTGCTGCCAAAGTAAATTCTCAAGTGTTGGGTACATTTACTGTAACTACTCCTGACCTGCCTGAATGGGTAAATGTTTCAAATAGTACTCCTGCTCACATGACTATCAATTCTGCAGCTAACAGCTCATTGGCTATTACAATGGCTGCCGATGGTTCTGGCGTATTGAAGGGTGAATCTGATTTGAAGGCTGGTTATGCTGCTGACGACTTCAAGTTGTATGTTGATACTGCTTGTATGGAAAATGTTGCTGAACCTAAATTCTATTTCACTACAACAAGAAATGTTGATGCTGAAAAGATTGAAGAAGGCATTGCTAATTATATGATTGTAAACAAAGATAATAAGGTTGTGTTCGTTGAAGCTAAACAATATGGTATTGGTAAAGATACTTTAATCGTTGGTAAAGACTCAACAATGGCACCTAAGGCTCAGTTTATGTTTGCTAACACTAAGACTGCTGGTGAATATAAAGTTTACAACGTAGGTTCTGCTTCTTATTTGAGACAAGTAAATGGTGCATTAGTTCTTGATGTTGCAGCTAACGCTCTGCCTGTTACAGTAACAACTGTTGATACTCCAACCGGCAACGAATCAACAGAAGCTAACACTATCAGTGTAGTAGCTGGCGAAGGTAACGTAACTGTTTACGGTGCTGCTGGTAAGGCTGTAACTGTATCTAACGTATTAGGTCAGAAGACTACAATAGTTGCAACTTCAGACAGTGAAGTGATTGCTGCTCCTCAGGGTGTTGTAATCGTAGCTGTAGAAGGTGAAGCTGCTGTTAAGGCTGTTGTAAAATAATTGAAAACTAAATAGGTTTATCCTATTCATAGATTCGCCCCACCGGAAAACCGGTGGGGCTTTTCTGCTTGTGCATATAGCAAACCTTGCACCAATCCTCCTATTTGTTATAAGTCGCTAAATTGCTGTTAACGCAGCTCACATCGAGAACATTTTTGTAAAGCTTCTTGTTTAGAGGTTGATTGTATAAATAAAATCTATATGTATATGAACAAAAAATGTACTCTTTTGGCTGCGGCTGCACTTATGGTTGCAGGCGTATTCACGGCTAATGCGCAAGGTTCTGTGCCTCCTGTCGAATGGACGGCCGGAAACTACTATTATTTACAAGATGGTAGTAACTATTTGGCATTGAGTGGAGACAAGGCTGACTCTGTGATTGTTAAGACTATTGATCTTGCAACTGCAACAAAAGCTTCGATTGACTCGGCTTTATGGCAAATAACGAATGCGGGCACAACAATTGGCGGTACTGCTTACCAGTTTACCAATAAGGCAACCCAAGCCGTGTTGTCTTTTGCTGCTTCTGCAGATGCAGTGCCTAATTTGGCTGCTGGTATTGATAAGTGGTTATTTACAGATGGAGGTGCCATTAAGGCTTCTTACGGAAATAATCAGCTAATGGCGCTATATGTAAATGGTAGTGATTTAGAACTGTCTTCTGCATCTACATCAAACTTTACTGTTGCGCTTCCTCCTGCTTCTTTGAAGCTTAACGCCGAAGAATTAGGTAATGGCTTTTCTGTCTTTCAGTTGATGTTTGACGGTACTTATGGTGGTAACATTTTTGCAGGCCAGGAAATCTTAGCGAAAAACTTGACTGCTGCAGATGAAGGCTATATGACATTGCAATTGCAAAATGACCAGTCTTTCCCGGATGGTACTCCTAAATACTTTGGTGTGGATACAACAAAGACTGTTATAGCTGGAGCTACCGGTGTATTTGGTGCAAACTTTGCATTGGATTCAACTTATGCTCAAAGCAGTTTACATACAGTAGGTAATGCAGACTTCCAGAAGTTTAAATTTACAATTAACCTGAAGAATGATTCTTTGGCTATGTTTGTAAAAGATGCTCCTACTGTAAATGCAAGTCCTATTGGAATATTAGGCGATTCTGCACGTGTTGTGTATGCAAGTGTTGGTTCTACAAAAGTGTTGACTGTCGCAAACTTGGTGGCAACTACGCCTGCTCCTGCACAAGGAACAGCACCTATGATTACTGTTAAAAGAGGTACGCCTTCTACTATTCCTACAGGAACAGGTGTTTACTATCTGAAGAGTGCCGGTTTGAATACTGCAGGTGAGTATTGGGTATCTACTTCTGCTTCTGTTCCTATGATGTCTGCCGATTCTTTGTCTGCATTCCAGGCTAAAGGACAGTGGTATGTATTGGAGAACAATGGTAAATATAGTGTTGGTAGCCGTTATGATGGTACCGATTTCGGAATGAACAAAGAAATCTTCCCGGTACAAGGTATGGCTAATACATATACTATTTCAGGCAGAACCGATTCTATCACATTTGTATATCAGAAAGATATAAACTTTGATGATAAATTCTTAGGTGTTCGTCATTTTACAGTTTCCGAAATTGCAGATAACGGATATCAGTTAAGTGCTGTTGCCGGTTTGGGTGTTGGTAATTTGCCGGTATTTGCAGCAGATTCTATGTTGCGTGCTAAAGCAGGCAGCTCAGAAACTCCAATTGCATTTAAAGTTGCTATTGTACAGGATTCTATACCTAATGTAGGTGAAAATACGGGTGCAACCAGCTTAGGTGATAAGTTGTATACGGCTACTTATAAATTGGCTCAGCAGTTTACTAACGATTCTGTAGCCAACAATGTAGAACCTGACAATACAGGTTTGGTACTGACTTCTACGGCAGGTAAAGCTCTTACATTTACATTTGTAACCGCTTTGGAAGGTGGCAAGTATAAATTGACTACAGGCGCTGATTTCGTATCTTTGGATATCAACAATGCAAATCTGATTTTGTCTGATAAGGTTGCATACTTTGATTTTACTGCCGTAGATGCTCCCGAATATGCTTCATTTGGAAACAATCATAAGCAAATTGGTACAAATGGAAAATATCTGACAATGAATCCGCTGAATTTCTATGCCGAAGTTAAGAACGAAGGCCAGGAAATCTTAAAGGCTGATTATAGTGCCGATAACTTTAGTTTGTGGGTTGAAAAAGCAGACACGGTAATACCTGGTAAGAGCCTGTATTATGTTTCTTCTGCTTTGCATGCTCCGGAAACTGCAACTGCAGACGCAGCTACCCGCTACTACCTGGTTTCATTGCGCGATTCCAATAAGACATTTGTTAATAACAATGTAACTTATTACCGTGCAGGCTTTATAACAAGTGATACGATTAAGACTATGGCCGACAGTCCTGCTTTGTTTGCTTTCAAGACCGCTTCTGATGGTGGTTATCTGCTGGAAAATCAGAAAGAACTGAATCGTACGCTTAGCGGTGGTAATGATTTCCATACTCCGTATGTGGGCGTAGTTAATAATGTAGTTGTAATGTCTAACGTAGGTGCTCCGTTTACTGTGGATAATACATCTGCCCCTACCGGAAATGAAGATGTTGCGGTTTCTGAAATCGTGATTACCGGCGGTACGGATAATGTTACAATTTACAATGCAACAGGCAAGAAGGTTACTTTGACTAATATTTTAGGTCAGGTTATCGCTACTGTAACAGCTACTTCCGACAATTTCACCCTGCCTGCAGGAAAGGGTATCGTAGTTGTATCTGTTGAAGGCGGAAACGCTCAGAAAGTAATCGTGAGATAAGTTACCTGTCTCTATAAAATAGTAGAGCCGTATGGAAGCCCTTCGGGAGCTTGCCATACGGCTCTTTTTATGAACAGTTATTCAGATGCTAACTTTATATCAATACGGTCTGCATTTATCTGCAAAGGTTTACGATTTATCCAGCTTGTTCTTTAGGTAGCTCATGCGTTTGTTTGCTTTTTCCGTTTCTTTACGCATGTTCTCAATGTCACTTAATACGGTAGCCAGATTATAAGTCTCCACGATGGCTTTCTTGTCTCCATCGGCTATATAGATGACGTATGGCTTTCCTCCCGTATAATCTACTTTGATCCGTTCTTTTTCGTTTGTAAAGATGAATTTTACAGCATCGATGCCATTATCGCCTTTATAAGTAACCACTTCCGTTGTATTGCCCAGATCCTGGAAACGGTAGTTTACTCCGCCATCGTATGGTATTGAAGCTGTTTCTGCAAACATACCGTCTTTAGTACTGAGCTTAATCCCGGTATGTTCTATCGGGCGGCTGCCGAAATAGACGCTTGCCAGATACATTTCACCTTTTTCGTTTACACCGCAACGGATATAACAACGTTTCAAGTTACGTTCTATCGTTTGCTGTTTCCATATATAGTTGCCTATTTCTTCGTAGACACTGTCTTTCTCGAAAGTGAATTTTTTGGCCAGGCTGTCGGCTTCGTGTTGTTTGACAGGCATCATGCTGTCACAGAAGGCAAGCGTGCGTTCGGCCTCTTTATATTCGATCCGGCGCATTAATGCGAGACTTTCTTTTAGTATTTTATATTCTTTGGGATAGTTGGCGCGTATGCTGTCTATTTCGTTCTTGGCAGAGAACAATTCGTTACGTTCGTACATGGCACGTGCTTTATCCAAATGGGCTTGTGCTTTTTTTTCCGTATCGTTGCATCCTGCTAAAGTGAGAGCAGCTAGTGCTATGCAAACGGCTGTCTTTTTCATCTGTAATTCTCCTTTTGATTTTATTTCAAGTTGCAAACTTACAGAAAATATGTCTGATTATTTGCGTATCTTTGTACCATTTTATTGACATATATGTATATAGAGCAAGAAGATATATTGAAACATATTTCGGCAAAACCGTTCCGCATTATTTCGGAAGCGGCCGATGAATTAGGTGTCGAAGCGTATGTAATAGGTGGTTATGTGAGAGATATTTATCTGAACCGCACGTCTAAAGATATAGATGTCGTTGCTGTTGGCAGCGGAATAGAACTGGCAAAGAGTGTTGCAAAAAAGTTAGGGCGCGGGGCGCACCTGTCTGTGTTTAAGAATTTCGGGACAGCCCAGGTTAAATGTGGCGATTTGGAATTGGAATTTGTTGGTGCACGGAAAGAATCATATAGCCATGACAGCCGTAAACCGGTAGTGGAAGACGGGACACTGGAAGACGACCAGAATAGACGCGACTTTACGATTAATGCTCTAGCCCTTTGCCTGAATAAAGACAGGTATGGAGAGTTGGTTGATCCTTTCGGAGGACTGGATGATATGGACGACTTAACTATCCGTACGCCACTCGACCCGGACATCACCTTTAGCGACGACCCATTGCGGATGATGCGTGCCGTACGTTTTGCTACTCAACTGGGCTTCTTTATTTATCCCGATACATTTGATGCTATTATACGTAATAAAGACAGGATTTCGATAATCTCGAAAGAACGTATAGTGGATGAGCTTAATAAGATAGTGCTCTCTCCAAAGCCTTCTATTGGTTTCGATCTGCTTGACAAGTGCGGGCTTTTACCTCTTATCTTTCCCGAATTATGTGCTTTAAAGGGAGTGGAGACGAAAGAAGGTATCGGACATAAAGACAACTTTGCACATACCTTAATGGTGTTGGACAGATTAAGTAAGACCACGGATAATTTATGGTTGCGATGGAGTGCCATCTTCCATGATATAGCTAAGCCGGCAACAAAGCGGTTCGACAATCGTTTGGGCTGGACATTCCACAACCATAATTTTATAGGCGAACGTATGATTCCGGGTATTTTCAGGAAAATGAAGCTTCCGATGAATGAGAAGATGAAGTATGTCCAGAAAATGGTTAGCCTGCACATGCGTCCTATTGCCTTGGCGGACGACGAGGTGACCGATTCTGCTATCCGCCGTTTGCTTTTTGATGCCGGCAACGATATTGATGATTTAATGAAGCTGTGTGAAGCCGATATAACGAGCAAGAATCCTGAGAAAGTACGCCGCTTTCTGGCAAACTTCCGGTTGGTAAGGGAGAAACTTGCAGAAATAGAAGAGAAAGACCGTGTCCGTAATTTCCAGCCGCCGGTATCGGGCGAAGAGATCATGAATACCTTTGGACTTCCGCCTTCGCAGCCGGTAGGAGTGATTAAGGAGGCTATAAAGAATGCTATCCTGGATGGTATTATCCCTAACGAGTACGAAGCCGCCCGTTTATTCATGTTGGAAAGGGCCGAAAAGATGGGGCTTATGCCGCACTAACAGCAACGGAGCGTGTCAAAAGAAGCCATTACCGGACACAGCGAAATACTCCGGATGTTCCCTTGCTATGTAATGGCTTTAGCCTGGTTTTAGTTACCGTCCGCTTCAGCGGACGGCTTAAAGAAGGTTCTCTTTGTAGGCTTTAGCCTAAGTTCGGTTGCCGTCTACTTTAGTGGACGGATTAAGGGATGTACATTCCTGTTGGCTTTAGCCAAATTTCTTTCCGGTTGGGCTAAAGCCCTTGAAAGGGGAGAATCTACTGCCTCCGTCGGTTGAAACCGACGGCAATTGAAACCAGGCTAAAGCCATATTCTATCCATTGATCAGATATCCCGGACACAGCGAACATAGCCATTGCCGGTGCTCGTGTAGTAGTAATCGTAATTGCCATAGTTGAAGCCCAGTCCGCAGCGTATGCCGGCACTGCCATTGTAGACCGAACTACTCCAGTAGGTGTAGCTGATGAGGAACGCAGCGAAGCCGCTTGTTGCTTCCAATGCCGCCTTATTCTGATACATACCTTTTAACTCTATAAAAGTAGGAACACGCCAACCTGTACCTAATCCATTACAATAATCAGTAGCAGACCGATGAGTAGAAGCACTGCCACGCTCTGTTTTCTCAACCTCGAAAGAATAAGGCGTATTTACAGTAGCGGTAGAAGAAACGCCCATATAATCGGAACCCGTACCGGAAGAAGCGCCACCATCGTAATTGAAAGGTGGATAATTAGTTAAATCACTTCCTATCCAAGTTTTATATGTATTGGCCAACGGTTGATTAACCGATACCCACACAGAAGCCACGCTGTGCCATATCCGGGGATCGTCATTCTTATAATATAGGTTGCCACTACTATTCGTTACATAGTTTCTAATGAATTCGAGTGAATTGTTGATGTTTACTGTCAGCGTGTAGTTTGTGTGTCGGCGTAGCGAGAAGTCGCTTACATCGCTGCTTTTGCCCATAAAGACGTCGAAGTGGCATGTGTAGGCATCGTCTGTTGCGAGGGTTTTGCTTCCCGTCAGCGTTACCCTCGCAGCATCGGGTGCTTTCAGTCTGTTTCTTTCGGTGGCGTTAGTGGCCGAGTAGCCGGATTGTACGTTTTCTCCTACATACCAGGTTACGGTGTTAGCATTTACGGAGGTGGAGTTCTCCACTCCTGCGGTGTTAGTGTTGCTTCCTGTTCCGTCGTAGTTGTTTTTTGTTCCGAAGCACTTTTTTCCTGCGTTTACGAGTTGGATTCCTGTGCGCGGTATGTTTCCTCCGCCTTGTGAGCTGTAGGGTATGGAGAAGGTCTGATTCACTACTGTTACTTTCGCCAGCGTGCGGTATAATGAGACAGAAACAACGCCATCAAAAGAACCGGATGATAGATTGGCCGTTGCCGTTCCGGCGTAGGGTACGTC
>NZ_FNVS01000017.1 GCF_900108035.1 Parabacteroides chinchillae
TAGGTGTACGGAGGCTCCGCCGGTGCGTCGGTGATACTTTTGTAGGTATACGGAGGTTTTCCGTGTGGTACGGACACACGTTTTCGGCAGGCTGCAAGGGCAGCCTGCTATGTTTTGATTGTTTTTTACGTGAAAAAGGTGGGTGGAGGAAAGGTTACGTTTTTTTTGCAAAATTTCCTTCTTCATGAAGAAGGACTGCGGAACATGTATGTTCCGCAGATATATGTCTTATACAAGGAATGTATTTCATCTTGTTTATGAGATGTTGCGGGGGCAAAGATAGGGATTTCTTGTGCGGTAAGGAAAAATATCTGCGTAAATCTGCGCTTGTTTACGGAATACAGTCTCGGGCTTTTGCCTGTGATCTCTTTGAACTGCCGGAAGAAGGAAGTGCGTGAATAAAAACGGCTCATCGCGTTCTGTTCATCTGTAGAAACACTCTTTTTTCTATCCTGGGCCTGGCTGGAGATACGAACGATTTGGTATCTATAATGAACGAATTGGAACGTTATTCTCTTACTTGTCCTTCTCCTTCGATTATGTATTTGTATGTAGTGAGTTCGGGCAATGCCATTGGACCCCGGGCATGCAGCTTTTGTGTGCTGATACCTATTTCGGCACCGAAGCCGAATTGTGCACCGTCGGTAAAGGCTGTAGATACGTTTGCATACACACAGGCGGCGTCTACCATTTGCTGGAATTTGCGGATGGCTTCGCCTGATTCGCTGACAATGCTTTCGCTGTGCTTCGAACTGTAGCGTGAGATATGTTGCAAGGCTTCGTCAAACGTGTTTACGGTGCGGATGCTCATTTTGTAGTCCAGAAATTCTGTTCCGAAACTGTCGGGGGCGGCAGGCCGGAGTAATTCGGACGGGTATTGGTTGCAGAGTGCGGCATAGGCAGGTTTGTCGGCATAAATTATCACCCGGCTGTTTTGCAGCTTGCTGCAAATGTAGGGTAGATCGGACAGGCGGTCGTGGTGGATAATGAGGCAGTCTAATGCGTTGCACACACTTACGCGACGTGTCTTTGCATTGTTCACAATGGCCTGGCCTTTCTCTTTATCTCCGTCTTTATCGAAATAAGTATGACAGATTCCTGCACCGGTTTCAATTACCGGAACACGGGCATTATCACGTACAAAGTTGATAAGCGAACTGCTTCCGCGCGGAATGATCAAATCTACCAGCCCGATTGCATTTAATAGTTCGGCTGTCGATTCCCTGCCAGGGGGAAGCAGTGTACAGACTGCCGGATTTATAGTATGGCGCTCAAGTACGCGGTGTATAATCCCGACTAAAGCTCTGTTTGAACAGTCTGCATCCGATCCTCCTTTCAATACACAGGTATTACCGCTTTTGAAGCAGAGCGAAAACACATCGAAAGTAACATTCGGCCGGGCTTCATAAATTACGCCTATTACGCCGAAAGGCACGGTTATTTTCCGTATCACCATTCCGTTGGGACGGGTTGCTTCATCCAGTGTTTTGCCCAGCGGGGTGGACAGGGTGGCTACGTTACGCATATCTCCGGCAATTCCTTCCAGTCGATCGGGGGTGAGTTTCAGCCGGTCGTATTTCGGATTGGCCGGATCCATTCGCGACAGATCTTTGGCATTCTCTGCCAATACGTATGACTGGCAGTTTAATAATTCTTGTGCCGTGTCTTGCAAAATCCGGTTGATCTTGTTATCACTTAACGTCAGTAATGAACGCGATCCGTTTACTGCTTGTTCCAATGTCTTTATTATACTCATACTTTTATGCCTGGTCTAAATATAAATAATCGTAATGTATCAGCGGTTTCAAATCGCGGTGCCCGATAAGCCGGGTAGCTTCCTTGCTATCATAGCCGGCACAGCCTACGCCTAATTGTATACCTTCTTCGTTGATTATTTTTACGATGTCGTCTTTTTCAAATTCTCCTTTTATATGTGTTACGCCAACCAACAGGATACTGGTTGCCTTCGGGTCGAGAAGTGCTTCCTCGGCACCTTTGTTGATATGGATTTCTCCTTTGGCAAAGCCTTCGGAATGGGCGATCCATTTCTTTACGCTGCTTACGGGTTTGGGCGAAGGAAGAAAGCGTGTGCAAACCGTATCGCTTCCTTTAGCCAATAATTCCAGCAGGATATTGTTTTTCTTGCCGTTGGCAATGATAACGGTGATGCCTTCGTCGGCTACCTTGCGGGCGATATTGCATTTGGTTAACATACCGCCGCGTCCGAATGAAGATTTGCTTGTTTGTACATATTCGGACAAGTCCTGTCTGCCGTTGTCTATTGTCCGGATTACCTCGGATGCCGGGTCTTGCGGGTTGCCGTTGTATATACCGTCTATATTACTTAATATGATGAGTGCATCCATGCCCATCATGGTGGCGATGAGGCCGGACAGTTCGTCGTTGTCGGTAAACATCAGTTCCGTAACGGAGATGGTATCGTTTTCGTTTACAATGGGAATTACTTTGTTTTCCAACATTACTTCCATGCAGTGCTTCTGGTTGAGATAGTGCGTACGGCTACCAAAGTTCTCCTTGGTGGTCAATACTTGTCCGCAAGCTATTTTGTGTTCGCGGAACAGTTCGAAGTACCGGTTTATTAATTTTGCCTGGCCTACGGCAGAGTAAAGTTGGCGGGCAGATACGTGATCCAGCTTTTTGTTTGGCTTCACTTCGCTTCGTCCCGAAGCTACGGCTCCGGATGATATTAGGATTACTTCTACACCATGCTGATGAAGCTCTGCAACCTGATCTGCTAGTGCTGACATACGGGTGACATCCAGCGATCCGTCTTTGCGCGTGAGTACGTTGCTTCCGATTTTGATTGCTATTCTTGTAAACTGATATGCCATATTTGTGATACTTTAGTTTACAAATATAGATACTATAATCGAAAAGGAAGTCAATATGGCTGTAGAATTAACATTTTGGTATTTGAATGAGTTTGAAGGTGTGTCAAAAATCGGAATTAAGGAACGCAGACGGAGCACAGAGAAACGCAGACCCTATTGATTATTAATAAAATCAGTCTGCGTTTTTCTGTGTGTTCTGCGTTATCTGCGTCCGGTGGACACAACCTCATTTATTTTCTTGTTTGTGTACGACGCTGCATTTCGTGTTTTAGCATACGAAGCTCGCGGCTTGTTTGCCCCGCTACGGATGTGTTTTCTTCTGCCCGTCGTATCAGATAAGGAAGTACATCCCGAACGGGAGCGTACGGAACATATTTGGTAACATTAAATCCCTCGTGGGCAAGGTTGAATGAAATGTTATCACTCATTCCCAGCAATTGGGCAAAGAAGATTCTGGAGTCGTTGTGCGGGATTCCTTTTTCATCCATCAGCTTAGCCAGCTTATAATTGCTTTCTTCGTTGTGGGTTCCCATAAACATTTCGAAACGATCCAGATGATCCATTACGAAAGCTACTCCGGCATCATAGTTTTCATCAGTAGCCTGTTTGTCTTTGCAGATGGGATCGGGATAACCCAATGCTGCGGCGCGGGCACGTTCTTCTTCCATGTAGGCGCCTCTTACAAACTTGACTCCTGCGATATAGCCTTTTTCTATTGTGTCATCGTATATGCGGCGCAGGTACGGCATGCGGTCATGACGGTACATTTGCAATGTGGCAAAGACGATGGCGCGTTTCTTGTTGAACCGGCGCATGGCATCGTCTGTCAATTCGTCGATGGCGTCCTGAAAGCAATAGTCTTCGGCATCCACAAGAATACGGACATCGTTATCGTAAGCGCGTTGGCAAAGAGCCATGAAACGTTCGCGGAATTCCCTGAATTGTTTTACTTCTTCGATAGTCAGCTCACTGCGTTTTTCGGAAGCTTTGCAAAGTAGTTCGTCGGTTGTTATGGTTGAAGGCTTAAACACGGCGTAAGCCAGATTGGGATTTCCTTTTGCGTAGTCTATAGATCTTAAAGTCTCTTCAAACGTGGCGCGGATGCCTTCAGGGGTTTGTTCGCCTTCGGCGGAGAAGTCGAGCGTCGATTTAACGTTGAACTTCGTTAAATGGTTGATTACCCCAGCACAATCCTGCAAAGTTTCGCCTCCTACGAATTGCTTGTAAAGTGTAGGCTTTACAGCCCATGCCAAAGGAAAATGAATCTTGATGGCAATCGAGCTTCCTATCTTTGCGCACTTTACCAGCCACGGATGTTTTATGGTGTTAAAAAGAAGGTAAGCATTCTTTAGTTCGCCCTGTGATTTAGCCGAGAAAGCAATCTCGGTGTTATTAAAATCCAACATAGTATTCGATTTGTGAAGTTGATTTATCAGGTTGTCCGGAATTAATTATTTTTCTCCCAAGAATGGATATTTATAGTCTGTTGGTGGAACAAGCGCTTCCTTGATAGTCCGCGGATTTGTCCATCGGATCAGGTTCAACGGACCACCTGCCTTGTCGTTCGTTCCCGAAGCTCTTGAACCTCCGAATGGCTGTTGGGCAATAACAGCACCGGTAGGCTTGTCGTTGATATAGAAGTTACCGGCGGCATAGCGGAGTTTGTTGAATGCAACGTCTATCGCATAACGGTCGCGGGCAAAGATAGAGCCTGTTAAAGCATATGGAGAAGTGCGGTCGCACAATTCGAGTGTTTCTTCATATTTGGCATCATCGTAAACGTATACCGTAATAACCGGGCCGAATATTTCTTCCACCATTGATTTGAACATAGGGTCGGTGGTTTGGATAACAGTAGGTTCCACAAAGTAACCTTTTGACTTGTCTCCATGTCCGCCGAAGATTACTTCCGCGTCGGGCGATTGCTTGGCGTAGTTGATGTAGCTCATAATATTGTCGAATGATGCTTCATCTATCACTGCGTTTATAAAGTTGGAAAAGTCTTGTACGTCTCCCATCTTGATTTCTTTCAGCATTTCGCCTACCTGTTCTTTTATTTCTTTCCAGAGTGAAGCCGGTATATAAGCGCGTGAGCCGGCAGAACATTTTTGTCCCTGATATTCGAATGCACCGCGTACAATGGCTGTTGCAACATCAGTTGTAGGAGCGGATGGGTGCACGAATATGAAATTCTTTCCACCTGTTTCTCCTACGATTTTCGGATAAGATTTATAGGTGCCAAGGTTTTCTCCCATCTGTCTCCAAAGGGTGTTGAAGGTGGAAGTCGAACCTGTAAAATGGAAACCTGCCAGATCACGGCTGGTTGTAACGACCTTGCCGATTACGCTTCCCTGGCCGGGGATAAAGTTGACAACACCATCGGGTAAGCCTGCTTCCCGGAATATTTTCATCAACAGGTAATTGGAATGGATAGCGGTGGTAGATGGCTTCCATACGCAAACATTTCCCATCATGGCAGGAGCCAGGTTTAAGTTGGATGCTATAGAGGTGAAGTTGAAAGGCGTAAGCGAGAATACAAAACCTTCGAGGGCGCGATACTCCATCCGGTTCAATATACCGGTCTCGGAATAAGGCTGATCAGCATAAAGCTGGCTTGCATAGAATGTACTGAAACGCAGGAAATCAATTAGTTCGCAAGGGGCATCAATTTCTGCCTGCATCGGGTTTTTGCTCTGGCCTAACATTACGGACGCATTTACCAGATAGCGGTATTTAGTGGAAATCAATTCAGCAACACGAAGCATAACGGATGCGCGTTCCACCCAAGGCAATTCCGACCAGTCTTTATGTGCTTTCATGGCGGCGTCAATTGCCATTTGCACTTCTTTTTCGCCGGCTTTGTGGTAAGTTGCCAGTACATGGTGATGATCGTGCGGCATGACCACTTTTCCGGTATTTCCTGTACGGATTTCTTTTCCTCCTATCACCAGGGGAATATCCCATTCTTCGGAACTAAGTTGTGCGAGGGTTTGTTTTAATACTTTCTTTTCGGCAGAACCGGGAGCATAGGCTTTCACTGGCTCGTTAATTGGCTTCGGAAAGCTGAAAATTGCGTTATCCATTGTAATTCAGATTTTATATAAGGTTAAATACATAATGTTATATGTTTGTAAACTTACGGAATATTATGAGAAAATAGACAGTATTATAGTTAAAATATTTTTAAAGGATGGGTAAGTGTTGACAAAGTGTCGCAACATTCCGGTATATGGGATTGTTATTATTACAAGTTAATCATCTTAAAGGAAAGAATTATGGCGATAAGTAGAGTTTGGATAGAAGACGGCTGTATAGCCTGTGGCAACTGCGAGTCGGTTTGCCCTGAAGTATTTACTGTATCAGATCACTCAGAAGTAAGAGAAGGTGTTGTTTTTGCCGACTTTGAAGCAGGCATCAAGCAAGCTGCCGATGAGTGTCCGGTTGAAGTAATTAAATTCGAATAACAAACCGGAATTTGTTTTTCATCGCTTCCGAATATATTCCTAACGCGGGGCAAACGCAACTTAGTTGTAGTTTGCCCCGGTTCATTCTAGCACTTCTTACATGACCGGGTTCAACTCAACAGTTAATCCCAAAGCTGAGGCGATACGGTAGAAGGTAGATACCTTCGGTTCCGTTCTGCCGGTCTCAACACGGGAAATGTAAGATTTATTTGTCCCGATCCTCTCTGCAAGTTCCGCCTGTGTCATGTTGGCCTTCTTTCGGGCTTCCTCTATAATTTGTCCTGTAAAGAAAGCGTGAGCCTTATCCTCAGCGGCTCTACGCTCCGGAGTTCCTTCTTTGCCAAATGCTACGTCTAATTGTGCATCGACATCAAACATCTTTAGTTCTTTTTCGCTCATAATATTCTTCCTTTAGTTTTAATGCTTTATCTATTTCTTTATCAGGTGTTTTTTGGGTTTTCTAAGTTTAAACAAACCGTCTCGTATGGATTTTACATACTTGGCCGGTAATCGGTCTTGAGTCTTTAGCATAAGCAAACCATACAGAACCTTTTCTTGTGTTCCCTTATCGAGAGTATTGAAAAAATCTTTGTAGTAGTTCTCATATGCTATTATCTGTCTTTTCATGTAGCAAAGATCTGGAAAGTTTATCAGTTGAGCAACCTTTAGGGCTATATTTCGTGAAATCAAATCAGCCTTTCTAAGCCCTTATTTCTTTGTAGACGGTCAATTTGTAGTGAGAAGTATTTTCTTACCTTGATTTATTTTTGTTCTGCGGACTTTTTAATCGTTTGATACTATACTTTTATTCTTTTGACCAGGGGCAAAATTAATTACTACCTAGGTAAAAATTAATTTTTACCTAGGTAGTAATTAATTTTTGCCTTGCTGAAAAGATTATTTATTCCTGTACTTTTTATTAGAAAGTGCTGTATTTCTTCTTACCTTTGGTGCATCTTAATCATAATAAAAAACTACATCAGATGAATGAGCAGATACGACAAATTGCAGAACGTCTGGCCGGGTTGCGTGATGCATTGGAGATTACGCCTGAAGAACTTGCCAGAGTATGCAACATCACCACGGATGAATATCTTTTGCTTGAAAGCGGTACGGTGGATATTTCGGTAAGTGTACTCCATCAGATATCTCAGGCTTATGGTGTTGAGCTGACTACACTAATGTTTGGAGACGAACCGAAGATGAGTGCTTACTTTGTTACCCGTAGAGGAAAAGGTATAGCTGTAGAGCGTACCAAAGCCTATAAATACCAATCACTGGCGGCTGGTTTTGCCGGACGAAAGGCCGATCCTTTTTTGGTGACTGTTCATCCTAAGCCGGATGAAGAGCCTGTTTATCTGAACTCGCATCCAGGACAGGAATATAATCTTGTATTGAGCGGACGTATGCTTTTGCAGATAAATAATAAAGAATTGATACTGGAAGAAGGAGACAGTATCTACTTTAACTCTGAGTTGCCTCATGGAATGAAGGCTTTGGATGGAGAAAAAGTAAGTTTTTTGGCGATCATTTTATAAATTAAGACTTGGGAAGCTAAGGAATCGGAATCCTTGTCTTCGATTATCAATTAAGAGAATATGTTAGAAAGATTCATAGACCAAACGACTTTCACGTCGCAAGAGGACTTTAAGAAAAACTTCAGGATAAAAGTGCCTGAGAACTTTAATTTCGGCTATGATGTAGTAGATGCATGGGCTGCCGAAGAACCGGATAAGAAAGCGCTTTGTTGGACGAATGACCACGGAGAGCATATTGATTTTACTTTTGCCGATCTGAAAAAATATACCGACCAGACAGCATCATATTTCCAGTCTTTAGGTATAGGGCACGGAGATATGGTGATGCTTATATTGAAACGCAGATATGAATTTTGGTTCAGTATCATAGCATTGCATAAGTTGGGGGCAGTCGTTATTCCTGCTACTCACTTATTGACGAAGAAAGATATCGTATATCGTGCCAATGCGGCTGATATAAAGATGATAGTTTGTGCCGGAGAAGAGCCTATACTTTCCCATATAAAAGATTCGCTTGCCGATTCACCGTCTATTAAGACTGTTGTTTCTGTAGGCCCTGAACTGGGAAGTTTTGATGACTTTCATGAAGGTATAAGAAATGCTGCTCCATTTGTACGTCCGGCACGTGCGAATAGTAATGACGATATTTCGCTGATGTATTTTACTTCAGGTACAACAGGCAACCCGAAAATGGTGGCTCACGACTTTACTTATCCTTTGGGACATATCGTTACGGGTAGCTTTTGGCACAACCTGCATAAAGACAGTTTGCACCTTACGATTGCCGATACCGGTTGGGGAAAAGCAGTTTGGGGTAAACTATATGGCCAATGGATTGCCGGTGCTACGGTATTTGTGTACGACCATGAAAAGTTTACACCGGCCGATATGTTGCAGATGATTCAGGATTACCGTATTACTTCATTGTGTGCCCCGCCTACTATTTTCCGTTTCCTTATACGTGAAGATATTAGCAAGTATGATCTTTCTTCGCTGCAGTATTGTACGATAGCCGGCGAAGCGTTGAATCCTGCCGTGTACGATACATTTTATAAGCTTACGGGTATTAAGCTGATGGAAGGTTTTGGCCAGACGGAAACGACTCTGACGGTTGCTACATTCCCATGGATGGAACCAAAGCCAGGATCGATGGGGGTTCCAAATCCTCAATATGATGTAGACCTTTTGCGCCCGGACGGGACAAAAGCAGAAGACGGAGAACAGGGACAAATCGTAATCCATACAGTTAATGGTAAGCCTATTGGTTTGTTTAAAGAATATTATCGGGATGCAGAACGTACGCATGAAGCTTGGCATGATGGGTTATATTACACAGGTGATGTTGCCTGGCGTGATGAAGACGGATATCTGTGGTTTGTTGGCCGTGCCGATGATGTGATTAAAAGTTCCGGCTATCGTATCGGCCCGTTTGAAGTGGAAAGTGCGTTGATGACACATCCGGCAGTTGTAGAGTGCGCCATTACCGGTGTACCCGATGAAATACGCGGACAAGTGGTAAAAGCCACAATTGTATTGGCTAAAGATTATAAGTCGAAAGCCGGCGAAGCTCTGGTAAAGGAACTTCAGGAACACGTTAAAAAGGTTACCGCTCCTTATAAATATCCTCGTGTTGTTGAATTTGTAGACGAACTGCCTAAAACAATCAGCGGTAAGATACGCAGGGTAGAAATCAGAGATAAGGATAATAAGTAGATTTGCTATAAAGAATATATAAAGAAAGCCGGAGTTTTTTATAAAAACTCCGGCTTATCAGTTTAAAGCAAAGATCCTATGGAAAAGCGTCTTTACTCTGAAATCATTTTTTCAATTTCTTCCAATGAGCGTCCGGTTGTTTCGGGAATCAGTTTCCACATGATAAACATGTAAGGAATACACATGGCGGCAAACAATAGGAATGTTCCTTCCGGAGTCAGGTTCTTCAGCATCCACGGGGTTAACTGTCCGATCAGGTATGTACCGATCCATAAAGAGAATCCTGCAATAGACATGGCAAGACCACGCACGCGAATCGGGAACATTTCTGATAGAAGAACAAATACTACCGCACAGATTGAGATTGCACAACAGAAAATGTAGAACATGAATGATACCAACAGGAATATACTTGATATGCCCATTGCTTCACCGTTATGGAAGTAGAATGCAATTAGCAATAATGCTAAAATCATACCTGAAACTCCCCAGTATACCAGTTTCTTACGTCCTACTTTGTCGATGATAAACAATGCAATGATAGTAGTAATCATGTTAACCAAACCAACAAGTACCTGGTAAAATAATGAATCGCCGCCTGAAAGCCCGCTTTGTTCAAAGATTGTAGGACCGTAGTATAGCACGGCATTTACACCCATAAACTGACCCAGAATGGCAATGGCAGAACCAATAAGTACCATCTTAAAGATAGCCGGCTTGAAAAGATAAGCCCATTGGCCTGACTTTGAGGAATCCTCGCTTATTACCATCTGGCGGGTACTTTCCAACTGGCTTACCGCTTCCTGGATACTTCCATAGATACGTTGCAGAATATGCTGTGCACTGTCGTCGCGACGTTTTAGAATTAACCAACGCGGGCTTTCCGGTATGAAGAATATCACTATAAAGAATATAACGGAAGGAACGGCACACATTCCTAACATGCCGCGCCACGATTCGGTATAGAATACTTTTTCGAATAGAGAGACGGATGCCGGATCGGTTATTGTTGCCATACCGCTTTCGGCCAGGTTCAGCAAAAGATGGTTTACCAGATAGGCTCCTACCATACCGACTGTTACACCGAACTGGTAAAGTGATACAAGGCTGCCGCGATATTTTGCAACAGCTACTTCTGATATATATAACGGAGATATGATGGAAACAATACCGATACCTACACCTACAAAGATGCGGGAAACAATAAGCATTGTGAAATCCGTACTTACTGCACAGCCTATGGCAGAAAGCGAGAAAAGGATGGCGGAGAATAACATTGTGCGTTTACGCCCGAACATATCACCTAAAATACCGGCAACAGATACACCGCCGATCGAACCGACCAGTGCGCAACCTACGTACCAGCCCAGTTGCATCTCATCAAGCCCGAATAATTTAGCTACTTGCTGATTGGTTCCGGATACAACTGCTGTGTCATATCCGAAAAGGAATCCGCCTAAAGCAGCAACGAGAGATAGGAATATTACATATCCCATGTTAACATTGTTGTTGTTCATAAATTACAGTCTTTTCTTTATTATATGTTGAAGTATTCCTTATAGCGGTCGTACAAGTGGCCTGCCTGAAGGTATGCAGACTGCGGGCTCATAAAATGTGAGAACTCGAAAGTGATGGCCTTATCATAGTTCTGACGGGCTGCAGCTTCTAACTTCATGCGTAACTTGTCGAATTTAATTGGCAGAAACTTGATAGGCATGTCGCGGTCAAATGATTCAGCATTTGTCCAGCATTCGATACCATATTTGTCTGCCATTTTCTTGTTGACGCTAAAGAATGCATCCAGTTCGTCATAGTCTATATGTCCGTCCTGGAAAGCGCAGGCATCAACATTGCCTTTGATGGCTTCAAAGATCTCAGACCACTCTCTTTCGTGTTCCTCGACAGAAACTGCCTGCGCTTTACTCAATGAACCAGAGGCTGCATCAACAGCTTTTTTACCGTCTATCCAAGGTGAAATAAGAGTAGGTAATCCTCCGGATACTTCCTTGCATTGTTTGCCCAGGCTACTGAAAGCATCTTTTGCACCTTTGGTAGCGCGGCTGATTTCCTGACAGAGGTACCAACCCTGGAAGCTCTTATAATGACCGTATTTTTTCCATACTTCTTCAATAACGTATTTGTTGGATTCTATTTCCCAGGTAAGATCGCCTGTATCCCAATACTTACCCGAATCGTACAAACCGAAGTAGAACTTCATGTTGTATTTGTCGGCCAGTCTCAGGTACATGTCAATCAAATCGACTGAAGGTTTGTAACAACCGAATTTATTCATTAAATATTCGGAAGGGTAGGTGATGAATTTGCGATATCCTGAACGGATAACAATTACGGTATCAATACCAATGGCTTTCATGTAGGCAAAGTCTTGATCCCATTCCTTTTCTCCCCAGTTTTGATGAGGAATGTCATGTGATATTTCGTCCAAAAATGTTCCGCTTATCTTTAAACCCTGTGCTTTGGGGACAATTAATGTACTTTCGATGTTTTCGCCGGAAGATTGTTTGTTGCCGTCTTTAGAACAATTACTCTTATCAGCGCATGAGGCAAGGCTGCCGGTTGCAAGAACAGCACTTGTAACCGATACCTGTTTGAGAAATTCTCTTCTACTATTTGTCATGATAAAAAATATTAAGTTATTTGTTTATTATATTTCCTTTGATGTCTATAGGAATGGTTTCGAATGGATTTACATAATAATTTAACAACACAGCAAACTCTTTGCGGGTAATAGCTCTATCTAATGAAAAATTACTAAGTTTTGCCGAATCCCAGCGTGGAGCAATACTATTGATAAAATCATCCAGATTCTTTTCGTATGCAGGGCTATTGTTGTATTCCATTAAATCATAAGTCAATTGGATTGCTTCTTTAACAGTTATTTCCTTATTCTGTATTTTGGGGTTGAAGTTGGGATAGTAGTCTTTCAATCCCGGAAGCAATGCTTCGGCAGTTAATGCAGAATCTGCATCAAACCAGGTTTCGTTAGACCACCCCCGGTTTGTACCGCGTCCTTTCAGGATACCTGTTGCTCCAATACGTTGCAAGGCGGCAAAGTTCCTGTCAGTTTTGGGTAAATCCAGGAAAGGTAGCAGATAGCATCCTCCCCGGAGTAATACAGATTGAACTTCACGTATTGATACTTCTGAAACATCTTTCTTTTCTCTTACAGCCAGTCCGGCCAAAGCACCTGCCGCTTGTCCTATCTGTACCAATATGGGTTGCAGGCGGGTTGTTCCGTTTACCAGGTTGGATACAGAAATAGACTTTTCTGTAACCAGCAAGTGATCAACATCTTTTGGAATGATAACTCCTAATGGCAGTCCGTAAGAAGGAACTGGGTAGAAATGTAGTTCCGGGAGCTTGTCTGCTTCGGGATATCGGGCATGGTGATGGTCAACAGCATAGTCTCCTACTGCGATAGCCGTACGATATAACTTTTCCGGTTGCGCATATGGAGATGCCATGTGATTGACATTGAAGCGAACGAGTCCGTGTATTCTTCTTGATTCGCGATGGTATGGAATAAATGGCAATTTGTCTGCTGTCGGAAATTCATCGTCGGCAAGACCTAATGTATTAAAGCCTAATTCATTTTGTAAATAATAAATGAAACACATAGTGAAGTTTTTTGCTTTTTGCAATGCTTCTTTGCGTTCTTTAGGCTTCATTTCAATGATGTTCAGATAATAATCGTTACCCTCGATAGGCCAGTTGATCATGTATTTATTATTCGGCAATTTACCATAAGTAATCATTCTGTCTTTATCCCACAAGACACTGCCCTTTTTGGGGTTTTTACATTTAGGGTATTTGCAGGTACAATAGAATATCGAGGGATCGTAGCCTTCGGGCTTGGCTATGGTAACGTCTTTGCCATAATCTTTCAATATTGCAACGTATGTGAGATCCTGAATAATATTGTTCGATACCTCCGGGCCAATATCTTCGCCGGATAAACTCTTGGCTTCCATTCCTATGTCGTATTTAACGCCACAGGCTTTGGCAACATCTCCTAATTCGGTACCATCTATCAATACTTTTGCTTCCAATAGTTGATACTCTCCTCCTTTATCGATCACAACACGCCAGCCTCTGGGCATTTTTTCGATTTTTTGAACAGTGGAGTTATACCATAAATCAAGCCGGTTCTCCTTTTCTGCCATTTGCTTGAATATTTTATTCATAACACTGGGCTCGGCAGCTACGGCCGATACCCATGAAGTACGCAGGCTGTCTGTTCCTCCATAATAATTTGAAAGCTCATTACGGAATTCTCCGAATATACCGGAAGGTAACCGATAATTTCCATCAATACAACTTACTCCTGCTGATGTCAGAGCACCGCCTAACCATTCATATTCTTCAACAATAAGCGTATTGGCTCCTAATCGTGCAGCTTGTATACCGGCTGCGGTTCCACTGGCACCGCCTCCGATAATAAGTACGTCTACTTCCTTTGGTTGTTGGCATGCGGTTAGAAAGATAGTCCAAATACATGCAAAAAAACATGAAAATACAATTCGTTTCATAAAAGTTCATCAGTATTTATTAGTCAATATCTCCCGAGCGAAGCGTGCATAGTGTCCTTCCAATCCGCACGCGTATCTGCTTAGTGTGTTTTCACCTAATTTGTTGTTATCTCCACAAAGATAAAGGCTTTTGGCCAAATGAAGCTCTTTTAGTATACGATTTCTGTATGAAATATCATGAACATAAGGAACTATTCTGGTTTGTGCTATCCTGTATGAAGGTATATCATTATACCGCATGCCTTCAATAGTAAGGAGTCGGGCTAATACAGGTGTAGCCTCGGAACTTTTAATTTTTTCACATGCTATACATATAGCACGATAGTGTGAAAAATGATCTTCCAGTTTCAATTGGTTTGCTTTCTCCAAAATGACGGGAAGAACAGATGCATCTCCTGTGCTTCCGAGTGCAATGATGAGACTGTCCAGCGGACTCATGCATTCGCCGAATTGAGCCGATGCAGTATAATGCCATCCTTCATCCCAAACATCATAGGCCTTGATCGCATCTGCAACAACAGGCGCAAACTCTTTATTTCCTAAAATACAGAGGATACTAGCATAGATAAGACGGGCATCGCCTGATGCTCCGGATATATTTTTGCGGACTATGCGGATGCATCTGGCTGGATCGGTAAGTAATATTTCAAGGCCTTTATAACGCTCTTCCACAACCTGGCGGGCTGCAACTTCGAATTCCTTGTCAGAATAAGTTTTAGTTTCCTTGTCTGTGAGTACGCGAGCCGGAAGTATTCCTTTTTCAACAAGATGCTTTTGAATCTTCCGGATGTTGATTTTCCTTAATGATTGTTTATCAATTGCTGCCAATGCTGCCAGATAGCCAACAGAATAACCTTGGTTTTGAAGACATGGCTGCATGCGGATTACAGGCATGGCATCTCTGTGTGCGCTTGCTCCCAAGCCTGTGACAATGATTCCTTCCAATCCGCGGGGTAACAGAGATCTTAAAGGTACATCTGCGTCATATATTACGTGACGTTTGCCTGGAGGATTCAATGTGAAGAAAGGATCGATTGTCATGCCATGCGTGTCAAATGAACTTTTATGATATGATATGGTATCAGGATATCTTTTATGATTGATTACGTCGTATACAGTGACTGTATAATCTCCTATAATACGGCGTCTTTCACGTGTTTGAGGGAGTTTTCCTAAATCATAAAATCCTTTGTATTTTGCTTTGCCCTGTACATAAAGACGACTGACATCTAATATATCCGTATCATCAATAAGAGTCCAGTCTGTATTATTGTAATAGTCATTTGGTTCGAAACGGGATAGTCCGGCTCCTTGTACGGCAAGGGTCTTCTTTCCCGTATATTCGTAATCTGCTCCGGCTGCAATGGCTATATCTGCACTTCCGGTGCTATCGATAACAATATTCGATAATATAACGCCACGGCCGAAAGGTGTTGTGACAATAAGACCTTCCACTTTTCCTTTATGTACTAATGCTCCGCATCCGATGACACCGTACCATAGTTCGGCTTTATGTTTGCGGAGTTGTTGACGGTACCATTCTATTTTCCAGTCGGCACGGAACTTGGCGTCAGACTTAATCTGACGTGGATGATCGGCAGGAGCCATATTACGTACGGCTTTGTCAATTTCTGCTGTGTAACCTTCGCGGAAACCATCCCAATAACAGCCAATAAAGCCTAGAGTTGCTATTCCTCCGAGACCATGGAGGTAGTCTAAAACCAAAGTTTTGGCATTATGCATGGCAGCAGAAATTCCGGCTGGTGCCCCGGCGGTACCGCCTCCCATAACGACTACGTCGTATTGGCCTAATACAGGCAAAATAGATTGATTGGTTTTTACGTAGCCTTTATCCAGATTCGGACGTAGAGGATATAAAAGTTCTTTTACTTCTCCACAATAAGAAGCTGTTCCTTTAGGACTTGAAATTTGATAATCAGTCGCTAATTGGGTGTCTTGTAGATTGCTGGCAACAAATTCCCCCATCATTTCTCCTAACGCCATTGCATTGACCGGGCGGGATAACCAGCCGGCTACATCCCGTGGAACTGCCGCACATGGCCCTACAACCCAAAGGTTTTTGACTCCTTGACATGCAAATGCTTGTTTGGGTAATTCGTAAGCGGAACGGATTGTTTCGAACCCATCCGGTGAGTATTTTATAACATTATGAACAAAAGGCTTTTTGGGGATGGATTCCATTGATAAGAGAGAATTCAGCTTTTCCCCAGCTGATATGATATGCCATGAAGGAGTATACCATAGAAGATCGGAACTGTCAACTTGGTCTGCATCCCAAGTAATATCCCGGATATATTGTTCGGCTTCCATTAAGGATGCATAAGATTTGTCTTTTATTTCGTAATCGAAGGTATAACGGATTACCGGATATTCTTTGCCATCTGATTTAACAGTAAATGGCATAGTGTTTACCTTCGAAATCTTTGGCGATTCAATCGCTTTGTTTCCTACTACAGTGTAAGTAAATGTTTGTTTTCCCGGTTTGAATTCTGTAAAAGGAACATTACACATTTCTGCAATGACGGCTGTCGTTGTTGTGTCAATAATACCTTTACAACGAATGGCTTGTCTACCCGAACGGTTTGCAATGACAACACCGGCAATATTACCGTTTTTATCAATTAAAACGTTAGTAGGTAAGCTACTGTATAGGAAATGTATATCGTTGTTGATTAATTCGTTTTCTAAGGTGGTTTTTACATGTAAGGGAGTAGGGGCTTGTTGTTGGGTATATAAAATATCTTTTTCCGGGAGATTATTATATGAGATTCTTGGATCTTCTTCTATTAAAAATATTTTTCGGGCAATTGCTGTTTGTGCCTGTTCTTCTTTTTTGTCTATTTGGTACATGAATGAACCGCAAATATCATCTCCCAGATAAGGCATGCCTGCTATTAAAAAAACTTTGCTTCCTGTTTTTGCTGCAGAAACAGCCGCAGAAACGGCTCCGGAACTACCTCCAATAATGACGATATCGGTTTCTTCTATAATAGGAATATTGCGTTCAGACTCTTCGCAAAAGGATGGAACTTGAGTAAATTGCTGAATTTTATTCTTTGCTTCGGTAACGTTGCCGAATGATACCAGCGCACTACTAGCTGCTGTTAGCTTTAAAAAATCTCTACGTGTTATCATGATATATCCTCTTCATATCTTTTTTATTGAAAATAATCATGCCGGAATTGCTCCGGCATGATTTTGTATTCTTGTTATTAATAACCCTCGTTTTGTGCTAGGTTTGGATTACGGTTTCTTTCCTGTTGAGGAATAGGCCATAATTCAAATTTTTTATCCCAATAACGATTTACATCTCTAACTTTTAATTTACTCTTGTATATATCATAACTTGGAATGTCATTTAAATCGTGACGTGCACTCTTTTTGAAATTAGGAATATCAGTGGCAGACATACCTTCATAACGGATTGTTGGCAATGGTAATCCGTAAGACGGTTGATCATTTTCTATATCTCCGATGCCCCATCTTCTCATATCAAAAATATGAAGACCTTCCAAGGCAAATTCCACTTTACGTTCACGTCTTACTAGTTGACGCATTTTGTCTTGGTTTCCTATGCGGTCTGCTGATACGTCAGGCATACCTGCACGGTTACGTACTTGATTGATGGCATCGTATACAGACTGATCTAGTTCATTTAATTCAATTTTAGCTTCTGCATAGCTTAACAATATTTCAGCATAGCGCATTATTGGAACGTTACAACTAGCGCTACTGATATTTTCATCTATTTCTTTGCTATATTTTGCCCAGATGTAACCCACACCAGCATTGCAGAAACTTGCCCAAGCTGCAGCACTATTCATATCGTCATTATTTCTTTCTTCCCATGTATTTGTCGTATAATTATACTGCTTGGTTGTTAATTCATATGCTTCCAATATAATGGTGTTTATAGAACCATTATTTGTTGTACATGTATCTCCGTGCATCCAAAGTGTTGCTCCGAATCTGGGATCTCTGTTTTTCTGGGGATGGCGTGGATCATATAATGGCGATTCATCGATACGTTTACCATCGATACATTCATATGTGTCGGCTAACATTGAACTAGGATGGCGTCCCGTTTGTCCTTGAATTCGGGAAACTTGTCCAAATGCAATTACATTAATCATTTGAACGCTGGCAGTATTGCTATAAGGTAATTCAAATATGAATTCATTGCGAACGTCGCTTTTGGCTTGTCCAGCAATAGTCCACAAATCTTCAAAATTCTGAGCTAATCCTCTTTGACCGATGACTTTAGATGCCGCCTCTGCAGCAGCTTTAAAATATTCTGAACTTTTTCCTCCGTAATTCAGACCTCCTCCAAGTAATCCGGCACGTGCTATAACACCGTATGCAAAGGCTCTATCGACACGTCCTCTATCTTCGGCAATCCATGGAAGTTGTTCTGCTACACTGTTTATGTCTTTTATAATAAAATCTAATATTTCTACTTTAGATGTTCTTGATACACTGTATTGTTCTGTTGTTACAGGTGTATCAAAGAAAGGAACATCACCCCATAATCCAATCAAGTAATAGTAACAAAACGCTCTTAGTACATGAGCTTCTGCTAAATATTGAAAAGATTTTGCATTCAGTGTCTCTTCATATGCTTTTGCTCCAGAAATAAGTTCGTTAGCACGTGCTATATTTGTATATAGAAATGTCCAAAAACTTTGTACAGAGGCATTTTCAGGATTGAGACCACCACCGGCACCGATAGTCGTATTCTCATTTCTTTCTAAGGCGAGAGGGGTAAAATGGTCTAATGTTATAACATGAGGAACATTATAGCCCAGATTCATGTACATGTTTGCATAGATACCGGTTACACCCTCTTTAATTGAAATTTCGCTATTAAAGAAACCATTACTGGTATAACCGTCATTAGTATCTGCTCTGTCTAAGAAGTCACTACACGATGTAGTGCTAACTCCAATTGTTATCAGTCCAAATATATATAATACTAATTTTTTCATAACTGTATTTTATTAAAATCTTAAATCTATTCCAAATGTATATACCTGCATTACAGGATAAAAACTGCCTATATCACTTTCAGGATCATAACCGTCATAAACATTACATATAGTAAATAAATTCTGACCGCTTATATAGAAACGCAGGTTGTCTATTTTTGTTTTGCTGAGAATTTTTTTCGGTAGAGTATAACCGATTGTAACGTTCTTTACACGCATGTAAGCTCCGCTTTTAACCCAGAATGAGGATGGTATATTATTCATATTACTACCACTTCCATCAATTAGCAATAAAGGGAATTTAGCGTCTCTGTTAGTCTCGGACCAACTATCTAACTGATTACGGAATATAGTTCTTCCGATGTAGAATGGTCTTGTTCCGTATGCTTGAGAATAAATATCTTTTTTACCAACACCTTGTAAAAATACAGAAAAGTCAAAGTTATTCCATTCCGCACCTAAATTTAAACTGAATGTGTAGCGAGCTTGCGGGTCACCAATTATAGTACGATCATAGTCATCTATTTTTCCGTCAGGAGTTCCTTCTGGTCCACTTATATCCTTATATTTGATATAGCCCGGTTTTACGTTTGCTTTGTTTCCTCCATATACGGGTTGATCTGGATTATCTATTTCTGCTTGTGATTGGAAGAATCCATCAGCAACATAGCCATACCAAGAATAGATAGGATGTCTTTCTTGTGTTGTATTATTATCATTAATGTATTTGTTGCCATATAGATCGGTTATTTCATTTTTTACATCAGATAATAATGCAGTTATGCTGTAATTTACTTTTCCAATTTTATCTCTCCAATTGATAGATAAATCCCATCCATTGTTTTTCATGGATCCTGCATTTTCCCAACTAGAACTTAAACCAACGTATATAGGTGCAGGAAATATCTGCAACATATCTGTTATATTTCTGATATAATAATCAAATGTTACATTTAATTTGGAATTAATAGCTGTGAGGTCTAGTCCGAAGTTTGCTTGTGTTGACTTTTCCCATGTGATATTAGCATTGGACATGCTTGATGCATATATACCAGTTGTATATTTTTCATTAAACCAGTACCCTGCACCGGAACTTAGTGTAGATGCATATGGATAATAACCGGTAATATCTTGGTTCCCTAATGTACCATAAGAAGCACGAATTTTTAAATTACTAATTTTATCTTTTAAAGGTTCAAAGAATGACTCTTCTGATATTCTCCATCCCGCAGATGCTGCAGGGAAGAATCCCCATCTATTATTTGAAGTAAAACGGGATGAGCCATCATAGCGTCCTGTTAGTTCAATTAAATATTTGTCTGCAAAAGTGTAGTTGAAACGTGCAATATATGACATCATCGCAAATTCAGATCTACCTCCTGAAGCGGTGGATGTGGAAGCGTCACCATGATTTAATTGTTCATATCCATCATAGTAGAAATTTTTGCGTCCAGCCCCCATGCTTTTATTTTTTATTTCTTCGGTTTGGAAACCTAGGAATCCTTTAAAATAGTGCTTTTCTTTGAATGTATTTTCATAAGAAACTTGTGCATTAAATTGGTTTCTTATAAGTCTACTCCATGATTCACTTCTAGCCCTTCCTGTAGTTGGATATGTCATGATATAGTTACCAGCTTCATATGTATCGTATGTATTCGTGAAGTTATCGGATTTATTTTCATATTTCCTTGTGTCATAACTTCCTAATATTTCAAGACCTTTAAGTGGAGTTAAAACTAATGTTCCTTTTACATTGATATCATTGTTATCTGAAGTATTCACTCCTCCAACTTTTGCTTGTGCAATTGGGTTAATTCCATTTTGTCCGTTTCCCCATGTCCCATCAGCGTTAATACCTCCAAAAACAGGAGTATAAGTTAATGCTTGATTAATAATAGATGCAGCTCCTGCATTAGGCTGTTTTGATACAGTTCTACGGATATTTAAATTAAGACCGGCAGATAACCAATCTGTGATTTTGGCATCAGTGTTAGTTCTTAAAGCTTTTCGATTGTAATCATTATTAGGTACTAAACCATCTTCGTAGTTGTAAGATGCATTAGCAAATGTCTTGATACGATCAGAACCTCCACTGACACTTACAGAGTGGTTATGAGTCAGCATCGTATTTTTAAATAGTAGCTCTTTCCAATTTGTATCAAAATTGTGAATGTTATCAGCTCCTTGAGTCTTATAAGTGTTGATAAGTTCTTCCGAATACTGTGGTAACATATCCTGATTGTCACGAGCAATGTTTACGGCTTCCATATATTCAATTGCGTTAACCGGATCCGGCATTTCTGCAGGTGTACGGAAACCTACATATCCATTATAAGAGACTTTTACGCCTGTGTTTTGTGCTCGCTTGGTTGTAACCAATATAACACCGTTAGATGCTTTTGAACCATAAATGGCAGCAGAAGCTGCATCCTTTAATACAGAAATTGATTCAATTGCATTCATATCAATTGAGTTCATATCACCTTCAACCCCGTCAATTAAAATTAAAGGAGATGCGGATGAATTGATAGAACCGGTACCACGAATTTGAATTGAGGCTTCAGCTCCGGGAGCTCCAGAACTTTGACCTACCACAACACCAGGGATTAAGCCTTGTAAAGCTTGTGAAGAGTTGGCCACATTTCGTTTGACAAGTTGTTCACTTGAAACGCTTTGTACGGCTCCCGTCAAATTAACTTTCTTTTGAGTGCCATAACCAACGACAATAACTTCATCCAAATTTTCAGCGTTTGACATCAGTCTGATGTCTAGAGATTTCTGTCCTTTAACAGAAATCTCTACAGATTTATATCCTATATAAGATATTTCTAGGATACTTTGATCGGATGGGACTTGTAGTGTAAACTCTCCGTTAATATCCGTAATTATACCAATAGTGGTACCTTTTACCACGATGTTTGCGCCGATGATTGGTTCGCCATTTTCATCGACTACTTTACCAGAAATAGTTTTTTGCTGGTTAACGATTGTTGCGATTGGGGATTCGTCTGCGAATACCGGTTGGTAGGTGCCGACAGCCATACCTGCAATTGCCAAACATAGAACCAATGGTTTTACCCTATTGGTCTTTGCTTTTGAAAATTTTAAGTGGACCTTCATAATTAAACTTTTTAATTAGACATAAATATTATTAGGTTGATAGTTTTTATTAGAATAAGGATTTATAATCGTGGTTAATATGTCTTTGTGTGATGTAAAGGCTTGATTTTATTTCAAGCCTTTACATTTTTCCATTATTTGCCAGCACTGATACATTCCTCTCGGAACGTGGAAGCATCCTTTCCATTTTCCACCTTTCAATGGTAAAAGCACTTCACCTTGACGATTCAGATAACCGTACCATTCCGGGTATTCGGGATCTTTAAAATGAGCCCATGAGTAATCTTGAACTTTGCTGAACCAGTCTAGACATTCTTTGTTGCCGGTTAATGCATATCCTTTAGACATACAAATCATTGTTTCGATGTGTACCCACCAAAGTTTTTGATCCCATTCCAATTGTTGTGGAGGATAGTTTAAACGGTCCATGAAATAGAAAATACCTCCGTATTTTTCATCCCATCCTTTTTTGACCATTTTCAAAGAAATGTCAACTGCTTTTTGAATTAACTCCGGACGGTTTAGGCGAACACCTAAGTCCATAATAAACCACATTGCTTCAATTGAATGCCCAGGATTAAGAACACGGCCTTCAAAAGAATCAGAAAGTTTTTCGTCGGCAGTTACATTTTCGACAACAAGTCCTAATTCTGGACGGTAGAACACATCTAAAACTTCATGCAGACATACATCTATTGTCTTAGACATTGTTTCTTCGTCCAATAAGTGTTCTATTTCAAGAGAGAGATTGCACATGATCATTGGCAAAGCAAAATTTTTCAGATCCCTGCTACCTGGCATTAATTTATTCCATTTGCCTTTAGGGTTATCCATCTTAGACAGGATTTTCTGATATGTGGTTTTTGCTATATCTTCATACTCTTTGTTACCTGTTGCTAAGCTAAGTTGGCCAAATGCCATGGCTGCAAATGTATATGAGAAAATATTATACGGAGCTACTAATGGTTTTCCATCTCTTGTTAATGAAAAATACCAGTTGTAATTTCCATCATGTCCATATTTTTTTAAAAATTCTCCTCCCTGGATTGCGCAATCCAGCCATTCTTGTTTTTTTTCTACTTTATTATATAAGTAGGAGAAGAGCCAAACCTCTCTGCCCTGCAGCCAGATAAATTTATCAGTGTCAAAAACATCTCCTTCACGTGTCAAGCATGTGAAATAACCTCCGTATTTGTGGTCTTGTGATTTTTCCAGCCAGAAAGGAACTACATTATCTAATAATTCGCTTTTGTATTTTTCCGCTAATTGTTTAAAATCCATATTAAATCCTCCTATTTCTTTTTCCATATTAAATCTTATTGCGCATTATTTTTATGTGTGCAACAAATATAAATGAAATATTTTAATAAATATGTATAAAGAAACAGGAAAGATTAATAAATTAATTTTTATAACATATCAAGTACTTTACTTCTTGAAAGATAACAGGCACCTAATAATCCTGCACGTTCGCCAAGTTTTGAAATTATTAAATTAGTATCTTGATTTACGAGATTAAGAGAGTATTTGCGAATAGCACTTTTGATAGGGAGACGAATGTAGTCTTGTGTTTGTGAAATAGGACCACCTAAAATTACGAGTTCCGGATTGAAAATATTAATAAGTCCGGCAATCCAACGTCCTAAATTATTGCCTACATATTCCAATACTTCAATAGATAAAACGTCTTCTTTTAATACGGCATCTACAAAATCGGATAATGTAATATCTCCATCACCTTCTATTTTATCGGAAAGAATTGTTGTGCTTCCTTGGGCATAGCGTTCCTGTAATATTCGTTGAATGGCATATCCTGAAGCTTCTGTTTCCAGACATCCTTTTTTGCCACATTTGCAAATGATTTCATTATCGAAAGCACTTATATGACCGAATTCCCCTGAAAATCCGGATTTGCCATAATATAATTTTCCGTCTGTTATAATTCCAGCTCCGAGCCCCCAGTTTATATTGATAAACAGAATGTCTTTTTCTCCTTTTACTGAACCTGCCATGTACTCTCCATACATCATGGCCCGTGAATCATTTTCCAGATTAACAGGGATGTGTATGTATTCTTCTATAATTTGTGAGAGCGGTCGTTCGTTAAAGTAGAAATAGCTATAAGAATATCCGGACAGTGAATTAATCCGCCCTGTCATATTAACTCCGACTTGTAAAATTTTATTTTTCTCGATAGGAAGGTTATTTATATACGTTTCTATGATAGAACATAATTGTTCTAGCGCCTCCGGGGTGTTTTCTAATATATAAGGGATAATATCGTTTTGATCGATTATTTTACCATTAAAATCAATAGTTGCAAGTAAAACCCGTTTCCTTTGTACGTCTACGCCGACAAAATATCCGGATTCAGGATTTAATCCGTAGATGTTGGGTTTACGTCCACCATTTGTGTTTTGTTTGCCGGAATCAAGAAGGTAACCATCTTCCAGCAATTCCATGATAAGTTTGGTAACAGTAGGGACACTTAATTCCATCTCTTTAGATATGTCGGCAATGGAAGAGTTGCCTGATAGAATAAGGTACTGAATGATTCGCTTTTTTAGCGCTGCATTTTTTGAATTGCTATCCGTAAAAGAAAAATTTGTAGCCATATTTTGTCGTTTTTATAAGCGAATGCTAGTTTCGCTATCCATATCGGCCAAAGTTAAAATATATTTCCTTTCTTTTTAATATTTTCGGATATCTTTTTAAAAAAAACGCATGGATTAATGTTAATCCATGCGTTTCTCAATTAAATATTTATATAGAATAAATTATTTATATCTGCCGGTATCCCACCAAACTCTTACGTTTTGTCCATCACCTTTACCTTGGTTCAGACTAGGATCTTTTGAGTTGGGATTTAAAGATTGTTCGTCATCGATATAACGAAGCTTTTTGATGAATGTTCCTTTTGGAAGTAAATCTAAATCACTTTCTACAACAGGTGTGAAATCTGGGTAACCTGTACGGCGGAATTCAGACCAGGCTTCTACGCCATTCGGATAGATACCGATCCATTTTTGAGTAATAATTCTTTTTAATTTACCTTCAAAGTCCGCACCTTCATCCCATTTAACATTACCACCATTGATATATGCATCGTCGTTGTCGGTTGTATAAACAGTTGGATCTGCATTTTCACGAGCCTCTGCAAATGAAGCACGAATACCTGCTTCGTAATTTGCTTTAGCATCACCAGCTCCTGCCCATCCGCGGATTGCAGCTTCAGCTTTCAAGAAACAAACTTCTGCATAATTGAAAACAATGAACGGTTTTGTAACCTGTGCATAGTATGAGCTTGGAGCAGTCACTTTTGAACCTTTTGGATTTGAATTCCAGTTGCCGCAAGAGTTATATCCCCAAATACAAGAGGTGTTTTCTGGCAAATAATCAGGATATTTGTCTTTGTTGTTCATCATACTTGCAGGAAGTCCGTTAGGGAGTCCTCTCCATCTTACATCAGAAGTTCCGTTTACATATCCTTCTGTTTGGCTGAAATGTAGTGGCAGACGTGGGTCCTCAATGCTACTTTCATTCAACATTACGTCTATGATTGTTTTACTTACACGGAATTCGTTCCAGAAGCTGATACACCATAATGAGTGTCCGTTGCTTCTTGTATCCTGTTTTATTCCTGCTGTATCATCATTGCCTTCCATTAATACATCTTTAAGAGCTTTCTCTCCTTCTGCTTTTGCCTTTTCAGGATCTATATATGAAAGACGCATGGCTAGACGCAGACGAACTGAGTTACCTAATTTTATCCATTTATCCAGGTCTCCACCGTAAATAATATCAGATGTTCCGTATTTACTTTGAAGTTCATCGTTTTTATTTGCTTTTAGACTTGCAATAGCTTCATCCAGTTCTTTGAATAAGTCGTAGTAAATATCCTTTTGACTATCGTACTTAGGTGATAAAGTACCTTGACCTGCTTCGAAGTATGGTATGTCTCCAAATACGTCTGTTGTTCTTGAAGCTACCATCGTACCTAGAATACGCATAACCTGATACATGTTGCTATATTCCGGGTGTTGTTCCAAAGAATTTTTTGTAGAATACAAGTTATTTGCAAAATACAAATAATAAGCCTTCCAGTAAGCGTCCTTTACCCAGCTGTCTTTCCAGTCATAACGATCTGTAGGAAATCCGGTGGAAGAACAAGCTATATATTGTGCATACTGATTGGTATGTAAATTTTCACCAACCTGATATTCCCATGAACGACAATTGAAACCATACTCCTGCATCTTTGGCAAAAGAAGCGACGGACTTACTGCCGTTGGCTTTTGGGGATCTACATTCATATCATCAAAGTTCCCAGTACAACTGGTTAAAATGCCCGCGGCCAAACCGATGATTAATGTTATTTTTTGTTTGAACATTTTCATAATAAATTGTGAAATTAGAATTTAACATTAAGGGTAAAACCAAGTGAACGAGTTGAAGGCAATGCTGCATATTCAAATGCTTGTGCATAGTCTGAACGGCCGAATGAAGATTCTGGATTTATTGGAGCATTTTTGAAAATGTAGAATAAATCACGACCAACTGCTGAAAGTTTTACACTTTGTATAGGTAGATTTCTTAACCATGCTTTTGGCAATGTATAGCCAATTGATAATTCACGAAGTTTTACGTAAGAAGCATCGTATAGATATTCTTCGGCAACACCGTAAGCTCCACCTACTGCAGACCAGTATGTTTGAGCACTAACTGTTTGGGTATTTTCTTTTCCTGTACTTTTTACGATACCGTTTACTACTATTTCATTTTCACGATCAAGAGTTCTAGCAGAAGTACCAGCTGCTGTTGCGTATGCGTCAGTAGTTGAAATAAAGTCGCCTCCGCAACGAATATCAATTAAAGCATTCAAAGAAAGATTTTTCCATCTTAAAGAAGTGCTGAATGAACCGGTCCAGTCCGGAGTCATATTTCCGACAATTTTGTTCGATTCTTTGATAGGTAGACCATTGTCACCAATAAGCAAGCGACCATTTGCATCGCGTTCATATCCGTTACCCATGATGTCTCCATAACGACCGCCTTCTTTAACGATAACTTTACCGATACGGGTTTCTTCTCCAATAGTGAATTGTTTTAAGCTCGGATCGAGTTCAATACATTTTGTACGGTTTAATCCCCAGTTTAAAGTTACATCCCAAGTCCAGTCTTTTGTTTGGATCGGTGTACCTGTTAATGAAACTTCCCAACCATAACTCTTCATCTTACCGGCATTGATCAGCTTTTCAGAGTAACCGGAAGATATAGGAACTGCAACTTTCAGAATCTGGTTTAATGTATTCGCGTTATAATATGTCAAGTCGAAACCTAAACGGCCATTAAACATACGGAACTCAGTACCAACTTCGAAAGAACGGGTATCTTCCGGTTTCAGGTTTGTCAATAGGAATACTGTTGCAGCTGTTGCATTTAATATTTCACCATTTGTTTTATTCAGTGAATAGACACTTAATAATTGATATGGATTAGTGTCGTTACCTACTTGAGCATAAGATGCACGAAGTTTCCAGAATGAAATTTGCTCCGGTAATGTTAATATTTCAGACATGATTCCAGACAAACTTACAGAAGGGTAAAAATAAGAACGGTTATTTGCTGGTAATGTAGAAGACCAGTCGTTACGGGCTGTAACATCTAAATAAAGTTTACTTTTCCATCCAACAGTTGCATTTCCCAATACGGAATTTACATGTTTGTTACTGTAACCTTCAGATGTGGTTTGGTTATTACCATTACTTAAAGCAACCAAGTGAGGAATACTGAAATAACCGGATGAACCATTTACATTGTTCCATTTAAAGCTGGTCATTGCTGCACCCAAATTGGCAGTAACTGAAAAATCACCAAACTGTTTATTGAAGTTAGCCATCAAATCGGCATTGAATTCTTGGTTCGTTGCCATAGTGTGGGTATAAGACGTTGATGTATATGTTTGGGTGTAAGAACCGTAATTTCTGATTTGGTCATGATACCAGTCAATACCAACACGTCCTGTTATCTTTAAATAATCAGTGATTTTACCAACCAATTGCAATTTTCCAATAATACGATTACGGTCGTCTCTGTTTCCATTTTCAGACATTGTATCTGTATATGGATTTCTGTGTTCATTACTTTGGCCTGACCAGTTCACTGTATATCCGTCTAATCCGACAGGATCTTTCAAATCAGACAAACGAATACCACGCGGCATAGTGATAAGAGATCTCATGATACCGTATTCTCCTAATGCCGGACGATTTTCACCTTTTTGGCGCATGTAATTAACTTTTGCGCTTATGTCAATGTATTTGCCTTTTAATTCAGCTCCAAGGTCATAATATTGTTTGTTCAAAGAATGTCCGGGAGTGATACCCTCGTTTCTTGAATCTGAGAAAGAGAAACGGGCTGTTGCTGTTTCAGAACCTCCGGATGCAGTCAAAGTATTAGTGTAATTGACGCCTGTACGATAGAAATCATCGATATAGCTGTTTTGAGGTAGTAGTGCGTTTTGTGCATCATAACGGCTATCTTTATAAATACCGTTAGGGCCACGCCAATTGTCTACCATTTGGCCAGTCATTTTAGGACCCCAGCTTTCGGTTGCACCTACTGTGTAAGTACCACCAGAACCTTGTCCGTAAACATTTTGGTATTCGTAAGAATCGTAGGCTTTGCTAAAATGGATGTTTCCGTTATATTCTAACTGTAATTTTCCGGATTGCCCTTTTTTTGTAGTTACAATAATAACTCCGTTTTGTGCACGAGAACCATACATAGCAGCGGCATTGGCACCTTTTAGCACGGAAATACTTTCAATGTCTTCTGGGTTAATTTCGGAAGCAGCACCAGAGTAGTCGATACCACCCCATTGGTTTGCATCGCCGGTTTGTTTGTCACTGATAGGCATACCGTCTACAACCCATAGCGGTTGGTTGTTACCGCTCAAAGATGTTGTACCACGTAATATAACACGGGTAGAACCTCCGACGCCTGTCGCTGATTGAGAAATTTGTACACCTGCAACTTTACCTTGTAGCATGTTTGCTACACTTTCAGAACGGACTTCTGCCATGCTTTCGGCTTTAATTTCCTGCATAGCATAACCCAACGCTTTCTTTTCGCGTTTGATACCAAGAGCAGTTACAACAACTTCGTCGAGTTCTTCAACTGTTGAAGACAAAACAACATTGATGTTGTTTTGATTATTAACTGCTACATCAGTAGTTTTGTAACCGATAAAAGACACCTCAAGAATAGCATTTGCCGGAGCTTGCATAGAAAAGTTCCCGTCGAAGTCTGTTGTAGTACCGATGTTTGTTCCTTTTACTACGACGTTTGCTCCTGGAATGGTTTCTCCATTTCTGTCTTTTACTGTACCCTTTACAACAATTTCTTTTTGTTGTGAGACTGTTACTCCTTCAGAAGGAATAACTGCGTTCGCATTAATTGTTCCAATGCCGGATAAGAGCCCGCAGATCAATGCTGTTTGAACGAGCTTTTTCCTTTGTTTGACATTTTTACTCATACAAGGTTATTTTTATAAGTGGATAATTTGCATACTCGCTTGTATGCTGTGATTTTCTTTTTATTGATGGTAGTTTTTGTTCAAAACAATTTATTTGTCAAATATTTTAATAAATGACGCTGCGAATATAATATGTTTTGAAAACAAAATTTGTATTTTAAATGTTAAAATTTAACGCGATGTGCGCTTTTAACATTCTCGAAAGGTGAGATTTTTTTTATTTGCCTGTTACTCAATGTGGTTTCGGAAGAAAGAAAAATAAAATTGTTTGTTATTTCAACAGGTTATATCGAATGCTAATCAATCTTATTTTTCTTTCTGTTTTTTTTGTTTTATTTACTAGCTTTTAAGCCTCTTATTACTGCTGATGTAAATCCGGATAATTCCATTTCATTCAAGCCTTTAATCGTAATTCCCCCTGGAGTGGTTACTTTATCTATTTCGGCTTCAGGATTACTTTTGTTTTCGATTAATAGATCTACGGCTCCTTTAACAGTATGTACAACAATTTCTTGTGCCTGTTTTGGATAAAAACCTAATTCCACACCGCCTTCTATTGCAGCTCGAATGTAACGGAGTGCAAATGCTATACCGCTGGAAGCTAAAGCTGTGCCCGCAGCCATTAATCGTTCATCTATTAATAAAGTATTTCCTAATTCATTAAATATATTAAGAATTGAATTTGTTTGTTCCTGGGATGCATTATAGGCTGCTATGAAAGTCATACTGCTGAGAACTTCGATTGCCGTATTGGGCATAATTCGAAAAATTGCAGGAGCGACAGCATTATCACAATCAATATCCTTGATGAGAAAATTGTTTAATTCTTCAAAGGTGATGCCTGCTGCTACAGATACGATAATTTGTTTTTCATAATTAAGTACGGGTTTGATTTCGTTGATAACTGTAGCTACACGCCACGGTTTAACAGCAATTATGATGATATCGGCATTACTTACAGCTTCAATATTGTTATGGGTAAGAATAAAATCAGGATTAATGTCCCTCATTTTATTTAATGTGTCTTCCGATTGGGCTGTACAAATAATGTCAGATGCTTTGAATATAGAACTTTGAGCCAGGCCCCGCCCGATAGCTCCTCCTATATTTCCCGAACCTATAATTGCTATTTTCATTTGTTGCTTATTTAATTAATAATCATCTTCGATACAAAAGTATATAAAATAAATCTATTACATTTGCAAACAAGATTAATTGCTAATAAAAAAATCAATAACAGAAAGATGAAGAAACTTATCGCCGCTGGTTTATTGCTGGCATGTTCGCTTACAACATTGAGTGCACAGGATGCAAAGGGAGAATATGTTTTTACTCCCGTTAAAGAATTGAAAATTACTCCGGTTAAAAATCAAAATCGTACAGGAACATGCTGGTGTTTTTCAACATTAGGATTTCTTGAATCAGAATTACTCCGTATGGGAAAAGGAGAATATGATCTTTCGGAAATGTATATTGTGAATCATTCTTATAAAGATAAAGCGGATAAATTTGTGCGTTTACATGGTAAGCTGAATTTTGCCCAGGGCGGTTCTTTTGAGGATGTTTTATATGCCTGGAAGAATTATGGTATTGTTCCGGAAGAAGTTATGACTGGTTTGCAGTATGGCGAAGATATGCATGCTCACAGTGAAATGGAACAAGTGGCAACTGCATATCTGAATGCTTTGATTAAAAATCCGAATGGAAAACTGTCTACTGCATGGCAGAAAGGATTCGACGGTATTATTGATGCTTATCTGGGAGAATTTCCTAAAACATTTACTTATAAAGGCAAAGAATATACACCTATAAGTTTTGCTAAAGAATTAGGGCTTAATATGGATGATTATGTATCGTTGACATCTTTTACTCATCATCCTTTTTATACGACTTTCCCGATAGAGGTAGAAGATAACTGGCGTTGGGCCGATTCATATAATTTACCGATCGACGAATTGATGGAAGTTTTTGATAACGCTATTAATACGGGCTATACTATTGCTTGGGGGTCTGATGTTAGCGAGAAAGGTTATACTCGTAATGGTATTGGTGTTATTCCTGATATTGAATCATTGGAACGCAGTGGTTCTGACCAAGATCGTTGGTTAGGCCTGACTAAAAAAGAGAAAGATGAAGAAATCAAAAAAATGTTGGAGAAGCCTTGTGATGAACTAACTATTACTCAGGAAATGCGCCAGACTGCTTATGATAATTATCAAACAACCGATGATCATGGTATGCAGATATACGGTATTGCAAAAGATCAAAATGGTAAGAAGTTTTATATGGTGAAGAACTCTTGGGGCACGGATAATAAGTACAAAGGAACTTGGTATGTTTCCGAACCTTTTGTGAAATACAAAACAATGAATATTGTTGTTCACAAAGATGCTTTGCCAAAAGCTATCAGAACTAAGTTGGGAATTAAATAATATACATTAGATTATAAAAATGAAAAGAGGCTTTCTCTGTAATTACAGGGAATAGCCTCTTTTCTATATATACAAAGATGTGCTGCTTTATTATTGTACTTCTGTTAATACATAACTTATATCACCGGATACCGGCTGTAGTTGTTCATCTAACATAATAAGTGTATTTCCACTTACCAGGAAATAAATAATCTGACTACCATCGCTTGGAATAAGAGCATATACTGTTGCATTTGCATCAGCAGGAGTTCCTTTCTTTACCTGTCTTTTTCCGGTAGAACTATACGTTTTACTTTGTCCGTTGTCTTCAGTGAGATAAACTGCATCCATTTCATAAACGCCATTGTCGGTGTCATCTTGTTGATAATACATAGTCAGATCGTAATCAACTTCGGGAGCATTTTGAGCATTCGAAGCAGCAGCTTTTTTATTTGTTACTTTGCCTTTATACTTCTTTTGGATTACGGCACCTTTTTTCGGCTCAGCTTTTAATGAATCGCGCATATTGACAGGCTTGGCTGTCTTTTCTTTCATCGAAGGAATGATAGGTACAGCAACTTCCACCGGGACAGCTTCGGCTACTGTTACGCTTTCTTCTTCTACTTCAACGGGAACATTTTGTTGGGATTTATTCCCGCTACATGCAGCCAAAAGTCCCAGGGCTGCTACAGCGATAAAATACTTTTTCATTTACATTGTGTTTTAAAGTGACGTTTGGGGATATAACAAAAGTTCCCCTGTATTTTGTTTTACAGAGGAACAATTTTAACTATTTCTAAATTCGTTCGTTTATTATTTTGCTGTAGGCTTTACTGCATCAACAGAGATACCTTGAAATACTCTAGAGTCTGAACCTGGCAGATAAGGATAGATCATGGCAATCATAAATGCGTAAAGAAGAAACCGGATTATATTTAATGAGGGTTGGGCCCAGTCCGGATAAAAACCTGTGATTTTTAATTTTTCCGATTCAATTTCGTTTGCGATATATTGAAGTCCTTTTATTTTGTATTTGATGCAATAAATTGTATCATAAAAGCCGTTGTCCGGAAATATCCAGACAGCGGCTTTATATTAAATAAAGAACTAATTAAGCGTTGAGAACTTTCTTGAAACGTTTCATAAACTCTTGTGCTTCTGCCATGCTGAGGCAAAGAGGAGGAAGTAAACGGATTGTATTTGTCCCGGCTACACCTGTGAATACTTTCTCTTCAAACAGCAGCTTGCTGCGCACTTCTTTGATCGACTTTTCAAATTCGATACCGATCATCAAACCACGTCCGCGTACTTCTTTGATTCCTGGTAGTTTATGTAATTCATCTAATAGATATGCACCTACCTTGGAAGCGTTGCCTATCAGATTTTCAGTCTCCATAATGTCGAGTACTGCAATGGCAGCAGCACAAGCCAGGTGGTTTCCGCCGAATGTTGTTCCCAACATGCCGTAAACAGGCTTAAACATCGGACTGATAAGCAATCCACTCATCGGAAAACCATTACCTATACCTTTTGCTACGGTGATTAGATCCGGTTTGATACCTGCATATTGGTGTGCGAAGAACTTTCCGCTACGTCCATAGCCGGATTGTATTTCGTCTAGAATAAGACAGGCTTCGTATTGGGAACACAGGGCACGTAAATCCTGCATGAACTTATCTGTAGGTAGCTGTATTCCGCCTACGCCCTGAATGCCCTCGATGATGACGGATGAAACTCCGCCTTTTTTTAACTCCGCTTCTACAGCGGCAATGTCGTTGATGGGCAGATAGGTTACAGCAAGGTCTTCATTTACCGGGGCGATGATTTTCGGGTTGTCGGTAACACGTACTGCGGCCGATGTACGACCGTGGAAAGCATGCTTAAAAGCCAGGACACGTTTCTTTCCATTATGAAAAGAAGCCAGTTTTAGGGCATTTTCGTTTGCTTCTGCTCCAGAGTTGATCAGGAAAAGCGAATAATCATCATATCCGCAAGCTTTTCCTAATTTGTCCGCCAGTTTTTGTTGTAGGCTATTGATTACTGAATTGGAATAAAAGCCTAACTTATTTACTTGCTCTGTGATTGCTTTTACATAAGCGGGATGGCTGTGTCCAACGGAAATAACAGCATGCCCGCCATAAAGATCGAGGTATTCGGTACCTTGGGCATCCCATACGTGGCAACCTTTTCCCTTTACGATCTCTATATTGAATAATGGATATACGTCGAATAAATTCATAATGGATGATGTTTGTTAAAATGCTGATGGCTTCAAATGCAGCCCTACGGTTTCTTCCAGGCCGAACAGTAAGTTCATGTTGTGCACTGCTTGTCCGCTGGCACCTTTCAGCAGATTGTCTATCATTGAAATGATGAGGAGTTTATCGCCATGCTTTTCCAGATGAATAAGACATTTATTAGTATTAACCACTTGTTTCAGATCCGGGTTCTTTTCTGTCAGGAAAGTGAACGAATGATCATCGTAGTACTCTTCGTATATACGCTTGATTTCGTTTAGTTCAATCTTGCAATCCAGATAAGTCGTGGCAAAGATTCCACGGGAGAAATTACCTCTTACCGGAATGAAGTTGATAGCACTGCTGAAACTGTTCTGTAATTGTTGCAGGCTTTGTCCTATTTCTGCCAGATGCTGATGTGTAAATGGTTTATATATTGATATATTATCATTGCGCCAGCTGAAATGTGATGTTGACGAAGGTTTTACGCCTGCTCCGGTAGAACCGGTTATTGCATTTACGTGAAGTTCGGAATTCAACATCAGATGTTTGGCCAGAGGCAAAACACCCAACTGAATGCAGGTAGCAAAACATCCTGGGTTTGCAATATGTTTTGAACCGCAGATACGGCGGCGGTTCAGTTCCGGCAATCCATAAACAAAATCGTGTTCATCGCTTTTGATACGGTAATCCATACTAAGGTCGATAATCTTCACATTTTCCGGAACCGTATTATTTTCCATGAACTTTTTTGTATCGCCGTGGGCAGTACAGAAGAAAAGCAAATCGATACTGTCCAATGGAAGCTGGTCGGTAAAGCGCATATCAGTTTCACCATAAAGACCGCCGTGTACATCGGTAATAAGGTTGCCAGCGTTACTGGTACTGTTTACAAATACAATTTCGGCATCCGGATGATTAAGCAGCAGGCGGACCAATTCTCCTGCCGTATAACCTGCACCTCCTATAATTCCAATTTTAATCATGTCTTAAATCTCTTCGTCTTTATGGTTTGTATAATAAACGCGGAGCGGAGTGGAAGTAACCTTGATGAAGCCCTTTGCGTCTTCGGCCGTCCAGCCTTTTTGCATTTCGCCATATTCGCCGAATTTGGTTTTTACCAGGTCGTCTTGGGATTCCACGCCTACAGTAGAGAATGACAACGGACGAAGTTCAAGAATAACCGTTCCGTTTACATTACGTTGTGATTCCAGCAACATGGCTTCGATGTCGCGCATAACCGGTTCTAAGTACTGGCTTTCATGCAAAAACATGCCGTACCAGTTGGCAACTTGGTCTTTCCAGTATTGCTGCCATTTACTCAAGGTGTATTTTTCAAGGAAGCGGTGTGCACCGATAATCAGCATCGGGGCGGCGGCTTCAAAACCTACGCGGCCTTTGATTCCGATAATTGTGTCACCCACATGCATATCACGGCCTATACCATAAGCGGAGCCGATCTCTTCTATTTTTTGAATAGCTTTGATTTTATCTTCAAACACTTCTCCGTTTATGGCATGAACTTCACCGTTTTTGAATTCGATACGGAGTTGTTCGCTGCCGGTTTTAGTAACCTGTTTTAAATAAGCACTTTCGGGCAAACCCTGGGCTGAGTCAAGTATTTCGCCTCCGCAGATAGATGTACCCCATAAACCTACGTTATATGAATATTTCAACTTGGTGAAATCTGCCACAAAGCCGTGTTCTTTCAGGTAGTTGATTTCGTAGTCGCGCGTCAGTGCCATATCACGCGTCAGCGTGATGATTTCTACATTCGGAGCCAGAACAAGGAAAGTCATGTCAAAACGGATCTGGTCGTTTCCTGCACCTGTTGAACCGTGAGCAATGGCATCAGCACCAATTTCATTAGCATAGCGGGCAATGGCTAATGCCTGGAAAATACGTTCTGAACTTACTGAAATAGGATAAGTACCGTTACGGAGAACGTTTCCGAATACCATATATTTAAGGCTCTTTTCGTAATATTCTTTTGTTACGTCAATTGTAACATATTTGGTTGCGCCCAGTTTGTAGGCATTTTCTTCATTTTGCTTTAATTGTTCTGCACTGAAACCGCCAGTGTTGGCACATGCTGCATATACTTCATATCCTTTTTCCTTTGCCAGATACATCACTGTGAAAGAGGTATCAAGACCGCCGCTAAATGCAACTACTACTACTTTCTTCATTTTATTATATTGTTTTATTTATTATTCTTGTGTTCTGAATTGTCTTTATGTTTTTCCGGGTCGTAAAGCATGGCTGTGCAAATACAGAATTTACGTTGTTTTTCCATCAATATATGGTGGTTAATGCAACCCTCGCATCCATGCCAGAAAGCATCGTCGTCTGTCAGTTCGTCGAATGTTACAGGAACATATCCCAAAGCTGTATTCATTTTCATAACAGCGGCGCCCGAAGTCAGACTGAATATCTTAGCCTTCGGCCATCGTAAGCGGGCCAGGGCAAATGACGCGTCTTTAATACGCTTTGCCAATCCCAGGCCACGGAATTTTTCAACAACGATAAGTCCGGATGTTGCCACATACTGCTTATTTCCCCATGATTCGATGTAGGTGAAACCTGCAAATTCATCACCTGCAAGAGCAATGATTGCTTTTCCTTCCTTCATTTTTTGAGCAACATATTCGTGTGTACGTTTGGCAATACCGGTTCCGCGTACTTTAGCAGCAGCTTCTATTGTCTCTAAAACGATATCAACATATACTTCGTGTGAAGCATCGGCTACCATAACATCAATTTCTACTCCTTGTTCCATTGTATTTGTTTGTTCTTAATCTACTTGTTTGTGTGCGGATATTATTCCGTTGTTACCTTATATAAAATTCGATAGAGCTTTTATGATCCTGTTCCGGCTAATGCCTTCGCGAGGAATGATCAAGATTGTATCGTCACCGGCAATTGTTGCCAATATTTCTTGCGGGGCATGTGTATCGATGTCCGAAGCAATTCCCATTGCATAACCCGGGCGTGTTTTTACAACGGCCAGATTACCCGAAAACTCGATGTTAGGATGGCTATGACCCAAATCTTGATCTGATTGCATAAGTGCTGCATGCTCCGGTAAACGATATACATAATTTCCATTCCCGTCGTGTACTTTAGCTACTTTCAGTTGCTTGATGTCGCGTGAAAGGGTTGCTTGAGTAGTGGAAAATCCGCTTGATGTCAATGATCTGAGCAATTCTTCCTGATTACTTATAGCTTCCGTTTGTATGATGCGGCAAATAGCGTCCAATCGTTCTTTTTTAGTACTCATATTGTATATTTATGCAAACAGGCTGCAAATATAAATCGAATAATTGAATAAATATACATTTTGGTACTTGTTTTTGATATAATTTATTCATCCCGATGATTTCACAAAATCATCGGGATGAAATTGGAAAAAGATCGGGGAGATTTAAAATACATCCAAACCCCCGGATTCTTTGTTATACTATTATCAAAGATACATTATCTTTGTATTTGGAAGAAACAACAAAAAGATAAAAGTTATGAAAAAGGTTGCAAGTTTATTGTGTGCCCTGTTGATTCTTGCGGGCTGTTCCAGTGTGCCCCTGACAGGTCGTAAACAGGTTTTATTGGTTTCGGATCAGGAAGTGTTGTCATCTAGTCTGACCCAATACAATGATTATATTAAAACGGCAAAGAAATCTGCAAACAAGTCGCAGAATGATATGGTGACGCGTGTTGGTAAGAAGATCGCGGCTGCAACGGAAACCTATTTAAAAGCTAATGGCATGGAAAATGAGATTAAGAATTTTAAATGGGAGTTTAACTTGGTAAAAGACCCTCAGGTCAATGCCTTTTGTATGCCGGGTGGAAAAATTGTGGTATATGAGGGATTATTGCCATTAGTTTCATCAGATGATGAATTGGCTGTTGTTCTGGGACACGAAGTGGCTCATGCAGTTGCCAAACATAGTAATGAGCGGATGAGCCAGCAATTGATGACTCAATACGGTGCTGCTATTCTGGGCGCCGCTGTTAGTAATAAAAGTACGGCTGTACAGCAAATGGCTAATACTGTGTATGGAGTAGGATCTCAATATGGAGTGATGCTTCCCTTTTCGCGTAAACATGAATCGGAGGCCGATTATATGGGATTAGTGTTTATGACTATGGCCGGATATAATCCGGATGTGGCTGTTAATTTCTGGCAGAAAATGTCGGCAGGCAAAGGAGGAGCAACGCCCGAATTTATGAGTACTCACCCGAGTGATTCGCATCGAATAGCCGATATTCAGAAAGAATTGCCGGGAATAAAGGCAAAATATGGGAAAAAATAACTGAAGCCTGTTTGGATTTCATTCGGATGGATTATTTTAAATGGTAATTCCCATTCTCTTCATCAGGAAACAGGCATTCATATTTTCGGCAATTCCTTCGCGCAGCTTGTAAGAAAAAGATAATTCGTCATCTTTTATATCAGCTTCGAAGCGATAATTTTTTATTTGTTCCGGAAATTCCTTTTCGAGGTTTCCAAGTACTAAATCGTGGGTTGCAATAATTCCGCAAGTCTTGTATGATACTAATTGTTTCATCAAAGCGATGGAACCTTTTTGTTTGTCAATGGAGTTTGTCCCTTTTAATATTTCATCCAGAATAATGAATAGCTTTTCACCTTGTTGCAAGCGGTCTATTATCATTTTCAGCCTTTTCAATTCGGCAAAGAAGTAAGATTCGTTGCTTACTAAAGAATCGGAAGTACGCAAGCTGGTAACCATCTTTGCCGGGTAAACTGTGAGCGACTCTGCATATACGGGAGTTCCTATGCAGGCCAATAAATAGTTGACACCGACTGTTCTCAGGTAGGTGCTTTTACCGGCCATATTTGCTCCGGTAATAATCAGGAACCACGGGCTTTTTTCGATGTTGATATCGTTTTTGATACAAACATCCCGGTTTAACAAAGGATGCCCGAGAGCTTTGCCTTCCATCTCGAAGTAATTGTTTGCAATATCAGGGTAGATATAATCAGGATGATTAAAAGCAAAACCTCCTAATGAACTGAGTGCGTCAAAATGGGCAAGGGCATCGATCCAGTGTTTGATATGGTCTGCATGTTCCATCTTCCATTTTTCCAGAGAAATAGCAAAGCGCGTATCACGTAGATACAGAATGTTAAGTATGATTCCGGCAGCACTAAACCGTTGATCCAATCCTCCGATATATTGGGACAGTTTCTTTATCGTATGCGATGCCGTCCCATCAGTGTGGGATAGTTCTTTACTGATTGATATTAACTCGCTTGATTGAAACTGATCTCCTTCAATGCTTTCCATCAACTTTGAATAAATGGAGAATATCTTATTCATTTTATCAACGGAATTATACAGGTTGTTGATTTGCTTGCTACGGAGATAAGCTATAAATAGACTTATTAACAAGTATATACTTAGTACGGAGTAACTGATGATATTCAACAGGCAGGCGGTAGTGATAAGCAACCATAAGCCGGGAACAATCCATACAAGGGCTTTCCATAACGGACTGTTGGCAAACATAAGTTTGCCATTAACCAGCGTAGAGAGCATTTGCAGGTCATTTTTGCTTCCTGTTTGTTTGATACCGGTCACGTAAAAATGCTGTCGCAAACCGGATAGGGTGGAGAGTTCTTTTACGGCTTCCTGACGCTTTAATATTGCTTCTTTTTGTGTCAACGGACTCATAAACCAGCTTGCCAAAAGTTCGCGTCCGAATATTGTTACAGTACGGTTGACGGATTGAAATATGGAACGGTTGCCGAATAAATCCAGATCAAGGCTGAAATCGTGTTCGGACGAACTTTTCTCAGGTGCCCCGTCGAAAGCACTGAAATCATAATCCAGTCCATTCAGTTCGTTTGTATTTAATTTGATTAGCGCTTCGGAATACTCTTTCTTGGCATATAATTTATTGTGATACCACATCAATAAAGCGAAAGGAATAATAAATGCAATTGTAACAATAGTTAGCAACAACGGGCTTTCGTTCCTGAGTAACCATATACAACAAATAAGCGCTGCAACCAGTGCTAAACGGATGCTTCCCATTAGATGGATTTTCTTTTTTAAGCTGTTCGAGCGCCGTGTATAGGCTTCTATATTTTCTTTGTAAAAACTATATACATTTTTCATGGAGCAAACTTACACAAATAAAAGAATATAACAGCACCGAAACTTTTTGATTTAATTGTTTATGGAGATATATAAACAAAATGATGAAGACCTGGGGACGGGCTTAGGGCTTTCTATTTGCTCGCTTATTGCCGAAAAACTGGGCGGATATTTGGATTTGCATAGCCGTTTTTCTATTCAATTACCTTATGATGAAAAGCCGAATAAGATGAACTAAGTTATTTAATTTTGGTTTATATAAATACATCGTAGGTGAAATGACTACAACTCATGTTATTTAAGCCAAAAATTCTGGTGGCATTTCTCCTATATTTGCGGATAAATTAGAAATGCTTGAAGTTTGTTTATGAAAAAGACCGTTTTAACATGCTTGCTTTTTTTCTTCTGTGGTGGTGCTTTTTCCCAGGTTCTGATACATGACCCAGAAGAAAGTTATAATGCCGATAGTGTACGTGCTGTATTGGATAAGATGTCTTATTTTACTTTGTTTAAAGATAACTATTTTATTGGCGGAACTACGATCGGGCATAAACCTACGGCAACCAATTCGGATGTGAAATTCCAGTTGAGTATTGCCCAGCGTCTTACTAAAAGTAAATTACCTTTTGACACTTATCTTTTCCTGCAATATACACAAAAAGCCTTTTGGAATGTTTTCCAGAGTTCTCTTCCCATGCGCGACCTTAATTTTAACCCCGGAATAGGATTGGGGCATCTTATTATACATCATAATAAATATATAGGAAAAGGTTATCTGATGCTGGAACATGAATCTAATGGGAAAGACAGCACGGCTTCGCGAAGTTGGAACAGGATAACATTTGCTGCAGCTGTAGTCCTTAATAATAATTGGGAAACTCAGTTTAGTACATGGATTCCTATTGTCGATGGCAAGTATAATAAAGACTTGTTGAAATATAAAGGTATATTCCAAATGGCAGTAAATTACCGTACCAATAATAAACGGTTCAACTGTGGTCTGATTTTGACGAAACGCAAGACTTGGCTCAGTTTTAATACCCAGTTGGAGCTGAGTTACAAATTTAATAACAACGAAAACCAATATCTATTCCTTCAGTACTATAATGGCTATGGCGAAGGCTTACTCGATTATAATAAGTTCAAAAGCATGTTGCGTATTGGCATTGTAATTAAGCCACAGGATTTTAGTATCTATTAGCAGAAAACACTTTAATAGATTCTTTCTATTGGATAATAGATGAACTATATTCAACTCTTGGATGTTTTGATAATAAAGCCCTGTAAATTTATAGGATAAAAATATCGGAGCACCATGAAAGAAAGAATTGAACAATTAAAGTCTCTAAACCACCAGGCAGAGTTAGGAGGCGGAGAAGATCGCATAGCCAAACAACAATATGGAAGAACCTCCTTTTGTGCCGACTTCAGACAGTCCGAACCGCACCGATCCGCAATTGGATTTATTAGTACCCACCAATCCGAACCAACCATATGATATAAAGGAATTGATTCTCTCTGTGGCAGACGACAATAATTTCTTTGAAGTGCAGGAAGAATATGCAAAAAATATTGTCATCGGTTACATTCGACTGAATGGAAAAACGATTGGCGTTGTTGCTAACCAGCCCGCAGCATTAGCCGGAACTTTGGACATAAATGCGTCGGTAAAAGCTGCCCGTTTTGTGCGCTTTTGTGATGCATTTAATATTCCGTTGCTTACTTTAGTGGATGTTCCGGGGTTCTTGCCGGGAGTTATTCAGAAAGTTTATGTAAAGACCGGAGATGAGGTAAAAATCGGCACTCCTTTGTGTGTACTTGTTGCCATGAAGATGGAGAACGAGATCCGAAGCCCGATAGATGGAATAGTAAGAGATGTATATGTTACTGAATCGAACAAGGTTTTGGTAAATGATAAAATGCTTGTAGTAGAATAATCGGTAAATCCCCGGATGTTAAATTTCCGGAGATTTTTTCAAGACTAAAATTGTCCACGATTTAGCACTACGGAAGTGCGTAATTTTGCCAAAAATATGCGGATTATGGGAAAAAGAAAATCCCTGAAGTATTTAATTTTCAGAGATTAGCCAAATTTGAAGTCTTTTAAAAGTGGTGCCACCAGGAATCGGAAATCGGTTTGTACAACACTATTTCTCAATAAGTTATATCTTTATTACGATGTTAGTCCTTTGAATAAGGTTTTCACAGCTTTGCACCATTCAACACAATTTTGTGTCTTAGGTTTGATTTCTGCGTGTAAAAGTAGATATTTATTTAGAATTATCAATATTTCCAAGAACTTTTTTTAGCTTTTACTATATTTTCAAAAACTACATTATCTTCTATGGAAACAAAAGTATTATCTATTGATTAATAGTTGTTTAAAAAGAACAAAGAGTAACGAGCAACAATTTGGAAACGAGTAAAATGCTTTATTTAGCCTATATTTCTCGTTCTTTAAAAACTACCAATATAATTATTCTGTTATAAAGTTTTATTATTGATGTTTTTACAACTTTATTGCTCACAACGATATTGAGAAGGAGAACATCCTTTGTGTTTCTTGAATACACGGTTAAAATATGGAATGTCAGTAAAACCTACATGGTAACATATTTCTGATATTGATATATTTTCTTGTTTTAATAATTGGCAAGCTAGTTTTATCCTATATTCATTTAAATAAGTAATGAAAGTTTTTCCTATAGATTGTTTGAAAAATGTGCAAAAAGCCGATTTATTCATTCCAACATGACGAACAACATCGTCAAGGGAAATATTCCTATATGCATTACAAATTACAAAAATACGTATCATGTCCAGTCGTTCCTGTTTCCTGTCTTTCTCTTTATACTTTCCTACAGTATGAGTTTTATCTGCCAATGGCAAAATAGCTAATAATCTTATTAATGAGGAAAGGCGTTCCACATCATTTTGTTTATACATTGATTTTAAAATAGATGCGATGGTTATAGATTGGGAATCATTATATTTTAGAGCTTCTTGATTTTTTTTTTAATTTTCAATATATTGGTGCAGTTCTGGAAAATTTAGTGAACAATGATCAAGAAATTCATTAGTAAATGACAGTGTGATGTTTACTATTTTACCCTCTGTATCAGTATTATTGCCATTAAAATACCAGCAATGGGGGATTTCAGGCGGTATTATCACGACTTCACCACTTTGAAACGGTTCTGTAGTATCTCCAATAAGTTTTATACCGGAACCTATGACAATAAGTGTCAATTCCCATGAAGATTGTCTATGCAGCCCTATTTGCTCTGTGGGAGAAAGTCGAACGTAATCATACGAAAATGATTGTTTTTCCAATAACATTGTTTTATATTTATATTGTTGCAAGTAATTAGAGAATATAAATACATATGCAAATATAAGACAATCTTTATGGAAAATGGAACAAATATATAGATTTGCCATGAATTAACTTTGCCTGCAAAAAATATAGCAATGATTAAGTTAGATCACATGGCGATGTATGTGCATGATTTAGAGAATATGAAAAATTTTTTTGTTCGTTTCTTCTCTGCGCAAGCCAATCAAATGTATTATAATCTTAAAACAGGATTAAGAACCTATTTTTTAACTTTTGCAGATGGTTCACGATTAGAAATCATGAATCGTCCCGAAGTCCTCATTCAGGAAAAGGAGATGTTTCCAAGTGGATATACTCATATCGCTTTTTCTGTAGGTAGCAAAGAAGTTGTAGACGATCTTACTCATATATTGAGAAATAATGGGTATACAGTGATTAGTGGTCCTCGGAAAACAGGTGATGGGTATTATGAAAGCTGTATACAGGGACCTGAAAATAATCTTATTGAAATAACGGAATAGACATAAATTATGGACAGAAAAACTTTTCTACAAATATCCGGGTTACTCTGTGCAAGTACTTTTTTGAATATAAATTTTGCGGCAGAAATGGAGAGTTCGAAGTATAAAACAATGGATAAATTCAAGTTCCCCATGATGGATTTACATGTTCACCGTTCCGAAAATCTAACGATTGAGGATATTGTTGCCAAATCCCAACAGCTAAATATGAAAATCGGCGTCATGGAAAATATTGCCCCGTGGGGTATTACCAACGATGCTCAATTAAAAGAATATATCAACGCAATAAAACCGTATCCAGTTTATATCGGTTTGCAGCCTATGAGTCCGGGATGGTCGAAAAATTTATCTTCCGAATTAATAGCGCAGGCTGATTATATAGCTATGGATCCGCAAATTGTAACAAAAGGAAATGGCTATGGGGAAACAATCATGTTATGGGAATATGATGCATATATAGATGACCCGGATGAATTTATGAAACGTAACATGCAACATTACATGGATATTCTTACCGGAAGTGAGCCGTTGGATGTATTTGCTTGTCCTCTTTTTCTCCCTTGTTGCATACAAAGGAAATACGACATCCTTTGGACAAAGAAGAGGTTACAGCAAATTGTTGATGCTGCTCGTTCAAGAGATATTGCAATAGAAATAAACGATACAGCACATGTCCCACATGAAGATTTCATTTTAATGGCAAAAAAAGCAGGATTAAAATTCGTTTTTGGCTCCGATTCACGAAACCATACGGTAGGAAGACTTGATTATTGTAAGCGCATCGCTCAAAGGTGCAATCTTACAGAAGAAGATTTTTTTATACCTAAAAGATATAGATCATAGTAATTATTAATTTAAAATAGGATATGGAGAGAAATAGTATTTTTAAAGTATTTTCAATTCTTGTTGTAGCAATTCTACTTATAAAGTCTGAAGCAGTATTTGCAAAAGATAAAAAAATTGGCATCCAACTTTATTCAGTTATGGATGCTATGAAAAAAGACCCTCAAACATCTATCAATCGACTTACACGTATGGGGTATAATGTTTTTGAACTGGTACAATGGGGAGGCGATCCCAATGTATTCGGAATGCCAGCTAATGAATTTAAATCAATTTGTAATCAGTCCGGTGCAGAAATTATTTCTACTCATTCCAGTATTCAAGAAGAAATAGGTAAAGAAAATGAAATCATGAACCGTTGGCGTCAACTTTTTGAGATTCAAAAAGCATGTGGGGGAAAATATTTCATCATACCAAGTTATCAAGTAAATTATACGGTGACAGAAGTACAACGTATGTGCGATTACTTTAATCGAATGGGGAAAATTGCAGCCGAATACGGACTTAAACTTGGCTATCATAACCATGCTTCAGAATACAACAAGTTAAAAGATAGCGATGATGTCATGTGGGAATATTTAGTTGAGCATACAGACCCTGAGTTGGTTTGTTTTGAATTAGATGTTTATTGGTGTACCATAGGTGGCAAATCCCCCGTAGTGTACCTGCAAAAATATCCTAAACGCATACAAATCCTGCATATTAAAGATGAATTTGTTATCGGTGAAAGTGGGTTAATAGACTTTGAAAATATTTTCAAGCAATTTTATAAAAACAAGATGAATGATTATGTGGTCGAAATTGAAACCCCAAAGAAATTGCGTGAAAAGACAAACGTTGACGGCAGTGTATACACATCAGAACAAATTATGGAAGAGATATTTGAGGCTGCACATAAAAGTATTGAATATTTGAAAAAAGCAAAATTTGTAAAATGAGGATAGAATTATAATTCTTTTATTGTTACATTATTTTGTTAATACACAGTCGAGTAGAGTTCAAAACGGAATTATACTCGGCTGTTTATTGTTTTAGTAATATTATGTAACATAACTATTTATATAATGAAACAATTATTGCAACAGAGATTTTTTTCGGCTATTGTCGGAATACTCATAATGTAAGGCTTCTGCGGATGAATTGACACTCCATGAGATATTTCAGGCAGTTATCGTAACGTCTTACGGTGATGTCGGCATAGTCCGTCCCGATTAGCTTCCGGCAGTTGTCGTTATGCTCCTTGAATACATTATATAATGTCTTGAAAGTTTCGTCTTTCCCCTGATAGCGGTTTACTATGGCACGGGCAGAAATAATCTTTCCCTCCAACTCCAAGTCTTGATAGATTTGGTAGAACTTCACACGCAAGGCATCAATATAATGGTTAAGTTCTACTGAATTGCGGTCTTTACCTGTCGATTTCTCTTTTTCCTGCGACCAGAGTGGGACTTTGACGCTCCGTTTTAGTTGAAGTTCCACGTATAAGCGGTCATAAGTGACACGCACACGCACGGGTGCTTCCCCGTTTTTTAACAGTTTGCTACGCTTGATGAAGAACAACACGCTGAATCTTTTTCTTTCCATACGGTTCAATTTTTAATGATACAAGTTAGGGAATCGAACCGAGAACCCTGTTATGTAAAATAGCGCAACGTGCTGTAAAAGAATGAAGTAACACTTCTATTGTGGAACATTCCGGGCTTTTAAAAACCGTCCCTTGAATAAGGACGTGCCGTCTGCTTCAATCCCACTTATTTTGCCTGTTCTTGGAAATAAAAAATCCCTGAACTTCTTTGAAATTCAGGGATTTACATCGTTTTGCCTTCTTAAAAAGTGGTGCCACCAGGAATCGAACCGGGGACACAAGGATTTTCAGTCCTTTGCTCTACCAACTGAGCTATGGCACCTTGTTTTGATTACGGGTGCAAAGGTAAACATTGTTTTCAATTTTACAAGAGTTCGTTGGAAAAAAATAGAATTGTGCTAAAAGGGAGAGAAGTGATGGATTGTTTTTTGAAAAAAAATGGCAGATTTTATTTGCAGGTTTGATTTTATTACTACCTTTGCAGCCGTAATAATAAAAGCAACGGGATGTAGCACAGTTGGCTAGCGCGCCACGTTCGGGACGTGGAGGTCGGAAGTTCGAGTCTTCTCATCCCGACTAGGAAAAAAGGGTAGGAACAAACAATGTTCTTACCCTTTTTTGTTATGGATTTGTTTTATGGCATCGGACTGCAAAATAAAATATATAAATGAAAGCTACTAATGGAACAAAGAAACCAATTGCCATATTGGCTTCTCCTATGTACCCCATCAACATAGGACTGAATGCTCCGCCAGCTACCCCCATTACAATATAGGAGGAGGCTTTTTTCGTATATACGCCCATACCTTCAAGACCTAATGCAAAGATGGTGGGAAACATGATAGACATGAAGAAAAAGGATAGGTAGAGGGCATAGAGGGAGATACTGCCTAATGTAGCGGTGACGAGGCTCATGCAGATTATGTTGGCTAACGAAAACCATGTGAGCAGATGGTTTGGCGACATCCATTTCATGGTGAAGCTACCAGTAAGGCGACCTACCATAAATAAGGCCATACCTCCGAAGGCCAGTATCCGGGAGGCTTCGATGTTGCTTGTTTGAGGATCGGTTTCGGTAACATAGTTGATGAAAAAACTGAATATTCCGGTTTGTGCTGCACAATAACAGAATTGGGCAATGACGGCACGAACAAATTGCCGGTGTTTCCAAATTGATGTTTTTTTGCCGGATTCGGAGATTGCGGTGTCGTTAGCTGTTTTTATTTCAGGTAATTTGGTGAAGATGAATAACAAGGCTACCAGCAATACGATACTGCCTACTAATATATATGGCTTTGTAAGTGCGAACGAATCATTTTCGGGTGCACCGAATATAAGCAAGCCACCTACTAACGGACCTAATATCCATCCTAAACCATTGAATGATTGAGAAAGGTTGAGGCGTTGGGCAGCCGATTGGGCAGGGCCTAAAACTGTTGAGTAAGGATTGGCTGCTGTTTCGAGTATGCAAAGGCCGCATGCAATGATAAACAGAGCTATGAGAAAAGGGGTAGCCGAATGCAAGAAGGCAGCGGGAATAAAAGCAAATGCACCGCCTGCAAAGAGCAATAGCCCGAGGATGATACCTTTTTTATATCCATACCGTTTCATAAATGCTCCTGCAGGAAGAGCCATGAGGAAATAGGCTATATAAGTAGAAAATTGTACGAGTCCGCTTTGGGCTTTTGTCATAGTAAAAACGCCCTGGAAGTGTTTGTTGAGTACGTCAAGTAGTCCGTGGGCAAATCCCCAAAGTAAAAACAGGCTTGTAATAAGTATGAAAGGTATAAGATAGTTTTTTCCATTTGGTGCGGAAACCAGTGATTGTTTATTTGTTGTCTTCATTTAATTTATTAGGTTGTGGTAATTTGAAAATACATTCCATACGCTGCCATTTTTCGGAAGAATTGCTTCCTGGTGCGGCTTTTTGGAACTGGTCTACAAAGGCTTCCCACTCGGCCTGTTTTTCCATTGTCGCTAAACGGGCGAATGCAGTGTTCCAATCGAAATCGTCGGGAGTTTCTACAATCATGAACAGACGCGTGCCAAGACGATAGATTTCCATATTCAGGATACCAACGGCTCGGATGCCTTGGGGAATTTCTGGCCAGATATGTTCCGGTGAATGCCAGTGGGTGTATTCCTGGATAAGATTTTCATCGTCTTTCAGGTCTAAAGTCTGACAGTATCTTTTCATTACTAACTATGTTTTTTTATGAATTGACAAACATACTAAAAATCTTTGGCAAATGGAGCTAATCTAAATAGACCGTTTGCGAAGGATTTTTATAGTAACCGAACATCTGTTTTATTTGTTCGGGAAGTACTCGCTCGAGAGATAATGGAGGAAGTTGGTCTAATTTGAAAAAGCCTTTTCCCAGAATATCAAAGGTTTCGTTGAATGTCCCCCCGGTTATCCTGCAAAGAATAAAGAATTTGTACACGTAAAACGGAATAGCAGGGTGAGGATGTTTGCTCATATCCATGACGGCTAATAGCCGGACAGCTTCTGCGTCGAATCCGGTTTCTTCCTTTACTTCTTTTATGGCAACCTCTTTAGGTGAGAATCCTACATCCGACCAACCGCCGGGAAGAGACCAAAGTCCGTCGGCTTTCTCGCGCACAAGCAGTATTTCGTCTTTTTCGTTGAATATAACAGCGCGAATATCAGCCTTAGGTGTGGTATATTCTTTTAAGGGATGATAGCATGCATGCACAGTTTCGTTATCTATTCCGGCAGAAAGGGCGGTTATTTTATCACTGATTTGTATCAGTTCTTCATACCGCTCGATGTCATATTCGTTATCCGAATAGGTAAGTCCGTTTTGGGCTAAAGCCCGGATGCGTTGGGAAAAAAGTATCAGTTCTTTTTCTTTTTCCATAAAGATGAAAATTTAACGTTGTAAATAATATGCAGGATCGATATAAGAAACATGATAAATGGAGTCGCGTGTCAGGGATATGCGGCCGATTACTAATTTGATTGAATCCAGGTCTAGTTCAAAAATTTTAGAATTAGCACTGTCTGGTATCGTATCGGTTGCTGTAAGGCCTATTTTATACATTTGATGGAGTAAAAAAGTGTCTATTTGTTCTTTGAACAGCAGGTTTTTGTTCCCCTGGTACACATAAAATGTATCATAAGCCTGATCTGTCCAAATTCCATCGGTCATGTCGGTACCTACAAGTTGTATGGTTTTATAGTCTTTTATCTCTATTGCGTTGTTATTGTTTAAATCGATGTAAGACGGATAAACATATTTTTCCTTAGACTGTGTATTACCTCTTGCAGACTGTGAAATACGTTCGATATCGGATGCGGTTATTCCTGGTATATAGGTGACGGACGATAAAAGTATTACTGCCAGGCATGCGATGTATAAATAATGTGCTGTACGTTTGAATATGAACATGATGGCTGTTCCGGTTAGGATTAACCCTGTTACGACCAGATATACGCGTGGTTCAGTGTAACCATATTCGTTGATGCGGTATAAAGATCCGACCCAATACATGATTAGTGCCGGAAAAACAGCCAGGCTGGCATGACGATAGAACCATTCGTAATGACGTTTTTCCAGAAATTCCTGACATCCTTTTAACATAAAAGTAGCCGAAGTAAAACTGACTACAATATAAGCTACTGCTCCTTTGGGTAGCGACCATAGGACGGTTATCTTAATAAAATAAAGATATAATATGACAGCATATATCAATAGGGCGGGAGAAAGGACATAGTTCATCAGTACATTAAAAGTTTTGTTGCCAGCATAGTTTACATTCTCTTTTCTTTGGTTGAACATGAGAAATAGCAAAGGCATTATGCCGAGATAAAAAAAGCAGGAAGAGTAAGAAATATAATCATATTCGTGGCCTTCCCATATTTCAAAAATATAACTGATGGAATAATAGATGGAAAGCGATAATAGCCACGCAATGGATGCTAATACGGCGGCTGAAAGTAAAGCTCCTATATAATGAATCCCTATTTGCATAAATGCATTGTTGTCTTTCTTCCAGCATCCAGCCAAATAGGCTAGTTGGATAGCAATAAGGCTGACCAGATAGGTTGGATAATGTCTGGAGATGTCTATGAACAGGAATGGCAGGAAAGACAGTGCTGATAGGTAATAGAGCCAACGTCGTTTTTGCCATGTTAGTTGGTTGAGGATGTAGGTAAATAAGAAGATAACCGGAAAATAGAGTAGCGCCATTTCTGTATTTTGGCCTTTATAATTATGATGGTAGCATCCGATTATAAAGAACAGAATGGAAAGGAATACTTCCATCGGATTACCTTTTACAGCTTCTTGCAGGCGGGCAATGAATATTTCAATTCTTTTTTTCATGTGCATAATTAAGTTATATGTTTAGAACGTATAAAGATAGGAGATATTATTCTCCTTACAGCGGGCTTCAGTCAAAATAGAAATTAAATAATCTCTATTTGGTATAAACTAAAATTCTAGTGGCTTGTTTTATTATAAAATAATTTCATTAAAACGAACCATTATGATTTTAAGTAGAAAACTATCAGATGCTCTGAATGAGCAAATAAATGCAGAAATGTGGTCGGCTAACCTGTACATGTCTATGTATGCGCATTTTCTGGTCCTTGGACTCGACGGATGTGCTCATTGGATGCGTAAACAGTCTGAAGAAGAAACAGAACATGCTTATCGTATGATTGATTATTCGGTACAGCGTGGCGGACAGGTAAATATCAGTCCGGTTAATTCGGTTCCTACAGCTTGGGGAAGTCCGCTTGAAATTTTTGAACACATATATAAACACGAAACCTATATTTCTGAACTTATAGATAAACTGGTTGATGTTGCTTCTGCGGAAAAAGATAAGGCGACACAGGATTTTTTGTGGGGATTTGTCCGTGAACAAGTGGAAGAAGAAGCAACAGCTAAAAATATCGTTGAAAAATTAAAATCGTATGGCGAACACCATATTGCCATTTTAGATCATCAGTTGTGTAAAAGAAGCTAAGAAAAAACAAAGAATTAGAGGTTGAAAGTATAGCTTAAAATTAAATAAATACTTATTTTTGCAATAAACATTTCACAATCATTGTGTCAAATTAATATTGAAAGGGTATAATGCTATGATTTTAAGTAAAAAACTAACGGAAGCATTCAACGTTCAAGTGAATGCAGAAATGTGGTCGTCTAACCTCTATTTGTCGATGTCAGTGTATTTTCAGAAAGAAGGTCTGAATGGTTTTGCTCATTGGATGCGTAAGCAAGCCGATGAAGAAATGGAGCATGCCCACAAAATGATCGATTTCGCAATAGACCGGGGTGGTGATATTACAATCGGTCAGATAAATGTTGTCCCGTCTGCATGGGGCAATCCATTGGAAGTTTTTGAACATGTCTATAAACATGAAATACATGTTTCTGAAATGATCGATAAAATGATGGATATAGCAGAAGCCGAAAAAGACCATGCAGTTAGAGATTTCTTGTTTGGTTTTGTGCGTGAACAGGTGGAAGAAGAATCGACGGCTAAGTCTATTGTTGATGAATTGAAACATTATGGCGAATGTCATTTTGGAATAATGGATCATAAACTAGGAAAGAGATAATGTGAAATTTGTATATTTGAAACAATTTGTTGTATATTCTGTTCAAGAAAGGTTGCATATTATATGCAACCTTTCTTATTTGTGTTAAATTGATACTTTTTTAGTTTGAAAATATATTAAATGAAATTTATTTTCTAGATTTGTCTGTCTTGAATATCAAAAGAATTTCAGAAAACTATATACTGGTATATATGGCCTCAGTATCTAATATCAAACAAATTATTTCGGAAGTAATAGCTTTGCTTTTCAATTCAGAGGAAAAAGATGCCATAGAAAAAGCAATGAAAATACTTATTGACTTTTTTAATGCTGATTGGGTTTATGTCGCAACTTTTGATACTGAATATAAAGTAGCTGATTTTTTGTATGAGGTTACAAGTACCTGGGTCGATACTTCCAAAGAAGATTCATCTGTTTTGTCTTATGAAACAATACCATGGATGATTGATACTCTTATTTCCGGAAACGATATTGTACTTCACGATATTAAAGATCTGCCCGAAGAAGCACATATAGACCGGAAATTATTTCAAAAGCAAGGATTATTGTCTATGTTGGTGTTGCCGCTTTCTTTTCATGGAAAAATCAGAGGCTTTCTTGGTTTTGATGCTATTCGTGTCCGCCGCCAATGGACATTGTCAGAGATAGAAAATGTTCGTATTATCTCGAATATATTCTCTATTATTATAGAACGTCAGAATGTCCTGGAGAATATTCAAGATTCCCGGAAACGTTTATTACAAAGTAATATGCGTTTTCAGATGATATTTTCTAACTTGCCTGTTGGAGTAGAATTATATGATACGGATGGATTCCTGATTGATGTAAATGAGGCAGATGCCCGGATTTTTGGGAGTCGCCGGGAATGTTTGTTGGGAATTAATTTATTTGAGAACCCGAATCTTCCTGTAAATGTTGCCGGTTGCTTAAGACGATATGAAAATTTTGATTTGCCTGTTACTTTTCATTTCGATAAGATTGGTAATTATTATTGCAGTACTATTACAGACCGTGTTAAGTATCTTCAGATAAGAGGGTTGATTTTGCATGATGAAGAATTGGGGAAGATTGGCTATTTGCTTATTATCAGTGATAATACAGAGAACCGCCTGAAAATGGAGATGGAAGAGAAACTGAGAAAAGCGGAAGAAGAGAAACAGAAGGCAGAGCTTGAGATGGAGAAAATACGGGAAGCGGATAAGTTGAAATCGGCTTTTCTGGCTAACATGAGTCATGAAATCCGTACCCCGCTTAATGCTATAGTTGGTTTTTCCGGAATTATGGCAGAAATGGAAACTGTTGAAGAACGTCGTTACTTTCAGGATATAATCAATAAAAATAACGAGTTGTTACTTCAGCTGATATCTGATATTCTTGATTTTTCGAAAATAGAAGCCGGTGTCTTGAAATATCAGAAAAAAAGTATAAATCTAAAACACATATGCCAGGGAATAGCTAATATATACATGGCATCGGAGTTTACCCATTTGCGTTTTGTTTTTGATAAAGATGCCCATCCTGATTTATTGCTCCATACAGATGAACAGAGAATCCGGCAGATTATTATAAACCTTATTTCGAATGCGTATAAATTTACAGATAAAGGGCAAATTGTATTATCTTATAAGCTTGTGGGAGAATTTGTTCAGATTTCTGTTACAGATACAGGTATAGGTATTCCTCCGGAATATCACGATAGTATATTTGAGCGATTTGTGAAAATAGATAATTTTAGCCAGGGAACAGGTTTAGGTCTTCCTATTTGTAAAACAATTGTAGAAGCTTTGGGTGGAAAAATAGGGCTTGAGTCGGAGTTGGGAAAAGGTTCCATTTTCTGGTTTACACTTCCTTTGTTTTCGTATTGACTGTAAGGAGATAAATATTTCCTATATTTGTATGCATAATTAAAAGCCAATGAAAACTACTTGTTATGAAAACACGACTTTCTTTTCTTTTGTTCTTTTTGGTTTGTGGCCTGGCATGTATGGCACAAAATGAATTTGATACTTATTTCCTTCCCAAAAGTCTGCGGATAGATTTTGCTCTTAGTGGAAATGCCAAATCTCAGTCGGCTGCAATTCAACAGTTTCGGGAAGAACCCGTTTGGGGAGGACCTCGGAAAAATTTGATAGATAAGTTTAATTATGGCGGATATTATGTGAATATATATAACAAGGCCGATAATCGACTGATTTATTCTCGTGGTTTTAATACGTTGTTTGAGGAATGGCGTACTACGGAACAGGCTGATAAAGAAACACAGTCATGGACAAATAGTATTTCTGTTCCATATCCGAAAGCTCCGGTTTTGATTGAAATTACTGCCCGGGATAAGAAAGATATGAAATTTCATCCATTATTGAAAACAGGAATGGATCCTTCCAGTATTTTTATTGATCGTGGAAAACTGAAGGATAATAACATTACTCGAGTTCAGTATAAAGGAAATCCGGCAGAAAAAGTAGATATGGTCTTTTTGGCTGAAGGTTATACAAAAAACGAACAAGATAAGTTTATTGCAGATGTTAAGCGTTTTGCCGAATCGTTATTTAAAACCGCCCCTTATGATAAGTATAGGGATGATTTTAACGTTTGGGCGGTTGGGTTAATTTCGGAAGACTCCGGTACGGATATCTCGGGTCAAGGCGTTTTTAAGAACACGGCACTTAACTCGGGTTATTATACGTTCGGAATAGACCGGTATTTGACAACGCCTGATATGAAATCTATTCGTGATGCCGTTTGGAACGTACCCTGTGATGCTATTTTTATTCTTGTGAATGCAGATACGTATGGTGGCGGAGGTATGTATAATTTTTATGCAATGGGTACGGCGGATAATGTAAAAACCCAAGTTGTGTTTGTTCATGAATTCGGACATAGTTTTGCAGGATTGGCAGATGAATATTTCGCATCTTCTGTTGCTTATGTAGATTTTTATAATCTGAAATATGAACCGTGGGAACCCAATATAACAACATTAGTGAATTTCGAAACTAAGTGGAAAGATTTGCTGCCGGATAATACTCCGGTTCCAACGCCATTGGATGATGAAAATAAAGATAGAATAGGGGTGTTTGAAGGCGGGGGCTATATTGCTAAAGGTATTTATCGTCCTATGGATCATTGTATGATGCGGGATTATGCACCATTCTGTCCGGCTTGTAGCCGGGCTATTGTGCAGATGATAAATTTCCTGACCGATAAAAAGTAAAGATATTTTCCGTATGTTTGTCCGATATAACGACAAGATATTATGCAAGTACATCATATTATAGCAGGCATTTGTCTGACTTCTTTTATTGTAACTTTACCTCTTACAGCGCAGGAATATCAAGCACCTTTTGATTTTCCGATCCTATTGAGCGGAAATTTCGGAGAATTAAGAAATAATCATTTTCATTCGGGGATAGATTTTAAGACACAGGGTGTTGAAGGTAAGCCTGTGCATGCTGTAGAGGAAGGATATGTTTCCCGCATTTCGGTTAGTCCCTGGGGATATGGGAACGGACTTTACTTGACTCATCCAGATGGAACAACTACGGTCTATGGGCATTTGAATAAATTTTCTAAAAAGATTGCCGACTATGTGAAAGAGCAGCAATATCAAAAAGAGAGTTTTAATGTGGACTTGAGTCTTACCCCTGATATTTTCCCGGTGAAAAAAGGTGAAATAGTAGCTTTGAGTGGTAATACGGGAAGCTCGGGAGGACCTCATCTGCATTTTGAAGTACGAGATACGGAAACGGAAGAAGTGCTTGACCCGATTGACTATTTCAGGGATAAAATCACAGATACACGGGCGCCCAAAATACAAGGTGTTATGATTTATCCTATATCAGGGCAAGGTGTTGTGAATGGCAGTAGCAAGAAACAGGAGTTGAAACTTATTACTTCTAAAGATGGAAAACAGGCTGTTACAGGAAAGTTGGAAGCGTGGGGTGATGTCGGGCTGGCTGTTAAAGCATATGATTATATGGATAACACTTCCAATATTTATGGAGTGAAAGAAATTACTTTATTGGCAGACAGCCAGGTTTTGTTTCATAGTAACCTGGATCGTTATGCATTTGATGAAACCCGTTATCTGAATAGTTTTACGGATTATGAGGCCTGGAAAAACAAACGTTCATTTTATATGAAAAGTTTTATAGAACCGGGTAATCGTTTGCGGTTTATGGAAGGAATAAACCGGGGTATACTTTCTGTGGACGAACCGAAAACTTATCATTTAATTTATAGGTTGTCCGATACATTTGGTAATACGACTCAACTTTCCATATGGATTGAAGGAAAACAACAAGCTATACCGGAACCGGATACTTCCGGTGTAGAGTTTTTCCATTGGGGAAGCGATAATAAGTTTGGTGCTAAAGGTATACGGCTTACTATTCTACGTGGCAGTTTATATGACGACGTGTTGTTCAGATATGAGGTGAAAGAAGATGAATCTGCATTGTCTGCAATCCACGTTTTGCATAATCAGCCGGTTCCATTGCATAAATCAGCACAGTTGTCTCTGCGTTTGCAACATGACACTTTGGAAAATAAGCAACAATATGGGGTGGTACGTGTACAGAATGGACGTGCATCCTGGATGGGCGGAGTTTACAGGAATGGTTGGATAGATGCTGACATTAAAGAATTGGGGAGTTATATGATCAAGCAAGATATAAAAGCTCCGGTTATCACGCCTCTGAATCCGGCAACCTGGGTAAACAAACGAAGCATTGCTTTCCGGCTGTCGGACGATTTAAGCGGTGTGCAAACATATAAAGGAACTGTAGACGGGCAATTTGTATTATTTGAAATGAATAATAAATCTGTAATTACTTATCGCTTTGATAAAGAAAGGTTGAAACCCGGCAAACATGACCTTGAACTTGTTGTGACAGATGCTTGTGGCAACCAATCTGTTTATAACCACACGTTTAATTGGTAGATAAGATACTGGCTTGAATTTGAAACCATTTTAACGTCGAAAATCATAGTTGAAAGATTTGTTTAAATCAATTAATTCGTATATTTGTTTTCTTTATAATAGAGTAATTTGTTCAACAACAAACACAATATAAACATGGAAAACAACGAGTTATTGGAAATGGTCAGAAGTAAGGCTCAAGGATGGCTTACTAAGAGTTATGATGCCGAAACACGTGCGCAGGTACAAGCTTTGTTAGACAACGAAGATGCTACGGAATTAATAGAATGTTTCTATAAAGATCTGGAATTTGGAACAGGCGGCTTGCGTGGAATTATGGGTGTTGGCTCTAACCGTATGAATATTTATACTGTTGGTGCTGCTACGCAAGGCTTATCTAATTATCTGAAAAAAGAATTTGCTGATTTAGATCAGATAAAAGTCGTAATTGGTTACGATTGCCGTAATAATAGCCGCAAGTTTGCTGAAATATCGGCAGATATTTTTTCTGCAAACGGTATCAAAGTTTATTTGTTCGAAAATCTTCGCCCTACACCTGAAATGTCATATACTATCCGCAAATTAGGGTGTCAAAGCGGAATTATCCTGACTGCATCCCATAATCCGAAAGAATATAATGGCTATAAAGCATATTGGGATGACGGAGCACAGATGATAGCACCGCATGACCGTAATACAATTGCCGAAGTAAATAAAATACGCAATGCCAGCGATATCAAGTTCAAAGGCAACAAAGAATTAATTGAAATTCTTGGTAAAGAAATCGATGATCAATATATTCACGATCTGACAACAATATCTTTGTCCCCGGAGTCGATAGTCCGTCATAAAGATATGAAGATCGTTTATACTCCGATTCATGGAACAGGCGTTAAGTTGGTTCCTGATGCTTTGAAAGCTTTTGGATTCACGAACATTATTCACGTTCCTGAACAAGACGTTGTAAGCGGAGATTTCCCAACTGTTGTCTCTCCCAATCCGGAAGAACCGGCTGCGTTATCTATGGCAGTAGAAAAAGCAAAAGAAACAGATGCAGAACTGGTATTAGCTTCTGACCCGGATGCAGACCGTGTAGGTGCAGCTGTTAAGAATAACGAAGGCGAATGGGTTCTGTTGAATGGTAACCAGACTGCTTTGATGTTTGTTTATTATTTGATTACCCGCTGGAAAGAACTAGGTAAAATTCAGGGCAAGGAATATGTTGTGAAGACGATTGTAACAACGGAAACAATTCGTACTATTGCAGAACGTAATGGTGTGGAACTGTATGATGTTTATACAGGTTTCAAATGGATTGCCGATGTAATGAAGAAGAATGAAGGCAAGAAAAACTACATTGGTGGTGGTGAAGAAAGCTATGGTTTCTTATGCGAAGACTTTGTTCGTGATAAGGATGCTGTTTCGGCCTGTGCTATTCTTGCAGAAATTGCTGCCTGGGCAAAAGACCAGGGATTATCATTATTCCAATTGTTACAGAAAATTTATGTGGAATATGGATATTCAAAGGAACAGGGAATTTCTGTAGTGAAGAAAGGTAAGAGCGGGGCAGAAGAAATAGAAGCTATGATGAAGAAGTTCCGCGAAAATCCATTGCAGGAAATAGCAGGTTCAAAAGTGACATATTTCTATGATTATGCTTCGCTGAAAGGTCATAGTTTTGCTGATAATGAAACTTTATCTCTGGATATGCCTACAACTTCTAATGTATTGCAATATTTTACGGAAGATAATACGAAAGTCTCAATCCGCCCTTCAGGAACAGAACCTAAGATTAAATTCTATTGCGAAGTGCATTCTAAGATAAACAGTGTGAATGATATTCCGGAAGCCGAAAAAGCGGCTGTCGAAAAGATCAATCAGATTAAAGCATCATTAGGTATTTAATCGATTGTTAAATTTATAAGATTGAATAAGGAGGCTGTCTAACAATCAAAGTTAGGCCGTCTCCTTTTTTTGAATACCCATTGGATATTCATAGTTATGAGTTGGAAAAATCATAACTATGGTTTTCTAAACTCATATCTTTTATTTGTGTTCTCTCTTTTCTTCATGTTCTTCAAATTTCTTTTTTTCCCCTTCAAAGAAGCGTTTTACTTTCCCGAAAAAAGACGAAATACCTTTTGCGACATCTTGTTCTGTTTTTGATACACCGACAGAGGCTGCAACTGCCGGACGAAGAAGCTGCCATAGGTAATTGAATGTTGAATGATATGGATCACGTTCTATGTACATGTTTATGTATCGGAGTTTGCTGTCTGCCTTTTCCGGATGGCTCGGATTGTTATCCCTAAGTAATAGATTGGCCAAACCTGATAGAAATGCGTTGCTGTGAATTTCGCCATTCTTCTCTTTCTGCAAAGAAACTTTAAGGTTGCGATATGGAAATTGCAATTCTATTTCCCCGCCTTTACTGGATGCATCCATATTAAAAGAAAATCCGTTAGTCCACCCGCTTTTTATTTCGGCTGAAACCAGCGGTGTGATGATTTCATTTAGTGCGGTTAAATTCAGACTATCCATTTGGGCATGTAGTAAAAACCGGTCGTTTAATGAATCAACCGGTAATTTCCAGGTAGCCGCAAAGTAACCTTGCCCCATTAGTTTACCGTTTGCATCTAGCCGTATGTATTGATTATTGGAGGAGATGATGTTTGTCAAACCGGCAAAATGTCCGTTCATATCTGTAAAATAGATCTTTCCCGGCAGTGTTCCTTTCTTTTCCAGTTCTTCATAAATAACAGAGAAATTTTTTATGTCTGCATTCCCAATAGTGAATAGAACCGGTGCTTTTTGAATAAAAGAGTAAACCATCGGGACGATATGAGGTTCGACATAAATCTTTTTGTTTTTAAAATTCTGCAATAATACATCTTTTATTTTCAGATTTCCTATTTTTAATTGATTATGAGTGAAGTAATGTGGTATGTCAATATCTGTCAGTGAGATATTTCCTATTTTTACATCAAACCAATCTTTATGTTGTGGTTGTTTATAAGCAAATTCCATTTTAGGATATGGCGATACTAGATGTAAGCTATCCAGTATTAGCTGGGATTGCTTCAATTTCAAAGTTCCGATGTTTAAAAAGTAAAAACCGTTGTCTAATGGAATTTTTATGTCTTTTGTCTGGAAATAAATGTCTTTTAGATTATATTTTTGTTTGATATTATCTATATAGACTCCTGTTAATTCCAGATCAAAAGGTGAAATTATCTCATCTGTTTTTGTACTATCGTTGACTATGTTTATGTATTCAAAACGACCTTCTGTTATTTTAATTTTATCTAACACGACCTGATTTGTAAAAGAACCGAGTTGCTTATAAATGTTTTTAATGTTAAATTGGGCTTTGCTGGACTGTGGTGGTAATATTTTCTTTTTTTGATACCATTTGAAAGTAAGTTGGGGCCGTACAATTGTTAGTTTTCCCATATTTAAGATACTTAAGTTTGTGCCTTTTTTATAGAATAGGCCATTTAAGCCGACAGAATCTATTTGGCCGGAAATATAATCTTTGTGTGTGTTTGTAGATATAGGATTTAATTTTACTTTGTTTATCTGGAAATGTTTTGTTTCTGTATTTAACATCATGTTTTCTATCTGGAAGTGATAGTTATGTGCCGGCATCATTCCATTTATTCCTGAGGCATTGAATGAAAAACTGCGAAAATATCCCAGATCATATTTTTCAAACGAAAGAGAATCGATTAGAAATTCATTCCCCCGGAAACTAAAATTGTCCACTTGATAAATATCCTTGAATTGATGTTTGGATTGGGAATAGTTGAGGTGTGCATCGTTGACTGATACTTGATGAATAGATACACTATGCAGTACTGGGGAAATAATATCATATAAAGATAACGCCTGTACGATTGAATCTGTTTTTGCAATATCTGTTGAATCTTTATTAGAACCTGATTTTTCATTTACCAGATTGAATGCTTCTATGTCAGGATTTGAAATATTAAAGGAATGTGCTTCTAAGTAATTCAATGCATGTTTACGTTTAAAGAAAACACCTTTTGCTTCGATGTCATGTATATTGGCCAGTAGAAAATTGTCAGGCTTCTGTTTTCTTTCGTTCCATAATTTTTCTTGGGGAAGAATGCGTATATCTTTGATGTATATGATTGAATCTTGGGTGTCTAATGCGATACTATCTGTTTGGAGTAAAAAATCATTGTTTGTCAGTAATGTCTGGGGGCGATTGGTTTTAAAGTCAAAGTTGTCGCAATATAATAACTTACCGTTTGTGGATGATAAAGAATCCAGCCAGAAACCATATCCGTGGAAGCTAACATTGTTAAGTGCATATATAATAGGTGTGGACGAGTTCTGGACGGTATAAAATATACTGGCATTTTCCAGGTTAAGTGTACGGACGCTTAATACATTAATGTAAGGTGATATAATTTCGTATAATGTTTTTGATTTGCTGTGTTTTATCTCTGCTGCTGTGTGGTTGGCATAAAATGGGCTGAATAGATGTATTTCGGGTGACTTGATTTCGAAAGATTGAAAATGCAACCTTTTAAAATTCCAGCGCCAGGTAAGGTTTACACCTCTGAAACCAATAGTTCCGACTTTTGCATTGATATATATGTCGGGCAGGCTGTCTTTTGATTCCCATAAATGAAAGGTTGCCGGGTCGGGGGTAAAAGATACGCCGCTGATTTTCAATTCGCCTTTAAAAAAACTGATAGACAAATCATTAAAAGAAAGTTTGTAAAAACCGTCCGTCGCTTTAGAAGTTCGTTCAACCAGTTCCTTTTTAAGGAATCGTTCCAGGCGATTGGTTAAAACCATGTTCAGGACGAAAAGGACAGCTGACAGTAAAATGACAGATGAAACTATAGATTTTATTAGCCTTTCTATTTTTCGCCCTTTCATAGATTTTTTTCCGGATAAAAATGCCTTGTATAATAGAAAACAAGATCAGTGAAGTTATGTTCCCGGATTTATTCTCTATTTCTGCAAGCCGTCAAAAAGAAGTGCGATATTGGATGTGAATAACCTGACCGAAATAGCTAACAGAATAATACCGAAGAATTTCCGGATCATATATATGCCGCCTTTCCCTAATATTTTTTCCACTTTAGCCGTCATGCGGACAACAAAATAGACCCATATCATATTTAATATCAAAGCAACTAAAATATTGATAGAAGCATATTCGGCTCTTAGCGAAAGTAATGTAGTAAATGAGCCTGCCCCAGCTAATAAAGGAAAAACCAGAGGGACAAGAGTTGCTTCTTTTATAGGGCCTTGATTCTTGAATATTTCAATGTCCAGAATCATTTCTAATGCCAGCAGGAATATGATAAAAGAACCTGCAACTGCAAATGATTCTATGTCTACGTGAAACAGTTGGAGTATATAATCCCCTACATAGAAAAATCCTACCATCAGTCCAAATGAGATCGTTGTAGCTTTCAGTGCATTAACGCCTTTTCCACGTCGTTTTAGTTCTACAATGATAGGAATAGAGCCAATAATGTCGATTACGGCGAATAAGACGATAAAGGCACTTGCCATCTGTTGGAAATCAAAATTGGATAACATAGCTTTATTTATTTATGATTTTTGTTTTGTCTTTTATTTTTTCTCAGGCATGTATTTCCAGAAACGCTCCGGCATGTTTTGCCTGTGAAGTTTAGGATTTAAACGCTCCTTTATGGCAATCGATTTGAAATAGGCCGACCACATTTGTTGAAATAGTTTTTCGTCTTTATCCATTATATCTTCACTTAATAAACCCGAAATGAGATGTGAATCTTTATTTTCGAAGTGTACTTCTATTGTTTCCTGCAAATCATAATAATAACCATATTCACGTTTTAAATCGTAAAGAAGCCATCTCTGATCGGCGAAACGGTCTGTTAAATGTGATAAAGTGAGTGGTAATACGTTGTATAATGGTGCTAATGCTGCAAAATAAGTTCCGTCGGAAGCTTTCTGGAAACGTAAAAATTGTATGACACGTAAACGTTCCTGACTCACTTTTTTCCATATTTTTGAGACTTCAAGTACATCCGGGTCTCCCAGGTTATATTCTATTGTTTTCGGAGCATCAATTGCCTTGCGTATATAACGAAACAAAAGCATGTCTACTTCCGGTAGTTCCGACAACCACGTAATGCTTAATCCGGACAATGACAATTCTGATATTTTTTTCTGCAGTCCTTTCCATACACGTTCTGCTTTTGTCCCATCTGTATATATAGTTACAGCTTCATCGTAGAACAGCGGTAGAGGTTCCTTTTCTGTTAGTAAAACATCCGGGAATGTCCGGCGGGTATAAGCGTCGAATACTGCGGTTAGCAAACCTTCAAATGTTTTGTCATAAATAAAAATAATCATCTGCTATTCTTGAAACTGTATTATCAATTGTCGGTCGTCTGTTTTTGTGTTTGCTTTTTTCGTTAATATCTGCCGTAAAGCCTCGGGACTCACTTCGTTTATTGTCTTTACCGGCAGTTCGCGGCAGGTAATGAAATACTGGGCTTTTTTCATAACAACACCTATTTTCTTTAATTGTTCACTTCCAAGGTTTGAATATCGGCGGGAGACAATGATTATCTGGGCTGATTTTATACCTATTCCGGGTACGCGGAGCAACATCTCATAATCGGCTTTATTTATATCTACCGGAAATTTTTCAGGGTGACGTAGTGCCCATGAAAGTTTCGGGTCAATTTCTATATCTAAGTCAGGATATGTGTCATTCACGATTTCATCAACTTTAAATTGATAAAAACGCAACAACCAATCGGCTTGGTATAAACGGTTTTCGCGGACTAATGGCGGTTGTTTTAGTGCAGGCAAACGGTTGTCGTAAGAATTGACAGGAATAAAACCTGAATAATAAACCCTTTTCATTGTTGGTCTCTGATAAAGAGCAGAGGAAAGATGCAAAATATCTTTGTCTGTATCTGCTGTTGCGCCAACAATCATTTGTGTGCTTTGTCCGGCTGGGGCAAAACGTGGTGCAGAGCGGAAACGTTTTCTTTCTTCAGCGCTTTGTAATACACCTTGCTGAATGTAGCGCATAGGTGTAAATACGCTTTGGAAATCTTTCTCAGGCGCTAATATTTGCAGGCTTTTTTCATTTGGTATCTCTATATTCACACTTAAGCGGTCTGCATATAGTCCTGCTTCATTGACTAATTCCTGACTTGCTCCGGGAATGCTTTTCATGTGAATATAACCATTAAAGTGATAAATTAAACGAAGGTCTTTTATCGCTTTTACAAGTCGTTCCATTGTGTAGTCCGGATTACGGACAACACCTGAGCTTAAGAAAAGTCCTTCAATATAATTACGACGATAAAATTCGATTGTGAGGTTAACTAATTCGGTTACGGAAAGTGTTGCCCTCCGTATATCATTGCTTCTACGGTTTATACAGTATGCGCAATCGTATATACAATAATTGGTGAGCATAATTTTCAGAAGGGAAATGCAGCGTCCGTCTTCGGCAAAGCTATGGCAAATACCCCAACCGGCAGCACTGCCGATACTTCCGTTCTTATGTGAACGTGAAGTTCCGCTGGAGGCACAAGATACATCGTATTTTGCTGATTCGGCCAGGACTTTCAATTTTTCAAGAACTGTTTCATTCATTTTATTCCGAAAATTATTTTTACAAATGTAACAATATTGGGTGAACAAATATAGGACTTCTGTAGATTTAACAAGAGTGGTTATATAAAAAGGAAGAGCATTTTTACAGACGTTCTTCCTAAGTAATTTGTAGTTAAGATTGGTCGTTTATATGAATGTTTTTGACAAACTGGTAATTTCAAATCTTTCTTTTCAGTATAGGAATGAAAAGTTATTTTCTTCGTTAAGTTCAAATCTTTTTTTGTCTATATTTGCAACATTTTACAAATAACGCTTAATTCGAAATATGAAACAAAAAATGGCAGTACCTTCTAATGCTACATTGAAAAAAAACGCAGCCGATTATTCATTGATTGTTGTGGGTTCGTTTTTGCAAGCTCTTAGTTATGTGCTTTTCCTTGCTCCGTATAAAATTGTACCGGGAGGCGTGTATGGTGTTTCTATTGTGATCCATTATGTGACAAAGGGATTGTTTCCTTTTTTGCCGGAGGGTTTGCCTATGGGGGCTACTGCATTATGTTTCAATATTCCGCTAATGTTCCTGGCGATGAAAAAGATAGGTCTTTCGTCGGGGCCTAAAACAATAGTTACCTTTTTGCTAATTTCCATCTTTACTGATACACTATCTTATTTTCTGACAGACCCACTGGTGGAGAATGATGCTTTTATTGCGGCATTTTATGGTGGTGCCATTTTGGGAGTAGGCGTAACATGTATATTCCGTGCCCAAAGTACCAGCGCGGGTACGGATGTGTTGGCGCGTGTTATTGCTAATGATTCGAATTTGAAAGTTAGCAATATGATTATAGTGTTAGACTCCGCAGTCGTGTTGCTTGGGCTGATTGTTTTCAGGGATTGGGCGGTTCCGTTGTATTCGTGGTTTACTATTTTTGTATATGGGAAAATTGTAGAAATGTTTCAGGTGGAAAATCCGAATCGTGCAGTATTTATCGTTTCTAAGAAGACACAGGATATGAAGAACCTGATTGTGAATCAGCTAGGCATGCGTGGTACGTTTATTCACGGAAAAGGTATGTATGAAGGTCTGGAAACGGAAATAATATTCACGATAGCCGAACGCAAAGATCTTCCGAAATTAAAGGATGGAGTGAAAGAGATTGATCCACATGCATTCGTTTCAACTATGCATGCCAGTAAGGATTCTCCCCGTCCGGGCATTTAATTTCTTATTTTCAATTCCCAATTATCAATTATTATTATCTTTGCCCTTCAAAAGGAAAAAAATAATAGTAAAAAATGCCCAACATCTCACAACGAGGAGTCAATATGCCGGCTTCTCCTATCAGAAAGCTCGTTCCGCTTGCCAATAAGGCAAAAGCACAAGGTATTAAGGTGTATCATCTTAACATCGGACAGCCCGATTTACCTACGCCCGAAGTCGCGATGGATGCGATGCGCCATGTAGACAGGAAAGTGTTGGAATACTCGCCAAGTGAAGGAATACGAAGCTTCCGTGAGAAATTGGTTCTTTATTATGAAAAATTCAATATTCATGTAAATATTGATGATATAATTATTACTACCGGAGGCTCTGAAGCTGTATTTTTCTCATTTATGGCTTGTCTTGATCCGGGTGATGAAATTATTGTACCGGAACCGGCTTATGCTAATTATATGGCATTTGCTATTTCATGTGGAGCTGTAATTAAGACTATACCTTCTACTATTGACGAAGGATTTGCTCTTCCGTCTGTTGAAAAATTTGAAGAACTGATAACGTCTCGCACAAAAGCAATTTTGATTTGTAATCCTAATAATCCGACTGGCTATTTGTATACACAAAAAGAAATGGACCAGATTCGTGATATAGTAAAAAAGTATGACTTGTTTTTGTTTTCTGACGAGGTATATCGCGAGTTTTGTTATACAGGAGCTCCTTATATTTCAGCTTTTCATTTGAAAGGAATTGAGAATAATGTAGTTTTGGTAGATTCTGTTTCTAAGCGTTATAGTGAATGTGGTATTCGTATAGGTGCACTGATTACGAAGAACCAAATGGTGAAAGAGAATGTTATGAAATGGTGTCAGGCTCGTTTAAGCCCTCCATTGATCGGACAAATAATAGCCGAAGCTTCTCTGGATACACCGGAAGACTATATGTTGGAGGTTTACAATGAATATGTAGAACGTCGTAAATTTTTGATTGACGGACTGAACCGTATTCCTGGTTGTTATTCTCCGATTCCTATGGGAGCTTTTTATACGGTTGCAAAACTTCCTGTGGATGATGCTGATAAATTTTGTGCATGGTGTTTGAGTGAATTTAGTTTTGAAGGACAAACTGTTATGATGGCTCCTGCATCAGGTTTTTATACAACACCCGGTTTGGGAAAAAATGAAGTACGTATAGCTTATGTCCTGAAGAAAGAAGATTTGGCTAAGGCTCTGATTGTCCTTCAGAAAGCATTGGAGGCTTATCCGGGCAAAACAATATAAGCTGACTGTCAACTGTTTTGAGTTTAGAATTATTCATAGCAAGAAGAATACATTTTAGCAAGGAGGGTGATCGGAAAGTTATATCTCCTGCTGTTCGTATTGCCATTATTGGCATTGCTTTAGGGCTTGCTGTGATGATCCTTTCTGTGGCAATTGTCATAGGTTTTAAAAAAGAAGTCAGGAATAAGGTAATCGGTTTTGGCTCTCATATTCAAATTACAAATTTTGACAGTAACTCTTCGTATGAATCAACGCCAATTGCTATAAGTGACACTTTGCTGCAAAACCTTCGTGTATTTCCTGGTATTCGGCATGTTGAATCGTTTGCAACCAAGCCAGGCATTTTGAAGACAGAGAATGACTTCCAGGGTATCGTACTGAAAGGAGTAGATACAGATTATGACTGGACATTTTTTCGGAATAATCTGAAAGAAGGAAATATCATTTCTATCGATCCGGATAAAAATTCTACTGATGTTATTATTTCCCGTTATTTGGCTGATTTATTGCAACTGAATGTGGGAGATTCATTCCTTACATATTTTGTCCAGGATAATGTTCGTGCCCGTAAATTTCATATTGCAGGCATTTATGAAACGGGTTTTCTTGATTACGATAAGCTTTTTGTTATTGCTGATATAAAACAGATACGCCGGTTAAACGGTTGGGAAAAAGATCAGGTGAGCGGCCTTGAGCTATTTGTTGATAATTATGATAATTTGGATCAGATTTCTGAAGATTTATATTTTGATCTTGCTGAAAAACAAGATCGTAATGGTAATACGTTCTATGCCCGCTCTATAAAAGAGTTGAACCCGATGATATTTAATTGGCTGGACGTATTAGATATTAATGTTGTGGTAATATTGGTGTTAATGCTATCTGTTGCTGGCTTTACCATGATTTCAGGATTGCTGATTATTATTTTGGAGCGAACGAATATGATTGGTATTTTGAAGGCTTTGGGACAGAATAATACAAGTATACGTCATATTTTTTTGTATGTATCATTTTTCCTGATAGGTAAGGGTATGTTATGGGGGAATATAATAGGTGTTTTCTTATGTCTGATGCAATCCCATTTTAAGATAATTACCCTGGACCCGTCTATATATTATCTGGATGCAGTGCCTGTCGATTTGAATATTCTGTCACTCGTTTTGTTGAATATAGGGACACTTTGCATATCAATGCTGATGATGCTTGGTCCTTCTTATTTGATAACTAAAATTGATCCGGCTCGTAGTATCCGTTTTGAGTAATTTTACTGTTAGTAGGAGATAATAAAATCGGCAATTAAAGGTAAATGATCGCTGTAACCTCCTTCATATCTGAATCCATAATAAGTTCTGAATGGTCTGGTTCCATGCCATGTTTTATCTTTGGTGAACAAGAACGGAGGTGCGTATATCCGAGCACTTTGAGGAATGTAGTGGAAGGATTTTGTGGTATCGATTAAATCTCTGCTGATAATTATATGATCCAACTGGCTCCAGTTTCCTTGATATTTGTGGCTTCCTTTAGGTGAAAACTCTTTCAGATTTGAAAACAGGTTGTGCAGGAAACAAGATTGTTCTATTTTTGTCAAGCTCTTGTTCTCGGGCGTGTCATTGAAATCCCCCATAATGATGAAATGTGCACTGGTACGGATTTGCTTTAGTGAATCACATAGATTGATGAGTGTTGTTGTTGCGTCTATACGGTCGGTTTCACTCTCTTTTTCTCCACCGTAGCGAGATGGAAAGTGGCAGACAAAAATGTCTAAAGTATCTTCTGTAATTAGTTTACCCCATACATGTAACAGGTCGCGTGATAGTTTGTGCTTTTTATGTGAGTATGAAATAGACTCTGCTTTGTGACCAAGGTATTTAAATTTATCCCGTTGATAAAGTAATGCCACATTAATTCCCCGTCTGTCCTGACTTTGTGTGATACAATAGCGATATTGTTGCTGGCGTAATGGTGTACGATTAAGAAGATGAACTAATGCGGAATCGTTCTCTATTTCACATAGGCCTACAATTGCCGGCGTATCCCATTCGCCAATGGCAGATATAACTTTTGCTATATGTTGTAATTTGAGATTATATCGCTTTTGAGTCCAATGTCTGTTTCCGGAAGGTAAAAAGTCGTTATCGTCTTTATCCGGATTATCTGTTGTGTCGAATAGATTTTCTACATTATAACTCATTACTCTGAAATTGGTTTGAGCTGTCGCGGAGAAAGTAACCAAAAAGAAGAAAAACGTAAATAGTTTCATAGTTCAGGTTCTGGTTTATCTCATTGCTTATTGTTTTCTTTTGGAACATATTCATACGCTCCAATAGTTGGACCGTTAGTACTAGATAACCGGTCTATACCATAACGGTCTTTTGGATATTTCCGGGCAACAGATAAATCAGCTTTGCCTATGCCTTCTTCTTTATCACTGGCAAGCCGGAAATCGAAAGCATATTTGTTCTCTTTTTCTCCTGTTTGTATATACTCCGGACTTTTTGTTATAAAGATAACGTCCTTAAAATTGTTATTAGCTTCGCCTTTAGTTTTAATCAGACAATGATTAAAAAGAAAATCGAAACTGGTGTTTTCCGATTTAAAGGTTGCTCCGGACGTGATTTGTAACTCTCCTCCTAATTCCTTTTCTCCGGCTGAAAAGCTGCCATCTATAATACAGTTGTCAAATTGTGCCTGTATAATTGGATATGGGCCGCTTTCGTTGACCGTAGCATTATTAAATATTCTGAGTGTCTTACTAGGCACTTCACCTTTGCTTTGGCTGTCTCGCGTTAATAAGACCATATAATTGGCCAATGTGCAATGTGCAAAATAATATTTACCACCAATGAGCGTAACAACGCTGCCTTTTGCATTACTGAATTCACTGTTTGTTGCTGTAATGTTACAATTGATAGCACTGAATAAATCTTTACTCATATTTGTTATCTGCGAATTGCTGATCTCTAGTTTGCTTAATTCAGGTTCTGATAATTCGCAAGAAATGCCTGTCGTGCCATTACGGACAATAACGTAATTCATTGTGTTGTTAAAACTGGCTTTTTTGAATATAATTCCTCCCCATTGTCCCGGAGTTCGGTCGTAAGGCAATACATTATCCAATATAAAATCCAGCCGGTCTCCACGGAATATGACCGGTTGATCTTGGGTGCCGTTGGCTTCCATTGTTCCACGTACAATAATGTTTGCTTTGTCGTGCATGTAAAATGTCGCACCTTTTTCAATGGTTACTTTTGCGTTGGGGGCGATAACCAGACTGTCGTAGATCAGATAAGGACGATTGGCGGTAAGTATACTGTCTTTAGTGATGGTAACCCCACCTTTATATAAATTTACATCCTGTCCATAAGCTTCAAGTATAACAGATTGTTGCATTCCGTTTGTGACGAACACGATAGAATCTTCAATCAATAAAGGTTGATCCGTTCCATTTGGGTCTACTGTCACTTCAACGAAAACATACATGCTATCTTTGGCAAGAATGCTGACGTTACTGAAAGAGTCTCCTTTTCTGCCGTCTACATTAATACGGAAACCTGTCGTTCCTCCTCCTGCCAGCAAGATGGATTCAATATTGAGTGCTTCTGAATTGTTGTTATAAATCATCAATTGTTTTGTGGTGGAACCAATTGTACTGAATATGGTGTCAAAAGCTACTGTATCTTTAGAAAAGTCCAGCCTGTGGTTTGGGTTTGTGGAATAATGTTCGTCCAGTCCGTCGCATCCTGATAAAAGATTCAGTATTACAGCGGAAAGAATGAATATTATTATGGTTAATCTTTTCATTTTCTGTAAATGTTAAATAATATGCCTTTTTGTTCTGTTTCTTATCAATAAACAAATTTTTTCTAATTATGTTTCCAAATCGAGGCATAAAAAAGAGGATTAACATATTGCTATGTACATCCTCTCTTATAACGGACAATACTTTGTTTTATTTTGCAGGAATACTCTTTAATAATTCAACTAGATGATTCCACCACAAACCAACAGTATCAATCTGTATGCGTTCATTCGGCGAATGAACTTCACGTAGAGTCGGACCGAATGAAATCATGTCCAGGTTAGGATATTTCTCGAGGAATAATCCACATTCCAATCCGGCATGTATAGCCATAATTTTGGCATCTTTATTAAATAAACGTTTGTATGTTTCCTGGGCAACTTTCAGTATTTTGGAATCTGGATTTGGAGCCCATCCGGGGTAACCGTCTCCATGGCTTACATCTGCGCCTGCAAGTAAAAATGTTGATGCTACTTGGTTGGCAACGGCTATTTTACATGATTCAATGGAACTGCGTTGGCTGGTTCCTATAACAATTGTATTGTGTTCTTTCATCTTTACGGAAGCCAGGTTTGTCGAAGTTTCGACTAGCCCTTCAATATCGTGACTCATGCCAATAACACCATGCGGGCACGCATGTAATGCAAGGATTAGTTTTTCTGTAGTTGTATTATCAATATGCACTTCAGGACGATCGGCAGATTCCATTGTAATTTGTACTTTCGGGTCGATATGCTTTAATTCATTTTCAATATCCGCAGTGAAATGATTCAGCATGATGCGTACGTTTTCTTTGTCTTCCGGACGAATGCCTATTACAACATGTGCTTCGCGGGCAATGGCATTGCGTAAATTACCTCCGTCAATAGAGCATAAAACAAACGGATATTTCTGTTTTAAAAGGAATAAGAAACGAACCAGAATTTTATTGGCATTACCTAAACCTTTGTGTATTTCGCCGCCGGAGTGTCCTCCATTCAATCCTTTTATATCAATACGGAAATATTGCATGTTGGGAGAGGTTGGTTGCGGATGATAATGAAAAACGGCTTGTGTGTCTTTGCCTCCGGCACAACCCATAAATATTTCACCTTCATCTTCACTGTCAAGATTTAGCAGGATTTCTCCGGTCATAAATCCTTTTTCGATGGCTTTTGCTCCGGTAAGCCCGGTTTCTTCATCAACTGTGAAAAGACATTCGACAGGACCATGTTCAATATCGTTGGAAGCCAGGATGGCTAATTCTGCAGCTACGCCGATGCCGTTATCCGCACCAAGTGTAGTTCCGTTTGCATGGAGCCAATTCCCTTCTACGACAGTTTCAATAGGATCTTTATCGAAATTGTGAACGGTTCCGTTATTTTTTTCGCAAACCATATCCATGTGCGATTGTAAAATAACGGTTGGACGGTTTTCCATTCCCGGAGTAGCCGGCTTAGACATTAAGATATTGCCTGCAGCATCTTTTTTGATAGCTATATTGTACTCTTTGGCAAATGATTCAAGGAATTGGATCATTTTACCCTCTTTTTTTGACGGACGGGGAACTTGTGTTACCTGATGGAAAAATTTCCATACGATTTCTGGCTTTAAATCTGTAATCTTCATAATGTTACGATGTATTATAGATGTTACTCTATAGTTAATAATATGGTATCTCTAAGGATAATGTTCGAAAAAAAGTAGAATAAAATACCGAAAAGATATTTTATAATCAGTTAAACTCTTATATTTGCGTCCACAAATATAGAGAAAATGCTTACAACGTTATTGCTTGCTGTCATAATTCTTGTTATAAGTGTTGTGTTATTATCTATCAAAGTGTTGCTGAAAAAGGGAGGAAGGTTTCCTAATACACATATCGATGGTAACAGGGCATTAGGAAAGAAGGGTATACATTGTGCAAAAACACAGGACAGAGAAGATGCGGCTCAAAAGAATCTATATGATAGAATGAAAGAAATAAAAGAATAAATAAAGATTTAATTTACACTTTATGAAGAACATTAACTACGTTATTAACGGTGTGCTTGCTGTGGCTGTAATAATATTGTTTATTATGCAATTTTCCGATAAAAAGGAATCTGAGGTCACAAGAACATTTACTTCCGGGGAGGATACAACAGGGATACTTCCGATTGCCTATGTCAATGTTGACTCTCTTTTACAGAATTACAATTATTCAAAAGACCTGAATGAGATTATTTTGAAAAAATCAGAAAATTCCCGTGCCAGTATTACACAAAAAGCCCGGTCATTGCAAAGTGAAATGCAGGACTTTCAGCGTAAAGTGGAAAATAACGCATTTCTTACCCGTGAACGCGCAGAATCTGAACAACAACGTTTGATCAATAAACAACAGGAACTACAGAACTTGGATAATCAGTTGGCTCAGGAATTGGTTGCTGAACAACAGAGGGTAAGTGAGCAACTTCGTGATACACTGGTTTCACAGTTGAAAGAATTTAATAAGGATAAACATTTCCAGGTAATTTTCAGCAATACTGTAGGTGATAATATTTTATTGGCTGGTGATGCTTATGATATTACAGGTGAATTGATAGAATATCTGAATAAAAATTATTCATCTCAAAGTAAGTAATAGCTTTTAGAAATAGCTGTAAAACGTCATAGAAGAAAGCCGCTTCCGGATTATCCGGGAGTGGCTTTTTCTTTTGGCTGTATTCATGGTTCATCAGATAAGTACATAATTAGTTCACATTTATTTTTTACTACACCGGTAGGCTACTGAATTTACGAATCACATTTCCGAAAGTAGTAACCTTCAGACCTCTGGCAAAAAACGAATTCATAGTAAAGATTTTGGAAAATCATAATAATGGTTTTTTTGAATCATTACTATGAATATTTGTAGATAATGAGCTAAGATAGTCATTAAAACCAATTGTACATTTGTTTGATAAACTGTTTTGCACAAAAAGCACTTCTTTGTGCCGCACAATTTGACTAAAAATGTGCAATGGTAAGGAAAAGTATTTTATCTTTGTCCCCGTTTGTGCCAGGGATGGCAATAGAATGAGGTATTAACTAATTAATAATTTATGAAGAAAATTATCGCTTTAGCATGTCTTTCCATGCTTCCAATGTCTTATGCTGCGGCAGAAGGTTATCAGGTAAATGCACAAAGCACAAAGCAGTCTGGTATGGGCCATGTGGGTACTGCTATGAAACTGGGGGCCGAAAGTATGCATTTTAATCCGGCCGGTATGGTTTTTATGGATAAGAGTGTAGACTTATCGGCCGGTATAACTGGTGTGTTTGCCAACGGTAAGTTTGCGGGAGATAATGGATACGTTCAAAAAACGGATAATAAGGCAAGTACGCCTTTGTTTGTATATGCCGGTTTTAAGATTTATGATTTCCTCGCTGCCGGTATCAGTGTAAATACCCCTTATGGTAGTGCCATTAACTGGGGGCGCGACTGGAAAGGCGCTCACCTGGTACAGGATATCTCTTTAAAAGCGTTCAATATTCAACCTACTGTTTCCTGGAAGATTATGGATAACCTGAGTATTGGTGCCGGTCTGATGATGGAATTTGGTAATATCGAACTGAACCGTGCCTTGATAGCGCCGCGTGCAATGACAGGTTTGGCTGAAAGTATGATGGGGCAACTCGGTCCGATATTGGAAGCTATGCCTCAATATAAGCCGATTGTTGATCAACTCGTGTCAGAAATGTCCAAATATGACGAAACATCTGCAGTTTCTGCTTCTTTGAAGGGGGATGCCGGTATTCGTCTGGGGTTCAATGTCGGAGCCATGTACGATATTAACGATAAATTTACTGTCGGTGTATCTTACCGTTCAAAAGTAAAAGCCCGTGTAAAAGAAGGTGATGTTCGTTTGAGCTATGCCAATGAATTAGGCTTCAAAGGATTGTTGGAACAGGTGAATGGTTTGATTAGCCAACTGGGTTCTATACCGGGTATTCCTAAAGATGGTATTCAGATTCCCCCGTTAGACCAGGCTACTTTCTCAGCTGAATTGCCGCTACCGGATAACTGGAATGTCGGTTTGACTTACAAGCCTACGGATCGTTGGATCGTATCGGGAGAAGTTCAGTTCGTCGGTTGGGGTGCTTACAACTCATTGGTTGTGAATTTCTATCCGGCTTCAGAATTGAGCCAATATGATATCGATGCTCCGAAGAAATACAAAAACTCACGTATTTATCGTCTGGGAACTCAGTTTGCAGCAACAAATCGTCTCGATCTTCGTTTAGGTGCTTATTTCGATGAAACTCCGGTAGAGGATAATTACCTGAATCCGGAGACTCCGAGTATGAATAAGTTGGGTATCACGGCCGGTTTGAGTTTCCGTCCGCTGGAATCTTTGTCTGTTGATTTCGCATTTTCTTATGTGACCGGTTTCGGACGCGACGGTTCTTATACGGATCTCGATCTGTTAGGAAAACCTCGTACATTCGGTGGACATTACAATGTATATGCTTTAATGCCTTCTATAGGTGTTTCGTATGCGTTCTAAGGAGTTTTTTGATTTGTGATTAGTCACTCTAAACCGTTACAGTTATTGGACAAAACTAAAATATTCAGTAAGAGGTTGTGGCAAAATGAAGTGAACCCCGAAAGTTAGATAAAAAACTTTCGGGGTTCATTTCATTTTGATATTTATAGTTTATCAGAATTATTATTGTTGTAACCAACGAACATAAGCGAAATCCTGACGATGAGGTAATTCTTTATTTACCGGATAAACCCGGAAGCCTAAGTTTAGGTTGCCTGCCTCTGTCGGAGTACTTGTAAGAGAGAAGAATAATTTAGAACCTTCTTCTTTCATCAGTTTGAAAGATTCAACAGAAACAAGTTCCAGTGTATGTTTTTCCGGATCTTCTTTAGTTATTACCATATCAACTCCGAGCATACCTCGTAATTCGTGACGGTCGATAACTAAATTAAATGTGTAATTCTGCCCAATAACCGGACCGTTTAACAATAAGTCTTGGTCGCAAGTGAATGATTCTACCTGGAAACTATCCCAGTGCTCTGCCACTTCTTCTTTCCATGCTGCAATCTCTTTTGCCATTGCGTAATTGTTTTCCTGAAGATGAGCCGAACGTGTAGCCAGTTTACTATAGAAACGGTTTTCATAATCATCTAACATGCGTTTCATTGTATAGTCGGGAGCAATCTTTGAGATTGAATTTTTGATATACTGAATCCAGTCTGGAGAATATCCCTTGCTGTTCTTAGCATAATAAGTCGGGATTATTTCGGTTTCCAGAATATGGTAGATTGTTGCGGCATCTAATTGATCTTGATACTGTTGGTTTTCGTAAGTACGCTTGTCGGTTAATGCCCAACCAGCGCCTTCGCGATAGCCTTCATACCACCATCCGTCAAGTACGGAAAAGTTAAGAACACCATTCATTTCCGCTTTTTCTCCAGACGTACCGGAAGCTTCCAATGGACGGGTCGGTGTATTCAGCCATACGTCAACGCCTGAGATTAAACGACGGGCTAAACGCATATCGTAGTTTTCCAGGAAAATAATCTTTCCTAAGAATTCCGGACGACGTGAAATTTCTACAATATGTTTAATCAGGCCTTGTCCGCCACCATCAGCCGGGTGAGCTTTTCCTGTGAATACAAACTGGATTGGGTATTGTTCGTTATTTACAATTTTTGCCAAACGGTCTAAATCAGTAAATAACAAGTGAGCGCGTTTGTATGTAGCAAAACGGCGACCGAAACCGATCATTAGTGCATTCGGATTGATTTTTTCAAGGATTGACATTACTTTTGAAGGATCACCTTGGTTTTTCAACCAGTTACCTTTGTATTGTTCTTTGATATAATCAATCAGTTTGTTCTTTAAAGTCTTGCGTATTTCCCAGATTTCTTCATCAGGAACGTTTTGAATTGCTTCCCAGTATTTCTTGTTAGATTGGTCGCTAAAGAACTTTTTATCGAATTTTTCTGCATAGAATTTCTTCATTTCTGTAGCAGCCCAAGTTGGCATGTGAACGCCATTTGTAACATATCCTACATGTAGTTCATCCGGGAAATATCCTTTCCAAACCGGAGCGAACATTTTTTGAGATACTTTACCATGCAACCAGCTTACACCATTGGCTTCCTGGCATGTATTCAAAGCAAATACACTCATTGAGAATTTTTCATTTGATCCGGGGTTTTCACGTCCCATATCAATAAATTCTTGCCAACTGATACCAAGTTTGCCTGGGAATTCGCCCATATACCGACCGAATAGGCCTTCATCAAAATAATCATGACCAGCAGGAACCGGAGTATGAACTGTGTAAAGAGCAGATGCACGGACTACTTCAAGGGCTTGATTGAAGGTCAATCCATCCTTTTGAATATAATCTACAAGGCGTTGAGCATTGATAAGTGCTGCATGGCCTTCATTGCAGTGATAGATTTGTTTTTTGATACCAAGTTTGTTTAGCATCATGATACCGCCGATACCCAGCAAATATTCTTGCTTCATACGGTTTTCCCAGTCGCCACCATATAACTGATGGGTGATAGAGCGATCCCATTCACTGTTCTGAGGAATATCTGTATCCATCAAATACAAAGGAATACGTCCTACGCTTACTTTCCAGATATGTGCATAAACTGTTCTTCCCGGGTAAGGAACCTCCAATAACATGGGTTCTCCGTTGGATTGCATTACCTGTGTAAGTGGTAATGTATTGAAGTTTTGAGCTTCATAATTTGCAATCTGTTGTCCGTCCATAGACAAAGATTGTGTAAAATATCCGTAACGGTATAAGAAGCCTACGGCACATAAATCTATATTACAATCGCTGGCTTCTTTCAGATAATCGCCGGCCAGTACACCGAGACCTCCTGAATATATTTTTAACACATTCGTTAAACCATATTCCATACTGAAATAAGCAACCGATGGTTTTGTTGTATCAGGCTTTACATTTACGTAAGCTTTGAAATCGGCATACACCTTTTCCATTTCCGCTATAATAGCTTTGTCTGCCAAAATTTCTTCTATACGTTTATATGGAAGTTTTTGTAGCAATAGTACAGGATTGCCTTCTGTTGTTTGCCAAAGCTTTTCATCTAATTTGCGGAATAGTTTGGCACCTTCATGATTCCATACCCACCAAAGGTTAGTAGCCATTTCGTAAAGCGGTTCCAACTGCTGAGGAAGCTTTGAATGTGAGTAAACCTCTTTCCAGATCGGACTGTTTGCGTTATTCGCCTTGATTTTCATTATCGTGAAGTTTAATAAGTTTCTTTTTATGAATAAATGATAATCTTTCTTCTTTTTGTAAAACTGTGCAAAGATAGGATTATCTTCTTAATTATGAGTTATGTTTAGTTGTTTCTTTTCTGGGCTTGCTCTAATGCTATGCCGAAAGCTGTTTTATAATAAGTAATAAATTTGCTCCATTCGGCTTTGCTGGCAATGTCAAAACAATGTTGTTTGATGGTTTCAGTTTCTTTTTTGTCTTTCTGTGCGTAAGACAATATATAATTTGCAATAGTATCGGCAACTTCGAAATAATTGAAGTCTGTACGATTAACAACGGCAACGCCTTCGTTAATATCATTTCCCGATACTGTTTTTGCAGCCCATAATCCGAAACCTGCCAGGTTTGTTGTAATTGTAGGAATGCCAAACGCTATACTTTCCAATGGGGTGTAGCCCCAAGGTTCGTAATATGAAGGGTAAACGGTGACATCCATGCCAATGAGCAAATCGTAATAAGCTTTATTGAATATACCGTCGGATCCGTCCTGATAACAAGGTACGAAGATAATTTTCATCTTGTCGGATGCCTTATTCGTAAAGCCTGCATGTGTAATATAGTTTAATACCTTATCTTCCCGCATTTGGTGTAGCCAGTGTGTAATAAAAGGTACTTGTAGAGGTGAAGTCGTTTTAATATCTTTTTCTATAACTTCTTTCAAATCTGCACGGGCATCACGAACCCATGCCGGAACCATAATGAATGCTATTGCTTCGCGTTGCAAACGACCGGATGTACGTACGCGGTTCATCGCTTCGATAAATACATCGATACCTTTGTTTCGATATTCATAACGTCCGCTGGTAGAAATTAATAAAGCATCCGAAGATATAGGGCTGCCCAAAAGTTTCTCTGCTACATTAATTAATGTGCGACGTGCGATAGCTCGTTTTTCTGTGTATACTTTTCCTTCCGGAACAAAGTTGCGTTCAAAGCCGTTGGAAGTAACAATATTCGGTGCCTTGTCTAATAATTGCTTACATTCATGGGCAGTAATATCACTAACCGTAGTAAAACAATCTACATAGTGAGCCGCTTGTTTTTCCAGTGAATGTTTGGCTTCCATATTCAACTCTCTGGCCATCTGATCTCCGTTATAACCATCCATATAGGCATACAAAGCTTTGTTATTGCCTGCAATGGAACGACCGATAGATGTGGCATGTGTTGTGAATAATGTGGCAATGGCCGGAAGTTGTTTTTGGATATAAAGTGCCCCCATTCCCAACATCCATTCATTGAATAAGGCGGCTACTTTCTTGTTTTCCAACTTATAAAAGTGATAAAAGCTTTCTATTACTTTGCCAACAGCAAGAGCGAAAATGCAAGATTCGTCGTAGTCTCCGTAAGCATGCATCGAATCAACCTTGAAATGTTCCCACATAGAAAAATAGAAAGCATCACGCTCTTTGAAAAAAGGTTTGAAGTCGACTAAGACTACAGGAGGCGTTCCAGGAACATTCCATCGGCCGACCTTGATATTTAGTTTCTCTTGGGATAATGCATGTTGTTTCCAATCGGCAAACAAGACTGTATCTTCGATAAAGTCAGGAGTTTTTGTGTCTGTCCATACATCCGGGCCAATGAAAACTATTTTGTCATTAAAGATTTGTTGTAATGTATGCGCTTTCGTTGAAAGGACAGTGTAAATTCCTCCTACTTTATTACAAACTTCCCAGCTACTTTCAAACAGGTACTCTGGCGTCGTTATGTTATTGCTCATATATGATATTGTTTATAATCAGTAATTTCACGCTTGCAAAGATAGTCTATTTTATGTTTTTTCTTCACTATTCAAAGGTATTTAATAACAATATTCCTAACTTTGTGGAAGTTTAAATACAAATGAAGTATGGCTAAAAGAAGAATTTTAAAGAAAGACATCAGCTATGTGGCTGGTGATTTATTTACAGAAGCACTAGTATGCAAGTTGTATATTCCCGGCGTAAATCAAGAAAAAGCCGATGTTGTGATGGCTCGAATCTTGGATATGCAAGATGAATATGTACGTCGTGCCAATCGTCCTGATGCGAAGGAAAATAAGGCATTAGTAAAAGAATATTATCGCAAGCTCAGAGCTGACTTGCAGTCGGAGGTAAATGCCATTGCTACCGAAATTGGCTCTCTGAGCAAAGAAAAGTAAGCATGAAGAAAGAAATTTGTAAAGCAATACTCCGGTTAGCAGGATGGAAACTTGGCCCGGTTGATGGTGTTGAATTGCCGAAATGCATAATATGTGTTGCGCCTCATACCAGCAACTGGGATTTTATCGTAGGAAAGTTATTTTATACATCAATTGGGTGTAATGCAGGCTTCCTTATAAAGAAGGAATGGTTCTTTTTTCCTTTTAACCTGTTGTTTAATTGGTTGGGTGGAGTTCCGGTTGATCGCGAAAAACGAACATCTGTTACAGAACAGATGGTGGAAATATTTAATACGCGTGATAAATTCCAGTTGGCAATTACTCCCGAAGGTACGCGCAAGCGGGCAAAAGAATGGAAAAAGGGTTTCTATTATATTGCTTTCAAAGCAAATGTGCCGATAGTGATGGCTTACTTTGATTATGGAAAGAAAGAAGTCGGAACAAAAGGTGTATTTTATCCTACGGGAGATGTTGATAAGGATATACACGAAATACGTATGCATTATCGTGGAATTACGGCTTGTCATCCGGAGAATTTTGTTGAAATTTAATGTGCAATAATATGGCCGACAATTTGCGTATCAGTATGGTTCAGTCTCATATAATATGGGAAGACCGGAATGAAAATTTGGAATATTATGGAGAGTTGCTTCGCCGTGTAAGCGGTAAAACGGATATAGCCGTTCTGCCGGAAACATTTACTACCGGCTTTTCTATGGAAGTAGAGAAGCAGGCAGATACAATGGATGGCGAAACAATACGTTCTGTAAAAAAATGGTCTCATAAGTATGGTATAGCTATTGTCGGCAGTTTTATAGTAAAGGAAAACGGTAAATATTATAATCGTGCATTCTTTATTACGCCTGATGGCGAAGAATATTACTATGACAAGCGTCATTTATTCCGCATGGCCGGTGAAGATAAACATTTTTCTGCCGGTGATGAGTGTGTAATTGTTCGTTACAAAGATTGGAATATTCGTTTGCTGGTATGCTATGACCTCCGTTTTCCGGTTTGGAGCCGGAACGTAAATAATGAATATGATCTCCTTATTTATGTGGCGAACTGGCCTGAGCCGCGCAAGAAAGTATGGAAAGTGCTGCTTCAGGCACGTGCCATAGAGAATATGTGTTATGTATGTGGCGTGAATCGTGTGGGTGTAGATGGAAAAGGATTCTCTTACCGTGGAGATTCGATGGTGTTTGATCCCAGGGGTAAAAAGATGGCCGATGCCGGTAAGCGGGAAGAGATAATGCGTACATGTACGCTCCTGAAAAACGAACTAAATGACTTTCGTGCTAAATTTCCGGCATGGAAGGATGCAGACATCTTTCAGTTATGAAAAATCCCTGGAGTTGGATTCCCTCATTGTACTTTGCGGAAGGTTTACCTTATGTGGCCGTAATGACGCTCTCTGTCATTATGTACAAGCGGCTCGATATATCTAATACGGATATAGCTTTATTCACTAGTTGGCTTTACTTTCCGTGGGTTATCAAACCGTTGTGGAGTCCGTTTGTGGATTTGATCAAGACGAAGCGTTGGTGGATTTACGCCATGCAACTGTTTATCGGAGCCGGCATGGCAGGCGTTGCATTTGTCCTTCCCGGCGATTTCTTCTTCCGGGCTACGTTGGCATTCTTCTGGTTGATGGCTTTCAGTTCGGCTACACACGACATTGCCGCCGACGGCTTTTATATGCTGGGACTGACGCAGGATCAACAAGCATTCTTCATCGGCATACGTAATACCTTCTATCGGGTGGCCATGATTACCGGGCAAGGTCTGCTGGTTATGCTAGCCGGTTTTCTGGAAAAGTCTACCGGACGTATTCCTTTCTCCTGGAGCATTATCTTCTTTATTATAGCAGGTCTGTTTGTTGGACTGTCTTTATGGCATCGATCTGTATTGCCTCGCCCGGCCGAAGATGCTCCGCGTCCTCAGGTTACGCCGTCTGTCATCATGGTTGAGTTTATGAAGACATTTGCCAGTTTTTTTCGTAAGAAAGGTATTATTCCGGCAATACTCTTTATGCTTACTTATCGTTTGGGTGAATCGCAACTGGTGAAACTGGCTTCTCCCTTTTTGCTGGATAGTCGCGAGACTGGCGGATTGGCGCTGTCTACGGCACAGGTAGGTTTTGCTTATGGCACGGTTGGTGTAGTGTCTTTGTTGCTGGGAGGCATTTTGGGCGGACTGGCTATTGCGCGGAAAGGATTGAAGCAGTGGCTTTGGCCTATGGCTTTGGCTATTTCATTGCCAAATCTGGTTTATTTATACATGGCGTATGCTATGCCGGATAATATATTCATTATCAACGCCTGTGTCGCTGTCGAGCAGTTTGGCTATGGTTTCGGTTTTACTGCTTATACCATGTATCTGATGTTGTTTGCCGAAGGCGAATATAAAACTTCACATTATGCCATCAGTACCGGATTTATGGCTCTAGGCATGATGTTGCCAGGTATGGCTTCCGGTTGGATTCAGGAGCAGATTGGCTACCAGTATTTCTTCGTCTGGGTAATGATTTGCTGTATTCCGGCTTTCCTGGTTCTTCCTTTCCTGAAGTTTAAACGCTGATTCTTTTTAAAAGGTTTCTTCTTTCTCCACGCAGATCGTTTCTCCTGTAACAGGATGGCGGAATGTTATGGCAACGGCGTCCAGATAAAGCCGTTCAGCTTTTTTTCCATATAATTCATCTCCGATTATAGGTGCATTCAGCCCTGATGTATGAGCTGCATGAACGCGTAATTGGTGCGTTCGTCCAGTGTACGGATAGAATGCAATTCGGGTTATGCCATCCTTATATCCTAGAACCTGATATTCCGTAACAGACCGTTTTCCGTATTTATCGCTCACCATTTGTCTGGGTCTGTCCTCCGGATCAAGGCAAAGAGGTAGGTCAATTATGCCCTGAAATAAAGAAACCTTTCCCTCTAATAAAGCGATGTAGCGTTTCCTAATTGTCCGGTTACTAAACTGGATTTGCAGATTCTGATATACTTCCATTGTTTTGGCTACTATCAATAGCCCGGAAGTAGCCATGTCGAGCCGGTGTGCCACCAAAGGGCCGGTTGCTTCCGGATATCGTTTCTGCATCTCACTGTAGACCGAGTTCAGATGCAGCTTACCCGGAACAGAAGGCATTCCGGCTGGCTTATCCACTACCGCCAACCATTCGTCTTCCCACAAGATACGGAGTTCTGTTTCCTTTGGGAGCTCTTCTGCCAATGGATTCGGATCTACCTCTAATCCCTGAAGCATGTGGTTGAGAATTGGCTCGCATTTCCCTTTGCAGGCCGGATAATAATAGCCATGCCGCCGTATTTCCGCTTTGGGCGATTGTCCCCACCAGAATTCGGCCATCGCTATGGGATGCAGTTTCTTCAGATAAGCATATTGCAAAAGACGGGGAGCGGCACATTCACCAGCACCGGCAGGAGGCAGTTGATGTTTAGCCTGCTCAAAGATTGCTAACAGGTTCTTGCTTTCACCACGTGCGTTTAGCATCCTGAATTGTTCGAAAAGTTTTTGTTGCAAAGCGGCGGAGCGTTCCTTCCGTTCTGCCTTTAGCCGGTTTATCTCTTGTTCAAATGTTTCTACATTTGCTTGCAAAGAACTGATCCGCTCTTTCCAGTGATTTTTCAACCGTTTAAACTCCGCCTTTTCATATTGGCTTTCACGTATCATAGCAGCTTGCTCTACCGCATCCGGATGATTCATACGGCATGCATCCCGCTTTTTTTTTGCATTGGTTAACTGTGCTTTTGCAACTTTTAAAGACAATTCAGCTTCCTTTGTTTGTTGCCTCAGATGTTGTTTGCATGCCTGGTATTCTTTACTTCCTGCAATTGCTTCGATTTGCTTGTTTATAGATGATATCCGGTCTTCTTCCGGTTTGAAGAATCCCTCCGGTTCCAACAAATCATAAATAGGAGGAACGAAGTAGGGATGTAGGTTCTTTCCGGCCAACGTACCCGAGAAAGCTGCCAGAAAGCCCAGTTTTCCCATATGGTTCTTTGTGATCAATACACCAAACATCTTCCCTTGTTCCAGTTCCTCTCTCCATTCTTCTTGTTTTTCCAGATAAGCTTGCACTTCTTGGGCGGCCTGTACACATAACGGATGAGGTATATAATGGAAAGGATAGGTAAACCGTTGAGGCAGGGCAGGGGACGAATCCTGTATATGAAGTAAATGAAACATGCCGCGCGGTTTTATAGTTTTTGGCATTCGGGACAATAGTAAACCGATCCTCCCATATAGGCTTCTTTCACAATGCCGTAGCCACAGAGCGGACAAGGCAAATCGTATGTGTTTTTCGACAATATCGACTTGTAGCCGCCCAGCATCTGGTATTTCTTTGGAATAGTTGTTTTGCTCTCGTTATAGCGCATATTTATACCGTCGAAAATACTTAGGAATATCTTATTGTCGAACTTGATGTCTACAAATATCCCTTTCCCTTCTGTCGAATCAATGCGTTTGCCTGCAAATAATTTGCTGTATGCTTCGGGTAATTCTATCATATTCTGTTAGCCTGGTTTATAATGTTATTCTAATGACGTGTGTAATTCAGTTAATATGCGTACCATGCTATTCGGTGTAAATCATCTTTTTCGTCATTCCTCCGTCAATGGTGATATTTTCTCCATTGATGAAATCGTTTTCCTCCTGACTTAGGAATAGGCACATACGTGCAATATCTTCTGGTTTTCCGACCCGTTTGGAAGGATGTTGGGCATGATCGGCAGGTAGAAGCTGATCGTAGTCACGTGTTTGTATCCAACCCGGGGCAATGGAATTGACAGTGATGTGCAGATCTGCCAGTGACATAGCTAATGCGTGAGTAAGCGAATAGATACCGCCTTTGGAGGCCGCATATCCTTCGCAGCCCGGTTCACTCATCAGGTAACGGGTGGAGCTTATATTGATAATCCGTCCAAACCGGTTCGGGATTTCTTGCGATTGCCTGTGCAGGGCAAGCTGCCGGGAGGTGATAAATGCCGGGCGGAGATTGACGGATAGAATCCGGTCAAAATCCTCTACACTGGTTTCCGTAATAGGAGAAAACTGGCTGATACCTGCGTTGTTAATAATGATATCGATATCTCCCCAGTCAGCAAATAGGTGTTGCATACACTTTTCTAAAGCATCTTTGTCGTTTATATCTACGTGATAAAAATCCGTTCCTGTTTGAAGAGCAGTCTCTTTTCCTGTTATCTCGTTCTGGTCGCAAAAAGCAACCCGATGGCCTGCGCTGCGAAACATTTTTACTATGGCTTTACCTATACCTTCGGCTCCTCCGGTAATAAAAACCCTTCTGGTTTTATGGAAAATGTTTACTCTTTTCGTACCGGATGTTTTCCGTGTCTGATAAGCTTCTAGTTTTTTTTCGAGGTAGTTGTCTGCCATATTCTGTTTATTTAAGTAGCAAATGTAGTTATATCTGTATTAAGTTTATATAAGTCGTATAATTACGTGTAAAGATAATAAATATAAATATTATGTATAACTTCGTATGTGAATATGGTAAATATTGAATTTATGAAAATACAGAGGAACAAGGTCAGGAAAAGTATCTCAATAGAAGATTACATCAAAGCCTCCAAAAAAGGAAATCGCATGGCCGAACAAGAACTGCTTGGCCCGGGCTTTCATTCATCCGACCGTGTGCACCAGTCCAAGAAACTTTATTCCCGCAAACAGAAGCATAGGGGAGAAGAAGGATAACTGCTTTTTAAGAGGAAGTAATAAGGTATTGTTTATTTGCTGTTTATCGGATATACATAATCGTAAGGAAATGGAAAAACTTAATTTGCTATTTGATAATACTTTGAAAAATATTAGGGAGCAAAAAGGCTTTAATCCTTTTAGTCCTTCTTTTTCTAAAGAGAATATAAAGAAGATACGTGAAGATATTGTATTTGTTGCAAATTCGGAAACTAATATGAATGAAGAAAAGAAGTCTGGAATAATTCAGATACTTCATTTATGTGATACAACATTCCTTATGAGTGATTTCAGTAAAAAGGGATATGCACATTTAGATAGTCTTATAGCCAAAAGTAATTTTTCACAAAAAGAATTGCTTTATTTTTCGTTTGCGGCTTTGAGCCGCGATTATCAACTTGTGCAGAAAGAGCTTTCGGATAGAGCCAAACCTGACAAGGAAAGGGATAAAGGTGGAAAGGTATTTTCATTTATAAATGAGGCCGATTTTAAAATAAAGTCTCCGGATCAATCAATTGGAGAAATAAGTGCCTCAGGACTTGTCGAAGCAGGTGTCGACTCTTTGAATACACTTGTGAAATATTTGCTGTATAAAGATGTAAATGATTTTATAGTTGATCCGATTGAAGGGAACCTGGATAGCGTTGATACTATCATGGACTTATGCCAAAGCTGCAATATTATAAATATGATGAAATATAATTATGAAAATGCAGTTTGGAATGAAGGCTTTTTTGTATTAAATGAAAAGGTGCTGAAAATTGATTTTTTCTCTCATCATGAACTTAAATTAAAAGCAACAGGCCTTCGGATAATGTATCAGAGGGTTTTTAGCCAGTATTCGATCCTTATGTCTTCTTCTTTCAAATATCCGTATCAGGCAAAAAAGCGGATAAAGAATTGTTCTGTAGAGAATGGTTATTTAAAATATAAACTTTCTGATGGACAGGATAAAGAAGAAATATCTCATGGCATGAATATGCAGGCATCCCTGAACGCATACTACGAATTTCTTAAAAAAGTCCCGTTTTCGGCATACGGTAACCTGGATATAGATAAAGTGTTTTTTATGTTTAACCTGGTATCATATTTGTTTACCGTTGCTTCTAAGCTTCAGATACCGGAAACTGCAATAATGGAAAAAGAAAGATTTTATTCTTATCCGTTTAGAATTGCGAAAAGAGATTTAATAGAATATCTGAAAATACGTGCAGGTTTTAGTTCTGGAGAAATACATTCTTTTTTATCTCTTTTAGAATATGACGGGACAGGGTATCTTAATTTATGGAATACTCCGTTTCTTTGTCAGGGAGCGGATTATCTGTTTACTTTATTGCCGTTGACTTTTCCAATGACTTATAACCTGATTGACTATTGGCTGGAAAAAGGAGGGATATCATTGAAAGACCGCGGTAAACATTTGGAGCAGTATATTATAAAAAAACTGATAAGCGGAAGACCCAAACAGACGTTTCCTTATATAGTAATAGAACAGAAGAAATTTCGTATTGACGGGGGGAAATCCGAAGAGATCGACTTATTAATTAGTATGGATTCGACCCTGATTGTAGCAGAAGTGAAATGCATACGATATCCGATGGAAGTCAGAGATTACCATAATGCACTTAAACGGTTGAAAGAAGGATGTTCCCAGGCTCAAAGGAAAAAGGAATATATTAAAAATAATCATGAACATTTCTGCAATCTAATTGGAGATTATAAGGATAAAACCATATTGGGAGTTGTTATTACCAATTATCCTCTATTCTCTGGTTTTCTGCGTTTGGGTATCCCTATTGTAGATGCTCATTCATTTGAATCTTACTTTACCGGAGGCTCTATTCTTTGTAGAAGTGCTTTCCAAGAAGGAGATAAACATGTAAATCAGGTTGAGGGAGCACAACCGTTATATATGACTAATGAAGAGTTTAATAAAAATATAAACCATTATTTAATGCACCCTCCTGTAGTAGAAATGGTTATGGATAATACAAGTATAAATATGAAATCCCCATGAGATAAAAAAAACTCGCCAAAGAGAATGAAAATAGTTAAGCTGAAGTTACCTTTGTAGTATCAACTCTACAAATGATTCG
>NZ_FNVS01000002.1 GCF_900108035.1 Parabacteroides chinchillae
ATTCTTTCTTTTGCTCAAAAAACTCGCAGATGTTAAATTAATTGTAAAACCAGTCTTACAAGCTGTGTAGGACGCTTAATATTTACGTATGAAAAGAGCTCTTTTTGTAGATCGGGACGGGACATTGGTTATTGAGCCTCCGGTAGATTACCAGTTGGATAATCTGGATAAATTGGAATTTTATCCGAAAGTATTCAGAAATTTATATTTCCTTCGTGAAAATCTGGATTTTGAATTTGTGATGGTTACAAACCAGGATGGTCTGGGAACATCTTCTTTTCCTGAAGAAACTTTCTGGCCGGCTCATAATATGATACTGAAAACGTTGGAAGGAGAAGGGATTGTTTTTGATGATATTCTGATAGACCGTTCTTTTCCTGAAGATAATTCACCTAACCGTAAACCTCGTACAGGAATGTTAGGAAAATATCTGGATGGCGGGTATGACCTGGCGAATAGCTATGTAATAGGTGACCGTCTTACAGACCTGGAATTGGCGAAGAATTTGGGAGCTAAAAGTATCTGGTTAATAGATACTGACAGTGTAGGAGAGGAGGTAATGGCAAAAGGTATGGCGTTGTCTCCGGTACTTATTACTGACGATTGGGATAAAATTACGGAATTTCTGTATGCCGGCGAACGTCGTGCCATTGTACAACGTACAACAAAAGAGACCGATATTTATGTGGAACTAAACCTGGATGGTAACGGAAAGACAGAAATTGAGACGGGACTTGGTTTTTTTGACCACATGTTGGATCAAATAGGTAAACATTCCGGTATCGATTTGGTTATTCGTGTTAAAGGCGATCTTAATGTAGATGAACATCATACTATAGAAGATACAGCCATCGCTTTGGGTGAAGCCTTGCTGAAAGCTTTAGGAGACAAGAGAGGAATAGAACGTTATGGTTTTACATTGCCTATGGATGATTGCTTGTGTAGTGTTGCTTTGGACTTTGGCGGACGTCCCTGGTTGGTATGGGATGCCGAATTTCATCGTGAAAAAGTTGGTGATATGCCGACCGAAATGTTTCTTCATTTCTTTAAAAGTTTGAGTGATGCGTCGCGTATGAATTTGAATATAAAAGCGGAAGGTACGAATGAACACCATAAAATAGAAGGTATATTTAAAGCTCTGGCACGTTCTATCAAAATGGCGATACGCAGGGATATTTACCATTATAGTTTACCAAGTACAAAAGGAGTAATTTAAAATGATAAAGAATTTAATAATTGCAATTGGTCTATTATTGCTGGCCGCATGTAGCAATGATGCTTATGACAAGCTGGATGGCAAATGGCAGTTGCAACAGGTTGAAGAAAACGGTATAGTACAAGATGTTGATACGATATATTATAATTTCCAGACATCCTTGTTTATGTATCAGATTTATGATCCGGCCTCAGACGACATTCGGGATTGCTATGGTTTTAATACCAAAGAAGGAGATAATAAATTACTGCTTGAACTTATATCGAATCCGAAACCGGTTGAATCTTTCCTGAAATATACGGATTGGACTTCAACTACGCGTGTGTTTATCATTGAAAAAGCAGACCGTAAAAAACTTATATTGGAAAACGAAGGTAAAAGATATACTTTCCGTAAGTTTTAAATAGCTACATCTTGCCATTTACCGTTGATTAGTTCGCGTGTGGTTCTGAATCCGGCTTCTTTCAGTAAAGAGAAAGCTTCGGTGCGGCCGTCATTTACTAATTGCGGGTAATGGCAATCCGAATTTACCATCACGGGGATATTCATCTGTTGTAATAGGGCTAAATATTTCTTATGAGGGTAAAGTTCTTCTTTTTTCAAAAGGTTTTTGGTGTTTATCTCTACCATGAGTTTTTTTTCCGCAATTAGTTCGAGACAGGCTTTGAAAGGTTTTATATACCAATCTTCATCGATTGAAAAATCGGCGTATTTTTGTCCGTTCATGTAAATTTTATCCATGTGACCTACAATGTCGATGCCTCCGGCTTCAATCATCTCTGATGTTGAGTTGAAATATCGTTTTACAAGCAATCGAATGTCATTGCCAAAATGCTTTTTTACGGATAAAGCGTAATCTTTGAACGAACCGTCTATACAAACCATGTTTTCTTCTGTCAGGTGGTCTGATACGGGTAAGAAATGAATGGAACCGATCCTGTAATCGAGCGGAAGATTCAAGAAATAAGGTATCGATGCATTATAGGTTTTATTCAGGTAGTCAATTTCTAACCCGACGTATATTTCTATCCGATCGTAGTATTTTTTCTTTAGCCGTTCTATTTCCATCAGATAATCGGACATATTATCCTTGGACATATTCCAGAATGTCTCAAAAGGCAGGGGAGAATGGGAAGAAAATCCGTATGCTCTGAATTTGTTGGATATAGCGAATTTTATGAAGTCTTCCGGCAGGCTTCGCCCGTCACAGAATGTACAATGACTATGATAATTGCTAAGTTGCATTCCGTTATTTTATTTATAAAATGTTGTAATGACAAAGATAATGCTTACTAACCAGACTAACCTTAATTCTATTGAACAAAAAACGAACTCATAGTTATGATTTTTTTGATTCATAGTTATTATTTCGAAAAGTCATAACTATGAGTTTATATTGCCCATGAAATGGCTCTTTGCCGAGACTTGCATTTGACTGAATTTGGGTAGGCAACTAACCTGAAGAGGATAGGCTACTAAAAAAGGGTGTTGCACAAGTTTGTTATGTTATCATACAACATGACTAACTTTCCGCAGCACCCTGATTGGTGTATAGATGTTTATTTTCTTATTTGATTACTTTCAATTCTTTTCCAACTTTGATGAAGGCTGCAATCGCTTTATCCAAATGTTCTTTTTCGTGACCTGCAGATAGCTGAACCCGGATACGTGCTTGCTCTTTCGGTACGACAGGATAATAAAATCCTGTCACATAAATACCTTCTTGTTGCATGCGTGCTGCAAAGTCCTGGGATAATTTTGCATCGTATAGCATAACGGCACATATTGCAGATTGAGTTGGTTTGATGTCGAATCCCGCAGCCATCATTTTATCACGGAAATAGTTAACGTTGTTCATTAACTTGGTGTGTAATGTGTTGCTTTCCTTCAACATTTTGAACATTTCCAAACTGGCACCTACGATAGCAGGCGCAACGGAATTTGAGAATAAATACGGACGCGAACGTTGGCGCAGCATATCAATAATTTCTTTTTTCCCGGTTGTAAATCCACCCATGGCTCCACCAAAAGCTTTACCTAATGTGCCGGTAAAGATGTCTACTTTGCCATATACATTAAATTGTTCGGCAACACCGTGGCCGGTTGGGCCTGCAACGCCTGCAGAGTGAGATTCGTCTACCATGACAAGTGCGTCGTATTTTTCAGCTAATGCGCATATTTTATCCATAGGAGCAACATTTCCATCCATAGAGAATACGCCGTCTGTGGCAATAATACGATGGCGCTGTGCTTGTGCTTCCTGAAGACAACGTTCCAGATCTGCCATATCTGCATTGGCATAACGATAACGTTTAGCCTTGCATAGACGGACACCGTCAATGATAGATGCATGATTTAATGCATCTGAAATAATAGCATCTTCTTCCGAGAACAAAGGCTCGAATAAACCTCCGTTGGCATCGAAGCAGGCAGCATACAGAATTGTATCTTCAGTTTTGAAATAATCGGAGATAGCCGCTTCCAGTTGTTTATGCAAATCTTGGGTTCCGCAGATAAAACGAACGGAGGACATTCCGTATCCGTGTGTATCCATGGCGTCTTTAGCAGCTTTTATCAAACGCCGGTTATCTGAAAGCCCCAGATAATTATTAGCGCAGAAATTTAACACTTCGTCTCCGGCGTTTACTTTAATATCAGCTCTTTGAGGCGTGGTAATGATTCTTTCGTTCTTGTATAATCCGGCAGCTTTAATATTTGCCAATTCGTTAGTCAAGAAATCTTTAAGTTTTCCGTACATAAAACTTTATTTTTTTTAGTATTATAGATGTGAGTTTTGTTTTTATTATGTTTATGTGACAGACAAAGGTGGTGTTTTTTTTTGAATAATAATATTAAAAAACAGAAGAAAATAGCATTTAAACCGTTTTATTCTCTATACCTTTGCGGCTGAAAAAAACTTAAAGCTAATAAACGCAATGAAGAATGTATTGGTAATTGGTTCTACCGGTCAGATTGGATCAGAGTTAACCATGAAATTGAGAAGCATCTACGGTGGAAATATTGTAGCCGGCTATATTCCCGGTGCAGAGCCGAAAGGTGAACTATTGGAATCTGGGCCGTCTGCAATTGTAGACATTACAAACGAACAACAAATCGCTGAAACTGTCTCAAAGTATAATGTAGACACTATTTACAATCTTGCTGCTTTACTGTCGGCAGTGGCTGAAGCTAAACCCCAGTTGGCTTGGAAAATAGGAATGGGAGGGCTGTTTAATGTCCTGGAAGTTGCACGTGAAATGCATTGTGCAGTCTTTACACCAAGTTCTATCGGAGTATTCGGAAATAATACGCCGAAGGATAAAACACCGCAAGATACGATCCGTAATCCGCGTACTATGTATGGAGTAACTAAAGTTTCCGGCGAATTATTAAGCGATTATTACAATATCCGTTTTGGGGTTGATACCCGTTCGGTACGTTTTCCCGGACTGATTTCTTATGTTACACCTCCGGGGGGCGGAACAACAGATTATGCTGTCGATATTTATTACTCTGCTGCAAAAGGTGAGAAATTTGTTTGTCCTATTAGTGCCGGTACTTTCATGGATATGATGTATATGCCTGATGGATTACGTGCTGCAATAGAAATTATGGAAGCCGATTCTACCAAGTTTGTGCATCGTAATTCCTTTAATATTGCTTCTATGAGTTTTGATCCGGAAATTATATATAACAATATTAAAAAATATGTGCCCGATTTCAAAATGGAATATAAAGTAGATCCGTTGCGTCAGGCTATAGCCGATTCGTGGCCAAATTCTCTGGATGATACTTGTGCCCGTCAGGAATGGGGGTGGAAGCCGGAATATGATTTGGATGCAATGACGCAGGATATGCTGGCTAAACTGAAAGATCATTCTAAGAAATAGAGAAATGATATTAATCAAAAGGCTGACAGAGAAGTTATAAATAACTATTTGTCAGCCTCTTCTTTTATATGGCTATTCCTGATGAATAATGCTTTGCAACATACTTAACTTATTTTTATACATATCGTTCCTTGTTTAAAATATGCGGGTTTACTTTTGATCATCATAACGTGATCCGAAAAAAGAGAGTGATCATAGATATCTGAATAATTTGGAAAACATGAACTATTGCCAGAAAATACACTATACTGTTTATGCAACACAGAGAGCCGGCTTTCCGGAAATGGTGGATAATCTGTTGTCGCAGCTTCCCGAAAATGAGACAATCCTTCGCTTATCCTTTTTTGGAACTCCTTCATCGAATATAGAATATGTAGAGCGGCGCGTTATATTGCGTAAGAAAATCCGGGCATATTATGGAGATCGTGAGCCTGCGCTTAGCTATGTATCCCAACCACCTATGGATGCTCCTTTAATTATGGAGGTACACAGTTATCGGTTAGAAGATGAAGAACAAGTTACTTTCCGTCATTTCTGCGGATTACCTTATGTTATCCTGGAGAATGAGTGTGCACGATTTCTGTTTGCAGGAGGTTTCCAGGGAGATGTAATCAATTATAATATAGAGCAACAGTCGGCAGATGTTTTCAATACAATCATGATTGTATTGAAAAAAGAAGGTTTTCCAATCAATAGTATTATTCGTCAATGGAATTATATAGAACATATAACGGCTTTTGACGGAGAGAATCAGCATTATCAATCTTTTAATAACGCCCGTACGGATTTTTACAAGAAGGCTCGATGGACGAATGGTTATCCTGCTGCAACCGGAATTGGGGCTAGTTTCGGAGGTGTTTTGGTTGATCTGGATGCGGCCATATTGAAAGATTCTATGCATGTTGTGCCTATCGATAATAAATTACAAGTTGCAGCCTATGCATATTCGGAACAAGTATTGGCGGTTTCGGGTGAACAAAAGACTACTCCGAAATTTGAGAGGGCAAAAAGTCTTGTATGCAATAAGAACCAGATTATATATATATCGGGTACGGCTGCAATCCGTGGAGAAAATAGTCTGGCGGATATAGGACTTGAGCAGCAATTGCGTATTACAATGGAGAATATTGATCAATTAGCAGGCAATGCCAGACTTTGTATATTAAGGGTTTATTTAAAAGATCGTTCTTTTTATGAAGAAGCTAGGAGATTGATGGAGGCATATCATTTGAACATCCCGGTTTTTTATATGTGCGCTGATATTTGTAGAAATGAGTTGCTTATTGAAATAGAAGGAATAGCCCGATTATAAATATCATAAATCATTATTATTATCTCTATTTAAACAAAAAACAAATGAAGGCAACTCTTGAAAAGTTTTTTTCCTCTTTCCGGGCAACTATTGTTTTACTATTAATTTATGCTTTAGGGCTTGCTTTTGCTACTTTTATTGAGAAGTATCATGGAACGATGGCGGCAAAAGCTATGATTTATTATTCTCCATTATTTTTTTTACTTCAGTTTTTGTTGGTTATTAATTTTATTGCAGTTGTAATTAAACATCAATATCTGAAAAGAGGTAAGTGGGGACTGATGATTACTCATATAGCTTTTATTATTATATTACTAGGAGCTCTGGTATCTCATTTTTTTGCAGAAGAGGGCGTTTTACATATTCGCCAGGGTGAATCGAGTGACCAGATGGCTATTCATACTTCTGATAATACAACTACCTATACGCTTCCATTTACTGTCGAACTCGTGAAGTTTACTTTAACGCGTTATCCGGGATCAGCCAGTCCTTCTTCTTATGAAAGTGAATTGTTGGTGCACGTTGACGGAAAAACATTACATGAACGTGTATATATGAATAATGTAATGGATATAAAAGGTTATCGTTTTTATCAGGCTTCATATGATCAGGATGAAAAAGGTACGGTGCTTTCGGTAAATAAAGATGTTTGGGGGCGTAATATTACGTATATGGGATATATACTTTTAGTGATAGGATTTGTTTTTTGTTTTGTCGGTAAAAATTCTCGTTTTATGAAGTTAAGCCGTCGATTGAAAGAACTTCGGAGTACAACGAATCTATTGTTTTTTTTGTTCCTTCTGACGACCAATCCGATAATAGCAAATCCGGGTTCATCATCTGTTATGGATGCTGTACAGAAATATACTATTAATACCGAACATGCAGCTAAGTTTGGAGCCCTTCCTATCCAGTCCGGAAATGGCCGGATGCTTCCTGTTAATACCTTTTCATCGGAAATTCTCCGGAAATTACATAAGTCGGATAAAATAGTCAACCTTAATTCGGATCAATTTTTGCTGAGCTTGCTGGCATTGCCTGAAATGTGGATACGGATTCCACTTATTTCTATGACAAATAAAGAACTGGCATCTTATTATGATTTGACGGACGACGAATGTGCTTATGTAGAGGTATTCGACAGTAACGGGAATTATAAGTTGCAAGAAAAACTGGAAGAAGCGTACAATAAGATGCCAAACGAACGTTCCCGTTTTGATAAGGATTTGTTGAAATTGGATGAACAAATCAATATATTCCATCAATTAATTAACTTTCAGATGCTCAATCTCTTTCCGAAAGAAGGAGATCCGAACCATAAATGGTATTCTCCCGGAGATAACCTGTCGGTTTTCAGTGGCAAAGATTCGATGTTTGTTTCTCATATTATGAATTGGTATTTGGAAGAAGTCCGGGACGCAATGAAAACAGGCGATTGGAAGAAAGCCGATGAAATTGTAGGAATGATCAATACGTATCAGCAGGCAAAAGGTAGTTCGGTAAATATTAGTCCTGAAAAGATACAGGCTGAGATTAAATATAATAAAATGGATGTTTTTCGCCTTTGTAAAATAGGCTATCTTATATTAGGTGGTTTATTGCTGGTTTTTTCATTCGTTATGTTATTCAACCGGAAACGTTGGCTCAATGTTGCTTTCTGGTTGCTTGGAATAGCTGTATTAACCGTATTTTCTTTCCATATATATGGTATGGGTATGCGTTGGTATATTGCGGGCTATGCTCCCTGGAGTAATTCTTATGAAACGATGGTGTATGTGGCATGGGCTACTGTTTTGGCTGGGTTGCTGTTTGTACGTCATAGCCCTGTTACATTTGCTTTAGCTACTTTATTCGGAGGGATTATTTTGTTTGTTTCGGGTTTGAGTTGGATGGACCCGCAGATTAATCCATTGGTTCCGGTATTGAAATCTCCGTGGTTAATGTTCCATGTGGCAGTTATTGTGGCTGCTTATGGATTCTTTGGGATTTGTTGTTTGATAGGGTTGACAAATCTTGTTATGATGTGTATTATGAAAGATAATAACCGTAAGATGTTATCTGCACGTATCCGTGAATTGACTATTGTGAATGAGATGTCTATGTTGGTAGGACTGGCATTGATGACTATCGGAACATTTCTAGGTGCCGTATGGGCTAATGAATCCTGGGGACGATACTGGGGATGGGACCCAAAAGAAACCTGGGCTCTTATTACTATGATTGTGTATGCAATAGTTATTCATGCCCGTTTAATTAAGAAACTGGATACCCTGTGGGTATTTAACTTTGGCTCTGTTGTCGCTTTTGCCTCTGTGTTGATGACTTTTTTTGGCGTAAATTATTTTTTAAGCGGAATGCATTCATATGGTCAAAACGATAACGTGAATGGGGTTTTTGTTTATCTTTATGCGGCGTTTGCTATAATCGGGATAGTTGCAGTTTGGGCTTACCGGAAGAGATTGTAGTGATATTTACTTGTAACAAATGGATTTTAATATTTTAAATATAATAGTAATGAGAACACTTAGTCATGTAGGAATCCCTACGAAAGAGAAGAAAGAGGGAGCTGTGTTGAACGAAGGATTGAAAGTTTGGTTAACCGATCATTCAAAAAGTCCGAATCATTTGGAATTTTTGCGTTTTGAAGCCGGAAGCTGCCTCCCGGAATTGGTACAGACTACAGCGCATGTAGCTTATATTGTTCCTTCGATAGAAGAAGAGTTGAAAGGGAAAAAAATACTTTTTGGTCCGGCCGTTTGTGATGAACACCTCACAATAGCGTTCATTGAAGAAGAAGGTATTGCGGTTGAAATAATGGAAATGAAGTGATTTATATGTCTGATGGCCCGGTTGCCATTTTGATATAAACTACGTATATTTGCATGCATGAAAAACACAATTAAGACATGAGTGAAGATAAATCTACCAAACGCCGCTATAGTCCGATGACCTGGATTCCCAGCGTCTATTTTGCGATGGGATTTCCTTTTGTTGTATTGAATATGGTTGCTGTACTGATGTTTAAAGGATTGAAAATATCCGATTCACAGATAGCCCTTTGGACTTCATTAATTATGATACCCTGGACATTGAAACCCTTGTGGAGTCCCTTGTTGGGCATGTATCGTACCAAGAAATTCTTTGTCGTACTGACGCAGCTTCTTACCGGTTGTGTATTTGGTTTGGTGGCTTTAGTGCTGAATATGCCTAACTTTTTTGCAATTGCAATTGCTTTGCTTGCTATAATTGCTTTTAGTGGTGCCACACATGATGTTGCCACCGATGGTGTATATATGGACGAACTGTCGGCCGAAGATCAGGCTAAATATATTGGTTGGCAGGGAGCTTTCTATAATCTGGCTAAGATCGTGGCAACCGGGGGATTGGTCTATCTGGCAGGTTATATGATTAGTTATTTTTCGCGGAAATATGATGGTGAAAATGCTATTGTATACGCATGGATGTCGGTTATGTTTCTTTGTGGTGTCATAATGGTGCTGCTTGGTTTGTATCATACGAAAATGTTGCCTTCGGGCAAAGCCGCTAAAGAGAATGTCTCCTTGAAAGAAAGTATGATAGAACTGTGGGATGTATTCCGCGAATTTTTTACCAAGAAACATATCGTCTGGTATATCTGTTTTATCATTCTTTACCGGTTTGCAGAAGGATTTGTTGTTAAAATTGTGCCCTTGTTTTTGAAAGCTCCGGTTGATCAACAGGGATTGGGATTGTCGGAACAGGAGATAGGTTTGTATTATGGAACCTTTGGTGCGGCGGCATTCGTATTTGGTTCGGTGCTTGCAGGATATTATATCTCTGCAAAAGGATTGCGTAAAGTGCTGTTCAGACTATGTTGTTGCTTTAATATTCCTTTTCTTGTATATATGTTTCTGGCATTCTACCAACCTACAAGCGGAATATTGATTGCTGCAGCCATTATATTCGAGTATTTCGGTTATGGATTCGGGTTTGCCGGTTTGATCTTGTTCATGATGCAACAGGTTGCAGCAGGCAAGCACCAGATGGCACATTATGCTTTTGCGTCGGGAATTATGAATTTAGGAGTCATGGTTCCAGGTATGATTAGCGGATTTATCAGCGATTGGATCGGTTATAAATATTTTTTTGTATTTACAGTAATTGCTATGATTCCGTCATTTTTAGTCGCATATTTTGTTCCTTTTACATATAATGATAAAGGCGAAAAATTGAAAGATTGACATTTAATACAAATAATAGATATGGATAAATTAAAGATTGCCGGTAGTGCATTGCCGGATATGCCTTGGGAAGATCGTCCGGAAGGATGTAATAATGTATTGTGGAGATATTCGGAAAATCCGGTAATTCCACGTGATATATTGCCTGCTTCTAACAGTGTATTCAATAGTGCTGTAGTTCCTTTTAAAGGTGGTTATGCCGGTGTATTCCGTTGCGACGATACAAACAGACGTATGCGCCTTCACGTAGGGTTCAGTGCCGATGGTATTCATTGGAATATTAATGAAAAGAAACTTGAATTTGAATGTGACGATAAAGAAATAGGTGAATTTGTATATGCGTATGATCCTCGTGTATGTTTTGTTGAAGATCGTTATTATGTAACCTGGTGCAATGGTTATCATGGTCCTACAATCGGAGTTGCATATACGTATGATTTCGAAACATTTCATCAATTGGAAAATGCTTATTTACCATTTAACCGTAATGGAGTTATGTTCCCCCGGAAGATAAATGGCAATTTTGCAATGCTGAGTCGTCCGAGTGATAATGGCCATACCCCGTTTGGAGATATTTTCTATAGTGAATCTCCTGATATGTGTTTCTGGGGAAGACATCGCCATGTGATGTCTCCGGCACCGTTTGAAGACAGTGCATGGCAGTGCATGAAGATAGGTGCGGGTCCTATTCCGATTGAAACATCTGAAGGCTGGTTGCTGATATATCATGGCGTGTTGCATTCTTGTAATGGTTATGTGTATAGCTTTGGTTCTGCTCTTTTGGACTTGGAACAACCTTGGAAAGTTAAATTCCGCTCAGGTCCTTACTTGCTGTCTCCGCAGAAAGATTACGAATGTATGGGTGATGTGCCTAATGTGGTATTTCCATGTGCCGCACTTCATGATCCGGAAACTCGCCGTATAGCTATTTATTACGGATGTGCTGATACGGTAACCGGACTGGCATTTGGATATATCGATGAAATTATAGAATTTACAAAGAAGAACTCGATTATTTAATATAGAGGAAAGAAAATTTCGAAGAACCTTTTAAAGGATTCTTCCGGGAGAAATTTAAAACCCATTCGGATGGAACCAATATTCCATTCGAATGGGTTTCTTTGTTAGAAGAATATCTTTTCAGACGTTGTAGTACAAACGGTCATCAATGATTTAGCAAAACAGTGTTTTAAACGATGAAATCTTGAACAAAATAAGTTATAAATGCGTTATGTTTATATAATACATCATGATAGGTTTGAGTGTATGGGGAATAGATTGGGATTGTACTTTCAGGACTTATAGACAGACTCTATTTTCTCATAGACATTTTCAAATGAAAGCAATTATACTATTTAATATATTTGTAAAAAGCCTGCAGATAAGGTGTTTGATAATCTAAAAACTACAAAATATGGTGCAAGATATTGAAATGCTGGAAGAGTTCTATTCCAAATTCCCAAAACGGGTAGATAGCGCACGGAAAAGTTTAGGCCGTCCGATGACTTTGGCCGAAAAAATCCTTTATGCTCATTTATATGATGAACATTCCGTACGTCTTTACAAACGGGGTGAAGACTATGTAAACTTCCGTCCCGACCGCGTAGCAATGCAAGATGCTACAGCACAGATGGCATTGTTGCAATTTATGAATGCAGGAAAAGACAGATCTGTAGTGCCGGCTACTGTGCATTGCGATCATCTTATACAAGCTAACATTGGTGCAAAAGCTGATATACAGACAGCAACCGATGGAAACCGTGAAGTATATGATTTCCTTAAGACAGTATCGGGTAAATATGGCATCGGTTTTTGGAAGCCGGGTGCAGGTATTATCCATCAGGTGGTTTTAGAAAACTACGCTTTTCCCGGAGGAATGATGGTGGGTACGGATTCGCATACGCCAAATGCCGGAGGATTAGGGATGGTTGCTATCGGAGTTGGAGGTGCTGATGCTGTAGACGTGATGACTGGTATGGAGTGGGAATTGAAGATGCCAAAATTGATTGGCGTTAAACTGACCGGACGGTTGAATGGTTGGGCTTCTCCCAAGGATGTGATTCTTAAACTGGCTGGTATATTAACGGTAAAGGGCGGAACAAACGCAATTATTGAATATTTTGGTTCTGGAGCATCTTCTTTGTCGGCAACCGGAAAGGCAACTATCTGTAATATGGGCGCTGAAGTAGGAGCAACTACTTCTCTTTTTCCGTTCGATAATAATATGGCTGCTTATTTGCGGGCAACCGGTCGTGAAGGTATTGCAGTTAAAGCGGAAGCGATTTCATCGTATCTGGAGGCCGACGAGGATGTACGTGCTAATCCTGATATGTATTATGATCGCGTGATAGTGATTAACCTTTCTGAACTGGAACCATACATTAATGGTCCTTTTACTCCGGATGCAGCAACTCCTATTTCAGAGTTTGCCGCTAAAGTAATAGAAAACGGCTATCCTCGTAAAATGGAAGTCGGATTGATCGGTTCTTGTACCAATTCCTCATATCAGGATTTGAGCCGGGCAGCTTCGATTGCCCGTCAGGCGTATGAAGATAAGATTCCTGTTGCTGCCCCGCTGATCATTAATCCGGGTTCCGAGCAGATTCGATATACGGCGGAACGGGATGGTATTATAGGAGACTTTGAACGTATAGGTGCAGTAATAATGGCGAATGCTTGTGGACCATGTATTGGACAGTGGAAACGTCATACGGACGATAATACCCGGAAGAATTCTATTGTAACCTCTTTCAACCGCAACTTTGCAAAGCGCGCAGATGGCAACCCGAATACACATGCTTTTGTGGCTTCTCCCGAGTTGACTTTAGCGCTGACTATTGCTGGTGATTTGTGTTTCAATCCTCTTAAAGACACGTTAAAGACTGAAGATGGCTGCGAAGTAAAATTAAAAGAACCTCAGGGAATGGATTTCCCTGCCAGAGGCTTTGCGGTAGAGGATAACGGCTTTATCGCTCCCTTTGCTTCGTCGGATGAGGTAAAAATCAATGCGGAATCTTGCCGTTTACAGGTATTGGAACCGTTTGCTCCTTGGAATGGTGCCGACTTGTTGGATATGCCGTTACTTATTAAGGTGGAAGGTAAATGTACAACCGACCATATTTCGATGGCTGGTCCTTGGCTCCGTTTCCGTGGTCATCTGGAAAATATATCCGATAATATGTTGATGGGTGCGGTGAATGCATTTAATGGTAAAACGAATTATGTTTTGAATCAGCTGGATGGTATGTATGATGCTGTGTCGGCTGTTGCCAAGCAATATAAGAAAGAAGGTATTTCGTCTATTGTTGTAGCCGAAGAAAATTACGGGGAAGGCTCATCGCGCGAACATGCAGCGATGGAACCGCGTTTTCTGAATGTAAAAGTAATCTTGGCGAAAAGCTTTGCCCGTATTCATGAAACAAATCTGAAGAAGCAAGGTATGCTTGCCCTGACCTTTGCCGATAAGGATGACTATAATAAGATCCGAGAAGATGACAAAATATCAATTACCGGTTTAGATGCTTTTGCTCCGGGTAAACCTTTAATTGCCGTACTTCGTCATTCGGATGGTTCCGAAGAATCTTTCCCTGTACATCATACCTATAATGAATTACAGATAAAATGGTTTAAGGCAGGTTCTGCACTGAATGCGGCACACGAATAATCTAAATAGAATAGTATGGACAAGATAACAAAGCAAAAAGACCGTTTGATTGTACCCGATCAGGTGGTAATTCCTTATATAGAGGGCGATGGTGTAGGCTCGGAGATTACTCCTGTAAGTCAGAAGATTGTGAATGCTGCTATAGCAAAGGCCTATAATGGTAAACGTGCAATTCATTGGAAAGAGGTTTTGGCCGGTGGAAAGGCATTTGCTAAAACAGGCAACTGGCTTCCTGATGAGACAATGAATGCATTCACCGAATATATGGTGGGAATAAAAGGACCGCTTACAACGCCTATTGGCGGAGGTATCCGTTCATTGAATGTGGCACTTCGCCAGACATTAGATTTATATGTATGCCTTCGTCCGGTCCGGTGGTTTAAAGGAGTAGTTTCTCCTGTAAAGGAACCGCAGAAAGTGGATATGTATATCTTTCGCGAAAACACCGAAGATATTTATGCAGGGATCGAATGGCAGCAAGGCACACCCGAAGCTCAAAAGTTTTTGAAGTTTTTGACCGATGAAATGGGAGTAAAGAAGATTCGTTTTCCCCAGACTTCCTCGTTTGGAGTGAAACCGGTATCTATAGAAGGTACCGAACGTTTGGTACGCGCAGCTATCGAATATGCCTTAACAAATCATTTGCCAAGTGTGACACTGGTTCATAAAGGTAATATAATGAAGTTCACCGAAGGCGGGTTTAAGCTCTGGGGATATGCATTAGCCGAACGCGAGTTTGCCGGTCAGACTTTTACCTGGCCACAGTACGAAAAGATTAAGAAGGAAAAAGGAGAGGAGGAAGCCGAAATAGCTTTAGCTGAAGCGTCTAAGGCAGGAAAGCTGATTATAAAAGACGTCATTGCTGATGCTTTCTTGCAAAACACATTGCTGATTCCGGAAGAATACTCGGTTATTGCTACCCTGAACCTGAATGGAGATTATATATCTGACCAGCTGGCAGCTATGGTAGGCGGAATCGGAATCGCTCCGGGGGCAAATATCAACTATGTAAGCGGACATGCTATTTTTGAAGCGACTCATGGTACGGCTCCTACTATTGCAGGTAAAAATATTGTGAATCCATCGTCCTTATTGCTCTCTTCGGTAATGATGTTGGAATATATGGGATGGAATGAGGCGGCTTCACTTATCACTTCGGCTTTGGAAAAAGCATTTGAGAAGGGAGAAGCAACTTACGATCTGGCTCGTTTTATGCCTGGCGGTAAATCTCTTGGCACCAAAGAATTTGGTGAACTTATAATATCACTTTTATAATATTAAAATAGTATCGCAATGAAGAAAGAATATCTTATTTATAAATTATCGGAAGAGGCAAGAGGCGCGTGTAAAATAGATAATGAGTTATTCCCGATGTATAATGTGAAACGTGGCTTACGTAATGAAGACGGAACCGGTGTATTGGTAGGATTAACTAAAATCGGTAACGTAGTAGGATATGAACGCCTTCCTGAAGGTGGCCTGAAAGCTATTCCCGGTAAACTGTTCTATAGAGGATATGATGTCGAAGATATTGCACATGCACTTATTAAGGAAAAACGCTTTGGGTTTGAAGAAGTTGCTTTTCTGATGTTGTCGGGTAGGCTTCCCGATAAAGAAGAATTGAGCTCTTTTAGAGAGCTGATCAATGATAATATGCCTTTAGAGCAGAAGACAAAGATGAATATTCTGGATCTGGAAGGTCAGAACATCATGAATATTCTGGCTCGTAGTGTATTGGAAATGTACACTTTCGATCCGAATCCCGAAGATACCTCGCGCGATAACCTGATGCGCCAATCTATCGAGCTAATCTCTAAGTTTCCTACGATAATAGCTTATGCCTATAATATCTTCCGCCATAGTACGCAAGGACGTTCGTTACACATCCGTCATCCGCATGAGAATCTTTCTATTGCGGAAAACTTCCTTCACATGTTGAAACGCGATTTTACCGACCTGGATGCCCGTACACTGGATTTATTGCTTGTGTTACAGGCCGAACATGGCGGCGGTAACAACTCTACATTTACCGTACGTGTAACCAGTTCTACAGGGACAGATACCTATTCTGCCATAGCTGCCGGTATCGGTTCGCTGAAAGGCCCGTTGCATGGAGGTGCAAACATACAGGTCGTAGATATGTTCAATCATCTGAAAGAACATATTGCCGACTGGAAAAATGTGGATGAAATCGATACCTATTTTATGCGTATGCTAAACAAGGAAGCTTATAATAAGACCGGTTTGATTTATGGTATCGGCCATGCTGTTTATACGATTTCCGATCCTCGTGCGATCGTATTGAAAGAATTAGCTCGCGAACTGGCTAAAGAAAAAGGACGTGAAGAAGAATTTGCATTTCTTGAATTACTGGAGGAACGTGCCATTGAATGTTTTGCCAAGCATAAAGGAACAAAGAAGCGTGTTTCATCTAACGTAGATTTCTATTCGGGCTTCGTATATGAAATGATAGGGCTTCCACAGGAAATTTATACACCGTTGTTTGCCATGTCGCGTATTGTAGGTTGGACAGCTCACCGCATTGAAGAACTTAACTTTGAAGGAAAGCGTATCATTCGTCCGGCATACAAAAACGTACTTGACGAGCAAGTTTATACCTCGCTTAACGAACGCTGAAAAAATTAGGGTGCTGCTCTTTATAAAATGAGTATTGATAAACTGCCGTTGTTCCATTCGCAGGAAAACGGCAGTTTTCTTTTTCTTGTATTGTATGCGTATTTGTTTTGGCTTTCTTATCTTTGCAGTTGTTTTGCTGTTAAGAGCAGCAGAATAAAACAAATAATTGTGTGTATGAAAGAATCTGTACGTGTTCTTCGTTTTGTTTTGGTAGGAACATTAAATGCTTTAATTACAGCTATTGTAATTGGAGTGTTGATGGATGTGCTGGATTGCAATTATTTATGGTCAAATGTTGCCGGCTATGTGGCTGCCTTAATAAATAATTTCTTTTGGAGTAAGTATTGGATTTTTTCTTCAGGCAACGGACAATTTAAAAAAGAAATCCCTTTGTTTATGGTCGCTTTCGGATGTGCATACGGCGCCCAGTTTCTTTCCCTTTTAATGATGGTTGAAGTTGCAGACGTGAACGAATATTTGGCTCAGTTCCTTGGACTTTTTGTGTATGGAGCTGTTAACTTTATGATGAATAAAAAGATTACGTTCAGGCACTAACCATATGTGTTGACTTTGAATACTTTCCGGTTAAAGTTGCGGATATCCTTTTTCCTGATTTAAAACATCGTATAATTTAGAAAAAAGTTCAGGACTTTTTATTCTTTTTACCTGGCTGAAAATTGATTTTGTCCTAGCTTAAAATTAATTTTGACCCAGGTGAAATTTAATTTCGACCCGGGTCAAAAGAATAAATGTATAGTACCTTTTTATTAAAATGTCCGGTGAAAAGAATTAAACGGATCGTTTATATTTTGAAGAATGCCTGTTGCAGAATAGGCGCAAAGGAGCTATCTTTGACAAAAAACTAAAAGTAAAATACTATGTCGGTTAAAACTTATATTGAGTCTAATAAAGACCGTTTTCTGGATGAATTGTTCTCGTTGATACGTATTCCGTCGATCAGTGCAAAACATGAAAATAAACCGGATATGCAGGTCTGTGCACAAAGATGGACAGAACTCCTGCTGGCTTCGGGTGCAGATAAGGCAGTTGTGATGCCAACAGACGGCAATCCGGTGGTTTATGGCGAAAAGATGATTTCACCGGAAGCTAAAACTGTTTTGGTATATGCCCATTATGACGTAATGCCTGCCGAGCCATTGGAATTGTGGAAAAGCAACCCTTTTGAACCCGAATTACGCGACGGCCGTATCTGGGCCCGTGGTGCGGACGATGATAAAGGGCAGGGAATGATCCAGGTGAAAGGCTTTGAAACAGCTTTGAAAAATGATCTTCTGCATTGCAACGTAAAGTTCATCTTTGAAGGGGAAGAAGAAATAGGTTCGCCCAGTTTGGAATCTTTTTGCCGAAAGAACAAGGGGTTGTTGAAGGCGGATGTGATACTGGTGTCTGATACAAGCATGATAAGTGCCGAAACACCTTCGCTGACGACCGGTTTGCGTGGCCTGGCCTATTGGGAAGTGGAGGTAACGGGGCCAAACCGTGATTTGCATTCGGGGCATTTCGGAGGTGCGGTAGCCAATCCGATAAATGTGTTGTGTAAGCTGATGGCTGATATTACGGATGCAGACGGACGTATAACTATCCCCGGCTTTTATGACGATGTAGAAGAAGTTTCTGCGGCAGAGCGCGAAATGATTGCCCGGATTCCTTTTGACGAAAAGAAATATATGGAAGCTATCGGAGTGAAGGCTTTGTCCGGTGAAAAGGGATATTCTACGCTTGAGCGTAACAGTTGCCGTCCGTCTTTCGATATTTGCGGTATCTGGGGTGGTTATACAGGTGAGGGTAGCAAGACGGTTTTGCCATCAAAAGCATTTGCCAAGGTTTCCTGCCGCCTGGTTCCGCATCAGGATCATGAGAAGATTTCGCGGATGTTTGAAGAATATATGGCTCGTGTAGCTCCGGATTATGTGACGGTTAAAGTTACGCCAAGCCACGGCGGACAAGGCTATGTCTGCCCGATTGATATGCCTGCTTACCAGGCAGCCGAAAAGGCCGTAGGCATTGCTTTCGGCATGAAACCGCTGGCCGTTCGCCGGGGAGGAAGCATACCTATTATATCTACTTTTGAACAAATATTGGGTATAAAGACTGTTTTGATGGGATTCGGTTTGGAGCAAAACGCTATCCATTCACCGAATGAAAGTTGCCGGTTGGATATATTCTATAAAGGTATAGAGGCTGTAGCCCGGTTTTATAAGGAGTTTAAATAAGTATTCAATTAATGAAGCAGATTATCGATATTGAAACCTGGGAACGGAGGGATAATTACCAATTCTTCCGGGATTTTATCAATCCTTGCATCTCCGTGACTTCCGAGGTAGAGTGTGAAATGGCAAAAGAAAGAGCAAAGGCAAACGGCCGGTCTTTCTTTTTGCATTACCTGTATGCCATACTTCGTGCGGTAAACGAGATAAAGGAGTTAAGGTTCCGGTTTGACGACCGGGAGCAGGTTTTATTTTATGATAAAGTAGATGCGCTAGCACCGATCAAAATGAATGACAACGGCAAGTTCTTTACAGTCCGCATTCCCTGGATAGAAGACTTTGAAGCGTTTCATGCCGAAGCCTCCTCTATCATTCGGAATATTCCGGAAGACGGTGATCCGTATGCTGCTGAAAACGGGGCATCAGAGGATGACCGGTATAATGTTATCCTGGTAAGTGCAACGCCGGATCTATACTTTACGTCTATGACGCATACGCAACATCATAAGTTTGGCAACAATTATCCGTTGCTGAATGTTGGAAAAGCTGTTATGAGAGGAGGCAATCTGGTAATTCCGATTGCCTTGTATGTAAACCATAGTTTTGTGGACGGCGTTCATATAGCCGATTTTTATAAACGGGTAGAACAATATCTGAAGTAATATATGGAAATAAAGAAAGATGAAAGAGTCGTACGTGCGCTGACGAATACCGGCATTGAGGCATTGAATGAGATGCAGCAGGCTGTATTGGATGCAGGTACAAGTAAAGATATGGTTTTGCTCAGTCCCACAGGGTCGGGTAAGACGTTGGCATTCTTACTGCCATTGCTTACTACACTGACAGACGAAGAAAAGAAAATACAAGCATTAATCATTGCCCCGTCGCGTGAATTGGCTTTGCAGATAGAGACGGTATTTCGCTCGATGGGTTCGGGTTATAAGGTAAACTGTTGTTACGGTGGACATCCGTTGAGGACGGAAAAGAAAAGCCTGGAGCATCCGCCTACGGTTCTTATTGGTACGCCGGGACGCATTCTCGATCATATTGAGCGTGGAAATATTGATTTAGATACGGTGAGAACGCTTATTCTGGATGAGTTCGATAAATCGTTGGAATTGGGATTCCTTTCGGAGATGAAGGAAATATTGGCGCATCTGTCTGGTGTACGGAGACGAGTATTGACATCTGCTACGGCTTCGGTGGAAATTCCGCCGTTTACTGGAATAACGGCTCCGGTTCGTTTATCTTTTCTTACGGAAGAGAAGCAGGTCAAAGGTCTTACTGTCCGGATAGTGAAGTCGCCTGTAAAAGATAAACTGGAAACGTTGTATAAATTACTGGGCGAGCTGAATGGCGAATCTGCATTGGTATTCTGCAACCTTCGTGAAGCGGTGGAGCGCGTAAGCAATTACCTGACAGAGATGGGAGTGGAGAATGATTATTTTCACGGTGGAATGGAGCAACCCGAGCGGGAGAGAGCACTCTCGCACTTCCGCAATGGAAGCGCTACTGTGTTTGTCTCGACCGATCTGGCTGCCAGAGGTTTGGATATTCCGGAAGTAAAGCATGTGATCCATTATCACTTGCCGGTGAATGAGGAGGCTTATATTCATAGAAACGGACGTACGGCCCGAATGAATGCGGAAGGGAATGCTTTCATCATACTGAATGAAATAGAGTCTGTACCCGAATACATCGTGCGTGAACCGGACGAATTCTTTCTTCCTGAGAGAACAAAGAAACCGGTGCGTCCTGAATGGGTAACACTTACGATCAATCGCGGCAAGCGTGATAAACTGAGCAAAAAGGATGTGGTTGGTTTCCTGTTTCAGAAAGGCGGATTGGAGAAAGACGATCTGGGTGTGGTAGAGGTGAAGGAGAGTTGTGCTTTTGCTGCGGTAAGGCGAGACAAGCTATCGGCTTTGTTAGCGCGAATCCGCGATGAAAAGATTAAAAATATGAAAGCTAAATTTAATTGATGACCTATGAATTTGTTGATTAAGAACGTTTACCTGGATGGCGTTGAAACGGATATTTATGTTGAGGGCAAATATATAAAGCAGATTGGAAAAGACTTGGTTGTTACGGCCGATAGGGTGATAGATGGTACGAAGAAGGCCGTAGTGCCCGGTTTTGTGAATGCACATACACATGCGGCGATGACTCTTTTCCGGGGGTATGGCGATGATATGCCACTGATGCCTTGGCTTGAACAGAAGATTTGGCCGAATGAAGCAAAGATGAACCGCGAGGACGTTTACTGGGGAGCTAAACTGGCTTGCCTGGAGATGATAAAGAGTGGCACAACCAGCTTCTTTGATATGTATCATAAGTTTCGTGCAACGGCTGATGCTGTCGAAGAGATGGGAATACGGGCCGTTGTTTCGGGTGTTTGCTTCGATCATTTCGAGCCGGAACAGGCAGAGAAATGCAAGGCGCATAATCTAAAGCTGTATTCGGATATGGATGTGTATGGCGATCGAATTAAATATGCAATCGGGCCACATGCTATTTATACTGTTTCGGGCGAACTTCTGAGGTGGATAGATCAATTTTCGGCCGAACGAAATGTGCTGATCCATTTGCATCTGGCAGAAACAGAAGAGGAGGTGACCAATTCGGTCAAACAATTCGGTCTCACGCCTGTACGTTATTTATATAAATTGGGAATACTTTCTCCCCGCTTGGTGATTGCTCACGGCATATATGTGGATAAAGATGAAATCAGGATGCTGGCAGATCATGGGGTAAAGGTGGTTCACAACCCGGCATCGAATATGAAACTGGCTTCCGGTATTCATTTCCAGTTTAAGGAGATGAAAGAAGCGGGCATTGCAGTTGGTTTGGGCACCGATGGTTGTTCATCTTCCAATAATCTGGATATGATAGAAGCTATGAAATTAGCTTCATTGCTTGGAAAAGCCTGGAGAAAAGACCCGGAGGCTCTTACTGCGGCGGAGATGCTGGATGCTGCAACCGAACAGGGAGCTTCTATATTAGGTATAAAAGCCGGACGTGTGAAAGAGAGGTATTTGGCAGATTTGAATCTGATAGACCTGCGTATTCCTGCATTTACGCCGAACTTTAACTTCGTGTCTAATCTGGTTTATGCAGCCAATGGCAGTTGCGTAGATACGGTTATTTGTAATGGTAAAGTTTTGATGGAAAATAAAAAAGTTCCGGGTGAGGACGAGATAATGGAACAGACAGCGCGGATTGCTTATAACTTGATGTCGCGATGAAAAGCATTGAAAATAAAACAGATATATAATAGGAGGCAACTATGGATAAAATGAATGATTTATACGATGAAACGGCAGCTTATCTGGCATCCCGCATCGTAGGGAATCCGAAAACAGCTATTATTTTAGGCAGTGGGCTAGGTTCGCTAGCCGATCAGATAGAGGAGGCTACGGTTATTCCTTATAAGGAGATTCCTAACTTTATGAGCTCTACGGCTACCGGACATAAAGGAAATCTTATATGTGGAAAACTGGGTGGAAAGCTGGTGTTGGCCATGCAGGGACGTTTTCATTATTATGAAGGTTACACAATGCAGCAGGTAACCTTTCCTGTCCGCGTAATGAAACTGTTGGGGATAGAGAACCTGTTAGTGTCAAATGCAGCCGGAGGTATCAATAATACATTTAAAGTGGGCGATCTGATGATTATCCGGGATCATATCAATATGATGCCGAATCCGCTGATAGGACCTAATAATGAACAGTTCGGCACGCGCTTCCCTGATATGACCCGTGCATATGACCGCGAATTTATAGGTTATATGGAGGAGATTGCCACATTGCATAACATTCCGTTGAAGAAAGGCGTTTATGTAGGCCTGACAGGTCCTTCGTATGAAACTCCCTCGGAATACGCTTGTTATGGTAAAGTGGGAGGTGACGCTATCGGTATGAGTACGGTTCCCGAAGTAATAGTTGCTCGTCACGCAGGTATACGTGTATTCGGTATGTCTGTTATCACAAACGAAGGTTATCATTTTGCCGATGACTTCGTGAATGATGGCACCGATGTTATTAAGGCAGCAGATAGAGCAGCTTCTGTAATGACTGTTTTATTTAAAGAATTGGTTGCTAGAATATAGTCATTTCAACGGGTACGGATGGGAATAAAAGGCATGAAAAAATTGTATTGTTCTTTTGGATAATTGAAAATTACCCCTATCTTTGCACCCGTTATCGCGGAAGTAGCTCAGTTGGTAGAGCATAACCTTGCCAAGGTTAGGGTCGCGGGTTCGAGTCCCGTCTTCCGCTCCCAAGATAGCAGGAGTGAATGAGATCATCCTTTCAATTGTAATGAATGCCCAGGTGGCGGAATTGGTAGACGCGCTCGTTTCAGGTGCGAGTGGTTTTGCGATCGTGCAGGTTCGAGTCCTGTTCTGGGCACCGCATTTAATTGACGCGCAGGTGGTGAAATTGGTAGACACGCTACTTTGAGGGGGTAGTGCCGGTTCCGGCGTGTGAGTTCGAGTCTCATCCTGCGCACTAACTTATCTATTTGTTTGATTTGCAGTATATTCTGTTGTGGTTACGGAAAAATCAAATTCAGCCAGCCTTAATTATGTGACTGCGGGGGGGGGGAATATCTAAACAATGATTATGATGATAAATAAAAAAGTAATCTTATTGAAAAGACTGTAAAACTTGACAAGTAATTAATTCAACCAGCAAGAAGTACCGTAGTAGCCATTACAGTTTCATTTATTTGTAAACTTACGTAACAAGACTACCATCCCTTAAAAAAGAAGCCTATTTTTATTTGTGGATTAGGGGATATGTTTACTGAATAAAAATAAAACGAACCTTATTAAGATAATCTACAGATCCTTTCATATCGACAAACTACGTATGATCATTAGGTCTGTTTCCTGTTCAACAAAATAAACTTGAATACAGATTATACTAAAAAAAATCCTTGATCGTTATTTAAATATAACCATTAAACACAATTATTTATGAACATCTTAATTATTAAAATTTGGTCCAAAAGATTCATAGATTCTTTACCTGAGATTTGGTATATCATCCTCTTTGCTTTACTGACTTGTAGTAATTTTCATAGTTTATCTGCTAGTTGGCATATTGTAAATATATTTATGATTTTATTTTCCCTGACTATTGTAACATTACTAATCATGCAACTTTTCAAAAAGATACTGTGGAGTCGTCTTTTACTAGGGTTGCTGTTTACTTTGGGATCAATATATATGTTTTTGGCATTGCTATCCGAATATATGGAATTTCCAACAAAGACTGATACGGAAGCGATTCAACTGATCGTTGCTGGATCCATCCTAATCGGTGTTTCATTTCTCCTTGGTGGGAAAATGCTACTATATGGATTATTTTCCGATCTAAAAAAATGACCGATATCCGGAATTCCGAAAGTAAAAAAGATTCTCCCATGAAGATTTATATTCAGTGTATGCTAAACACTCATCAATAAGGAAAAGAAACGCATCTGAATTAGTTACGAGTTTTGTCAAATATATTAAATACACGTATCTTTCTTTTAGAGAAGCCAAAGAATGATTTAAAATTCGACAAATATAATTTTGTAAATTGTTTTTCATCCACCATTCATAGAGACTGTATATTATTCGAATATTTTCTTTATAGCATCTTTAATATTTTCCTGCTGATAAAGAATAGAATAAATTCCGAGCTCGATAGCTGCATCTATATTACGTTTTTTATCATCTATGAAAATCATATTTTCGAATGGTGTATTGAGTTTATTTTGCATCATTTTGTAAATATCATTGTCAGGTTTTAGTCTCTGAAAAATAAATGAATAAAATCTATGTTCCGAATCAATTAGTTCAGGGTAATTGCCATCGTCTGCTAAAATAGGTAAAGCATTAGAAAGTACACAATTAACTATTCCTTTCTTCTTTAAATACTTAATAGCTTCCTCTGTTTCAGAGTATACTTCGCCAACGCCCATTTCCAGGCATTGTTTGATCTGTGAATTATATTCTGGCAAATATGGAATACTATAGTATTGACAAATGTTTACACATAACTCATCAAAGGTAATAATGCCTAACATATAATCATTGAAACTGAATGTTCCTTTAAGACTTTCCCACTTTGGGTAGTCAATAGTTTTTTGAGAACACCATTGACTTAGCTTTTCAAGTGAATAATGATAGAAGACTCCACCAACATCCCAAATACAGAATTTGATTTTTTTTGCCCATTGCTTCTTATATTCATGATATGATGTACACTTTTTTATGATATCTGAAATCTCAACTCCATTATCAACGTCTATATCTTCTGCATTTATGATGTAATCAATCTGATTATAACATACCGGATTGGGTTCCTCGTCTTTAATAAAAGTAGAGCCGAGTAAATATAGTTTCTTTAATATTTCATCAAATTGAGTTTGTTCTTTTTGGGGAATCGAATCACGGAAATGCTTATCACGCCAATAGTTCCTGCGAACTTCCTGACTACATAAATGAAAATCAATATTTGCAATTCTTGATAATTCCAAAAGATATTGTTTGTTTAATGCATTCCGCTGCAACAACCTCTTTTCGCGAATAGTTCTGTCTTTTTCCAGTAAGACGGCAATGATTGTATACCCTTTTTCTTTAATTTTATCAAGTTTGCCTATTCTCAGTGTTTCATCAAGTATAACATTTTTGCCATTTAGACTATTGATATGTTCTTCTCGTACCTCTTCCCATGATTTGAAAATATGTTCGCGGCATAACATATCACTTTCATAGATACACTTATCCTTTGAAACAATGAAGAAGTCACCTGTTTTTTCTAGTTTGTTGGCAAAAGTACTTTTTCCACTGCAAATTCCTCCAACTAATACAAAAGCAAACTTATTCATATATATTTGAGTATTGTTTTATATATTGTTTTATGTCCTGGTATATATTCCCTGAATTTTCTTCCCATAAGTATTCGAAATTAGATTGATAAAAAGCTATTTTTTCATCTTTAAATGTTGAATTGATCACAGAATACAATCGACGGGGAGCTTGTTTATTCGCATTGTTCAGATTAAAACCATTGACTCCGATCATTAATGTAAAGTAGTCTTCCCTGGAATTTTTGGTTAATATTAGCGAACAGCTAGGAATCCAAGACATCTTACTGACTATTATTTTTGAGTTGTTGGAAACTGAATCGTTAATTTCATCAATATATCTCAATGTTCGCCTATGTGGTCCGCCTACAATATGGGTAGGACCTACCCGCTCTTTCATTAGTTGCCCTGCGGTGCTATCAGGATCTATCAGCAGAACTTTAACTTCTATTTTCCTATTGAGTATTTCGATAAAATCATTTCTGTGTTGTTGGAATACGTGGGCCATACTGTAACCTGTTAAATAGATGGAATCGGTTTTTTCTAAATTAATGGATTTGAAGAATTTTGATAACGATTCTGCTTCATTAATATTATAGCTCAAAGGCATAATCTTTGATGACATCATCTCATCTATTCTATGAATAAGCTTTTCATCTGATATCAGTTTTTCCTTTTGAATGTCATCAATTCTTTTAATTACAACATCATCAGAATTAACAAGAAAAAACTTTAGGATTGTATAGAGAAATACTGTAGCAATGAAGCTAGATGATATTCCCCAAAAAAATGAAGTAAAATCAGGGATTTTTTTCTCATAAGCCAAATAACCTGTTCCAATAGCTATAAGTACTAAAATCGTATAGGCTGCGATTATTAATCTTTTGTTTTTCTTATTAATATCTTCCATAATAGTAATGTGTGTTTGTTAAAACCAGTTAGCAAGACCAAAAAAATAAAGTGATAAATAGGCAATAATTATTATATTCGTAAATATATAATTAATAAATATAAAAACAAATTATGCAATTTTTTTTTGTTTGTCTTAGGCTTATTATGGGAAAATCATATTGTTATTCATCTTTTGTGGCAAATACAACCTGTCAAGTGGTCGTTGATAAATCCTGAAGCTTGTAAGTGGGCATAGCAAATTGTTGTTCTAAAGAATTTGAATCCACGTTTTTTCATATCCTTACTCATTGCATCGGATTCGGGAGAAGATACCGGAATCTCGCTCAATGATTGAACGGTATTGATAATCGGTTTTCTGTCGGGAAAGAATGAAAGTGTGTAGTTGTAAAAACTACCGAACTCCTTTTGCAGCGCAAGAAATAGTCTTGCGTTGGTGATGGTCGATTTAATTTTCAAGCGGTTTTTCACAATGCCGTCAAACTGCATCAAGCGCTCAACATCTTCATCGGTCATTTGTGCGACCCGCTCGGCATCGAAATTGCAAAAGGCTTTGCGATAACCTTCCCGCTTTCTGAGGATAGTTATCCAACTTAATCCGGCTTGAGCACTTTCCAGTACAAGAAACTCAAATAGAGTTTTGTCGTCGGTTACCAATACTCCCCACTCTTCGTCGTGGTATTTCATATACAGTTCGTCGGTTCCGCACCAACCGCAGCGTCCATTTACTATATCTTGCATAATGCTATTTATTTGTGTACCGTTTAATGTAAAAGTAATATTCATATTGGTAACCACCAAATAAAGTTATATTTTTGATGCAAAACATGTTTAATACCATATCCATATAACTAATTCGGAAGTTTTGATTCTGAGTTAATTATATGGATTTTTTGTTTTTATAAATTAGCAAATAAAGCTATCCTCAGGTCCTGTTTTATTCTCTTTGAATTCTTCTTTTAATTGTTTTACCCATCCTTTTATACGTTCGTCAGTCTGTTTGGGCTGATTTTCAATGTCGAGTACCAAACCAAGGAATTTACCGTTTCTTAGTGCTTGGGATTGATTGAATGTATAGCCTTCGGGAGAAGTCTCACCTGTTAATATTGCACCTCTGGATAGAAATTCGTTTGCTAATATCCCGATTCCATCGGCAAAATTGTCGGGGTAACCTTTCTGATCTCCTAATCCGAAAATTGCCACTTTCTTCTTGCTTAAATCCAAAGTAGATAATTCAGGCAATATTTCATCCCAATAAGAAGGCAACTCGCCATCAAACCAGGTAGAAGAGCCGGCTATGATATGGCTATAAGCTTCGAAGTCTTTTTGGGAAGCATTTTCGATGGGGATGATATCTGCTATGTTTTCTCCGAATTCCTGTTGTATTTTCCGGGCAACGGACGCCGTTTTATGAGTTCCGGTAGCATAGAATAATCCTATTTTCATTTTATTTCTGATTTACAAGTTGATATTCTAGTATTCAAGCAAATCTTTTGCTGCTTTGTATATTTGTTCTTCACCCGGTAGGATTGCCTTTTCCAGTACGGGATGAAAACCTACCGGAGTGAATAATGCACCTACGCGCCGGATAGGAGCATCCAGGTACCGAAACATTTCTGTTCCTAAGATACTGGCAACCTCGGCACCGAAACCGGCAAATACTTTATCTTCGTGTACAATCAAAACTTTGCTTGTTTTCTTGACAGAGGCAAAGATTGTCTCTTTATCCAATGGTATTAATGAACGCAGGTCTATTACTTCGGCATTCCACCCATGTTCTTTTGACAGTTGTTCGGCAACATTCAGACAAAGATGGGTTGTATTTCCGTAAGTAATGATACTGAGATCATTTCCCGGTCTGCGTATTTTGGCTTTACCGAACGCGACTTCGTAGTCGTCGGGCACAAAAGAAGCAGCTTCTATTGAATTATACTGGGCTTTTGGTTCCAGAAACAAAGTAAACCCTTTAGATCGGATACTTGTTCGCAACAGACCTGCAGCGTCATCAGCAAACGATGGATAGACGATTCTTGCACCGGGCAAAGAAGCTAATGCTCCTTCTATGGTCTGGGAATGATATAATCCGCCCCCAATGTAACCTCCGGATGCCAGCCGCAAAGTGATATTGGGTGTAAATTGTCCGTTACTTCTCCAATATTCGTGTGTGCACTCTACATATTGCTCGACAGCAGGCCAGAAGTAATCGGCAAACTCAGCACCTTCTATTACTACATGTATTTTAGGATCGAAGCGACACATGCCGTTGGCTGTTCCTACAATATAATCTTCGGCAATAGGAGCGTTGAAAACCCGTTTTTCTCCGAATTCCTGTTGCATACCTTTACTGATATTGAATACACCGCCTTTTTCTTTATTGGCGATGTCTTGTCCCCATAAGAATGTGTTGGGATTATGGCGGAATTCGGCTTTTAATGTTTTATTTAAAGCCGTAACCATCGTCTCTTTTTCTCCATCCTGCTTGGGGTTTCCATCCGGATATTTTGTAGGTTGGTACGGATCGGGGAGAACATACTTCGATACGGTTGAAGGATCGGGGTCAGGGGCAGCTAATGCTTTACGGTTGGCTGCACTGAGGTCTTTTTTAGCTTTAGCTTCGATCTCTTTTAACTCATCTTCTGTAAAACGTTTGTACCGCAGCAACATCCGGCGGAATTTGTACAACGGGTCGGCGGCTTTTACGTAAGCCAGTTCGTTTTCATCGCGGTATAAAGTATGTTTATCCGAGTTGGAATGGGAACCGATACGGACACAGTTTGCCTGGACAATGACCGGGGTACGGTGTTCTATTGCATATTCGCGTGCTTCTGTCATTGCATTCATAGAATCGAAAACGTCCTTTCCGTTACAATGAATGATTTTTAGGTTTTTGAACCCCGAGAAATTATCGGCCACTTTCCGGTTGGCTGTTTGATCTTTTTTAGGAACAGAAATACCATATCCGTTATCTTGTATGACGAAGATAACCGGTAGTCTTTCATTACTTGCACCATTGATGGCTTCATATACATAACCTTCCGAAGTAGCGGATTCACCGTGTGAAGTCATCGCTATTCCTTTATGATTGTAATAAACCATGGCACGCGCAACTCCGGCAGCATGCAGATCGTGTGTGCCGGTTGCGGAAGAAACATTCTCGATATGCCATTCCATTTTACTAAAATGGTTTGACATGTGCCGGCCTCCGCTTGTAAGATCTGTTGCTTTTGAAATACCATTCAGAATAATTTCTTCAGGCGTCATTCCGGCTGAAAGAACAGCCAGCATATCGCGGTAATAAGGGAAGAAAAAATCTTCACCTTTATGGAATATTTGTCCCATTGCCAATTGTATGCCATCATGTCCGGCATATGGAGCGTGATAAGACCAGCCAAGTGATTGCAGGAGGTAAGATGGAGCTTTTTCATCAAGGGCTCGTCCAAGAGTCATCAGGTAATACCATTTACCTAAAGTTTCTTTGTCTGTGTTATTTATATCGTACTTTTTCATATTTATGTCATTAACGGATAATTAATTGTTCCAGTTTTCCAGATAATCGGCAATGTAGCGTAAGAAAGCACCGGCTAAAGCGCCGTCTACGATACGGTGGTCATAAGAAAGGGATAAGTACATCTTATGACGGATCGCAATTGTGTCTCCTTCCGGTGTCTCGACAACTGCCGGCTTTTTCTCAATATATCCTACTGCCAGGATTGCTACCTGAGGTTGGTTGATAATCGGAGTTCCGAATAAGCTTTTAAACGTACCGAAATTTGTAATAGTGAATGTTCCGCCTTGAATATTGTCAGGAGATAATTTGTTATCTCTTGCCTGAGTGGCCAGAGTGTCTATTTTAACGGCCAATCCGTTTAAATTTAGCTTGTCTGCATCCTGTATGACAGGAACGATCAGGTTGCCATCGTTTAGAGACACAGCTACTCCAATGTTTATGTGTTTCTTTAATATGATTTTGTAACTATCTACAGATGAATTTAGTAATGGATATTCAGCTAATGCTTTAGCAGTCGCTTCTGTAATAGCCGGCATATAAGTTAGCTTAACATTTTCGCGTTTGAAGAAATTATCTTTAGTACGATCACGCCATTTTACCAACTTTGTTACATCTACTTCGATAACACTTGTAACATGCGGTGATACTTTCTTGGAAAGAACCATATGATCCGCTATGATACGGCGTACCCGATCCATTTCTATTACCTTATCTTCGCTAGAGACAGGTATATTAGGACTAGGAGCGGCAGTTGCAGTACTTTGTGGAGCAGGTGTTGCTTTCGATGTTACCGATTTTGCCGGTGCATTTTCTTTTCCGTTCTTTTTCCGTTCAACATACTCTTTGATATCTTTTTTGCTTAATCGTCCCAAATATCCACTACCGGGAACTTGGTCGAGTTCCTCTTTGGACAGATGAGCTTCTTTTGCAATTTGCAGAACAACGGGAGAGTACCAACGGTCATCTTCGTTCGTTATTTTTCCTGATGAAATGGTCACGTTTGTTGCTGTTGCCGGTTTATTTTGTCCGGATTCCGTTGAGTTAGTTTCTGTATTGTTTGCTTTCGGAGCTTCTTTTTCCTGAATAGGAGAACCCGAGTTGCTTTCTTCTCCTTCACCTTCCAGTTGAATTTTAGCAACAACAATGCCTACAGCAACAGTGTCGCCCTCATTAAAAAGGATTTCAGCCACTTTTCCTGCTATAGGCGAAGGAATTTCAGCACTTACTTTTGCTGTACTTACTTCAAAAAGGACATCGTCTTCCTGGACATTGTCGCCTACTTTAACAGACCAAGCTATGATGGTGCCTTCTGTTATGCTTTCACCCAGTTTGGGCATTTTTATTTCAAATAGAGCCATACGTTTACATGATTTATATAGTTGTTGGGTAGGATTCCGTATATTTTGCCTGAATTATCTTCCCCTATTTTAAAACAAACGAAAGAGGCAGAATGTTATGTTTTACATAGCTTAAGTGTTTATATTCCAGCTTGTTTTAGCATATTTTTCATCTCTTAAACGTTCAATATTTATCAGATCGTTTTTATTAAACGAATAGATAGTGCCAGTTTTACTATTTCCACCGAAATAGTTAATTGCCTTTTGTTTAAATTCTTTGATTGACCAATAAGAAGGAAGGAGGGTGGATAGGTTAGTGACTTCACTTTTTACGGATGAAACGGAATATTTGTGTTGTTTACCGGTGTTGATCTGTTTTTCCGGAACATCCAATATCTTGTTCAATACATCCAGGTCGGATGAAAAGAGCAAAGTTGCGTGATGTATAATCCGTCCTTTTCTTATATATTGTGCACTACCTGATATTTTCAGGTTATTTACAGTTAAACCTTGTCTTACATCCGGAACTGCATTGATTCCGAATGTAGACAAAAAATCTATGATTTGACCGGTAAAAAACGTAAAATCAGGGCATGTGTTATTTTGAATGAAAGTAAGATTCAGGTTCCCCAGATCGTGGTAGACTGCACCTCCTCCGGAAAACCGTCTTGCTATTTTAATTCGTTGTTCATTTGCCAGAGCCATATTGATCTCCGACCATACATCCTGATGCTTTCCGATTATGACTGACGGTTCGTTCTGCCAAAGCATGAAGATATCATCAGCAGACGTAGAGAAAAGATATTCCTCTGCAGCCAGATTGAAATAAGGGTCTGTAGATGTATTGTAAATGCACAACATTATATATATAAACTTTCGTGAATGACTTCTCCTACGGTTGGATGAGGAAAAATACTTTTTTCAAACTCTTCGGTCGTATAACCTTTTTCGACCGCAATACCGGCAGTTACAATGATCTCGGATGCAGGATTTCCTACCAGATGGCATCCTATAATCCGGTCGGTATCGTCAGTCAATAATTTGCATAAGCCCGCACCTCCTTCATTTTCTGCCATATACCGTCCGGAATAGGTCATTGGAATTTTGCGAACCCGGTAATTTTGCCCGGAAGCAATTAATTCTTCTTCAGTTTTTCCTACGCTGGCAACTTCCGGATTGGTATAAACAACAGCCGGAATAGCATTATAGCTCATCCGGTCTTCGATACCAAGTATATGATGAATGGCTACTTCCGCTTCCCTGTAGGCTGTATGTGCCAGCATCGAAAATCCGGTAATGTCTCCTGATGCATATACGTTGGGATGGGAGGTCTGCATGTATTCGTTTACTTTGACTCCTTTGGGGTAAAGTTCTACGTTCAGGGTTTCTAAACCTAAACCGTTCGTAACGGCTTTACGTCCGACGCTTACCAATATCTTTTCGGCATCAATATCCGAAATTTGCCCGTCTTTTTCCACTGTTATTTTACCGGGAGATACTTCTGTTACTTTTGTGTTTAGAAAGAATTCGATTCCCTTTTTATTATATTCGGACCGGAGCATGGCGGAAGCTTCTTTATCCATATTACCTAAAATTTCCGGTAGCATTTCGATAACTTTTACTTTTACTCCCATACTATTAAAAAACGAAGCAAACTCCATGCCTATAACTCCACCACCGATGATGGCAAGAGATTGGGGCAATTCTTTTATATCGAGTGCTTCGCGGGAAGTCCAGTAATCAATATCCGAAAAACCTTTGATCGGAGGGATAACGGTTTCCGAACCTGTACAAAGCAATAGATTCTTTACTCTGTAATTGTTTTCTCCGCAATGAATCAGGATATTGTTTGATTCTTCTCCTGAAATATGAGCTTCTCCTTGCACGATAGTTACTCCGTTTCCGGTAAGTCGTGATTTGACACCTAATACCAGTTTCTTTACGGTTTTGTTTTTACGTCCGATGATTTTACCTAAATCAAAACCCGGATTGTTGTCTGCCAGGATTCCGTATTTAGCCGAACCTTTTATATGATCTAAAAGCTTAGCCGAATAGAGTAATGTTTTTGTCGGTATACATCCCTCATTCAGACAGACACCGCCTACTTCTTTTTTTTCAAAAAGGATTGTCTTTAATCCATTTTCGGAAGCTCTTTCCGCGGCTGTATAGCCGGCCGGTCCGCCTCCGATAATTGCTATATCAAATTCCATGATTTATTCTTATTTATTTATCGTCTGCCAGGGCAACCGAAATTACATATAGTCATAACTATGATTTTTTTGATTCATCGTTATGATTTTGGAAAATTATCGTTATGGTTTCGAAAAGTCATAGTAGCGACTATATATAGACTATTTGTATATTATAACTCTTTTATCTAAAGGACTGAATTGTTTTTCCGCAGGAGTTTCCGCCGGAATGCCGAAAGGCATTTCCGCCATCAGTTTCCAATCGGGATTAATATTCCATTCTTTTGCTACCGCCTCGTCAATAAGCGGGTTGTAATGCTGTAAAGATGCTCCTAAACCATTGTCTTCAAGTAAAGTCCAGATTGCAAATTGGTGCATTCCTGAAGTTTGATAAGACCAGATAGGAAAATTATCCTTGTAGGTAGGAAATGATTTTTGTAAATGCTCTACTACGGACATATCTTCATAAAACAAGATTGTTCCGTATCCTGATTCAAATGAATTGTTAATTTTTGATTCTGTTGCTTTAAAAGCTTCTTCGGGTAATAGCTTTTTCAAAATATCTTTCGTTATTTGCCATAGCTTTTTATGGTTTTCACCAAGTAAAAGTACCGTTCTTGTAGATTGGGAATTGAAAGCAGATGGTGTATGAGTAACTACAAATTCGATAATTTCTTTGATTTCACCGTCTGTTATTGAGGAACTGTTTTTTAGTCCGTAGTAGCTTCTACGGTTCTTAATTGCTTCTTTAAAATTTCGTACCATGGTTATATGTATTATGTTGTTTTTATGTTATCTGTAATAAAAACAAAGACCTTGCTTTATTTGTTTCGAAAATAAATATTAGTTTTTTTAGCTGTTTTCTATTAGCAAATAGAATAAATTTATATCTTTGCACCCCGTAACGTATAAGCGGTTACATAATTAATCTCCCAGTCTGTTCGTGATGCTAGTTCGGAAATGGAGGTTTGTCGTGCATTTAAGGAGTGAAAATTTGCATAGATTGATATTTATGCTTTACTTTGCGCCCTGATTGCGAAAGGAGTATTTTTGAATCATTACATGTAATATAAAAAGAGATGTCTAAAATTTGTCAAATTACCGGAAAGAAAGCAATGGTTGGCAACAACGTTTCACACTCTAAAAGAAGAACGAAACGTAAATTTGATGTGAACCTGTTTACTAAGAAGTTCTATTGGGTAGAACAAGATTGTTGGGTTAGCCTGAATATTTCAGCTGCAGGCTTGCGTACTATTAACAAGGTTGGTTTGGATGCAGCAATTAAAATGGCGGCAGAAAAAGGTTATTTAAACGCTTAATTTGGAGGAGTTGAAAAATGGCAAAGAAAGCAAAAGGTAACAGAGTTCAAGTTATTATGGAATGTACCGAACATAAGGAAAGTGGTATGCCGGGTACTTCAAGATATATTACCACAAAGAACAGAAAAAATACAACTCAGAGATTGGAATTGATGAAATATAACCCGATCCTGAAGAAAATGACATTACACAAAGAAATTAAGTAATAGGAGATTTTAAACGATGGCAAAAAAAGCAGTTGCAACATTTAAAAAAGGTGACGGCCGTACCTTCTCAAAGGTGATTAAAATGGTTAAGTCTCCAAAAACAGGTGCTTACATTTTTCAGGAAGAAATGATTCCGAATGAAGCAGTAAAAGATTATTTCGCTAAGTAATATAGGCGTAAAGCAGATGAAAAGAGCTTCTTCTCCGTTTAAAGGGAAGAGGCTCTTTTTTTATACTGAAACTTTTAAAAGTATAGAGTAGCTATGAATGAAATATTTTTTTAATTTTGTTCGGCTATACACGGATGTTATTTTTCTGTATAGTGATCATTTGTATATTTTGTTTAGACAATAATAATAACAGATAAATTTAAAAGCTATGAGATTTGATGTATCCAGCACTGCGCTATTATCCCGTTTACAGTCTATAAGTAAGGTTATCGCATCTAAGAATTCTCTACCTATCCTGGATAGTTTTCTATTCAATTTGGAAGGAAATAAACTTACAATGACGGCTTCTGATGCAGAGACTCGTCTGGTAACTTCTGTTGAAGTGATGAATGCACAGGGTAATGGTCTTTTTGCCGTATCTGCCAAGATTTTGCTAGATCCATTAAAAGAACTGCCGGAGCAACCGCTTACATTTGATATAAATGATGAAAACCTGGAAATTTTTATTCATTTCCAGAATGGTAAGTATAATTTTATTGGTCAGAAAGGCGATACTTATCCATTGCAGAAACCTTTGAATGAAAATGCAATTTCTGTTTCTATGGATGCTCAAACGCTTTTGAATGGTATTGGACGTTCTTTATTTGCAACAGCAGACGATGAACTTCGTCCGGTGATGAACGGTGTTTATTTCGATATCCATACAGATGATTTGACATTTGTTGCTTCGGACGGTCATAAATTGGTTCGTCTTCGTAACTTGTCGGTGAAATCACCGGAAAGGGCATCTTTTATATTGCCTAAAAAGCCCGCAAATTTATTGAAAGGTTTGCTGTCTAAGGAAACAGAGGCTGTGACTATTAAGTTTGACGATAATAATGCTTATGTGAACTGTTCTAATTTTGAAATGGTTTGCCGTTTGATAGAAGGTCGTTATCCAAACTATAACAGCGTTATCCCGCAGGAAAATCCATTTAAAGTTACGATAGACCGCGTATCATTCCTGAATGCATTAAAACGTGTTTCTGTATTTTCAAATCCGGCAAGTAGTTTAGTAAAGCTACAATTAAAAGGAGGAGAAATGATTGTATCTGCACAAGATATTGATTTTTCGACTTCTGCAGAGGAAAAGATTGCTTGCCAGTTTGATGGGACAGACTTGAACATCGGTTTCAAAGCTACCTACTTGATAGAAATATTAAGTAATATCAATTCGGCAGAAGTCATATTGGAATTGGCTGATCCTTCACGTGCAGGCTTGATTGTTCCTTCAGAAAATGAAGAAGATGAAGACCTGCTGATGTTGCTTATGCCAATGATGTTGAATGATTAATAAAGATAGAATGCAATTAAATTTAAGAAACCCGTTAGTCTTCTTTGATTTGGAGACAACGGGTGTAAATATAGTAAAAGATCGTATAGTTGAAATTTCTTTCGTAAAAGTCTTTCCGAATGGGAAAGAGGAATCAAAAACACGCCGGGTAAATCCGGAGATGCCGATACCTGCCGAATCTACCGCTATTCATGGAATTACAGATGAGGATGTAAAAGATTGTCCTACATTTAAAGAAATAGCCAAATCGCTGGCTGCACAGATTGAGGGGTGCGATTTAGCCGGATATAATTCTAATCGTTTTGATATTCCTTTGCTGGCAGAAGAATTTTTGCGTGCAGGAGTTGATATTGATTTGAATAAGCGTAAGTTTATAGATGTGCAGACAATTTTCCATAAGATGGAACAGCGTACTTTGTCTGCTGCATATAAGTTTTATTGTAATAAAGATTTGGAGAATGCCCATACGGCAGAAGCAGATACTATGGCTACTTACGAAGTGCTGAAAGCCCAGTTGGACAGATATTCCGAATTGAAAAATGATATTAACTTTTTATCGGAATTTTCGTCCTTCAATAATAATGTAGACTTTGCCGGTCGTATGATTTATAATGATAAGGGGGAAGAAATAATTAATTTCGGTAAATATAAAGGCCGTCTGGTAGAAGATGTTCTGAAGACGGACCCCGGTTATTATACCTGGATCATGAATGGCGATTTTCCGTTAAACACAAAGAAAATGTTTACAGAAATTAAGTTGAGAGGCTTTAATTCAAAATAGAAAAATGAATAATTTTGAGTTTTGTAATCCGGTGAAAGTCGTATTTGGTAAAGGTTCGATTTCACGTTTATCTACTTTAGTACCAGTAGGTAGTAAGGTGTTGATGATATATGGCGGAGGAAGTATTAAGAAAAATGGTATTTACAATCAGGTTGTTGAGGCATTGAAAAGCTTCAATGTAATCGAATTTTCAGGTATTGAGGCTAATCCTCATTATGAAACTTGTATGAAAGCCGTTGAACTGGTACGGAAGGAACAGATAACCTATCTCCTGGCTGTTGGCGGTGGTTCTGTTATTGATGCCACTAAATTCATTGCAGCGGCTACCTGCTATGAAGGAGAGCCGTGGGATATATTGTCAAAAGGCGGATTTATTAAGCAGGCCTTACCGTTGGGGGTGGTGTTAACCTTGTCTGCTACAGGATCGGAAATGAATGAAAGAGCTGTTATTTCACGTGTTTCCACACATGAAAAACTGAATTTTGCCAGCCCTGCCGTATTCCCTAAATTTGCAATATTAGATCCGGAGGTTACTTATTCGTTGCCTGAACGTCAGGTTGCAAATGGGGTTGTCGACTCTTTTATCCATGTGATAGAACAATATCTGACTTATCCGGTAAATGCGAAAGTACAAGATTATTTTGCCGAAGGTTTGATGAAAACAATCGTTGAAGAAGGCCGTAAAGTTTTACAGAACCCTCATGATTATGATATACGCGCCAATCTGATGTGGGCGGCAACGAATGCTCTGAACTGCTGGATCGGGCAAGGTGTTCCTCAGGATTGGTCTTCTCACCGTATGGGATATGCGTTGACTGCTCAGTTTGGGCTGGATCATGCGCAGACATTGGCTGTTATCCTTCCGGGAGTGATGGCTTATATGCACAAGGAGAAACAGGCAAAAATTATTCGCATGGGTGAAGTCGTGTTTGGTATTACGGGAGAGACTACCGATGAATTGGTACAAAAGTCGATTCAAGCTACCGAAGACTTTTTCCGGTATATGGGATTGAAAACTCGTTTGAGTGAATATGGTATTAAAGAATTTGATTTGGACGCATTGGTTGAACCTATGAAACAAAGAGGCTGGAAATTGGGCGAACATGGTAATATAGACTATAAAGTTGCCCGTGAAATTCTGATGATGCGTTTGTAATAAAAATAATTCCATCCGAGAGAAATTCAAATTTCTTCTGAATGGAATTACTTTTTCTTCCGAATGGAACTAAAAAAGGTTATATGGAAAATATACTGAAAGGTAAACATATTATACTGGGAATAACCGGAAGCATAGCTGCCTATAAAGCTGCCTGCATTATTAGAGGATTAGTGAAAAAAGGGGCAGAGGTGCAGGTAGTCATTACACCGGCGGGGAAAGAATTTATAACGCCAATCACTTTGTCTGCTTTAAGCAGTAACCCTGTGATTAGTGATTTCTTTTCCAATCGGGATGGTTCGTGGCATAGCCATGTAGATTTGGGCTTGTGGGCCGATGTCATGTTGGTGGCTCCGGCAACGGCTTCTACAATTGGCAAAATGGCAAATGGCATTGCCGATAATATGTTAATTACTACTTACCTTTCCTGTAAGGCCCCTGTATTTGTTGCCCCGGCAATGGACTTGGATATGTTTGCTCACCCTACAACACAACAAAACCTGGATAGGTTACGTTCTTTTGGTAATTATATTATAGAGCCGGCCGAAGGTGAGTTGGCTAGTCATTTGGTGGGAAAAGGACGTATGGAAGAACCGGACCGGATAATAGAGGTTTTGGAAAGCTTTTTTGCCTCAAAAACCGAATTAGAAAAAAAAAAGATATTAATAACGGCGGGGCCGACATATGAAAAGATAGATCCTGTACGTTTTATAGGTAACTATTCTTCCGGTAAAATGGGATTTGCCTTAGCGGAGGCATGTGCCCGGAAAGGAGCGGAAGTTGTTTTGATCGCGGGTCCGGTCTCTTTAAAGGTTAATCATCCTAATATAAAACGGATTGATGTGGAATCTGCCGGAGAAATGTATCAGGCGGCTATATCCGAATTTCCTACATCTGATGCAGCTGTTTTGTGTGCTGCAGTGGCCGACTATCGTCCGGAGAATCAAGAACCGGAGAAAATAAAGCGTGAAACAAAAGGAGATATGATGCTTCATTTAGTGCCTAATAAAGATATTGCAGCTTCTTTAGGTGCTATAAAAAGAGAGAATCAGATATTAGTTGGGTTTGCTCTGGAAACGAAAGATGAGATTTTTCATGCAGAAAGTAAATTGCAGCGTAAAAACTTCGATTTTATCGTTTTGAATTCGCTCAGAGATCAAGGTGCCGGCTTCCGTTGCGATACAAATAAAATTGCCATTATAGACAGGCTGGGAGAGAAGATTGAGTATCCTTTAAAAAGCAAACAGGAGGTGGCAGCCGATATCATAAATAAGCTGGCAACATTATTAAAATGAAAATGATTAAGAAACTGTTATTTTTCTTCTTTTTATCGATGTTTTCTTGGGCAATGCAGGCACAGGAATTGAATGCCCGCGTAACTATCAATAGCGATAAAATTCAGGGATCTAATAAAGATGTGTTTACTACTTTACAAAAAGCACTGACCGAATTTATTAATAATAAGAAATGGACAGATGCTACTTTTGCCGTAAATGAACGGATTGATTGCAGTTTTACCATTGTGATGTCGGAGGCTTCCGATAACAGTTTTAAAGGGGAAATTCAAGTTCAGGCACGTCGTCCTGTATATAACTCGACATATACGACTACGTTGCTTAATTTCCGTGATAAACAGCTCGATTTTGAGTATACTCAGTTTGAACCGTTGGAATATACGGAGAATGTTGTAAACAGTAATTTGATTGCAACTATTGTATTTTATATTTATACGATTTTAGGACTGGACTTTGACAGTTTTTCTCCACAGGGAGGAACTGCTTTTTATCAGCAGGCACAGCAAATTGTAACTTTGGCTCAGGCGCAAGGTACATGGACAGGCTGGAAAGCATTTGACAGCAATCAGAACAGACATGCTGTTTCTACTGCATTAACAGATAATACTTCTGGTATATTCCGGGATATGTGGTATACATATCATAGAAAAGGCCTTGATGAAATGGCTGCAAATCCGGATCGCGGACGTACCACAATAATTTCTGCTTTACCAGCATTGGAGCAAGTTCGGAGCGCACGCCCTACTTCTGTTTTATTGCAAATCTTTTCCGATGCAAAGCTCGATGAAGTCGTAAGTATTTATTCAAAGGCTACCACACAGGAAAAGCAAGAAGGATTGAAAATCCTTTCCAATATTTATCCTACCGAGACAACACGTTTGGAACCTCTCAAAAAATAAAAAACTATGTTGAAATCGTTATTTATCCAGAATTTTGTTTTAATAGATAGTCTTGATATTCAGTTTGACGGAGGTTTTTCAGTAATTACGGGTGAAACGGGTGCCGGAAAATCAATTATTCTGGGAGCCTTATCATTGGTATTAGGACAACGTGCGGATGGGAAAAGTATAAAAAATGGTGCCGATAAGTGCATAATTGAGGCTGTATTCGATATTTCGAAATATCAGCTGGAATCTTTTTTTCAGGAAAATGATCTTGAATATGATCATGAAAGTTGTATTTTGCGTCGGGAACTTTTTGCCTCAGGCAAATCCCGTGCATTTATAAATGATTCTCCTGTGGCTTTACCTGTAATGAAAGAATTGGGAGGCCGTTTAATCGACATACATTCGCAACACCAGAATCTGTTATTGGGTGATAATCGCTTTCAATTAAAAGTTGTCGATGTAATGGCTGAAAATGAGATTCTTTTGATTCTTTACCGGAAAGAATATAATCGTTTTCAATCCTTGCAAAAAGAATTAAAAGAATTGAAAGATAAAGCTGCTCAAACAAAACAGGAAGAAGATTATATTCGTTTTCAGTTGGAGCAATTATCCGAAGCCCGTTTGATTGTCGGCGAACAGGAAGATTTGGAACAAGAACAAGAAACACTTTCACATGCTGAGGAAATAAAAAGCTCTCTTTATAAGATTTCAGAACTATTAAATGGTGATGAAATGGGAGGACTTCAATATATAAAAGAAGCTCTTTCAACTGCGGATTCTTTAGAACATTATTTTTCGAAAGCTAAAGATATATCCGAACGTTTGCGTTCTGCATATATTGATTTGAATGATTTAGCATCTGAAACTGATACGATGAGAGAAGATGTTGAATTTAACCCCGAACGTTTGGAATGGGTGAATGAGCGTTTAAATACAATTTACTCTCTGCAACAGAAACACCACGTTTCCACCGTGGAAGAACTATTGGATATTCAATCGAAATATGAAGCCCAATTAAAAGAAATAGACTCCTTTGAAGAACAAATAGAATCATTAAGTAAACAATCGGAGGTTTCGTATAAGGAATTACTTCAACAGGCCTCAGTACTTAGTAATCAAAGAAAAATTGCAGCAAAAGGTATGGCTGGCCAATTGGTTGATATGATTATACCGTTGGGGATGCCAAATACGCGTTTTCGTGTTGATGTGATGGCAAAGGAGGAGCCGGATAATGATGGAATGGATGATATCCGGTTTATGTTTTCAGCAAATAAGAGTGGAGATTTGCAGCCTGTAGCTCAAACTGCATCTGGTGGCGAGATTTCCCGTTTGATGTTATGCCTAAAGGCCATGATTGCCGGTTTTACAGCTTTGCCTACCATTATTTTTGACGAAGTAGATACAGGAGTGTCTGGTGATATTGCCGATAAGATGGGAGATATTATGCAAGACTTGGGAACAAAAATGCAAGTATTTGCCATAACCCATTTACCTCAGATCGCAGCAAAAGGCAAAGAGCATTACTTTGTATATAAAGAAGATACTTCCGATAGAACAATAACCCGTATTAAGCAGCTTACTAACGAAGAGCGCATACTAGAAGTGGCTCGTATGCTGAGCGGTGCTTCTTTGACCGAGGCATCAATGGCTAATGCCAGGGAACTGTTACATTTAAAGACAAACTAATTCGCGAGAAAGATAATGACTTCATCATTGGAAGAACAAATATTCAGGAATCGGGGAAGAGGACGATTTGTGTAAAGTGTGGACAATTGGCGTATGTATCTCATAGGGTAGTGGAGAATGACAAACGTGTTCTTTTAGGAGGAAACTCTATAAAACAATTAAAGCTTGTCTCCCGACAAGCCCTAACCAACTTTGTTAACCTTAAATCTAATACTATTATGAAAAAACCACATTGCAAATGTATGGTTTTCTATGTATTTGTCAAGATTATAACTGCTAAATAATATTTTTTGAATTATAAGAAATGCTAATTTCGCTTTTTGTGTCTATTATTTCTATCTTTTTGTTAGCAAACTCACTGTAACAATAGTGATACATGATAATGGAAGACCAAACAAAATAGGATCGATAGCATACCAAGGATAGACATTAACCAATACATCTTGTCCGAATAAAGCCTTGCATAGGCCAATTGGAGCAGCTTCCGCTTTATGCAGGAATAGCATGGCAAATAAACTTGCTAATGCGCCAACCCATAAGCTGGCTAATGCTCCCTGGCGGGTTACACCTTTCCAGTATAAAGCACAAAAGTAGGAAGGCAGGAAAGTTGCTGCGCAGATTCCCATGAATAATGCAGTACCTCGGGCTATGATTCCGTCGCTTAATGCATAGCATATTATATAACTTAATAAGATAGAACATAATACACCGATTCGTACACCCATTGTTGAATTCGGGTTCTTGCTGCGTCCTAATTTCGGAAAAGCATCTGCTCCGAAAGCGGCTCCCATCGTATGGAATTGTGCACTTAATGTAGACATGCTGGCAGATAGGATACAGAGCATAAATACAGCACCGAACCAATCCGGCATTGCTTTGTTAATAAACAACGGGATAATTTTATCCATATCTTTGATTGCTTCCGAAGCAACAACGCCTTCGGTTTTTAGAAAGAATAAATTTGATAAAGCACCGACATGATATATTGCTCCAACAGTGACAATTAAAAATATACAACCTATTATTACACCCCGGTTGAGCTGTTTTGTACTTTCCACCATCATAAAACGAACCACTAATTGAGGTTGGGCTAAACAGCCAATACCTACGCCCAGAATCAAAGAGGTAACTAATGTATACCATTGCGGAGAACCGGTAACAGGCATAGCTGTCCACCCTTGATGACCCAGATCTTTGAACCGTTCAGGTACCATTGGGGCAATTTCCGTCAGCTTCCGGTTGGCCTCGATGAATCCCATATCCATGATTCTATAGAACCAGAATAGGAGGAAAAGCATACAAGAAAACATGATAACTGCTTGTAACGCATCTGTATATAAAACACCTTTAATACCACCTGTAATAACGTATGCTGCGACAATCAACGTAAAGATAAGTAAAGCCAAGTGTAAGTCTATATTAAACATTTGTTCAATAAACACAGCACCTCCTTTCATAACAACAGCTGCGTATAAAGGCATTCCTATGAATATTATTGTGGCTATAAATATCCGGATAGCTTTGGATTTGTAATGCAATCCTAATAACTGAGGAAATGTGCGTGCGTTATGTTCTTCTCCCAGCTTGCGTGTTTTTCTGCCGAATAAAATAAATGCGATTACAACTCCCATAAACATATTAAGCAAGCAGAGCCATTGGATTCCCATACCGAATGTTGCAGCAACTCCTCCGAAACCTACAATGGCTGATGCCGATATAAATGTGGCTCCATAAGACAAAGCCATGATAAACGGATTTACTTTTCGTCCTCCTAATAAATAATCACTGGCATTTTTTGTGCTTTTATAACCAAGATATCCCAACCATGCAAGGACAAACATGTAAATAATAACGACAATACCCAGAGTAAGTGTGCTCATTCCTTTTCTTTTTTAGAGTTAGTACTTTCTTTATCATCTTTATTCCATGTGGTTATTCCGAACCAGATAGAATATAAAAGGCAGGCAAATGCCAGCAGGTATGCCAACCAGATACCAGGGTCGTCTATTCCAAACATTTGTTATTTGTTTTAATGGTGAGTAGATAAAATTTACCCCGGAGAAAATTCTTCTTCCCGGGGTAAGAGATGATTATAATTTTATTAAGTCGTTTTCGCAGATATATTCCAGATTCTGCCGGCGAATAACCTCCCGTGCAGCATCCCGGTTGTTTGTGCGAATAATCATGATCGATTTATCTCTAATAGAAAAACAGTACATGTATTCAATGCTTAAACCGGCTTTTGTGAAATGAGTCAATACTTTGGCAAAGCTACCTGCACATGAATCGGTGACAATTGCCAATACTTCAGTCAGGTTGGCACTTACATTATTGCTTTTAAGTATCTTGAATGCTTTTTGCGGATCACTGACAATAATACGTAAGATGCCATACTCGGAAGTGTCGGCAACAGTGGCAGCTATAATACGTATATTCTCTTCTGCAAGTAAAGCCAGTATCTCACTTAGCTTTCCATACTTGTTTTCCAGAAAAATAGAAATTTGATTTACTGTCATGGCTGTATATTTTTAATCTTGTTATACAATTACACAAATTTACGTAAGTCTTTTACGCGAATAGCCTTGCCTCCTTCCTGAGAGGGTAAAGATCCTTTTGCTACGAGTTTGAGGTGTGGCGTAAGTAATAACTCGTCTTTCAGTTGACGCGTAATATCTTTAGCCAGCCTTTGCAACACACTGTAATCGTCAGTAAACAAGTCGCTTAATTCTACTTCAATAAGCATTTCGTCGTTATTGCCGAATGTCTCTATCGTTATAAGATAGTTGCTGCCTAATTCTTTGAATTGCATTAATATTTTTTCAATCTGGATAGGGAAAATATTAACACCTTTCAGAATAATCATATCATCGCTACGGCCTTTGAAGCGGGCTAAACGTTTATGTGTACGTCCACATGGGCATTTGCCCGGAAGTATACAGGTTAAGTCGCGTGTGCGATAGCGTATTAACGGCATTGCTTCACGGTTTATGGTAGTAAGAACCAACTCTCCAACTTCTCCTTCCTGAACAGGTTTGAGAGTAACAGGGTCTACAATTTCTACAATTACATAGTCTTCCCAGATATGAAGTCCGTTTTGTTCGGTACATTCGAATGCAACTCCCGGGCCATTCATTTCCGACATACCGAAACAGTTATATGCTTTTACGCCTAATAATTGTTCAATTCGCCGACGTTGTTCTTCCGAATGAGGCTCGGCTCCAATACATACGGTGTGCAGTTTTGTATCTTTACGCGGATCGATACCTATTTCATACATTACTTCAGCTAAACGGGTTGCATAGCTAGGGATAATGTGTAGACAAGTAGTTCCGAAATCCTGAATAAATTTAATCTGGCGTTTTGTGTTCCCTGCAGCTGCGGGAACTGTTAATGTACCTAACTTCTCGGCTCCATACTGAAATCCTAATCCCCCGGTGAACATACCGTAGCCAGATGTGTTTTGGAATACATCCGTATCGCGTATTCCTACCATATACATGCAACGTGCCACTTGGTTTGCCCATTGTTCCAGGTCTTTTGATGAATGTAGTACAACTGTAGGATTTCCGGTTGTTCCGCTGGACGAATGAATACGCACACAGTCTTTGATCGGTATTGCAGCCATACCGAAAGGATAATTGTTGCGTAAATCGTCTTTTGTCGTGAATGGAATTTTTTGCAAGTCTTCTAAAGAAAGGATGCTATTGGGTGTAATTCCGTTTTCCTCAAATACTTTTTGATAAAAAGAAGAATGTCCGGCTAATTCAATTGTTTTTTTTAATCGTTCCAACTGTAGTTTTTCCAGGTCTTCACGATTTAAGGTTTCTATGTCTTTCTGCCAATACATCATGATTTTTTGTATTATTAGTATGTTTAATTCATATAAATAGACTGCAAATGTATTGTTTATTTTGAATTTGTGTAGCATTTGTAGTTGTTTTTTGTTCGATATAGTGGTAAGAAAGGGCTATAAATGAATACAGGCATGAATCCTTTTGAACTCATGCCTGTACAAATATTCTTTTTAAATTTATTTCTTAAAAGTATTTTCCATTCTGGCAATGTCTTTTAAGTAGTCTTGCAGGTCTTGTTCATGCTCTTCTTCTTCTGCAAGTATATGTTTTGCGATGTCGCAAGTTGTGTAATCCAATCCGTTGGTAAACTGGGCAATTTGTTGGTACCTGAGTATGGCACATCTTTCCGAAGCTACGTTCTGCTTTAATAGACTGACTGTGTCGAATTCTTTCGGTGCGTCATATTTGCATCTTGCCAATTCAAACCATTTTTGAGGATCAAGTACTGGAATGCCATCCAGTTCAATAATGCGATCTGCTAATAATTGAGCGTGCTTGCGTTCTTCTTCGGCATGTTCTTCAAATTCATCCTGGACGTCTTTGCGCATTGCACCTTCTGCTACTAATGCACCTACCCAATATTGATAGTATGCCAGCCATTCTTCGGCTAAAGCTGCGTTTAATTGAGATAAAAGATTTTCTACGTCCAGTTTTCCTCGTAAAATTGCGACTGTTTCTTTTGCCATAATTATAAAATTTTAGAATGAAACGTTATTGTTTTATATACTTCTAACAAATTGACAAATTCATTGTTTATAAATTATCTAATCTTTATTGTGCTTACCATTAATTAAGATTGGCATTCTTAGTCTTTGTATTGTAATAACCAAATCGGAAGAATATTTGTTTTGGTGAAAATATAGTATATTTGCCGCTCAATTTAATAGAGTGATTTTGCATGATAAAGCCAAATGATACCAATTGGTATGTACTATATACTGCTGCCCGAGCTGAAAAACAAGTAAAAGAACGAATAGATGCTTTAGGTGTAGAATGTTGGCTTCCGCTTCATCGTACGCCGCGTGTGTGGTCTGATCGTGTGAAAATGGTCGATATCCCTTTATTCAGTTCCTATATTTTTGTTAGATGTACAGATCCTGTGTTACGTGATTTGATCCGTGTTTATGGTGTTTCACGTATTGTATATTATAATGGCAAGCCGGCTGTTGTACGGCAGGCAGAGATTGATGCTATTAAAGAATTTTTGGAAATGGCTTCCGAACATCCTCTTATTGCCGGTGATGAAGTGGAAATTTTATGTGGGGCTATGAAATCTGTTTCCGGTAAAGTAAAAAAGATAAAAAAGAGCCATGCCCTGTTGTTTCTGGAACAGTTGGGTGCTACCGTATGCGTGCGTCTTGAAGACGTGGCAAGAGTCAATCGTCTGAAATGATAATTAACTCTGCATAGTTGGAATTTCTTAAGTCTTCCCGATCATTTTAGGAAAACATCCCGATGATTTTGTAAAATCATCGGGATGTTTTATAATGTGGAATATATATACTCCAGATTTACATGGTTTCGTACCAGATTGGCTAGCTTATCATACTGTTCTTCTTTGAATGCTACATAATCAAAAAGGTTGTTTGCTTCTTCCTTATCGAATCCTTCAGCCATATTGTCAAGAACTACCGGATTATCAAGAATACCATGCATATAACTTCCCCAACACCGGTTGCTCAGGTAATAACCGTCTTGCCGACCGTCTTCCAATAAGACAACCGGGCTGTCAGGGGCATCGTTTAGCAAGGTAGTACGTCCCATGTGGATTTCATAACCCCGGCATTGTTTAATTTTGCCGGATTTTTCGGGTAAGAAACTGAATGTGCTTTGTTTGGTTATTTTTTCTTTTTCAATGATTGTACATTGTGGCAAGAGTCCAAGACCTGGCACTGCAGGTATTTCTCCCTCTATACCTTCCGGATCTTCCAGACGGATGCCCATCATTTGATAGCCTCCGCAAATACCAATAACTTTTTTTCCTGCTTTATGCGCCCGGATGATTGCTTCTGCTATTCCGTTGGCACGTAAGTGCTGTAAATCTGCCAATGTGTTTTTTGAGCCCGGCAATAAAATTATATCCGCTTTCTCTATTTCTTCTATATTATTTGTATAGTAGGGATTGAAACGGGGGTCCATATCCAAGACGTCGAAATCGGTAAAGTTGGACATGCGTTTAAGCAGGATAATGGCTACGTTGATTTTTCCGTCACGGAATGTGTTTGTTTTCATATCTAACGCAACGGAATCTTCTTCTTCTATTTTTATATCACGAAACCAGGGAATAATGCCAACAACAGGTACACCGGTCAATTTTTCTATTATCTTTTTACCTTCTTCAAAAAGAGATGCATCTCCACGGAATTTATTGATAATAATACCTTTCATCAATGCCTTTTCTTCTGTTTTTAACAAAGCAATAGTTCCATATACAGAACCAAAAACACCGCCTTTGTCAATGTCTGCTATCAGGTATGTGGAGGCGCCTGCCTTTAATGCCATACGCATATTGGTAATATCCCTGTCGCGAAGATTGAGTTCGGATATGCTGCCAGCACCTTCTAAAACGATTGGATTATATTTGCTTTCCAGTCTTTTGAATGCTTCGAAGGCTTCTTTAAAGAGTTCTTCTTTCTGGTTCTGTATCCCGAAATAATCTTTGGCAGACATATTGCCGACAGGTTTTCCGTTCAATACGACTTGGGAACTTTTATCGTTTGTCGGTTTTAGTAAAACCGGATTCATATCTGTGTGTGGGGCAATACCACATGCCTCGGCTTGTACTACCTGGGCACGTCCCATTTCTCCACCTTCAGAAGTGGAATAGGAGTTAAGAGACATATTTTGTGCCTTAAAAGGGGCTGGGTTGTAACCGTCTTGTTTGAATATACGGCAGAAAGCTGCATTAATTACACTCTTGCCAGCGTCGGAGCAAGTCCCTACAAACATGATGGGTTTCAGATGTTGTTTCATTTGTTTTCAGTAAGTTGTGCAAAGGTAGTTTTTATGTGATAAATTAACAATAGATCAACCTTTGATTGTCTTATTTATAAATTAAGTTTTCATGCAGATGAATTTTAAATTTTCTGTTTATATTTGCGTCTGACTTTAAAATATAGATAGAAATGACAGTGCAGAAAAAACCACAACGTTTACAGTCATTAGATGCCCTCAGAGGTTTTGACATGTTTTTCATTATGGGCGGGGGCCCTCTTTTTATTGCTTTGGCAACATTGTTTCCAACTCCATTTTTTCAGGCTATAGCCCAGCAGATGCAGCATGTTGAATGGCATGGGTTGTCTTTTGAAGATATGATATTCCCGCTATTCCTTTTTATTGCGGGCATTTCTTTTCCTTTCTCTCTGGAAAAGCAAAGAGCTTCGGGTATGACAGATTCGGCTATTTATAAAAAAATTATACGCCGCGGTATTACATTGGTGATATTGGGACTTGTATATGGCGGTATATTGTCTTTGGATTTTGAAAACCAACGTTATGCAAGCGTGTTGGGACGAATAGGCCTGGCTTGGATGTTTGCTGCAATCTTGTTTGTGAATACTCGTACTATTACGAGAGTCTGGATCACGGCAGGAATTTTGATTGGTTATTGGTTACTATTAGCATTTGTTCCGGCTCCGGACGGGAATGGTGCGGATGTGTTTAGTATGGAAGGATGTCTGGTTGGATATGTAGACAGAATCATGTTGCCTGGGCATCTTTACTTGAAAATACACGATCCGGAAGGAATCTTATCTACAGTTCCGGCTATAGCTACTGCTTTACTGGGGATGTTTACTGGCGAATTTATTAAATTACAAAAGAAAGAGTTTACAGAGACAAAGAAGGTGCTTTATTTACTGGTAGTTGGCCTTATTTTGGTGGTTTCCGGTGTAATATGGAATCTGTTTTTCCCGATTAATAAAAATCTTTGGACAAGTTCTTTTGTTTGTACGGTAGGAGGTATATCTATGATATTGTTTGCTTTGTTTTATTATATTATAGATGTAAAAGGATTTCGGGGCTGGACTTTATTCTTTACTGTTATCGGTATGAATTCCATAACGATTTATCTGGCACAACGTTTCATAAACTTCTCGTTTACTGCAAATTCTATATTCGGGGGAATAACGAAGTTGTTGCCGGAAACAGCTCAACCTTTAATGGGGGCTGTTACTTATATTGCTATTTGTTGGGGATTCCTTTATTTCTTATATCGTCAACGCATATTCTTAAAAGTGTAAATTTTTTATCATTATTATATGGAAAAGACGGTCTACAAACGGTTGGAGTCACTGGATGTTCTACGTGGCTTCGACCTTTTTTGTCTTGTTGTCCTGGAGGTGGTGTTATATCCTCTGGAAAGTGCGATTGACGCACCTTGGTTCAATTCATTGATGTGGGGCTTTTCGCATGTGGAGTGGGAGGGTTTTTCTTCCTGGGATTTGGTAATGCCTCTCTTTATGTTTATGGCCGGTGTATCTATACCGTTTGCTTTATCGCGTTATAAGGCAATGCCGGATAAAACGGCTGTGTATCGTCGTATAGGGAAACGCGTTTTGCTATTATGGGTATTTGGCATGATGTGCCAGGGGAATTTACTGGCATTGGATCTTGATAAAATTTATTTGTATTCGAATACTTTGCAATCTATAGCAATGGGATATTTGATTGCTGCCATGTTGTTTCTGCATATTCGTTTTGCTGCACAAATAGGTGTGGCGGCCGGTTTGTTACTGTTGTATTGGGGATTAATGCAATTTGTTACGGTAGATGGTTATGGAGGTGGTGTTTATACCCCTGACGGCAACCTGGCCGAATGGGTAGACCGTGTTGTATTAGGACGTTTCCGGGATGCTGCTACGATAGTTGATGGGCAGACTGTGTTTGCCGGGTGGTATAATTATACATGGATATTAAGTAGCCTGAACTTTGGTGTGACAGTGTTGACCGGATTGTTTGCCGGGCAGATATTGAAAAATGAATATACCCGTAAATATAAACTGCAGCTATTGTTTGGTATTGGTGTCGCTATGGTTGCTGCAGGTTGGTTGTGGGGATTGCAAATGCCGGTTATTAAGAAGTTGTGGACTAGCTCCATGGTGTTGGTGAGCAGTGGGTATTGTTTTTTGCTGATGGGCATTTTTTATTATTGGATAGATTGCAAAGGACATAACAAACATTTGAATTGGCTAAAGATATATGGAATGAATTCTATTGTAGCATACATGCTGACTATGGTAATTAATTTCAGGTGTATTGGCGAGTCTTTATTTTTTGGTTTGCAGCAATATATGGGAAATTATTATCAGGTACTTATTGCCGTATGCAACGTATTGGTTATTTATGTAATTTTGTGGTTGCTTTATAAACGCAATATATTTCTAAAAGTATAAACACATTTAATTGGGAAACTTACACATGGAATCAATCAGACAAATATATCGTATAGGTCATGGCCCTTCTAGCAGCCATACAATGGGGCCGATGCGTGCTGCTCAAATGTTTTTAGATCGTAACAGAGGTGCAGTACGTTTTAATGTTACCTTGTATGGAAGTTTGGCGGCTACAGGGAAAGGACACATGACGGATGCTGCTATTCTGGAAGTATTATCGCCGGTAGCTAAAACAAACATAACATGGGAACCTAAAAACTTTCTTCCGTTTCATCCGAACGGAATGTTGTTTGAATCATTTGATGAAAGTGGCGAAGTGTTAGATAGTTGGACGGTTTATAGTATCGGAGGTGGTACGTTGGCAAACGAAAGTTTCAATGAACTGAAAACGGCACAGGTTTATGAAATGCAGACGATAAAGGATATTCAGGCATGGTGTGAGAAAAGCGGGCATTCCTATTGGGAATATGTAGAACAGTGCGAAGGGCCTTCGATCTGGGATTATTTAGCTGAGGTATGGGAGGTTATGCAACAAGCTGTACGTAACGGCTTGGAAGCGGAGGGAGTTCTTCCCGGAGGATTAGGACTGCGTCGCAAAGCTTCCGATTATATGATCCGTGCAAAAGGGTATGGCAGTAGCATTAGAAGCCGTGGAATGGTATATGCATATGCTTTGGCTGTTTCTGAAGAAAATGCAAATGGAGGAAAGATTGTCACGGCACCGACTTGTGGCTCGTGCGGCGTTATGCCGGCTGTACTTTATCATTTAAAGGACTCTAGAGAGTTCCGCGATTCACGTATTTTGCGTGCTTTGGCTACGGCCGGTTTATTTGGCAATGTGGTCAGAACGAATGCTTCTGTGTCGGGTGCCGAAGTTGGTTGCCAGGGAGAAGTAGGTGTTGCCTGTGCTATGGCTGCTGCTGCTGCAAGCCAGTTGTTTGGTGGGACGCCAGCCCAGATAGAATATGCGGCCGAAATGGGATTGGAGCATCATTTAGGATTAACTTGTGATCCGGTGTGCGGATTGGTTCAAATACCGTGTATTGAACGTAATGCTTTTGCAGCTGCCCGTGCACTGGATGCAAATACATTTTCCAACTTCTCCGACGGGAAACACCGGGTAAGTTTTGATCAGGTGGTAGAAGTCATGCGCCAGACTGGAAACGATTTGCCGAGCCTTTATAAAGAAACCTCAGAAGGCGGACTAGCTAAAATGGAGCGGTAATATTTACTAATGTGTTTAATATACTCAAGATGAAAAAAGACCTTATTTATTCTTTGTTGACTGTAAGTTTATTTTTTGCGTGTGGTCAGCCAAAGCAACAGCAAACGGAAGAAGTTGCAAAAAGCGGTAATCCTGTATTTGAGGGTTGGTATGCCGACCCGGAAGGTATTATTTATGATGATACCTATTGGATTTATCCAACCACAAGTGATCTATACGAAAAACAGACATTTTTTGATTGCTATTCATCAAAAGATTTGGTGACGTGGACAAAGCATCCGTCTATCCTTGATACGACGGAAGTAAAGTGGGCAAACAGAGCAATGTGGGCTCCCTCTATTATCAGTAAGGATGGAAAGTATTATTTCTTCTTTAGTGCAAATGATGTACATGAAGGCGAAGTGGGCGGTATCGGTGTTGCTGTAAGCGACAAACCGGAAGGACCGTATAAAGATTTGTTGGGTAAGCCGCTTATCAATGAAATTGTAAATGGTGCGCAACCTATCGATCAGTTTGTTTTTCATGACGAAGACGGACGATACTATATGTATTATGGGGGCTGGGGACATTGTAACATCGTTTTGCTGAATGATGATTTTACAGGTCTTGTTCCTTTTGAAGATGGTGAAATCTATAAAGAAATTACTCCTGAAAGTTATGTAGAGGGTCCGTTTATGTTTAAGAAGAATGGTAAATATTATTTTATGTGGAGCGAAGGTGGCTGGGGAAATCCTGATTATTGTGTAGCTTATGCTATTGCTGATTCTCCTTTTGGTCCGTTTAAGCGTATAGGAAAGATTCTTCAACAGGACCCTCAAGTTGCTACAAGTGCAGGACATCATTCTGTAATGCATATACCAAACTCTGAAGATTATTATATTGTTTATCATCGTCGCCCGTTGGGAGATACAGGGCGTGACCATCGTGTAACCTGTATAGATAAGATGACTTTTGATAAAGATGGTTTTATTAATCCGGTAAAGATTACATTCGAAGGGGTAGAAGCAAGGCCAATTAAATAAGTTTTCTATTGGTTATTGTATACAGATGCTTTTGGGGTAAAGATAAAAAACATTAAAAGAAGAACATATTTATAATGTTCTTCTTTTTTTATTTTACTTTTGACATATGTGTCAGACATATGGGACGAAATAAATAATAACAATATGACGTATGAATACAGAAGAAGTGCAGGATATGGAATTCCGTATCATAGAAGCTGCAAAACAAGTCTTTGTCCGAAAAGGATATGAAGCTACCAAAATGGGAGATATTGCTGAGGAAGTGGGTATTAGCCGAACAGCTATGCATTATTATTTCCGAACCAAGGAAATGCTTTTTGAAGCTGTATTCGGACAATTAATGGGCGTTTTGCTTCCAAATATTGATTCTATAATGAATGAGCCTACGACTTGCCTTGAGAAGATACCAAAGATTGTTAACGAGTATGTTGCTATAATGCAGTCAAATCCTTCATTCCCAATTTTTGTTGTAAATGAATTTAACAGAGATCCGGAACATTTGTACAAAGTGGTGATGAGAGATCCATCCCGGGTGCAGCCTTTAATAAAGTTACAGAAACAGATGCTGGAAGAAATGGAAAAAGGTTTGATAAAAAAGATGCCGTTGGCTTATACGGCTTCAACTTTAATCGGGTTAGTTATTTTTCCTATGTTGGCACGCTCTCCGTTGACTACTGTTTTTTTTAATGGAGAGGAAGAACGTTTTGACGCATTTATAGAAGAACGAAAAACTTTTATTTCGGATATTATGATCCGTTTACTGACACCAGATAATAAGTAATCATTTATTTGTACAGAATAATTTATGAAATCAATTTGTATAATTCTATTATCGTTTGGAGTGAGTGCCTTTATTGTTCCTTTAAGGGCGCAAGAAGGTAAAGTTAGTATTATGCAGTGTTATGATTGGGCACATGATAATTATCCTCAAATCCGGCAATACGGGTTAATTAACCGTACCAGAGATTATAACTTGGCTAATGCAGGGAAGGGATGGTTGCCCCAAGTGGCATTAAATGCGAAGGTTACTTATCAGAGCGATGTCACTAAATTGCCGTTTGATGCAGATAAGTTTTCTGCTATTATACCGGGTATACAGATTCCTACACTGGGCAAAGATCAATATCAAGTTGTGGCGGAAGTAAATCAAACGATTTGGGACGGAGGTGTTATTCATGCAACCAAACAGATAACCAAAGCAGAGGCCGAAGCTAACCGTGAACAGTTGGAGAGTGATCTTTATGCTTTGAACCAACGCGTAAATCAGCTTTATTTCGGTTGTTTGCTGCAAGACGAATTACTTCTTCAAAATGTTTTGCTTCAGAAAGAATTACAGATAAATATAGACCGTATCGAGGCAATGATAGCTAATGGAGTAGCCAACCAATCTGATCTGGAAAGTATGCAGGTTGAACTTTTGAATGCCCGTCAGAAGGAGATAGAATTGAAGGCTTCGCGTATGGCTTATCGCCAGATGCTGGGAACATTGGTTGGAAAGCCCATTACAGAAGATGCCATTCTTGAAACTCCTTTAATGCCGGGAAGTTCATTGCCGCAAACGATCAACCGTCCTGAACTTCGCGCATTGGATGCCCGGAACCAGTTGCTGGAGATGCAGGACAAGCAGATTACAGCCGGAATTATGCCTCGTGTAGGTGCTTTTTTACAAGGAGGATATGGCCGTCCGGGATTGAATATGCTGGAAGATAAATTCAGTAGTTTTTATATGGCAGGTGTTCGCCTTACTTGGAATTTAGGCAAGCTATACACTTTGAAAAATGACAGGCGGAAATTGGATGTTAACAGGCAAATGATAGAAGTACAGAAAGACGTTTTTCTTTTTAATACCAATTTGCAATTGATACAACAAAATACGGAGATTCGTAAAATAACAGACCTGATGCGTGCGGATAATGATATAATACGTCTGCGTACCAGTATAAAGAAAGCTGCTGAAGCCAAATTGGAAAACGGGGTTATCTCAGTAACGGATCTGATTCGTGAAATCAATGCCGAAGATATGGCACGCCAGACAGCTGCCATGCATAAGGTTCAGCAACTGCAGTCAATATATGATTATATGTACACAACTAATTAGAAAAATAATACTTTATACAGATATGAAACACTTGATTTTATTCAGTCTGGTAGCATTACTTGCAGCATGCAATGGTAATAAGAAAGATTTTGATGCAACCGGTGCATTTGAATCTACCGAAGTGATGGTTTCTTCCGAAGCAACCGGTAAGATTATGGAGTTAAATATTGAAGAAGGAGATCGCCTGAATGCAGGTGATGTTGTAGGATATGTGGATAGCACACAATTATATTTTCGTAAAATGCAATTAATGGCCGGACTTAGGTCTGTGGATATCCGTAAACCGGACATACATAAACAGATTGCTACGTTGGAACAACAGATTGCTGTTGCACGTAGTGAACAACAACGCATGGAAAATCTGGTGAAGGCAAAAGCCGGCAATCAAAAACAAGTGGACGACCTAGTCAATAATATAAAGGTTCTTCAAAAGCAATTGGATGCTCAATATTCTACATTGGACAAAACCAAAGGCGGAGCCGATGCGGATGCCGAAAGCATACAATATCAGATTATGCAACTGGATGACCAGTTACAAAAGAGCCGTATAACGAATCCGGTTACCGGAACCGTTTTGGTGAAATATGCCGAAACAGGAGAAGTGACGACAGCTGGCAAACCTTTGTATAAAATTGCCGATATTGATTTGCTGTATCTCCGTGCTTATGTAACCGGCGATCAGCTTTCCCAATTGAAGTTGAATCAACCAGTACATGTTTTTGCAGACTTTGGAGATAAAGAACGTCGCGAATATCCTGGTGTCATCACATGGATTTCGGACAAATCGGAATTTACACCGAAAGGCATTCAGACAAAAGATGAGCGTGCCAATCTGGTTTATGCTATTAAGATAGCGGTGAAAAATGATGGTTATCTAAAGATAGGACAGTATGGAGAGACGGTATTTAATTGATGATAATGACTGATAGCTATGAACAATATAGATGTTCAACATATAAACAAAAGTTATGGCGGTGTTTCGGCTTTACGGGATATATCGTTGGAGATAAAACCAGGTGAACTGTTTGGGTTGATTGGACCGGACGGGGCAGGAAAGACTTCGCTATTTCGTATTCTTACAACGCTATTGTTAGCGGATAGTGGATCTGCTACGGTTTGCGGCCTGGATGTTACACGGGATTATAAGGAAATTCGTCACTGTGTGGGATATATGCCAGGACGTTTTTCTCTCTATCAGGACCTGACAGTGGAAGAGAATCTTAAATTCTTTGCTACTGTATTTAATACGACTATAAAAGAAAACTATGGTTTAATACGTGATATTTATGTGCAGATCGAACCTTTTAAAAATCGTCGTGCCGGCAAATTATCCGGAGGAATGAAGCAAAAATTGGCATTGAGTTGTGCTCTGATCCATCGCCCGGAAGTTCTTTTTCTGGATGAACCGACAACAGGTGTCGATCCTGTTTCGCGCGTGGAGTTTTGGAATATGCTGGATCGGCTGAAGAATGAAGGAATTACTATTCTTGTTTCCACACCGTATATGGATGAGGCTTCACGTTGTGATCGTATAGCACTGATGCGCTCTGGAGAGTGTTTGTCAGTTAATACTCCGGAAGGTATTCGTTCTACATATACTCGCCCGTTATATGCAGTACATGGTTCTTTTATGTATAAATTGCTGATAGATTTGCGCTCTTATCCTGATACATATTCATGTTACGCATTTGGCGATTCTCACCATTTGGCATTGAAAGATGGTAAAAATGATATAGTTGGTTTGGAAAAATTTATCAGGGAAAAAGGATATACGGATGTAACGTTGGAGCTTATAAGGCCTTCGATAGAAGATTGTTTTATGGCTTTGTAAAATGAGACAGAAATGAATGTAATAGATGTAACAAACCTGACAAAAAGCTTCGGATCTTTTACAGCTGTAGACCATATCAGTTTTAACGTGGGGGAAGGTGAATTATTTGGATTCCTGGGAGCTAACGGAGCAGGAAAGACTACAGCTATGCGTATGCTTTGCGGTTTATCTGCACCAACTTCGGGTGAGGCTCGTGTAGCAGGTTTTGATGTCTATAAAGAGACGGAGAAGATTAAACAACATATTGGGTATATGAGCCAGAAATTCTCATTATACGGCGATCTGAAAGTATGGGAAAATATCCGTTTATATGGCGGAATTTATGGATTGTCCGGAAAGAAGCTGAAGGAAAAGACCGACGAACTTCTTCATGTGCTCGATCTGGAAGGAGAACGTAATACATTGGTGGATTCTCTGCCCTTGGGATGGAAGCAGAAACTTGCCTTTTCAGTCGCTATTATCCATGATCCTCGTATCGTTTTTCTGGATGAACCTACGGGAGGCGTCGATCCTGTAACGCGACGTCAGTTCTGGGAGTTGATTTATCAGGCGGCCGAACGTGGTATTACCGTGTTTGTTACCACTCATTATATGGACGAGGCTGAATATTGTAATCGTGTTTCTATCATGGTGGATGGTAAGATAGAAGCTTTGGATAGTCCTGCTGCCCTTAAAGCTTCTTTCAATACTGATAATATGAATGACGTATTCCATGCTTTGGCACGTAAAGCAAAAAGAGGAGAGTAAATCTATGAAGCAGTTTGTATCATTTGTCCGGAAAGAGTTTTATCATATTTTCCGCGATATGCGTACTATGATGATTTTGTTGGGCATTCCGGTTATACTTATTATTATATTTGGTTATGCCATTACTACAGAAATCAGAAGTGTACCCGTTGCTGTGTTAGATCAAAGCCGTACGGATATTACCCGGAAACTGGTAGACCGTATTAGTGCCAGCGAGTATTTTAATTTATACAAAATGGTAGATAATATGGAAGAAGCCCAACAGCTTTTTCGCCGGAACAAGGTGCGTTTAGTTATTGTTTTTCCTGTAGATTTTGCAACTTCCAATGATGCTTCCATACAATTGCTGGCCGATGCCACCGATCCGAATGAGGCGACGCAAATAACGGCATATATGAGTCAATTGATAATGGATAACGGAAACTTTAGCATTGCAAACGGAACTTCAGATTCCCGGTTTTCAGTTTCTGGTTCTCGACTAGTACCTGTTGTTCATCTCCTTTATAATCCCCTGATGAAAGGTGCCTATAATTTTGTACCGGGTGTAATGGGATTGATTTTAATTCTGATTTGCTCAATGATGACTTCGGTTGGAATTGTAAAAGAAAAAGAAATGGGAACGATGGAAGTTCTACTTGTTTCGCCTATGAAGCCTGCATATATAGTTATCGCAAAAGCAATTCCTTATTTGTTGTTGAGTATGGTAAACATTGTTACCATACTTGTTATTGCGTATTTTTTGCTGGACGTGCCAATTGCGGGAAGTCTTACCTTGCTGGTCTTTATTTCTATATTGTATGCATTTGTAGCATTATGCCTCGGCTTGTTGGTTTCGACGATGGCAGACACGCAGAAGTCGGCGATGCTGGTTTGTGTTATGGTATTGATGCTTCCGGTAATATTATTGAGTGGAATGGTTTTTCCTATAGAAAATATGCCGGTTGTGTTACAATGGCTTTCCAACATTGTCCCGGCCAAATGGTATATTATAGCAGTGAAAGACGTGATGATAAAAGGATTGGGTATCGGATCTGTTCTGCCAGAAATTGCTATCCTTACAGTAATGGTAGCTTTTTTGATGTTGCTGAGTGTAAAACGTTTCAAAATCCGTTTATAAAAATAGGCTTATGAAAACATTACGATATTTATTGGAGAAAGAATTCAAGCAGATTCGGCGCGACCGTTTTTTGCCTCGAATTATATTTCTTGTGCCATTGATGCAATTAATTATCCTTCCTTTTGCTGCTAACTTCGAGATGAGGAATATTTACCTCAGTATTGTTGATAATGATCATTCCGTTATATCCCAACAACTAACGGACAAGGTTCTTTCTTCAGGTTATTTCCAGCTAACGGATGTTTCTCCTGAGTACAATCAGGCATTGGCTTCTATCGAAAGCAACCGGGCGGATATTATTCTTGAAATACCGGCGGGTACGGAAAAACAGTTGGGAAAGGAAGGGTATGCAGAAGTTCTGATTGCCGCCAATGCCGTAAATGGCACGAAGGGAGGAATGGGTAGTTCTTATCTTTCTTCCATCATTCAGGATTTTAACAGAGAAAAAGGGTTTGATTCCGGTATGTCTTTGTCGGGTATCTGCTCTACTAATCTTTTTAATCCGCATTTGGATTATAAGAATTTTATGGTTCCCGGTATCCTTGCCTTTTTAATGACGATTATAGGTGGATTTCTTTCCGCTCTCAATGTAGTAGGCGAGAAGGAGAAAGGAACCATAGAACAGATCAATGTGACACCTGTTCCTAAATCGGTGTTCCTGCTTTCCAAATTAATTCCATTTTGGATAATAGGCCTGATATTGCTTACTGTGGGGACTTTTATAGCCTGGCTTGTATATGGCCTGGTTCCAATAGGTAATCTTGGAATTATATATCTTTTTGCAGCTGCTTATCTGATAGCGTTTACCGGATTCGGGCTTGCTATTTCGTCAGTGTCGTCTACTCAGCAACAAGCTATGTTTACGGCATTCTTTTTCTTTATTATTTTTATATTATTGAGCGGATTGTTTACGCCTATCAGCAGTATGCCTGAATGGGCGCAGAATCTGACATTGTTTAATCCTTTGCGTTATTTTGTAGAAGTAATGCGTATGGTTTATATGAAAGGCAGTACATTGGCCGACCTATCCGTACATTTTGGAGTAATTTGTTTCTTTGCCATAGCATTTAATATACTGGCAGTTGTTGGCTATCGAAAAAGCAACTGATTTAATTTTTTCCGGAAGGAATCTCCGGTACTCAGGATATAGCCACTCTTTTAGAAAACAAAAATAGGAAAGATTTGAAACTGTTCAGGTAGGCAATTAAATTGAATAGGGTAAGCTATCAAACATTAAGGGTAGACAACAAAAAAGACTGGCTAACTTTTTATTGTTAACCAGTCTCTTTGGTGTTGAAGTGGGCAGTGATGGATTCGAACCACCGAAGGCGAAAGCCAGCTGAGTTACAGTCAGCCCCATTTGGCCACTCTGGTAACTGCCCTTATTCCAGTAAACCGGATTGACTTTTGTCTATCCTTTGAGCCTCTTGTCGGATTCGAACCAACGACCCCGAGATTACAAATCACGTGCTCTGGCCAACTGAGCTAAAGAGGCGAATAGTTTGTTGTTTGTTTGCGGGTGCAAAGGTAGCAATTGTTTTTATACATGCAATAGGTTTTGAAAATTAAATTATATTTTTCTCAAAAATAATAGAGAAATGTGAGATTTGATAAACCTCATAGCATTTCTCTACCACTATTTTAGTATAATATGTTTGCTTACTTCAAAAGCACCTCGTTTATGGCCTTTTTAAAATCGGTTTTGCCCATAGCTCCTTTTGCCATTTGAGGCTGTTCGTTCATGGGGCAGAAAAGTAAGGTAGGAATACTTCTGATGCCAAAAGCGGCAGCCAGTTCTTCTTCTTTTTCCGTATCTACTTTATAAATGTCTATTTTACCTTTGTATTCTTCAGCCAGCTCTTCCAAAATCGGTGCAATCATTTTACACGGACCACACCATGTTGCATAAAAATCTACGATGCAAGGTTTGTCTCCTTTATACTTCCATTCATTAGGGCTTGCTTCATAATCTGCAACTTTGTTTAGAAATTCAGCTTTTGTTAATTCTGTTACTTTCATAAATCAATCTCCTTTTTTAGTTTATATTGTTTTGTTTTTTATATAACAAAGATATGGCTATAAGTTTATTTTGTAAATGTCTATTTTTCCTTTATAATTGGCAAATTTCCTTCGGACATCATAAAATAAACAATTTCGCTGAAAGTAAATTAAAAACAGAGGTATAGTCAATATTATTTTTTACCAAAAAACAGGTTGCCTGATTAAGAATTAATTCTTTTTCTAAATGGTTGTATTTTGAGATAGGTAGCCGAACGCCAAAACCATTCTAAAGGGCCATATAGATAGTAGTTCAGCCAGTATCTACTGAATATGGCTTGTATAACATATACAACCAAACCTAAGACAAATACTTCAGTGATTCCCCAATTGCCGAATATTGCACCCAAACCCCACATAGAAAATATAATTCCCCCCACAATACTTTGTGCTACATAGTTAGTCAATCCCATGCGTCCGTAAGGAATGATGGCGTTCAGGTATTTTCCAACACTATCTGTCTGGAACAGGAGTATAAAACCAAGTCCTAAAGCTCCGGAAAACAGTACCGTATGTATATCATTAAGCGCCATGGACAACAGCATTTCGGGAGATAGTTTTACCCCTGACATGAGCATTCTGAAAGTAACTTCCTGCGATGGGATCAGGCTGATGAGAGAGCAAGCAAGAGTAAATCCTACAAAAAGCAGTATGTTCCTTTTTTTATGTGTTTCTACTCCTTCAAAAAAACGCAAACGCCCTACTACTAAGCCCAGAATAAAAAGAGCCATTGTTACATATCCGCGTCCGTTCAAACCAAATTGATAATTTAATTTCCCTACAAATCCGGTGGTTAAGTTTCTTTTTGCCGATTTGAAGAATGATGGTTTTTCCATTGTTTTCCCAGAAGAAGTCGGTCTGTTTTTGTTTGCTTCGTTAGATACTGGTCTTTGTGGCATATTTTCTACTTGTTCTGTTTTTACTAAACGATCATAACTCGTTGAAATAATGCGGGGCGTACCTATCAACAGAAGCAGGGCAATAACAATCAGTATTCTGTTTTTTAGGGGAAACAGTAATACCATGATTACTCCGAAAGCAGCATATATAGGTAAAATATCGGCAGTGAAAAAGCTATTGCCAACGATGCCTATCACAAAAAGAATAACCATGCGCCAGATAAAACGTTTTCGGAAATCAATTCCTTTTTTGGCACCCCGATCCATTTGTATAAAGAAACTTAATCCGAAAAGAAATGCAAAAATATTAATAAACTTACCCATTATTACATGTTGGGAAAGCCATTGAATAGCTGTATCCAGCATAGGAAATTGTGGCTCTGACGCGGGTATACCTGAAAAAACACCAAAATGTTGCAGCATATGCATAAGTATGACACCGAGCAGTGCAAATCCTCTTAATGCATCCAGAACGTGAATTCGACTTTGGGGAGCTGAAATAGTTTTACTTTGTTCCATTTTTTTACTATTTGATAATTATTTGTAAAGCTGTAAGCATGTTGTTTTAACGATCCACCTATAAATTGTTTCTGCAAAGATAGAGTGTGCACAAAGGCCCGTCCATAGATAAATTACAGTTTCAAAAACCAATATTCCTGATTTTAGGAATGCCTGAATTGGGGTTGGATGTGTTTTCCTATATTTGCAGAAAGTTATACCAAATAATAAAAAGAATATATGAGTGATATTATAAAATTAGATTCGATACAAGACTACAACGAGTTGTTAGGAGTGGAGACATATCATCCTTTGGTAAGTGTTGTTGATATGTCTCAGTTAGAGGTGATCCGTCATAGCCGTAAGAATTTCGGATTCTACTGTATTATCCTCAAGCAACTTGATTGCGGTCCACTTATTTATGGTCGTAATCAGTATGATTACCGGGAGGGAACACTTGTTTTTGTCTCCCCCGGACAGGTTGCAGGTATAAATGATAACGGCGAAACCCGTAATCCGCGCGGATGGATTCTTATGTTCCATCCCGATCTACTGCGCGGTACATTACTGGATAGGCAGATTAAAAATTATTCATTCTTTTCATACGAGTCGAACGAAGCTTTACACATGTCAGAACGTGAACGCCATATTATTATTAATTGTTTTAATGAAATACGTGAAGAGTTGGAACATGCTATTGATAAACATAGCAAACAAATTATTGCGGCCAACATAGAGGTGTTGCTAAATCACTGTGTACGTTTTTATGATCGCCAGTTTGTTACTCGTGAGATTGTAAATCGTGATCTGTTAAGTCGTTTCGAGAACCTCCTTGACGACTATTTCAATTCAAATAAGCCCCAAAAATTGGGTCTGCCTTCTGTTGCCTGGTGTTCCGGGGAGTTACACCTGTCTGCTAACTATTTCGGTGATCTGATTAAAAAAGAAACCGGAAAATCGGCACAAGAATATATCCAGTTGGTCACTATTGAGTGGGCAAAAAAGCTACTTTCGGAGGGTAATCGATCGGTTAGTGAAATTGCCTATACCTTGGGATTTAAGTATCCCCATCATCTAAGTCGTCTTTTTAAAAAAGTAGTCGGTGTAACTCCGAATAAATATAAAAGTGTAAGTTAGAGTTTCGCGAATGAAATCTAAAATAAACACATAGCGGAAAAGTAAATTCGAGTAAAGCGTACCGACATATCAACATATAAGCCTATCACTTAAAAAAATGAGGCGAGGCATTTAATTTTTGAGCTATACAACAAAATTATTTCTTTTGAAAAGGGTTACCTTTGCAAAAGAAATAATAGTTATAATCAAATAAAGAAATGACAGACAGAATCAATACACTACGTTATTCGGACATCTTTTTTGCGATGTATTTTGACGGAGGTATGAGCTGCACACACCGAAACCATTCCCACGTGTTGGTTTATATTTATTCCGGTGAAATGGCAATTGAAGAAAAAGGAAAAACAACAAAGCTGCATAGAGGCGACTGCGCCTTTATCTGTAAGGATTTCAGTGTTCGCATGACAAAACAAGCGTGGAATGGAGAGCAATTTAAGGCTATTTTTCTAATGTTTACGCCTAAATTCTTGCGTAGCTTCTACAACAAGTTAAAACCGAACTCAATCCCAAAGGATGCCAAAAGGGAGAAAGTAAGTCTGTATAAGTTGCCATCTAACCGTCCGGATATTACAAGCCTGTTCGAATCAATGACACCTTATTTCGATTCGGGCATCCAACCGTCAGAAGAGTTGCTGCAACTAAAAATGGTTGAGGGAATGTATGTACTGCTCAATACGAACAAGAATCTGTACGCATCGGTTTTCGATTTTACCGACCCATGGAAAATTGATATTCTGAATTTCTTGGAGAACAATTACATGAATGACATTTCAATGGAAGAAATAGCCAATTATACGGGACGTAGTCTTTCCACATTCAAACGGGATTTCAAAAAATGCAGTCCTCTTTCCCCTCGTGAATGGCTGATATGCCGTCGCCTCGAAGCAGCCCACGAACTAATACAGAAAGGCGAACGCAAAGTGTCGGAGATTTGTTTTGAGGTCGGTTTTAAGAATCTCTCGCATTTCTCGAAGGTTTATAAAGAAAAATACGGTATTCCTCCTACAAGGAATCTGCAACACGGAATGAGTCTCGCATAGATTGCGGGACTTTTTTATTTATGGACTTCCCGGCAAAGCACTTTGAACCACACAACAAAGCCGTAATGTCATAGACCTCTTACCTTTGCATCAGAAAATAATTAGAGCTTATAACAGATAACATCAGATAATTATGGCAGAAACAAAAACAATGAAAGAAAAAGTGGCTTTGGTGACAGGTGCAGGAATGGGAATCGGTCTTGCTTGTGCAGAAGCATTTGCCCGTGCAGGCTATATTACCGTTTTGTCAGATATTAGTCCGACACTCAAGCTGTAAAAGAAATGATTGATTGGATTATAGCTACTTACGGACGTTTGGGTAAGCCCGAAGAAATCGCCGATGCCGTATTGTGGCTATGCAGTCTGCAAGCAACTTATATGAACGGGCATGGCTTAATTGTAGACGGAGGTATCACTATTAAATAAGGAACAACATGAAAGATATTTTTGAAAAAGATTTGTCAGGCGAGATGGTTTCCCCAAACGAACCGGGTTACGAGGCGTTGATTACCGATATTTTCGAAACTATTAAGACTGCAACAGTAATGAATACAGGTTATCGTACTCCTGAAGAAGTCCATGACTATATGGGACGGATTCTTGGTAAACCACTCGAAGAGAGTACAACGGTGCTACCGCCGCTTTATATTGATTATGGCAAGCCGATTACCATCGGAAAGGGGTGTTTCATCCAGCAGTGCTGCACTTTCTTTGGTCGTGGAGGTATTACCATCGGCAATGATGTATTCATCGGTCCGAAAGTCAATCTGATAACCATCAACCATGACCCGAATCCGGAAAACCGCAGTGCAACCTATGGTCGTCCGATAGTCATAGAAGATAGGGCATGGATTGGCATCAATTCAACCATTCTTCCGGGAGTGCGCATTGGTTACGGTGCGATTGTCGGAGCTGGCAGTGTCGTTACCAAAGATGTGCCGCCTATGACGGTGGTAGCAGGAAACCCCGCTCGGTTTATTAAGAATATTGAAGTCAAATAAATTAGAAAAACATTTGAAATATGATAGAACAAAAACAATAATAGTATGAAATTACAAATTATTGCCATAATGATATTTCTGTCACTTACGGATGTCATGGCATCGGAAACAATTAAGTATAAAAACTCATCAGACATGGATACTTTAGAATTAACTCAAGAATGGGACAAAACATTTCCCGAAAGCGAAAAAGTGACCCACTCTAAAATTACATTTCATAACCGCTACGGAATAACACTTGTAGCAGACCTTTACAAGCCGTTGGATGCAAGCGGACAGTTGGCGGCAGTAGCCGTATGCGGACCGTATGGCGCAGTAAAAGAACAGGTATCGGGACGATATGCACAATCCCTTGCCGAGCGAGGTTTTCTGACTATTGCTTTCGACCCTTCGTTTTATGGCGAAAGCAGCGGTACTCCTCGCAATCTTACTTCTCCTGAAATAAGTACAGACGATTTCAGTGCGGCGGTCGATTATCTGCTGACCCGTGAGGATGTGGATTCCGGATCAATCGGTATCCTCGGTATTTGCGGTTGGGGCGGATTTGCCTTGAACGCAGCGGCTAACGATCCCCGCATCAAAGCTACCGTTGCTTCTACGATGTATGATATGAGCCGTGTAAATGCCAATGGGTACTTTGATACAATGTCTGCCGATGACCGTTATCAGCTTCGCGTACAACTTAACAAGCAACGCACAAAAGATTACCAAAACGGAACTTACGATCGTGATGGAGGGGTCGTAAATCCTGTACCGGAAGAAGCACCGCTTTTTGTGCGCCAATATCATGATTATTATAAAACAGAACGTGGCTACCATCACCGCTCACCCAATTCCAATGATGGAATTAATAAAACCGCATCTCTGTCTTTCATTAATCTTCCAATTCTTGCATACATAGACGAAATCCGCAGTGCAGTGTTATTGATACACGGTGAAAAGGCACATTCACGCTATTTCAGCGAAGATGCCTATAAGAGGTTGACCGGAGCGAATAAGGAACTACTTATTATCCCTGGAGCGAACCACACAGACTTATACGATAATTTGGCAGTGATTCCTTTTGATAAGATAGAGATATTTTTTAAAAAATCTTTTTAGGTAGAATAACTTTAAAACACACTTTAGTAGCCCATTTGTCTTTTCGACTTTTGGGCTATTTTTTATAAAATGCTGAAAATCAATGGTTGCTAAATCATTGCCTTTATTTCTCAATTGATTAAGTCTAACCGACAGAAATCTAAAATAAAAAAACCGTCGGAATGTTACCGGCGGTTTCTTATTACATTTTAAACTTGAGCTAATTTCGGTTAGTACCGTTTGCCAACCACGTCCCAGTCAATAATTTTCCATAAAGCATTCAAATGATCGGCACGACGATTCTGATAATCTAAATAATAAGAATGTTCCCAAACGTCGAAGCCTAAAAGAGGTTTTAATCCTTTAACAACAGGATTGCTGCCGTTTGCTTCTTTGGTTATTGAAAGTTTACCGTTGTTGTCTTCGGCTAACCAAACCCAACCGGAGCCAAATAAGCCTGTGCCTGCAGCAACAAATTCTTTTTGGAAATTCTCAAAAGAACCCCATTCCTTATTTATTGCTTCGGCAAGTTTGCCAGTTGGTACTCCTCCGCCTTTAGGTGAAAATTGAGTGAAATATAAATTATGATTTAAAACTTGCCCTGCGTTGTTAAATATAGCACCATCTGATTCTTTTACAATTGTTTCAAGAGGTGCGTTTTCAAACTTGGTACCTGGTACAAGATTGTTCAGATTATTTACATAAGTCTGTAAATGTTTCCCATGATGTAACTCAATGGTCTGTTTTGATATTACCGGTTCCAGAGCGTTTGCTGCATAGGGTAATTGAATTAATTCGAATTTCATGACTTCTTCTTTTTTATCTGTTATTTGACTATTTGTAATCAACAATAATAAACTAAGACATAATGTAAGCATGGCCTTATATGTTTTAATGTTGTTTGTATTATTATAACATGCCAGGCATTGAATTTGTTTAAAGGAACGAAAAAAGAATTTGAAAAATCATCCCGATCATTTTTATAAATCATCCTGATAATTTGCAAAAATGATCGGGATGATTTATTTCTGCCCGGAAAAGGAGAAAAATCCCGAATAAGTTTTTATTTTTGCACGCTCAATACATTATTAATAAGTAAAACATATTTTGTAGATGGTAAAGAAAGTTGGGAATTTAATTCCAAACACCTTTTTTATTACAAAGGGTAGTGGTGAATCTGATCTGGAAAAACATGCGGGTTCTTATCACATGGCTCTTTATGATGCCGGTATATCAGACTTTAATATTATGACATATTCGTCTGTTATTCCAGCAACGGCACATCTGGCAACCATGGATGAAATAGATCTTCCTCCATTTGGTTCTGAAATGAAAACTATCATGGCAGTGTCTCATGGATACCAGGATGAGTTTGTATCTGCTGGTGTGGTTTACGCTTGGATGTACAAGGATGAAAACTTTGATGAGAAAGTGGGAGGACTTGTATGTGAGGTTAGTGGTCGTTATCGTATTGAAGAACTTGAGTCCCGTTTGATTCGTGTAATCAATGATCTTCACCAGAAGACGTACGATAAATATTATTTAGGTGAACTTAACTTTATAACGGAAGGGATTACCATCGAAAAAAGATATGGGACAGCTTTGGCTGCTTTATGCTTTTTGGATTTCTTGCAACCGGATATTGAAGAATAAGCATTCAGGGGAATTTTATATTACATTTTTATAAGGCCGTCTTCCTTTCGGGGAAGGCGGTTTTTTGTTATATTTGCTGACCGGAATAGATAAATGTTGCCATTCCGGACGAATAACAATAAACATAAATTATTGTTGATATTCATTTTTACGGATGTAAGATTGAAGGTGAATAATATAAATAAACAGAATATGAAATACATAGGAGCTCATGTGTCTGCATCGGGAGGTGTCGAAAATGCACCTTTGAATGCTCAGGCGATAGGAGCAAAGGCTTTTGCTCTTTTCACTCGTAATCAACGTCAATGGAAATCTGCTCCATTACCAGAAAATAGTATTTCTCTTTTTAAAGAACGTTGTGAGGAATTTGGCTATTTACCTAAACATATTCTGCCTCATGACAGTTATCTTATTAATCTAGGGCATCCGGAAGAAGAAGGATTGCTGAAATCCCGTGCTGCTTTTTTAGATGAGATGCAGCGATGTGAACAACTGGGGCTTGACTTGTTGAATTTTCATCCCGGAAGTTCTTTAAATGAAATGACAGATGAAGAATGCTTAACTCGTATCGCAGAGTCTGTCAATTGGGCGTTAGGCAAAACGAACGGTGTTTGTGCCGTAATAGAAAATACGGCCGGACAAGGCACGAATCTTGGTTATACGTTTGAGCAGATTGCATATATTATAGATAAAGTAGAAGATAAATCCAGGGTGGGCGTATGTATTGATACTGCTCATACGCTAGCTGCAGGATATGATATAAAAACAGAGGATGGTTTTAAGGAAACTTTCCGGCATTTTGATGAAGTTATAGGTTTTTCTTATTTGAAAGGAATGCACCTGAATGATTCTAAAAAAGATATGGGATCAAGAGTTGACCGCCATGACAGCATAGGAAAAGGAGTAATGGGAATTATTCCTTTTCAAATGATTATGAACGATTCCCGTTTTGATGATATACCGCTTATATTAGAGACGCCAGATGAATCTATCTGGGCTGATGAAATAAAATATTTATATAGCTTATGATCGTTTTTATTCGGCAAACTAACTAAAATATTACATTTATGTTCATTTTGATGCCTGTAATTTTTGTCTTGGGAATATTGGCGATAGCCCTGGAAGACAAGATAAAGATTAACAAAGCAGCCATAGCTTTATTTATGGCCATTTCGCTGTGGATGATTTTGATGTTTGATGCATATAACATCTTTATTGAACGATCGAATCCTATATTCCTGGACTTTCTGACACAAAATCCGGATATGCTGAATCAGCCTGCCCATGTCCAATTTGTTAATTTCATAACAAACCGGTCTATTGTATTTCATTTGGGAAATGTATCGGAAACATTATTTTTTGTAATGTGTTCTATGCTGATTGTCGATATTGTGGATAAACATGGTGGTTTTCGTGCCGTAACGGGTTATATACGTACGGAGAATAAGCGAAAGTTGTTATGGTATATAAGTTTTGCAACATTCTTTTTTTCGGCGTTGCTGGATAATCTGGCTGCGGCGATAGTTATCATGGCTGTGCTTCGTAAATTGGTACCAGATCGGACAGACCGTTTGAAATATGCTTGTATGGTTATTATAGCAGCTAATGCCGGCGGTTCCTGGTCTCCTATAGGTGATGTGACGACAATTTTATTATGGGTTGGAAAGAACGTAACAGCTATGCATCAGATTTCTCATGTTTTTATTCCTGCATTAATAAATATGCTCGTTCCTCTTTCTATTGCCCATTTTTGGTTGTTTAAAAAAGGAACTACATTGCGGGTTATGAGTGAAGAAGAACAGGCGGATGAATATGTTCCGGAGATTCCAACACGTTCCCGAAAAATAATATTCATAATAGGTATCTTGTCTTTGGCATTGGTGCCTGTGTTTCAGATGTTGACAGATCTGCCTCCATTTTTAGGCGTATTGTTGGGGTTAGTGATTTTGTGGGTGTACACGGATATTATGTATAGTAAATTACATATGCATGAATCTCAAAAATTACGTATAGCACAATTATTACCTAATATAGATTTGTCTACGATTTTCTTTTTCTTAGGTATTTTGATGGCTGTAGGGGCATTGGAAACATCCGGCCAGTTAGGTATTATGTCTGCATTTTTAGATAAGCATGTGCACGAGCCTTATCTTATTAGTTTTGTCATAGGTGCTCTTTCTTCATGTGTGGACAATGTTGCACTGGTTGCTGCAACAATGGGTATGTATCCTGTTGTAGAACAGACTGTCGGTTTGTCTCATTATGCACAATTTTTCATGTCGGATGGCGGTTTCTGGACATTCCTGGCATATTGTGCTGTTACGGGTGGTAGTATTTTAATTATTGGTTCTGCTACAGGTGTTACAGTAATGGGGATAGAGAAGATTGATTTTATGTATTATACGAAACGATTTTCTATTCTGGCTTTGATAGGTTATTGTTGCGGGGCTGCCACTTATATGTTATTATTCGCTTAAACTTTATTTATATATGATGAAAAAATGGATACTGATAGCCGTTTGTGCGGTTATATTTGCCGGTCAGGAAACAGAAGCTTGTACAGGTTTGTTAGTCGGTAAAAAAGCTTCGGTTGATGGTTCGGTAATGATAAGCTATGCTGCCGATTCACATACATTGTATGGTGAATTATACCGTTGGCCTGCTGCAACATGGCCTAAAGGAACAATGCTTCAGGTGAATGAATGGGATACGGGTAAACCTCTCGGGGAAATATCCCAGGTAGAACAAACCTATTCTGTTGTAGGAAATATGAATGAATACCAGGTTGCTATAACAGAAAGTACCTTTGGTGGTCGTTCCGAATTGGAAGATTCAACGGGTATTATGGATTATGGAAGTCTTATTTATATAGCCTTGCAACGATCAAAGTCAGCACGTGAAGCTATTAAGGTAATGACCGATCTGGTTAAAGAATATGGTTATTACAGTAGCGGAGAGTCTTTTTCCATTGCCGATAAAAATGAAGCATGGATTATGGAAATGATAGGAAAAGGTGTAGGCAATAAAGGTGCGGTATGGGTTGCTATACGTATTCCTGACGATTGTATTGCCGCACATGCTAACCAGTCTCGTATTCAGCAGATACCATTTGACGACAAGGAAAATTGTATGTATTCTCCGGATGTGGTTTCTTTTGCTCGTGAAAAAGGGTATTTTAAGGGAAAAGATAAGGATTTTAGTTTTGCAAAGGCTTATTGTCCATATGAGTTCAGTGCTTTGCGTGGATGTGAAGCCCGTGTATGGTCTTTCTTCCGAAAATATGATAAGTCGATGGATAAATATGCCGATTTTATAAAAGGCGATCCTTCAAAGGAGCCTATGCCTTTGTACATTAAACCGGATCGTTTATTGTCTGTTCAAGATGTTCAGAATGCGATGCGTGACCATTTTGAAGGAACCGACTTGGATATGACGCAGGATGCTGGGGCCGGCTCTTATAAAGTTCCTTATCGGTGGCGCCCTATGACCTTTAATGTTGATGGGCAGGAATACACAAACGAACGTGCAATTGCTACACAACAAACAGGTTTTGTAATTGTTCCGCAAATGCGAAACTGGTTGCCGGATGCTGTTGGCGGTGTTCTTTGGTTTGGGGTTGACGACGCGGACATGGCTGTATTTACTCCGGTTTATTGTTCTGTAACGGATGTACCGGAATGTTATCGTGTAGGAAATGGAGACATGATGAATTTTTCGTGGACATCGGCTTTCTGGATTCACAATTGGGTAGCCAATATGGCTTATGGAAAATATAGCTATATGATACAGGATATACGTCCTGTTCAACAAGAATTGGAAAATAGCTACAAAGAAGCATTGCCGGCTATAGATGCTGCCGCCGTTAAACTATATGAAAAAAATCCGGCTGAAGCCGTTCGTTTTTTGACTTGGTTTAGTACAACCAATGCTGATGCTGCAACTACCCGTTGGAAAAAACTGGGTGAATATCTTTTGGTTAAATATATGGATGGTAATGTGAAGAAGGAAGAAAACGGACATTTTAAACAAAATGGTTATGGATTGTCTGCTTCACCTGATTTTCCGGGATATGACGAAGAATATTACCGTTGTATTGTAAAGAGTGCCGGAGAACGGTTGAAAGTAAAATAAATAGTTTATATTTGTGATGTAAATGTTGAACTAAAATAAAAGTGTATGAAAAAATTTGTCATTATGATTATGCTGGCCGTTATTAGTTTAGGTGCTTATTCACAAACGGAACAGGGAAGATCATCAGTTGGGTTTAATATCGGATACGGGTTTGATGATATAGGCAATGCTACGTTAGGCTTGGATTACCGGTATTGTATTTTGGATGATTTCCGTATCGCTCCGTCTCTGACCTATCATGTGAAGAATAATACGTTGAGCGCATGGGCTATTGACGTAAATGCTCATTATGTAGTAAAGTTGAGTGAAATGTTTGGTTTTTATCCGTTGGCCGGTTTAGATATGTCTTTTTGGAAATCAAGTTTAGGCCAGGGACTCTCAGTTAATGCTACCCGTTTTGGTGCCAATATTGGTTTGGGTGGTGAAGTATATGCTACAAACAACCTGAGTGTAGGGCTGGAAGTGAAATACTTGATTATTAAAGATCTGAGCAGACCTATGGTTGGTGTTCGTGTCGGATATAATTTCTAAAAAATAGTAATACAGTAAATTAAAAGTCCTGTCTTTTAAACACAAAAGACGGGACTTTTAAAATAGATATTTAACCGGTTTATTTTCAATGATTACCAGCTCTGGTAATCAGCAAACGTAAAACCTTCGAAATTAGGTATAACCTTGTATACTTTATCTTTTATTGTTTCAGCCGGATTGCTGGTACTTAACCCTATAACACGCATACCGGCAGAAGTGCCGGATTGTATGCCGGCAAATGAATCTTCAAAAACCAGGCAATTGCCCGGGGATTCCTGCAAATCCGATGCAGCTAATAAATAACACGCGGGATCCGGTTTCCCTTTGGTTATGCGGTCGGCTGTAACTATTGTGTCAAATATATTGTCCAGGTGAAGGAGATGGAAAGCCCGTTTTACTTTTATGTCGTCCGAACTGGTAACCAATCCTATCTTTACCTCATGCTCTTTGAGGATATGCAAAAATTCGATGGAACCGGGCATAGGAGGAAACGGCATTTCCTTTTCGAATGCATTCGATTCATCTATTACTCTTTGACGGAATTCTTCGGAATGGCTGGAGAAGTACTTTTCCAGTATATAGGGTAAAGTTGTTCCTTTTATAAGGGAAGCAAAGTCGTTTATACCCAACCCGTAGCGGTGAGCTGCTTCATTCCAGTAAATATCGTATATAGGTTCGGTGTCAACTATTACGCCGTCGAAATCAAAAAGGGCAGTTTTTATCTTTTTCATGTTCTATTGTTTGTTTCTTGTAAAGCTACATAATACCATATTCTGGCGCAATTCACTGATTGCATATTCTGTCGTTGTAAGTATTTTGAATATGTATTTTTCCTCGTAATTCTGTATGATCTTATTCAAACTGATGTCTGTAGCTAAAAGATAGCCGCTTTCCGGCTGTTCTGTTTCAAAATTATGGAACTTATTTCCCAGATAGAAATTTAAACCGTACATGTTTGTATATTCTTTCAGATTATTCATTACAAACATATTATTATCGTTTAATGGATATTCTTTACGAATCTTTTCGGCGAAAGGACGGGAAGAGTTACCATTTCGAATACTACGCATTATTACACCATCAATAAGCAGATTTACTGTGAAAGTAAGAGCTATTGTGGCGTATAGTATTTTAATATTTATCTTTTTGAACATCTGGTAATATACTGTTCCCAGAGATAATAATACAACCGTAACTATTGTTGTAGTTAATAAGCTTTTGAATGTTAGCACATTTGTTACAAGTTGAACATTGTATAATACGGATTGATTTGACGAATATTGAGAAACAATTGTGACCGGATTGATAATTCCCGACATGGTTAATAATATGGCGATTATAACCACAGCTACGGTAGATGCTAGAAATGCAGCAAATATACGTGTTACCTTTGTCCTGTATTCAGTGATATAAAGTGCATATTGTGCCAGAAATAGTGCGATGAATGGATAAGCGGGCATTAAATATACACTACGTTTGCTTGAAGGAATGGAATAAAAAAAGATGATACAGACTAAAGCTACCAGGCTGAACAAACGAACTTTTTCCATGGAACGGATGCGTTGCCAAATATCTTTCAGTATCTCTTTGAATGACATATTTGTTTTTTTGATTTTTAGTCCGAATAAAGAAAAGAAAAAGAAAATTGTCCAGGGAATAAAACCTGCTGCTAATGTTCCAAAGTTGTATAAAATGCCATTTTCGTGTCCTAAATTATAGTTGATGGCTGGTGTTGACAAATGAAAGAAACGTCCGAAGTTTTCTGCTAATACAACATTAAGAAAATCTTCGCCACCTTGTTTCCATGCTGATACATACCATAACAAAGGCAAAAAGAGGGAAGAAACACCGATATATAATAATGCTTTGAATATAGTAAGGGCGTTGTATTTATTCAACATCAATAAATAAACGAAGAAAACGAATAATGGCAATATGACTCCAACAGGGCCTTTTGTCAAAACAGCGCAACCAAGTAATATAGGAATGATTACGGGTAATCCTTTTAATTCCAGTTTATCCTCCCACCTGTAGAGCTGGAAAAGACCAATAACAATGAAGGTGGTCAATAACATGTCTACACGCGTTGTCATAGCGGCCCGGTGTAACTCCACGCAGGTTACCAGCAAGAGAGTAGCGATAAATGCTTCCTGGAATTTTACAATCCGCTTACCAAAAAACAAAAGTACAAAACCTATTAAAGTGATAAAAGCTAATGCAGACGGTAGACGGGAAGTAAATTCGGACACATGCCCTTGCGGATATGAAAATATAGCCATTAACCAATGCGCCATCGGTGGCTTATAAGCAAATTCATTTGCATATGTTTGTGGCAGAATCCAGTTTCCACTTTCAAGCATAGAAGTAGCAACGGCCGCTTCGCGTGGCTCTCCTTTAGTTGAAAAATCTCCTAACCCAATCCATGGTAATACTGAAATAATACAAATAATTACCACCATTGTGATTGGCTTTTGCAGATAAAGGTATTGTAGAGTAGGTGTGCGCATATTTTTATTGTTTATAAAAAAACTTCCCTTTTGTATTAAAAACAAGATGCAAAAGAACAATTTTTTGCGGACTTATCCTCCCTTTTAGGATAACTTTTTATATTCCTAAAGATTCTTTAATGGCTGTACGGATGGCTTTTGCATCTTCTTTATTCTCTTTAAGAATTGAAAGGATGAGATTCAAATAACTTTCTTTATTGTTTATGCCACAAATGTTGCATAATTTACTTTGCGGCAACATCCCTTTTTGATTATAAACCCTGAGTATATTTTTATAATCTCTATTGATAATGTATTGAACAAATTCTTTTTTGATATTGTCGTATATTTCTTGTACATGGATGTTTAGCCGTATGTCTTCTACGTGTTCAGACAGTTGTTCGATTGTTGTTATTTTGCGGTCTACAGTTGTTTCTAATTTTTTTCTTACCCTATGTTTGGCATGAAGGATAACTTGCGATTCTAAATCTTTTTCAAATAGTTTAATGACATTTTCTTTTACTTGCATGAATACATCGTCCTGATCTTTCATTAAACGGTGTGCTACTGTTTTAATAACTTCTTCAATCATCAACAGGTTTTCTACCTCTGCTACATCCGGAACATATATATGTTGTTCGTGCAGATAGTTTATTTCTCCTTGTGTCCGACGATCACGGTCTACGATCCCTTTACTTTCCAAGGTATGGAAATCTTTCAATTGCCCGAAAGCTTTGGTTGTTTCTATGACTTTTTGGCATCCTCCCATTGGCTTAACCGTATAATCAGGAAAGATAAGAGGATATAATCTGCTATCAATACTGTTTGTGTCTGTCCCTTCTATAAAAAGGATAGGTTTGCGACTTCCTAATATTTCCATGTAAACTTCTTCGGGGAAACTCTCATTACTTTCAATTAGCTCGTAATCCCATATTTGTGCATCGGCATTATAAGATCGTATCCATATTCGCTTACTGTCCCGGCGTGAGGTGGCAAAATCTATATCATGCGTAAGATATACATAGGTACAGTCTGGCCGCATTGCTTCAATCTCATCCCATAGAAGGTTTTTAATAGAGTTGTGCAATAAAGTTTCCGGTTCTTCAATAATTAATAATGAATTAGGGCGGGAGCATAGGATTGCACCAATCAGATAGAATACTAGTTTTTCGCCATCGCTCATCCTTCCTGCTGTATATGAATTGCTGTCTTTGCTGGTAGATGCTAATTCAATGAAGCCGGATTTGCGAACTAGTCGGTTATGTGGGAACATTTTCTCCCATATTTTCTGTATCTGATCTATTTTTGTGACAGGAGGAATGAGTTCCCGGTTTGTTTTACATTCTTCTTTATAATTAACTGCAGCTTCAAACTCTTCACTTTGCAAGCGCAAAATAAGTTTTTCATATTCCGAAAGACGAGGCATAAAAAGTCTTTCTGTAATCATTGATTGCAGATGAGAGAATTCGTTGCCCTCTTCTAAAATGGTATCACTTGTTCCGCTGATAAATAAAGCGTGTAAACCGGAGATTTCTTTTGCTTGGTCTCCATATATGTTAAGTAGTTTTTTTCCGAAAGAACTTTTGCCGGCTCCATTGGTGCCTATTACAACTAGTACTTTTGTGTCAAATGAAATAGGTTCTTGTGTATTTAGTTTTTGAGGGAGTGTTAGTTCCATGATATCCCGGTATTATAAGATTATTTATTTCTCAAAAGTATATAATTTTTTTGATATTCAATTGTGAAAACATTTTATAAACGTTATATTCGGGCTATGTATTGGTATCTGAGATAATAAAAAAAGACGTTTTATGAAGGTAGCTAGGCGTAATTTGAGTAACACATGAGTATATAAACCTTTATCTTTGATAATCGAAAATATGTCAACCTTGAATTAATCATTGTATGTCTAAAAGAATAATAATATTCGCTCTTGTTAGTATGTTGTATGCTACGTGTTCTGCGTTATATGCACAAAGTCCTGCTGAACAAGAACGTCGTGAGCAGTACTTAAAAGAGATACTTGCTATAAATGTCCCGGAAGATCATCGGGCAAACATAAGCCGGCGCATAACTATACAGGATAGTACATGGCTTGATTGGTTGCATCGTACCGGAGAATTGCCGCCGGATTTTCAAAATATGGTATCTGTTCCGTTTTTACCTGAACCTTTGGTGATGGATAAGAATGGTAAGCAGGTAAATATTACCTCAATAGATCAATGGCAGGTGAAAAGGAACGATATAAAAGATAAATACCAATATTGGGTATCAGGCCATCGCCCACCGGCTCCGTCGTCTTTTCAATCTGTAATCTTGTCTGAACATAAAGAGGGAGGCGTACTTATCCAGATGATAGAGATGCGTTTTGGTCCTTCCAATAAGGCTAAAATGACAATAGAATTAATGATTCCGGATGGAGATCGTCCGCTTCCTGTTTATATGACACAATGGTCGCACCGTAATTGGGCGCAATTGGCGGTTGAACGCGGATACATAGCCTGTGTTTATGCTGCTGCCGATAAAAAAGATGATACGCAAGATTATCAGGAAATATATCCCGATTATGACTTTACCTGTCTGATGCGTAGAGCATGGGGAGCTTCACGTGTGGTAGATTATTTGTATACCCGTCCGGAAGTAGACAAGGGAAAAATTGCTATTACCGGACATTCCCGTAATGGCAAACAATCATTATGGGCGGCAGCGTTTGATGATCGTATAACAGCCGTTATTACAAGTAGCTGTGGTACGGGAGGGATAACTCCATGGCGCTTTAGCGACCCACAATATTGTAATCAAACGCTGGATGATATAACGGCCAATGCTGCGCATTGGTTCCATCCCCGGTTACGTTTTTTCTTTGGACGGGAAGATAAGTTGCCGGTAGACCAGAATCTAATGATTTCTTTGATAGCACCCCGTCCTTTATTATTTCAATATTCGATAGTAGAGGAACAATTGAACCCGTGGGCGAATGAACAATGTTACCAGTCAGTAAAGAAAGTGTATGATTTCTTGAAGGCTGATAATAAGATAGCCGTATATGCCCGGTTAGGAGAACATGCTGCTATGGCTCGCGATTTGGAAAGAGGTTTGGACTTTCTGGACATACAATTCGGCAGGAAGCAGTATCCTTGGGTAAACAATCTTTATTTCGATTTTACTTTTGATAAATGGGCAAAGACTCATCAGGCTGAAAAGCAAACGAAAAACCAGATACATCCGGTAATATTACAATCAGAATATAGGGACACTATCGCATTTTTATCAGACAAAAAACTTATTCAGCATCATATTGATTGGTTATTAGGTACTAAACCTCCTCAGGTCAAACCTGTAGAGATTGTTCCCGTTCCAAGTTTTGAAACAGATTGGATAGGATGGATTACCAAACGTCCGGTTGTTCCTAATGCTGATATAATGCATATAGCACCTTATACGGCTATGGGAAATCATATGTGTGGAAACCTGTATGTCCCTAAAAACAGGAAAAAGGATGCTAAGCTGCCTGTTATAATATACCTGCATTCGTATTCGTATGCGCATGGATATGCGCATGGATATAACAAAGACCTGACTGGTAGGGGAAACAGCCATTTATTCCAGCATCTTATAGATAAAGGATTTGCTGTTTTGGCAATTGACATGTTCGGATTTGGTACTCGTATGCTGGAAGCACAATATTTTTATGACCGGTTCTCTGAATGGAGTAAAATGGGAAAGATGGTTGAAGATGTTAAATACTGTGTTGATGCTGTAGACGCATTTTCGTTTCTTGATAATAAAAACATATTTATTTTAGGAAATACTATTGGTGGTACTGTTGGTATGATAGCCGCAGCACAGGATGTCCGTATTGCCGGGGTAGCTGCAGTAGCTTCTGTTACTCCATGGAGAACTAGCAATAAACAGTATGCAAGTATTCGTAGTTATGCCGATGCTCATGGATTTATTCCTCGTTTGGGATGGTTTGTAGATGAACCGGGAAAAGTTCCGGCAGATTATGCTGAAATTATGGCTTGCATAGCGCCACGTCCATTGATGATTGTTGCACCGGCGTTGGACAGATATGAAGATGAAAAGGCTGTACAATCCTGTATCGATGCTGTATCTAATTTATATGATATATATGGAAAAAAGGAATCACTTAATGTGCAAAAGCCTTTGGATATAAATAGAATATCTTGGGAGATGACAGATCAAATAGCAGACTTTTTTCAACAACAGATAAAATAGAAATAATAAACTAATATTTAATACCAAGAAAACATGACAACAAGGCGTAATTTTATTAAGAAGGCAGCTGTTGGAACAGCAATGCTATCATTTGGAGGCGTACTGGAAGGTTTTAGTGCCAAGAGTTATAATAATATTGTTGGAGCAAATGACAAGATAAGAGTCGGGGCTATAGGAGTTAATTCAAGAGGGCTTGCTCTGGCTTCTAACTTTGCTAAACAGGAAGGTTGTGAAGTTAACCATGTATGTGATGTTGACAGCCGGGCTATCCAGAAGTGTGCTTCAGCTATCCAGAAGATAGCAGGAAATAAAGTGAAGACAGACAAAGATCTTCGTAAGATGTTAGAATCTAAAGATATGGATGCAGTCATTATTGCAACTCCTGATCATTGGCATGCACCGGCTGCTTTGCTGGCTATGCAAGCCGGTAAAAATGTATACCTGGAAAAACCCTGTAGCCATTCTCCGGAAGAAGGGGAAATATTAGTTAGTGGAGCCCAGAAGTATAACAAATTATTACAAATGGGTAATCAACGTCGTTCGTGGCCGAATGTACAAGAAGGTATTCGGGAGTTGAAGAACGGGATTATCGGTAAAGTTTATTACGGAAAGAGCTGGTATACGAACAATCGTCCGTCTATTGGTATTGGTAAAGAGGTTGCAGTTCCTGACTGGTTGGATTGGGAATTATGGCAAGGCCCGGCTCCCCGTGTAGCCTATAAAGATAATGTTGTTCACTATAACTGGCACTGGTTCTGGCGTTGGGGTACAGGTGAAGCATTGAATAACGGAACTCACATGGTGGATATTCTTCGTTGGGGTATGGAGTTGGATTACCCTACAAAAGTCACATCTGTTGGTGGACGCTATTGTTATAATGACGACTGGGAAACACCGGATACTCAGATAGTCAATATAGAATTTGGCAATAATAAATGCATGACCTGGGAAGGACGTAGCTGTAATGGTCGTGGAGTAGAAGGCAGTACGGTAGGAGCAATGTTCTACGGAGAAAAAGGTAGCTTACTGATTACTGGAGCCAATGCGTATACTGTATATGATTTGGATGATAAAGTTGTAAAACACGTAAAGAGTCAGATTGCTATTGATCCTCGTAATCTGATGAATCCGGCAGAACAGCTGGATGCTCTTCATATCCAGAATTTCTTCGACGGTATCCGTAAGGGTACTCCATTGAATGCAGATATTCTGTCTGGTCATAAAAGCACATTGTTAGTACAGTTGGGTAATATCGCTCAACGTTCTGGACATATGTTAACCACAGACCATCAGAATGGACGTATTCTGAACGACTGCGAAGCCAATAAATATTGGGGACGTACGTATGAAAAAGGATGGGAAATGAAGTTATAATCATAAATCGAATTAACCTTGAATAAAATTATGTCTGTAGAAAATACTGCACCGATCCACTCAAAGCGAACCATGTACATGGCGATTACTATTGTTGGAATGATGTTTTTTATCTTTGGATTTGTATCCTGGGTGAATGCAATTCTTATTCCGTACTTTAGGATTGCTTGTGAGTTAACTCATTTCCAGTCTTATCTGGTAACATTTTCTTTTTATATAGCCTATCTGGTAATGTCCGTACCGGCTTCATATGTTCTGAAACGAGCCGGCTTTAAGAAAGGAATTATGTATGGTTTCTTTTGTATGGCGGCAGGAGCGTTGTTGTTTGTGCCGGCAGCATTGATGCGTACGTATTTGATTTTTCTGATCGGACTTTTTTCCATAGGAACCGGATTGACTATATTACAAGCTGCGGCAAATCCCTATATTACCATTGTTGGGCCGATAGAAAGTGCGGCGAAGCGAATCAGTATAATGGGTATCTGCAACAAGTTTGCCGGTATTATCGCTCCGCTGATCTTTGCTGCCGTAATCCTGAAAGTCAGTGATGCTGCTGTTTTCGATCAACTGGATGCTGGTTTTTATACGGAAGAAGAGAAAAATCTGGTTCTTGACGATTTGATTTGCCGGGTAATATGGCCATATACTATTCTGAGTGTATTTTTGTTTGCCGTAGGTATATTTATCCGCTATTCGGTATTGCCGGAGATTAATCAGGAGGAAGAAAATAAGGAAGAGGCAAGCTCTGGAGGAACGCACACTTCCATATTCCAGTTTCCGTACTTGATTCTGGGAGCATTTGCTATGTTTCTGCATGTAGGGACACAGGTAATTGCTATTGATACTATTATCGGTTATGCCGGTTCGATGGGAATAAATCTGCTTGAGGCAAAAGTATTTCCTTCATACACACTGACTGCAACAATTTTCGGATATATGCTGGGAATCGTATTGATTCCCAAATATGTATCACAGACACGTGCCTTTCAGTTTTGCTGTATACTTGGATTGATATTCTCTCTTGGTGTGGCTCTATCCACTCATATAGATCTAACTTTGTTCGGCCATGAAGCCAATCTTTCTATCTGGTTCCTTGTCGGATTGGGATTTCCCAACTCACTGATATATGCCGGAATATGGCCTCTTTCTATCAAAGGATTAGGACGTTTCACCAAGATTGGTTCGTCTTTGTTGGTAATGGGATTATGCGGTAATGCTGTACTTCCGTTGGCATACGGTCATTTGGCAGATATGTTTTCCATACGGCATGCTTATTGGATATTGACACCATGCTATCTTTATCTGATCTTTTTTGCCGTATATGGACATAAGATTAAATCATGGTCATTCAAAACTAGATGAGATGAATAAAATAACAATTATAAAGAATGGAAAAATACTTCTTCCTGACGGTACAATCAGTAGGGAGGACCTTGCTTATTCTGATGGTAAAATTATAGAACTGAAGGATACCGTAAATAGCGTTTGTACTATAGACTATATAGATGCAAATGGTAATTATGTAGTACCGGGTTTTATTGATATGCATACGCATGGAGCCGGAGGATATGATTTTATGGATGCAACTCCCGAGGCTTATCTTGGTGCTGCCGAGATGCATGCTAAACATGGCACTACGGCTTTGTTACCAACAACGCTTACCAGTACAAATGAAGAATTGTTCCATACTTTTGAAATATACAATCACGTAAAACCACTAAATAAGAAGGGGGCAACCTTCCTGGGACTGCATCTGGAAGGCCCCTACTTCTCTTATAACCAACGAGGAGCACAGGACCCTAAATATTTACGGAATCCGTCTCCTGAAGAGTATATGAAGATTCTGGATGCAACAGACGACATTATTCGTTGGAGTCTGGCTCCTGAATTGGATGGAGCTATGGAATTTGGACGAATATTACGGTCCAGGAATATTTTGCCTTCTATAGCACATACGGATGCTATTTATGAAGAAACTTTACAGGCATTTGACGCAGGCTTTACTCATGTTACACATTTTTATTCATGTATGTCTTCTGTAACGCGTAGAAATGCATATAGATATGCAGGAGTTGTTGAGGCTGCTTATATGGTAGATGACATGACTGTTGAAATTATTGCAGACGGTGTGCATCTTCCTAAAAGCCTTCTTCAATTTGTTTGCAAGTTCAAAGGGCCGGACAAGATAGCATTGGTGACAGATTCAATGAGAGGAGCAGGCATGCCTGATGGACCATCTGTTTTAGGAAGTTTGCAAGGAGGACAACCTGTCATTATTGAAGATGGAGTTGCAAAACTACCAGACCGGACAGCATTCGCAGGAAGTGTTGCAACGGCAGATCGCTTGGTAAGAACAATGATACAAGTTGCAGAAATCCCGTTTGCCCAAGCAATTCGAATGATTACCTCTACGCCTGCGCGTATCTTGCGAATAGATGAACGGAAAGGTTCTTTAGCTATAGGTAAAGATGCCGATATTGTTATCTGTGATGAAAATATTAATATCAAGTCAACTATAATAGAAGGAAATGTCGTATATAATATTTTAAAACCATAAAAACTACAATGAATTTTACAAAAGATGAGTTGACGGTTGAGATTTATTCCACCCGCCGGGAAATGGGAGAAAGTGCTGCTAAGGAAGTTTCATCCTGCATACATAAGTTATTACAGGAAAAGGATGAAATTAATATGATATTTGCTGCTGCCCCTTCCCAAAATGAATTTTTAGAGGCATTGACTGCCGATACCACTATTGAATGGACCAAAATTAACGCTTTCCATATGGATGAGTACATCGGGTTAAAACAAGATGCACCACAAGGCTTTGGCAATTTTTTAAAAGAGCGGTTGTTCGACCGTATACCTTTTAAGAGTGTGAGCTACATTGACGGGCAGACAACTTTACCTCACGTTGAGTGTGCCCGTTATTCCAAGTTGTTGAAAGATTACCCTGTAGATATTGTCTGCCTCGGAATAGGAGAGAACGGGCATATCGCATTTAACGATCCACATGTGGCAGATTTTAATGATCCCCGTTTGGTGAAAGTTGTTTCACTTGATGAAAAATGTCGTATGCAGCAAGTTCACGACGGTTGTTTCAGCAACTTGTCCGAAGTGCCTACCCATGCTTTCACACTGACGATACCGGCACTCGTATCTGCCCGGTTTATGTATTGTATTGTACCGGCCAAGACAAAATCGCAGGCCGTTTATAATACAATCAACGGAGAAATTTCCGAAATTTGCCCGGCTTCCATCTTACGACGCAAGCAAGGAGCAACGTTGTATCTGGATGCTGATAGCGCATCTCTTTTAAAACAAGAAATAGTTAAATTAAAAATAAATGCATTATGAAACGTAGAATTCTATCCATTATCATTATAGCATGTCTTGCTATAGGTGTGACTTATGCACAGAAAGTGGTTAAAGTTGGTATTATAGGATTAGATACCTCACATTCACCAGCCTTTATAGGTATGCTGAATAGCAAGAATCCCAAACCGGAGTTTTCAGGTTTTAAAGTTGTGGCTGCTTATCCGTATGGTTCCCGTACTATAGAAAATAGTATGAAGCGTATTCCGGGATATATAGATAAAGCGAAAGAAAATGGCGTTGAGATAGTCAACTCCATTGCAGACCTGCTGAAGAAAGTGGATTGCGTTATGCTTGAAACAAACGATGGAAACTTGCATCTTGAACAAGCTCTTGAAGTCTTGAAAGCTGGCAAAACCTTGTATATAGACAAACCGGTTGCCGCAGACCTTACAGAAACTATTGCCATCTTCATGCTGGCTGATAAATACAAAGTTCCTGTATTCTCTTCTTCTGCTTTGCGCTATGTTCCGCAAAATCAGGATTTGCGTAATGGCAAGTTCGGGAAGATCATGGGAGCAGACTGTTGTTCTCCAGCTCCTGGCGAACCATCTCATACCGACTTTGCATGGTACGGTATACATGGTGTGGAAACTCTTTACACTGTAATGGGTACAGGTTGCAAACAAGTTTCACGTACGTCGGCAAAAGGTACAGATGTTGTAGTTGGTCTTTGGGAAGACGGACGTATCGGTACTTTCCGTGGTATTCGTCAAGGTAAGGATGCTTATGGTGGAACGGCATACTGCGAAGGCGGAAAGGTCCAGGTTGGCGAATATAGCGGATATGAATGCCTGCTGGTTCAGATAGTGAATTTTTTCAAGACAAAAGTTGTTCCTGTTACACCGGAAGAAACTATAGAGATTTTTACATTCATGGAAGCTTCCAACGAAAGCAAACGCCAGGGTGGTTGCCCGGTATCTATGCAGGCTGTTTATGACAAAGCCAGATACGAGGCTGCTAAAATCGTTGCTAAATATTAAGCTGGATAAATAAGTAAAAAGACTTCGGTATTTATGAAATATGCACTATATCTTTTATCAATCCTCTTGTGTGCCTGCAATCCGGCATCGAAGAAGACAGTAGATAATTCCTCTGATCAGAACGGAGAGGTAAGACTGATAACATTAGCTCCCGGCCATTTCCATGCTGCATTAGTACAAAAGGAAGCCTTGGATGGTGTTGATTCTACTGTTTATGTCTATGCACCCGACGGGCCGGAATTGGATAGCCATCTTAAACTTATTCAATCTTACAATAACCGCGAAGAGAAACCTACGCATTGGAACGAAGTTGTTTATCGTGGCAACGACTTCCTGCAAAAAATGCTGCAGGAAAGACAGACTGAGAAAAGTCATAACGTTGTTGTGCTTGCCGGTAATAACCGCGATAAGACCGATTATATCCTGCAAGCTGTATCTGCCGGATTCAATGTCCTTTCGGATAAGCCGATGGCTATAGACAAAGCCAGTTTTGAAAAATTGGAGAAGGCATTTGGGGTAGCAGCTCAAAACAACGTAATGCTCTATGATATAATGACGGAACGCTACGATGTATGGAGTGAGATACAACGCCTTTTGATGCAGAATCCGGAACTTTTCGGTGAACTCGTAGATGGTACGGAGAAGGAACCGGCAGTATCTGTTTCCAGCATACATCATTTTTATAAAGTGGTATCCGGTAAACCGTTGATACGTCCGGTATGGTATTATGATGTAGAGCAGCAAGGCGAAGGTATAGTAGATGTTACAACACACCTGGTAGACCTGATCCATTGGAAGTGTTTCCCCGAACAGATTGTAGATTACAAGAAAGATATACAGCTTCTTTCGGCTAAACATTGGGCAACTCCGTTGTCAAAACAACAATTTACTATGTCTACCGGATTAACTGAGTATCCGGATTTTCTCGGTAAATATGTTTCTGATTCCGTATTGAATGTCTATTCTAACGGCTCTTTTCAATATATGGCAAAAGGTAAGCTGATAGATTTAAGTGTGATATGGAACTTTGAAGCGCCTAAAGGAGCTGGAGATATTCATAAATCTATTATTCGCGGGACGAAAGGAACCATCTCTATTCTCCAGGGAGAAGAGCAAGGATTTGTACCGAAGTTATATATAGAAAGAGATAAAAAGATTAATAAAACCACTTACCGTCAGATGCTGGATCAGGCAATTGCCGACTTGCAGACGGAATACCCGGGAGTAGCCCTTAAAGAGGAGGGGAATCGTTGGGAAATCGTTGTTCCTGTTGAACTTCAGTCGGGACATGAAAAACATTTCTCGTCCGTTATAAGGAAATATCTCGGTTATTTGAATCAAGGGAATATGCCGGAATGGGAAATTCCTAATATGCTTACTAAATATTATCTAACCACAACAGCATTGAGTATGGCAGGGGACTCGAAATAAGTCCATACAACTACCTACGTATTTTATAAAGAAAAAGGATGTGTCCGTGAGGGATACATCCTTTCTTATTTAATAAACAGACATATTTATGTATCAGGCTTTCGGTGCACTCTGAGTACTCTGTGTGTTTTGCGTATTGTTCTCTTCCCAATGGAACGGTTCAAATTGAGAATTAGGATCAACCCATGTCGGTTTCTTGACTGCGTAGATAATAAACGGAGCTGCTACTACAACAATTACTCCGATAAACAATACGGCAAACCATACGGTGTTGTTTCCTGTTGAAATCTGACTCGGCGGGATGAAACTTAATATGAATGCTAATAGTGAACCACAGAATCCAAGTCCGCCGACAATCCACATCAAACCGTTTCCTCCTTTACCAATACGGAAAGGACGGTTTAGTTTCTTCATTTTATAACGCAATGCGATAGCACCGGAGAACATCAACATATACATTATCAGATAAAGGATCACTGTGAGTTGTGACAGGATTTGATAAAAACTTTGTACCGACGGCATAACAACGAACAGTAAACTCAATAAAGTAACTGCTGCGCCTTGTATATACAGAATGTTTTTCTGTACACCTAATTTATTGGTTTTTTGGAAAAATGGAGGAAGATAACCTGCTTTACCAACAGCAAAGATACCTTTGGAAGGACCGGCAACCCATGTCAATACGCCTGCCAATACACCAAATGCTAATGCTATGGCAATGACGGGAGACAGCCATGAAGCGTGTATATATTTGAAATAATTATCGAAACCAACCAGCAAACTTTGTGTTAAGTTGATGTCCTTTTCAGGGATAATAATACCTAATGCGAATGTACCCAGCACGAAAATGATAACTGTGATTAAAGCGCCGATAAATACAGCCTTCGGATAGTTTTTAGAAGGATTATCTACATCTTTCACGTGGATACCACCCATTTCCATACCGGCATAGAACAAGAAGATACTAGCTGCCAGAACCAGGTTATCGAATTTGGAGAAGTCCGGGAAGAAGCTGCCGCTGAAATCCATATTGGAATGTCCCCCGGTTGCCAGATATATAATACCCAGGATAATAAGCAGGGCAGCCGGAATAATTGTACCTACCATGCCACCGACTTTGGCAACTTTACCAACCCAACTTAAACCTTTCAGGGAAATAAAAGTAGCCAACCAGTAAATGATCAATACAATTGCCAGCGTATAATATTTATTATTGGCAAGCAACATATCTTCCGGATGATCCATTCCGATGAAGGCAATAGACACAGCACCGAATGTAAGTACGGTAGGATACCATATCGTACTTTCGATCCATTGCACCCATATTGCAAGAAATCCTAATTTCTTACCGTATGCTTCGCCTACCCATCGGAATACACCACCTTGCTTATCCTGGAACATGGCGGCCAGTTCGGCGGCTACTAAAGAAGTAGGGATCAGGAATACGATTGCGGCGAAAAGATAATAAAATGCCGAACTCAGTCCGTAAACTGCTTCGGCCGGCAGTCCGCGTAAAGATACAACTGCCGTTACGTTCATGATTGCGAGAGTAAACACTCCCAGTTTCACTGCTTTGTTAATATTTGCCATAGATTTATGTTTTTAAAAAGTGAATACAATGTCACTTTGCGTTTAAGTCTGTGGTAATAACAATACAACTCTGGAGATGTTTCATGACGGATTTGTCAAACTTGGTTAATTAACATATTTCGCTGTGGAACAATTTTTCCGATGCTTTTGTTATCGTCATTAATCAGGAAGTCGGGAAGACGAGTAGTTAGCTACAGTCTTCCCGACTTCTTAACTACTAAAAAATAATATAATGAAGATGGCTCTTTATGAAATCGTACTTCGTAAAAAGGGTATTTACGGAGTGTTGCATGTATTGATTTTGCTTATGTCCCTCTTTTTGGTGATAAGCATTTCGCTCGATACATTTAATAATATAGAATTCTACACGCAACCTTCGTACAAGAAGATACAATTGTGGATATGTTTGTTTTTTCTTTTCGATTTCTTTCTTGAATTTTTCTTATCGAAAAATAAAGTGCGTTATATTCGTTCGCATTTTATCTTCTTTCTTGTAGCTATTCCCTACCAGTACATTATTCATTACTTCAAACTTGAATTTTCGCAGGAGGTAAATTACTTCATCCAATTTATTCCTTTGGTAAGAGGTGGATATGCCTTGGCTATTGTAGTTGGCTGGTTATCCTATAATAGAGCATCGGGGTTATTTGTTTCTTATATAACGATGTTGTTTGCCACTGTTTATTTTTCCAGCCTTATTTTCTATGTGCTCGAATTGGGAGTGAACACCGGGGTTCACAATTACGGTGATGCGCTGTGGTGGGCCTTCATGGACGTTACGACTGTAGGATCGAATATTGAGGCCGTAACTACAACCGGACGTATTCTGTCTGTAGTGCTTGCTGCATTGGGTATGATGATGTTCCCAATCTTTACTGTCTACGTTACAAGCATTGTACAGAAAGCAAATGCTCAAAAAATGGAATATTATCAGAATAAAAATGCAGACGAAACCACAAATGCGGGCAAAGACGCTAAACCAAGCCAGCCGGAGAAATAAAAAACACCTTCAGCTATAACGAGCCGTATGTTTCTGACCTTATTTTAATGATCTGCCGACCGTAGAACGAGCGTATTATAATCGTCAGAGTAGTCTGACGGTTTTAAAAGAACGATGTTATTAACTTCGTAGGTATTACGAAACAAGGGCATGAATTAGATTTAACTGTCCCTTTAGTATACAGAGAACGCAGGTAACGCAGACTTCTATTAATAATTAATATAGTCTGCGTTACCTGCGTTCCTTAATTCCGGGCTTTTTATCCAAATACAGCGTGATCTCCGCCAAAGACATTTAATCCCAGCTTGTTCATGATGTACTTAATGGCAAGCTGCGCTTTAACAGAGTTGCCTGATCCGTCTAATGGAGGTGCGAAAGCCGAGATACCGAACTGTCCGGGCAATACGCCCATTACGCCGCCACCTACGCCGGTCTTTGCCGGAATACCGGAGGTATAGAGCCAGTCTCCTGTATGCTCGTAGAAGCCAACGGTAGAAATCAGGGATGTGATTTTGGGCGACAAATCTGCTTCAAATACTTCTTTTTTGGTAACCGGATTTACTCCCTTGTTGGCAACCGTAGCAGCTGCTACAGAAAGTTGCTTGGCTGTAATTCCTAAAGAACATTGGCGTGTATAAAGATCAAGCGACATGTCGGGATCGTCGTAAATACGATTGTAATTCTTCAGCAACCAGGCGATAGAGCGATTGTTGAAGTTCGTTGCCGATTCCGATTTATACAACTCGTCAATCAACTGCGGAGCGCTTCCGCAAAGATCGGTTATGTTGGATACAATGGCATCCCATTTCTTTTTTGCATCACCTACCGGCTGAACCATACTACATGCTGTAATGGCACCTGCATTTACCAATGGAGTAGAAGGGTGGTCGTTTTCCAGCAATATGGCTATGATGGAGTTGAATGGAAGTCCGGTTGCATCGGCTCCGATCATGTCCAGTAGCTTTTGCGCGCCGTACTGACGCAAAACAAGGATGGCGGTATGTACTTTTGATACCGATTCGATACCAAAGCGATACTCCGTATCACCGATTTCGACTGTTTGCCCGTTAAGCAGACAGATGCTGATACCGAAGAGGTTCTTGTCTATATTGGCAAGATAAGGAATATAGTCGGCATTCTTACCGTCCGTGTTGGACTTGAACTGGTTGTATGCCTCCTGTGCAACCTCTTTCAATTGTGCTAATGTTATATGCTTCTCCATAGATTACTTTTTTGTTGAATGCCCTGAACCGGTATGTGTATAGACTTTTCCTTTAATAGGAATATTTTTATCCTGGGCAATACGGGTAGGAGTAGGATATTCCAGTTTTTCAAGTTCTACAATGGCATTCTTAATGTCTCCAAGCAACATGTCGGCCATGTCTCTACTGAATCCCTGGCGTACGACAACACGCATAACTATGTAATTTTCCAGTTTTTCCGGTAATGTGTAAGCAGGAACCATCCAGCCGCTCTGCTGCAATTTATCCTGCAGGTCGTAAAGTGTCCATTTTGCTTTCTGTGCATATTCCGGTTTCAGATACCAAATGAATAGCGGGTTTACAACTTCCTTACTGTAATTAACGAACGGAACCATTTTACCTATTTCATCGTGGATGTATTTGGCAATTTCCAAAGAGTTATACTGTATCTGTTTGTAACCTTCAAATCCCAAACGGATAAATTGGTAATATTGTCCCAGTATCTGTGCAGCCGGACGAGAGAAGTTCAAACCTACCTGTGTAATATTGGCTCCCAGATAATTTACACTGAATGACATTTCATCAGGCAAGTATTGTTTACCTTTCCAGACAACCCAGCCTAACCCCGGATAAACCAATCCGAATTTATGTCCTGACGTACTGATGGAAAGAACCCATTTCAAGCGGAAATCCCATTTTACTTCAGGATTCAGGAATGGTAAAATGAAACCACCGCTGGCAGCATCTACATGGATCGGAATGTCATAACCGGTTTTTGCATTGTAAGCATCAAGGGCTTTGTCAAGGGCTTCCACATCATCGTTCAGACCAGTCCATGTAACACCTTGGATAGGGACGATACAAATGGTGTTTTCATCACACATCTTTAATGCCTCTTCCGGATCAAGCGTTGTTTTGTCCAACGTTAAAGGTACCTGGCGCATTTCTATCTGCCACAACTGTGCGAATTTCTCCCATACAACCTGGAATCCGGCCGAGATAACAAAATTAGGTTTGTCTGTTGGTTTTCCTTGTGCCTGTCTTTTTTTACGCCAGCGCAACCATGCGGCAACACCCCCTAGCATACAAGCTTCGGATGAACCAATGGCCAGTGCGCCTGTTTTCCATTTTTCAGGGTCCGGAGAATTCCAAAGGTTAGCCATTATGTTGATACATTTTGCGTTCATAACAGCAATTCTCGGATATTCCGTTTCGTCGATGTAGTTGATATTGATTGCCTCGTTCATCAATTTGGTTGCATAGTCATCCATGTATGTGGTAACGAAGGTTGCCAAGTTCAAACGTGGCTGTGTTTGTGCGAAGGTTTCGTCTTTTACCATCTGGTACGCAATCTCCGGGGTCGTAGGACCATCAGGTATTTTATCTACCGGAGAGGGATTCAACATCATTTCGGAACCGAAAATTGCCGTTTTGGCATCACCTTTTCTGAAATCTGAGTCTTTCATTTTGATTTAGTTTTTGATGTTAATAATATGTTTGAATCAATGGGAATTTATGTCCCATCGAGCGTTTATAGCCAAACAGATGTCTTTTCCGAATGTTTTGCCGTTTTACATTATTTGGCGTTTTTTAGTGCCGTAGCACACTCGACCGATATATGCAAAACTTTCATCGTATATGATTTGTTTTTCGTAGAATAAATACTGTATCTTATGAAAATACAAACAGGACAGGGAACCATCCCTTTAATCACACTGGTGGGCATATGGTCTATATCAGCCTTAAACGCGTTACCAGGTCTGGCAGTGTCTCCTATCTTGGGGAAATTGGCCGTTATTTTTCCCAAATCGACGGAACTGGATATCCAGATGTTGTCATCGTTGCCTTCCTTATTGATTATTCCATTCATTATTTTGGCTGGTAAACTGAATGAGAAAGTAAATACGATATGGCTGTTGCAATCAGGACTGATTATTTTTGCACTTAGCGGTGTGTTATATTTGCTGTCTGATAAAATGTGGCAATTAATTGCAGTCAGTGCATTGATGGGAATAGGTTCGGGGTTGATAGTACCTTTATCGACAGGATTGATCTCTAAGTTTTTTATCGGGGCGTATCGTACGAAACAATTTGGGTTAAGTTCTGCTATTACAAACGTTACATTGGTAATAGCAACGATTGTTACCGGCTATCTTGCCGAAATTAACTGGCATCTGCCATTTGCCGTATATTTGTTGCCTATCGTTTCCATTGTCCTGTCGTTTTATTTAAAGAATAATATGGACAAGGTGGAACCGGCTACGGTTTCCGAAAAAACGACGGCAATACCATCCGGTCAGGTGGTTATAGAAGGTAAACTCGGAGTAGATATAAAGAAGCTGATCCAGATTATGCTTTTCTACGGGTTAGCTACTTACTTGGTTATAATCATTAGTTTTAACCTGCCTTTCCTGATGAAGGAGTATAAGTTTACGAGTGGCAATTCGGGACTGATGATTTCGTTGTTCTTTTTGGCTATTATGGCACCGGGCCTTATGCTGAACCAGATAGTAGGCTTGCTCAGGAATAAGACGAAGTTTTACAGTTTGCTGAGTATTGCTGTAGGGATGGCCTTGATAGTAGTTTCGCGAACCGAGTGGTTGATTGGTTTGGGATGTATTTTAATAGGATTGGGATATGGTGTTATCCAGCCGATTGCTTATGATAAAACTACGCGGACGGCTATTCCGAAAAAAGTGACTTTGGCGCTTGCGTTTGTCATGTCAATGAATTATCTGGCTATTTTATCATGCCCGTTCATTATCGATTTTTTCCAGTCGATGTTTGATATAAAATCCCAACAGTTTGCTTTTATTTTTAATGGATGTATTGCACTTATTGCGGCTGTCTTTGCTTATGTAAAACGAGATTCATTCTTATTTGATGATAAATTATAAAACAAGTATAAACAGTGAAGAATAAAAAGTTAGAAGCGAATATCAGTATGGTTGTCGGTAAGACATTCAGCGGTTTGAACATGAATGCCTTGAAGTATTTATTGCCGTTTTGGTTGAGTCCTCTGCTGGGGGCTACTTTGCGGTGTGTATTTGCAGCGGTGGCATTTTGGATCATAGGGTTGTTTATGAAAAAAGAACCGGCTTCATCGAAAGATAAAGTAATGTTGTTTCTTTTAGGGGCGATCGGAATATATGGTTTTATGTTCCTTTACCTGATAGGATTAAGTAAAACTACACCCGTGTCGAGTTCTATATTCACCAGTCTGCAACCGATATGGGTGTTTGTAATCATGGTCCTGTTTTATAGAGAGAAGGTTACATTTATGAAGATTTTAGGCATTGCCGTTGGATTGGGAGGTGCCTTGCTTTGTATTCTGACGCAAAAAAGTGATGATTTGGCAGCGGATGCATTTAATGGGAATATGCTATGTCTGGCAAGTTCTGTTTTTTATGCCGTATATCTGGTGTTAAGTAAACGGGTTTTAATGTCGGTGGATATGATAACGATGCTACGTTATACATTTACGGGAGCTGCATTTTCCAGTTTAATCATTTTACCTTTTTATGGGTTCGAGGCACGTTTGTTTTCGGATGCATTTCAATGGTGGCCATTTGTTGTGTTGATGTTTGTACTTATATTTCCAACTGTACTGACCTATTTCCTTGTTCCTGTCGGGTTAGAATATTTGAGTACGACATTGGTTGCCATTTATGGTTATTTGATACTGATTGTGGCAACTATAACTTCTTTACTTTTAGGTCAGGATCGTTTTAGCTGGATGCAAACGACAGCTATTTTGCTAATATGTTTTGGCGTTTATTTAGTAGAAATTGCTGAAGGAAAAGAGAAAAAAGCTGCAAATCTTTCTTAAAGGCAGGAACTAATTGTATATACAAAAATGTTACTGTGTTAGTATTAACTATAAAACGGATCTGCTATGAACAGAGAAAAAGCAAGAAGGAAGATGTTGAAGTACCGGTTAGCTTTGGGGGAACCTACAAACGATAAATTGGCAGTTATATATTCCGTAAAGGTAACGACTATACGGATTGTAGATTATCCTAAAAAGACAACTGATGCCAAGAAATAAAAAACATCCCGATGATTTTATAAAATGTTCCCGATGATTTGTACAAATCATCGGGAACATTTTTTCTTATGGAGCCAACCTTTCAATCTTCCACGTTTTATCGTCTCCATTCTGAGTGTATAAAATGCGGTCATGCCTGCTTTGTATTACTTGGCTTTGTGGAGAAATCCGGACACCTATTCTACTTTTATAGGGTCTGTTGGCAAAGTAAGTATCAGATTCTTCAAGGGAGCTTCATTATCATAATAAAGTCGTTCATATAGTAACCGTTTCCGATATGGTGGTCGCGGATTGCGACTTCTTCAAATCCCATATGTTTGTAAAAGTTGACAGCCGGATTATGCCGGTTTACATATAATTCTATGGTAAAAGGGGTAGAACAGATGCTTTTCAGATAAGCAATGCCTTGTTCTATGATATATCTCCCTATGCCACTTCCGTGGGTTTCGGGTAGCGAGTATATTTTTTGAAAATTAAATAAATCATTTTCTTTTTTCTCGATAGATAAATAGCCTGCCGGTTCATCGTCTTTGAATATGATGAAAAACTGGTGATGTAATTCGTTCATTTGTTTGAGGATATTTTCCGGTGCATACATCATGTCAAACATGTAATCCAACTGTTCTTTGGATAGAATACTTCCATAAGTGTTTCCCCAAGTACGGAAAGCCAGGGAACGAATTGTTAAACAATCGTCTGTTGTTGCTTTTTTAATTGAGAACATATTATATTTATTTTAAACGAACAAATGTACAAATTAAAATAAATGGGACTGCATTTTAGCTTGATTTCACATTTAAAATGAGGTTTATTCAAGGAAAAGAATATCTTTGTGGGCGTTTACTATAAGTGAAAATATAATTTATAATATAAGTAGGAAATGGATACAAAAATTCAGGAACTGACCGACAAAATCTACCAAGAAGGAGTAGAGAAAGGGAATGAAGAAGCTGGACGGATTATTGCAGATGCTAATTCACAGAAGCAAACTATTATAAGTGAAGCAGAAGCAGAAGCAAAACGCATAGTTGCCGCCGCTGAAAAACAGGCTTCCGAATTGAAGAAAAACACGGAAGCAGAGTTAAAATTATTTGCTACCCAATCTGTTGAGGCGCTAAAGAGTGAAGTGGCAAACCTCATTACAGGAGAAATCGTTTCCTCAAATGTGAAAGCGGCTGTTTCTGATAAGGCATTTATGCAAAAAGTAATCCTTGATATGACAAAAGAATGGGTGCAAAATGAAGCTCTTACTATTCAGACAAATGATGCGGATGCACTTGCCAAATATTTTGAAACTAATGCTAAAGACTTGCTAAATAAAGGTGTCAAGATAGAGAAAGTAAACGGTAAAGAAACCTCATTCGCAATTATTCCGGCTGACGGCTCCTATAAAGTAACCTTTGGTGAAGAGGAGTTTGTGACATTCTTCAAGGAATTTCTTCGTCCGCAGTTGGTAGAAATGTTATTCTAAATTATGAGTAAGTATTATTACTTAATAGCCGGACTCCCCAATATTGCATTAGATGATAGCAAACTGACTTATTCTGTTGCCGAATTCAGGCAAGAGATTGATAATCAATTGTCTGATGCTGACAGGAAATTGATTGATCTGTTTTTTCTCAAGTATGAGAATCTGAACGTGATTAATCATGCCAAATATCCGGACAGAGACCCTGATCCTCGGGGAAGGATTACGTACGACGAATTCAACGAACTTTATAAGGCGTTGAAAGAAGAAGAAAAACCTCCTAAAAACAATAACATACCTTCTTATTTCGTTGAATTTTTCAAGCTTTATTTGGCAGAAGAAGCTAAGGAAAATAAAGGAGAAAAGGAGTATATTTCGTGGGAAGACCGTTTGGCTGCTCTATATTATTCATACGCGATGGATTGCGGGAATGCTTTTGTAAGAGAGTGGTTTGAACTTAACCTGAATATAAACAATATGCTAACGGCCATTACTTGCCGTAAATATGGTTTTGATAAGGCGGGTTATATCGTGGGGCATAATGACGTTGCAGAAAGTATTCGTACTTCTAATGCGCGCGATTTCGGATTAGGCGATACTATAGATTATTTACCCGAACTACAGCGGATAGCAGAAGAATCGGATCTTATAGTACGTGAAAAAAAAGTAGATATTCTGAAATGGAAATGGCTTGACGATAACACGTTTTTTAAAACGTTTGATATAGAAAGTGTATTTGCTTATCTGTTGAAGCTGGAAATGATAGAACGTTGGGTAACTTTGGATAAAAATACAGGCGAGAAAACGTTCCGTGAAATAATAGGCGCAATGAAGAAGGGAAGTGAAAATGCGTTGGAAGAATTTAAAAGAAACAATAATAAATAATTATGGCTACGAAAGGAATTGTAAAAGGAATCGTATCCAACCTGGTAACCGTTGAGGTGGATGGGCCGGTTTCTCAAAATGAAATCTGTTACATTTCCGTCGGAGGTGTGAAACTGATGTCGGAAGTAATTAAAGTAATAGGTAAGAATGCCTTTGTACAGGTGTTTGAAAGTACACGTGGTATGCGGGTAGGTGATGAGGCCGAATTCCAGGGACACATGTTAGAGGTAACGTTGGGACCGGGCATGTTGTCGCGTAATTATGACGGTTTGCAGAATGACCTGGATAAGATGGATGGTGTTTTCCTGAAGCGTGGAGAATATACATTTGCGCTTGATAATGATAAAAAGTGGGATTTCAAACCATTGGCGAAAGCCGGGGATAAGGTTGTTGCCGGTGACTGGTTGGGTGAAGTGGATGAAAACTTCCAACCTCATAAAATTATGGTGCCTTTTACATTTCAAGGTACATTTACTGTAAAGTCCGTAATTGCGGCCGGGCAATATACCATCAACGAAACGATAGCTGTCCTTACAGACGAAAATGGTAACGATATTAATGTTACTATGATCCAGAAATGGCCGGTAAAGAAAGCTATTACCTGCTATAAAGAAAAACCCCGTCCCTATAAATTGCTGGAAACAGGCGTTCGTACGATAGACACTGTTAACCCGATCGTGGAAGGTGGTACCGGTTTTATTCCCGGACCTTTTGGTACAGGCAAAACTGTACTTCAGCATGCTATTTCCAAACAGGCTGAAGCTGATATTGTAATTATTGCTGCCTGCGGTGAACGTGCAAATGAGGTTGTGGAAATCTTTACTGAATTTCCTGAATTAGTAGACCCTCATACGGGACGTAAGCTGATGGAACGTACCATTATTATTGCAAATACATCCAACATGCCAGTTGCTGCACGTGAAGCTTCTGTATATACGGCAATGACAATTGCAGAATATTACCGTAGTATGGGATTGAAAGTTTTGCTAATGGCGGACTCTACTTCCCGTTGGGCACAGGCGTTGCGTGAAATGTCCAATCGTTTGGAAGAACTTCCCGGACCGGATGCGTTTCCTATGGACTTGTCGGCTATTGTGGCAAATTTCTATGCCCGCGCAGGTTTCGTACACTTAAATAATAATGCAACAGGATCTGTAACGTTTATTGGTACGGTATCTCCGGCCGGCGGTAACTTAAAGGAACCCGTAACAGAGAATACGAAAAAAGTAGCTCGTTGTTTCTATGCGCTGGAGCAGGAACGTGCAGACCGTAAACGTTATCCGGCTGTAAATCCGATTGACAGCTATTCCAAGTATCTCGAATATCCCGAATTTCAAGAATATATAGCAAAACATATTTCTCCTGCCTGGATCGAGAAAGTAAATGAAATCAAAACCCGTATGTTGCGTGGTAAGGAAATTGCCGAGCAAATCAATATTTTGGGTGACGATGGAGTTCCTGTTGAATATCACGTTACATTTTGGAAGTCTGAACTTATAGACTTTGTTATTTTACAGCAGGACGCTTTTGATACAATTGACGCCGTAACTCCACTGGCCCGTCAGGAATTTATGCTGGATAAGGTAGTAAATATCTGTCGTGCTGATTTTAAGTTTGATACTTTCCTGGAAGTTATGGATTATTTTAAGAAGATGATTAATATCTTCAAACAGATGAACTATTCCGAATATGAAAGTGACCAGTTTAAAAAGTTCAATGCAGAACTGGATGCTTTGGTTAAGGAGCGAGTTGAACAATGATAACCGTCAGCTAAAAATAATGTTATGGCAACAAAAGCATTTCAAAAAATATATACGAAAATTACCCAGATAACAAAAGCTACCTGTTCGTTGAAAGCAACAGGTGTCGGGTATGATGAGTTGGCTTCCGTTGATGGAAAACTGGCTCAGGTAGTAAAGATTATCGGCGACGAAGTTACGCTGCAGGTGTTTTCCGGAACAGAAGGTATTCGTACAAACGCAGAAGTAGTGTTTATGGGTAAAGCTCCTTCTTTGAAAGTTGGAGATCAGTTGGCAGGCCGTTTCTTTAATGCTTATGGTGATCCGATCGATGGCGGTCCGGTTCCCGAAGGAAAAGAAGTGGAAATTGGCGGTCCGTCTGTAAACCCGGTTCGTCGTCAACAACCTTCAGAGTTGATCGCTACAGGTATTGCCGGCATCGACTTGAACAATACATTGGTGACAGGACAGAAGATTCCGTTTTTTGCCGATCCAGACCAACCTTTTAACCAAGTAATGGCTATGGTAGCATTACGTGCTCAGTCAGATAAGATTATCTTAGGTGGTATGGGGATGACAAATGATGACTACCTGTTTTTCAAGAATACATTTAGCAATGCCGGTGCGTTGGACCGTATCGTTAGTTTTATCAATACAACGGAAGACCCTTCCGTAGAACGTATCTTGATTCCGGATATGGCTCTTTCTGCCGCCGAATATTTTGCAGTTCAGAAGAATGAAAAAGTATTGGTGTTGTTGACGGATATGACTAACTATGCCGATGCTTTGGCTATTGTGTCTAACCGTATGGATCAGATTCCTTCAAAAGACTCAATGCCGGGTTCTTTATATTCTGACCTGGCTAAGATTTATGAAAAGGCAGTTCAGTTCCCGGCAGGTGGTTCTATTACGATTATTGCTGTAACTACATTGTCTGGCGGCGATATTACGCATGCAGTGCCTGATAATACCGGTTATATTACGGAAGGCCAGTTGTATCTTCGTCGTGACAGTGACGTAGGTAAGGTTATTGTAGACCCATTCCGAAGCTTATCACGTTTGAAACAGTTGGTAACAGGAAAGAAAACGCGTGAAGATCATCCTCAGGTAATGAATGCGGCAGTCCGTTTGTACGCCGATGCCGCCAATGCGAAGACTAAGCTTGAAAATGGTTTTGACCTGACTGACTACGACAACCGTACATTGGCATTTGCAAAAGATTATTCATCAAAATTGCTTGCTATTGATGTTAATTTGGATACAACAGAAATGCTTGATGTTGCATGGAATTTGTTTGCACATTATTTCACTCCGGAAGAAGTAAATATTAAGCAGGCGCTGGTAGATAAATATTGGCCGAAATAATTCCTTCCGAACGAAATTGGAATTTCTCCCGAGAGAAGTTTGATTTTTTTCCGAATGGAATCTAAAATATATAAATATGGCAATAAAGTTTCAATATAATAAAACATCACTTCAGCAACTGGAAAAGCAACTGAAGATGCGTGAACGTTCCCTGCCTACTATTAAGAGCAAGGAAAGTGCGTTGCGTATCGAAGTGAAGCGAACCAAAGATGAAGCGAATAGATTGGAACTTCAGCTGGAACAAGAGATTCAGAGTTATGAAGACATGGTTGCTTTGTGGAATGAGTTTAATCCTGAATTGATTAAAGTGCAGGATGTGACTCTTTCGACAAAGAAAATAGCCGGTGTGGTTGTTCCTATACTCGACGAAATAAAGTTTGAAATAGGACACTATAGTCTTTTTAATGCTCCTGCCTGGTATACCGACGGTATCGAGTTGCTGAAAAAATTGGCTCGTACGGGTATTGAAGCAGAGTTTTCGAATATGAAGCTGGAGTTGTTGGAGCATGCCAGGAAAAAGACTACTCAAAAAGTAAACCTTTTTGAAAAAGTGCAGATTCCGGGCTATAAAGATGCGATTCGTAAAGTGAAACGGTTTATGGAAGATGAAGAGAGTCTTTCTAAATCTTCACAAAAGATCATGCGGTCTAATCAGGAAAAACGTAAGGCAAAAGAAGAAAAAGAGGAGGCTGAAGTATGATAGTAAAGATGAGCAAATATGCCTATATGGTATACCATAAGGAATATGATACCTTTCTGAGCTTATTGCGTGAACTGGGGGTTGTCCATATCCGGGAAACAAAATCTATTACTGATGATGACAACCTTCAAAAACTTCTGTCTGAACGCAAAAGGGTTAATGTCTTGATGCGTTTCTTTAAGAATCTGCATGCTTCAGAAAAGGATATTAAGTTAGCTCCGGCCCGTGAACTTGACAAAAAGGATGGTTTGAAGTTGCTTGATAAAATAGAAGAACTGCAAGAAAAGAAAACTCAACTTGTAGCTTATAAGCAATCTCTGGAAAAGGATATTGACTATATGTCGATATGGGGCGAGTTTAGTTATCAAAATATTAATCGTCTGAAAAGAGCCGGATATGATATTACTTTTTTTTCTTGTCCGACAGCTAAATATGAACCGGTTTGGGGTGAATTATATAATGCATTTCTCATAAATAATTTTCAGTCGATTACCTATTTTGTAACAATAACTAAAGAAGGTACATTGATTGATATCGATGCCGACCGTCCTAAAATGCCGGCAATGGGAATAGCTAAATTGAATATCCGCTACAAGCAATGTCTTCAAGAAATTAAAGATGTTGAAAATGAGCTGAAACGGATGGCCGTCGATGATTATAATACGTTGGATGCTTTTGACCGGAGTTTGCAAAACGAGTTTAATTTAGCAAATGCTTTAGTTCAAACGGATAAACAAGCTGGTGACAAGTTGATGTTATTGGAAGGATGGGTTCCTACAGAAAATGCACCGGCGATGGAAGCAGGTTTGGAAAAACACGGATATTTCTTCCACGCTTTGGAAATAGAGGAAGGTGATTCTGTTCCTATCAAATTACGTAATAATAAGTTCAGCAAACTATACGAACCGATTACACGTATGTTTTCGTTGCCTAATTATACGGAATTTGATCCCACACCTTTCTTTGCCCCATTTTTCATGTTGTTTTTCGGGCTTTGCTTTGGTGACGGAGGATATGGCCTGTTAGTGCTTATAGTTTGTACGATTCTGAAAAGAAAGGTAAATCCTGACTTTAAACCCTATTTGACCTTATTCCAATATTTGGGATTAGCGGCGGTTATTGTTGGTACTTGTACAGGTTCATTCTTTGGTATAGAATTGGCAAAGGTTCCTGCATTTTCAGCCGTTAAGGAGTACTTTGTGAATAGTGATAATCTGATGACATTCTCAATTATTATCGGATTGGTTCAGATTATATTTGGTAAAGCTGTTGCAGCTTTAAAAACAATGTCTCAGAAAGGTACGAAATATGGTGTTGCTCCATTTGCATGGGTGTTCATTATCACGGCCTTGTGTTGTGTGTTTGGTCTTCCTATGTTGAATGTTCATTTACCGGAAATAGTATCTGATATCTTCCTTGGAATTGCCGGATTAGGGTTGCTGGTTGCGTTCCTTTACAATACGCCGGGCAAGAATGTATTCCTGAATTTCGGAACCGGATTATGGAACACTTATAATATGGCCTCCGGGCTATTGGGTGATACACTATCTTATATCCGTTTGTTTGCAATTGGACTGACCGGCTCCATTTTAGGAGGCGTGTTTAATTCACTGGCTGTGGATATGACGGAAGGTATGAATATTGTAGCACGTATTATCTGTATGTTACTGATCCTTCTGGTAGGACATTCGATAAATATAGGTTTGTGTACCATTAGTTCATTGGTGCATCCGCTTCGTCTTATTTTCGTTGAGTATTATAAAAATGCTGAATTTGAAGGTGGCGGTAAGGAATACAAACCTTTTAAACAATTATAAATAGTAATTTAAGTAACAACAAAAGAATAAATTAAAAAAACAGTTTTATTATGGGACCAATTTTATTAGCTTATCTGGGTATTGCATTGATGACAGGTTTAACCTTTATCGGCAGTAGTTATGGTGTTACAATTTGTGGTAACGCTGTTGTAGGTGCAATGAAGAAGAATCCGGATGCACTGGGTACTTATATTGCATTAAGTGCATTGCCATCTTCACAGGGATTGTATGGATTCGTTGGTTATTTTATGATGCAGAAATTTTTGGTCGAAGGCATTTCATGGCTAACAGCTTGTGGTGTATTTGGTGCAGGTCTGGTATTAGGATTTGCCGGCCTTTATTCTTCTATCCGTCAGGCTCAGGTTTGTGCTAACGGTATTGCAGGTGTTGGTGCCGGTCATAATGTTTTTGGTGCAACTATGGTGATGGCCGTATTCCCTGAATTATATGCAATTCTGGCTTTACTGGTTGTTATTTTGATTGGAGGAACACTTCCGGTAGCATAATTAAATTAAAGAATAGGTTTTGAAGAAAGGCTTCCCAAAAGGAAGCCTTTCTTTGTTGTTTAAAAAGGGGAAATATGTCCTTATAGTTGTTTCAAAAAGTGGAATATTAAGTTATTGACAAAGGAAAATATACATTTCAAATATTAATTTTTTGAGTACATTCTTTTAGATTCATCTTTGTAAGGTAAGCTTACAAAAGGATAAAAGTTTAATTTTTTAAGATTATTGTTATGAATGTAGATTTTTCAAAGCCGTTATATATTCAATCATCTAAAACAGGATCTGGAGGTGGTGTTGTAAACTGTCAGAAAGGTATGGAAGATACAGGAAAGTTTAATATTAAAGCACAAAGTGACGGTACTGTAACTATCGAGTCTGTAAAATATCCGGGCGTATATTTACGAATGGATGGCAGTGGTATTCGTTCGTTTGCCGGTGCAGGAGCAGGAAATTTTTTGTTTTGTAATAGTAGTTTGATGTAAAAGCGATGTCAGAGAATAGCTCTGGCATCGCTTATTAAATTCCAGATATTCCAAATAGCTTTCACCGAGCATTGTTAGTAGAATATTAAGAATTTGATTCAACTTTGTTGAAAATCGGATCAAATTAATGGTAATTATACTATATAATTGAATTAAAGATTATACTCGTTGTGCAGTTGTGTCAAAATATTATGTTGATTTGTATGTCATTATTTTGTCATAATTATAATATTCATGTAATTCATGATCTTCTATAGATATAATTTTTTTGAAATGAAGAATAAAAGATAAGGTTACTTATTTTTGCTTTGTCAGTTCTTCGTATGCACTTTTTAATTTCAGATGGTATTGGTGCTTTTCATAGCTGGGACCATTATATCCTTTTGCAAAATTTGCCCAGTCTTTGTCGATTAAGAATTGAGCTAATTTAGACTTATGTAGGAATATAATGAAGTGGCGGAGTTGATTTTGTTCGCTCTTTTTTTCTTTTTCCATAAAAACGATTACACTTTTTTCTCCGCATAATTTATGATTGCTGCCCATAATTTGACCAATGCCGGAACTGATGCTCATCAAGGCTGCTACTTCATGAATCTTCATGGCTTCATTTAAACGGTCATACTCTTTTATTCCTCCTTTATAAAGCTCTTGATTCCATGTTGGAGATAATATATTAGGATGTTCTTTTTGTAAAGGGACAGGATCAATGCCGACATTTTTTAGTTCTCTCCAGAAATGATGAGCTTCAAAAAGTATTACAGGCTTACCCGGAGCCAAAAAACCACCACGTCCGCCGGTTTCAACTTTTAGAACGGCTTTGAGGCATGCCGGTTCCACATCTAACATATTTGCTGCTAAAATAATATCTTCTTCAGTTATTTTTTCTTGTGCAGGTCTGTTGGAAAATGTCAGAGCATCCCAGCATACAATACCCACAATGCCGTCGGTATCCAGGTTATGTTTACTTTGAAACAGAATGACATTTTCACGTGTGGCTTCATCGAATGTACCATTTATTTCTTGTTTATATTCGTTTTGAAGTAATAGCTCCTGAAGATAACGGACATCTTTACCTGTATTGCTTAATTTTATCGTTTTCATAATATGTCTATGTTGTTATAAATCTAATTTCAGAAAAAATTGGTTTTAAATCGGGAATTTTTACTTTTAGTATAGCTACTGTATTTTTGTGTATATTTCCGACTTTATCAGATAACTCAATATAGCCTTTCCCGTTTGGGAAAGTTACACTGTAATATAAGTAATCGGCCGCTTTACGTGTTTCTAAAAGCCGTTGATCACACATGCGGAGGAAAAAAAGATAAGCATCTGTAAAGCTGCTTACTTTAATAATCCTTATTTCCGGATGTCGTTTGCTTTTAGCCTTACCAATCGGAGATTGATTTTTTAAAAGGAAATAGATTGTTTTTTGGTAACATCCATTTCCTTTTTGGTGATCGTTTTTTCCTTTACGGCTGACTAATTGCCATATATGCATCTTTAATTTACGAAAGAAATCAAATCCCATTTTTATTATCTGTTAAAATGACTTTTCTTTTCAAGATTATCTTGAGCTTGTTTTACTTTTCGTAAAGCATCTATTGCGGGTTTGGACTTTGTCCGGTCTATCGTCAGTTGTAGATGACACGAAGGACATTGTAATCCTCGGGATGTAATTAATTCATAGATTGATGTATGAATAAATTTTCCACATTGCGGGCATTTGAGCCCGACTTTTTGCTCACGGGCATTGTCTTCTATATTTGCCATTATTTACCTCCTTCTTCTTCGGTTACCTCTTCAACTTCAATATCCTCTACTTGTACATTGTTTGCCGTTAAATGGAGTAAGTTTGATAATCCGGCGGGCATATCGGCCTGACGCATTTTAACCCTGATTTTCATGTTGGCTGATAAGCTTTGCTGGATATTACCGGAATTTGTTCCGTCACTTTGTTTAGGTGCTAATGATGCACGAAGTTTGAATCCTCCATTATTATCCTCACTGACACTTTTTCCTTCTTCTGTAGAGAAATGTTCTTCAGTAGTCTCTGTTAACGCATCTAGAATTTTGATGTCAAAGTCGAAATCGGCTTCTTGAATTTGTAGTAGAGGTAGAGGTACGAGTGTTAACAATGGAATGCTTACACTTTGCTGTTTATTTCCATTCACATCTTGATTGGTATAATTGAAAGTCAGCATCCGTATTTTTCCTGTTTTACCTGTTGCCGGATCGTATGAATCAAAAGCTATTTTCATCAGATAATCCAGATAACTACGGGACGATAACGCATCGGCTTCAATAGTTGCAATTAACGGACCTGCTATTAATTGCTGTAGTTCCATTACCTGGCTGCTATTGGTTCTTTTCTTTTTATCTTCCATAACTTTTGTTTATTTCATAACGAAGTCTTCATAGTTTTCTTCTTCTTCTAATTGCGAAAGGGAAAAACTGCGTGGACTAAATTTTAATTTAAACGAATGGATTGCTTCTTCCGGCATATTTATAAGTTCTTCGGCTGTAATAGCAACATCTAGTTGGGGAAATGATTTGAACTTTTTGAAGTTGGCATCTTTGGAAAGCTTCTCAATTAATCCGGAAATAGCTTTTTGCATATTTACTTCTGCTGTTTCACGTAGTTTATCGCCTTCTGTACCAGAGAATAGTTCATCAAGATCAGTATCATATAGAAACTTCTTTCGGACTACGTCTGTGATTCTACTTAATATAACTTCTTGTTTGATAGAACCATTGTTTCTGTCTACCGCTTCGTATATGTTTGACCGGAAAGCTTTTCTCATATTACGACTCAGAAAAGCCCAGAATTCTCTATGGAAAGCCGTTTCACTTTTAAGTCTTTCAAAAAAGTGTTTTTCACCTTCTTTACCCTCTATGTCCGAGGTCATTATAGTGGACATAACGCTACTGATTACAACTTTTGCTGTTTCTTCGCAAAGTTCATTCAGAAATTGCCTGAATTTATTGTACTTAATATTGAACTGTTGTTGACTTTCCGATGCATTTTTTACACCATACTTCAATTCTAATTCCATATCGCTTACCATAACGTTTGGTAGTTGGAAATCTTTTACTTTTCCGTCTTTTCCGTACGATTCGCTAAGTGCCAGCGAGTAAAGATTAGCTTCATGCTGTGCTGAAATGATGTCTCTTAAAATAGAGCCTATTACTGAACTTAACTGAGCCATAATATGATTTTTTTAATTAACTTTTTGCTTTTAATCTTCTATACCATCTTCTCCAGCATTATTGTTGGCTGATGCAGTTTCGACTTTGATTTCGACTTCCTTGCCGCCTTCTACAAATACTTTGTATGTACCTGCGCTCAATTCGATAACTTTACTGTCGCCATCTATCTTAAAGTCTTCTCCATTTGAGTTTCCGCCGCTAATTTTCAATGCTTTTGGAGACAATAGGCCGTTTTTGTTTTTGTACGTTGCTATTAAGCGTGCTTTTTCCTGTCCGTTAATTGTAAAACGGGTGCTGTTAACTTCCAATGTACCTTCAGGATCGGATACATCCAAAGCGTTACCTAATAATTCCAAAACTTTGGCAAGACCTGCAGGCATACTATCTTGACCGGCTTTTACAGCCACGTCCATAGTGTATTCTACACTGTACTTTGATTCTTCTGTAGCTTTAGAGTCTTTCTTTGATGAATAGTTGGCATTCATCTTTGCATCCATGTGGAACGGGCCAACTTTCAAACCGGCAGTCACTTCAGCACTACCGCCCATACTTGTGTTCTCTGATACTTCTGACGTGCTGGATGATGAAGCAGAAATACTGGCTTTAAAATTAATATCGATACTATGGATAGCGATATAAGGAATAGGAACGATTGTCAACAAAGGCACATTCAACTGTACCATGCGTCCTCCTTGTAAGAATGAAAAAGATACGGTAACAGCTGTTTTTTCGTGTGTTTCCGGATCTTCGTTCAAGCCGACTTCCTGAATAAATTTCCAGGTTGTTTGTGCTGCCATAGCCTGAGCTTCAATACATGCTTGTAATGGGCCGCCAATAATTGATCCAAAAGGAATTGCCTGCAATGCATTGGTTGCAACTTGCGACGGAGTTTTGTCAATAGCCATAATAATAATCTCCTTTTTTAATTGTTGTTTTTAATACTGTTGTTTTCGTAAGCTTACGATGCAAAACTATGGATAAACGTTAGTTGTGGAAATTATCTTCTTTAGTTGAAGGAATATCCTTTTTATTTTTTCGTTTTCTGTATTTGAATGGCGATTTTGTTTCTTCCAGTATATCGAAACATGCAGATACTTGTTGACTGTAAGGACAGCTTACAGGCAATTGTTTTTTTTCAACATATAATATATTTCCTATAAAAGCATCCACTTTATGCATATTTACAATATAAGAGCGATGAATGCGTACAAAGATGGTTGACGGTAATTTTTGTTCCATCTCCGTCAATGAATGAATAATAATAATTTTAGTACCTTGCATTAGATGAATTTCACAGTAACTTCCATCTACCTCTATCCATTGGATATCGGTATACAGATATTTACGGAAGAAATCTTTTTGGCGAATAAATAATCCGTCTTTTACATGACAGATAGATTCAGATTTTGTGTTCATGCTAAAAATAGAATTAAAGAGCTCGGTGAAAGCTATAATGAAATATCAGTGAATTACACTGATCATTTTTTATTTATATTCCTCTCTGATGTAAGTTCCACCAGGGGATAGAAACAGAGTACTGTCTTTCTTGCTATATGATATAAAAATACGTCCTTCTGCTTGAATATAGGTTCCATATTGGGTTTGTAAGATGGGATAAATAATAGGATATTTTTCTCTGTTTACAGTAATATGATGCACTATAGCAATGTAACCACTCTCCGTTGAAAGGATAGAGATACGCGGTCGCCCTTGTATGCTTATCCAATTTCCACAGATGTAATCAATGGATGATGTATCAGTCTGTTTCTTACAATCATATAAAAATAAAAAACAATAAGAAAGTAGTATTGATGTAATGATAATTTTGTTCATAATATTGTAAATAGAATGATGTTTGAAGCAAAAATACAAGTCTGATTATTTTAGCAGCAAGAAACTTTTTGGATTATTGTTTTTATTTTTTGGTTTAGGTATAATTCCGGATATATAGAAATTATCCGGTAATATTGTAAAAAGGAATATCACCAAACCAAAAAATAAAATTATTCTGTCAAGAGCATTCATCTAGTTTTGCAACCGAATCAATTTATAAATAAATAATAAAAGGAGGTTGTATTATGAAATCTGTCACTTTAACATTATTGGCCATATTATGTTTGTCTTGTTCAAAAGAAGAAACAGATTATATAAATTGTAAAACAAGTAAAGAAGTTGTACAAAAGTTTCATTCTTATTTTTGTTATCCGGTAGATAAGCTGACATGCCAATTGGATGGATATATGGATGGTGAATACGTTGTTCAGGTTACATCGAGTGATGTGCCATGTCAATTATTTTCAGATATTACAGGGATCAAAATTGTTCTTAAAGATTCGTATGAATATTCTTTTGTATCGGATGACGGTATTTTTATTCGGATCAATGGTAAAAGAACATCTGAAAATGCTATATATGCAACCTGGCGTATAAATATTCCTGAGATACCCGGAGTTTCAATAATCCATTTTGCTAGTCAGGATATAGCTAATGGAACAAACGGAGAGCCTGTAGGAGGAGTTCCTGTTATTTTTGTAGCAGGTACACAATATGAGGTCCGCGTATTATTTACTCCGGGTGGACTCGGTGACTTATCGTATAATGATGATATTTTCAGGGGAATATTGCAAGAACAAAAGCAAACAGGATTCTGATTACGATATAATAGGTTCAATGGTAAAAAAAACAGGCGATTGTGTAGGTGCATACATACGTCAATGGATAGGGGGTAAAAATATTCCTATGCATCAATTATACGGATTAGAATCAGGATACACCTATTTCCAATTGGCTGATTTATATATAGTGGAAAACATTTAATATTGGAATATAATACATCAGACGGTTCCCGGCGGACGAATGCTTATGCTGCCCATTTATCAATTGCTACGGAAAAACGGATTGGATGACGATCATATTCTGCTAATTGTTGAAGACGATAGGCTCGCATGTTTCAGTTTATAATGCGGAATATTTTGATAATCTGTATAACTCGTCCATAAATGAATTTATTTATACTCCTCATTGATCATATTAATTGTTTTATGGAGTACTTTCTGCGTATTTATACTTGTATTGGTTATAGATTTTGCCATTAACGGAAGTGTAGTCAGCATGTATTGACAAAAGGTGCTATCTTGTGCTATTTGCTTCCATTGCTCTTTTGCGGTCGGGACGTGTGCATTATTTGGTAGATGGGCATAGAAATTGGAGAGTTGTTCAATCCGGACTTCTCTATAGTGAGTATCCATATCTTTTATGATATTAATGTATTCGTAGCATTCAAACAGTTGAAGCAATAATTGCTTGTTTTTCATTCGTTGCATGGTGCCTGATACTTTTGTCATATCTAAGGCATTATTTTTCAGGAACCAATAGTAATAAAGACGGTGATGATTATAGTATCGGTTTACAATATTTTCGTCAATATTTTCTTTTTGGATGATATTACGGTAAAGTAATTCAGAAAATGCGATTTCATCTTTGCAGTGATTTTGTATGTTGGAAAGCTCAACTAAATCATACTCTAGTTCGTTTACCATCATTTGCATAACCTGGAGATCTTCATTTGCCTCTATATAATTTTCTATCAGGTTTTCGCCATAAAATGTGGCAGTAATGCTAATTATTACGACAGATAGTTCCGTTGTATAATCAGCCCACCAATCAGCATGTTGTTTAAACTTTTGATATAAAGCCTTTAGTAAACCAATCATGAATTATCTCTTTTTACAGGGTAAATATCGGTATTCATCCAGAGAGAAATCAATCTATTTATTGGTTATGGTATTTTCTTTTCCGGGTTATGTTTCCTATAAGATAAAAGCCCCGGAATTATTTTAATTCGCAGGGCTTTTATTTGATCAATCTGGTGTAGAACCTGTTTCTCTATTTTTCTGAAAATAATAATAATCTATTGTTTGGATCTGTCCACTCATTAAGAAGAACACGCAAATCGCTATATTCAGCCGGAGTAAATTGTTGCTTATTCAATTCGATGGTGCGAATTACTTCAATGGTACTGTCTTTGGAAGTAATTGTTTGTGTAACTTTTCCGTAAGGCTTACTTACCACGGTCTGTCCAACTGGAGTTTTTAATGTTAATCCTTCAGCATTATTTATTGCGTAGGTAATTTCTTCCTGTAGGAGAGAGGGTATTTCAAACAATCCGGTGCGTTTGCTAGGCAATGATGAAATATTCCACGTATCTATACCTTTTAATAGAACAGGTAATGTGTAAATTATAAAACCACCTTTTGCCATAGAGGCATCAATATTTATTTCTTTGTTTTCTTTTATAATAAGAGGTTGGGTATTCACCTGGATTTGTTTTCCATCAAGTGTGAAAATGTTATCTAATATGCCCCGGGCTTTTACATTAATTGGTTCCATGTTAAAAGCTGACAAATACAGGTCTTCACTGTTGGAAGTCGCTTTTACCATAAATTTTTTTATACTGCGAATACCTGCAATGTTTGCATCTATATTTGCAGGATAGAAAGCAACTATTTCCGATTTTATACCAGCTGCATTAAGCATAGAACAGAGTAATTGTGTTTTTTCTGTTGCTGTCCCATAAGCGCTACGTAATACATCATCTGCGTTGCGAATGGTGAATCCTGTATAATCCAGAGGAATTGGGCATAGATCTATATTCTCAACAACATGGCGTTGAGTAATTTCTATCTTTTCTTTATCATTGGTTGCGTTTTCTGTAATATATTGTGCAAACGCTTTACTTTCATAATTCATAGAATTATTGAAACATTGTTTCATATATCCAAGAGCTTCGGATTGTGATGTGTAAGTTGTAGCAATAAGACGAGGCGTACCATCGTTATTCTCCGGTAGAAATGCTTCACGGGAAGAGGCTGGGACATTATGCAAAGTCCAATTTACTGTTTTTTGCCCGTTGCTGCTTGTCTCAATGGCTTTCGCGCTCGAATCATAGAGATGATACGTAAGAGTTGTGTTGTGAGGAACAATAATTGTCAATGAATACTCTTTTACCGGCGAAGTTGCAGATAGAAGCTCTTCTATATCGAGTGCCGGATAGAATCCAGGCTTGGATATAATAGAATAATCCAGATAAATAGTAGCTCCTAACTCTAATCCGGTATGTACTACCACCATTTCTTTTAAGTTATTATAAGCCGGGGCGTCTGCTGCAAAACGGGGCAAGACTTCTACAAAAGCGTTTGGAGGAGTTTCAACAATAGAACCATCCTTTTGTACGGTATAAGAAGAATGTATTTGTAATTCCTGATATTGTGGGTTGTACAAAATGAAACTTTCTCCATACGTGCCATTCATAGCCGTATGAGTATAGAGTGTTAACTCCATAGCGTAGCGATATTCCTGACTGCCATCAGAATTCAATTTGTATGTTTTTCCCACTTTCTTGTATTCTGCTTCTGATGCTGCAAATGCAGATATTGAGGTAAACAGCAAGCAAAAGAGAAGAACGGATATTTTATTTATTTTATTCATGGTTTTTATTTTTCAATTATTATATAGTCTCCGAAACTTTTATGGGCGTTTACTGCTGCACGGAATCCTTCCCAGTCGGCAGCTTCATAAACACGTTTTTTTAAGGAAAGTTTTTGATGAAGCTCAATAGTATTTCCTTTTTGTTTGAGTGAGCCATCAAAATCGGCGGCCGTACTTTGTTTATGGTCTTCTTTGTCTGTTTGCATCATTGTATATCCTTTCGGCAATTGAATTGTTTCGTCCAATTCTACCAAACGGGAACAGGCATCTTTAAATCCGTAATTGCGGTTTTTTAAATCGGTGTTAATACGCAAATAGCTTTTTACCTGATTATACAAATTATTCATCACCATAGGTTTAAATATTATGTGTTTTCCGGCAACGGAAGCATATTGAGGGATCTCATATGTGAAAGTCATCCGTATAGGCGCTGCCTGATAATTTTTCGGATCTTTACCATAATCCACTTTTAGCAATTTTGCTTTAGGTGATATATTTAGCAATTGCTTTTCCAGAGTATTTTGCCAGTCAGACTGCCAACCTCGGGTAAAAATACTACGAATGTTACTGTCTGATTGTCCTTCTGCAGTAATGGTAAATTGTCCGCGTAAAGTACCATTAATATCTAATTTATTGTTTGCTTTGATACGTATATAGTGGTTTTCAGGTGCGGAAACAGGAGTAAGGCATAAATCGGAACCTTCAGGCACACCAGGCAAATAGTTCTGTTGCTGTTCGGCACTACTCCATAATTCACGGCAGAAAGGAACCCAGGTCGGATCGAGCGGCATATAAGTTCCATTAGATAATTTAACTACGGCAACACAATGATTAAAATGGTCTGCCGGAATACTTTCGACACGGCTACCTGCCATTGTCATAGCCGGATAAGCTTCAAATCCTGCCATGCGAAGGAATGAAATTAATGTCCCTGCAATATCTTTACAAACACCACAGCGATCGGTATAATTCATTTTGGTATTATGAAGCGTAAATCCTTCTCCTTTCCCCATTGAGATGCCAGCATAACGGATATTGTCTGCAACCCAATGTGTTAAAACGGCAATCTTTTCCATTTCCGTGCTTTTGCCTTTTATCAGTTCATCTACTTTTTTCTGGGCTTCGGGGAGTGGTGCAAAGCTATTGTAGTCTTCGTTTACCTTATTAAACCAAAGAGACTTATCTTGCCATTTGGGGGTTGACGACATCATCAGTTTGGGTGCACAGTCAAATAAGTCAACCATATTAGGCTCCTTTTTGAATGGCAGCATATCCTTCATTGCAAAAGTATAGACTTTCAGTCCGTCTTCATACCGCATTGACGAAGTACATTCTCCCTGATAGAATTGAAATTGCATATCTTTTTCCATAGGGATGGAAACTGTATATACTTTGCGTACGGTAGGTTCTGTTGCCCAGAAAGGAACAATGTCATAAAATTGTCCATACATAGGAGGGACGAAACGTGATTCATCATCATCTCCTGCTAGGAGGGCGTAGGTAAATCCTTTCTTTGCAATTTTATATTCTATAATATCACCGGGATAAAGACGGCCTACTTCCATCATGATTTGGCGTGCTCCCCAGTAAATAGCCCGTGCCGGTGCGGCATAGTCACAAGCTTGAGTAATATCCAGATTAATCACATCTCCGTTTGTACGATAGATTGTGACATAACGAAACTCTGCAAATGCAGTCAACGGATCATAATCATATTTAATAATCCGATTTTGAACCGCTCCTTTAGGTGTTTGTACTTTTATTTTCTTGTATATTACAAAAGAGCCGGATCCCGAAGGTTGTACTGTAACGGCAGTGCTATCCAGTAAAGTGATATAATCGGCAGTTGCATACATTTTTTGTTTTTCGGTTGTTGGATCTTGCGGTAGCTGACAACAAGAGTTACTCTGTCCGTATGCTGACGAGTATATCAACAATGAAAACATTACAATAAATAAGTGTTTCATAATTATATAGTGTTATTTGTTACCTGTAATTTAATAGCGAGCTTTCTGCATTCCGGACGGTTTATCTTTCCATTACCTGTATATGGAATGGATTCTACCTTATAAATACGCTTTGGTTGCTGGTATTTGGGTAAAATCTCTTTTATGTGTTGTGCAATATCTTCTTCTTTTTCAATTAACAAAATAAGCACTTCTCCAAATTTAGGATCGGGAATAGAAGTTATAGCAAAGTTGCAGGAAATAATAGAATTAAGAGCTTTCTCAACTTGTTCTATCTGAATTTTGACCCCTCCGCTATTTACTACGTTGTCTTTTCGTCCGATGATAGAGAAACTTCCATCAGGAAAAATCTGTGCTATGTCATTTGTCTCTAATATGTTGTCGCACACACAAGGTGCATGTATTGTTAATGTCTGTTCCTGAGAGAGTGAAATATTGACTGATGGGAATGGCATGTATCGTACAGATCTGCCTTTTCCGTTTATTTTTCGAAGAGCAATATGTGAGAGTGTTTCTGTCATGCCATAAGTCGAGTAGATTGAATTTGGAAGTTTTCTTATCTGTTTTTCCAAAGCATTGTCAATAGCACTTCCTCCAATGATTAAGATGTCAATTTGTTTGAGTCTTTCTGTTTCTTCCGTAACTTGTAATGTATTATAAACTTGCAAAGGAATCATGGCTGCAAAACGAAATGGAGTGTTTACGCCAGCCATCGGATGTCCGGATGGTGTACGAATAACCAGATTTAATCCGGCAACCAATGAGCGTACAACCATCATTTTCCCGCCCACATATAGTAACGGCATACAGAGTAAGGCTCTGTCCCCTTTTTGCAAATTCAGAAATGAACAGGTCATTATTGCGCTTTGCATCATTTGTTCTTTCCGTACGGTTCGTTTTTTCGGGTTTCCGGTAGAGCCTGATGTTTGCAAAGTGATAGTAGGAGATTCATTGAACCAGTCTGCTAAGAAAGCATATAGATCATTTCTGAACTCGGTATCCTGATTCGTATTTGTTTTTAATAAATCCTCAATGTTATCTTGCGTATATACAACACCTTCTAATGTCAAATGTTGTTTTTTAATATCAAGTATATATTCTTTTAAAGTAGTTGTGTGCATAACTAACTGTTTGACAAATCACGATTCATTTAATTTATTGTTTAATAGAATAAATGTCGGGTTTTTTTCCATCCGGATTATACCATAGGCAATCTTTTTTGATGTCGAGCGGCATTTCTATATTATCGGTAAAAAGTAAACCTGTACCTAATCCTTGTGGAAGTCGGTTGTCGTACGTTGCGCACCATTGAGCGATAGCATTCAATCCTATATTTGATTCGAGAGCAGAAGTAATCCACCAGCCGATTTTAAATTTACCGGCTGTTTCTATCCATTCTTTGCATCCGGAAAAACCTCCGTGTAATGATGGCTTTAGAATTATATACTGAGGTGAGATTGTTGTTAATAATTCTTCTTTTTCTTTTGAAGTGTTGCATCCTATCAGTTCCTCATCCAAAGCAATGGGCAAAGGAGACAATGTTGTTAGCTGAGCCATTTCTTCCCATTGTTTTGCACGGATAGGCTGCTCTATGGAATGAAGGTCTAACTCTGCTAATCGTTTTAGCTTCTCTAATGCATCTTTCGGCGAAAAAGCTCCATTGGCATCTACACGCAATTCAATTTCTTTGGAGGAAAAATGTTTACGTATATATTTCAATAAATCTATTTCTTCTTCAAAATTGATAGCTCCGATTTTTAATTTGATACACCGAAAGCCGGCTTCCATTTTTTTCTGGATTTGTTCAAGCATTTTGCCATAGCTTCCCATCCAGATTAGCCCATTTATAGGAATTCCGGTTTCACCCCGGGAGAAGGGAGTATTCCATAAAGCATAACTATCGGTTTCGTAATGACGGACAGCCATTTCTATTCCGAATAGGATTGACGGATAGGGGCGAAGAACTTCCTTATCTATGATTTGTTTCGATTGGAAAGATTCACATACAGTTTTCAGAATATTTTCATAGTCTGGCAAATCGTCACAACTTAAATTGGGCAGCGGAGCACATTCACCAATACCAAATCGTCCCGGTTCTTCCTTTGATGTGAGTATTAAATACCAACTTTTGCGTGTGGTATAAACACCTCTGGATGTCCCGGCCGGTTGTTTGAAGTGTAAAAGACGGGGGAAGATTTGTATATTCATAAAACCTTTGTATTAAGGGAATTTGGGATAATTTTCAAATTGCGGACGGCGTTTTTCCAGGAATGCTTTACCACCTTCCTGGGCTTCTTCTGTCATATAATACAACATTGTCGCATCTCCTGCAAGTTCCTGTATTCCTGCCTGGCCATCTAATTCCGCATTAAGCCCGGCTTTAATCATACGAAGGGCTAACGGACTGAGCAACATCATTTCTTCTGCCCATTGTACATATTCATCTTCCAGTTTATCAAGAGGAACTACTTTATTCACAAGCCCCATATCTAAAGCTTCCTGTGCATTGTATTTTCTACAAAGGAACCATATTTCGCGTGCTTTTTTCTGTCCCACGATACGGGCAAGATAAGATGATCCGAATCCGGCATCAAAACTACCGACACGTGGTCCTGTTTGTCCGAATATTGCATTTTCGGAGGCTATGCTTAAATCGCATACGACATGTAATACATGGCCTCCGCCAATGGCGAAACCATTAACAGCTGCAATAACAGGTTTTGGCAGTGAACGGATTTGTTTTTGTACATCCAATACGTTTAAACGGGCTACGCCGTCTTTACCGATATAGCCTCCATGACCTTTGACGTGCATGTCGCCTCCGGCACAAAAAGCAACGTCTCCGGCTCCTGTCAGTACAACCACATTAATATCCTGCCGCTCTCTGCAAATGTATAGAGCATCGCTCATCTCTGTTGTTGTTGTTGGGGTGAAAGCATTGCGGTAGCGTTCGCGGTTGATTGTGATACGGGCAATGCCTTTATAGAAGTCAAAAAGAATCTCTTCGTATTCTTTAATGGTCGTCCAATCTCTTTTTGCTGACATATCTTTTTTTATTTAAGTTGGTGATAATAATCTTTTAATATTTTCACATCGTTTGCTTTATCTGTGAATACTTCCATCAATAATGGTTGTTCTGTAAATTCTACTTGTACAAAGGTTTTCATAGCTTCTGCCAATTCTTCATCATTATGGACTTCCATATATTGAAATCCTCGCTCTGTTGCCCAACCTTGTGCCGTAGCGGAATGAGTTGCAGTAACAAACCTGTGTGTTTGTTCAGTCATCTTGAAACCTGGTAAAGACTGAAATATTTCTCCTCCGCCATTATTAAGTAGCATGATACGTACATTATTACGGATATAATTGTTCCATAAAGCGTTCATATCATAGAAAAAACTCAGGTCACCGATTACAATAAAGTTTAGTTTCTCCGAAACGGAAGCATAACCGATAGCAGTAGACATCGAACCTTCTATCCCGTTGGTACCTCTGTTGCAGCATACTTCAACAGATTCGGGAATAGAAAAAAGTTGGGCATAGCGAATCGTAGAGCTGTTAGCCAAATGCAAGGCCGATTCTGCAGGTATAGTTCTGATAAGCGAGCCTATGGCTGACAATTCCGAGTAGGGAACTTGTGGTTCTGGGATACTTTTTGAAAGAGCTTCCCACATCTTCGGATATTCACAAATTTTGCTGCTCTCGAGCATGTAAGCTATTTTCTCCAAAAATTCGAACGGATCCATTTCTATTACAGTAGTTATGGAACCATACAAATCAGCCACTTCGCCATCCAACGACACATGCCAGTGTTCTTTGGGTGGATGTTTACGAAGAAGTTGTTTCAATCGTTTAGATACGATGTGGCCTCCATAAGTAATAACCAAATCTGGTATAAGTTTTTCTTGTTTATCACTGGGAGACGAATAAATTACAGCATCGAAATTTTTAATGGGAATTCCGGGAACAGTACGATTGCCCGTATGTTCGGTTAGCCAGGTAAAATGTTTGTATAATAGTTTGCAGATTTTCTTTTCAAACAAATAAATCAGATTCATTTGTCCGACAATCATCATGCGTTTATTGTACTTATTTAAACGTTCGATCAGATTATTGTATTCTTTATCATAGACATTTAGTCCCTGATAACGCGTGATAACGCGTACTTCTGGTAATTCTTCGGTAGTGAACTGGAATAAAGGTTCTGAAACCGGGATATTAATGTGTACCGGTCCTTTACCATGATGGTTGAGTTCCAACAGAGCTTCGTTGACCAGACGATTGCAGTACCATTCGTCTTCATCCGTGTGTATTTCAGGCAGGTTTACCGATTTTTTCACCAGGGAATTGAACACGCCGGATTGTGGCAAAGTTTGCCCGTCCATTTGTCCGATCCAGGCGGAAGGCCGGTCTGCAGATATAACAACAAGTGGCACTTGCTGGTAAAAGGCCTCTGCTACAGCCGGGTGTATATTTAACAATGCCGTTCCTGATGTACAGCATACAGCAGCAGGTTTTCCACTTTGTAATGCTAATCCGGTAGCAAAAAAGCCGGCACTTCTTTCGTCTGTCACAGAGTAACATTGAAAGAAAGGGTGGTTTGCTAATGTATGTACAATCGGAGCATTACGGCTTCCGGGACATAAAACAATATTACGGATGTCATATTCTTTTAACAAAGCTACTAATTGAAGAATGTTTTTTTTGTCTGAGTACATGTGTATCGTTTTTTATTTAAGCAATCGTTGCATTGTTTGCATCTTGTCCTGCGTTTCCTGCCATTCATCTTCCAAGGCGGAAGATGCTAATAAACCACCGCCGGCATATAAAGTTAATGCCTTTTCTTCAATATGCATGCAACGCAAATTGACATATAAGTCTGTTCTGCCTTGTGGCTCCAGCCATCCTATAAATCCGGAATAATAACTGCGGTCATATCCTTCATTTTTTAAGATGAATTGATAAGCCTCTTTTTTGGGTAATCCGCATACTGCCGGTGTAGGATGAAGCAAAGCTAATACATTTCCTAACTTATTGCTATCCGGTAAAGAGAAATTGAAATCACTTTTCAGGTGGGATACTTCTCCGGCACGTATGGCATAAGGACCATTTTCATGAGGCCTGATATTTAGGGATGCCAGTTGATGACGGATATAGAATGCTACCAACTGTTGTTCGCGCCAATTTTTGTCATCCCATTTTTGGGGAATTTCTTCATTTTGTATTGGTTGGGTTCCGGCAAGAGCTACAGTCTGCCATTGCCCGTTATGGCCGGCAAGCAGTATTTCCGGGGTACTTCCGATCCAGGTTCCGGTTGCAGGCGTATGGCACAGGTATATGTACGAACGGATGTAACGTTTTACCGCTGCATAATACATTGCGCCGGGTGAAAATTCATCCTTTTTGTCAATTGTTCGGTTTCGGGATAAAACGAGTTTATCCAAATCACCTTTATGCAGAGTTTGACTGAAAATAGAGAAGCATTGTGCATATCTTTCTTTTTCATTCTGTTCGGATGAATTTTGGATTTCTTCCGGGAGAAATTCTTTTTTCTTCCGGATGTATGCTTTTTCTTCTGTAAACTCCGGCAGACTGAAACAGTCTGGTTGGATTAGCACAATGGGGTGTTCTTTACAAACCCGGAACGGAGCGATTACAAAACCACTCCGTTTATTCAAGTCTTCTATGTTATAAATTAAACAAGGAGAACCGGATGATTGCATCCGAAAATGGACTGCATCTTCTCCGGGAATGCGCCATATGGCAAAACTTTTTCCTTGTTCTATTAACGAATCTATTATTTTTTGATTATCTTCTGTTATCATTTCTTTTTCAGTATGCTGTTTACTACCCGGATGGAAGAAACCAGCTTATCGGTGGAAGTAAATACATCGACATTCCAGACATGTGATGAACGCCCTTTGTGAATAATGGTTCCTACGGCGCGCACAGTATCTCCTTCATGGGCCGACGACATGTGATTGCCGCTTACTTGCATACCGACAACAATTTCATCCGGTTGTGCCAGGATCATAGAACCCAGGCCGGCAACCGTCTCTGCTAGTGCTAAAGTAGCTCCTCCGTGTAAAATTCCAAAAGGCTGCCGTGTCCGTTCGTCAACAGGCATTGTTGCTTCAACCCGGTTTTCCGAAGCGTAAGTATATTGAATCCCCAGATTTCCCATTAGTGCATGACGTGCACGCATATTCAACTGTTCTAACGGAATTTCTGTTGGTCGGATAGCTGATAAAACAGCTTTTTCGACAGCAAAAGCAACACCGTCTTCATTGTTTGTTAAAGTTGTAATATCTACACATGCTTTTACCGAATCTTCGGCATTTCCCATCGCTATGCCTAGTCCGGCTCCCTGTAGCATGGAAACATCACACACACCGTCACCGATAGCAATTACTTCTTCCGGTAAAACGGATAGTTTACTTAATAATACACCTAATGTGTTTCCTTTATCAATAAACTGCGGAACCACTTCCAGAAAATAAGGCTCAGACCGAAATACGTCCAATACACCACCTAACCGTTTCTTCCAATGATTTTCCAGACCGATTAACGCTTCTTCGTCATCACTTACCAGCATACATTTGCAAGGGGCGAAATCCACAGCTTCAACAAAATCGTTTACGCCTCTTATTTCCATATTACTGAGTATTGCTTCTTGCTTAATATGTTCGTTATCCGGTTTGTCTGTAATGATATAATCTTTGTGATAGGTGAAAATTGCAAAGTCGTTTTTCTTAGCTTTCTTGTCTATGTAAGGAAGCATTTCCGGATTTATCCGCTTTTCAAAAAGTAATTCTCCGGTTTGGACATTGATAATCTGCCCGCCGTTGTACGACAGTATAAAACCTCCGTAATGATTTAATTCTAATTTCTTGGCTATCGGCATTACGCCATTGGTAGGCCTGCCTGATGCCAATACGATATGTATTCCCATCTGTTGTACTTTCAGAAGGGCGGCTTGTGTACGGGGTGTTATCTCTTTATTGTCATTGAGTAACGTTCCATCTATATCGAGGACTAATAATTTATACTTCATGGCGCCTTGATTTTAACTGATTAAAGTACAAATATAACGATATTCTTAATTTTTATGGCCGGATTCCTGTTGTAAATTCTTAATGTACCGATATAATTCTTTGTAAAAAGCATGCTGGGTTAATATCGATCCATACAGTGAGCTTATAAGAAATCATCCCGATGTTTTTACTAAAACATCGGGATGATTTTACAAAATGATCGGGAAGATTTATTTGAGTTCTAATTCTACAACATAATCTATGTCGGTTGGAACTTCTGCCAGTTTCAAGAGCACTCCCTGTTTATCTTGTGTGAATCTGACAGGAGTTTTGTCTTTGAATAAAATGGCCTTTTGAACTTTTTTATCTGTAATAGGCAAGAATAATCCTTTATCTTGCAGCTCAAGAATGTGGACGTATAATTTATTGTCCTTTTGAGTTGTTACTCCCCAGTCACGAGGAGCAACCAATCCACCGCGGGTACCATAAATTGTTTCACTGTAAATCTTCATCCAATCACCCATTTCTTTCAGACGTCCCACTGATACGGCAGGTAATGCACCATCCGGTTGCGGGCCTATATTCATTAATAAATTGGCATTCATTCCGGCTGCCCTTACCAGATAATGTATTAATGTTTTGGGAGATTTATAATCCTGGTCTGTGATCTTGTATCCCCACATGCCATTCATCGTATTACAAGTTTCCAGAGGAAGGTGGCTGATGTCCTGGCCGGAAAGACCTGCTGTGTTTTCTCCTGGAAGGTCGCGTTCAAATATTTGGATATCCTCACCTGCAAAAGGAGTAATGTGGTGGTTGTTACCAATCAGACAAGCCGGCTGTAGCTTATGAATGTTTTCATACATTCCGGGGAATTGCCAGTCGAAATCCGGATCCTGGTCATGATCCCACCAGCCGTCAAACCATATTGCGCCGATTTTTCCGTAATTGGTCAGTAATTCTGTAAGTTGGTTATTCATGAATTGGTAGTATGTTTTCCATTCTCCGTGCGTGGTTCTTCCTGTTCCATGGCCGGTACGTCCCAACGGATAATAATCATCCCGGTACCAATCCAGTAACGAATAATAAAAATGAAGGTTTATACCTTGTTTATGACATTCTTCTGCCAGTTCCTTGATAATATCACGCTTAAACGGAGTTGCCTTTACAATATTATAATCTGTATATTTACTATTGAAAAGTGAAAAACCATCGTGATGGCGGGTTGTGATACAAATATACTTTGCCCCCGAAGCTTTTATTGCCGATACCCATTCTGCAGCATTAAAATTAGATGGATAGAAACCACCGGCCAGTTTGGCATATTCTTTATAGTTCAGGTTCTTATTCGTCATGATCCATTCGCCATCGGCAAGCATGCTGTAGAGGCCGAAATGAAGGAATATTCCAAATTTGTTATCCTGAAACTCTTTCCGTGCGTCCAAATTTTCTTTGGTTGGAGTGTAACCTGGCTGGGCGATAGCCGGGAATACCAGGCTGGCTGCCATTAGCAGACTCATAATTGATTTTTTCATTATTATGTGAATTTGTTGTTATGTGAACAAAGGTATAACTTTTATCTGTATTAATCAATACGAATTTTATACCTTTGCAATACTAAAAAGGATAGTTTGTGGAAGAATATTTGAATCAATTAAATGAAAATCAAAGAGAAGCGGTAATGTTTTGTGAAGGGGCATCTCTTGTTGTTGCCGGTGCAGGTTCCGGTAAAACAAGGGTACTTACTTATAAAATTGCCTGGCTGTTACAGCAAGGGTTACCGCCTCAGAGTATTTTAGCTCTGACTTTTACCAATAAAGCCGCACGGGAAATGAAAGAACGTATTGCGGCTATCACCGGCGAACAAGTGGCCAGACGCTTGTGGATGGGTACTTTCCATTCTATATTTTCACGTATTCTTCGTTATGAAGCAGAATATATCGGCTATCCGTCTAATTTTACAATATATGATGCATCCGATTCAAAGAGTCTTCTGAAGGCAATTATAAAAGAGATGCAATTGGATGATAAGGTGTATCGTCCCGGAATGGTTCAGAGCCGTATTTCCAATGCAAAAAACGCATTGATAACGTGGAAAGCTTACGAACAGAATAAAGAGTTGGTGGAAAGTGATATAAATGCAAAGATCCCTTTGCTGCGTGAGATATATAAGCGTTATCAGAGCCGTTGCCAACAATCCGGAGCTATGGATTTCGACGATTTATTATTACAGACGAATATTTTATTTCGGGATCATCCGGCCATATTGGAAAAATACCGCAGGCATTTTCAATATGTACTGGTTGATGAATACCAAGATACGAATTTTGCACAACATTTAATTGTACAACGTCTTTGCGAAGAACACGGACGTATTTGTGTAGTGGGAGATGATGCACAGAGTATTTATTCATTTCGCGGGGCGAATATTGATAATATATTACAATTCAAGAATATATATCAAGGATGCCGTATCTTTAAACTGGAACGTAATTATCGTTCGACACAGAACATTGTCAATGCAGCCAATAGTTTGATAGATAAAAATAAAGAGCAGATACGAAAAACTGTTTATTCGGAAAATGAAGAGGGGAACAAGGTTGCAGTAATCGCTTCCTATTCCGATTATGAAGAAGCATACGCTGTTGCTGCCAGAATAAGCGAAATGAGGATGAACGGCCCAAAGTATGATTATGCAGATTTTGCTATATTATATAGGACGAATGCGCAATCACGTATTTTGGAAGAGGCTCTTCGTAAACGGAATATACCATATAAAATATATGGAGGTTTGTCATTCTATCAACGGAAAGAGATTAAGGATGTTATTTCTTATTTTCGTTTGATTATAAATCCGCATGATGAAGAGGCATTAAAGAGAGTGATTAATTATCCGACTCGTGGAATTGGCGATACAACAGTCAATAAACTTGTGGCTGCCGCCAGCCAGCATAATGTAAGTATGTGGACTGTATTACAGGCGCCTTTGGAATATACTGTTTCTATAAATAGCGGAACTTCCAATAAATTAACCGCTTTCCGTGAATTAATTGAAGGATTTATTGAACAGGATAAAACCCTCTCAGCAGAAGATATGGCTGCACTTGTGGTAAAACAAAGCGGCATAATCAATAATTTATTGCAAGACCGTTCGGTGGAAGGAGTTAGTAAAACAGAGAACGTTCAGGAACTACTGAAAGGTGTTGCCGAGTATTGTGAAATAAGAAAGGAAGAAGGTGCCGAGCAAGTAACTTTAGCCGGTTTTCTTGCAGAAGTAGCTTTGCTGACCGATCAGGATAATGATAAGGAGGAACAGGCTAATAAAGTTACAATGATGACAGTGCATGCAGCCAAAGGTTTGGAATTCAGGAATGTTTTTGTTGTCGGGTTGGAAGAAGATTTATTTCCATCTCAATTGTCAAAAGATAATCCGCGCGCAGTGGAAGAAGAGAGGCGTTTGTTCTATGTGGCTATAACCCGCGCAGAACAAAATTGTATTTTGACTTATGCTAAAAGTAGATATCGTAACGGACAAAGTTCAATATGTTCACCAAGCCGTTTTTTGAAAGATATTGATGGCCGGTATCTGGATATACCGTCATCGTCTGTAAACTCGTTTGATATTTTCGCATCTATGAGAGATAAATATCAGCAACATCCGGCATTTACCTCTCCATTCCAACAACCCCAACCTTCTCATTTGACTAAAATCGAATCTGCAACTATAAGTACATCGTCTGTAGCAAATATAGACTTGCCCGGTTTGGTTGTAGGTGCCAAAGTTCGCCATGACCGTTTTGGCGAAGGAGAGGTTATGGCGATAGAAGGTACTGGAGGTAATGCTAAGGCATCGGTTGACTTTGTTCATTTCGGTCAGAAACAATTATTACTTAAATTTGCTAAACTGACTGTATTATAAATATTTGGGACATTCCGGATTTTGATGCCGACCAAATTGCTGCCGGTTGCCTGCCATGTTCTATTTTAATGCTACCCTGATAAAAAAAGACTGGCAACAGATTTGTTATTTTGATTGTTTTAATGGTTGCAACAATGGAATTGTTATAAGATTTTCATACATTTGCCAGCTAATTATGGATAAAAGAGAACTAAATGATTGATATAAACAAAATCCCGTCACCTTGTTATGTGATGGAAGAACGTTTACTTCGGAATAACCTGTCCCTGATTAAAAGTGTAAAAGAGCGTGCCGATGTGAATATAATCCTTGCATTTAAGGCGTTTGCCATGTGGAAATCATTTCCTATTATTAGAGAATATATCCCTTATTCCACGGCAAGTTCTAAATATGAAGCGCAATTGGCTTACGAAGAGATGGGAAGCAAGGCGCATACGTATTCTCCTGCTTATACAGAAGCGGATTTTCCTGTTATTCTGAAATATAGCAGTCATATTACATTTAATTCCCTTTCGCAGTTTGAGCGTTTTTATCCAATGATACAAGCCGATGGTAATAAAGTCTCATGTGGATTACGTATTAATCCGGAATATTCGGATGTGGAAACGGAACTCTATAATCCTTGTGCTCCCGGTTCACGCATGGGAGTTATAAGTGAATTGTTAGGCAACAAATTGCCAGAAGGAATAGAAGGATTGCATTTTCATACATTATGCGAATCTTCATCTTATGACCTGGAGAAGACATTGATGGAGGTGGAGAAGCGCTTCGGTCGTTTTCTGCCTTATATAAAATGGCTCAATATGGGGGGAGGGCATTTAATGACGCGAAAAGGGTATGATACGGAGCATTTAATTGGTCTGTTGAAATCATTTAAAGCAAAATATCCGAATCTGGAGGTTATAATGGAGCCGGGAAGTGCGTTTGCCTGGCAAACAGGATTTTTGCTGACAACTGTTGTGGATGTTGTAGAAAATCATGGCATCAAAACGGCTATTATTGATGCATCATTTACTTGTCACATGCCTGATTGTTTGGAAATGCCTTATAAACCGGTTATTCGTCAGGCGGTGGATCCGGGAGAAGGCAAATTTAGCTATCGCATAGGTGGTAACAGTTGCTTGAGTGGCGATTATATGGGCGACTGGTCATTTGACAAACCTTTGGTTGTAGGCGACAAACTTATATTTGAAGATATGATTCATTATACAATTGTTAAGACAACTATGTTTAACGGTATTCCGCATCCTTCTCTAGCTTTATGGAGCAAAGAGGATAAATTGGAAGTTTATCGTACTTTCGGTTATGAAGATTATAAAAACCGGATGAGTTAATAAAAAAAGTAGTACTTTAGCGGTGTTATTCAATCTGATATAAATTAAGTATTTAAATATGGGTATATTTAGCTTTTTCAGTAAAGAAAAGAAGGAAACTTTAGACAAAGGATTATCTAAAACGAAAGAAAGCGTATTTTCCAAAATTACCAGGGCTGTGGCAGGTAAGAATAAGGTGGATGATGAAGTATTGGATAATTTGGAAGAAGTATTGATAACATCGGACGTCGGTGTAGATACAACATTGAAAATTATTTCCCGCATTGAAAAAAGAGTAGCTCAGGATAAATACGTTAATACACACGAGTTGACTGCTATATTGCGAGATGAGATAGCTAGTTTACTTACAGAAAATAATACAGAAGATGCCGATGGTTTTACTATACCCGAAGAGCATAAACCATATGTTATTATGGTTGTTGGGGTGAATGGTGTGGGAAAAACCACAACTATAGGAAAATTGGCTTATCAGTTTAAAAAAGCCGGTAAAAATGTATATTTGGGTGCAGCCGATACCTTTCGTGCAGCCGCCGTTGAGCAGTTGGTTATTTGGAGCGAACGTGTAGGTGTACCTATTGTGAAGCAAAAAATGGGATCCGATCCTGCTTCTGTGGCATTTGATACATTAAGTTCTGCCAAATCAAATAACGCGGATGTTGTTATAATAGACACGGCCGGACGTTTGCACAATAAGATAAATCTGATGAACGAGCTTACCAAAATTAAAAATGTAATGAAAAAAGTTATTCCAGACGCTCCTCATGAAGTTTTATTGGTTTTGGATGGTTCTACAGGACAAAATGCCTTTGAACAGGCAAAACAATTTACAGCGGCAACAGAAGTAAATGCGCTTGCCGTAACTAAGCTGGATGGAACAGCCAAAGGTGGTGTAGTGATTGGTATTTCCGATCATTTCCGTATTCCGGTAAAATATATTGGCTTAGGAGAAGGTATCGAAGATTTACAGGTGTTCCGGAAGAAGGAATTTGTAAATTCATTATTTGGAGAATGAGAAAAAATAAGGTAGACGTTATAACATTAGGTTGCTCGAAGAACCTGGTGGATTCAGAGCAGATTATGCGTCAGTTTGTAGCCAATGGTTACACAGTAGAGCATGACCCTCATAAAATTAATGGTGAAATAGTCGTTGTAAATACATGTGGATTTATTGGCGATGCTCAGGAAGAATCTATTAATATGATTCTTGAATTGGGAGAAGCGAAGAAAAAAGGAAAGATAGGTAAGCTGTTTGTTATGGGATGTCTGTCTGAACGTTTTATGAAAGATCTGCAGAAAGAACTGCCCGAAGTAGACCATTTTTACGGAAAATTTAACTGGAAACAACTTATATCTGATTTAGGTAAATCTTATAATAAGGATTTATCTGCCGACCGTGTGCTTACGACCCCCAGCCATTACGCATATCTTAAAATTGCAGAGGGTTGCGATCGCACATGTTCTTATTGCGCCATACCTATCAGTACCGGACATTACCAATCTTTACCTATGGAAACTATTGAGGAAGAAGTTCGTTTGCTCGTCCGGCAAGGGGTAAAAGAATTCCAGGTAATTGCTCAGGACTTAACATATTATGGACTTGATTTATATAAGCGATATGCTTTACCGGAATTGGTAGAACGTATATCCGATATACCGGGAGTGGAATGGATACGTTTACATTACGGTTATCCGGCTCATTTTCCTTACGACTTATTGCGCGTAATGCGTGAGCGTGGGAATGTGTGCAAATATATGGATATTGCTCTTCAACATATTAGTGATAATATGTTAAAGCGGATGCGTCGTAATATTACTAAACAGGAGACGTACGACCTTATACAACGAATGAGAGAAGAAGTTCCCGGCATTCATTTAAGAACAACATTGATGGTTGGCCATCCGGGTGAAACGGAAAAAGATTTTGAAGAATTAGTTGAATTTGTCCGGAAAATACGGTTTGAACGTATGGGGGCTTTCCCATATAGCCATGAAGAAGGTACATATGCATATAAACGTTACCAAGACGAGATTCTGCAGGAAGTGAAAGAAGAACGGCTGGACTATATAATGCGTATTCAGGAACGTATTTCTTCTGAAATAAATACCTCAAAAATTGGTAAAACGTTTAAAGCTATTATAGACAGGGAAGAAGACGGTTTCTACATTGGACGTACAGAGTTTGATTCCCCGGAGGTTGACCCGGAGCTTTTGATTAACAAAGCCAATCGGCTAACCTTAGGCGAATTTTATAATGTAGAAGTCGAAGATGCACAGGCTTTCGACCTGTATGGCAAAGTGTTAGGTTGATATAAAAACTGTAAATAAGTTTGTCGGTTTACAAAAAAATAACTAATATAGCAGCTGAATCTAGATTTATGGAAAGTATGAAAAACAAAGAATTGATAGAGGAGGTTGCTAATAAATTAAACTGGACTGCACAAGATACTGCGGAAATGTTGTCTGCTTTCAATTCTATTTTGGGATCTAAATTAATCGATAACGATTCTATATATCTTTCGGGCTTTGGACAGTTTGAAATAAAAAAGAAAACGGAGCGTATTTCTGTTAATCCTGCAAATGGAAAACGTTATTTAGTACCTCCTAAATTAGTTCCGGTATTCAAACCGGGAACCACAATTAAAACAAAACTTAAAGAATTGAGTGATAATGAATAGCCGGCTCACAATACAAGATATGGCCGGTTTGCTTGCAGAGTATACTGGTAAAGATAAAAAGGAAACAGAACGTTTTCTCAGAGTGTTGATTTCGGTTGTGATGGATGGTGTTTTTACCGATAAATCCGTTAAGATAAAAGGGTTGGGAACATTTAAAATCATAGCTGTAGAAAAACGTGAAAGTATCCACGTAAATACAGGGAAACGTTTTTTAATTCCGGAACATTATAAGTTTTCATTTCTTCCTGATAAGGAACTAAAAGAGTTGGTAAATAAACCTTTTTCATTCTTTGAAACAACAGAAGTTAATGAAAATGTGGATTTTTCTGATACAGACCAATCTAATGATGATGATTCGGATAGAGAAGCAGAAGATGAATCAGTAGAGGAAATAATACCGGAAGAAAGAATTATTGACGAAAAATTTCCAACAACTCCCTCAGAGCCGGTAGTAGATATTCTTCAAAAAGAAGAACAGATAATAGAAACTTCTCAGGAGTCTTTAGAGGAAGTGGTGGTTGAAAAAAAAGAACAACAACAAGAGGAGCAACAAAAAACTCCAGAAGCTGAAGTGCCGCCTATTGAACCTATTGAAGATGTATCCGGATCTGAAAAAAGAGTAAATGAATATGCCGATTATCCGGATTATTCTTTTCAGGAAGTTATGCGTGAAGATTACGACCGTAACGAGCACTCTTTTTTGAAACGGATGATTATCGTACTTTTTACATTCGTCTTGGTTGGTATTGTTGGCGTGTATCTGTTTTTTGATTTCAAACCATTTTTTACCTATAATTATAGTAATGGCAATGGCTCCTTTGAAATAGAACAGAAAGAAGAGCCTGATAATGCAATACTTTCGGATTCATTGGATATGGCAGTAGTTGATTACAATGATACCTTGGATGTAACGTCAGCAGATACAATGACCGAAAAAATAGAAATACCCGAAAAAGAGCCGGTTAAGATAAAAGAGACCGTACAAGCTACAGCAAAACCTGCGAAAAATGATTTGGTAAAAGTCAAGATCAAAGCAGGCGACCGTTTGACTTTGGTAGCTCTTGAACATTATGGCCATAAGATTTTCTGGGTATATTTATATGAGCATAATAAAAATGTCATTGCAGATCCGAATAATGTTCCTGTCGGCACTGAAATAGTTATTCCCTTACCAGAACTTTATGGTATAGATGCACATAGCAGTACTTCGATTGCTAAAGCTGCTGCTCTCCAAACTCAAATATTATCCGGGGGAAAATAAAAAGCACCTTTTTTAAGTAAAATAAAACAAAACGACAATATGCAAGTTAGTATTATTTAACTGCAAAAGTGAAGCTTACGAATTTAACATTTCTAATTTTGTGCATCTAAAAAAAGTAAAGCAAAAAACAGTAACAACAAAATAAAGAAATTCTATGAGTCAGACAGTAGACATTCGTGAGTTGAATGAGCGAATTGAAAGCAAAAGTTCGTTTGTGAACATGATTACGATGGGTATGGACCAGGTTATTGTTGGTCAGAAACATTTAGTTGAATCATTATTGATAGGTCTGCTTTCAGACGGACACATCCTGTTGGAAGGTGTTCCTGGTTTGGCAAAGACCTTGGCTATTAAAACGATGGCATCGCTGATTGATGCGAAATACAGTCGTATCCAGTTTACTCCGGATTTGCTTCCGGCCGACGTAATCGGTACAATGATTTATAGTCAGAAAAGCGAAGAATTCCAGGTAAAACAAGGTCCGATCTTCGCTAATTTTGTGTTAGCTGATGAAATTAACCGTGCTCCGGCAAAAGTTCAGAGTGCGCTTTTGGAAGCCATGCAAGAACGCCAGGTCACCATCAGTGAGCATACTTACAAACTACCGCAGCCGTTTTTAGTAATGGCTACACAAAACCCGATCGAGCAGGAGGGAACTTATCCATTGCCAGAAGCACAGGTAGACCGTTTCATGTTGAAGGTTATTATTAATTATCCGAAAAAAGAAGAGGAAAAATTAATTATCCGTCAAAATATAAGTGGTGCAAGACCTGAAATTAAACCGACACTTTCCAAGCAAGAAATAATTGAAGCACGCAATATTGTTCGCGAAGTCTATCTGGATGAAAAAATCGAACGTTATATTGTAGACATTGTATTTGCTACCCGCTTCCCTCAGGAACACGGATTGGCAAATTTATCCAACATGATTTCATTCGGAGCTTCTCCACGTGCTTCTATTAATTTAGCTTTGGCTGCCCGGGCTTATGCGTTTATTAAACGCAGAGGTTATGTTATACCGGAAGACGTTCGTGCCGTATGCCACGATGTAATGCGCCACCGTATCGGCTTGAGTTATGAAGCTGAAGCAAACAACTTGACCTCCGAAGAAGTTATCAGCGAAATTTTGAACAAGATTGAGGTTCCCTAATTATTGATACGTTCGGAAGAAATTCCGATTCCTTTCGGGAGAAATTCAAATTTCATCCGAAAGGAATAAAAAATCAGTTTAATAATTAAAGGAAACGAAACAATGGAAACTAGTGAACTATTAAAGAAGGTTCGTCGGATTGAAATAAAGACCCGTGGTCTGTCACGTAATATTTTTGCCGGCCAATATCATTCGGCATTTAAAGGTCGTGGTATGGCATTCAGCGAAGTACGTGAATATCAATACGGCGATGATATTCGGGACATCGACTGGAACGTAACCGCGAGATATGTTCGTCCTTATATCAAAGTATTTGAGGAAGAGCGCGAACTAACGGTGATGCTGCTGATAGATGTATCCGGAAGCCGGGAGTTTGGTTCCGTAAACGTAATGAAGAAGGAGATCATTACGGAGATAGCTGCAACATTGGCGTTTTCTGCCATACAGAATAACGATAAGATAGGTGTTGTTTTTTTCTCCGATAAGATAGAAAAGTTTATTCCACCCCAGAAGGGTAAAAAGCATATCCTTTATATCATTCGTGAACTGATTGACTTCCAGCCGGAAGATACAAAAACAGATATTAGCCAAGTACTGAAATATTTGACAAATGCAATCAAGAAACGTTGTACTGCATTCGTTATTTCCGACTTTATTAATAAGGGAAGTTTCAAGGATGCACTGACAATAGCTAATCGTAAGCATGATGTAGTTGCTATCCAGGTGTATGATCGTCGTGAGGCAGAACTTCCTAATGTTGGACTAATGAAAATTAAGGATGCAGAAACCGGTTTGGAACAATGGATTGACAGTTCATCTGCTCGTGTTCGCGAGGCTTATCAGGAATGGTGGCAACAGCGGCAGAGTGAAATGAGTGATTCATTTAAGAAATGTCGAGTGGATTCTGTTTCTATCCGCACGGAAGATGATTATGTGAAAGCATTGATTGCTCTATTTGACAAACGTAATTAAAGCGAACTAATGAAACTGATAAAGAAAGGCATACTGTTTATTTTACTGACTACTTCCCTGGTGAGCGGGAAGGTTTATGCGCAGAAAACCTTGATAGATGTTGCAATCGATTCGGCTGCCATATTAATCGGTGAACAGACAGTATTACATCTGACAGTAACGACGGATAAAGACCGTCCTGTACAAATAGTTATTCCTAACGATACGTTGATGACTGGCGTAGAAGTGTTAAACCTTTCTAAGCCGGATTCTGTGGATATTGAGAATAACCGCTTGTTAATTAAACAAGATGTATTGATAACCTCGTTTGATTCTTCCTTATATTTATTGCCGCCGCTGAAGGTGATAGACGGTTTAGATACCATTTATTCGAATCAGGTCGCACTAAAGGTTTCTACTATACCTGTTAATGCAGATAAACCGGAAGAGTTTAATGATATAAAGGATATATGGAAGCCTCCTTTTGTCTTGGCGGACTATTATCCGATCATTTATGGGGTGTTGCTAACTTTATTCCTGATCTGTGTAATTGCTTACGTTATCAAACGTCTGCGTAGCAAAAAATCGCTGATACCGTTTAAGAAGCCGGAACCAAAACTTCCGCCTCACGAACAGGCTATAAAGGAACTGGACGAAATTAAGCAACAGAAATTATGGCAGCAGGGACGTAACAAGGAATATTATACTTTGATAACGGAAACGTTGCGTAAGTATGTTGTTGAACGTTTTGGCGTCAATGCAATGGAAATGACTTCTGCAGAAATTCTGGATGTGCTCCGTGATGAAGCAGATGCAAAACCTGTATTTAATAACTTAAAGCAGATTTTGCAGTTGTCTGATTATGTAAAATTTGCAAAGATGCATCCGCTACCTGATGAAAATGATCTAAGCATGACTAATGCATACACATTCATTAATCAGACAATACGTGTGGAAGAAGTTGCTACTCCTGAAGCTGAAAAAGCAGAGGAAGTACCAGGAGAAAAGAATGATTCAAATATAATGAAAGAAGAAAAATGATATTTGCAAATCCCCTATATCTGTATTTATTGTTGTTGCTCATCCCGATGATCGGATGGTACATTTACAAACTACGCAAAAGTCAGGCAAGTTTGCAGGTTTCCTCTTCTGAGGCGTTTAATGTACCGGGAGTAACATCATGGAAAGTATATCTGCGTCATATCCCTTTCGTTTTAAGAATGGCTGCTGTTGCAATACTTATTGTGGTTTTAGCTCGTCCGCAGTCAACAAATAGCTGGCAAAATTCATCAACGGAAGGTATAGATATAATACTGGCAATGGATATTTCCGGAAGTATGTTGGCTCAGGATTTGAAACCTAACCGTTTAGAAGCAGCCAAAGATGTAGCAGCATCTTTTATAAACGGCAGGCCGAATGATAATATTGGTTTGGTTGTTTTTTCGGGAGAAAGTTTTACTCAGTGTCCGTTAACTACGGATCATACAGTTTTGCTGAATCTTTTTAAGGATATACAAAGCGGTATGATACAAGACGGAACTGCTATTGGTTTAGGACTGGCTAATGCCGTTAGCCGCATTAAAGATAGTCAGGCTAAATCAAAAGTAATTATACTTCTGACTGATGGCTCAAATAATACAGGAGAAATAGCGCCGGTAACTGCTGCCGAAATTGCCAAGACTTTTGGCATACGTGTATATACAATCGGCGTAGGAACAAAAGGCATGGCTCCATATCCGTTCCAGACGGCATTTGGTATTCAATACCAGAATATTCCGGTAGAGATAGATGAACCGACATTAAAGCAGATATCGGCAACAACAGGCGGTCAGTATTTTCGTGCTACGGATAATGCGAGCCTGAAAGAGATTTATTCTGAGATTGATAAGATGGAAAAAACAAAAATCAGTGTACAGGAATACAGTAAGAAACAGGAAGAATATAAGAACTGGGCCTTATTGGTATTTGCTTTGTTACTGGTGGAAGTTTTGTTGAGAAATACATTGTTGAGAAATATACCATAAAATAAAAAAAGGCTTATGTTTCGTTTTGCACATCCGGACTTTTTATACTTGCTGTTCATTTTGCCGGCATTAGTGGCATTTTATGTATATGCTTTAATACTGAAGAAAAAAGCAATTAAAAAATATGGTAACCCAGCTTTATTGGCTGAATTGATGCCAGAAGTGTCACCTAAGCGCCAGCACTTGAAATTTTGGCTGTTGTTCGGAGCCATTACATTGGTTATTTTTGTTATTGCAGGACCTCAGTTTGGTTCTAAACTGGAAACTGTAAAACGTCAGGGAATAGAAATAATGGTTTGTCTGGATGTTTCAAATTCCATGCTTGCCGAAGATGTCACCCCGAATCGTTTGGACAAGGCCAAACAAATGCTGGCTAAATTAACGGATGGTTTTACAAATGATAAAGTAGGACTGATCGTTTTTGCAGGAGATGCTTTTACACAGTTACCGATTACTTCCGATTATATTTCGGCGAAGATGTTTTTGTCTTCTATTAACCCATCTATGGTTTCCAGCCAGGGTACTGCTATCGGTGCAGCAATAAACTTGGCTGCTCGATCATTCACGCCAAATGAGACGTCGGATAAAGCAATTATTTTGATTACGGACGGCGAAAATCATGAAGATGACGCTGTAGGTGCAGCTAAAGCTGCTGCTGAAAAAGGTATTCATGTGAATATTGTAGGTATGGGTGACCCAAAAGGTGCTCCGATACCTGTTCCGGGAAGTAATAACTATATGAAAGATAAAGAAGGGAATGTTGTTATTACAAAGCTTAATGAGCAAATGTGCCAGGAGATTGCAGCAGCGGGAAATGGTATGTATGTGCGTGCTGATAACACAAATTCCGCTTTAAAAGCATTGGAAAAAGAGGTTGATAAAATGAATAAATCGGAATTGGATAGCAAAGTATATTCCGAATATGATGAACGGTTCCAGATATTTGCATGGATTGCTTTGTTCTTGCTGATTGCAGATTTTATGACACTGGATCGTAAGAATCGTATATTCAGGAAAGTGAAATTATTCTCTTAATTATGAATTGGACGATGAAATATATGCAGAAAACTATAATATATATATCGGCACTTGTGTTCTGTAGCGGAACTATATTTGCCCAAAAGGCTGAACGTAAAAATGTACGTGAAGGGAATAAACTTTATCAAAACGAAAAGTATACGGAGGCAGAAATTGCCTATCGAAAGAGTCTGGATGTAAATCCCCGCTCGGTCGAAGGTACTTATGATTTAGGAAATTCTCTTTATAAACAGAAAAAATATGACGAAGCAGCCGAACAATATCAATTGATTGCCGGACAAGGAGAAAAAATGGTGGAAACACCGGAAGGTAAAGACCGTTTGGCTCAGCTTTACCATAATGTCGGAAATATTTTTATGCAAAAAAAGGATTATGGCAAGAGTGTGGAATCGTATAAACAATCTCTTCGTTTAAATCCTAAAGATGATGAGACGCGCTATAATCTGGCCTTAGCTCAAAAATTGTTGCAAGATCAACAGAATGAAGATCAAAGCCAGGATCAGCAGAATCAGGATAAACAAGAAAATAAAGATCAGAAAGATGATCAGCAACAACAACAGCAACAGAAACAAGACGATAATAAACAGAATAAAACGCAAGAACAGCCACAGCAAAACGAGCAAATGAGTAAAGATAATGCTCAGCAAATGTTGGATGCTTTCTTGCAGGATGAAAAAGATACGCAAGAGAAAGTGAAGAAGGCGCAAATGCAACAGCAACAACGTCGTAAAACAGATAAAGAGTGGTAATTAAAAGAAATATATAATCATAATGAGGAAATTAATTTTCTTATTCGTTCTTATATTAACAGCAGGTATTACTGTAAAAGCAACCGATGTGGTTTTCAAGGCTACTGCGCCTGATGCTGTGGTAATGGGAGAACAATTCCGTTTAACTTATACTGTTAATGCTGAATGTAAAGATCTTCGAGTGCAGGAATTGTCTGATTTTGATGTTTTGATGGGACCATCCCAATCTACGTCATATAGCAGTAGTTGGACAAATGGTCAAAGTAAAAGTGAAACATCTATTAGTTATACGTATATACTGATGCCTAAAAAAGAAGGTACATTTAATATTCCTCCGGCATCAATAAAAGTAAAAGGTGCAAATTATACGTCTAATGGATTAGTTATAAAAGTACTTCCTCCTGATAAAGCAAATAACAGTAGCAATGGAAATGAAGGAAGTGGCAACAGTTCCGCTACTGCTATCGGTAAAGACGATTACTTTGTAAGAATGGAAGTGTCTAATCGGAATGTATTTGAACAAGAAGGTTTTTTAGTTACATATAAGTTGTATGCTACTCGTCCTTGTACATTGAATAATATGAAATATCCCGAGTTTGAAGGATTTTTGGTACAAGAGATAGATTTGCCCAATAAACAGTGGACACAAGAACATTATAATGGCCGTAACTATTTCACTGTCATATTTAGACAGACGGTGTTGTTTCCACAGCGTTCGGGAAACATTACAATCGATGGAGGAAAATTTGATGCCGTTATCCGTATAGCTACACAACAAAAAGTCCGTAGTATCTTTGATGATTTCTTTGATTCTTATCAAGATGTAAATAAGATACTCACAACAGCTCCTGTTACTATAAACGTTAAACCGTTGCCATCGGGAAAGCCTGCGTCATTTTCGGGTGCAGTAGGAAACTTTACCATGGCTTCTAGCATAAGTTCTGATAATGTAAAAACAAATGATGCTGTTACTATAAAATTAAAGATTTCGGGAAGTGGAAATATCAAGTTGATAAAAAATCCAGAAGTCGTTTTTCCGAATGATTTTGATGTTTATGATCCGAAAGTTGAAACAGACTTTAAAATTTCGACTGCAGGGGTAAATGGATCGAAAACGATTGAATATATGGCCATTCCGCGTTATGCAGGAGACTTTGAGATACCGGCCATTGCGTTTTCTTATTTTGATGTGAAAAGTGGCTCATATAAAACACTCACTAGTGAACCTTATAAGCTTCATGTTGAAAAGGGCAAAGAGGAAGAAGGTAATGCACCTGTTATGTCTAACTTCAGTAACAAAGAAAGTGTAAAGTATCTTGGCAAAGACATTCGTTATTTGAAGACCAAGGGTGTGACCTTTACATCAACAAATGATATATTCTTTGGTTCGGCTATGTATTTTATGTGCTATTTAGTGCCGGCTATATTATTTGTTGTATTTTTCTTTATTTACCGAAAACAGGTCAAAGAGAATTCTAATATTGCGTTGGTACGTACCAAGAAAGCTAATAAAATGGCAGTAAGGCGTTTGAAGATTGCGGGTAAATTAATGAAGGAAAATAAAAAAGAAGAGTTTTATGACGAAGTCCTTCGTGCTTTATGGGGCTATTTAAGCGATAAACTTAATATACCGCAAGCAAATCTTAGTAAAGACAATGTAGAAGCGGAATTGACAAAATATGGAGTAGAAGAGACTCTGATTAATGAGTTTATGGATATCTTGAATACATGTGAATTTGCTCGTTATGCTCCGTCTCAGGCTTCTGATGCAATGGATAAATTATATGATTTAACGGTAGATGCCATTGGTAAAATGGAGAATACAATTAAAAAGTAAGGAAATGAAGATACATAGATATATGAAGAAGATATTATTTTTCTTATTCTTGGTTCAATGTTTTGCATGGAATATAGTATATGCTCAAGATACGGCTATAAAAGAAGCGGAAGAAGCTTATACAAAAGAAAACTATAACAAAGCTATAGAACTTTACGAAAACATTCTGAAAAGTAATGGCGAATCGGCAGAGATTTTTTATAATTTGGGAAATGCATACTATAAAGCAGGAAAAATTGCACCGGCAATATTGAATTATGAACGTGCATTAGTTCTGGATCCAAGTGATGCCGATGTTCGTTTTAACTTGCAAATGGCAAGACAAAAGTCTATTGATAAAATTGAACCTATAGAGAATTTTTTCCTGACGGATTGGTTTAATGCAATTCAGAATAATGCAGCTGTAGATTCATGGGCTCGTATGGGAATTGTATGTTTTATCCTATTTATAGGCTGTCTTATTCTATTTTTCTTTTCAAGATGGATTCGTTTGAAAAAGGCTGGTTTTTACTTGGGGCTTGTGTTTTTGGTGTTGGTGATTTTTTCCAATATCTTTGCAAAACATCAGAAAGATGAACTTGTTAATCGTACGCATGCTATTGTTTTTGCACCTACAGTTACAGTGAAGAGTTCTCCGGATGCTAGTGGTACGGATTTATTCATACTTCATGAAGGTACTAAAGTATCTGTTAAAAGTACACTTGGCGAATGGAGCGAGATCGTATTGGAAGATGGAAATGTTGGTTGGATGCCAAGTAAAGACATAGAAAAAATCTAGTTAATGATAGAAAAATTGTTGGTTTATGAACGCGATGCGTTCTTTATGCTTAATGGTAGCAATTTTACTTTCCTTGATCAGTTTATGTGGCTTTATTCGGGCAAAGTGGTCTGGTTGCCATTGGCTGTATTTATTCTTTTAGTGATAGTATACAAAAAGAATTGGAAAGAATGGATTCTTATTTTATTGGCTATTGTATTGGTTATAACTTTATGTGACCAATTTGCCTCCCATGTATGCAAGCCTATTTTTACACGTTTCCGTCCGACTCATCATCCGGATTTTATGGATCAGGTGAAAACTGTATTTGGATATCGTGGAGGTAAATATGGGTTTATATCAAGCCATGCGGCGAATGCTTTTGGTTTTGCGACTTTGATGACTTTACTGCTACGATACAGATTATTTACTTGGACCATATTTATATGGGCTACTTTGACTGCTTACTCACGTATATATTTAGGTGTTCATTTTATTACAGATATTATTCCCGGTGCAATAGCTGGTATAATTTTCGGTTATTTGACATATTATATATATGTACACGTACGTTGTAAGCTTGTTGATGGAGCAGGGGAGAAGCTACCTTCATTCATTTATACCACAAAGCAGAAGAATCTGATTGTTTATGCTATATGGGCTACTATTCTTATGATTTTGATATTCAATCAATTATTGATTAATTGTCTTAGGTGACATTTTGTTATAATATGTCGTAAAGCATAAGGGTTATAATGTTATTTCAATGAAATTAATTTGCTTCTGTAATTTTAAATTGCTAAGTTAGTGGCATCAAAATTAACAATAAAGTATTAACCTTCAAAATAAGGAAGCCATGACAAAAACGATCACATTTAACGAATTGCGTAGAATTAAAGACAATTTGCCTGACGGCAGTACTCATCGTATCGCAGATGAATTGGGTATATCAGTCGAAACTGTTCGTAATTATTTTGGCGGACATAATTTTAAAGACGGAAAAAGCTGTGGTATACATATTGAACCAGGTCCGGATGGAGGATTGGTTGTTTTAGATGATACAACAATATTTGAGCGTGCTATACAGATACTTGCTGAAAAAGACGAAGTGTCGATAGCACAGGAAGCGTAAAGATATTTTCAACTTTTATAAAAAATCCCATAGCTGAAATAAAGAGATGCTTTGGGATTTTTTTTTAGACCAACTTTTAGATTATTCCGATTGTTTAATAAATAAAATTAATTGGTATGGAAGACAAATTGGTTACATTAGCTATTCACACGTATGAAAAGGCTCAGATTTTGAAAACTATACTGGAAACAGAAGGTATTGAAGTTTACATTATGAATGTAAATCAGATTCAACCTGTAATTTCTGCGGGTGTACGTGTGAGAATTAAGGAAAGTGACTTACCACATGCTTTACGCATAATTGAAGACCATAAATGGTTAAGTGAAGAAGACGAAGCAGAAACTGAAACGTCTAAAACGAAAAAGGTTTTGATTCCAATAGACTTCTCTGATTATTCGATAAAAGCATGTGAACTTGGTATTAATTATGCACATAAAGTAGGTGCAGAAGTAATGTTGATGCATGCATATTTTAGTCCATATTTCCCGTCTGCAATACCAATGGGTGATACGCTTGCATATCAGGTAAATGAAGAGGAATCTGTTCAGAATGTATTGAAACGCGTACAAGTGGATATGCAAAATATCTGTATGCATATTAATCGGAAGATGAATTCTGGAGAATTGCCAAAAGTAAAATATGATTACGTCTTACGGGAAGGATTACCAGAAGAAGAAATCATTGCATATAGCAAAGATTATCATCCTACTTTGATTGTTATGGGTACTCGAGGCAAGAGCCAGAAAGACATGGATCTGATAGGAAGTGTTACGGGTGAAGTAATAGAAGTAAACAGAGTTCCTGTATTAGCTATTCCTGAAAATGTTCCATTTAATGATTTGGGCGAAGCTAAAAATATAGCATTTGCAACGTCTTTTAATCAACGCGACCTTGTTGCATTCGATGAATTTATGGAGATCATTAAAGGATATGATGTACATATTCATCTTTTTAATATTTCGACGAGTAAAAATGAATGGAATGAAATACGTTTGTCAGGAGTCCGCGAATATTTCAAAAAACATTATCCTGATGCTAATATAAGCCATACTGTTTTAGATGATGGAGATTTGCTGATTGCAGTAGAAAAATTTGTACGTGATAAGCATATCGATGTTATTGCGCTAAGCACTTATCGTAGAAATTTATTAGCTCGTATGTTCAATCCAAGTATTGCAAGGAAAATGTTATTTCATACTGATACGCCGTTGTTGGTAATGCATGCGTAGAAAAAACACGAAAAAAATTATATGTATTTTGAACTATTGATATTGTTCCTTGTTATATAAATGAAAGCGACAAATAACCGTTGTCAATTTCATAATAATTTGTTAGTAGTATTTGTTTTTTCATATAAGTAGAGTTTGTTATTTGTTTGGTCCGTATGTAACTGGGAAGTTGTATACGGGCTTTTTTTGTTTTTGCATGAAATCAGGAGTTAATATGATATTCAAAGGTTTTGGATTATAATTACGATTATGTTTAATAAGTATCTTGGAAGATAAAATTGGGAACTAAACAAAACTAATACAAAAAATAAAGGGACTGCCCTTACTAAAGACTGTCCCTTTATTTTTTGATCATTATAATTATTGATTCATTTCAGCTTCTATGGCATCAAATTCTTTACCCATGTTTAGGTTATAATAGATGCCTCTTAATGCTGTCATATATTCTTTATCTTCTGGTTTCAATTGATGAGCTTTTTCATAATATGGAAGTGCTTTCTTGAATAAATCTTTAGCTTTAGCTAATTCTTCCTGATATTGTTTGCTATCATTGATCATGTTGGCTTCACCCTGTTTGTTTACACCTTGATTATAAAATATACGACCTAAGTTGCTAAGAGCATCTGTATAGTCCGGATTAAATTCTAATGCTTTACGGAAGAATTTTTCTGCATTGTCATAATCTTTCAAACCTGTTTCGTAAACTCTACCCATTACATTATAAAGTTCGGGATTATTGGGATCTTTAGCGATTGCAGTATTTAAGTATTCAATAGCCTTTTCATTTCTATCAGAGTAGATATAATTATTGATTAAGCTCATCAAATAATACTTTTCATCCGGGAACTTGATTCTACCTTCTTCTAATATTTTTTCCAGATTAACAGTATCTTTGGCTTGTTCATACTCATAACACAAATACTGATATACGTCATTCGCTCTATAGTCTGTGTTTTTTGCACGTTCCAATGCTGCAATAGCTTTCTGAGAATCGCCAAGTTGTGTAGCTGCAACAGCTGCATAAAATTGAACGGTCATGTAATTTGAATCTTTTTCGGCAACTTGTTCGCCTTTAAACATTGGCAGATCTGAGATTTCAAGATATTGCTGGAAGAAATCATAAGCTTTTGGATAATCTTTCTGATCGAAATAATAAGCTCCACCATTTATATAATACAAGTGGTTAGCTCCCAAAATGCCTTTAATATCTTTTGTGAATTTAGGTTTTACTTTACCTTTTTTGTTGGGTAACTGATCCAATTCGTAAGCTTTCTTGAAATATGGTAATACATTACCTAACGCTTCATACATAACAGGTTCGTTTGGTTGTTGACCTAACACTTGTTTTGTTCTTTCGTTACTGAACTGTTGGTCTTCAATAAAACCGGCAACATACCAAGTCTTAGGATCATCCTTAGACTCCGGATTTTCCAGAGCTCCTTTTATGAGAGTTCTTGCTTCAGTAAAATCCGGTTTATCTCCCTTTGCAATACTTTGAGCCTCGTTTACGGCTTTTTTCTGCGCGAATGAGGCAGATGCTGCAATACATAGTGCAGCTGTTAATAATACTCGTTTCATTGCGATGTTAATTTGAGATTAATATTTCTATTTGTTTAAATTATTCTTCTGTTGTATTTTCAGGATCATTATTTTCGTTATTGATTTCATTATCAACATCTTCAAGACTTGTGCCCGAATATACAACATTTTCATTTACGGTTCTCTCACTCAAAGCTTCCAGTTCTGCTTTTTCTTCTGCTATTTTTTCTTCAGATTCAGACATCACTTTACAAACAGAAGCTATTTCATCATTTCGTTTATCAAGGTTAATCAAACGAACACCTTGAGTTGCACGACCTATTACATTCAAATCTGATACTTTTACACGAATAGCGACACCTGATTTATTTATAATCATTAAGTCGTTTTCTTCAGTTACATTCTTTATAGCAACCAGTTTACCAGTCTTGTCAGTAATATTGATTGTTTTCACACCTTTACCACCACGATTTGTTATACGGTAATCTTCAATGTTAGAACGTTTTCCGTAACCTTGTTCAGATACAACCAGTATCGTATCGGTTTCTTTATTCTTTACGCAAACCATTCCTACAACTTCGTCAATACCGTCTTCGTCGAGAGTCATACCTTTTACTCCGGTAGCTGTACGTCCCATTACACGAACTGCATTTTCATGGAAACGGATGGCACGGCCATTACGATTTGCTATTAATACCTCATTATTTCCATTTGTCATACAAACCTGGATTAATCCATCATCTTCACGTAATGTAATGGCATTTACTCCATTTTGGCGAGGACGGGAATATGCTTCCAATAAGGTCTTTTTAATTATACCTCTTTTGGTACAGAACAACAAATAGTGGGAATTGATGAACTCTGTATCAGTTGTTAACTTTTTAACACGGATAAAGGCATTTACCTTATCGCCCGATTCTATATTTAAGATGTTTTGAATAGCACGGCCTTTAGAGTTCTTAGCTCCTTCCGGTATTTCATAAACTTTCAACCAATAACATCGGCCTTTTGCTGTAAAGATTAGCAACGTTGCATGCATTGATGCAGGATATATATACTCAACAAAATCTTCATCACGTGTTTCGGAACCTTTAGCCCCTACTCCTCCACGACCTTGTGCCCGGAATTCGCTAAGCGGTGTACGCTTAATATAGCCCATGTGTGAAATTGTAATGATCATTTCATCATCAGCATAAAAATCTTCCGGATTCAGTTCTTCAGAAGCATATATAATATCGGTTTTGCGCTCGTCTCCAAATTTGTCTTTGATTTCCTGTAATTCATCTTTGATAACCTTCATACAAAGATCATCATTTTCCAGAATTTCTTTCAAATATGCGATTAACTTTTCAATTTCTTCATATTCTGCACGCAGCTTATCTTGCTCAAGTCCTGTTAATTGGCGAAGACGCATTTCAACAATCGCACGGGATTGAACATCCGATAATGAGAATCTTTCCATTAATCGCTCAATGGCTTCCACCGGACTTTTAGAAGACTTGATGATAGCGATAACTTCGTCGATGTTATCGGAAGCAATGATTAAGCCTTCTAAAATATGAGCTCTTTCTTCTGCTTTTTGTAATTCAAACTTAGTACGGCGAATTACTACCTCATGACGATGTTCAACAAAAGCTTTGATAAGGTCTTTTAAGTTCAGCAGTCTTGGACGGCCATTAACCAGGGCAATATTGTTTACACTGAAAGAGGATTGTAAAGCAGTTAGCTTGTATAATTTGTTCAATACAACATTTGCATTGGCATCACGTTTTACATCCACAACGATGCGCATACCGCTACGGTCCGATTCATCATTAACGTTAGAGATGCCTTCTATACGCTTTTCGTTTACCAGATCAGCAATATAGCGAATCAGCTCTGCTTTATTAACCAGATAAGGAATTTCGGAAATAATAATCTTTTCATGATTGCCGTCTTGTTCTATTTCAGCTTTACCGCGTAATACAATACGTCCCCTACCCGTTTCAAAAGCTTCTTTCACGCCGGCATATCCATAAATGGTTGCTCCGGTTGGAAAATCAGGGGCTTTGATATATTGCATCAGGTCTTCTACTTCAATCTCTCCACGGGCATCAATATATGCCATACAACCATTCAATACTTCATTTAGGTTATGAGTAGGCATATTGGTTGCCATACCAACAGCAATACCGGAAGCACCATTTACCAATAAATTAGGTATACGTGTAGGAAGAACAGTAGGTTCTTTTAAAGTATCATCAAAGTTTAATTGAAAGTCTACAGTATCCTTATCTATATCGCGAAGCATTTCTTCGGCAAGTTTACTCAAACGAGCTTCTGTATAACGCATTGCAGCAGGGCTATCGCCGTCAACGGATCCAAAGTTTCCCTGCCCGTCTACTAACGGATAACGCATAGACCAGGTTTGTGCCATACGAACCATCGCAAGGTACACGGACGAGTCTCCATGTGGATGGTACTTACCTAAAACTTCACCAACAATTCTCGCAGATTTTTTATAAGGTTTGTCGGATGTATTTCCCAGTTCATTCATTCCAAACAAGATGCGGCGGTGAACCGGCTTAAAACCATCCCTAACATCAGGAAGAGCACGAGAAACGATAACAGACATTGAATAATCAATGTATGCAGATTTCATTTCTTCCTCAATGTTAATCTTAATAATTCTGTCTTGATCAACCATTTAGTTTTATATTAATTACACTCAATATTTCACCTCTGAAAAATTGCACTAAAGTAATGCTTTTCCGCTTATCACGAAAGCTTTTATCACGAAATTTTAGTTATAAAGCCTTTTCTCTTCCCATTTGTGAATAATGGCACGAAATTTGATGAATAGTTAGAAGAGATTATTAACTTTGCACATAGACTAGTACATTAATATATAGTATGAAAAATAATTATTCAAAAAGATTAATTGATGTGATTGAGTATAGCCGTGAAGAAGCTGCGAGGCTTCAAAACAGCTATATCGGACCGGAACACTTGATGCTTGGCATCATTCGCGATGGCGATGGGAAAGCCATGCAGGTATTGCGTGAGTTGAACGCCGATACTTTAGATATAAAGAAAAAGATAGAACAGGAAATAAAGAATACATTTGATTCGGAGGATTCAGTACATGAAATAGCAATCAGCAAAACGACAGAGCGTGTTTTACGTATGAGTATGTTGGAATCCCGTATGTTCAAAAGTGAAGAGACAGATACAGAGCATCTTCTTCTGGCTATACTGAAAGAAGAATTTAATGTTGCAGCTAAAGTCCTGAATGAAGCTGGTGTCGACTACCGTGCCGTTTACAATAATTTGGTAAGCGGAACAGGATTAACCCGTATAAAAGAGGATGATTTTGACGAGATAAGCGATGGATTTACAGATGACGAAGAGGATGATGAAGAGGAAAGTTTTTCTGCACGTAAAGAATCACCTCGTGCACAACAAGGAGGAGCATCGCCAAAGTCATCTAATGATACGCCTGTCTTAGATAACTTTGGTACGGATATGACACGTGCTGCTGCCGAGAATCGTTTAGATCCGATAGTTGGACGCGAAAAGGAAATAGAGCGTCTTGCACAGATTTTAAGCCGTAGGAAGAAAAACAATCCTGTTCTTATTGGAGAACCGGGGGTTGGTAAATCTGCAATTGTAGAAGGACTTGCATTACGTATTATTCAACGCAAAGTCTCCCGTGTTTTGTTTGATAAGCGCGTAATCAGTCTTGATATGGCATCTATTGTGGCAGGAACAAAATATCGCGGACAGTTTGAGGAGCGTATCAAAGCTATTCTGAATGAGCTTGCAAAGAATCCGAATATAATTCTGTTTATTGATGAAATCCATACTATCGTTGGAGCAGGTTCTGCGTCCGGATCCATGGATGCAGCCAATATGTTGAAACCTGCTTTGGCACGTGGTGAAATACAATGCATTGGTGCCACAACTTTGGATGAATACCGGAAAAATATAGAGAAAGACGGTGCTTTGGAGCGTCGTTTCCAGAAAGTTATTGTTGATCCGACCACAGCCGAGGAAACTCTTCAGATATTGAATAATATCAAACCCCGTTATGAAGAACATCATAATGTTATCTATACACCGGAAGCATTGGAAGCATGTGTGAAGCTGACAGAAAGATATATCAGCGACCGAAATTTTCCGGATAAAGCTATAGATGCGTTGGACGAAGCAGGTTCACGCGTGCATATCTCCAATATTGTAGTTCCAAAGAACATTGAAGAACTCGAAGCTAAGATTGAAGATACAAAGAACGAAAAACTGGCAGCCGTAAAATCTCAGAATTTTGAATTGGCAGCTAGTTTCCGGGATAAAGAGCGCCAGTTTCTGTTGCAACTGGAAGCAGAAAAGGCTAAATGGGAAAAAGAACTGCAGGAACATCGTGAAATAGTTGATGAAGACAAAGTTGCAGAAGTTATTGCCATGATGTCCGGTGTTCCGGTTCAACGCATTGCAAAAGCGGAAAACCTGAAATTGCTTGAAATGTCAGGCGTTTTAAAGAATAAAGTAATCGGACAGGATGATGCGGTACAGAAAATTGTGAAAGCAATTCAACGCAACCGTGTTGGTTTGAAAGACCCGAATAAGCCTATTGGCACCTTCATGTTCTTAGGGCCTACCGGCGTAGGTAAAACATATTTAGCTAAGAAATTGGCCGAATATCTGTTTGACTCATCAGATGCTTTAATACGTATAGACATGAGCGAATATCTCGAGAAGTTTGCTGTGTCCCGTCTTGTAGGAGCGCCTCCGGGATACGTGGGCTATGAAGAAGGTGGCCAGCTAACAGAAAAGGTGCGTCGTAAACCTTACTCTGTCGTTCTTTTGGATGAAATAGAAAAGGCTCACCCGGATGTGTTCAACCTATTGTTGCAAGTGTTGGACGAAGGACGTTTGACAGATAGTTTGGGACGTAGAATTGACTTTAAGAATACAATTCTTATTATGACTTCAAACATCGGTACTCGTCAGTTGAAAGATTTTGGCCGGGGGGTAGGTTTTAATACATCGCTTGCAGGAGAGACAGATAAGGATTTCTCTCGCGGTGTTATCCAGAAAGCGTTGAATAAAGCCTTCGCTCCCGAATTTCTGAACCGTGTAGATGATATTATCATGTTTGACCAGCTTGACAAAGAAGCGATCCATAAGATAATAGATCTTGAACTGGAAGGTCTGTATAAGCGGGTGGCTAATCTGGGATATAAGTTATCTATTACAGATGCGGCTAAAGATTTTATCGCAACCAAGGGATATGATGTACAGTTTGGTGCCCGTCCGTTAAAACGTGCTATCCAAAAATATCTGGAAGACGAAATGGCCGAAATAATTATACGTGCATCTGTCGAAGATGGCGATACGATTACAGTAGACTTTAATTCCGAAGAACAGAAAATAACAACCGATATTAAAAAGAAAGAGGCTGCGGAATAGCCCCGTTTCCTCTCTACTCAATTTTGATTCCTTCCGAGAGAAATCCTTATTTCTTTCGGAAGGAATTTCTTTTTTTAGGGGATGATATTTCGGAAATTACTGGAGGAAGACACACCGCCTGCAATAATGTCACCCTCATTTTACGTTATGTCAGTCATCCGGTTTTTGGCATTTATTTTGTATAAATAAGGGTAAATGATAAAAGTAATCAATAAATAAAAGACATAAGATTATGAGCAAACAAGGAAACATTGGTGTTACCAGCGAAAACATCTTCCCTATTATCAAGAAATTTTTGTATAGTGATCACGAAATCTTTTTACGTGAATTAGTGTCAAATGCTGTAGATGCTACCCAGAAACTAAAAACGCTCTCATCCGTAGGCGAATTTAAAGGTGATCTGGGTGATCTTACTGTTCACGTAAAATATGACGACAATACGATCACGATCTCCGACCGTGGTATCGGTATGACAGCCGAAGAAATAGATAAGTATATCAACCAAATCGCATTTTCCGGAGCCGAAGAATTTGTAGAAAAATACAAAAATGATGCGGCTTCCATTATTGGTCATTTCGGACTCGGTTTCTACTCTTCTTTCATGGTTTCAAAGAAAGTGGAAATTGTTACCAAATCATATAAAGAAGGTGCTGTTGCAATGAAGTGGAGTTGCGACGGTACGCCCGAATATACGATGGAAGAAACCGAAAAAGCAGACCGGGGTACTGATATTATACTATATATTGATGACGACAATAAAGACTTCCTTAATAAGGATAAGATTAACGGGCTGTTAACCAAATATTGCCGCTTCTTGCCTGTACCCATTGCTTTTGGGAAAAAACAGGAATGGAAAGACGGTAAATACGTAGATACGGATGAAGACAATATTGTAAACGATACCAAACCGGCATGGGTACGTAAACCCGCTGATATGACAGACGAGGATTATAAGAAGTTTTATCGTGACCTCTATCCAATGAGCGAAGAACCCTTGTTTTGGATTCATTTGAATGTAGATTATCCATTCAACCTGACTGGTATTCTGTACTTCCCGCGTATCAAGAGCAATATAGATTTGCATCGCAATAAGATACAGCTATATTGTAATCAGGTATTTGTAACGGACTCTGTAGAAGGTATTGTTCCGGAATTCCTGACTCTGCTTCACGGCGTATTGGATTCTCCGGATATTCCGCTAAATGTTTCCCGCTCTTATCTGCAAAGTGATCAGAATGTGAAAAAGATATCTAATCATATCACTAAAAAAGTTGCAGACCGCCTGGAAGAAATATTTAAGTCGGAACGTCCTCAATTTGAAGAAAAATGGGATAGCCTGAAGTTGTTCATCCAATACGGTATGCTGACAGACGAAAAATTTTATGATCGCGCAGCCAAGTTTGCCTTATTGAAAGACGTAGATGATGTCTATTATACATTTGAAGAATACAAGGCATTGGTTAAAGACAGCCAGACCGACAAAGACGGTAATTTGATTTATCTTTATACGACTAAAAAAGATGAACAATATAGTTACATCCAAGCTGCAAAAGATAAAGGTTATAGTGTCTTGCTTATGGACGGCCAATTGGACGTACACGTTATTGGCCAACTGGAACAGAAGTTTGAGAAGACACGCTTTGTCCGCGTAGACAGTGATACTATTGATAATTTGATTCGCAAGGAAGATTCCGGAAAAGTTACATTGGATGAAGATCAAAAAAATGCTTTACAAGAAGTCTTCAAAAGCCAGATGCCTAAAATTGAAAAGACAGAATTCTATGTTACATTTGAAGCACTGGGCGAAAATGCTAATCCGGTTATGCTGACACAGGGTGAATATATGCGCCGTATGCGCGAAATGTCGTCTATGCAACCGGGTATGTCATTTTATGGTGAAATGCCGGATAGCTACAATTTGGTATTAAACACAGATCATTCACTGATCAAACAAGTTTTGACGGATGAAGAAAATGCATGCGGTGAAACATTAAAACCGATCCTTGCCGATTTGAAAGGTTGGCAGACTCGGCAGGCAGACCTTCGTGAAGCTCAGAGTAAGAAAAAAGAAGAAGAAATATCTTCCCAGGAAAAAGAAGATATGACAAATACAAGCCATAAAATTGCAGAACTTCACGAAAAAGCCAATACTATTTTAAGTGAATATGCTAATTCCAATAATATGGTTAGCCAGTTGATTGATCTTGCTTTACTGGGTAATGGCATGTTGAAGGGTGAGGCTTTGAGCCGTTTTATTAAAAGAAGTGTTCAAATGATTGGTCAATAGTTATATATTAAAGAATCTTCTATTGCAGGCGCTTCATTATAAAAATGAAGCGCCTGTTTCGTTTTAATATCATCCCGATCATTTCACGAAATCATCCCGATGATTTATAAAAAACATCCTGATGATTTGAAAAGGTAGGTTTATTCAATAAGAAGTCCCGCTTTGAAAACAAAAATATGCAAACCTCTGTTTGTATTACATAAAATAACCTGTACATTTGAATCCATAAACAGAGTTGAAGCATAAATATGAAGCAAATTACAATCCTCATAGCCTTTTTTTTTACACTTATACACCCATTATCGGCTCAGAAAGTAGGTTTGGTACTTAGTGGCGGTGGAGCTAAGGGAGCCGCACATTTGGGAGTAATAAAAGCATTAGAAGAAAACGGGATACCTATAGATTATATAACCGGAACATCGGCCGGCGCAATTGTGGGAAGTCTTTACGCTATGGGATATACGCCCGAAGAAATGTTAGAGTTGATGTTATCTAAGGAATTTAGCTATTGGCAAAGCGGAACCGTGGAAGAAAAATATATCTATTACTTTAAAGAACCCTATCCTACTCCCGAGTTTGCTCATTTTTCAATAGATATGTCCGATTCTCTACAGATTAAAGCCAGTTTTTTGCCGCAAAGCCTGATCAATCCAATCCAGATGAATCAGGCCTTTATGGCATTGTTTTCGCAAGCAACGGCAAAAGCCGGATGGAATTTCGATAATTTGTTTGTTCCTTTCCGGTGTGTGGCATCCGATATTTATACTAAAAAAGCTATTGTATTTAAAAATGGAGATTTAGGGGATGCTGTTCGTGCTTCAATGACATTTCCCTTCTTCTTTCAGCCTATCTGGAAAGATAGTGTACCGCTTTTTGACGGAGGTATTTATGATAATTTCCCCGTTAATCCTATGAAAGATGCTTTTCATCCTGATTTTATATTTGGCTCTGTTGTGGCGGGGGGAAATAATAAGCCGTCCAGCAATGCTTATAGTCAATTGGAAACGATGATTATGCAAAAAACAGATTATGATGTGCCGGAAGATGAAGGTATGATGATTAAGTTTAATTTTCCCAATGTCTCATTACTAGATTTCCAAAAGTCAAAAGAATTGATGGATATTGGATATAAACGGACTATGTCTATAATTGATTCCATCAAACAACGTGTACCGAGAAGAGTCTCTCTGGATAGTCTGAATATGCGTAGAAAGGTATATAAAGAGAATCTTCCTCCCCTGATCTTCCAGAACATCTATGTTACAGGTGTTTCGGAATCTCAGCGTAAATATATAGAATCACAGTTGCATAGAGACATTAATCGTGAATTTTCGATGGAAGAATTCAAGCGCGCATACTTTAAGATGCTCACTTATTCAAAGATAAAAGAGATTATGCCTCATGCGGTATACAACAGGAAAGAAAAGAAATTTGACTTGTATCTGGATGTGAAGATGAAAGAAGAAGTCTCTGTCGGTTTTGGCGGAAATGTATCGTCTCATCAGGCCAATCAGTTATATTTAGGACTTGGGTATCAATATTTGGGGCGTTTTGCCGCAGATGTGAATACAAACTTCCAGGTAGGTAATTCTTTTAGCGGAGTAATGTTGAACGGACGTGTCTATCTTCAGTCACGTATTCCATCCTATGTAAACTGGCAAGGTGTATATTCGGAAAGAAGGTTTTCGGAAAGCCAGTCTTTGTTTTATGAAGATGTTGTTCCTTCGTTCATAAAACAAAAAGAGTTATATATGAAACTTAAACTGGGCTTTGCCTTTTTAACGAAAGCTAAAGCTGAAATAGGTTTTGCTTACGGACAATTGAACGATTATTATCTGCAAACATCGAAAGTGGCTTTTCCTGACGCATCATTTGATCGTAGCAGGTATGATTTATTCAGTGGTTCTTTAAGCATTGAACAAAATTCATTGGATTCGAAACAGTTCCCCATTAGCGGACGTCAGCAGTTTGTCATTGCCCAATATGTTACAGGGATAGAGAAATATCAACCGTCTGCGAATAAGTCATTAAAAGAGCCTTTCGAGCAGACAACTCATAGTTGGTTGCAAATGAAAGGCCGTTGGTTATGGTATCAACATTTAAATAATCTCTTTAATATGGGATATTTGGCAGAAATGGTAATTTCCAGTAAAAACCTGATGAATAATTACACATCTTCTGTTTTGCAAGCTCCGGCATTCACTCCTACTCCTCACAGTAAAATTGTGTTTAATGAAGCATTCCGGGCAAATCAGTATGTTGCAGTGGGAGTTTCTCCTATTCTTAAGTTCAGCAAGTTGCTGCATTTAAGATTAGATATGTATGGATTTGCTCCTTTGTATGAAATCAAGAAAAGAGTGATTCCCATAAATGATACATATATAGGTGTACCTTATTATGGTAAATTTCTTCATTCGTTTGATTATATGGGCGAAGCAGCTCTGGTATTACAATTACCATTCCTTTCTATCAGCTTGTATGCTAATGGATATAGCTATCCAAGTAAGAATTTCAATGTTGGGTTAAACATTGGTTACTTAATATTTAACCCTAAAATGTTAGACTAGGAAGACAAAAAACAGGATGAAATATTTGTATATATAAAAGAAAAGTCTACCTTTGCACTCGCAATCAAGAAATAATGGCCGCGTAGCTCAACTGAATAGAGTAGCTGACTACGGATCAGCCGGTTACAGGTTTGAATCCTGTCGCGGTCACCATTTCAAGATCAAGTTTAAACATAAATAGAAGATTGGCCGCGTAGCTCAACTGAATAGAGTAGCTGACTACGGATCAGCCGGTTACAGGTTTGAATCCTGTCGCGGTCACCATCTCGAATCAAGTTTAAACATAAATATAAAGATTGGCCGCGTAGCTCAACTGAATAGAGTAGCTGACTACGGATCAGCCGGTTACAGGTTTGAATCCTGTCGCGGTCACAGAAAAGTTCCAGAGATTGATATTCTCTTGGAACTTTTTCTTTTTCTACTATTTATTACCTTTGCCGTAAACTTTTCGTTTATGAAGTATCTCTGTCTGTTTATAGTTTTACTATACATTGCCGGGTGTAAAAAAACAGAAAAAGGAAAGGAACAGGATGTTATACGTGTTTCTGTTTTGAAAGGGCCTTCTGCAATTGCTTTTGCCCAATGTTTAGAATTTCCACCCGTAGTTAATGGAAAGGCAGTGTCTATTACTATTGCTGATTCTCCTGATATTATACAGGCATCTTTGATTAAGGGAGAAGCAGATATTGCGGTACTTCCTATGATAAGTGCTGCTAATTTATATAATAAAGGAATTCGTTATCCTTTACTAGGCTGTCCTTTATGGGGCACACTTTATTTAATAGGTAAAAATTTTCCTTCTTCTAAGAATGAATTGTACTTGTTTGGTACAGGTACAACTCCTGACATTTTGACTCGTTATTATTTAGATCGTAAAAGGTTGACATATTCCATGAATTATTCATTCAGTACGGCGCCGGAAGTATTGCAGGCTCTACTGGCCGGCAAAGCTGAAATGGTTGTTTTGAGTGAGCCTTTTGTCAGTATGGCTTTGCGAAAAGATACAACATTACGTATCATCGGAGATTTGAATAATCCTGAAGGTTTATCTCCGGAATTCCCTCAAACTGCAATAGTCTGCAATATTTTACTTTCAGAAGATGCTTCACAGTTAGACAGTATATTACGAGCTTCATGCCAATTTGCTGTGGAACACCCTGTAGAGGCAATCAGAATATTGGAAGAAAGACATGTGTTTGCTCCCGGAATGCTTACTCCGGAATGCATAGAACGTTGTAAAATTTATTACCAAACAGCAAAAGAAGCACAACAGAGTATCGATTCTTTTCTTCGCTTAATAGAGCAATATGAACCCAAAGCTTTAGGTGGTAGATTGCCGGATAGCAGTTTTATATCAAAAAGAGAATGAAAAAAAAGATAACTATATTATTTTCTATATTTCTATTGTTGATCGGATGGGAAGTCTTTGCCTATATATTGGACCAACCGGAGCTTATCCCTACCCTTCCGCGGTTAATACATACATTGACTGAGTTATTATCTGCAGAAACATTTTATTTTTCTATAGGAGCTACAATTGCCCGGGGAATAATCGGTATGGTATTATCGTTGGCTGTAGCTTCGGTATGCGCTAGCTTGTTTGCCCGATATGAGTTATTATATGAGCTATTCCGCCCATTACTGATCATTATGCAATCGGTACCTGTTATCTCTTTTATTTTACTTGCACTTATCTTTTTAAATCCGGAGAGTATTCCGCTAATGATCGCTTTTCTAACTATGTTTCCTTTACTCACAGAAAATCTGACGAAAGGAATACGTAATTTGCAATCGGGATTTTCTGTGATGGCTTCATTATTTCATATAGGGAGATATAATACTTTGGTACAAGTGATCTATCCGCAGTTGAAACCATTTCTTTATAGCGGGCTGGCTTCTGCTGTTGGTTTCGGGTGGCGGGCTATTATTATGGGGGAAGTACTTTCTCAATGCACATTCGGTATTGGTAGTGAAATGAAACGTGCACAAAGTTTTATTGCTGTTCCCGAGTTAATGGCGTGGACAATTGTTGCTATTCTTGTCAGTTTTCTTTTTGACAAAGGAATCAATTGGCTTTCTGTCAGAAAAATAAATATTCGCTTCTCTTCATCTGTAAAAAGGGAAGAATATAATCTTTCCCCTATCTTGGTATCTGAAGTAGGATATAAATATGGTTTTTACTCTTTTTCTTATACATTTGAACCGGGAAAGATTTATGGTATATCCGCGCCGTCAGGAGCAGGAAAAACAACATTGCTGAATTTGGTAAACGGAACATTAATACCGGTTCGTGGTAAAATAACAGCGAATCTTAATTATGGTATAGCATCTGTCTTTCAGGAACCGGAACTTTTACCGTGGCTTACTGTTTCAGAAAATATTGCTTTGCCTCTTGCCCGTTTGATACCTCAAAGTCAAGTACTGCAACAAATAAAAGAAATTCTGAAAGAAATGCAATTAAATGATGTAATAGCTTCAGTCTATCCAGGATCACTTAGTTACGGTCAGCAACAACGGGTTGCCATAGCCAGGGCATTGCTGTATCGATCTCCTTTAATTCTTATGGATGAACCTTTTAAAGGGTTAGATGAAGCCGTACGTAACAGTATTATTGAATATATAAAGTCCAGACAGAGAAAGAGTGGGCAAATCATTATATTTACATCACATAATGTTGATGAATTAAGACGTCTGGCTGATCAAATCATCTGCTTGAACTAATTGCTCTTAATCGGATGGCAAGGTATTGTAAACCAAAATGTTGAACCTTTTCCTTCTTCAGATTCAACCCCTATTTCTCCATTTAATATGTGAATTATGGTTTTACAGATAGAAAGTCCTAATCCTGTACCTTGTTTGAAATTATTTAATTTCACAAAACGTTCAAATATGGTATTCCGTTTTTCTTCAGGTATTCCTATGCCTGTATCTGTTACGTACACATAAATACCTTTTTCAATTACTTTATAACCAAAACGGATAGATCCTTCCGTTGTAAACTTGATTGCATTGGAGAGGAAATTACTTAATACCTGCGTTAATCGTGTCTTTTCTGAAATAATGCTGTAATTGGAATCCGTATTTTCGAATATGACTTTTACACCAGGCTCGACACGCATCTTGAAAGTGTATTCTTGTGTAGCAAATAATTCATTTAAAGAGAAAGATGAATAAATAAATTCCAATTTTCCTGATTCAATCTTAGAAATATCCAATATGTCCCCTATCAACTGTAACAGAAACTCATTGCTTGATTCTATAATTTTCAGATACTCTTGCTTTTCTTGAGGATTTTCTGTCTGAGCCATTAATGTGGAAAAACCAACAATGGCATTCAGGGGTGTACGTATCTCATGACTCATGTTGGCAATGAAGGCAGATTTCATACGATCGCTCTCTTCTGCTAACTGTTTAGCTCTCATGTCTTCTTCATGACGTTTGTCTGCTGTGATGTCCCGAAGTATGCCAATTGATTTATAAGGGCGTTTATCTTGGTCGTATTCATAAACTTCTCCTACTTTTTCATACCATACATATTCATCTTCCGTAAAGAAATTGCATCGGAAACTAAAACGAAGCGTATCTTGTTTTCCTGAAATAAAATCGACTGTTTGATCATGATACATCTGTTGGTCGTCAGGGTGAATTTTATCAGTAAAACTTTCATGGGTAATAGAAATCTGCTTGATTTGCCCGTTGTCCACTATTGAAATCTCTGCCGTGTTATTAATCATATCCCATACCCACGGATATATTCGCCCAGCCTGACAAGACATAGCCAGCCGTTTATTATATCGATGCAATTCGTCCTCGGTTTGACTTTGTTTTGTAATATCCCACGATATTCCCAATAGATAAGGAGGTTTTCCTTCTCGTGGAACAAGTGTTTTGATAGTATCTATGGAGCGTAAGAGCCCTTGGGGATCGATTATTTGTTCTACGAAATGCTGCATTCTCCCTGTACTTACAATTTCCATGTCTTTATCACGAAATGCTTGTGCGGTTACAGGATCAATAAATAAATCAAAATCTGTTTTACCTTCGACTTCATCATGATAGCGTCCGTACAGCATATTCATCATAGGACTGGAATATACGTAACGGAAATTATCTCCTGTGTCTTTCACAAACAAGTACATGGGAACAGTATTGACTATGTTAGACAATAAGCTGGAGAGGTCTTTGTAAGACTGTTTTAAAGAGTTATTTATTTTATTCACACTTCTGATGATATTTGTTGTTTATCAAGGTATATCGATTGGCAAATCTAATAAATGAACGTGAAAGGAACAAATATTCAGGTTAAGAACTAATCCGGCAAAACAGAATTAAAATGCAATTGTTATCTTTGTAGTACGAATCATAAATAAAATTACAATTATGCTATTTCATGCGCTTATTTCGCGTTTATTAAATATTCCGGCAGGACAAGTTGAAAGAACAATAAGGTTGATAGATGAAGGAGCTACAATTCCTTTCATTAGCCGTTATCGTAAAGAAGTGACAGGTGGTTTGGATGAAGTGCAAATCAGCAATATCAAAGATCAGTTAGATAAACTGACAGAGATAAAAAAGCGAAAGGAGACAATCTTAAACTCAATAGAAGAACAAGGAAAACTTTCACTGGATTTAAAAAAACGTATTGAAGATTCATGGGATAGTACGGAAATAGAAGATATTTACCTTCCTTATAAACCCAAACGTATTACTAAGGCTGAAATAGCCCGTAAAAAAGGTCTGGAACCCTTGGCTAAAGTAATAATGATGCAAAACGAAAGCCGGCTTTTTGATCGCGTTAAAGATTTTGTGAAAAATGAAATTAAGAGTGTAGAAGATGCTTTACAAGGTGCGCGCGATATTATAGCCGAATGGGTAAATGAAAACGAGGATGCTCGTAATACAGTGCGAAATTCATTTAGTCATACAGCTGTTATTTCTTCAAAGGTAGTAAAAGGTAAAGAAGAAGAAGGCACTAAATATCAAGACTATTTTGAATTTAGCGAACCTTTGAGCCGTTGTTCCTCCCATCGGTTGTTGGCCTTACGCCGCGGAGAAGCAGAAGGAATACTCCGCATAAGCATATCACCGGATACAGATTCTTGTCTGGATAGATTGAAAAGACGTTTTGTGAAAGGGCGTAATGATATTTCTGACCAGGTGGCTGAAGCCATAGATGATTCTTTTAAACGATTGCTTAAACCATCCATAGAAACTGAGTTTGCCAATTTAAGTAAAGCTAAAGCGGATGAAGAAGCTATTCGTGTATTTGCAGAAAATTTGCGCCAATTACTTTTGGCTCCTCCTTTAGGCCAAAAGCGTGTATTGGGTATTGATCCTGGATATCGTACCGGTTGTAAGTTGGTTTGTCTGGATGCACAAGGCAATTTGTTACATAATGAAGCTATTTATCCGCATCCGCCACAGAATGAAAAGAACAAAGCTGCATCCAAAGTATCTCAATTAGTAACAACATATGCTATTGATGCAATAGCGATTGGTAATGGAACTGCCAGCCGTGAGACAGAGCAGTTTATTACTAATATTCGTTATGAACGAAAGGTTCAGGTATTTGTAGTAAGCGAAAACGGGGCATCTATCTATTCCGCATCAAAAACCGCACGTGAAGAATTTCCAGAATACGATGTTACGGTGCGTGGTGCTGTCAGTATAGGACGCCGATTGATGGACCCTTTAGCCGAGTTGGTAAAGATTGATCCGAAAAGCATTGGTGTAGGGCAATATCAGCACGATGTGGAACAAAACGCATTAAAGAAAAGTCTTGATCAGACTGTAGAGAGTTGTGTAAACCTGGTTGGCGTAAATGTAAATACAGCCAGCAAACATTTACTGACATACGTATCTGGATTAGGACCAACATTAGCACAAAATATTGTAAACTATAGAACTGAACACGGCCCTTTTACTTCTCGCAAAGAGCTTTTAAAAGTTCCCCGTATGGGAGATAAAGCATTTGAACAAAGTGCCGGATTCCTTCGTATACAAGGTGGCCGAAACCCATTGGACAATTCGGCCGTACATCCGGAAAGTTACCCCATTGTAGAGCAAATGGCAAAAGATTTACAATGTTCTGTAGCGGAACTTATTTCGAACAAGGAGATAAAGAATAAATTGAAATTAGATAAATACGTTTCTGATAAAGTTGGTATGCCTACATTACTGGATATTATGGAAGAACTGGATAAACCGGGGCGGGACCCTCGTCAGACCATCCAGGTTTTTGCTTTTGATCCGGATGTTAAAACAATAGAAGATTTGAAAGAAGGGCAAATATTACCGGGTATTGTTACTAATATTACAAATTTCGGATGTTTCGTAGATATTGGTATTAAGGAAAACGGCTTAGTCCATATCTCGGAGTTAGCTGATAGATATGTTAGTGATCCTACACAAATCGTATCCATTCATCAACATGTAAAAGTAAAAGTACTTAGTGTGGATTTAATTCGTAAACGTGTGCAATTGTCTATGAAAAGCTTGTGATTATGAAAGAGAAGATAAATAAAACCAACGTAGCGCGGCTGCTTGACAAGGCAAAAATTGCTTATCAGTTAGTACCGTATGAGGTAGACGAGAACGATCTGAGCGCTATTCATGTAGCAGAACAACTGGGTGAAGACATTGAACAAGTATTCAAAACGTTAGTTTTGCATGGTGATAAAAGTGGCTATTTTGTATGTGTTATTCCCGGAGATCATGAAGTTGATTTAAAAAAAGCAGCAAAAGTATCCGGCAATAAAAAGTGTGAGATGATTCCTATGAAAGAACTACTACCTTTAACCGGTTATATTCGCGGCGGCTGTTCTCCTGTTGGTATGAAAAAACATTTTCCAACCTACATTCATTGTACGGCTCCACAATTTGATAAAATATATGTAAGTGCCGGGCAACGTGGACTGCAAATACAAATCTCCCCTACCGATCTGATCAAGGAAACTCAGGCTACAGTTGCTGATCTGATTGCTGTGTCGGAAGAAGAATAGCTTTTACCGGCCTCGTTTATAAAGAAACGAGTGCCAACGTTCTTCTGTTCCACCCTGACAGAATATGTCATACCGTGCCATAGCGAAAAACAAATCGGATAAGCGATTTACGAACTGCATGATAAGAGGAGGAACCGGATCTTTACGATTCAATGTACATAAACGGCGTTCGGCTCTACGTACAATTGTACGGGCCAAATGCAAATGTGCGGATACAGGAGTACCTCCCGGCAATACGAAATAGCTGTTCTCTCCCATTTTTTCTGACAACATATCTATCTGTTTTTCACAAAAAAGGACTAGGTCTTCTGATATTTTATTAGGATTCTTTGCCCGGATTGTAGAAGGAGTTGCCACATTAGACATAACTGTCATCATTTCTCTTTGAATTCTTCCCAACAATTCCTGCCAGTCATGTTCGCCAGGAAGTAATGTCCGGACAATCCCTATCTGGGCGTTCAATTCATCCAATGTTCCATTGGCTTCTATCCGTATGTCATCTTTATCCACCCGCTCTCCACCATGAATGCCGGTATGACCTTTGTCTCCACCTCTTGTATAAATTCTCATTTTATTTTTCTTTCAGATAATTAATAAACCAAGTATTTAAGGATGAATCTCCCCAATATAAGTGAGTATAACCGGCCAATACATTTTTATAACGATATAACGGAGTATCTGCCTCCTTCCCTTTTGCCGTATAAGCTTTTGCTACCGAATGTAAAGTATCTGCCAGTGGGAATGTGTGAGAATAGTGAAACTCGTGTCCTTTTAATTCATATCCATTATACAGTAAAGTGCGATAACCCAGAGTTAGTTTCATATTTTCCATTGTTGCTTTTTGAGGCAATAGGTCAGCCATCGGATAGCTTTTTCCATCCATTCCTACTATATGTTTGCAGAGATACATCATTCCCCCACACTCGGCAAGCAGCTTTCCTCCGTTTTCAGCATAAGATTTTATTGACGCCAGCATAGAATAATTTTTACTGAGCTTTTCAAGAAATAATTCCGGATATCCTCCCGGCAAATAAACGAAGTCGGCTTCTGGCAGACATATATCTTTTAGTGGGCTGAAATAGGAAATATTCCCTATGCGGTTCAAAAACCGGAGGTTTTCTTCGTATGCAAAATTAAATGCTGCATCCTGAGCAACAGCAATACGGAAGTTTTCATTTATTGGTGCAATATTTTCTTTAATTTCAGAAAGTACATTGCATGGCGTTAACTCAAGTAGACGATCTATGTTTACATGTTGTTCTACGATGTCAGCTATTTGATCGGCAAACGATTCAAAACAGAAATCATTTTCCAGCGAAAGTCCTAAATGCCTGCTGGGAATATTTATATCCGGCTGCTTAGGTAAATATCCCAGAGCTTCTACTCCAACGTCCTTGCAAGCCTGCTTCAAATATTCGTAATGTGTATCAGACGACACAAAATTAAAGACGACACCAACCACTCTGACTCCTTTGTAAAAGTGTTTGAAGCCGTATAAAAGAGCAGCGGAAGAATATGCTGTACTTTTAGCATTTACAATTAAAACAGCTGGAATATCCAATAAATGTGCAACTTCGGCACTGCTTCCTTTCATACCGTCAAAACCGTCAAACAGTCCCATAACTCCTTCGGTTATTGCAATATCGGCATCAGATGTATACCGGCTATATAGTTCTTGCATGTGTTTTTCGGACATCATAAAATAGTCCAGATTTACAGATGGGCGTCCTGATGCCATTGTATGGTGCTGGGTGTCGATATAGTCCGGTCCGCATTTGAAAGGTTGTACTTGCATACGGCGTTTCTTCAATGCCCGTAATAATCCTAATGTAAAAGTAGTCTTTCCACTCCCAGAAGAAACTCCTCCGATTAGTAAATGATATTTCATATCGTACATTTTAAGCAAATATAGACAAAATTCATTTTATAGTAACATCCTTATATTACCTATTATCTGGCAGATTTGATCTTCAAGGACAGGGATATTATCAGGAATAACCTTAGCTTTGAATTTTTCGATTATAAACGTAATCCTTCTTTTTTTGGCCTGTATATATATTGTCAAGCAAAATCTTGGTGTGAGAGTATTTATAGATTATAACTGTTCTCCTTCCCGGTTTGTTTCTTATTCGACTAACCAGGAAGGAGAAGCAGTACAATATGAAACTCATAAAACATTAAACGCCTTAGCTTTAGGAGCTTCGGTTAATGTTATGTTGTGGTAAAAGTCTAGTATTGTTCTTTTTCGTTTGGAAAATCTTGTGTTTTCACATCCTCTATGTATGCTTGTACGGCACGGGTTATATCTTCGGCAAGGTTTGCATAACGACGTAGAAAACGAGGCGAGAAACCTTGATTTATACCTAACATGTCATGCATTACCAAGACTTGCCCGTCTACTCCATTTCCCGCACCAATGCCAATAACCGGAATTGTTAGTTCGGAAGCTACACGAGCAGCTAATGCAGCCGGTATTTTTTCTAATACCAAGGCAAAACAACCTACTTCCTCTAATAAATGAGCATCATCAATTAGTTTTTGGGCTTCTGCCTCTTCACGGGCACGAACAGTATAAGTACCAAACTTATTAATGGACTGAGGAGTTAATCCCAAATGCCCCATAATAGGAATGCCGGCACATAAAATACGTTCAATAGACTCTTTTACTTCCGACCCTCCTTCCAGTTTGATACAATCGGCATGTGTTTCTTTCATTACACGGATGGCAGAAGCTAATGCTTCTTTGGAATTCCCCTGATAGGTTCCGAACGGCAGGTCTACAACTACAAGAGCACGTTTAACCGCTTTTATCACGGACTTACCATGATAGATCATCTGATCCAGCGTAATTGGTAAGGTTGTTGTGTTACCTGCCATTACATTAGAAGCGGAATCTCCCACCAAAATTACATCCATACCTGCCTGATCTATAAGTGTAGCCATTGAAAAATCGTAAGCTGTCAGCATTGAGATTTTTTCTCCGCGCTGCTTCATTTCCATCAGGCGATGGGTTGTTACCTTTCTATTATCCTCTAAGTCCCTTTTTGCAACTGACATAATTTTTTCTTTTAGTGTTACAGTCGGCAAAGGTACGGATAATACTTTTACAAAATATAAATAAAGAAAAATCATCAGTATCACTTTTAAAAATCATCCCGATCATTTTATAAAATCATCGGGATAATTTTTACCGGACAAAATAACCTTATATCTTTGCTTTTATAATATGAGAATGAGATATGAAAGCAAAAATCAATGAAAACTATTCAATCCGCGAAGCAACTTTGGAAGATGCAAAAACAATCTGGCAGGCAATAGATTTGCATAGGGATTATCTGAAAACATGGTTGCCATTTGTTCCTAAATTGCATACGGTTGAAGATGAAGCAGCTTTTCTGCATGCAACTCTATCTGTTCCATATCAAGACAGAAATATTGTATTTATGATAGAGAAGGGAAAAGAGTTTTGCGGTCTTATCGGTTTTGTAAATACGGATAATGTTAATCACCGGACAGAGATTGGCTATTGGTTGTTGCCTGAGTATCAGGGACAGGGAATAATGACACAAAGTGTAAAATACCTTAGCCGATGGGCTATCCGCGAACGAAATATGCACCGTGTCCAGATATGTTGTGCTGTAGGTAATCATCCTAGTAACGCAATCCCCCAACGCCTTGGTTTTAAAATGGAAGGTACCATCCGTCATGGAGAACTATTATCTTCCGGCGAATATGCAGATATAAACATATATAGTATTTTGGAGAGAGAAATATAATTTTGAAAACAATTATGGAACAAGAGATCCAACTTAACGAACACAACAAACAAGAATATCCACCTATGCACACCATTGATTTTAACCCATCCTTAAACGATATTATCATTTATCAAACGGAAGATGGAGAAATCAAGCTGGATGTTAAAATGGAAAAAGATACCGTTTGGTTGACGCAAGCGCAGATGAGCGAGTTATTCCAAACAGACCGTACATCTATTGTGCGTCATATAAACAACATTTACAAGAGCCATGAACTAGAGATAGAACCAACCTGTGCAAAAATTGCACAAGTTCGTACAGAGGGGAAAAGGAAAGTAACCCGATATATTCCTTTTTACAATTTAGACATGATAATATCGGTCGGTTATCGAGTTAATTCAATACGTGGTACCCAATTCCGTATCTGGGCCAACAAAATATTGAAAGACTATCTTATTAAAGGTTATGCCATCAACCAAAAGATAAAATTAGAACATTATCAAGAGCTAAAAGACATCGTTCGTATCCTCGGTAATACGCTCAAAAACCAAGAACAGCTAACATCCGACCAGTCCAAAGGTTTATTAGCTGTCGTAACCGATTATGTCTATGCCCTCGATACTTTAGATAAATACGATTATCAGCAACTCATCATCGAGGATACGACAAAAGGAGATAGATTTCATGCCACATATGAAAACGCAATAGAAGCCATTCGAAGCCTAAAAGGGAAATTTGGGGAAAGCGAATTGTTTGCACATGAAAAAGACCAATCATTCAAAAGTTCGATTTCAACCATTTACCAGACATTCGATGGCATAGAACTTTATCCCAGTATTGAAGAAAAGGCAGCCATGCTACTTTATCTGGTAACAAAGAATCATTCTTTCAGTGATGGTAATAAACGAATTGCAGCTATGCTATTCCTTTGGTTCATGGAAAACAACGGAATACTCTACCATCCAAGCGGAAAAAAACGTATCGTTGATAATACATTAGTCGCCCTCACCTTAATGATTGCAGAAAGCCGTACAGAAGAAAAAGACATTATGGTAAAAGTAGTAGTAAATTTAATCAATCAAAATAATTAATATGGAACAAGAGATCCAACTTAACGAACACAACAAACAAGAATACCCACCTATGCACACTGCCGAACATATTTTAAATCAGACAATGGTGCGTATGTTTGGGTGTCCGCGCTCAAAGAATGCACATATTGAGCGGAAAAAGAGTAAATGCGACTATCAACTTACGGAAGAACCGTCTGCGGAGATGATGGCGGAAGTAGAACAACAGGTCAATAATGTAATTGATCAACATTTGCCTGTAACAATAGACTATATGTCTCGTGAAGATGCCGGAAAAATTGTAGATTTAAGTAAATTGCCCGAGGAAGCAAGCGAAACACTACGTATTGTAAGGGTTGGAGATTATGATGCTTGTGCCTGTATCGGGACTCATGTAAACAACACATCCGAAATCGGCCATTTTAAATTGCTTAATTACGATTATGCCGAAGGGCGGCTTAGATTGAGATTCAAACTGACCGAATAATTATATAAATGTAACACCTAAATAAAATATTTTTGCGTAAGTTTGCACGCGGTTAAACGATACATTTTAATACTGAATTTAAATACAATAGTTATGCAAACAATTGACAATTTCAATTTTGCCGGAAAAAAGGCATTTGTAAGAGTTGACTTCAATGTTCCTTTGGATGAAAACTTCAACATCACAGACGATACTCGTATGCGCGCTGCTCTTCCTACTTTAAAGAAGATATTGGCTGATGGTGGTAGTGTAATTATCGGTTCTCACCTGGGCCGTCCAAAAGGCGTTACTGACAAGTACTCTTTGAAACATATTCAGAAACACCTCTCCGATTTATTAGGTGTAGAAGTTCAGTTTGCTAATGACTGTATTGGCGAAGAAGCCGGCGCTAAAGCAGCTGCTTTAAGACCGGGCGAAGCATTGTTGCTTGAAAACCTTCGTTTCTACGCAGAAGAAGAAGGCAAACCGAGAGGTTTGGCTGAGGATGCTTCCGATGAAGAAAAGAAAGCTGCCAAGAAAGCCGTTAAAGAAAGCCAGAAAGAATTTACAAAGAGATTAGCTTCTTATGCTGATTGCTATGTAAATGATGCATTCGGTACAGCTCATCGTGCGCATGCTTCTACGGCATTGATTGCAGACTACTTCGATACAGACAATAAGATGTTCGGTTACTTGATGGAAAAAGAAGTGAAAGCCGTTGAAAAAGTAATGAACGACATTGCGCGTCCGTTTACAGCTATCATGGGTGGTTCTAAGGTTTCTTCAAAAATCGAAATCATCGAAAACCTGTTGAATAAGGTAGATAACCTGATCATCACTGGTGGTATGACTTATACTTTCACTAAAGCACAAGGTGGCAAGATTGGTAATTCTATTGTTGAAGACGATAAGTTGGATCTTGCTCTTGATCTGATAAAGAAAGCAAAAGAAAAGGGTGTGAATCTTGTATTGGCCGTTGATGCTAAAATAGCCGATTCATTTAGTAACGACGCTAAAACTGCTTATGCGAACGTAAATGAAATTCCTGATGGTTGGGAAGGCCTTGATATAGGTCCTAAGACGATAGAAATCTATGCCGATGTTATCAAAAAGTCTAAAACAATCCTTTGGAACGGTCCTACAGGCGTGTTCGAATTTGAAAACTTCACAGACGGTTCACGTGCAGTAGGTAACGCTATCGTAGAAGCTACTAAGAATGGTGCTTTCTCATTAGTAGGCGGAGGCGATTCTGTAGCATGTGTTAATAAGTTCGGTTTGGTAGATGGTGTGTCTTATGTATCTACAGGTGGTGGTGCTTTGCTGGAAGCAATCGAAGGTAAAGTTCTTCCGGGTATTGCTGCTGTTAAGGGCGAATCTTATAAATAAGAAAAGTTCATATAAATAAAATAAGGGTAGACATCACGTCTACCCTTATTTTTTCTCCCCCTAATAAATCTATTGTTAGAGCTTTATGTCTGTAACAAGCGGCAAGTGGTCTGACGCCATTGGTTCATTAATAGACACGCTCTGAGTAACGTTATATTTGTAACCTTTCTGCTTCAATCCCCAAACATAATCCAAGCATACTCTCGGAGTGTCAGATGGATAAGTAATGAAGCTTTCGCTACTCAATAGATCAAATTTACTTTTCATGATCTCTACCGGCTTACTACCCGGTTTCGCATTGAAGTCTCCCCCTATCAATACTGGTTTCTTTATCCCTTCTAACTCTTTAATTAAAATACCGGCCGATGTTACACGGTCTTTTTCTACCAACGAAAAATGCGTACTGCATACAACATAATCTTTAAAATCTGAAATGATTAATAAACGGGGTTCTTCATCGCCGGGCAAAGGTACTTTCCGGATACTTTCCGGTTTGGTTCTGGTAAGCATACCTATGCCATATTTGCCTTTGGAACGGTCTACTGCATGACCGAAGATTGGGTACATACCTGTTAATTCCGATAATTGCATAATTTGATTTGCCCAATTAACCCTTTCTGTTACACTATCCACTTCCTGAAGAGCAACAACGTCTGGATTAACACGTTTGATTACTTCTGCAACCCGTGCAATATCTACTTCGTTATCCATCCCTATGCCAATACGGATATTGTAACTCATAAAACGTAATGAAGATGGAGCTTTAGGCTTAATATCGCCATAAGATACTTTATCACGTACATCCTGCGCATATATTCCATTCAATGAAGAAAAGCCTACTAAAGCAACAGCCAATGTTTTGAATAGTGATTTAATCATAATAGTATTCTCCTTTTTGAAACATTCAGTTATCTATTCTTAAACCTAACCAACCTATTATATTTAAATATAACACCTTTTATATTGTAAAACATTTTACAATAACAGACGGACAAATATAATTAATTTATTTATTAAAGCAAATATGTTAGGTGTATATTTTAAATAGATTGCTAAACCTGGACACCCATTAAATAAGTAGCCTGAATAGCGCGGTCATCTCCTAATATCTGTAAACCGAAGAGTTTATTTTCTATGTTCCATTTTCCAATACGTACCAGATGCTCTTTGCGTAATTGCTGGGATGAGGTAGAAGCATAATCCACTACAATGAAATCGGCATTGCAACCGGGTTTAAAATTTCCTATCTCATTTTCCAGATGTAAAGCTTTTGCACAGCCTAATGTACATTTGTATAATAATTCCAACGAAGATATAGGATAGCCGTTTAATTGCTGTACTTTGTAGGCCTCGCCCATAGTACGCAGCATTGAAAAGGAAGTTCCACCTGCTACGTCGGTGGCTAATGTAGTTTGCAAATTATAATAATTGGCTTGGGGCATATTGAATAGTCCGCTTCCTAGGAATAAATTGGAAGTCGGACAGTGAGCTATAATAGCTTTGGCAGAAGCCAAACGTTCACATTCTTTTGCTGATAAATGAATACAATGTCCGAAAACCGTATGATCTGTCAGCAATCCTGTTCGTTCGTAAACTTCCAGGTAATCCGAGTGTTCCGGGCATAATGAAAGCACGGAAGCTATCTCGTCTTTATTCTCTGATAAATGGGTTTGTATATAGGTATCCGGATATTCGGCATGCAAACGTCCGGCACTTTCTAATTGGTCCAGCGTACTGGTGATAGCAAAACGAGGAGTAATGACATACCGGTTACGTCCTTTCCTATGCCATGATTCTATTAATGAACGCGTTTCTGTTTCTCCTTTTCCGGTTGTGTCTAATATGTTTTCGGGGGCATTTCGGTTCATCAGTACTTTACCTGTCAGCATACACATATTGTATTCGGATGCTACGGCAAAAAGGGATTCTACCGATATAGGATGTACAGTTGCATAGGCCATACATGTAGTCGTACCATTCTTTAATAGCTCCCGGATGAAAAAACGAGCTATTTGTTCGGCATGTTCAGGTGAAGAAAATGCTTCTTCGGCCGGAAAAGTATAATCATTCAGCCAATCCAACAACTGGCAACCATACATACCTATAATTTCTGATTGGGAGTAATGAATATGCGAGTCGATAAAACCCGGCATAATCAATTTACCCGAATAATCTGTTACGGGGATTCCCTGATAACGGGTATGTATTACATCATAATTACCTGACTCTACAATCTTCCCTTCGGAAACTACTAGTATTCCGTCCGGGTAGTAATAATAAGCATCTTTCCTTTCTAATGGAGAATCTGTAAAATAAAAAACTTCTCCACGAAATAACTGTATGTCTTTATTCATCTTCTACCTCGTCTAAATCTTTATTTTATTGGTTCTACGTGTAAACCGATATGAGTAGCAGAACCAAATCGTTGGCGAAGCTTTCTTTCTATTTCACACATAATTGTATGAGAACGTGCAACTGTCATTTGGCCATCCATACGAATGTGTATTTCAATTGCAATATCATTCCCTATGCGGCGCGTGCGCAAATTGTGAGGATTTTTTACCTCCGGAGATTCAGTAACTATAGAAAGAATTTCGTCTTCGACCTCTTTTGGCAACGACTTTTCTAATAAATCATTAATAGCCGGCATTACCAATTCAAATGAAACCTTAACAATGAAGATACTCACTATAACGGCAGCTAATGGATCCAAAACGCGCCATTTCTCACCTAAAAGAATTGCTCCACCAATACCTACCATGGTCCCTATAGATGAAAAAGCATCCGAACGGTGATGCCATGCATTAGCAATAACTGCCTGACTGTTCTGGCGTTTACCTACTAAGATTGTATACTGATAAAGTGCTTCTTTTATGATAATTGAAACAATGGCAGCTATCAACGCAATGTTACCGGGACTTTCCAATGTTTCGCCTCTGAAATAAAAGTCGTATATCTTATTGGCTCCTTCCCAAAAGAGCCCTACTCCTACACATAACAAAACAATACCGATAATTGATGTGGCTAATGTTTCATATTTACCATGTCCATAGTCATGACTTTCATCTTTCGGCTTGGAAGATATATTAACGAAAAGCAATACAATCATATCCGTAACAAAATCGGATAACGAGTGTACGGCATCTGCAATCATAGCACTACTATGCCCTGCAAATCCGGCAATAAATTTAAAGATAACTAATAGAAAGTTCCCTACGGAGCCAACCAACGTCACCTTCATTATTTCTTTTTTACGAGTTTGAATTTCCATAATAAAGACATTAAATAGAGCTCCAAAGATAGGGAATAGTTAGGTGGAAATAAATAACAGTTGACATGTAAATGGCAAAAAGAGCTTCTCAACTCAACCATTTCCCATGTCAACTGTATAATTTTTAAAGCAAATCTGATGCCAATTCGGATAATTGGCTGCGTTCTCCTTTTATAAGGTTGACGTGAGCAAATAATTCTTGTCCTTTCATTTTATCAACCATATAAGCTAAACCGTTACTCTGGGCATCCAGATAGGGCGAATCAATTTGTTGGATATCTCCGGTGAATACCATTTTTGTGCCTTCTCCTGCACGGGTAATAATTGTTTTTATTTCATGAGGAGTTAAGTTTTGAGCTTCGTCTATAATACAGAATGTCTCAGATAAACTGCGTCCGCGGATAAATGCTAGTGCTTCGATGACCAGTTGATTATTCTTTTGTAAATCATCAATCTTGCGCGTATCCGGGCTTCCGGGTGCAAATTGGGCTTTAATTACATTCAAATTGTCGAACAAAGGTTGCATATAGGGAGCTACTTTCTGTTTTTCATCCCCCGGAAGGAATCCTATATCTTTATTTGCTAAAGCCACTATGGGACGAGCCAGTAATATCTGCTTATATGTATTTGCCTGTTTTAAGGCAGAAGCTAAAGCTAGCAAAGTCTTTCCGGTACCTGCCTTTCCTGTTAATCCTACCAGTTTAATATTCGGATCATTCAATATTTCAAAAGCGAAACTTTGTTCCGCGTTACGAGGTTGAATACCGTAGTTTGTACCTTTGTCTACCTTCTTTATTTTATCCGTAAACGGATTATAACGAGCTAGTACAGAGTTTCGTACACTCTTTAATATAAAGCATTCATTCGGGTCTAGTTTTGATTTGATTTCCAGTAAATCGGAATCAACACCGTCTGCTGAAGAATATATTTTATCAATTAAATCGGGATCAATATTCTCATAAGTATCCTGGGCACGTTCAAAAATATCTACATTAATTACTTTATCCGTAATATAGTCTTCAACCTGAATACCCAGTGAACGAGCTTTCATCCGTAGGTTTACATCTTTGGTAACAAGTATTGTTTTGATCTTCGGATTCTTTTCCGCAATAGATAATGTGCAGGAAAGAATGCGGTGGTCTGCCGTCTTTTCCGGAAATGAAAGAGCTATTTTCTCCTGGTATTTATCCCCGGTTACAACATGAAGTGTTCCTTTTCCCGGTCCTAATGAAGCTCCTTTCAAAAAGAGATCGTTGCTGGTTAATGCATCCAGTTCGCGTACAAATTCACGCGCATTATAATTTATCTGGTCGCTTCCCTTTTTAAACTTATCCAGTTCTTCAAGCACCACAATAGGTAAATAAATATCATTCTCCTGAAAGTTCTCAATACATTTGTAATCGTGCAGGATAACATTGGTATCCAGCACAAAATTCTTCTTTGCTCCCATAACCTTTCGATTTAATGATTATTCAACATTGAACGACAAAACATGAATGTTCCTAAAAGAACATATATTATCTGCGTTCCCTACAAATATACTTATTTTAAAATATGAATGTTCGTTAGAATGAAAAGTTTTATAGGAGAAAACTATCTTATAAAGCTTATTTATCTTATTATGCCGGCATTTTAATGACATTAACAGTCTGTTTTATTTTTTCTTCGTGAATTATTAACCGGCTCACAGATATGAAGAGATTAAATCACAGGTGCAAGCCGGATAAAGGTTCTACTTTCACTCTTCATTTCATTAATCAAAAATAAAACAGGAATATGAACAAGATAAAAGTACTGCTGGTAGAAAAGACGAGGCTACACTTGCCATGATTATAAAAGACACGCTGGATGGTAAAGAATTTGAAATCATATTAGCTGCCGACGGAGAAGAAGGTATTGCCCGTTACAAGGAAACTAAACCAGATGTTATCGTATCAGACATCATGATGCCTAAAATGGATGGGTTTACGATGGTTCGGGAAATACGAAAGCACGATTGTACAATTCCTGTATTATTCTTGTCTGCCCGTTCTTCGGCAAATGATGTAGTAGAAGGTTTTGAATTAGGGGGAAATGATTATCTAAAGAAGCCTTTCGGCATAGCAGAACTGATCGTACGTATAAAAGCCCTTTTGCATAAAATAACCGTAAAGCAGCCACAAGAGACATATTTCCGTATCGGACAATATGAATTTGACTCTATTACCCAAACTCTTTCTTTCTGTGATGATAAAGAGTTGCTTAGTAACCGGGAGTCGGAAATATTAAAACGGTTGTGTGAAAATATCAATCAAATATTACCAATGAAGGAGGTTCTACTGGACTTATGGGGAGATGATTCGTTTTTCAATTCGCGCAGCCTGCATGTATTTATTACCAAATTAAGGCATAAATTATCTCGCGACCCGTCAATTAAAATATTAAATGTACGCGGAATAGGATATAAAATGATTATAAACTAACGATATAATGGTTCAAATACACTTTTTTAAAGCCTGTGCCAGTTGGTCCGGACAGGATGTACCGCGTCCATGACAGTCTATCCCTTCCATTCGATTGATTGCTTCATTTACATTCATTCCCACAAGCAGGGCAGATATCCCTTGGGCATTACCATGGCAACCACCTATAATTTGTACATTGGTTATTACATCGCCCTGGACATCAATTAGCATCATCTTTGAGCAAACATCCCCCTGAGGCGCGTACACAACACGTTGTTGTTCCATTTCCTTTTATTCTTCATTTTTATTAACAGCAGGCAAAGGTAAAATAAAATTGACTACTTTTGCACAATACAAATCACAAAAACATGACATACGAAGATACATTACACTATTTGTATACCAGTATTCCGGTATTCCAGCACAGCGGTGCTTCTGCTTATAAACCGGGTCTTGGAACAAGTATAGCTCTTGATAATTACTTAGGAAATCCACATAAATCATACCGGACGATTCATGTGGCAGGAACAAATGGCAAAGGCTCGGTCTGTCACGTGCTGGCTGCTATTTTACAGCAATCAGGATATAAAGTAGGTTTGTATACCTCCCCTCATTTGGTAGATTTCAGGGAACGTATCCGAGTCGATGGAAAAAAAATATCTAAAGAATATGTAACCGGTTTTGTTGAACGCCACCGCCCCTTTTTCGAATCTCTCCATCCTTCATTTTTTGAACTTACATCCTCTATCGCATTTGATTATTTCCGTAATGAAAAGGTCGATTATGCCATTATCGAAGTTGGTATGGGAGGACGACTGGATAGTACTAATATAATATCTCCTGTCTTAAGTATTATAACGAATATCAGCCTTGATCATACCCGGTTTCTGGGTGATACAGTAGAGAAGATCGCTGCAGAAAAAGCAGGGATCATTAAGACTGGGATTCCTGTTTTAATCGGAGAAGGATTAGATTCTTCCGTGGCAGAAGTATTCAGAGAAACAGCCCGCAAACAAAATTCACCCATTTACTTTTCTCAAAGTGTGGAATTAATAAATAATGCGATACAGACAGAAGATGGTTGGGAGATTGATTCATTGGAATTCGGGAAACTGCACGGAGAATTGGGCGGTTTTTCGCAAAGCAAAAATAACCGGACAATATTGGCGGCACTCAGTCTTTTAATCCGTTCCGGTATAAACATCCCAATAGAAGCAATCCGGGAGGGTTTTAGCCATGTAACGACATTAACCGGGTTAATGGGGCGTTGGCAAAAGTTGCAAGACGAACCGAAAGTCATCTGTGATACAGGACATAATATAGGAGGTTGGAACTATTTGAGTTCTCAATTGGAAGGCATAGCCAAACACTATAAAAATCTTTACATGATAGTAGGTATGGTAAACGATAAAGACGTAGACGGAGTATTATCCATGATGCCTAAAGAGGCTAACTACTTTTTTACACAAGCATCTGTAGAACGTGCAATGCCGGCACAGGAATTTGCTTTGAAAGCATCCATACACGGCTTATCTGGTATTACTTGCAAGACCGTTCGGGAAGCTGTGGAAAAAGCTTTAAAAAAGGCTGGCAAAGATGACCTGGTTTTTATTGGAGGCAGCACCTTTATCGTTGCCGATGCTATTCCCCTATTTCAAACAAACGAATAACTTAATTCATATCAAATATTATGACACAACAGATTCAAAGAAAACTAAGTGAGTCTAAAACGGCCCGCTGGAGCGTCTTGGCGCTTGTGGCATTCACCATGCTTTGCGGATATTTTATTACGGACATGATGGCTCCACTCCAAGATTTACTTCAAACGCCTGTAGGTGGAGGCGGTTTAGGATGGTCAGGAGATGATTATGGTAAATTTACCAGTGCATACGGATGGTTTAATGTATTTTTCCTTATGTTGATATTCGGGGGAATGATCCTTGACAAAATGGGTGTACGTTTTACCGGCCTTATGGCAACCTGTATTATGATTGTTGGTGTATTCATTAAATGGTTTGGTATCTCACATAATTTCGACGGTGCGACAGTAACTATTTTGGGAACAGAATGGGGATATACATTACTGGTAGCTTCACTGGGATATGCAATATTTGGTGTTGGAGTGGAAATTGCCGGTATCACCGTTTCCAAGATTATTGTAAAATGGTTTAAAGGTAAAGAAATGGCTCTTGCCATGGGATTGGAGATGGCTTGTGCACGTATCGGAACAGGGTTGGCCATAGGTGTTACTCCATTGTTATGTAAAGCATTCAACAACTCTATCAGCATGCCGATTTTAATCGGATTAATATTATTATGTATAGGTCTGTTGTCGTTCATCGTATTTGTGGTAATGGATAAACGCCGCGACGAAGAACTGGAAAATACGGAAGAAGAAGCCGAAGAGCCGTTCCGTTTCTCAGACATCTTTTCCATTATTTCAATGAAAGGATTCTGGTACGTAGCTCTTTTATGCGTACTATTTTATTCTGCCGTATTCCCATTTTTGAAATATGCTCCGAGTTTAATGATCAATAAGTTTGGTATCGATCCTGAATGGTCTGGTGTGATTCCCGCTTTATTACCATTCGGAAATATTCTGCTTACTCCGTTTTTCGGTAACCTGTATGACCGTAAAGGAAAAGGCGCTACAATTATGATTGTTGGTGCAATCATGTTGGTATTCATACACTTCATGTTCTCTATTCCTGCATTAAACAACTGGGTTATCGCACTCGGACTGATTCTTTTGTTGGGAATTGCTTTCTCCCTGGTACCATCGGCTATGTGGCCTTCTGTTCCGAAAATCATCCCCGAAAATAAACTGGGTACGGCTTATGCTCTGATATTCTGGGTACAAAACTGGGGATTGATGGGAGTTCCGTATCTTATCGGCAAAGTCCTTGATAAATATTGTATTACCGGATATGTAAATGAAAAACCGACATACGATTACACTATTCCGATGATGATATTTACCTGTTTCGGTATCTTAGCCCTTATGATTGCATTATTATTGAAGCGTGAAGACAGGATCAAAGGTTACGGATTGGAATTACCCAATATTAAAAAACCGGAAGAAGAAGCTAAAATCATTGCAGAAGAAATGATTGCAGAACCATAATACAAAAATATCAATAAATATGATTTGTTTTCCGAATGCCAAAATAAACCTGGGACTGAATATTGTAAGTAAACGTCCGGACGGTTATCATAATATTGAAACCGTATTTTATCCGGTTCCTGTAAAGGATGCCCTGGAAATAGTAATAGCCAAAACCTTTTCTTTTCATCAAACCGGTATTCCTGTTGATGCTCCAGTTGAAAAAAATCTGGTTGTTAAGGCTTTGAATATATTAAAGGGAAAGTATGAAATTCCACCACTGGAAGTTCATTTGCTAAAAGCCATTCCTTTTGGTGCAGGACTAGGCGGAGGTTCTGCCGATGCCGCTTTTATGCTGAAGCTGATCAATGATTTTTGCAAATTAAATATACAGGATGATGAGTTAGAAAGAATAGCTTCACATATTGGTGCCGATTGTCCGTTTTTCATTCGTAATACACCGGTGTTTGCGAATGGAACAGGTAATCAGTTTGAACATGTATCTCTTTCATTAAAAGGATACTATTTATGCCTGGTAAAGCCGGAAGTGGCAGTATCAACCCCCGAAGCCTATTCGTTGGTTACTCCTGCGGAACCTGATATTTCATTAAAAGAGATTATCAAACAACCTGTGTCCGAATGGAGAAATAGCATGAAAAATGATTTTGAAGGCAGTGTGTTTCCAAAATATCCGGCAATAGAGAAAATCAAACAAACTTTGTATGCCAGGGGGGCTGTTTATGCTTCTATGTCCGGCTCCGGTTCATCTGTATTCGGATTATTCGAATCTCCAACGGATTTAAAGGAATACTTTAAGGACTGCTATATTTGGGAAGGAGCAATGGAATGAATGAAATAGCAAGCTTTTTTGATTCCTTAGCCGATCGTTGGGATGAACTTTGTACGCATGATGCGGATAAGATTAACACGATACTGGAACAAACCACTCTGCACAAAGGCTTACGTATTCTGGATATAGGATGCGGGACGGGTGTACTCGAAAAGTATCTCCTTCCCTATTCTCCCGCTAGTATTGTAGCTATAGATATTTCCGGACAAATGATTGAAATGGCGAAAAGCAAATATGCAACTTCAATTGTAGACTTCCGCCATGCAAATGTATTGGATATGAAGGAAGAATTGTTTGATTATATCATTGCTTATAGCGTTTTTCCTCATTTTGAACACCAGCAAGAAACAATTTCTCATTTGGCAGACCTTCTTGTTCCGGATGGAGAGCTTGTTATTTGCCATAGTGAAGGACGTAATAAGATAAACAGTCATCATAACAAGCATGCCGGCAAATTGTCTTTCGGTTTACCAGCAGCAAAAGAATTGGCGGATTGGATGCAACCTTATTTCACTATACACTCTATATACGATTCCGATGACTATTATTTGGTAAGCGGTTTACGCAAATTGTAAATATAATATATATGAAAAAAAGAACTTATTTAATTCCGGTATTATTGTTTGCTGCACTAACACTTCAGGCAGCCACCAATATAAAGGTAATGCAATACAAATATGCCGGCCCTATTGTGGTAAACAAACCGTTTATGGTTGACACCGTAAATGTAAACGGGAAGCCGTTTGAAGCAAAAAATCTACTTAAATCCACACTGCCGTTCGATCGGGCATTGTCTTCTCCCGAAATACTTCAGGCAGACACAGCCGGGTCTGTTTCTTTCCTGGCCTCGCAAAAAGGATATGCCCTTCATCTGTTTTCTTTCTTTTTAAATAGTGACAGATATGTGAAAGGTACACTAGAAGTAACAGGCAACGGCGCCTTTGACGTATATGTCAATAACAAATCTGTAGGGTCTACTTCTGAACTAGTCATGGAGCCGCGCCGTTATGAAATTGTTATTAAATACCTGACTGCAGAAACTGATACATGCAAACCTTCTTTTAAAACAATATTTAAAAGTAAGGAAGATGCAGTAGTTACAGCTTCGTTAAACCCTGAAAAGCGTTATACATTGAACAATATAATGGAAGGTCAGGATTTCAGGGGAATAGGTGTTTCACCTAACGGTAAATACGCTTTGGTAAAGTATGTAAATCGTTTCCCTGAAGGCAAAAGCGAATCATATACGCAGTTAATGGATGCTTCAACCGGACGCATATTGTTGCAGGATAACGGTTTTCTTACCAATGCCCGTTGGATGCCTGAGAGCAATTTATTCTATTATACGCGCAAAGGTCTGCAAGGTAAAGAGCTTGTAACCGTGGACCCGGCAACAATGAAAGAAAATATTCTGGTAAATGATCTGCCGGACGGACATTTTATAGTTGCTCCGAATGAAGCATCTCTCTTTTTTACTATCGAAGAACAGGGGCCTAAAGAAGGTAACGAATTGATCCGCGTGTTGGAACCCAGAGATCGTTTGCCTGGTTTCCGCGACCGTTCGTTTATCTGGCGGTATGATCTTCACACGGGGCTTTATGAACAACTGACTTTTGGTTACCAAAGTACGTATATTAATGACATAAGTGCCGACAGCCGTTATCTGCTGTTCAGTGTCAACGATAATGTATATACATCTTTGCCTCACGGACGTAATTCATTATATAGAATGGATTTGCAAACAATGGCAATTGATACCATCTGGGAAAAAAAACCTTATGTTAATCAGGCGGCTTTTTCTCCTGACGGAAAACAGCTTTTGGTGGCCGGTTCCGGTGATGCATTCGAAGGTATAGGCTTAAATATCAAAGAAGGGCAATTGTCGAATGATTATGACGGGCAACTTTTCCTTTATAACCTGGCCAATCATAAAGCAACTCCCTTAACAAAAGAATTTAATCCTAATGTAATAGATGCAGTATGGAATCGTTATGACGGACAAATCTATATCCAGGCAGAAGACCAGGATTTCCAGCGCCTTTTTTCTTGTAATCCGGCTAATGGAAAAATCAAACAGATTGCTTTAACCGAAGATATTATTACAGGCTATTCATTGGCTGATAACGCTCCTGTATTGTTCTTCTATGGACAAAGCGTTTCTAATGCAAACCGCCTCTATGCTTATGATCTGAAAGGCGGAAAGAGCCGTTTGGTTTACGATCTTTCTTCCGATAAACTGAAAGACATTGCATTGGGTGAAGTGCATGACTGGAATTTTACATCAACTGACGGAACTACCATTCAGGGACGTTATTACTTGCCTCCTCATTTCGATCCCGGCAAGAAATATCCAATGATCGTTTACTATTATGGAGGTACATCGCCCACAAACCGTATGTTGGAAATGCGCTATTCAATGCACATGTATGCAGCTTTGGGTTATGTTGTCTATACGCTAAATCCTAGTGGTACTACTGGTTTCGGACAAGAATTTGCTGCCCGCCACGTTAATGCCTGGGGCATAAAAACGGCCGATGAAATTATTCAGGGAACAAAAGAATTTTGTAAACAGCACGCTTTCGTGAATGAAAAGAAAATAGGCTGTATTGGTGCCAGCTATGGAGGCTTTATGACACAGTATTTACAGACCAAGACAACTATCTTTGCTGCAGCTGTCAGCCATGCAGGTATTAGTGCATTAAGCAGTTATTGGGGTGAAGGTTACTGGGGATTTGGCTATTGTTCCGTAGCTAACAAAGGTACTTATCCATGGAATAATCCGGAATTTTTCACAAAACAAAGTCCGTTATTTAATGCAGACAAGATAAATACCCCCCTTTTACTTTTGCATGGTAACGCTGATACAAACGTTCCTGTCGGGGAAAGCATTCAGATGTTTGCTGCCCTTAAACTACTGGGCAAAACAGTAGAGTTTGTTCAGGTAGACGGAGAGAACCACGGCATTGTAGGCTACAGCAAACGTATAGGATGGCAAAATACTATCTTTGCCTGGTTTGCCAAATGGCTGAAAGATGAACCGGAATGGTGGGCAGCTATGTATCCGGAAAGGAAATTATAATTTATAGTATGAAATAAAAACAATCCTGTCGGTTGAATAAGACCGGCAGGATTGTAATGCAATGTGAAGTATATTATAAGAAAAACGTATTACTTAATATTCGGGTTTAATGCATGCCATTCAGACACTGGTGGCAAAACTCCCATAGCAATTACTTCATCACGCAGAGCACAAAGATGTTCGTAGCTTTTTGCCAGAGCCGCATCTTCTTCCGGAGTTCCCTTGACATCTTTCAGTGTAACGCCGTCTTTTGTTATAGATGTTTCCCAAGCCATCATAATGTGATCGAACTTGCCGTTTGACACGTATGCTCCGGCAGGCCAACGGAATGGTTTGCCACCCATAGCTGCCGCAATCATTTCAATTGAAACATAAGACGGGCTCTGAAAAGAAGAACGACCGCGCAAAGCAATAATATTTGCACCACCTTTAGTCACTTTTGCCTGGATTTCTGTCCACTGGTCTTTTGTCAAATCGGCAGTACCGATAATATCGGTTAGTTTCTTACCGTTTACTTCTGCTGTAGACGCATAAACAGCCATTTGTTCGCCATGACCTCCATAGGTACGGCAATTGTTAACCAAATCCATAGAAATACCAAAATGTTTGGCCAGTTCGCTACGCAGACGGGTACTGTCCAAAGCAGCTAAAGTGGTAACCTGTGACGGCTTTAAACCGGAATATAATAACGTAATTAACCCTGTAATATCAGCAGGATTGAAAATTACAACAATATGTTTAACATCCGGACAATATTTCTTTACATTCTTACCGAATTCTTCTGCGATAGCAGCATTACCTTTCAACAAATCTTCACGTGTCATACCGGCTTTACGGGCAGCGCCACCTGAGTTTACAATATATTTAACTCCGGTTAAAGCTTCTTTTATATCAGAGGTAAATGTAATATTAACACCTTCAAAACCACAGTGGAACAATTCTTCGGCAACGCCCTCCAATCCTGGGGCGTACGGATCATATAAGCAAAGGTTTGAAGTTAATCCCATCATAATGGCTGTCTGTGCCATGTTTGAACCAATCATACCTGCAGCACCTACAATGGTGAGTTTTTCGTCTGTTAGCGTCTTCATAAGATCTGATTTTAAATTATATATTAATAACTGTTTATTTGCCTGCTATTTTCTTTCCGGCAACAAATGTAAAGATTCTAAATCATGTATACCAATCATAAAAATGAATACTCCATAAGCAGAAGTTATAACCATGATCAGATATAACTACAATTTAGTACCTTTGCATCATGAAAACATTTAAACCGGACGCATGGTTGCCAACAACCAAAAAAGAAGTTGAATTGCGAGGATGGGATTATGTGGATGTAATCTTATTCAGTGGAGATGCCTATGTGGATCACCCTTCTTTTGGTGCTGCTGTTATAGGACGGATATTAGAAGCCGAAGGACTTCGCGTAGCTATTGTTCCGCAACCGGATTGGCGTGGCGACTACAGAGATTTCAGGAAACTGGGTGCTCCCCGCCTCTTTTTCGGCGTTTCAGCCGGAGCGATGGATTCAATGATTAACCATTATACGGCGAATAAGCGTTTACGCAGCGATGATGCTTATACACCAGACCGCCGGGCTGGAATGAGACCGGACTATCCGAGTATTGTCTATACAAAAATATTAAAAGAGTTATATCCCGATATTCCTGTCGTATTAGGTAGTATAGAGGCTTCTTTGCGCCGGCTTACGCATTATGACTATTGGCAAGACAAACTGAGGCCGGGCATTTTGGCCGACAGTCCTGCTGATTTATTGATATATGGAATGGGTGAAAAACCAATAAGGGAATTAGTTCGCCGCCTGCAAGCCGGGGAATCATTCCATTCTATAAAAGATATCCGTCAAACCGTTTATTTGTCGGATAAGGCAGAACTACAGCCTGGTGATATAGAACTTTATTCGCACGAAGAGTGTCTGCGTGATAAATTAAAACAGGCAAAAAATTTTAAACATATTGAAGAAGAATCAAATAAATACAACGCATCCCGTATTTTACAGGCTGTCGGGAAAAAGACCATTGTTGTAAATCCTCCTTTCCCACCAATGACGGAAGAAGAGTTGGATGCTTCGTTCGATCTTCCTTATACGCGTCTTCCCCATCCTAAATACAAAGGAAAAATAATCCCGGCTTTCGAGATGATTAAATTCTCGGTGAATGTGCATCGGGGTTGTTTCGGGGGATGTGCTTTCTGTACTATATCTGCCCATCAGGGCAAATTTATTTCTTCACGAAGTAAAGAGTCCATACTGAAAGAAGTGAAAGCGATAACGGAAATGCCCGGCTTTAAAGGTTATTTGAGCGATCTGGGCGGTCCGTCGGCCAATATGTACCGTATGAAAGGCAAAGACGAGAAAATATGCAGCCAATGTAAAAAACCGTCCTGCATATTCCCTGTCGTATGTAAAAACCTGAATGCCGACCATACGCCTTTACTGGAAATATATAAAGCCGTGGACAGTTTGCCGGAAATCAAACGTTCTTTTATAGGAAGCGGGGTACGTTATGATTTGCTTTTACATCGTTATACGGATGAAGACTTAAACCGGTCTGCACAGACTTATACGGAAGAATTAATTGCCCGTCATGTTTCCGGTCGTTTAAAGGTGGCACCAGAGCACACACAAGACGAAGTACTTAAACAAATGCGCAAACCGTCTTTCCAATTGTTCGGACAGTTTAAAAAGATATTTGACAAGGTAAATCAAAGACAGGGCTTAAAACAACAGCTTATACCCTATTTTATATCCAGCCATCCGGGTTGTACGGAAACAGATATGGCCGAACTGGCAGTTTTAACAAAAGGATTACATTTTCAGTTGGAGCAGGTGCAGGACTTTACTCCTACTCCTATGACGCTGGCTACCGAGATGTATTACACCGGCTATCATCCTTATACGCTGGAGAAAATCTTTACGGCACGCAGTAAAGAACAAAAACTGGCACAACGACAATTCTTTTTCTGGTACAAACCTGAGTTTCGCCGGCAAATAACTCAAGCATTGCAAAAACTGGGAAGAAAGGATTTAATTAATAAACTGTTCGGCAGATAAGTTTTTCCTTGTCTGCTTTTCATTTAATTCGGATACCTACCCTATTCAGTTCAGTTGCCTACCCAAATACTGTCATATATGGGTCTCAATAAAAGGTCGTTTAAGGGTTCACTTTGTCACCTTCTGTCACTATCTTCGGGGGGTGTTTCAAAATCCGAAAAATTATCCACAGATTTCATTTTAACACTTCCGCGAACACTTTTCCTAATGCCTGAATAAGCAATTTATTGCATACAGACAATATAGAATTTCCAAGAAGAAATTTGGCTAAAGCCAATAAAAATAAATCTCCCTTTAGTCTGTCAGCTGAAGCAGACGGCAATTGAAACCAGGCTAAAGCCATAAAAGAGCAGGCTCTATCGGCCATCCCAAAAGAAAGCTCTGCTTTCTCACTTCCGGCATCAGCGGCTGGACGTCAAACGCAGGTAAAAGACGTAGCGACGAAACCAGCGGCTGTCTGAGCGAAGCGAGTTCCGCTGGTTAAGCAAAGTCTTTTGCCGGAGTAGCCCGGACGGTGCAGACTTGACCTTTTGGTTACTTTTGGGTCAAGCCAAAAGTAATAAAAAAGTGTTCGCCGGAAGCACTAAAGCGTTGCAGATACAATCCCGTAATAACAGAACAATAATATATTTATCAGTAATTTACACCCGATACCAGATCGTTTTGCAATTTAGGAATAAGCCCCGAAGATAGTGACAGAAGGTGACAAAGTGGAGGGTATATTATACTGTTTTTCCCGGTACGAATAACAGTCTTGCCGGTCGTGGGTTATCATGTACAAATTATATTCTTTATCCAGTTTGTTAATTCAATACTTTTATTATATATTGTTGCCTTGTTTGCTTTAAATCGGTCTGGTATATCTCTGGAATTTTATTTCAAATAATTTTAAACAGACTTTATGGTAATACTATATTTAAAAATCGCATTCCGCAATTTATGGAAATATAAAACACAATCGCTTACCGGCATTCTGAGTTTAGCTTTTGCACTAGCCTGTTTTGTCCCGGCTCTTTACTGGATGCGCTATGAGACTTCCTACGACAGTTTCTATCCTGGTTCGGATCATATTTACCGCATTTATTCAGTGGATAAACAGTCGGGCAAAGTAAACGAACTGGTTTCGGGTATTTTAGAGAGAAAACTGCAAGATCAGTTTCCGGCAATGCAAGCTTCGAGCGTTTTCTTTGTCGAGCAAAATAATTGCAGTTCGGAAAAAATGCCGTACATCCGGTTGCATACGATCTTTGCGGACAATACTTTTTTCAGTGTTTTTCCTCAGGCTGTTATCTGTGGTAATCCACAACCGCTACAAATTACAAATAATATAGTCCTTTCGGAAACGGTGGCCGTACGTATGTTTGGAGATGCGGAAAAAGCTATCGGGCAACAAATAAAGAGTACCTTATTTGATTGGCATCCGTCCTATACAGTTACTGCAGTTGTGAAAGATCCTCCGCCAAATACGAATCTTCCGTTTGATGCGATACTATATATCGAGGATTTACAAAAACAGAAATCTTTCATTGAAAGTTCTGTGAAACAGATATGGTCATTTGCTACTTTGCAAATGTATGTAAAGCTTCCTCCATATACAGATGTTGATGGGTTGGCCGGACAACTGCGTAATTTTCCGTTACAGTTAGACGCAAACACCAAAATAGAACTGCAAATGATGCCAGTGAGCGATGTTCGCTATCATTTGAATGCAGATGTCCCGTTTACGCTGAATTTTATACGGTTGCTGGTTGTTGCAGGTGTATTATTGATGTTTAGTTCATTGTTTAACTTCCTGAATTTACATCTTGACCTTTTTCGCCAACGTATCCGCGAGTTGCACTTGCGGGCGGTAAATGGTGCATCAGGCGGTCAGCTTGTCCGGCAGATGATGTTTGAATTGGAATGTGTTATTCTCTTGGCACTATTGCCGGCCTTCGCCTTTATACTCATTGTCCATCCCCTGTTCTCCGGGCTGCTCAATATCGAAATAAACGTATCTCATCTACTATACCTGTTCGCTGTTTGTGGAATTGGAGTGATGATATTGATGCTACTTGTCGCTTTAATTCCTTTTCTGCGGTTGAGCCGGACGGCCATGCAGAACCTGTCGGAAAGACAAATCCATGGACAACCGGTATTACGGCGTATGGCGATTGTGTTACAACTTGCCGTAAGTGTTGTATTTATTATAGCCGCAATGGTCGTAATGATACAAATGCATTTTGTTAACCATAAAGATATGGGCTTCGAACGCAACGGGATTATTCATTTGTCCGGATTGAGCTGGTATACAAATGATGATATGTTAACGGTATTGAAGAATAAACTTGCATCGATCCCTGAAATAGAAAACATCACAGATGCTTATTTTGAGCCCCAACACGATGCTAACACTGTAAGCCTGGTCACTGACTTGGAATGGCCGGGTAAACTGTCGTCCGAAAAACCTGTTTTCTGTGCTATACCCACCGACAGTAAGTTTGCCGAGGCTTTCAAAATAGATATGCTTAAAGGAAGGTGGTTGGATGAAGGCGGAAAGTACCAAATTGTTCTTAATGAAGAAGCCGTTCGTGTAATGGGACTTAGTGAACCGATAGGCACTGTTATCCGCTTGAATATTTTTAGTGGTGGAAAAGACTACCGTGTAGCAGGTGTGGTGAAGGATTTTCATCTCTTCTCGCTCCGCAGCCGTATTCATCCTACTATCTTCTTTATGTCTGATTATCCTACAAAGAGTTTATATATCCGTACGATTCCCGGCAAGGAACAAGATGCGATACGACAAATAAATGAGCTTCTTCCCCAAGTAGATCCGTCGTTCCTGGATGTTTATCCGGCACGGCTCAGCGAATTATATGACAAGCTAAACTCATCGGAACAAGTTGGCTTGAAGATATTTTTGGTTTTGGCCACAGTCTGTTTGCTGATCTCGTTGTTCGGTATTTATGCTGTTGCCTCGGCTGCCACCAGGCGGAGGCGCAAAGAAGTGGCGATACATAAAGTGATGGGTGCCGAGGCCGGAGACATCATCCGTATGTTTTTCAGGGAGTATATTCTACTGGTACTAATTGCGGGAGCATTTGCTCTCCCACTGGCTTATCTTGTCATGAACAACTGGTTGCAAGGATATGCCTATCGAATCAACATATCCTTGTGGCTGTTGGTTGGAGTAATTACAGGCGTAATCATACTCGTCTTGCTTACTGTGTTAGGACAGGTATGGAAAGCGGCTAACAGTAATCCTGCGGATGTAGTAAAAAGCGAATGATAAAGGTCAATCCATAGCTAGACAGATCTGCTTTTTATCACATCATTCAATCTGTAATTATGGATTTCCAGTTGCCGCATAGCTTCTTCTTCCGACATATGGAATAAGATGTGTAATATTTTCTTTGCCCGCTTAATGAGCTTATTATTGATACATTCCACTTCCGTCATATAACTTCCATATACTTTGCCTAGTCGTATCATTGCGATGGTAGAGATGAAGTTAAGTACTTTCTTTGTGGCTGTACCGGCTTTCATCCGGGTAGAGCCTGCAATAACCTCATTACCGGTATGCAAGGCTATAACTTTATCGCTAAACGGAACAGACACAACCTCTTTTTCCTGTATAAAGACCGTATAAGCACCAATAGTCTTTGCATAAGCTAATGCGGATTGGACAAAGTATGCACTTCCACTAACAGATATGCCAATAACAACATCCTTTTCCGAAACGTTTGCCAATATCATTTCGGGTACGCAACTGGCATCTTCTTCAAAATTTGTCTCGATGTCAATAGCAGCATCAGCTACTCCTCCGGCAATTAATGTAAGAACACGTTCACGTGGGAAACCAAAAGTACAAGCTATTTCCACCGTATCGACAGCAGCCAATCGTCCGCTCGTTCCGGCACCTACGTATATAAGACGTCCACCGTTGTTCAGGCGTTCTGCTATTACGTCTGCCACTTCTGCAATATCCGATAATGACTCAGACAAGGCTGTTCCGGCCTCCTGCTCGGTTTTCCATAAAAGGGATGCTAAATCTGCTGTGTCCATTTTATGCAATTGAAGAGAAGGATCATACGGCTCTTCTGTAACAAGATTTTTATATTCGGGAATGCATCGTAATGATTGGGCGTATTGTTCTCCCACCGCAATTAATAATGCACCCAGTAAAGGTAATTCATTTGCTTCCTGCACTAAACGGACTTCTATAATATCTCCGGTCAAAACCGGAGATGCCTGTAATCTTGTTGTAATCTGTTCAGCCAAAGGATAACCTGCTGCTTGTACCGCATGGGCCAACCCGCCTCCTATCAGTATGAGATCTGTCCGGAACAGATAATAGGTCGTCCGTATTATTTGTACCAAACGTTCCAGATATTCATCTGTTTTTTCTTTATATGCAGCCTCTTTAAAAACTGCAACCAAATTATTATCAGGATGCACGGATGCAAGCAAAGATGCACTGGCCAGTTGATCATAACTGCCATCGGGTGTTTCTATACTACCCAATAACGGTTGGCTATAAGAAGGAGTCCATCTGCGCCCGTTTCTCCAAAGGGAGAATCCTAATCCTGTACCGATAGGCATTATGCCAACAGTACGATAGCCTTCAAGATATCCGGCTACGGATGCTCCTACCGCAGCAGCATCCGCATCATTTGATAACACAACAGGTACCTGATATTTATCTTTCAGCCATTCAATCCATTTGTTACTTTTCAACGGAGCCAGATGATCTGCAGAAAACAAGACCCGGGTTCCTGCATAATCTACTATTCCGGCAGTGGAAATCCCAATAGCACATACTTCACAATCAGGGCACACTAAAATATCCATCAATTCCTGAAGAGCTTCAATAAAGTCATCAACAGTCTTATCCGTTCCCAGACGACTTTTTACCCTTTTTATTTCTTTAGGATCGATCTTGTACTCTTTTATGCACTTCATATAAGGTACGGCAAGACCTTTTATCCAGGAGCCTCCAATATCCAAAGTTAAATATATGCGTTTCATATACTGTATTTTATTCCATCATCCACATTGCTTCTTTCATTTCCTTTGAGACATCTATGCTTTGTGTAAAGTCCCAATACGACCGGTCCTTTTCAACTAAAACCTGTGTGCCGACAATCCAGCTCTGGATCCATCCCGTAAGAGTAGACCATGCTCCCCATCCTGCATCGGCATTTGAAGCCCAATAATCCCAACGGTTATAGTCGAAAGCACGCATCCATGCTCCGTCCAGATCTTTATGGTTCTTGCTTTTTACCTGAATACGGATTAAAAAGTCCGACAGCTTCAGAAGTGCTTCCTTGTATTGAGGATTTCCGGTTGCATGTGCAGCTTCGTTTAAAGCGAAGAAAGCAAAGTTGCATGTGTATAGCATATCTGCTACAGGGTCGCCGTTTTTTGCAATCAGAGGAGCTTCATGCAATCCATAGTCGCTATTAGATTTAGCACCGCCAAACATTCCGGTAGAACTACTGCCCAACTCTTCACGAATGGCACCACATTCTACCTGGTTCTTTAATACTTCCTGTACTATTGTATCTAGCCAAGCCCGGTGCTCCGGTGTATCTTCTACCTGAACCAGCCACGCTAATGGCAATACCATACGTGCACGTTCCTGCTGAATGCCGTTTGTCCATCCCCATTTATCAGGATAAGACTCCATTGTAATACGAATGCCTGATTTTGCTTTTTCCAACAAAGGCTTATATCCGGTTTTGTCGTATAACCACAGATAACAAGCCCACATCCACGATTCGAAATGGGGATGCGGATTGGTGTAGTCGCGTTCGCCATAATATTTCCAACCTTTTTCCAATATATCCGGCTCTTCTAACCGTCCTCCCTGGAAACCTTGCTTGCTGCATATCCTTAAATTTGCAAGTATACATTCTACCACAAACTTATTCCAACGTTCGTTTTTCAGATAAGCCGAAGCCCCTATTACGCCTAACAAAGAACGGGCATTATCATCATTATAGAATACATACGGATGTGTTTCAGACCAGCCTAAAAGGCCATAAGACGGACTGTTTTTATCTGCACGCGGACCTTTCCTGAAGTTCGCTTCATAAAACATATAATCCATCAGATGTTCTGAAGTTCTTTCATATTTTTTGTCATTCAGCAGATTGCCGGCAGAAGCCAGTAAAAAGGCGACTTCTCCTTGTACGTCATTTCGTAACCAATAACGATATTGTTCTGTACCATCATAATAAATAGTAGAAGCATGTCCTTCCAGAATACCGTCGGAACCATTACCCACCAGTTCGCAGGGAGGAACCGGAGGACCAACAGGCATTAGCCCGTCACCTTGTATTTCCTGTGCACGGGCTTTCCACGACGGATGTATAAAAAAGCGTCCGTTATACAGCCACTCGGTGCCTTTACGTATAGAAACAGCACGGGCATCAGCCGGCAATATAGCATCTTCGGAATAAGATGGTTGCGGATCAGACTCCCACTTTGACAGAGTTATATTTTTTTTGTTAGCAACCCAGGATAGTATTTGCTCCCATACGGATTTCCATGAAGCGTTAGGAGCATATCGGGCAGTTTTAAAATTAGACAGGCACGACATTGCTATCATCGTATTTTTTTCCTTGAATAAAAGGGGAAAAACTTCCGTATCTGTCAAACCGTACTGTGCAATATCGAACCCTGCAACTTTTGCATACGAAATATAAGGATCTTTTACTGCCGCTTTATATATGTGGCAATCATTTAATGCCAACAAGCTCATTGGTTTTAACGTAGAAAAGAATTTGGAAGAAATAACACCCCGTTCCAATTTACCTGCATAAATATCTTTTGTTATCTGCACACCTGGATAATCATTGATAAACTCCACATATAACCTTAATTGCTTCTGTTTAGCCAGCTTATAAAGATCCTGGTTGATAACTGTTGGTTGATTGGGATATTCTGTTGCGGTTATAATAACACCGCTTCCTTTTGTTGCTTCTTCTATTGCTTGGGCAGGAGTGTCAAAACGTTTTACATTAAACGTTTCTTTAGTAAGTAACTGAAAAAGATCATTGTCCGCATGAGCACATATATTTATAGCAGTTTGCGCCATTACGTTGTGGCTTAAAAAGGCTAGTAAAAAAACAAGTATGTATGGTAATAATTTGTGGTTATTTGATTTCATTCTAACTGTTATTTTGCGGTTTATTCTAAAATGAACAGAGGGAATACATCCAGATTGTCTTGAAGCACTCCCTCTAAATTATAATTAAGCCTTAACGGCAATTACTTCTATTTCTACCAGACCATTTTTAGGTAAGGTTTTAACGGCAACGGCTGAACGTGCAGGAAAAGAGCCATCGAACTGCGAAGCATACACTTCGTTCATTGCTGCAAAATCTCCCATATCTGCTAAAAACACGGTAGTCTTAACCACATCATTAATGCTATAACCGGCCTCTGCCAGGATAGCGTGAACATTTTTAAATGCCTGAAAAGTTTGTTCTTTTACTCCTCCTTCTACAAAGTTTCCCGTAGCAGGGTCAATGCCTAACTGTCCTGAAGCAAACAGCATATTTCCTACCTGTATAGCCTGGCTATAAGGGCCTATAGCTGCCGGTGCTTTAGTTGTTGCAATAACTTTTTTCATTGTATATATATATATTTAGAATAAATAGTTCTCTCCTATTCTTTCATTCGTTGACGTACCACTTCGTATATCAGTATAGAGGATGCTACAGATACATTTAGGGATCCTATAGTTCCAAACTGAGGGATTTTTATCATGCTATCGCAAATACGGAGGTTCTCCATTGAAACACCTGTATCTTCGGCTCCCATTACAATTGCGACAGGGCCTTCATAGTGTATATCAGTATAATTTTCTGTTGCTTTTTCACTGGCAGCATAAACTTTGACGCCGCTTTCCTGTAAAAAACGGATTGATTGGTTTATACTTTTTTCCTTACATACGGGTAAAACATGTAAGGCTCCAGCCGAAGTCTTTATCGCATCGGCATTCACTGTAACACTACCTTTCGCAGGAATAACAATCGCATCAACACCTGCACATTCGCATGTGCGGGCTATAGCTCCGAAATTACGTACATCAGTCACACCATCCAATAATACTATGAAAGGATTTTTTCCTTGTTCGTATAAGAATGGAATTATATCTTCGAGCTTTTGATAGGTTATGGCAGACATAAACGCAATCACACCCTGGTGATTCTTACGGGTCAAACGATCCAAACGCTCAGCCGGAACACGTTGTACTGCAATATCACGTCCTTTTAATACTCCAAACAGTTCACGGGAAAGATCGCTTTGTAATTCTCGTTTTACTAATATTTTATCAATTTCTTTGTCTGCCTGTATAGCTTCGATTACGGCACGTATGCCAAAAACCATTTCGTTCTCTTTCATGTATTATATTCTTAATTGAATATCAAATGTTTATTGGTTCAAGTTGTATAATATTTCACAACGTTGTGCAAATATACAAAGAATACACTAACTTTTATTACTCTTTGAAAGTTATATATCCGAAACTATTTCTACCATTGCTTCACACCAACTCGAATCGTTATTACAAAAAGAACAAAGTATCCTTAATAAAATATCAGAGACATTATTAACAACCCACTCTTTAAAATTCTCTTCTCTCCGCATCCGTTCAGGCCACTGGATTTACGTCTTGCGGAAAATTATTATTTAAACAGATTTCCATAATTAATAATTGCTATTTGTCTTTATAAAAGATAAGTAAGCACTCCAATTATGTATCAGGACTGTCGTATTATGACTTTTGTAATTTATAGTTATGATTTTCTAATACCATAACTATAAATTACAAAAGTCATAACTATGAATGGGTAACTACAATCCTGTTATAGGAATTGCAGCAGTAAGCTGTGTACCGACAACTGCAAAGGTGGCACAAAAACTGGTAAGTAAGGAAAGTCCGGATTCATTTATTTTAGGAGATGCGCTAGGAGCTAATATATCCGGGGTTATAACCTCTGCTATAATTACAGGTATATATGTTACAATTATTCCATATCTGTAAATTATTATATACAGGTATGGGATAATGACAAAGTTCTGTGTCCCCACTTTGTTATTAAATATTTAAACTAATAAAGATATCATTCCTATTTTGTATTTTTGCAGCTCAAAATAAAAAGACAGTAAATGTTTTACAAAGGATTTCTCATTTTTGCAGGAATAATCGGGATGATATCTTTGCAATCGTTATATGCGCAACAGGGGATAAATTCGTCTCAATCTTCCGTCAGCAATATTTCAGCAACCTCACAAGACACAATCATTGCCCCTCCGTCACCTGAACCTCTTATGATAGATGGTAAGCCAATGAATGAGAAGCAACGTAACCGTTACTATAAACAGTTGCGTAAAGATTCCATACGTGCAAAGAAAAATGTCTGGTGGTCTATACTTGGCGGCCCGTCATATACACCTGAAGCGTCATTAGGTGTGGGTGGAGCTGTATTGGCAAGCTTCAGATTAAATAAGAATGATACAATTTCACAACGTTCTTTTATTCCGGCCGGATTCAATATTACATTAAACGGGACAATGGTGTTTGCCGGTGCAGGTACTCTATTTTTTAATGAGAATAAGTTCCGTATTTATATTAGTTACGGATATAGAAATGAGCCGTCCCATTACTTTGGCAAAGGTTATGAAAACATAGAACACACTGAAAAAAGCGATTCTACTACCAAGTTCCATAAAAGCTATTTCCAGCTTTATCCCCGCTTTGTATGGGAAATCAAACCCCATTTATATACAGGTGCTTTATTTGATATCAATTATACGAAATCTACAGACATTAATCCGGTTATGCAGGCGGATCCTTATTTTCAGAAATTCAAACTGAAATATGTTAACATAGGTCTTGGCGGTTTAATACAATATGATACCCGGAATGATGTTGCAACCCCTAGTTCCGGTATGTTACTTAGTGGTATAGCCAGGGTATACAGCAAATACTTCGGAGGTGCATACAATTATGGAATGTTTGATCTGGAATATCGTCAATTCCAGCAGGTTTTTCGTCCCCGAAGTACTTTAGCATGGGTTGCACGCTCATTGATAAGTGTGGGTGATATTCCGTTTACCGAGTTACCGTCATTCGGTTCTCCTTTTGATTTACGTGGTTATTACTGGGGGAAATACCGTGATAAGACAATGGCTTATGCCATACTTGAATATCGTCACATGTTCGGTAGTGTAGAAAAATACAAAAGCGGAAACTTTTGGGCAAAATGTGGTTTCGTGGGATGGATAGGAACAGGTACTATAGGAAATGCTCCTGTTGTAGATTGGAGTAAATGGAAATTTAACTACGGAGTTGGTCTTCGTATACAGATGCAACCGGGGAAGAATTTCCGGCTGGATGTAGGTAAAGATCCGAACCAAAAAGGTATGGCCGTTTATATGAATATGACAGAAGCGTTCTAAAAAGGACACTTTCTTAAATTTAACACTTCTTTTTTGTAATATTCTTTAATCTTTATACCTTTGTATTACATAAAGGGGTGCCAAACTGTATGGGCTGAGATCATACCCTCGAACCTGATACGGGTAATGCCGTCGTAGGAAAGCACAGAGGCTTTTTCCCTCCTTTTTGATAAGAAAAATGGATAGAAACAATATTTTTCGTTATCCAACAGCACTAACTATCGCAGGATCCGATAGTGGTGGTGGAGCAGGAATACAAGCAGATTTGAAAACATTTTCTGCATTGGGTGTATTTGGAATATCGGTTATCACTGCAATAACAGCACAGAATACACAAACTGTTTACGGAATACAAGCCGTTACTCCCGATTTATTGAAAAAACAGATAGATGCCGTTTTTCTGGACTTCACAATAGATGCTGTCAAAATAGGTATGCTTCATAATAAAGAAGCCATCCATATTGTTGCAGAATCAATAAAAATCTTTGCTCCCGCTTATACAATATTAGATCCTGTTATGATTTCAACAAGTGGGAAGAAGCTTTTGGAAGATAATGCAATACATGTACTTATCGATGAATTATTTCCTAACGTAGCCTTGGTTACTCCCAATGTTGATGAAGCAGCATATTTATCCGGTATCAATATTAAAGATGAAAAGGATATGGAAAAAGCTGCCCGTTGTTTACAAGAGATGGGATGTCGCTCAGTTCTTATAAAAGGCGGGCATCTGGCCGGTATAACGACAAAAGATATTCTTATCATGCCGGATTTGGCTCCAATACATCTTGAAGTTCAAACAGTTCATACGAATAATACACATGGTACCGGTTGTACCTTGTCATCGGCCATAGTTGCATATTTAGCTCTTGGCAATAATTTACAGGAATCTGTACGTATGGCAAAAATATACATTACGAACGCTTTAGCAGAAGGAGCTGATGTCTGTGTCGGTAATGGACATGGTGCAACGAATCACTTCTTTTCTCCGGTGCCTTTACAGAAAATAAAATTACACGGATGAAAAAATTGTTTGTTATAACAACACCATATTTCTTCTGTGGCGAAGGAGAAATCCTTTCCAATCTGTTTAGGGAAGGAATGGGATGTTTGCATCTCAGGAAACCGCATTGTAGCCGATCTGCATTAGAGAAGTTGATCTTGGAAATACCTTCTCAATATTACTCACATATTGTTTTACACGATCAATTTGGACTGGTTGCAAACGGTAATCCTTATCATTTTAAAGGAATCCATCTAAATAGAAGAAACAATACTATTCCCAACGGATTTTCGGGAAGCATAAGTTGTTCATGCCATAGTTTGCAGGAAATATCAGAGAATGCAAAATTTGATTACCGGTTTCTCAGCCCTATTTTTCAAAGTATATCCAAGCAAGGTTACGGAAATGGCTTTCCTTTAGACATACTATGGCAAGCATCAAAAACAGGTCTGATTAATGAGAAAGTAATTGCACTGGGAGGCATTGACATTTCCACTATACCGCAGCTCAAAGATATAGCTTTCGGAGGCGTAGCAGTATTAGGAGCATTATGGGGCCAATCTCCTTCTGAAAAAGAAGTAAATAATATTATAAAACGATTCAAATCATTAGAATTATGTCTGGCTATTCATTGATAAAAAATACAAACCGTCTGATGCTCATTACAAATTGTTCCGGCAAATATACAGAATTGGATCAGGCTAAAATGTTTTATGAAGGCGGAGGAACTTGGTTGCAACTCCGTATGAAAGATAAATTTGACATAGAAATTGCCAGGGCAATTTCCCAACTTAAAATATCGGATCCCGAATATATCTTTTGTATGAATGATAATCTGGAGATGGCTATGGAAAGTCACGCCAGGGCTATTCATTTGGGTAAACAGGATATGCCTTTATCTGAAGCCCGGCAAATTTTAGATAGCTGTCATTGGAGCCTTATTTCTCATATAGGCGCTACTGCCAATACTTTGGAAGACATATTGCATGCAGATAAAGAAGGGGCTTCATATATAGGATTGGGGCCTTATCGTTATACAGAAACGAAAAAGAAATTAAGTCCTATTTTAGGTCTGGAAGGGTATCGTAAAATAATAAATGAGTGCAGAGAATCCGGATGTATGATTCCTATTGTCGCTGTAGGCGGTATCCGCTTAGAAGATGTTGGTCCTTTATTTGATGCAGGTGTCGATGGAATTGCCGTATCAGGATCTATTGTTAATGCTCCGGATCCTATAGAATCGACCCGGAAATTCTTATCTGAGATAAAAAAATATTGCGAAGATAAATATTAAACTTAAATATATGGCAACAAAGAAAAACATGCGTGTATCTTATCCTTCTTCTGAGAAAATATATATTCCGGGAGAGATTAATAAAATTAAGGTAGGTATGCGTAAAATCAAGCTGTTAGATACTGTGACGATAGACGATAACGGCGAAAAGATATGCAAGAAGAATAATCCGGTGATTGTTTATGACACAAGCGGTCCTTATTCGGATTCCAAAATATCAATTGATATTAATGCCGGTCTTCCCCGTATTCGTGAAGACTGGTATGAACGTCGCCGTGACTTAATCCAGTTAAGTGAGCTTACCTCAGAATATGGCCGTGAAAGATTAGAAAACCAAACACTCGACTCAATCCGTTTTCCCAAGCGCCATTTGCCCTATCGAGCCAAAGAAGGGAAAAATATCACTCAGATGTATTATGCCAAACGACGCATCATAACACCGGAAATGGAATATGTTGCCATTCGCGAAAACCAACAGATTGAAGCATTGGGACTGAAATCATATATAACACCGGATTTTGTTCGTAAAGAAATAGCAGCCGGACGTGCCATTATTCCGGCCAATATTAATCACCCGGAAGCAGAACCAATGATTATTGGTAAAAAATTTCTTGTCAAAATCAATACAAATATTGGCAATTCGGCTCTTTCATCCGGTATAGATGAAGAGATAGAGAAAGCTGTCTGGAGCTGCAAATGGGGTGGCGATACTTTGATGGATCTTTCCACCGGAGACAACATCCATGAAACACGTGAATGGATTATTCGAAACTGTCCGGTACCAATGGGAACCGTGCCTATTTACCAGGCATTAGAAAAAGTAAACGGATGTGTAGAAAATCTGACCTGGGAAATTTACCGCGACACTCTAATAGAACAGGCAGAACAAGGTGTAGACTATTTTACAATTCATGCAGGTTTATTAAAAAAACACATAGAATTGACGCAGACGCGTCTGACCGGAATTGTTTCACGAGGCGGTTCAATTATGGCCAAATGGATGCAGATTCATAATGAAGAGAATTTTCTTTACACTCATTTCTCTGAGATATGCGAAATATTAAAAGCTTATGACGTTGCCGTATCTATAGGAGACGGTTTACGGCCTGGCTCTATTTACGATGCCAACGACGCTGCTCAATTTGCCGAATTGCATACAATGGGAGAATTGACACAAGTAGCCTGGGATCAATTCGTGCAAGTTATTATTGAAGGACCGGGACATGTGCCGATGAATAAAATACACGAAAATATGAAAGAGCAACAATATGCCTGTCATGGTGCACCTTTTTACACACTAGGCCCTTTAACGACCGATATCGCTCCAGGTTACGATCATATAACTTCTGCCATCGGTGGTGCACAGATTGCTTGGCACGGCACAGCTATGATTTGTTATGTTACTCCTAAAGAGCATCTGGGATTGCCAAATAAAGAAGATGTGCGCAACGGTGTTATTGCATATAAAATTGCTGCACATGCAGCTGATTTGGCAAAGGGACATCCTGGCGCACAAGTGCGTGACAATGCTTTAAGTAAAGCCCGTTTCGATTTCCGTTGGAAAGACCAGTTCAATCTGGCCCTTGATCCGGAGCGTGCATTGCAGTACTATAAAGAAAGTGCTGTAACTGATGGAGAGTATTGTACGATGTGTGGTCCTAATTTCTGTGCTATGAGGATTAGCAAGGATGTACATAGCAAATGCAAGGATTAATCTTTAGATTTGTTGTCCTTTAGAAGAGGTGACTTTTGAAATATCAAGACAAAAATATTGATTTCAAAAGTCACCTCTTTTTATCATGCGCCCGCATTCATATCCTTCATCATATAATTCAGATAGTTTCTTAACGTCCCGTTCCGTACGTCCAACAGTGATTGGGTTTTGAGGACGAATAACAATAGCCTTATCTTCCGCTTCTAATTGATCGATATAATCTAAAACATTATTATAACTACGATAACGTAACTTCAGCTGTTCCCTTATTGCCGGATATTTACGATAAATGAATCCGGGTAAATAAAAATCTTTATTAGCTTTCCTATAGCCTTTATTGCGAGTTAGAATAATGACATTTTTTTTGTAACCGTCCTCTATAGCCCGACGAACCGGAATAGCATCACAAACACCTCCGTCTACCATAGGAATCCCGTTTACGTGAGCCACAGGACACATAACCGGCAAGGAACAAGATGCTCTTAATACATCAAGCAGTTTTTTAGGATCTTTTTTTTCTTCATAATACTCAGCTTTTCCTGTTAAACAATTACTTGTAACCACAACAAAGCGTTCGGAAGAACGAAAATATGTATCATAATCAAAAGGATAATACTTTTCGGGATATGTATAAAACAAAAAATCAAGATCTATATAACCTTTGCCTTGCAGTAAACGGCGTAAGCCTATATAATTATATATTTTAAGTAAATCTATATTACTGAAACGGGATCGTCCCCGTTGCCAGGATGCATACGAAATGCCATTACTTGCTCCGGCAGAAACACCAATTGTGTAAGAGAAACGGATATTATTATCCATAAAATAGTCTAATACACCTACGGTGAATATACCACGCATCCCTCCTCCTTCCAAGACTAAACCGGTTTGTTTATCTATTTTCATAAATCGTATTTTCATTAAAAAGCCATTGCCTGGCTCACACCGGACAATGGCCACAAAAATATAATAAATCAGCGATAAATAATAATCTCCTTATAGAATATTACTTTGTAACTTCATTGATTAGAGGAAGCCCCTTGCGAAAATCATCGATATTTTTGAATGTCGTTTCAGCAATATTGTGCAAAGCCTCTTTCGTAAAAAATGCCTGATGGGAAGTAACAATCACATTATTAAATGAGAGCAATCTTGCCAAAACATCATCATCAATAATTTTATCGGACTTATCTTCATAGAAATAGTCACCTTCTTCTTCATAAACATCCAAGCCTGCAGCCGACACTTTCTTTTCTTTCAAACCTTCAATCAATGCATTTGTATTGATCAGTTGTCCACGACCTGTATTAATAATCATTACTCCGTCCTTCATCTTAGAAATAGAGTCATCATTTATGATATAACGTGTTTGTTCTGTCAACGGACAATGGAGCGATATAATATCTGCACGTTTATATAATTCATCTAATGGAACATAAGTAAATCCTTCTTCAACAGCATATTTCTCGTCAGGATATAAATCGTTGGCTAAAATGTGCATGCCCAGTCCTTTTAAAATATGGATTAATATCTTTGCAATCTTTCCGGTTCCGATAATACCGGCCGTTTTACCATGCATATCGAATCCCATTAAGCCATTCAACGAGAAATTACCGTCTCTTGTACGCCAGTAAGCCCTATGTATCTTCCTATTTAGCGATAACATTAATGCCAACGTATATTCTGCTACAGCATAAGGTGAATAAGCAGGAACGCGTACGACGGGCAATTTATCTTTTGCCGCAGACAGGTCCACATTATTAAAACCTGCACAACGTAAAGCCAGCAACTTTACTCCATTGGAAGCCATAGCATTTATTACCTCGGCATCAGCAGTGTCATTAACAAAAATACATACCACATCCATGCCTTGAGTCAAGACCACGTTATTCCTGTTTAAATGTCCTTTAAAGTAGCGTATGTCAAAGTTATACTGTTCGTTTATTTTATCAAACGAAGCTATATCATACGGTTTAGCACCGAAAAGCGCAATTTTATATGCCATAATATCTGTTTTTAATAATAACTGATTTACAGATATGAATGTTCTGTAATTACGGCACGTTTAACAGATCGCAGACTTATTAGCCAGGAAGAAGCACAAGGCGTTACACCTGAATCGGTAAAAATAGCAGGACCGGCTAAAGGACTTTTAACCAGCTCCGATTCCATTATGGAAATTCAATCCGAACAGTAGTCCCTTTTTCTTCTTCTGAAATAATATCAACTTTTGCTCCATACGTGGTCAGTATCCGCATGGAAAGACTAAGACCAATACCGTGTCCTGCATATTCACGTGTATTACTAGCACGGTAAAACGGTTGATAAATACGCTTTATCTCTTCAGCTGGAATGCCTATGCCCTGATCTGTAATTTCAAGTATAGCTCCGTTTAAACGCATTTCGACAGGTGTATCTTTAGAATATTTACACGCATTATTCAAGAGGTTGCTGATTGCTATTTTCAGCAGATATGGATTTGCTTGGAATGTATATGCAAAATTATCTGTGCAAAAACCTATACGGCCATCCACAAATCGCATCAAAAAGTCTGCTAAAGGAATATTTTCACGGGCATTTTTCACAATTTCTTTATCGCCATGAGAAAGAAATAGAAGATGCTTCATCAATGTAATTATCCGTTTTGTTTCCGCCGCTATACGTTCTAATGCGGCTTGGTATTCTTCTGGTGTGCGTTCTTTCAACAAACTGATTTCACATTCTCCCTGTATCGCAGTTAACGGATTATTCAACTCATGGGAAGCGCTGCCGATAAATGATTTTTCACTCTGATATGCTGCATCTATCCGATCCACCATACGAATAGCATAAAGCTTCCCTACCAGATATATAAGGATAATACCAATAAGCAATAAGATCAGCAATAATCCGCCTATACGTTTCTGGATTTCACTTCCATATTGATTATTGGATATTACAAGAATTATGAAATTGCCTTCGTTATCCGGATAATAAACAGCAGTACCAACCTTAAAATCATGGCTAAAGTTGATTACTTCACCATTGTATAATTCCTTAATTTCTTTTTCTGAAAGATAACGTTCCAGTGTTGTATGCGTGTCGGCAATACTATCTGCATTCAACAGTATTTCCGTAGCCACAGGAAGAGTTTCTTCATAATGTTGTTGAATCCTGGCATAACTATCTGTATCTACCTCGTCCTTTTCCCAATGCTTTGCGGCTGTGGCATATGCTTTTTCCGTTAAATACGAGTAATAAAGACGTGTGATATAATTGGCTGATACAAAGTAGAAAACAACGACAACCAGCATTATTATGCCTACAGTAATAGCTGTATAAAACAATGTTATTTTATTGCCTATTTTCATGCTTCCATCATATATCCGACCCCAACAACCGTATGAATAAGCTTATGGTCAAAGTCTTTATCTATTTTGGCACGAAGATAATTCACATATACATCTACAACATTTGTATTCGTATCAAAATCTTTATCCCAAACATGCTTTAACAAATTGAGCCGGCTAAGAACCACGCCTTGGTTTTGCATAAAATACTCAAGCAAGCGAAATTCTTTCACTGTAAGATCAATTGCCGTATTATCGCGAAAAGCCCGGTGACCTGTCGGATCTAAAGATAGGCTACCGCAGCAAAGAGCATGGGTTGGCATTTCATTGCCCGAACGGCGTAACAGGGCTTTAATACGGGCTTCCAATTCCTGAAAGCTAAAAGGTTTAACCAGATAATCATCTGCACCCGCATCCAAGCCACTGACTATATCATCGGTCGTTCCTAAAGCTGTAAGCATCACAACAGGAGACTGGTATCCATATAATTGCCTGTATTGGCGGCACAGCTGCAATCCATTTATCTTCGGCATAATAATATCCAGAATTAAAAGCTGAAAACTCTCTTTTTGGATCAATTCCCATCCGGTAGCACCATCATAAGCAACATGCACATCATGGCCAAACTCTTTTAGTCCCCGTTCTATAAATGAGGCTATATTAACTTCGTCCTCTACCAATAATATTTTAGCCATATTTAATTTTTTTCTTAAACTACCTGTTTTGCAAAGATATAATATTACAACCTACGTTGCAGTAATTTTCCGTTTTTATCATACATCATACGATGATAAAAAGCTTCTACCATCAAAGGAAAGACGAACAAAGTGAAAAATGTTCGCCTATAAGTCCACCGATGATAACAATAGCTAACGGACGCTGGATCTCCGATCCGATACCATAGCTAAGTGCCGCCGGCAACAGCCGTTCCCATATCACGTCCTCGTACAGAAAACTTCACTGTACAGAAACGTGTATGATTTTCACGATATATGATAAGCAGTCCTGTTATCGTTCGAATATCGGCTGGTTCTTTTATTGGAACCATTGTACCATCACGTGCCGGTACAAGAATCTTTCCAATTTCCTCTTCACTTCTCCGGAATGAAGATTCGTAACGAACCATTATATTGAATTTACGTTCATCTTCATAAAAGGGATAAATAAAAATTTTCGTAAACGTAATATCTGTCTTCTTGAGTTTGTAGATTTCTATGACACTTATAAAAATACTTGTCTGCAACTTTATCTATCACGTTAGAATGCTCTTAGTTGAAATTAGAATTTGATTAGACGCTATTTTGTAAATTTTACTTTATAAGGAGGATTGATTCGTAAATGACTGGTTTCCAAATAAGGTATTTTCGGATAAATCAAATCAAGGTATCTCAAATCTAATGCAGCAGGAACTACCTCTAATCTTACTTTTGTGATGCCTTTTTTTATAAAATCCAATATTTCGGCAGCAGCCGGTGAAAGGTCTATAATACGTTTTTTTCGGAATGGACCGCGATCGGTCACACAAACTATAACACTTTTCATATTAGACAAATTTGTCACTCTCAAAAAAGTGCCTAGGGGATAAGTACGATGAGCAGCTACCAACTCACCACTATCATGCAAACGTCCGCTGGCAGATCTGCGGCCATGGAAACGCTCATGATAATAAGAAGCAAGCCCCTCCTCTTGTCCCCATATTTTTTCACTGCTCTGATAAGCAGCAAGTAAAAAGATGATATAGACTAAGCGAAAGGGCATACTTGTTATTTTTGTATTACATTACTGTAACATTGTTCCGTTATATTCGCCGGTCAATGTATTCAGATATGCTATAATCTTCTTAATTTCCGGATCAGTAATATTTTTGCCTATCTGGAATTGATGCATAACACGAATGGCATCTTCTACAGTTTTAATACTACCATCATGCATATACGGATAAGTAATCATTACATTACGTAGTGTAGGAGTTTTGAATTTATGACGGTCAGACTCATTTTTTGTTACAGCAAAACGTCCGTTATCACCATCTGTTAAACCTGTACCGCGATAATCAAAATAGTTCTTTTTAATACCCATATATTCAAAGGACTGTCCTCCTATATTTATACCAACGTGGCAAGTAGCACATTTATTGTCTTTGAATAGTTGGTAACCTTCCAATTCATCTGCAGTAAGAGCATCTTTATCTCCCATCAAATATTTATCAAAACGGCTCGGTGTAAGCAATGTTTTTTCAAACTCTGCAATTGCATCCGTAATTGTAGACTGGTTAAACCCTTCCGGATATATGGCTAAGAATTTTTTACTAAAATCCTTATCTTCAGCTAGTTTATTACTGATTTCATCAAAAGAAATACTGCCCATTTCAACCGGATTTAACGGAGGGCCGGCAGCCTGCTCTTTTAAGTCGACAGCACGACCATCCCAGAACTGCAGGCAGTTTAAAGCTGCATTATATACAGTCGGTGCATTTACGCCTCCAAGTTGTCCTTTAATCCCTTCCGAATATTGTTTACGATCTACACCTCCGGTGTTTAATCCGTGGCAGGTAGCACACGAAATTGTATTATCTCCAGATAAACGTGTATCATGATATAAAGCAAATCCCAAAGCTACTTTTGCAGAGTCTGTCGGAATAGAAGTCATTAACGGCTGCACCGGTTCATTTGCAAACTCTTCTGCAACTGTGGGTGATAGAAAACTATTTTTACGGACATTCTTTGCCCATGATATGATAACCGCTTTCTCTTCACTATCAAGATTCGTTCCCCAATGCATGGGCATTGTATAATACTTTGCAGGAGGCATAGTTCCACTAAGAGCTGTATTTTCTACCTTGGCCATATCTACTTCCGATACTGGCAGACCGTTTTCCAAGGCATTCACCATTGCAGTAAGATCCAGGTAGCGTGTACCTTCCAGCATATCAGCTTTAACTACTGATCCTATAAAAGGCAATTTTCCATAAAATGGAACTGGAGCATTTTCTGCATGACACTGCAAACATCCATTTTCGCGAATAATAGATGCTACTTGCTTAGCTTCATCACCAGCATACTTTTTGTAATCGGTGGTACTACAACTGGAAATGCTAAATGCCAGTGAAAGTAATCCGATCGGTAATGCCGTAATTTTACAAAAAATAGTGTTACGCATAATTAATTGGTTGTTTTAGATTTATTTGACGCAAAGGTAGAATATTCTATTAACAGACCTTTTATAAATATTAAAAAATCTTGATAGAATAATTCTATCGAGTCATTGTTTTTGTCTATTAACTATTCACCCAGCATATAGTACTCAGAAAGTACATCCCTGACCTTTTCCGGAGTCATACGTCCATAGACTTTTCCTGCTATTGTAACGACCGGAGCTAAACCGCAAGCTCCTACACAACGTAAACAGTCTAAAGAAAAAAGCCCGTCCGATGTTGTCTCTCCTACTTTTATTTCCAACTGCCGCTGAAATTCGTCCATCACTTTTTCAGCACCACGCACATAGCATGCTGTACCTAAACATACGGATATGGGATATTTACCTTTCGGAGTCATAGTGAAAAATGAGTAAAAAGTAACAACTCCATATACGCGGGAAACGGGCAACCGTAAGTCCGCAGCTATTATCTCCTGTACCTCTCTTGGCAAATATCCAAACAGTCCCTGGGCTGCATGTAGTATATTAATCAGTTCTCCTGCGTCATTGTTATGTTCTGCACATATAGTATGTAATTCTTCAACTTTCGTTTGTGGCAAATGTATTGTATCCATAGCTTAATCTCTTTTATCAGTTTGCATATACAGCCCTACGATCTCTTTCCTGTCAATGTAGTGTGTATGTAATAATTTATGGGCCAATGGACCGCATGGTTCTCCCAGAAATTCTTTGTACAGTTTTTGTATATATGGATTTTCATGACTTTTACGGAGAGGTTTGTTTACGTCTTCCTGATAAAGAGCTGTTGCACGTTTACGCAACACTTCCATACGTCCTCTATGGAATGGTTGCCCTCCTCCTCCTATACACCCCCCCGGACAAGCCATAACTTCTATCGCATGATAAGGTGAAGTGCCATTTTTTACCTCTTCTATTAACTTCCGGGCATTACCCAAACCATGTGCAATTCCTATTTTAACAGGTACGCCTTCAAAATCAATGGTAGCACTTCTGATGCCTTCCATACCCCGCAATTCTTCAAAATCAACCTTGTGTAATACCTTTTTTGTAAATAATTCATACGCCGTACGACAGGCTGCTTCAATAACGCCTCCCGTTGTCCCGAAAATAATACCTGCTCCCGTAGACTCTCCTAAAGGATGATCAAAATCACTATCGGGTAACTCATTAAAATCAATATTGGCATAACGAATCAGCCGGGCTAATTCGCGGGTGTAAATAGAAATATCGACATCTGGATTGCCATCAACCGAAAACTCAGGTCTACTGGCTTCATATTTTTTCGCCAGACACGGCATAATAGAGACGACCACCAAATTCTTGCGATCTATTCCTAATATTTTAGCAAAGTAACTTTTTGCTATTGCTCCAAACATTTGTTGCGGACTTTTTGCTGTTGAAAGGTTTTCTCTTAATTCAGGGAAATGTTGTTCTACAAAACTTACCCATCCGGGACAACAACTTGTCATCATTGGAATCTTTACTTTTTCGTCCCCATTCAGATATTTGCCCAAACGTTGTAATAGCTCAGTACCTTCCTCCATAATAGTCAGATCGGCGGCAAAATCAGTATCAAACACATAATCAAAACCCAACTGGCGAAGAGCAGAAACCATCTTTCCCGTTACAAGAGTGCCTGGCTCAAAGCCGAAATCCCGGCCTAATGCAGTACGTACAGCCGGAGCCGTTTGGGCAATTACTATTTTTGCAGGATCAGCTAATGCGTCCAACACCGGTTGCTGCGTATTTCTACCACTTAATGCATTAACAGGGCAAACGGACACGCATTGGCCGCAATAGGAACAAGTACTTCCAGCAATATCGCGTTCAAACGCTGTAGACACAGCAGCATTAAACCCTCTGTTCACTGCAGTCAGTGCCCCCACTGTTTGTATTGAATTACACATCGTTTCACAACGGCGGCACATGATACATTTATTCATATTCCGGACAATAGAAGGCGAACGGTCTATCTGGAATTTAGATTGTTCGCCTGCATACCGTATTTCTCTTATACCTAAATCGTGTGCAATAACCTGCAATTCGCAATGTCCGTTACTACTACAAGTAAGACACTCTGCCGGATGATTGGATAAAATTAACTCCATTACAGTTTTACGGGCATTCATAACGCGTGGCGTATGGGTTTTTACGACCATTCCTTCGATACATTCTGTTTTACAGGACGGAGCCAGATTACGACGTCCTTCTATCTCAACTACACAAATACGGCAGGCTCCCGGATTATTTTCATAATGCAAATCTTCCAGTTTCATATAACAGAGTGTAGGTATTTGTATGCCTACGCTTTTAGCCGCATCCAATATTGTAGTACCTTTTGAAACTTCAACCTGTTTCTTATCTATAATTAATTTTACAGTTTCCATGATTATCTGAATTTAATGTACATATACCGCATCGAACTTACATTTGTCCATACAAGTTCCGCACCTGATACATACTTGCAAGTCTATAACATGTGGTACTTTCCGATCTCCGGTAATTGCATGTACGGGGCAAACGCGGGCACATAATGTACAACCTTTACATTTCTCCGGATTGATATAATACTGGGTAAGCTCTCTACATTGATGAGAAGGGCAACGATGATCATGTACATGTGCCAGATATTCGTCATAAAAATTATCCATAGTGGATAAGACAGGATTAGGAGAAGTTTGTCCTAATCCGCACAAAGCCGTATCTTTTATAACCATTGCCAGATTACGCAATCTATCCAGATCATCTTCCGTTCCGTTACCTGAAGTTATTTTTTGTAGAATCTCATGCAAACGCTTGTTTCCTATACGGCACGGGGCACATTTACCACATGATTCTTCTACTGTAAAATCAAGATAAAATTTTGCCATGGCAACCATACAGTCATTTTCATCCATAACGATCATTCCTCCTGATCCCATCATAGAACCGGCAGCCAACAGATTATCATAGTCAATCGGCAGATCCAGATGTTTTTCTGTCAAACATCCTCCGGAAGGTCCTCCGGTTTGAACAGCTTTAAACTTTTTACCATCTTTAATACCTCCGCCAATTCCAAATATTACTTCCCTCAAAGTAGTTCCCATCGGAACTTCTATCAGACCGACATTATTTACTTTTCCAGCTAAAGCAAATACTTTTGTACCTTTGCTCTTTTCCGTACCGATACTACTGAACCATTTTGCTCCTTTCAGTAAAATAACCGGAATATTTGCATACGTCTCTACATTATTGACATTCGTCGGATAACCTTTATATCCTTGCTCGCTTGGAAACGGAGGCTTTACGGTAGCTTCACCGCGTAAGCCTTCCATACTATGAATTAATGCTGTTTCTTCACCGCAAACAAATGCTCCTGCACCATATCGTATCTCAATATCAAATGAAAAACCACTACCAAATATATTATCTCCTAGCAGACCGTATTCCTTTGCCTGCTTAATAGCAATCATCAACCTCTCCACGGCTAAAGGATATTCTGCACGAATATATACGAGCCCCTTGTTAGCTCCGGTACAATATCCGTTAATAGCCATAGCTTCCACAATCGAATGAGGATCACCTTCTAATATAGACCGATCCATAAATGCTCCCGGATCACCCTCATCGGCATTACAAACAACATATTTTTGAGAAGCCTGTACTTTTCGTGTTATCTGCCATTTCAAGCCCGTAGGAAAACCGCCACCACCACGGCCACGGAGTCCACTATCCATAATTTCTTTTATTACCTCTTCCGGAGTCATTTCCGTAATTGCTTTTCCTAATGCCACATAGCCGTCCCTGGCTATATATTCATCTATATTCTCAGGATTTATAAAACCGCAATTACGTAATGCAACACGAAGTTGTTTTTTATAAAAATCAATATGTTTGGAGTCTAAAATCTGCTCATTTGTTTCCGGGTTTACATAAAGTAACCGTTCTACTTTCCGCCCCTTTACAAGGTGTTCTTTAACAAGTTCGTCGGCATCACCCGGTTGCACTTGCACATAAAATGTATTATCCGGAATCATTTTTACGACGGGGCCTTTTTCACAGAAACCAAAGCATCCGGTGCGGATTACCTGTACATTTTTCTGTAATCCGTTTTTTTCTACAGCAGCTTTCAGATTTCCTATGATCTTTTCACTTTGGGATGCGCGGCAACCGGTACCACCACACACCAAAATATAATTAGTGTATTGTGCCATTCTTTCTAGTATTTGAAATGTATTTATTATTCAGGTTTAACAGCTGTATAAGAAACAGGGATGATTCCGTCTACTAATATTCCATATCGTATATATTGAGATATAATTTCATCCACCTTTGCCTTATTTACATACCCGAATACCAGAGGTTCTTTCCCCGGAACCAATATCTCGACAGTAGGTTCGGCATAACAATACCCCATACATCCGGTTTGAGTAACCAATGCGTCTATATGTTCCCTATCGAGTACTTCAATAAAATAATTCATTATATCTTTTGCTCCGGCAGCTATTCCACACGTTGCCATCGAAATTTTTATCTGAATCATTTTTTCAGGATGGTCACTTTTTTCCCGCAAATCTAAAGATGCGCGAAAAGAGTCACGCATTTTACGAAGATCATCTAATGTCTTTACTTTATTCATAGTACATACTATTTAAGGGAAACAATCACCTACAGAAGGTGTGTAGCAAACATACGGATTTCTCCTTAAATAGTATGCATATTTTGGATAAAAAAAAGGATTATATCAACAAGATTTTCCTGTCATAATATCCAATACAAGTTTATCTGTAGCCTCCATTCCATGCGAGCCTATAGCTGTTAAATTGGATATAGATTTATCTACATCATCATCTATAATGCCTTCTACGGAAGTTACTACTTTATTTTCCATAGCCATCAATGCCGAAAGCATGGCAGTAGAAACACCGCTGGAAACTTTCATGGCACAACTGGGTTTGGCTCCGTCACATATCATTCCGGTAATATTACCAATCATATTTTTAATAGCGTACGATATCTGTATTTTGCTCCCGCCCATCAACCATGTTATACCACAACTGGCACCAGTGGCAGCTACTACGCATCCGCAAAGAGCAGATAAGCGCCCCAAACTCTGTTTTATATAAATCACCATTAAATGGCTTAACATTAAAGAGCGGATCAACTGCTCTTCCGTACATTTTATATCTTCGGCAAATGATAAAACAGGTAATGTCGCAGCAATACCTTGATTTCCACTACCAGAGTTACTCATAACCGGTATCATTGCACCATCCATACGTGCGTCACAGGCTGCAGCCGTTACGGCTAACATGTGGGTATAAGTAGATTCTCCCAAATATTTTTTACCATATTTTCCCGAAACAGTCTTACTCACCGTATGCCCGTAATTCCCTTGAATAGATTCTTCGGCCGCTTTTTTATTTAATTCGGCAGTTTGTAAAATGAACCGTATCTCATCCAATGGCATTTCTGTTGCAAACTCATACACTGTAGAAAAAGATAAACGCAAATCATTATCATTGCACATATCTTCATTTGATGACCCTGAAACGCGGCAATCTTGCAGCACATCTCCATTTTTTTCTACATATATAATATGAGTATGTTCATGGCAAATAATCACTTTTGACGAATCATTTCCAGCAAAGCAATTTATTTCTATATAAAGCTTATCGACATTCTCTTTAAGTGAAATATGTATACATTTACGATCCACCATCATTTTACCGGCTTTCAGACCCTCTTCATTAAGATCACGTAAAACTTCCAGGCCATAAGATGATTTACCTATTAAAGCACCAAGGGCAATTGCAATAGGCAACCCAACCATACCTGTTCCAGGAATACCAACCCCCATGGCATTTTTTAAAATATTGGCGCTCAAAAGCACTTCTATTTTCTCAGGTTCTTTTCCTAATGTTTCTGCAGCTTTAGCAGCAGCGAGAGCAACTGCAATAGGTTCTGTACAGCCAATTGCAGGTATAACTTCACGATGAATTAAACCGATAATTTGTGATTTAGTATTTTGATCCATGGTAATGACATTAATTAAATAAATTGCAACAAAGGTAGTCAAATATTCCGGAAGCAACCTTTACAATTTATCCTTTAATCCTATCTCTATCGTATAATGTGCATCAAATGTTGCTCCGGGCAATAGGTGTTGTATCCAATCTTTATCCTTATAATCACCGTTAAAATAAACCGAATCGCAACGCCCATACCATGGCTCGATACAGACAAACGGTGCATTTTTAGCCGGAGGAGACCATAATCCTACTACAGGCGCAGTAAAATGTAATGTCACGTATGGATTTCTGTCTTTATCCAACAATGCCACTTTTTTTAACTGGCTATCCTCAAATATCAAAGCATCATTATCAAATGTATGGATATCCAACGGTAGCAGCCCCTCTTGTAAAGCCAAAGAATACTTATCCGGTGAAACACAGCCTTTCTCTGATATAAGAATATACTCCACCCCTTCTTTTTTATCAAAAGAAAGATATCCTCTCTTTTCTTTTTCCGAATTAAAATCAGGATAATAAAATGCAGGATGTGCCCCTATCTGAAAATACATGTCCTTATGTCCGGTATTTTTCACCTTCCACAATACATCAATTTTATTTTCATGAAGCAAATAACCTATTTCCAATATAAACGGGAATGGATATAATTCCAAAGTTTCTTCATTACTTTCCAATCCAAACCGAATTTCTGTGGCAGATTCAGAGAGCAACGTAAAATCTTTATCTCTGGCAAATCCGTGCTGGGAAAGCTTATACGTAATACCCTGATAACGGTATTCATTATTCCATAGGCTTCCCACTATCGGAAAAAGTACAGGAGAATGACGTTTCCAAAAAACGGGATCGGCTTGCCACAGGTATTCTTTTCCCGTTTTATTTGATACGATACTGGACAACTCCGCCCCACGTTCGGCAACCTGAATTGTAAGTAGTTCATCCGTTAATGTTTTCATATGTCTGTTTTTATCAATTTATAAAAAACAAATCGTCCCGATGATATTATAAAATGATCCCGATGTTTTTTTAAAATCATCCCGATCATTTTATAATATCACTCTTCTATCAATCCTTCCAGGTATAATTCGGGAGCCAAACCTTTACTTTGAAGGAAACTTGCCAAAGCACTGAATGACAAAATATCTCCGTCTTTGTTTAACAAAGAAATCCTTTTTATACAATTTACAGGAACAGGAATTGATATAAAAGGCGTCAATTTTCCTTCCACAAAACCATATTCAGCTTCTGAAGGATGGCGGAATAAAGCAACATTCCATTCCTTTTCTTCCATTTTTTCCGGCCTTTTTACTTCCATGCAGGCATTACAAAGCATAGAAAAGAAACGGGAGTCTGCCGTAAATCCCGTATGTTCTTCGTCAAAAAAGAACTTATCGTATTCTCTCTCTAATTGCTTGACAAAGGTCTGCAAAGACAGTTCTTCATCATATTTACAACGTATCAGATATAAATTTTCCAATAAACAATATTCGGCTAATGATTCATAGTCTAATGAAATTTTCAGGATAGGACTATCAGCCATCTGCAAGTATGGCGGTACCAAATCATTCTCATACATGGAAATAATATACATTTCCATCTCAGGGCCAACCAGCATTCGTCTATTTTCCCGAAAAAAAGGAATTGCTTGTTTACTATTATCCGGATGGATATTCATTTTTTGTTCATATAAACCGATTGCTCTACGAAGAAGCCCCAGACCATAATCCTCAAAAGAAAATGTATGCATCAGATTAACAGCAGAAAAAATAAGTTCTGTATCAGTCTTATTTCTGCTCCATCCATTTATAAACGATCTCAAAGGAATATATGTGTTTAAAATCATAGATCATTATTTTTTTGCACTCAAAGATAATCTATTATCAGATAATTACTACCTTTGTTCAAGTAATTCTAAACTATTAAGAGATGAAACGTCGCGATTTCCTAAAGACCAGTGTTATAGCAGGTACTGCATTTTCTTTAAACTTTGAAGGTTTACATGCTGCCCTTTCCACTAATACTATAACTGTAGAGCAAGTCCCTGATATGGTTGCCGTAATGGGAGGCGAACCGGAAGTGATGCTTGAAAAAGCATTAGATGTCCTGGGAGGAATCGGAAAGTATATAAAAAAAGGACAAAAGGTAGTTATAAAACCTAATATCGGTTGGGACAGGACACCCGAAATGGCAGGAAATACAAATCCTAAATTAGTAAAAGCTTTGGTGAAAAAATGCTTTGCTGCCGGAGCAGAAAAAGTGACAGTGTTTGACCATACATGCGACAACTGGCAAAAATGTTATGAAACAAGCGGTATCGCTGCTGCTGTTAAAGAAGCAGGAGGAATAATAATGCCGGGAAACGATGAAAAGTATTACAAAGAAGTAGCTATACCTAACGGGGTAAATTTAAAAAATGCTCAAATACATGAAGCACTGCTTGAAGCAGATGTATGGATTAATGTTCCTGTATTAAAAAATCATGGAGGTGCAAAAATGACGTGCGCCATGAAGAACTACATGGGTATTGTATGGGACCGGCGCTTTTTCCATCAAAATGATTTACAACAATGCATAGCAGACATCTGCACATGGCAAAAGAAACCGGTATTAAATATTGTAGATGCATACCGCATCATGCATCAAAATGGCCCTCAAGGCAAAACTGCTGCCGATGTTGCCGTTTTGAAATCATTAATTGTATCTCCTAACATAGTAGCGGTTGATACTGCCGCTCTAAAATTGTTTAATCAGGTAAAACAACTCGATATGGCTGCCGTCAGTCATCTGGAAAAAGGTGAAAAACTAAAGTTAGGAACCACCAATCTGGATAAGGTAACCATTAAACGTATAAAAATATAAAGGATGAAACGAACTAATTACTTAAAAGGATTGCGGGTACTTCTCTCAATCCTCTTTTTCGTACCTATATTTCTGTTTTTTATTGATTTTGCAGGCATACTACCCGACAAAACAGGTAAATTATTACATATTCAGTTAATGCCTTCCATATTAAGCGGTATGGGAGGAATTGTTATATTACAGTTAATACTGGCCCTGATTTTCGGACGTATTTATTGTTCGACAATTTGCCCTGCCGGAATTTTACAAGATATCATCAATCGGATATATTGTATAGGCAAAAAGAAAAAAAACGGGGTTCGCAGGTTCAAATATCATAGACCGGCAAACGTTTTACGTTATACGCTACTTGCATTTACAATCGTTATGGGTGCATTGGGCATTATGGAACTTTGTTTACTGTTAGACCCATACAGTAACTTCGGACGTATAGCCACAAACTTATTCCGGCCTGTTATTATGTGGAGCAACAATCTTTTGGCTGATGTATTGATGAAGATGGATAACTATTCATTATACCATGTAACAATCAGCACTGTCACCACGGCCGGTTTAATATCTGCAATCATAGCACTATTCGTATTCATAATTATGGTTGTATTCCGGGGACGATTATTCTGTAACACATTATGTCCGATAGGAGCTTCTCTTAGTTTGGTATCCCGCTTCTCGTTGTTCAGCATCTCTTTCGACAAAAACGCTTGTACTCATTGTGGAAATTGCGAACACACTTGTAAAGCAGAAGCTATCAACAGTCAGGATTTAACGGTTGATACATCCCGCTGCGTAGATTGTTTCAACTGCGTTTCATCATGTGCCAAAGGAGGATTACAATATCGCTTCAGGTCTTTATTCAAAAAAGAAATAAACCAGACAGAAACAGCACAAACTCTTAATAGTGCTGAGGTTCAGACTAATAGTCGACGTACTTTTATCGCTACTGCTACTACTGTTGCTGCAAGTCTTCCTGTAATATCCGTTATAGCAAATGGAGTAAGAAAACGCAAGCGAAACAGAAATGGAGCATCTTGCGGAAAGGGACAAAAATGGCTGCCAGTTACTCCCCCCGGCTCACTTAGTTTGGAGCGGTTTAAAGATAAATGTACAGCTTGCCATATTTGCGTCGTGAAATGTCCCAGTCAAGTACTCCGTCCGGCAGGAACAGAATATGGTTTCGATTATATGCTGAAACCTCATTTAGCTTACATAAGCAGCTACTGTAATTATGAATGCACTGTATGTGCTGACGTATGCCCCGCACATGCAATACAACCTCTTACTAAAGAAGAAAAAGCAACTACTCAAGTAGGTATTGCTACCTTTTTTATTAACCGTTGTATTGTAAAAACGGAAGGTACAGACTGTGGTGCTTGCTCGGAGCACTGTCCGACCCAAGCAGTACACATGATTCCGTATAAAGGTACGTTGACTATACCTGATGTAAACCCTGATTTATGTATCGGTTGTGGCGGTTGTGAGTCCATCTGCCCGGTACGCCCGATGAGAGCTATTATTGTAAAGTCAAATACAGTACATAAATTTGTAGAAAAACCTAAAGAGGAAGAGGTAAAAAAGGTAGAAGTAGAAGACTTCGGATTCTGATAGAAAAACACTACCTTTGCCGACAAATTTTTCAGCATGAATTTCGAATTACAATACAACGATACAAAATCAAATGCAAGGGCAGGATTAATTACTACCGATCATGGTGTAATTGAGACGCCCATTTTTATGCCTGTCGGTACACAAGGAACAGTAAAAGGCGTACACATGACAGAATTAAAAGAAGACGTTAATGCACAAATCATTTTAGGAAACACATACCATCTTTATCTACGTCCCGGCATCCATATTCTGGAGCAAGCCGGCGGATTACATAAATTCAATAGCTGGGATCGTCCTATACTGACTGATAGCGGAGGCTTTCAGGTTTTTTCATTATCAGATAACCGTAAGTTGCATGAAGAAGGTGCAGAGTTTCGTTCACATATTGACGGATCCAGACACATGTTTAGTCCGGAAAAGGTAATGGATATACAACGCTCGATCGGCGCAGATATTATCATGGCTTTTGATGAATGCTGTCCGGGAGATGCCAATTACGAATATGCCAGAAAGTCCCTTGAATTAACCGAGCGCTGGCTGAATCGTTGTTTTGAACGCTTCAATAGTACAGATCCTAAATATGGTTATAGTCAATGCCTTTTCCCTATTGTACAAGGTTGTGTTTATACAGATTTACGTCGGCGTGCTGCCGAGAACATCGCCCAAAAAGGAGCTGATGGAAATGCTATTGGAGGACTAGCGGTAGGTGAACCTACAGAAAAAATGTATGAAATGATCGAAGTTGTAAATGAGATTTTGCCTAAAGACAAACCCCGTTACCTAATGGGAGTCGGAACTCCGGTCAACATACTGGAAGCCATTGAACGCGGAGTGGACATGTTTGACTGCATAATGCCTACCCGTAACGGGCGAAATGGACAAATCTTCACTCGCTTTGGTACATTGAATATGCGAAATAAGAAATGGGAGAACGATTTTTCTCCTATCGATCCGGATGCAAATTCATACGTCGATACGCTTTATTCAAGGGCATATTTACATCACCTGATAAAAGTAAACGAACTTTTAGGATTACAAATTGCTTCCATCCACAACCTTGCTTTTTATATTTGGCTGGTAAAAGAAGCCCGCAAACATATAATTTCAGGCGATTTTACGACATGGAAAAGTGGTATGGTACGTCAATTATCTAACAGACTATAAGATATGAAATATAAACTCAAGCGAATAGACTGGTATATTATCAAGCAATTCCTGGGAACATACATTTTCGCTATAGCCTTGATTATTTCAATCTCGGTAGTATTCGACATAAATGAAAAAATCGATAAATTCCTTAATCCGGACGTACCATTAAAGGCTATTATATTCGATTACTACATGAATTTCGTACCCTATTTTGCCAACTTATTCAGTCCTTTATTTACTTTTATTGCTGTAATTTTTTTCACTTCAAGGCTGGCCGACAAGTCTGAAATCATAGCTATGTTGGCTAGTGGTATGAGTTTTAGGCGCCTTATGGTCCCTTACGCCATCTCAGCAACAATCATTGCATTGGTTACATTTATCCTAAATGCATTTATTATTCCACCGGCCAATATTACCCGTATCGATTTTCAGAATAAATATATCAGAAACAAAAAAGAAGAATATGTCAGCCACATGCAATTGGAGGTAGAACCTGGTGTAATAGCCTATTTTGATCGTTATGACGGAAAATCAAATATGGGGTATCGTTTCTCATTGGAAAATTTTGATGATAAAAAATTAATATCCCGCCTAACAGCAAATTCGATTAAGTATGATTCTCTATATCAGTGGACAGTTATCGACTATATGATACGCGATTTTGACGGTATGCGCGAACATATTACACAAGGCACTCGCAAGGACACGACATTAACAATTGTTCCTTCCGATTTCCTCATATCTGTAAACGATTGCGAAACAATGACCAGCCCGGAATTAAATACTTATATTGAACGTCAAAAAAAGCGCGGTATCGGAAATATACAAACTTTCCAGATAGAGTATCATAAACGTTTTGCTACCATTATGGCAGCATTCATCCTGACAACTATTGGAGCATCTCTTTCTTCGCGAAAAATAAAAGGAGGAATGGGTATGAACATCGGTATTGGCCTTGCATTAAGTTTTTCATACATTCTATTTATGACCATTACATCCACTTTTGCTATTAATGGATATGTTAGTCCTATGGTAGCAGCTTGGATTCCTAATATCCTTTATACATTCATTGCTATTTACCTCTATCTTAAAGCACCGAGATAACCAGAATAAAGGAGTTTGGTTTTAGTCTGCCGGGATTATACAAGGAGTGGTAAATCCTAACCCGATCTCTATTGACTGTGCTGAGTTAATAGCACTATCAACAATAGGTAGCAGAAATGCATATTGACTGTCTGCAGGTATTAATGTTTTAATCAATGGCCATACTTTTTGCACAAAATCTTTTGTAACATATAACCTGGCATTGTTTGCCTCTATCGTGGCATGAATAGGTAAAACATAAAAACTACCATTCAATTCCAGCAGTGACAGATAAGGAGTAATATCAATCTCAGACAATTTTGGTATCAAAGCAACAATAATATCTACAATATCTTTACGGGCAGCAATATATACTATACCGTCTTTTTCATACCATGTCAAAAGATTTACAAGTACAGGAGCTATTTCTGCAGGCGGAAGATCTATAGCATCCGATCCCGGCATTTTATACCCAACTACTAATTGTCCGTTTTCTCCAAATAAAACAGAGACCTTTTCTACTTTTTGTGCCAATAACTGGCCGACAACAGGTCCCATACTATTCAATAAATCATCCAAAGGTGTCCCTTTAACGGAAATGAACACATCAGCCGTTTTCCCATCTTGTATTGTCAGATCCCAATTACCAACAACAGAAGAGGTCATCTCGCGAACAATATCCAATTTCAATATACCTTTCAGAATATAACCGTTTACAGTAAGCTCACCAGTTGAAATGGTAGCCATACCCTTTATTATAAAATCACCTGGAAAAGACGATGACTCCCCTCCTTTCATTAATATCGCAGATAATGTCACTTCATTTTCTCCGGGAAGTATATCGGTTAATACCAGATTTACTTTATCTGCAGATACAGCTTCCAACTTAACAGAACCAACAGAACCTATCAAAGACGTTCCCAAATCCAACTGGTTGCCTGTATATGTTTTAGAAATATCCTGCCATGTTACAGGCTTCTCATCATCACTACATGCTGTAATAAAATATAGCGAACATATTATGGTAAATAAATACAACAAACTTTTTTTCATATGTCTTTCAACTTAATCATATATTAAACTAGCCGTAAAGATAAATATTCCGGAAGTATCATCCTAATTCTTATAGCATTACTATACTGATCGTTGTTTCATGACATACAAACACTATCTTTTCGTTTTATTCAATAAAAAACGGGAAGTATAGAGGTTTTATGGACCTCTTACTCCCCGTCTGTTTTACAAATTCCAATTAATTATTTTCTCGCAGGACGTATAATATAGCTGTAACTATATTTATTATCCTGTAAACGATATTTATCCATAGGTTTAGCCCCCCAGCTATCATCACCTCCTAAACCTCGTTGTTGCATATCAATATTTACAGCAACTATATCGCGACGATCTATATCGGATATATGTTGTTGTTTTTTAGTCAGACCCGGATCAAAATCTTCATCTAAATTATGACGGACCGTAAAATTAAGTGGCTGACCTACGGCTTCAAGTTCAATACCATTTCCTTTATTATCGGTAAAAGTTACTACACGCAAACCTGTACGGTTACCATTTTCTTGCGGACGGATATATTCAAAGCCCATATCCTCTACCTTGTTATTGTAGCGCCCCACAAACATGGAACGTTGACGATCCCAATAGTTTTCTAACGGACCGCGTCCGTAATATGACACATTTTCGAACGTAACCGGTAGTTGCATCTTCATTCCAAAACGAGGAAGCTCCGGCATATCTTTTGTTCCCATATCTATAGCTCCAGTTACTTTTACAGCTCCGTCGTTCATAATAAGATAAGATAATGTGTAATCTACATCTATGTATCTTAATTTATATTTAGCTACTATTTCCACACCATTGGCATTTTGTTCCTTCACGTCGATATTTACCAAATTACGGTTATCACCGGCTGTACGCCATATATTAGTAATCAACTGCAGATTCTCTCCAAAATCGTTATCTGTCGGAGCACGCCAGAAATTAGGTACTGGAGCGGAAGTAATAAGTTCGTCATCTCCATTCTTATAACTGGATAGCAAACCATTCTTTAAATTTATAGAACCTTTGATTTCTTCGCTTTCAAAAGTTAATATATTATCAACTTTGTGAATCTTTAAATTTCCCTTAGAACTTGTTTCCTTTCCAAAATAGTTGCTATTAGGAAACATCAACTGTTCTGATGCAACAATGTGGCCAGAAGGAATTAATTCTGTACCTTCACGTTGCAGGGCTTTCAAGTTCAAAAAATATTCCTCGCCGGCTTTGGGTGTATAAGAAGGTAATGCGATCATTACGGGAACTGTACTACCTGGTTTTCCTGAGACTTCAAAAGTTCCTGTCGCAACAATTTTGTCATTTATTTGAAAAGACCATACATAATCATAATAACTTAAATCGGTGAACTGATAGTAATTAACCAACTTAATTTTACCTTTCTCCACTTCTATCGGTTCAAAGTAAATACCTTGATATGCTTTTTTTACTTCATATAACCCCGGATGCACAGTACGATCCGCACTAATAAGGCCGTTTGCACAGAAATTTTCCTGATTTACCCAGCGATCTCCACCGAAATCACCTCCATAATAGTAATATTTACGGCCATTTGGATCTGTAGTTTCCAAACCCTGATCAACCCAGTCCCAAATAAAACCACCTTGTAGTTTAGGAGATTTCAAAATAATATCCCAATATTCCTGGAAATTTCCAGTACTATTTCCCATTGCATGGGCATATTCACAAAGAATCCACGGGCGGTTTGTATCAGTACGATCTGCATACTGTTGAAGCTTATCGGGGGAAGTGTACATCCAGGCAATAATATCTGAATAAAGTTCACTTTCCGGAGCACGTTCGCATTGAACGGTACGCGTATGGTCACGCTCCTTCATCCAGTTATATGTTTCAATATAATTGGGACCAAAATCGCTCTCATTTCCGGTAGACCATCCTATTACACATGGATGATTTTTATCACGTTCAACCATACGTTGTGTCCTGTCCATATGCTGTCCTAACCAATCTTTACTGAAAGAAGGATGACGGGAAGTATCAAAACCGTCCAAACCATGTGCTTCAATATTAGCTTCATCTATAACATAAAGACCATACTTATCGCAAAGTTTGAACATGTCAGGACTTTGTGGATAATGACTCATCCGGATTGCATTCAAGTTGAACTGTTTCATAAGACGAATATCTTGTATGCGCGTTTCGTTTGTAAGAGTATGCCCTGTCTCCGGATTATGTTCATGAATATCCGTACCACGAATAATAATAGGAGTGCCATTAATATATACCTGGCTATTTTTCATCTCTATTTTGCGGAATCCCGTTTTAATAGCTGTAAGCTCTACAGTTTTTCCTGAAACATCTTTTAATGTAACGGTTACATCATACAAATTAGGAAACTCAGCACTCCATTGTTTCGGATTATTAATTACCTGGGAAATAGTAACCTTATTCTCTCCTTTTGCTGCTATCTGAGGTATTGATACATTCTTAATAAAAACATTTTTACCGGCTTCATCTGAAAGGGCAACTTCTACACTATAATTATCAGCAGGTTGTTCTGTAAAATTACGAATATTTACATCCATGCTGAAAACGCCGTTTTTATATGCTTTATCCAAATCTCCGATAACAAAAAAATCTTCGATAGAAATTTTGGGACGGGCTATCAAATAGACATCCCGCTCAATGCCTGCCAAACGCCAAAAGTCCTGATCTTCCAAATAAGAGGCATCACTCCATTTAAATACTTCCACAGCCAATTGATTCTCTCCTATTTTCAAGTATTTTGTAATATCAAATTCAGCAGCCGTTTTTGAAGCTTTGGAATAGCCTACTTTTTTACCATTTATCCATATGGTTGCAGCACCGGCAATTGATTCAAAGTGAAGAATAATTTCACGGTTATCCCAACCTTCAGGTAGTTTAAATGACGTGCGATACGATCCTATAGGTAAATCATCATTATCCAAATAAGGAGGATTTGTCGGAAATATATATGGGATATTCGTATAGACCGGAATCCCAAATCCTTGCAATTCCCAGTTTGAAGGGACTTGTATATTACTCCAGTGGTTATCATTATAATCTGTCCTATAAAAATCCATAGGGCGTTCAGAAGGTTTAGCACTAAATTTAAACCGCCATATTCCATTTAAAGATTGGACAAATGGAGTACAAAATTTATCACCGGTCATAGCTTCTTTTTTTTCTTCATAAGGAACAAACGTAGCCCGGGGCCTCTCCACGCCTTCATTTACTAATTTAGGATTTTCCCAAAAATTAGTTTGCGCTTGCATTGCTATAGTTAAAAGAAGCAGGCTGGAAATAATTGAAATTTTTTTCATGAAATGTTAGTATAGGTTATTAAATAGAAAGACAAATATTGTTTTTTATTCGTCTTTAATAGCTTTTGTTTGAAGAATTTTGGAGTTAGGTGGAACGCTATAGGTTAACCAAATATTACCTCCGATAATTGACCCCTGGCCTATTCTAATCCTTCCTAAAACAGAAGTATTCGAATATATTGTTACATGATCTTCTATAATCGGATGGCGGGGTACATCCATAGGCAAACCTTCGTCATCCAACGTGAAACTTTTTGCTCCCAATGTTACACCTTGATATAACCGGACATGGTTGCCAATAATAGCAGTTTGACCTACCACCACACCTGTACCATGGTCTATACTGAAATATTCACCTATCTGTGCGCCCGGATGAATATCAATCCCCGTATCGGAATGCGCCATTTCCGTAATGATTCGGGGTAAGACTGGTACTCCTAACCTTAGTAATTCATGCGCAACCCGCTGATAAAGTATTGCATGTACGGCGGGATAACAAAAAATGATCTCACTAATGCTCTTTGCAGCCGGATCCCCATCCAGAATAGCTTTAACATCAGTAGATAGAAGATACTTTATGTGAGGGATTTTATCAATAAAAGCTACCGCAATTTGTGATGCACGATCCTTAGAATCACAGCAGCGTTCAACTTCAAAACAGAGTCCGTTATATATCTGCTCCTGTAATAAATCATACACTTTTTCAAGATTCACCCCCATATAGTACTGGATAGAATCAACTTGTGCTTCCTGCTCGGTACCAAAAAAGCCGGGGAAAATAATAGTCCGTAACAAAGTCATTATTTCCCTGACGGAAGCTATGGAAGGTGAAGGTTTCTGATGTAACGGAATATATTTATATTCCGGTAAATCAAAAGCCGACAGATATTTTACATTGCTTTGTATGTGCTCTAAAGCCTCTATTCTTTTCATATATTAATTATCCCATGAGGGGTCATAACTTATGATTGACGAACCGGAAGTACCTTGTCCCAAATAAATAAGACCATCTAATGAATACATGCAATAAATATCTCTATTACCTGACGGCAATTGAGATTTCAGGGTCCAGCTATTAGTGGTTATATCATATTTCCAAATATAGCCAACGTCATCTACTACGTAAATATTATTATCAAAAGCTACACCACAACGAACGTTTGCATTTATTGAATTTAACTCCTTCCATGTATTAGCCCCATCCGTTGATACATATAATTTCCTACTGTATGACGGGGTAACCCAATCTTTATTTCCCAGGCCAGCATATATTTTATCTCCTATAACAACAGCTATTCCACGACATTGTTTTTCGGGGAAAGTGCTCTTCTTTACCCATTTTTCTGCATTAGCTGGCTTAATAGACCATACTTCGTCTGTTATAGAACCGGAACGTATTCCACCAACAATAAAGACACTGTCTTTATACGCAAAGCCTGCAGACAGATATCTGGCATCGGGAGCATTCGTTTCATCATATGTTATTTGCTCCCAATAATTTGTAAATAAGGAGTACAGATATAAATCTTTTGTACTTACATTATCAGAACCTACACCACCAAAAGCAATCACTGCAGAACCTATATTAATAGCAGTTTGCCATTTTCTCTTAACAGGGAATGAATTTCGTTGTAACCATTCATTTTTATATGCCCGGTACTCCCAGAATTCATTTGTTGCTTCAGCTCCAATGTCACCACCCAGAATTAATCCGCTAGAGCCCATTGCTGTAACGGCCACAGCTCCTCCTATTTGGTTATTACCTTCAAAAACTTTTCTGGCAGAAAATATATCAGGAGTTGTATATGATGTTTCTTCTCCATACGTTATTACTCCATCTTTATTAATAGCATATGCTCTGATATAATATGTAGATCCTCCTTTCAAACCAGAAATTTCACCCTCATAAGAATTTTTACCTGAAGAAAGCTCCACCTTTGTATTTCCTACTTTATCATCTTTTGTCAATGAATAAGATATACCCGATTCTATAACATTCATTGCTCCTTCATCCAACACTGCTGCGGAGACTTTTAATGTTCCCCCAATATCCGTACGTGCTATTTCGACCGCTGATAAACGTGGCAAATCACTTTTTGTCCAGAAAGATATTTCATTACTGTAAGCTGTACCATAAGCATTTTTTGCATATGCCCGCATGTAATACATCTTATCTGATTTAAGTTTTGTTGCTTTACCAGTAAATTTACCTTTTCCGGCACCATTTATAGTGGTATCCCCATTCTCCAACATTGTTCCCGACACAAATCCCCAGCATAGCCCACGAACTGTTACAGCCGAATCTCCTTCATTGGAAACTTCCGCTTCAAAACTACCATCAGTAAATCCTATTGCAACCTCTTTGAGAGAAGTTACAACAGGCAACCCGTTAGTTGTCTTAAATGTCTGCGGCTCTCCTGCAAATATGCCGAATTCATTCTCTACATAAGCTTTAACAATATATATAGTAGATGTATCTAATTTAGTTATTTTACATACAAAAGAATCTGCATTCATTATTATCGGTATTACAGAGTCTTTAGTCGTTGGTGTAGTTAAATAAACCCCTCTATCTTTTATAATTCCTTCTCCATGATTTACGATCTTACCTCCACAAATAACGCTTTCTGCTTTTATACTATCACTTACTACAACTGTAGCAACAACACCTAAACCTTTTGTCGTATTAACAGTAATTTCTTTACCATAATTCGTCCCTTTTGCATTAATTGCATATGGACGTATATAATATAAAGTATTAGGTTTCAATTTATGGGCTATACCTCTAAACTTTCCCAATCCTTTACCACATACAGTAGTATCATTCTTCTCTATTGTAGGTTCCGATTCCAATCCCCAGCATACACCATATTTTTCGACAGGTAAACCGTTTCCACTAACAACCTCTGCATAAAAAGAAACAGTAGTTGCCAGCTTTTCAATAGTATGCTGATCATCAATGAGTGTATTAACTGTCGGAATCTTTGCATTCTTGACACCCGTTTCCATATCCGGATCTTCAATACAGCCTGACAATATATTAGTAATCAAAAAAAATGATATAATAGAATATAGATATTTCATCGTATTTATTTTAGAAAAAGAATCCCAAACCTGCATTCAAGTCTATATATTTAAAGTTAATCGTGTTACAACCCGCACTGATAAAAACATGATTAAATTTGATCATAAAATCTAAATCTGCTGCTATCCCTTTATAGGAAGCATCTATATTTTTAGCCCAAGCTTTTTGTTCATCGGCACCGGTAAACTCATTCTTAACCTGATACTCATAAAGAACACTCCTATCACCATATCCCAAACCGACAGTAGTATATAACCAAGGCGTACACTTAACAACCATACCCGCCGTGCCTGCATAATTATTGACTTTTTTCTTGTTTGTAAAACTATAATAATCAATAATTGAACCAATTAATCCATTATTGTTGCATTCCGATGCATGATCTTTAAAAGACATATTTGTTTTAAACCGGACATACCATCCTAAACGACGGGCAACTCCGCCAACTGTCAGTCCGTATGGAGACTCTATAGAATAAGAATATCCAAAGAAAAATTTCATACGTTCACGAGAGATATTCTTTTTTTTCAGAGCTTGTTCATTAGTAGCTGAAATAACCGGTATACGCATTGTTTCTAAACGTTCATGCCAATAAGTTGCCAATTCTTCACTCTTCGGAGTACCTATTCCATTCTCATAAAAAACAATCAATTTTGATATGGCAGTCGTATCGTTCTCTGTAGCCATCACATTAAGACAATTCAAACATTTGTTCATAAGACTACGCATGGAAGGACGCATTCGTTCATTCTTCAGCCAGATTTTGGTCAATTGATTAATACTGTATGAGTCACATTGCGATACACCTTCTTCATACCATATTTTAGCATCACTATAATTCTGACGCTTCATTGCATCATCTCCTTTCCTATTATATTCTGTTTGTTGCTGCTGAGCCAACAAACCTAAGGGGAATATAATGCATATTATTAATAGTAAAAGTCTTTTCATAACATCATTCTAACTAATAATAAGTTAATCCTTCATTGACCAATACCCCGTCTGTATTATAAATATCATACAAATTATCTATACGCTCAAAAGCCCGGCCATTATCGGATTTTCCTACACTCAAATATTTACAGGGAATACGCTCTATTGCATTTGAATCAATGGCACCATATTTACCTGTTGATTTTTTACGTACTATTTTATATTTACCAAAAGTCATCATTTCCTGATACAGAGCCTTACGTTCTGCTAGTTCTTTTTCTTCTTGTTTTGTATCACAAGCAATCAGGAGTCGAACTACATCCTCTGTAAGTTTTACATCTTTAGCCTTCAAAAACTCTTTTTTAGCGCCAATATAATCAGTAGCATCCATTTTAGCCTTACCAGCCGCTATCATAGCTAAATATTTAGCATCTATTTCAGCAGCAGATGGCTGAACAACTGTCTTTGGTACATCTTCTACATTTTTTTGCACCACCAATTGTTGATTATGATCTTCTTTGACAGGCTCTGTTACAATCGGGTTAAGAGTTTCCTCTTGTTTCACAGGATTTTCTTGTATGGAAATATCATTATGTCCTTCTTGTTTATCTTCCGTTGTTATTTCTAAAGGTAAAACATTATTTGATACGACAGGCTGTTCTTCAGATTGTTGATCTGTTGATGCAGTCAAATCTTTTACCAAAGGTTTATTCCTATATACATACCATGCAACAGCACTACCTGCTAATGCAAAAATAATAAAAAATGCAGGAATTAAAAAAATCTTCTTCTTTTTCTTTCCCTGAAGCTGATTAGATGTTAATGCCTGATCACTTACAATAGTCGCATCTTCATCTTCTTCTGATATAGTATTTGAAGAGTAAAGAACAGTTGTTTCATCTCCGTTTTGTGACATTACCGGCTGAGACGAATATAATTGAGTTTTTGTCTTTTCTATTACAGGTAAGTCTAAAGATTCAAGCATCTCAGAGATAGACTGAAAACGATCGGTCGGTACAATCTGCATAGCCTTTATTATAGCAGATTCTGTTTTAGGTGTTATAGCCGGATTTATTTCTGAAGGATTCTGTAAAGGACGAGTAGCACGAAGTATGGATTCCGTAGGTATTTTTCCCGTAAGCAAATTATACATCGTTGCCCCTAAAGAATAAATATCCGGACAAGGAGAAAATAATTGAGTCCCTTCATTATCGTATTGTTCAATTGAGGCAAAACCTTTGGATAAAGTCAGCATGGTCGTACTCGTTTCTTGCTCTTCTATATCATAACGTTTACTCACTCCAAAATCAATAAGCCGTGCATTATCATCTTTGTCAATAAGTATATTACTCGGTTTAATATCCAGATGCAATATATTTTTCTCATGAACAAATTGCAGAGCTTCCCCAATTTGACGAACATACTTAAGAACAATCGGTTCAGGCAATACTCCCTCTTTATCCATCATATATTTCAGAGAATTACCCGAAATATATTCCATTACAATATAAGCCGTATTGTTTTCTTCAAAAACTTCAAGCACATTTACAATATACGGATGATGTACATCCGATAATATTTTTGCTTCTTTAATAAGTTTCTCTTTGAATTTGTTAAAAAGAGTTTTTCCTGTTTCCGAGTGAACTTTTACTGCTTGGGAATCATTATCCCTGTAACAGTAATCTTTGAAGAAATATTCTTTCACACATATAGGCACTTCAGTTTTAATTGCTCCTAGTGCCCCTTTTAGTTCTGTAAACCATACACCTTTGTAAGTTATACCAAAACCTCCCTGACCCACAACATGAGAAAGTTTATATTTTCCGTTTTGAAGAAGATATCCGTTAGGCAGATTCATAACTACAAATGCAATTCTTTTTAATCTGCCAAAAGTACGTTATTTATATAAAAGAATAAAGGAAACTAAGAATATTTTGCTTTACACTTTGAGATTCTTGCACATTATTAACGGGTATAATATAAAAAGAAAAGTTATCCCGGGTACGTCCATAGCAAGTGTCCATAATAGCATCTTTGATTTCTTCGGGATCATGGTATTTTGCAAAAACTGCAGCTAATAATTCATCTGTATAATGTTCCAGCACACCATCCGTACACATAAAAAAGTAATCTCCTGCTTGTACATCATCCAATACAATAACATCTGCTTCAGTTGGATGATCAGCCCCCTGTATAGCACGTAAAATAACATTTCTTTGAGGATGAGTTTTTACTTCATCTTTTGAAATTTTACCTAATTTAAAAAGAGAATTCACTAAAGAATGATCTTCTGTTTGATATACTATTACCCCTTCTCTGAACTGATAAATACGACTATCGCCCACATGCGCAATGACAACGCCTTTTGTTCCTGTATAAAGCATAGTAAGAGTAGTTGCCATACCTTTTGCTGCAGGATGCAACGCTATATAATCGTCAAAACGTGCTTCTGTATATTGCAGGGCTTTTTTAACAAGATCTTCGGTAGTATCTCCATCTTGAAATGCGGAAAGATAGGTTTGGAAAGACTCACATGCCAGATAACTGGCAATTTCCCCTTTCTCGGCACCTCCGACTCCATCACATACTAAAAATAATTTTTGACCGGAAGTTATTGTTTCTGGCAATGGATAAATAGAATCTTCATTATTAAGCCTTCCACCCTTTTCACTAACAGCATATGGTTTACCGATCGTTATATTCATAGCAATAATGAGTTTTATTCATTAAACCGGAGAACTGTACGGCCTATAATAATCTCGTCATTATTATTAAGTACGACAACTTCTCCATCTCCTAGGTAATTGCTATTATATAACGTATGGTTTTTACTATTATTGTCTGAAAGATAATGTTTATAACCACCTTTCGAATCTTTTTTCACTTCTATCCTAATATGTTCCCGGCTCATTGAGCGATCGGTAGTTATTATGCCAATCGTAGCATTTGATGCATTCGATTTTCTCCCGACAATCGTTGTACCTTCATAAAGAAGAAATTCTTGTTCCGGCGTATCCGTATCGGCTACTATGGTAAGTTTACCTGTGCTATTCTTTATTGGTTGCACAAGTATCGTTTCAGAATCATTTAAATTATTCTGAACATTTTCCTTTGAAAGAAAAGAAATAGGAATGGGTTTCTTACATTTGGGACATTTAAAAGAAGTTATTCCGAGGGGAATTTTCCCCTCGTCTACTTTTAATCCTACCTGACAGTGTGGACACTTGACTGAAATCATATCATAAATGAAATATCTGTGCTATCAATATCCGTTGTATTAATATCCAACATGTCAGCATCAGATAGCATTATAGTATCATCCGATAAAGTAATAAAATCAGAACTATCTATACTATCATCAATTACTACTGCATCCAGCATTCCACCATTGTCTCCGTCTACATCCACTACAATAGCATCTGCCAATAAGGCATCATTATTATCCAAAGTAACGAATGTATATTCTTCTTCCTGCATAATCTTATCCCTTTTTAATGTTTTTACCGGAAACAAAAGTAGGAAAAGTAACGGATTAATAAATATCCAATTCTTTCTTATAATCAAAGGATTGGATTTACTGTACAAAAAGCTGGATTTAGAATACAAACGGTTAATTGCTCACCCACTTAGCCTTGCAAGTTGAAACTGGACATTGTTTCCTGTTTTTTAAAGATTCCCATGGTATTTCACCTAAAAATGTTCCGCATTTAGGGCAGACATAATCTATTTTAAATTGATTGGCGATATCTTGCAATTGCTGAGGTATCTTAGATGATTGTTTTGCACCTAAATATATTCCTATCGTAGGAGCACAAACAGTCACAAACAAACTTATCATTAATAATTCTGGATTTCCTTTACCTAAAAAACCAATTATTACTCCCACAACCCCGGTTAGAGCAAATGGCAATGATTGAAAAAGTCTTGTTTTAAATTGATTGGATGATTGAATCTTAACTTTTGCTTGAATATAATCATCATATATTTTCTTTAATTTGGCGAACTCTTCACTATAATCATTATTAAATTTCAGAATATCGGAAAGAACCACAATATAGCTATCTCCCAGCCTTATCTTATCAGTAGGTGTAATTCGTTTTTTTAGAATCTGGCAATCATTAACAAAAGTTCCATTTGTCGAATTAGCATCCTCTAACAGCCAACAACCCTCTTCTTCACGTATCAAGCGCGCATGGTGCCTGCTTACATGAGGATCATTAACAACAAAATCATTATCATCCGATTTTCCTATCTTAATTACCATTCCTTATTCTTTAACCTCTTCAGACCTGCCCATCTCCTTTTCCAGTGAATCTTTCAAAACTTTCAAAGGATCTTTGGATATAACTAACTCCCGAGGCTTACCTTCTTCCGTAAGTAATAATAATTTCTGTTTAGGTAAGTTGATTTGCAATATATGATTTTTATTAATAATATGACTTTTGCCAACGCGCATCAATATTTCATTGCACCCGGCAACCTGTTTCCCTAATATTTCTTCTATCTTACCTATATTTATTGCAAAAGTAAATTGTATTCCATTCGATAATAATAATTTCGTATAATTCCTGTCGGCTTCAAAATACAGTATTTGTCCTATTTTTATACGTAACAGTTCATCTCTTGTCTTAATAATTAAATACCGCTCCATAACGTAGATATTGTTTTTCTTTTTTCATCAAGAAACAAATATACGTCATTTTCTTCTTTCGCATGCACATTTTGAAATAAATAAATATTATTCAAATTACTTTGAAAACAAATTCATCATTTCAACGTAGGATAAAGAGGTTTCCCCGTTTCATCCACTTCTGTCCAGCTTTTAATAGAAACCTGAGAAAAATTCACCGAGTTTTCGTCTATTATCGCATTAAACAAATAAGAATCTCCTGATTGTAACTCTCCATTAGGAACTGGGACATTTACACTATAGATCCGAGAAGTACTCTCGTTATTTACCATTACTTCCAAAGTCAATGACATTGGAGATGTAGTCTTCAGCGGAAGCATAATATACTGAGCCAACAAGCCGTTTATACCCATTTTATCCGCTTTATCATATATTGATGCAGGAGGAATAATTCCGGTATACAAATTCATACGAGCTCCTGTCTCCGGCGGAGTAATCATGGCCGAGACCAACTTATTTAAAATTATTCCTTCGCCACCCGATACTTCAAAAACAACTTGTGTAGCTGCATGTAAATACATAATCGGTATATTTACCTGGTTACTCATGATATCTTGTTCCGGACTATGCCACCACAAATAGTCAATGCCATTAAACAAAGGCTCAGACAGACCAGACGTAAACTTAGGAGGTATTGTAGAAAAGTTGTCAGACACAGCATAAAAATCATATATGCCGGATTCCAAATACATCTTATAACCATCATTACCTGTTAACACACCGGGGGCAGATGTTATATATAACCCTTCAGCGTATGGTATTCCTTTAGCTCCATCTCCATTTGTTGAAGTAAAAGCATATAATTGGTTCTGAATCCCCTTTTTCATAGGAGCCATTGTCCTGGTCAATAAATTACGATCTTCTACTGCTGCATTAAATGTAACCAATGCTTTTCCGTCGGGGTTATTACTATTTGGATTTTCCCAACCATCCTCAAAAATAATTGTATTTTTAGAACATCCCGCAAACAGCAAAACTATATAAACAAATACTACCAAGCTTACAATCTTGTACTTTTTCATAATAAACCATTTTTAGAATTCATATTATATAATACATTTCTGATCCCTGTTTGGTTCACGATGAAAATGTTAAGCATTCAACTCTATTTCACTTTAAATAAATTTTCAAACACAAAAGGCTGTCTCAAATGAGACAGCCTTTCTTTTTTTCTCTTTTTATTTTCAATCCTCCAACGCTGCTTGAGCCGCAGCAACACGCGCAATTGGCACCCGGAAAGGAGAACACGACACATAATTTAATCCTACCCTATGGCAGAACTTAACGGAAGAAGGTTCGCCTCCATGTTCACCACAAATTCCGCATTTTAAATCAGGACGGATAGTGCGACCTTTCTCTGTAGCCATACGGACTAATTGTCCTACACCATTCTGGTCTAACACCTGGAACGGATCGACTTTCAAAATCTTCTTTTCCAAATATACCGGCAAGAAAGAAGCTATATCATCACGAGAATAACCAAATGTCATCTGTGTCAAGTCATTTGTACCGAACGAGAAGAACTCGGCAGATGAAGCAATACGATCAGCCGTTAGCGCCGCACGCGGAATCTCAATCATTGTACCAACCTTGTAATCAATACTGTCATCCATTTCCTTAAACAGGTCGGCTGCAGCTTTACGAATTACATTTTCCTGTTCTTTAAATTCATATAGAATACCCGTCAGAGGAACCATAATTTCCGGCTTAGTATCAATGCCTTCTTTCTTTAACTCCAGTGCAGCACCTAAAATAGCACGAGTCTGCATTTCCGTAATTTCGGGATATGTATTACCTAAACGGCAACCACGATGGCCTAACATCGGGTTATGTTCACAAAGAGATTCCACACGCTTCTGGATTTCCTTAACAGAAACACCCATTGTTTTTGCCATCTCTTCTTGTCCCTTCAAATCATGAGGCACAAATTCATGTAATGGAGGATCTAACAGACGAACTGTCACCGGACATCCGGCCATAGCTTTGAAAATACCTTTAAAGTCTTCTTTCTGGTATGGCAGTATCTTCTCCAGCGCTTTCTTTCGCCCTTCCGCATCATCGGCCAAAATCATTTCACGCATAGCTTTAATCTTTTCGCCTTCAAAGAACATGTGCTCCGTACGACAAAGACCAATACCTACAGCACCAAAGTTACGGGCTATAGAAGCATCATGCGGAGTATCTGCGTTCGTACGCACCTGCAATCTGGTGTATTTATTTGCCAGATCCATTAATGCTGCAAAGTCACCCGACAATTCGGCTGCCATTGTTTCTACCTCGCCCAGATATACTTCGCCGGTGGTTCCGTTGATTGAGATGTAATCTCCCTCCTTCAGCGTTACACCACCCACTTCCATTGTTTTATTTTTATAGTCTATGTTTAATCCACCTGCACCCGAAACACAGCATTTACCCATACCGCGTGCAACAACCGCAGCATGTGAAGTCATACCACCACGGGCTGTAAGAATTCCTTCAGCCACAGCCATGCCTGCAAGGTCTTCAGGAGAAGTCTCAATACGAACCATGACTATTTTTTTACCATCAGCATACCATTTTGCAGCATCATCAGCAAAAAATACGATTTGCCCGGTAGCAGCTCCCGGAGATGCGGGTAAACCTTTTACTAAAACTTTAGCTTTCTTCTCTGCTTTCTTATCAAACACAGGATGAAGCAATTCATCAAGTTTATTAGGCTCTATACGTAAAAGGGCTGTTTTTTCATCAATCATTCCCTGACGCAACAAATCCATGGCTATCTTAACCATAGCAGATCCGGTACGTTTACCGTTACGGGTTTGTAAGAACCATAGTTTTCCCTCTTGTACGGTAAATTCCATATCCTGCATATCACGATAGTGATCTTCCAATTTTGTCTGAAGCATATCCAGTTCCTTATAAATAGAAGGCATTGCCTCTTCCATAGAAGGATATTTAGCTACCCGTTCTGCTTCAGAAATACCAGCACGTTCAGCCCAACGCTGCGAACCGATTTTTGTAATCTGCTGTGGAGTGCGTATACCGGCTACCACATCTTCACCTTGCGCATTAATCAGATATTCACCATTGAATAAATCTTCTCCATTACCTGCATCACGAGAAAAACATACGCCTGTTGCCGATGTTTCACCCATATTACCAAATACCATAGCCTGGACATTAACAGCCGTACCCCACTCTGCCGGAATACCTTCCATTTTACGATACAGAATAGCACGTTCATTCATCCAACTGTCAAATACAGCACAAATAGCTCCCCAAAGCTGCTCATAAGATGAAGTCGGAAAATCTTGTCCGGTCTGTGCTTTAACTGCAGCCTTGAACTTGGCCACCAATGTCTTTAAGTCTTCAACATCCAGTTCATTATCTAATTTAACGCCCTTTGCTTTCTTCACTTCCTCGATTATCGCTTCAAACGGATCGATGTCTTCCTTGCTGGTCGGTTTCATGCCCAATACCACATCACCATACATTTGGACAAAACGACGATACGAATCCCATGCAAAACGGGCATTACCAGTCTTGCGGGTTAACCCTTCTACAACATCATCGTTTAAGCCCAAGTTCAGGATTGTGTCCATCATACCCGGCATAGAAGCACGTGCACCGGAACGAACAGAAACCAATAACGGATTCTCTACATCCCCAAACTTAGAATTCATCAAAGTTTCAATATTAGCAATAGATTTCTCTACGTCTTTCTTCAGTAGTTCTACAACTTTATCTTTTCCTAATTCATAGTATTCAGAACAAACATCAGTAGTAATCGTAAATCCGGGAGGAACCGGAACGCCAATCAGATTCATTTCGGCAAGGTTTGCCCCTTTACCACCAAGCAGATTTTTCATATCTGCTTTACCTTCGGCTTTTCCATTCCCGAACGTATAAACTCTTTTTCTTTCCATATTCGACAGTATTATTTTAGATTTCAGTTTTGCTATCTCAACATTGCAATACCACAAATATATGTTATTTAATAGTAGCTTATACTTATAAAGTTAAATAAATTTATATGTTTTATAACCACTCATTACCATTCGTATCAGGTAAATATGTACATTTGTGTGGCGAAAATTTTAAACTTAACAACATTGGCAAGAAATAAGAAACAGTTACCCTTGCTGGAAAAGGTAACAATAACGGATGTAGCCGCAGAAGGAAAGGCTATTGCAAAGGTAAACGACATGGTAGTATTCATTCCTTTTGTTGCTCCTGGAGACGTTGTAGATATTCAACTTACCCGTAAAAAACACAGTTATGCCGAAGGGAAAGCTGTATATTTCCATGAATATTCTCCTAACCGGACAGAACCTTTCTGTGAACATTTCGGTGTATGTGGCGGCTGTAAATGGCAACATCTTCCTTATAAAGAACAACTTAAATATAAGCATAAACAAGTTATAGACAATTTAACACGTATCGGAAAAATAGAAATGGAAGAAATCCTTCCTATCCTGGGTTCCGAAAACACCACTTTCTACCGCAACAAATTGGAGTTTACTTTTTCCAATAAGAAATGGTTAACTGAAGAAGAAGTAAAGTCCGGTGCTACATTTGAATGTATGAACGGTGTCGGATTCCATATTCCGGGAATGTTCGATAAGGTGCTGGATATCCATAAATGCTGGTTGCAGGACGATATATCCAACCGTATACGCCTCTGTATTAAAGAATATTGTCTCTCACATGAAGGTTTCCCGTTTTTTGACTTGCGCAACCAGGACGGTTTTGTACGAACTCTCATGATCCGTACTGCCTCTACCGGAGATTTGATGGTCGTTCTTTGCTTTTATCACGAAGATGTAGAACATCGCGAAGCATTAATGTCGCATATTGCAGAACAATTTCCGGAAATAACTTCGTTATTATATGTAATCAATGAAAAATGTAATGACACCATAACCGACCAGGAAGTACTTGTATTCCGCGGTAGGGATCATATTATTGAAGAAATGGAAGGCCTGAAATTTAAAGTTGGCCCGAAGTCGTTCTATCAAACGAACAGCGCTCAGGCTTATAATCTATATAAGATAACCCGCGAGTTTGCCGGCCTTACCGGTAATGAAATGGTATACGATCTTTATACCGGCACTGGAACCATCGCAAACTTCATCTCTCGTCAGGCAAAAAAGGTGATCGGTATAGAATACGTACCTGAAGCTATAGAAGATGCAAAAGTAAATTCGGCTCTGAATAAGATTGAAAACACATTATTCTACGCCGGCGACATGAAAAATATCCTTACGCAAGACTTTATAAACCAACACGGACGTCCTGATGTTATTATAACAGACCCGCCCCGCGCCGGAATGCATGATGATGTGATCAACACCATTTTGTTTGCCGAACCGGAGCGAATCGTTTATGTTAGTTGTAATCCGGCAACACAGGCGCGCGACCTAAGTCTGCTTAGCGTAAAATACGCAGTCAAAAAGGTGCAGCCCGTAGATATGTTCCCTCACACGCACCATGTGGAAAACGTAGTGTTGCTTCAAAAGAAATAAACATATATATAATGTATAAAAAATGTATCCCCTTCTTGCTCTTTTTGTTTCTCTTGGGCAGTTGCTACAGTAACAAACAAGGGAAAGAAGAGGATATTGATACACATCCTGTAGATCTGACACAATTAAAAGAAAAAGGCGAAATCACTGCTGTTACTCTGTATAGTTCTACTTCCTATTTCCAATACAAGATGCAACCTATGGGTTACGAATATGATCTTATCAATGATTTCGCCAAATCCGAAGGTTTAAAACTCAATATCAAAGTTGCCGAAAATGCTACCCGGTTAATAGAAATGCTTGAGGCCGGCGAAGCTGATGTTGTAGCCTATCCCATCCAAATAACCAACAAACTAAAACAAGAAGTACTTTTCTGCGGACGCGAAGAACAATCCAGCCAAGTCCTGGTGCAACGAGCCAATAAAGGCGATACTATACTTACCGATGTCACTCAATTGATAGGCAAAGACATTTACGTCAAACCCAATACAAAATATTCCGAACGTCTACATAATCTGGACGTAGAACTTGGTGGCGGAATAAACATTAAGGATATTGAAAAAGATACAGTCACGACAGAAGACCTTATAGAGATGGTCTCAAAGGGGCAAATCCCCTATACTATCAGCGACGATAACACTGCCCGGCTAAACAAAACTTATTATTGGAATATCAATATAAACCTGAAAGTCAGTTTTATGCAGCGCTCCGCATGGGCTGTACGCAAGAATAGTCCGGAGTTAGCCAAAGCCATCAATGAATGGGCATCCGACAAATCCGGTTCTTTTACCTTTAAAGCCGTGACCAAACGCTATTTTGAATTAAGCAAAGAACCATTCAGGGCAGAACTGCCGGAAGTAAAAAACGGACATATTTCTCCATACGACCAATTATTCCGAAAGCATGCCGCCAATATCGGATGGGATTGGCAATTGCTTGCTTCTATTGCTTATCAGGAATCACGTTTCAATCCATCCGTAGTTTCATGGGCAGGAGCAGAAGGACTTATGGGCATCATGCCAAACACTGCAAAAGCTTTAGGCGTAACTCCGCACGAATTAAAGAATCCGGAAATAGGCATACGTACCGGGGTAGATTGTTTACGACGGTTCAGACAAGGCTTTTCTAGCATAAAAGATCCACAAGAAAAGCTGAAATTCACATTGGCTTCATATAATGCCGGCATCGGTCATGTTTATGATGCCCAACGTTTGGCTGAAAAATATGGCAAAGACCCTAATAAATGGGACGGTAATGTTGCCGAATATGTCCGGCTGAAAAGCGATCCGCAATATTACAATGATCCGGTTTGCAAACACGGCTATCTTCGTGGTTCGGAAACCTATAATTACGTACAGGAAGTAATGCAACGGTATAAATACTACAAAGAGAAAACAAATAGCTAGTTACCGCCTATATTTTCACGTATCATATCCTTTATGAACAGCATCACTTTTGGATGGCTGACAGGCATACCATCCAAAGCTTCTTTTATATCATTCGTACTTAAATCGAAAAACTCTTTTCCTGACTGGTAACTAAAACAAATATTCACATCCGGATTTCCGGTAATCAACATAGCCACAGTTGCCGGCAAATCTCCCCACGGAGGACAATCTATATTAGTAGAAATAAAACGGGCCGTAACAGTTGTCCCTTTCCCCAATTCGGATATTATTGAAACACTTCCGCCCGTTTGTTCTGCATTTTGTATCAGAAAAGGAAGCCCCAGGCCTACCTTTCGGGTAGTTCGTGTGGTATAAAACGGATTAGTCACTCGCGCCAATGTTTCTGCATCCATTCCGCAACCATTATCTTTTACACATATTTCTATGGCGTCTTTGCTATCAGAAATCAAAAGACCTATTTCGGTTGCACCGGCACGGATGCTATTGGCTGTTATATCGGTTATATGAAAAGAAAGATTATCCATTCATTCTGTTTTAATTATTTTAATCCTCTGCAGAGCAAATGTGTTACCGAAAGAAACAGGCTATGCAATCTCATCGGTTTGTCCTGATGCAGACAAACTATAGTCTTTATCTCCGGCATAAGTTTTCCGTAAATCATTGAAGGTTAAATACTCTGTTTGCCACAAAGAGGGCTTGGTTCCTATTTGTCCGGGATAATGTGCATCCGAAGCAGAATAGCAAACATATTCATGTAAGTATGAATGCTGATTTAACAAAACCTTAAAACGCAATTTATCATTATATTCGACTGCATTTAAAGAAATGGCCGGATCAATGAATCCAAGTTGGCTAATCAAGCTAAATGAAGGACGTTCTATATGGGCTGCAACAACAAGACACCTTAAAGCCTTTGCCTTTGCTGTTATCTGGTTTATGCTTTGATCAAGTGCGGAAAGAAGAAGATAAGGCATTTCTCCGACGATTTCATCCCGGCGATTTACCCACACCTGGTCGCCGAAACGTTCCGTATCATTCGGAATTGGCGGCAAATGTAAATCCAAATAATGTTGAAATGCGGCTCTAGCATCCTCCGATGGAAAGAGTATAAGGCAATGTGCTTCTTCGCGGGTGGTAACTTCCACCCCGGGAAAAACCTTTAAACCCAATTCTTTCCCCAGAGCTTGTACTTCGGGACATTGCAACGTGCTATTATGATCCGTCACGGCTATAGCATCCAAACCTCGCGAAAGCGCGGTTTCCACAATAACCTGAGGGCTCATATCCAGGCTTCCGCAAGGCGAAAGACAAGTATGAATATGCAAATCTACTTTATACCGGTTCATTCGTTAAGCAATAATTGATATATTTTTCCGGTTACTTCGAAAGCGGAAAGCGACGTCCCAAGTACGGGGACATCTTCTTCCCTACCTTTTTGCAACGTTTCTTCATCAGGAGAAGCTCCGTTTACTATTAAAACAGCCGATATATCTTTCAGGGTAGCAACAGCAAGAATATTCTGGTGTGTCTGCATGGTTATCCAGATCATGCCTTCGTCTACATGCCCCATCACATCACTAAGCAAGTCGCTGGTATAACCTCCTGTTATTTCTTCTTCGAGGCCTTTTTCACCACAAAACACAGTCAGGCTTAATTCTTTTACTAACTCATTGACCTTCATATTTAGCTCCTTTCTTATAACAATCTTTGTTTAAACGATCTTTACCCCATGTTTTCTCTACCAAGCGAAAAGCATGCTCCTGATCCAGTTTACCATACTTCTCCATATTACGTTGCATAAAGATACAGTCGCTAAACTGTGCTTCGTGACGAACAATATCTTCGGCCAAACTCTGGCAATTGGGACTTCCGCAAGCTCCGCAATCTATCCCTGGCAAAAAACACATTAGCTTACGTACTTGCTCCATCTTACTCAATATTTCCTCTATCGAACCATTATAAAGCAATTTAGGATTGGGTTTAAGAGGTGGAATGGTAATATGTTGTTTCAGATAAGCCAGCGCTTCTTTCTGCTCGGCTGCATATATAAGTGGTGCTTTGTCACGCTTCATAGAGCGTTTCATAATACGTTCGGCCGTAAGGAAACGATTAGCGAATGTAAGAACCCCACCGGCACAGCTACGATCGCAAGCCCTCAGTTCCAGAAAGTCCACGTTGCGCACTTCTGTGGTTGTCTCCATCCGTTCCAGAAAATCAATTACATTATGTATTTCATCTATAGCAAGGCTACGACCGGAGAAGTGTTTTGCTTCACCTCCGGTCTGACTCCAACGCATTTCTTTTTTAGTAAGTGTCGGAGGAAGCTGGCATTCGGGTTTATAATCACGCGGACGGTTTTTTAGTATATGATATACCTTATTATATAAGGTGTCCATATTAATTACTCCCTTGATAGTAGATGAATAACCGTCAGCTCCTTTTAGTGCTGCGATCTTGGCGGCACAAGGGGTAATATAAAACATGCCAATCTCATTGGATGGTATGCCCTGTTCCTCTAAAACTTTATGATAATAAGTGGCTGTAGCATTTACTGGAGACTTTACAAGAAGCACGTTATCCACCAAAGCCGGAAACCTAACTTGTATCAAACGTATTATGGCCGGACAAAAAGAACTGATGACCGGCTTTTCATCAGCATTTTCCATCTGTTGGAGCATCTCACGATATATCATATCGGCAGTGAACTCTACCTGAAAGACATGGGTAAAGCCTAATTCATATAAAGCACTGAATATCTCCTTTTCGGTTGTATATTTGGAGAATTGCCCTATAAAGACAGACGGAACCAATACAACACGGTTCTTATAATCAAAGATACGTTGAAAGTCATCCTGCTCTACATAAATTGCGTCGGTTGGGCAAGCCTTGAGGCATTCGCCACAATCCACACACCAGTTTTTTCGTATAATTGCTTTTCCGTCACGAATACGGACAGCACCTGTCGGACACTTCGTCATGCAATGCGTACAACCAATGCATCGCTCATTATCTATTTTAAGTGCATGATAAAACTTTTCTTCTTCCATTTGGGTAAACCTCCTTTCTTCAGCCGAAATGTGTAACCATACGTACAGTCGTTCCCCGACCGACTTTACTATCTATTATCAACTCATCTACATTCTTCTTCATATTAGGCAATCCCATACCTGCACCAAAGCCCATTTCCCGAACAGCAGAAGATGCAGTAGAATATCCTTCCTTCATAGCCAACTCTATATCCGGTATTCCGGGACCTTCATCTTCCAGGGTCAATGTAATCTTATCTGCATCCAGGTCAGCCACAACCGTACCCCGCCATGCGTGGGCAACAATATTCACTTCGGCTTCATACAAAGCCACCACCACACGCTTGATAATTTTTGGATCGATAGACAATTGTTTAAGCACTTTCTTTATATTACTTGAAGCATATCCTGCTTTGGAAAAATTACCTCCTTCCAGTTCAAATCTAAATTGCATACGGCTTTTCTCCTTATCAATAAATAGGCGGAAGTCCACCTGCATATAACTCTCCTACCGTATGATACATAGAGTGTCCGGTTTCAAGCAAAACCATATTATTTTCTTCAGCAAGTTGTTTCATTTCCGGAGTAACTTTCTTGCCGCGCACAAATAAAATATAGGTTATCTCGGCAACTTCCGCCGTGCGAATCGTTTGCAAATTACAAAGGCCTGTCACCAAAAGAACATCACAACAGTCGAGTGTGAGCACATCGCTCATTAAGTCGCTTGCAAAGGCACAATCTATCTCGCAAGCCGGTTTATCTGAGCCACACACAATAATCGCTTCGGTAAGTTCCTGTATCCGTTGAATTTTCATAATGCTTATCAAAGGTTATATTCATAGTGGCAATGTAAGAAATATTTCGATTAGTTGGGATTGGTACGGTGAAAATCTTATTAATCTTTTACCTGATGGCGCTCAATAACTACCGTAAACCTGTCCAACCAACCTAAATTATCAATCAACATATAATAAGAAAAGTCTGACATATACTGGTTTTCTTTTAGAGTACAAAAATATAAATTCTTACCCATTAGGAATCAAATGCTACAACAGACATCATATACAAACCATAAATAATGCTTATCTTTGCATTAATTCTGTAGACTTATAGAGATAAGCCGCTACAGAAGGACATAAATCAGAACGAAGAGCGTTTCTAAAGATATTATTCTTGTCATAGAAAATCCCCAATTTTCGAAGCCGTACGGGAATAATAACAACAGAAATAGCTCACGCCTGTGGTATATGAACATCTCAGAGATGAGAGGGTTATATCATATCGGCGTGGGACTGTTGTTTATTATTTGTACGGTGGGTATGGGGATACCTCTATGACAAATAAGACATAAAGACAGTTCCCACGCTCTTTATTTATAATACTCTATTAGCTTATCGTCAGGGAATTGAGATAAGATATGACACAACTCTGCTTATGTTATTCAATTCATTTGAATTCTTTATTTTCCTGCCGCTGGTATTCCTGGGGTATTGGTTTGTGTTCAAACCGTTAAAATGGCAAAACCTGTTTGTTATCTTTATTAGTTACCTATTCTATGGTTGGTGGGACTGGAGGTTCCTGGTGCTTATTGCTTTCACGTCGTTATGCAGCTACCTAAGTGGTATTTACCTTGAACGAAACGAAGGTGATCGCAATAAACAGAAATGGATTAGTGCGAGCAATATTACTCTGAACCTCTTTATCCTATGCTTGTTTAAGTACTTCAACTTCTTCTCTGAGAATCTGGGGATTCTATTCAAAGCATTCGGAATACAATTGGACTTTGTTACGCTAGATATTCTTCTACCTGTTGGCATCAGTTTCTATACCTTCCAAGCCTTAAGCTATACAATCGATGTTTATCAACACAAAATAAAAGCGACACATGATCCGATTGCCTTCTTTGCTTACATCAGCTTTTTCCCCCAATTGGTGGCCGGGCCTATCGAGAGAGCAACGAATCTGCTGCCGCAATTCAACCGTCCCCGTACCTTCGACTACGACAAGGCAGTAGACGGTATGCGCCAGATGCTTTGGGGATTCTTTAGGAAAATGGTAGTTGCGGATAATTGTGCCTTATTTGCCAATGGTATTTTCGAGAATTACCAGACGATGAGTGGAAGTGCCTTATTCATGGGGGCATTCTTCTTTACAATACAAATTTACGGTGACTTCTCTGGTTATTCGGATATAGCAATCGGTTGTGCCCGTTTGTTCGGAATCAATTTGATGCAAAATTTTAATTATCCCTACTTCTCAAGAGATATCGCCGAATTCTGGCGCAGGTGGCATATCTCACTTACAACCTGGTTCCGCGATTATATCTATATTCCCTTAGGCGGAAGCCGTGCGGGTAAATGGAAAGGATTTCGCAACACAATGATTATCTTTCTAGTTAGCGGCTTCTGGCATGGCGCAAACTGGACGTTTATTGTCTGGGGAGCTTATCATGCGTTGCTATTCTTACCTCTGCTCCTTTTGGGCAAAAACAGAAAATATAAAAATATAATTGCGGAAGGGAAACTATTCCCTTCATTCAAAGAGATAATTCAAATGGCAACAACCTTCCTGTTGGTAGTTATTGGTTGGGTTATATTCAGAGCAGAAACAATTATGCAAGCCTTTGAGTATTTGAAGGGGATGTGTGATTGGTCGTTATTTACAGTACCCCAAATGCAAGGAATCGGGATAACCCAAACACAAGCTGCAATTACATTATTATCAATCTTTATCTTATTTATTTTAGAATGGACTTATAGGAATAGACCTTATGGTATAGCGATACTCTTTCCTAACAAAACATACCAAAAATGTATTTATATATTAATAGGTATTATACTTCTTTTATTTAGACAACTTGATCAATCTGCTTTTATTTATTTTCAATTCTAATTTAGCTTATGAAAAAGTTCTTTGTATTCTTGGTTAAATGTAGCTGTATCTTTATGTTATGTTACGTTTTATTTATCATTTTATTAGTAATATTCTATACTAATAAAAATATTACGGACTCCTATATAGCGTCAGACTTTGATAAACATAATCGTTTAATTCAAATTTCTTCTCCTAAAATAGTATTTATAGGAGGTTCTAACATTGCGTTCGGATTACATTCTGAACTAATAAAAGATTCTCTACATATAGAACCTGTTAATATGGGTATAAGTGCCGGCATAGGACTGAAATATATGCTTAAAGAAGTTATTCCTCATTTAAAAACAAAAGACATATTAGTCATAATACCCGAATATGAACAGTTTTCACCTAAATGTTATTACGGAGAGGAAACTTTGTCTGAATTATTACAAATTAAAAAAGAATGGAAAGAGTTAGTGTTTCAAACTGACTGGGTTGCATTTCCAAGTTCTTTAATTTCGAGAGTCATAACAGATATAATCTACCACTTTACAAATAAAGCAACTCCTGAACGTTATAGTCGAATAAAATTTAATGAATATGGAGATTACATAGGACACTGGCAGTTCAAGCATCATTTAATATCAGCCCCGCCAATCACAAGCTCTTTCAGTCCTAAAGTAATTGAAGATATTAAAGGCATCATTTTGCAACTAGAGCATAAAGGAGTAAAAATATATTTAATACCGCCATGTTATCATGCAGATAATTACAGCTTAGATTCTCAACGGATTCTGTCCATTCAAAAAGAGCTGCAAAAACAAGGAATTCCTTTTCTATCCAACCCGGAACGTTATGTATTTAATGATTCCTTATTTTATGACACTCAGTACCATCTTACAAAAGAAGGAGGTCTAATCAGAACCCAACGTTTGATTGAAGACTTAAAGCGCAAATGATTACTAAAGCATAATTATTCAAAAGATTATTTCTATCTTTGAAAACAACATATAAAACGTAATACTATGTTTAACAAAGAAATCTATATGGCCCGCAGGGCAAAATTAAAACAGACGCTGGGCTCCGGTCTGTTATTATTTCTGGGTAATGACGAGTGTGGAATGAATTATGCAGATAACACATATCACTTTCGTCAGGATTCTACTTTTCTTTATTTCTTCGGACTTCCGTATGCCGGATTAGCAGCAATTATTGATATCGACAATGATCGTGAAATTATCTTCGGAGACGAATTGACAATCGATGCTATTGTCTGGATGGGTACGCAGCCAACTTTAAAAGAAAAGAGCGAAAGTGCCGGAATCAAAGATGTCAGACCATTCAATGAAATAGAAACATATCTGAAAGATGCACAACAAAAAGGCCAGGCAATTCATTACTTACCTCCTTATCGTGCAGAACATCAGATCAAGCTACTGGCCTGGTTAGGTATTCGTCCGGGAGCTGAAAAACCATCCGTACCATTTATATATGGAGTTGTCAATCAGCGTAACTATAAGAGTAAAGAAGAAATTGCAGAAATAGAAAAAGCTTGTATCGTTACGGCAGATATGCACTTAACGGCAATGCGCACCGTACGTCCCGGAATACGCGAAAGTGACGTAGCTGCAGCTGTAGGCGAAGTTGCCTATGCTAACAATTACGAACTCTCCTTCCCTATTATCGCGACGATAAACGGACAGACGTTACATAATCATGACCACAGCCACATGATTAAGAGCGGCGATATGCTATTGCTCGATGCCGGTGCCGAAACAGAAATGGGCTATGCAGGTGATATGTCATCAACTATTCCTGCCGATTCTCAGTTTACGCCGCGTCAGAAAGAAATATACGACATTCAGGTAGCTGCCCACGAAGCAGCCGTTGCAGCTCTTCGTCCCGGTATTCCTTTTGTAGATGTCTACGAATTATCCTGCAAAGTAATTATGGAACGTCTGAAAGACCTTGGTTTTGTAAAAGGCGATCCGATGGAAGCCGTAAAAGCAGGTGCCCACGCACTATTTATGCCTTGTGGTCTTGGGCACATGATGGGATTGGATGTACACGACATGGAGAATCTTGGAGAAGTATACGTAGGCTACAACGGACAGCCCAAAAGCACAGAATTCGGACGCAAGTCCTTACGCCTGGGGCGTAAACTTGAACCGGGTTTTGTCCTTACAATTGAACCGGGCGTTTACTTCATACCCGAATTGATTGACTTATGGAGAGGCCAGAATAAGTTTACCGAATTTATCAATTACGAAAAAGTAGCAACTTATAAAGACTTCAGCGGTATCCGCAACGAAGAAGACTATCTGATTACCGAAAACGGCGCACGCCTGCTAGGTAAAAAGATACCTTTGCACACCGAAGAAGTAGAAGCTATCCGATAAGGACTAGACAAGCATAGAAATAAAAAAGGCTGTCCTCAATTAAAAGGACAGCCTTTTTGATAATAATCTTTCTTTAGATTTTCTTCAACACTTCAGTAAGTTTTTCCGGAGTCACGTTAGCTGCTACTATTACTCCTTTGTCGTTAATCAGAAAGTTTCTAAGTCCCCTTTGGAGATTATACTTCCGATACATTTCCGACTCCTTACCCAGTCCATCATGAAATTGCGTAGATAAATCCAGTTTATCAGCCTTTACTGTTTCAGTAAATATAGACGTCTTTTCGTCCAATGAAACAGAACGCATCGCAATTTTGTCCGAACCTAATTTGTTAACCTCATTCGCTAATAACACGTTACGTGCCCTCGATTCAGCATCGTAAGCCGCCCAGAAGTTGAGCAAAGTGTAACGTCCTGAATGATTCCGGAAATTGAAATCGCTTTCATTTCCTAAAGACTCTATTCTCGGAGCAAGATCACCTGGATTCACACCCTCAGTGAGCTTAGCTTCTTTTGAACCGGCAGACATTCCTAAGAAAGCAACCGATGCAATGAGAACATAAGTTCTAATCTTCATAATGTTATTTTTACGTTAAACTTAATCGGAGAAGAAAAAACAAACTCCGACTCCTGATTTTCAGGAAGGTATATAAAGACTGTTTCTTCGCTAAGAAACATATTCTTTACCCTTAACGGCAGCAAAGATACAGTTAATTATAGGTTTCCACCAAATTGTATAATATATTTCTACTTATTTACAAGCTTTTTTATATGTTTTATCGCATATATCAGCATAAATTTAACTGTTTTACAGCATATTTTTAGCAATTTCTAATTTACAAGTCCGGATATTATGTGTTTCTTTTCCTGCCTTTTTAGTAAAAAGTACAGTATAATTTATTCTTTTGGGCTGCTGAAAATTAATTTTGTCCTAGCTAAAATTTAATTTTGCCCCAGGTGAAAATTGATTTTTACCTGGGGCAAAAGAATAAATCATACTATAGAAACTGATAAATAATAGCCTGTCCGGAATTAAAAAACAAAGAGAAAAGATTCATAAACGGCATTGATAAATTCATATTGAACGGGCAGGAAATATGGGTAAAATAGAACAAAAAAGCCTGGTAATTAATTACCAGGCTTTTTCTTTATGTTTTCAGGAGGTGGCAAAGGCACACCTTCATTAATATATTCATCATATACAACCTTCGGATGATCTTGCGGTGAGGCCAGAATATTTTCCCCTTCAAAATTATCACGGCGAAAATTCTTCAACTTTAAGTTTTCCGCACTATAGTTTCTCAACGTTTCTTTTTTATCACCAAACAAAGAGCTATTCAGCACTTCCGAATTGAGTATATTCTCTTTTGGCGTTAACGATGGAAGGAGATTTTGCTCCAATAAGCCTCTGTAAGCTCCGATATACTCACACCAAACAGTTTTTCCACGTAAATAAATGCGATAGGTATAATTAGACCAGGCAGTAGTAACATGGACCTCTTCTTCCCAAATGTCGATTGAAGCCTCCGAGTCGAAATACGGATCCTTTATAATAACCCGTTTCAAGCCATGTTTTTCTTCCTTTACAAGGGTAAGCCATTTGTCTGAATGTAATACTTCGTCAATTATTTCGGGAAGCGTCTCTCTTATCTCAAACTGAATTCTCATACACATATGCCTGCCAGTCAGGACTTATTAAGGTCGCCAGGTTCTAAGTTAAACAATCCCTTTTTCTATATGTAACAAATATAGGGAAATTTGTTCGATGCTATGTCATATATTTACCTAATTCTTATGTACCTTTGCGCTATAATATCTTAATATGGTACAAAAAGACGAAATAATTCTGATTAATATAAACGGAACAGACCGACCTGGCGTAACTGCCGCCCTTACTGAAATATTAGCCAAGAACAATGCTGTTATCTTAGACATCGGCCAGGCCGACATCCATAGTCATTTATCACTAGGCATTTTGTTTCAAAGTACCGAAGGCAATTCCGGAGAAATACTAAAGGAACTTTTATTTAAAAGTTATGAATTAGACGTGAATATCCGGTTTAAGCCAATTACGGAAGACGAATACAACCAATGGGTCGGCATGCAAGGCAAGAACCGTTATATTATTACTATTTTAGGTCGTAAATTAACGGCTAAACAAATAGCAGGCGTTTCGCGCATTGTTGCCGAACAGGATATGAATATAGATGATATCAAGCGACTTACCGGACGTATTCCGCTGGATGAAAATGCACGTACACCCAAAGCCAGTGCAGAATTCTCTGTTCGCGGTACGCCCAAAAACAAAGAACAAATGAAAGCTGATTTCATGAAGCTATCATCTGAACAGGAAGTAGATATCTCATTCCAGGAAGAAAGTATGTTCCGCCGTATGCGCCGCTTGATTTGTTTTGATATGGATTCTACATTAATTGAAACAGAGGTCATAGACGAACTGGCAATACGTGCCGGTGTTGGAGATCAGGTTAAAGCCATCACAGAAGCAGCCATGCGTGGTGAAATTGATTTCTGTGAAAGTTTCCGCCAACGTTGTGCTTTACTGAAAGGATTGGATGTTTCAGTCATGCAAGAAATAGCAGAAAACCTGCCTATAACAGAAGGCGTAGATCGTTTGATGCATATTTTAAAGAAAGTCGGATTTAAAATAGCAATTCTTTCCGGAGGATTTACATATTTTGGTAACTACCTGAAACAGAAATACAACATAGATTATGTATACGCCAATGAACTGGAAGTTGCAGACGGCAAACTAACAGGTAACTATTTAGGCGATATAGTAGATGGTAAACGCAAAGCAGAATTACTCCGTTTGATTGCGCAAGTGGAGAACGTAGATATACGCCAGACTGTGGCCGTAGGCGACGGAGCAAATGATCTTCCTATGATTAGTATTGCAGGATTAGGTATTGCCTTCCATGCAAAGCCTAAAGTAAAAGCAACGGCAAAGCAATCTATTTCCACAATAGGGCTGGATGGTATATTATATTTCCTGGGATATAAAGATTCATACTTAGATGAGCAGATATAACTATTAAAATATAAAGATATGGTCAGACACATTGTTATGTTCAAGTTAAAAGAGTTTGCAACTCCGGCTGACAAACAAGCAAAAATGCAAGAAATCAAAGAAAAACTAGAAGCTTTGATTAACAAGATAGATGTTTTACGTATGATTCGCGTAGATTTCAATATCAACCCGGCAGAAACATGGGACCTAATTCTTACTACCGAACTTGATACCCTGGAAGACGTAAGCACATATGCCAACCATCCGGAACATGTTGCTGTATCTAAAGGAATTATAGGTCCGGTTAAAGAAGACAGAGCTTGCGTTGATTATAAATTCTGATAATCAACTTTTAATTTTGTATTATTATGAAAGACTTTGACATTGAAGAACGTGTAAAGCAAGCTGTAGAAAATTTTAATTCTGGTTATAACTGTTCGCAATCGGTTTTTCTGGCTTATGCAGATGTTTTTGAATTAACTTTAGATATGGCTAAAATGATGTCCGGTTCTTTTGGAGGCGGCATGGGACGTATGCGCGAAGTTTGTGGAACAGTAAGCGCAATGTCTATGTTAGCTGGATTCAAATATCCGGTATTAGATACTTCTGACCAGGCTGCACGTACAAAAAACTATGCAATGGTACAGAAAATGGCCGAATTGTTTAAAGAAAAACATCAAACAATTATTTGTCGCCAATTGCTTCCGGCAGCAGCAGCCGAATCAAACAGCCCTACTCCTTCTTTACGTACATCCGAATATTACAGCAAACGTCCGTGTGGCAAATTTGTTGAAGATGCAGCGCGGATAGCCGGAAGGATGCTTAAAGGAGAGCTGGAATAGACATTTTATGCCAATAATCTGATTTGGGATATATATCCAAGTTTTCGTATTTCAGCAAATAAAATGCTATACGAAGACTTGGATTTTACATTTACTTTATAAGTAATTATGGAAGTATTCTTATCATAATTATGTTCGTAAGACAAACTCACAATAAAGATGTTATTGTTTTCAAGGATCTCCCGTATGCCTTTTAAGTCTGGAGTTGAAGTAGAGCAATTAATAGTCAGCACTTTATTTACGCCATCCAGATACATTTTTCTTTCTAAACGTTCCAAGGAAACCAAAACAAATAGCGTAAAAGCCGTTGCGATTCCTGCTGCCAGAAACATACCGGCTCCAACAGCCAATCCAATAACAGCCATCACCCAAATACAAGCAGCAGTTGTTAAACCATGAACACTGCCATGGCTTTGTATAATAGCGCCGGCCCCAAGGAAACCAATGCCAGTCAATACTTGTGCAGCAATTCGTCCCGGATCGCCATTCAGAAAGTTAGGATAACATTGTGGAATCCAAATAGAAATCAACATTGCTGCTGCCGAACCCATACAAATCAGCGTAAAGGTACGCATACCTGCATCCCGTCTTCTGAATTGTCGCTCTACACCAATGATAGCGCCCAGAAAAAAGCTGATTGCCAATCGTACGGTTGCCGTATAAGGCGTCACAACCGTGCTATTAAGTATTTCCTGCAAATGATCAAGCATAATTGTTTCTTTTATTAACGCAAATATATAGAAATAATCTATCGTGTATACAGATTTCTAACAACATAAAATGGATGAAAGTTCGTATCTTTGGATCAAGATATTTATTTATAAGATAAAAAGATATGAAAATCATAACCTATAATGTAAACGGATTAAGAGCAGCAGTTGGAAAAGGTCTGCCCGAATGGCTTGCCAAAGAGGCTCCTGATGTTTTATGCCTACAAGAAACAAAACTCCAGCCAGAACAATTTCCGGCAGAAGTCTTTGAAAGCCTGGGATATAAGTCTTTTCTTTATAGTGCTAAAAAAAAGGGATATAGCGGAGTTGCCTTATTGACAAAAACGAATCCCGATCATGTAGAATATGGTATTGGTCTAGAAAAATATGACAATGAAGGAAGATTTATTCGTGCTGATTTCGGCAATCTTTCTATTGTAAGCGTATATCATCCGTCCGGTACCAGCGGCGATGAAAGACAAGGTTTTAAAATGATATGGCTGGAAGATTTCCAGAATTATGTAGTTGAATTGAGAAAATCGCGCCCTAATCTGATTTTATGCGGAGACTATAATATATGCCATGAACCTATCGACATCCACGATCCGGTCAGGAATGCCAGAAACAGTGGATTTCTTCCAGAAGAAAGAGAATGGATGACGCGCTTCCTATCAGTTGGTTTTACCGATACATTCAGGTTTCTGCATCCTGATAAGCAAGAATATACGTGGTGGAGTTACCGGTTTAATTCGCGGTCTAAAAATAAAGGTTGGCGTATAGATTACTGTATGGTTACAGATTCCGTTAAGCCTTTACTTAAAGATGCTTACATATTAAATGATGCCGTACATTCAGATCACTGTCCGGCCGTTTTGGAGATTACGGAATAAGAAAAAAGCTAAAAGGAGAAAAGATCCCATTCGGATAAAATTCATATTTCTTTCGAGAGAAATCCAAATTCCTTCCGAATGGGATTTATTTTAAGCATCTAATGCACCTATCAATTCGCTGGCAGATTTAAAACCGTGGCGATTACAATATTCATTCAATCCATCAATTACTTTAACAGAAACTGTAGGATCTATAAAATTATAAGTACCGATCTGTATGGCAGTTGATCCTGCCAACATAAACTCTACAGCATCTTTCCAATTTGAAATGCCGCCTAATCCGATAATAGGAATCTTTACAGCCTTATAAGTCTGCCAAACCATACGTAAAGCTACAGGTTTCACACACGGGCCAGATAAACCTCCCGTAACTGTAGACAATACCGGTTTACGCTTTTCCGCATCAATAGCCATTCCCAGCATCGTATTTATAAGAGATACAGAATCTGCACCTTCAGCTTCTACAGCTCTGGCAATTTCCGTAATATCCGTCACATTAGGAGATAATTTAACTATCAGTGTTTTAGGATAAACCTTACGGACTGCGCGAACTACTTCTGCAGCTCCACCACAAGTGACCCCGAAAGCCATACCGCCTTGTTTCACATTAGGGCAGCTAATATTTAACTCTATTGCCGGAATTTTATCTAATTCTGCTATTTTTTCGGCACATTGCACGTAAGTTTCAACGGACGATCCGCTTACATTTACAATCATGTGCGTATCAATATCCTTAATTTCAGGATAAATATGTTCAGCAAAATAATCAGCACCTTTATTCTGAAGACCTACAGCATTCAACATACCTGCAGGTGTTTCTGCCATACGCGGATAATTATTGCCTTCACGAGATTGAATGGTTGTCCCTTTTACAAAAATACCACCTAAACGGGTAATATCTATTAAATCGGCATACTCGATACCATATCCGAAAGTTCCGGATGCAGTCATAATCGGGTTTTTCAACTCCAGATTACCAATATTTACATTCAATTCAGCCATGTCAACTTATTTATATTAAATACAGGCCCTTCAGTACACACACACACATGATGGCCTTCGTTATCCTTTTCAACACAACATAAACATGCTCCGATACCGCACGCCATCGTATTCTCCAAAGAAACTTCACATGTAATAGACTCAGATGCCGCATATTTAGCTACAGCAACCATCATTGGCTTAGGTCCACATGTGTAAATCCTATCAAAATGTTGAGCTTTTAGTATAGAATGATTGGTTACATATCCTTTTTCGCCCAAAGAGCCGTCTTCTGTTGTAACATATACGGTACCAAATTGCTCAAATTGTTCCAATTGTAATACATCTTCCTTTGAGCGAGCACCTAAAAGAAACATAGGTTCCAATCCTGCACTTTTTAGTATAGCGCCAAGATATAGCATTGGGGCCGTTCCGACACCGCCGCCAATCAGTAAAACTTTTTCAGTATTACATTCCGGAATGGTAAATCCATTTCCTAAAGGTAAAATAATGTTGATAATATCCCCAGGACGATATTCGGCCATTTTTCGGGTTCCATCTCCAACTAATTGTATAAGCAACCATAGCTCATTAGTTTCCTTATCTATATAATTGATAGAAATAGGACGACGAAGAAATGTCGTAGGAGAGTTATCTACACGAACCTCCACAAATTGGCCCGGAATCATTTCTGGTAGAGTCTGATCGGAGGTTAGCTTTAGCAGGCAGTAATTTTTATGAAGGCAACGATTTTCAGTAACCTTCATATCTAAGATGTACTTCTTCATATATGATCACTCAATTTGAGTACAAAGATACATGAATATGGCATATATACCCAATATTGAGCTAGTCTTTCTTATTTTTTTCTGATACAAAAGTATCGAATGTATTATCTGAATAAAAAATCATTATTTTACTTACATTTTTAGAAGGTTTTTCTATTGGTATAACTTGTTCAACAACAGCTTGTTTACAAGTGTTTACAGGTATCTCAACCCCATTTTCCCTGCGATATTCGGGAACAACTTGTACTACGGGCGGATTTATTGGAGTATTAGAGAATAAATTCGGCTCTGTTAATACATGTTCCCTTATCATTTCGCCTTTTCCAAATAACAACCAGTCAGAATCTACATAAGTAAATCTCTCCAATATCTTAATAAGTACGTCTAAACTCGGATTATTTCTACCTGATATAATATGTGACATAGCAGAACGTTGAATCCCGATAGATTCAGCAAATTTAGAAGGGGTAAGTCCTTCTCGTTCCATTAGTTTTAATATACGATCTCTCATTATCTCTGATAGATATTATTGTTATGAAAACACTGACAATATGACTTGTTTACAATAATGATATACACATTTGTAGAACGACACAAATATATATTATTATTTCCATTTATGCAATTTATTTTTATAAATCTAATCAGATACAACAGTAACATAAAATATACAATGATATACACTACGGTTGTAAACATCTAAAAAAGCTCAGTAAAATATCATAAAGTAAAACTTAAGAAATAGTATATAAACGATTGTTTATGTGATAATTATAATATATAAATAGGCGTAATTAAGCCTTCTTGTTTACATTTAGATTAGTAATAAAGGCAAAGTTTAAATAAGAAAATCAATAAACTTATATAAAATACTGGTTTTTGATTATTTATACTTTAATATATCGTAAATAAATAATTGAACTTTTTATACTGTTTACTTTACTAATATATACACTATACATATGTAACACAAATGTGTGATTGTATTTATGTAAACGTCACAATCATATGAATTACTTTTGCAACTGCATTTACATTTGTATCAAGAGTGATCCTTATCACATTTGTAACAAAAAGAGAATGCTCCTATTTAAAGTTACTGTCATATTGTCTTATTTACAAAAAAGGGAATAAGACTAACAATGATAAAAAGCCTAAACACCCTATTATCGGCAGTATTTCTGTATAATTATGTTGACCGTTGTAAATATTAAATTCTCAAGAAGTAAAAAATGGCGTAAATAACTGAAATATAAAAAGAAAGGGCACTTTTTCAGAATAATTATTTCTTTTATTCTGGAAAAAGTGCCCTTTCCTCCTTATTCAAATTGATAAAATATAGGCTCAGTGTAATATTTTAAATAAAAGTTCTTTTAGTAAATCCGAATCAGTAGCAGAACTATTCTCTACACCTTTTGATCTTGCGTCGGTAGTTCGTATATCCCCGATCAAATTAAAAACTTTCATTGCAGGATAATTTCTTAGACCGGTAATATAATCCTTCACCTGAAAATTACCTCTTAAACCTAATGCAGCCATAAGCCCCGCTTCCGAACGATCTTTTGTATAATAACAAATCAAAAGATTAGAAAAATAATTAAACAACACAGGAAGTGTCATTTGTATCGGATTATTTTTTGGATTTTTTTCAAAGTATTGCGCTATACGATTTGCTTTAAGTATATCTTTCGAAGCTAAGGCTTTTATTAATTCAAAATTATTATATTCTTTACTTATCCCGATGTTCTGTTCGATCATTTCCGGAGTGATGCGTTTTAAGCCCTTTTCAGGCAATAAAATTGCCAGCTTGTCCAATTCCTTATTCAGGCGGCTCAAATCGTTTCCAAGGAAGTCTGAGAGCATCTGAGAGGCTTTCATGTCGATATCTATAGCCCGCTGTTTCATTAATGAAATGATAAAAGTAGGCATTTTGTAATCCGGTACTTTTTTTGACTCAAATAAAACACCTGTTTTTTCCGCTGCTGCAGCTAGAGATTTCCTTCTATCCAGATTTTTATATTTATAATTTATAACAAGAACCGTAGATGCTAATGGATTTTTTACATAATTAGTCAATAATTCTATATCCCGCACCATTTGTGCTTCGCGCACAACGATGAGCTGATAATTAGACATCATAGGAAATCTACGTGCAGCATTGATTATTGCCGAAGCATCCGTATCTGCACCATACATAATAATTTGGTTAAAATCACGCTCCGATTCTTCCAAAACACTGTCTATCAACAAATCTGTAATTCTATCCATGAAAAAAGGTTCGTCACCCATCAATACATAAACAGGTTGAAACTTTTTTGCAGTTATATTCCTACAGATTTCTTCAAAATTATATTCTTTTTTAGCCATCCTTATACCATGTTACCAGCTGAAACGAATATGACGAATTGTTTTCTTTCCATTTATTATCTGTAACAAAGCCTCTATTCCCAACAAGACATGTTCACCTACAAAGCTTTGTGTCACTTTCCGGTCACTTTCCTCGGTTTTTACCCCTCCTTCATCCATTGGTTTATCAGAAATCATAAGTAAAGCGCCAGTCGGTATTTCATTGGCAAAACCGGCGGTAAGTAATGTTGCAGTTTCCATATCAATGCCTGTAGCGTGTGTTGAACGCAGATAATCCTTAAAATCCCTATCGTACTCCCAAACCCTACGATTCGTAGTATATACTGTCCCCGTCCAATAATCGCGCCCTTTATCACGGATGGCGGATGAAATAGCACGTAACATGGAAAATGCCGGTAATGAAGGAACTTCCGGCGGCAAATATTCATTAGAAGTACCTTCACCCCGAATGGCAGCTATAGGAAGAACGTAATCTCCTAAGTTATTTGCTTTTTTCAGGCCACCACACTTGCCTAAAAATAATACAGCCTTCGGTTTTATAGCTGATAATAAATCCATTATAGTTGCAGCATTCGCACTCCCCATTCCAAAATTAATGATAGTAATACCTTCTGCCGAAGCGTTAGGCATTGAACTTTTCAATCCTAAAATCGGGACTTTAAAATGATCAGCAAATATCTCGACATATTTAGTAAAATTCGTCAGAAGAATATACTTAGTAAAGTCTTCCAGCCTCCGCTCTGTATATCGAGGCAACCAATTTTCTACGATTTCTTGTTTTGTTTTCATAAATAACTACCTTTGATGGTAAAATATCAATTAGCAAATATAGTAAATGCTCTCGTTAAATTTACCAACATTCGCTGTCAATATAGCCGAAAAAGAAGGGAAGCGCATGATTTTGGATATTGTAAGACGCAAATACGTAGCTCTCACTCCAGAAGAATGGGTACGGCAACACTTTGTTAATTATCTTTTTACTACAAAAGGGTTTCCACATGAACTTTTGGCCAATGAAGTTTCCATCAAACTGAACAACACGTCAAAACGTTGTGATACAGTAATCTACAATCGTTTTTTAATTCCTTTAATGATCATAGAATATAAAGCTCCTCACATAGAAATAACGAAAGAAGTATTTGACCAAATTGCGAGATACAATATGGCTTTAAAGGTAGAATACCTGACAGTAAGTAATGGTATACACCACTTCTGTTGCAAAATTAACTACAACACACAAACATATACTTTCCTGGAAGATATACCCGAATATACTGATTTGGGGAAATAAAAAACTTTCTATCCTTAAAAAAAGACAGAATATTCACATTATAAAATGACTCTCCCCTTATCCTTCAACGCATAAACTGTAGACGGATAAGGGTTCGTCAGCCCAACCATTGATAAGGAGGAGGCAAATAGCTTTTCCTAAAAAAGATATCTGACAAAAAAACGCGGATTGTTACTTTTCCGGAAAAAACGAAAATAGTTTCAGAAGAGAAAGTTTTATTTTGGAATTCCAGTCCGGGGAAAGGGAATAGTATCAAAATAAAACTCTGCACAATAGACAAAACAGTAAACCACAGAGAATCTTGAATATATTGAGTTGAAAAATATTGCATATTTTGTACGTTACTAATTAAATTGCAACAAACATAGCAATATTTATTTATCAAGCAAATAATATTTGACCAAAAAGATGTTTTTAATTAAAAAAACTATTTTTTTCCATCATCTTCAGTATATTCAAATTCATTTTCTTTGCATATAACTCGATAGAATCTGATTTATATTCATATCTCATGGCTTCAGGTGTAGTAGTAATAACCTGTTCCGGAGTACGTAGTTTCATATCTTTCTCCTTATCAAAGAATAAAGAATAACCCAATAACACTACAAAAAATGATAATATCAACGGCTTCATGTCTACTTCTTTTAAATCTACATTAGCTTAGATGTAATTATAACGCTAAACGCTGCATTATATTTCATGTTTTTTGGAGAATAAGGTAATTTATTTTCTTTTTCCGCAAAAAAACATCTGGTAATGTGCTTTTTTTAGAAACAAAAACGGGGAAAGAATGTTCTCCTTTCCCCGTAATAAATAAACCGTGATTTATCTTTAAGCTCCGAAATCATCGAAGTGTAACATCTCACGCGGAACACCCAGATTATCAAGCATATTTTCTACAGCTTTTGACATTGGGCCCGGACCGCACATATAGTATTCTATATCTTCAGGAGCTTCATGATCCTTCAAATAAGTATCATAAATTACCTGATGAACAAAACCTGCCGTATATTTTACACCTGCAGCATCTGCAGCAGGATCCGGACGATCCAATGCCAAATGGAATGTAAAATTAGGAAATTCCTTTTCAATTGACAGGAAGTCCTCCAAATAAAATACTTCATTCAATGCACGGGCACCGTAGAAGTACGACATCTTACGATCCGTAGTCTTCAAAGTATTCGTCATATGCATAATCTGAGCACGTAGAGGAGCCATACCGGCACCACCACCAATCCACATCATTTCGCGCTTAGAGTTGAAAATCGGGTGGAAATCACCATAAGGGCCGCTCATAGTCACTTTATCACCCGGCTTCAGGGTAAAGATATAAGAAGACGCGATACCTGGCATTACATCCTGGAATCCAGGACCCTGATCTTTCGGTTTGAACGGCGGAGTAGCAATACGTACAGTCAACATGATACGATCGCCTTCTGCCGGATAGTTAGCCATTGAATAAGCACGGATAGTCGGCTCGTCATTCTTACATTTCAAGCCGAATAAACCAAAGTTTTTCCAGGCTCCCATATATTCGTCGCCAATTAAGTTCTTATCTATATCCTTGTCATAGTCCATAGAATAAGCAGGAATCTTAATCTGGGCATAAGAACCCGGAATAAAGTCCATGTGTTCTCCCTTCGGCAAAGCAACGATAAATTCTTTGATAAAAGTAGCAACGTTCTTATTGCTGATAACTTCACATTCCCATTCTTTAACACCGAATACTTCATCCGGAACCTGAACAGTCATATTTTCCTTTACTTTACACTGGCATGCCAAACGCCAATTATCTTTCACCTGCTTACGAGAGAAAAATCCCTTTTCTGTTGGCAAAATTTCACCACCGCCTTCAATAACCTGAGCACGGCACTGTCCACATTTACCACCACCACCACAAGCTGACGACAAGAAAATACCGCCACTCTGCAAAGCGCCAAGCAGCGTTCCACCTATAGGAGTTTCTATTTCTTTTTCCCCATTTACCTCCAGCTTCACATTACCGGACGGTACCAATTTTGCTTTAGCGTACAACAATGCACCTACAAGGATCAGTGTAACCAAAAGGAATACAACTGCCCCTGTTGCAATAGTAAGTCCGCCAGACATTAATAAAGTCATCTTTATTTCTGATTTAATGCGTTAATACTTAGATCTTAAGTCCGGAGAAGCACATAAATGCAATACCCATCAGACCTGTAATGATAAAGGTAATACCCAGACCTTTCAATGGTTTAGGGATATCTGAGTAAGTCAATTTCTCACGGATTGCAGCCATACCAACAATAGCCAGCATCCATCCGATACCAGAACCTAAGCCATAAACAGTAGCAACTCCCACGTTAGGGAATGCTTTCTGCTGCATAAACAACGAACCACCCAAGATAGCACAGTTTACAGCGATCAGAGGTAAAAATATACCCAATGATGCATATAATGACGGTGAAAATTTTTCGACAGCCATTTCAACTAACTGTGTAAAAGAAGCGATTGTAGCAATAAAGAGGATAAATGAGAGGAAGCTCAGATTTACATTCTGAAAATCAGCCCCTAACCAACTAAGCGCTCCTTCTTTCAATACATAGTTCTCAAGCATATAGTTAATAGGCAATGTACAAACAAGGATGAATGTTACCGCCATACCTAATCCTAAAGCAGTCTTCACATTCTTAGAAACAGCCACGAACGAACACATACCCAAATAGTATGCGAAAATCATGTTGTCAACAAAGATTGAGCGGACAAATGTGCTTAAATATTGTTCCATTCTATTTTCTGTTTAATGGTTTCTTAATTTTCCTGTAGTTCTTTGTTACGTGAACGGTGAACCCATATAATTACGGCGACAACGATCAGGGCCATAGGAGGCAGAATCATCAACCCGTTGTTTACATAGCCGAAGTCATAAAATGCCTGCGGGATAACCTGGAAGCCCAGCAATGTACCAGAACCAAGTAATTCACGAAAGAATCCAACAATAATCAGAATCAACGCATATCCTAAACCATTACCGATACCGTCCAGAAAAGATTCCCACGGACCATTACCCAAAGCAAATGCTTCCAAACGTCCCATCAGAATACAGTTTGTGATAATCAAACCTACAAATACAGACAATTGCTTATTGACATCATAAGCAAAAGCCTTCAGAACTTCACTTACAATTGTTACCAAAGCCGCAACAACTACCAACTGAACAATAATACGTATACGATTAGGAATCGTATTACGAAGCAGTGATATAATTACATTGGCAAAAGCCACGACAGCCGTTACTGAAATACCCATTACAATAGCCGGCTCCAGTTTTGATGTTACAGCCAATGCAGAACATATACCCAGCATCTGAACGATAACGGGGTTGTTTGCACTCAACGGGCCTAACAACGTTTCCTTATTCTTATTAGATAATAATCCCATTTTTTACTGATTTTGTGAAGTTAAAAACTTAACATAGCCATTCAAACTATTGAACAACATGGCATCAACACCTTTACTTGTAATTGTACCACCGGAGATGCCGTCAATATAATCCTGACCGGCAACACTCTTTCCTGGTTTGACAACAGCAATTGACTTGAATACACCATCTACAAAAATATGTTTACCAACAAACTCTTTGCTGAACGCAGGCTTAGAAATTTCAGCACCCAGACCCGGAGTTTCTCCCTGGTGGCTAAAGTCTGCGCCATAAACTGTATTCTTATCCTGGTCCAAAGAGATGTAACCCCAAAGCGGTCCCCAAAGCCCTGCACCGTGCAAAGCCAGAATATATTTGGTTTTACCGTCTACATTTGCAATAAATACCGGATACTCATGTTCTGCTGCTGCTTTCACCACATCAGCGCTAAATGCGTCACCTTCTACTTTTTCACCATTTTCATTAACTAAGAATGCTTCCTTAATCAATTCATTATATTTGGCTTCGGCTTCAGAAGCAGGAACCGTTACATTAATAGAACGAAGAATCTGTTGTCTCTTATCGTTTTCTTCATTCTTTTGCTGGAAAGATCTCAGGGATTGAGAAGTAAAAGCCAGCACAACTGCAACTAATACAACCATTACGGATGCATATATTATAGTATAAGCATTACTATTACGGTCTATTCCTTTCTTCTCAGCCTTTACTTCTTCAAATTCTGAAGCAGGAGCTGCACAAATAGGACACACGTCAGGCGCCTTATCTCCTTCGTGGACATAGCCACATACTTTACATCTAAATTTCTTTGTAGCCATACTCCTTCTTATTTATTCATTGTAATACTACGTTTCAATCTGTGGGTAATATTAGCTTCCACTACATAATAATCGATCAACGGAGCAAATACGTTCATCAGCAAGATAGCCAACATCATACCTTCAGGATAACCAGGATTCAATGCACGGATAATAATAGCCATAGCACCAACAAGGAAACCGTAGATATATTTACCTGTTTCCGTACGGGCTGATGTTACAGGGTCTGTTGCCATAAACACAGCACCAAAAGCAAAACCTCCTAAAAACAAATGATCAAGAGGAGTCACAGCCATTGCTACCGTACTACCGATCATATTAAATATTGCAGCCATGAATGCTCCACCAACAAATACAGAAATCATAGTTTTCCAACTAGCAATCTTTGTAATTAATAAGATGGCTGCTCCAATTAAAATAGCCAAAACAGAAGTTTCACCGATAGAACCCGGTATCAATCCGATAAATGCATCCATAGTTGTAAGCGGATGTCCCAAAACATCAACGGCTTGGAAAGAACCAACCATATCATTCGGAGCAACAGCAATCTGACCTAATGGAGTTGCACCGGAGAATCCGTCTACAACCTGACCGCCTCCAATTCCAAATGTATCAGTAGTACGAACCCAAACCTGATCGCCGGACATTGCTGCCGGATAAGCAAAGAACAAGAATGCGCGGGTTACTAATGCCACATTAAATACATTATAACCTGTACCTCCAAATACTTCCTTAGCAAATATTACAGCAAATGCAGTAGCTACAGCAATCATCCACAATGGAGTATCCACCGGAACAATCATCGGGATCAAGATACCGGATACAAGGAAACCTTCCTGAATTTCCTCCTTCTTAGCCTGAGCAACAGCAAATTCTATACCCAAACCAACTACATACGAAACAATGATCTTAGGCAATACGGCCAAAAGACCAAAAATAAAAGTCATGCAAAATCCGGGATCAGCACCTACTGCCAAGTTATGCTGATAGCCGACATTATACATACCAAAAAGCAAAGCAGGCAACAAAGCAATCACAACAACTATCATTGTGCGCTTTGAGTCAATACTGTCATGAATATGTACGCCTGATTTTGATGTTGTATTCGGAACAAACAAAAATGTTTCGAAACCATCAAACACAGAACGGAACATCGCCAGCTTTCCGCCCTCCTCAAAGTTAGGCTTAATCTTGTCGAGATAATTCCTTAACGCTTTCAATGTATTCTAATTTTTAATGTTATTAATTCATTTCCTTGTACATCAGGTCAAGACCATTGCGTACTATTTTCTGTATTTCTATCTTCGAAGTATCTACAAATTCGCATAAAGCAAAATCTTCAGGAGCTACTTCGTATATACCCAGGTTTTCCATCTTATCAATATCAAAAGCAATAATCGCTTTCAACAGATATTCCGGATAAATATCCATAGGGAATACTTTATCATACTCGTTAGACATGATCATGGCACGTTTACCACCTTTAATACGGGCATCTATAACATATTCTTTGTTTTTGCCAGACAACCAGGTCAGATAAGAATGACTTGTACTATACTTTCCAAAACCGGGAACACCCCAACCCAGGAACTCATGAGTATCATCACCTTCAGGAATAATAGTTATCTGATTATCGTATGCACCCAGATAGCCGTCATTCAAAACCTTAGTACCGGTCAATACATTGCCACTGATAATACGAACATGTTCATTATTATTCAATATCTTACCTTTTACAAGACTTTCGATTGTACATCCGGCTATTGTTTTGATATATCCTCTTTCTGTCGTTTCAGAACCTGTTATCGCAACCAAGCGGCTAAAGTCGGCAACACCTTTATTAAATAAGCGTCCGATCATAATAACATCAGCAGGATTAACGGTCCAAACAACTTCCCCTTTATTAATAGGCTTAACATGATTAATCTGTACCCCTACATTAGCTGCAGGGTGCGGACCTTCCACTTCTATAATTTCAACATTATTTGCTTTTACGGAAGAACCTCTCCTTATTCCAACATATACCTTTCCGGTGGTAAGTTTAGCAAGAGCATCCAATCCTGTCTGAAAATCAGCTTCTTGTCCTTTTATAATAAAATCGAAGTCTGGAGCTAACGGAGCCGAATAAAACGCAGAAACAAAAATGTCACGCGGAAAATCGGTAGGCGTTGCAACAATGTCATACGGACGTTGTTTGATACAAGGCCACAAGCCGGCATTCAAGATAGCATCTCTTACTTCTTCACCATTCAGCGAGGCTACATTCTTTTTGCCGAATTCTTCATATTCGATCTGCGCATCCGGCTTTACAACAATGTTCAGCACTTTACGCTTTTCTCCTCGGTTTACGGCAGTTACTTCACCACTTACTGGCGAACCAAACTTGATTTCGGGACGGTTCTTGTCAATCATTAATACAGAACCTGCTTTGACTTTATCTCCTACTTTGACAACAACTTTAGGGATAATACCGTTATAATAATCGGGGACAATAGCATACGTGGCACTATTTCCTCCGTTTAACAGTACATCCGAAGCTTTGCCCTTCAGATTAATGTCTAAACCCTTTTTAATCTTTATCACATTTGCCATGATACAACTAAAATTGTTTATATGTAATTTTCCCGCAAAAGTAAACATTTTTTTATGCTTAAAAGCAGGTTTAGAGAAATAATTAGAGAAATAATTCCATAATTTTGCACCGGCAAAGAAATAATAAAGAAAATGAAAGTATTTGGTACACTAATAATGCTACTCTGCTTCATCGGAATACCGGTGAAAGCACAACAAACGACGTATTATACAAACGTTAGCAACAAGCAAATAAAAACGCTCCAGGTAAAGGTTGCCGGAGAAATGTTTTCTAATCCATGTATCGAATTAAACGGAGAAGATCGTATAGAAATAAATTTTGATGCATTGAATTCAGGAGGAGTACGTTATGCTTATTCTTTGATCCATTGTAATGCCGATTGGACGAAGTCTATCCTTTCTCCTATTGAATACATGAATGGTTTTCAAGGTATGACAATCGATGATTTTGCAAATTCAATGGGTACTACCGTACAATACACCAACTATCGTCTTCTTATACCGAATGAAGATGTGCAACCAAAAGTATCAGGGAATTATGCTCTTACAGTATATAAGGAAGATAATCCCGCTGCAATAGTATTTACGGCTTGTTTTTCTGTTGTAGAACCTATCGTAGGGGTTTCTGCCTCCGTTAGTGGCAACACTGACATTGACACAAACCAAAGCCACCAGCAGGTAAGCTTTGCCATCAACAACAAAAACTTTTCAATTCCTTATCCGCAAACCGACCTGAAAATATGGGTGTACCAAGACAATCGCCGCGATAATGCAGTAACAGGATTACAACCTATGTCTATCCTGGAAAACCAAATCACCTATTCCAACAACCCAAAACTCATATTTGAAGCAGGAAATGAATACCGGCGTATGGAGTTTCTGAGCAACAAATATAACGGTATGCATATACAAAATATCACTTTCCACAACCCGTATTATAATGTGGAACTTATGAAAGATTACAAACGCACCAGCGAAAGTTACCAGTATGACCAGGATCAGGACGGACGCTTTTTTATTCGTTGCAGCAACTGTAATGATCCCGACACGGAAGCCGATTATTTTATAGTTCACTTCACATTAGCTTGCGATGAAATCCCTGAAGGGAATGTCTATTTAAACGGAGAGCTATATAATAATGTATTAGACAACAATAGTAAAATGGACTATAACCCGGAAACAAACCAATACGAAAAAGCTGTATTATTAAAGCAAGGAAGTTACAACTATCAATATCTGTTTGTTCCGGATGGGCAAACTGTTGGAGAAACCGCTCCTATCGAAGGAAATTTCTATCAAACGGAAAACGAATATTCAATTTATGTATATTATCACCCGATGGGGACAAGATATGATCGTTTGATTGGTGTAACATCAGTTAAAAACGCTATGCAGGTATTTTAAAACCGTCCCGATGATTTTATAAAAAGATCCCGATGTTTTTTCGAAACCATCGGGATCTTTTCTAAATCATTGTTGTTTCCGCTCCTGTCTATAACCAAAGTAGCAGATAATATCATTGTATTTTCCCGCCGCACCATATTGGATACTATAAAATTCTTACCTTTACGGAAAATTTATATTTTCTAACATGGCACAAATACTATGAAACTACTATTTTTCGACCTGGAAACAACAGGTATCAAATACTGGCGTAACGGAATCCATCAACTAAGTGGAGAAATTATCATAGATGGCGTTACGAAAGAATCTTTCAACTTCAATGTATGCCCCCATCCGAAATGCGATATAGAAGAAGAAGCTCTGAAAATATGCAATGTAACCAAAGAACAAATACTGTCTTATCCCCCAATGGGGGAAATATATAGTAAATTTGTAGGCTTGCTGTCCAAATATATAGATAAGTATGATAAGAAAGACAAATTTTTCCTTGTTGGTTATAACAATGCTTCTTTTGACAATTATTTTCTAAAAGCTTTTTTCGTTCAGAACGGGGACAATTTCTTTTATTCGTGGTTTTGGGTAAACTCGATAGATGTAATGGTATTAGCCAGCCAGCACTTATTGGATAAACGTCCAAGCATGACCGATTTCAAACAAGAAACCGTAGCACGTACATTAGGAATAAAGCTTGACCCTACAAAACTTCATGATGCTTCGTATGATATTTATATCACCAAAGAGATATACAAGAGACTAACTACCCTATTTTAAGGAAACAAGAGAATGCAGGAGTATCCTTCCTGCATTCTCTTCACAAAACAATTTATTACGTTACTTAATTTGATGTACTATTCTTCGCAGCACCTGTAACATGTTCAACCCTATCTTTAACATATTCTACCTGATTTTTACCGGCATCTACCGCATTCTTAACAGCTCGTTTCGTTTTATCGGCAAATTTATCCAGATCATCATGCAAACAATCAAAATCACCATGATCTTCCATACGGCGGATCATATACCCAACAATAACACCAAGCCCTAAGCCTAAAAGTAAATCTTTCATAACCAACTTATTTTAAATGATTAATATAATTATTTCTTATATCTATGAAACAGAAAAGCCAGTAAGATAGTTCCGCGCTTTTTCCTTTTAATAATTCATTTTGGTTCCTGTTAACACAGAAATACGTATCTTTACTGCACAAAAAAAACAGGGTATGGCCTTTAAAAAGATAACATTCGTATTAATCGTTCTATTTTTAATATCAGCATATACATTAAGCGCACAAGAGAAAGCAGTTCCTAAATCAGGAGAAGGGATTACTTTATTCCTCAAACGACACAACCGTACCGGCAAAGAGCATTACAAACAGTTCATTGAATTAAATAAAAACAAATTAGGGAAAGGTAACACCCTGCGTATGGGTGTAAAATACACCTTGCCTCCACTACAAAAGAACACAGCCGTTACCAGGCGCAAAAATTACGAACCGTTATTCGGTAAAGAACTGGCACGATACAACGTAACATCGTCTGAACTAAAAGACGCATGTTTTTATTTGGTAAGCGGCCATGGAGGTCCCGATCCGGGCGCTATTGGCAAAGTCGGGAAAACAGAGCTGCATGAAGATGAATATGCCTACGATATCATGCTCCGGCTAGCCAGAAATTTATTAATGAAAGGAGCAAAAGTACACATCATAATACAAGACCCCAAAGATGGCATACGCAACGCCAAATACCTGAACAACAGCAAGCGAGAAACTTGTATGGGCAGCACAATCCCTTTCAGCCAATTCAGAAGACTGGAACAACGTTGCAATAAGATTAACGGACTATATAAAAAAGATAAAGAATCTTATCGACGGGCACTCTTTATTCATGTGGATAGTCGTCATAAGGGAAAACAAACCGATGTATTTTTCTATCATTCTTTAAAAAGCGAACAAAGTAAACAACTGGCAAAAACTCTCCGTTCCACTTTCAACAGCAAGTACAACAAGCATCAACCGGGACGAGGTTTTAAAGGGACAGTCGAGAAACGAAGCCTATACGTACTCAACCATACGGTTCCTGTATCAGCGTTTGTAGAACTGGGTAATATACAAAACAGTGACGATCAAAAGCGCCTTGTGCTTAGCGACAACCGTCAGGCATTAGCCAACTGGTTATGCGAAGGATTTGTAACAGATTACAAACGAACCATAAAAAAGAAATGATTCCACTGTTTTCGGTTAACTTATTACGTATATGAGAGGCTAATCTAATATTTTTCATAACTTTGTAATTCAATACATATTCGTATAAAAACACCTATGGATAATCCCTATATATCACCGTTTGCGAAACCTGTATACGTGATGTTGAAGCCGGTTGGTTCAGTTTGTAACTTAGCATGTAAGTATTGTTACTATCTGGAGAAAGGGAAGTTGTACCCTGAAGTTAAAAATCATATTATGACAGACCAACTTCTGGAAAAGTTTATCCAAGAATATCTGGAATGTCAAACCATGCAGCAAGTTCTTTTCACCTGGCATGGAGGAGAGACATTAATGCGTCCGATCAGCTTCTATAAAAAAGCACTAGAACTACAACGAAAGTATGCCCACGGCCGGCAGATAGACAACTGTATCCAGACAAACGGAACGTTGCTGAACGATGAATGGTGTCGCTTCTTTAAAGAGAACAACTTTCTTGTAGGTGTCTCTATCGACGGGCCACAGGAGTTTCATGACGAATACCGCCGAAACCGGCAAGGTCTTCCCTCCTTTTACAAAGTGATGAAAGGCATCGAATTGCTGAAAAAACACGGAGTGGAATACAACGCAATGGCAGTGGTAAACGACTATAATGTAGATTACCCGCTTGAATTTTACAATTTCTTTAAAGAAATAGACTGCCGTTACATACAGTTTGCCCCCATTGTAGAACGCCTCTCGCAACACGCAGATGGCACGCAACTGACTTCTCCCGAACAGCAGGATGCGAATATCAAATTAGCATCATTCTCGGTAGACTCTGGTAAGTGGGGCAACTTCCTGTGTACCATTTTTGATGAATGGCTCAAAGAAGATGTGGGTAAATACTACATCCAACTGTTCGATTCCACACTAGCCAACTGGATAGGCGAGCAACCCGGAATCTGTACTCTTGCCAAGAACTGTGGACATGCAGGCGTAATGGAGTTCAATGGCGATGTATATGCCTGCGACCACTTTGTTTTCCCCGAATATAAATTGGGTAATATCCAAACGCAGACATTAACAGAAATGATGTACAGCCAACGCCAGCTAAAGTTCGGAACAGATAAACACGATAAGCTGCCATTACAATGCAAAGAATGCGAGTACCTCTTTGCCTGCAATGGCGAATGTCCCAAAAACCGCTTCATGCATACGACATCCGGCGAACCCGGCTTGAATTATTTGTGTAAAGGCTATAAGAAATTCTTCCACCATGTAGCTCCTTATATGGACTTCATGAAAAAAGAACTGTTAGCACAACGTCCGCCGGCAAATGTAATGAAATGGGCAAAAGAACGTAACATATAAAACAATATGAAATACAACAGACGTGATTTTATTAAAACAGGAGGTATGGTTATGCTTGGCTCTTTAGCGACCCCCTCTTTTCTAGGAAGTTGTACCGGTAACACTGCTGATAAAGCGGCCGGTATCTCATTTGCATTAAACCATTTCGGTTTAAGTGAAAACGACATGAAAAAAGTGCTGTCCGCAGCATTGGAAAAAGGAGGAGATTATGCAGATCTTTTCTTTGAACACTCTTACCGCAATAATATCAGTTTGCAGGATGGAGCAGTAAACCATGCTTATTCCAACATAGACTTTGGAATGGGTGTACGTGTACTTTCCGGAGATCAGACAGGTTATGCATACGTAGAAAACATTTCGCTTGACGATATGTTGAAAGCCGCCCAAACAGCAGCCAGGATTGCAAATAGTACAGCTACCAAAGGTCCTGTCAAACTCACAGAAGAACCTATTGTCAACAATTTCTACGGCGTGCAAACACCCTGGGACGAAATTGCTGTTAAAGAGAAAACGCCTTACCTGCAAAAACTGAACGACGCTATTTTTGCTTTAGACAAACGGGTGCAAAAGGTAATGGCTTCATTGGGAGACATGACTTCACACATACTGTTCTGCAACTCCGAAGGACAGATGTATTATGATTATCGTCCTATGGTAACATTGGGAGCCGTATGTATTATGGAAGACAATGGTAAGATTGAAAACTCGTATGCCTCACGTGCATTCCGCATGGGAGCAGAATTCCTTGCAGATGATATTATTAACGAAGTAGCCAAAGAAGCAGTAGATAAAACGTCTATACTCTTTCAGGCCATCAAGCCTAAAGGTGGAGAAATGCCCGTTGTAATGGGAGCCGGAGGTTCAGGTATCTTGTTGCATGAAGCGATAGGACATGCGTTTGAAGCCGATTTCAACAGGAAGAATACATCCATCTTCTCCGATCAACTAAATAAGAAAGTATGCAACGAGCATATCAATGTGGTAGACGATGGAACCATTCCGTTTAACCGCGGCTCTGTAAATATAGACGATGAAGGCATAGAAGGGCAAAAGACATACATCGTAAAAGAAGGTATTCTTACAAGCTACCTGCACGACCGCATCAGTGCCAAGCACTATGGAATCCGTTCTACAGGCAATGGCCGTCGCGAATCGTTCCGTCAGATGCCTATTCCCCGTATGCGTGCCACTTACATGGAAGCCGGAAACGTAACGGAGGAAGAGATGATCTCTACAATCAAGAAAGGTATTTACGCTTCCAGTTTTACAAACGGGCAAGTACAGATTGGCGCCGGCGACTTTACATTCTTCGTAAAAGACGGATATCTGATTGAAAACGGAAAACTGACCCAACCTATCAAAGATATCAACATTATTGGCAACGGGCCTAAAGCTCTAGCCAATATCACAATGGTTGGCAACAACTACAAGATGGATAACGGAACGTGGACATGTGGCAAGGACGGCCAGTCGTGTCCGGTAACCTGTGGCATGCCGTCTGCCTTAGTTAGCAAACTTACTGTAGGAGGAGAAAATTAATATGATAACTAAAGAAAATAAAAAGCTAGCCCAGTGGGCTATGGAATATGCGTTAAAGAATGGTTGCCAGGCATCGCGCGTAAGTCTGTACAATGGTTCGAGCAGCTCTTTCGAAATTCGCGACATGAAAATAGACCGCCTGCAACAGGCTTCGGAAAACAGTTTGGTGATCCACCTGTTTGTAGACGGCCGTTATGGTTCATTTTCTACGAACCGTCTGGACAAGCAGGAATTGGAAAAGTTTATCCGTAACGGAATCGACTCTACCCGTTATCTGGCAGAAGATAAAGCACGCACCCTGCCGGATGCTTCCCTCTATTATAAAGGAGGCAGTGCTGACTTACAGTTGCTGGATCCCAAATTCGATTCTATCCAACCGGACGACAAAGTTGCCCTGGCTATGAAAACCTGCGAAGAAATGATGGGAAAAGACGACCGCATTATCTCAGCCAATTCTTCGTACAGCGACGAAAAGGACTTTAAATATATGGTTGCCAGCAACGGCTTTGAAGGAGACGCATGCGGTTCGTCTTTTAGTTTGGTGGCAAGCGTAAGTATCCGCGGCGAAGGCGATGCCCGCCCCGAATCATATTGGTATGATTCTTCCCTCTATTACGATACTTTAATGAAGGAAGGAATCGGAGTAAAAGCCCTTGAACGTGTTTTCCGGAAACTGGGACAGAAAAAGATAGCATCAGGCAAGTACACGATGATTGTAGACAACATGAACTCGGCCCGTCTCCTATCTCCCGTAATTGACGCACTATATGGTTCTTCTATCCAGCAACGCAACTCTTTTTTACTTGATAAACTGAATCAACAAGTAATCGGAGAAAAGATTACATTAATGGATGAACCACATCTTATCCGGGCATCGGGGGCGCGTTACTTTGACGGCGAAGGAGTGGCAACCAAGAAACTGCCTGTATTCGAAAACGGTATTCTTAAAACATATTATATCGATACCTACACGGCAAACAAGATGGATATGGAACCAACTATTGCTTCTCCTTCCATTCTGGCTCTGCAACCGGGTGACAAAGATTTAAACGGATTGATTGCGTCTGCAGATAAGGCAATCCTTGTGACCGGTTTCAACGGAGGTAACTGTAACAGTACAACCGGAGATTTCTCATATGGTATAGAAGGCTTTCTGGTCGAAAAAGGGAAACTTGCACAACCCGTTTCCGAAATGAATGTTACAGGAAACATGCTTACTTTGTGGAGCAATCTGGCAGAGGCAGGCAATGATCCGCGCACATCTTCAAGCTGGAGGATACCATCGCTGGTATTTGAAGGGGTAGACTTTAGCGGACTGTAAAAAAGAACTTCTTATACGAAAAGGTAGGGGGTGTGTCAAAACGCTATTACCGGACGCAGATAACGCAGAACACGCAGAAAAACGCAGACTGATTTTATTAATAATCAATACGGTCTGCGTTTCTCTGCGCTCCGTCTGCGTAGTCTGCGTTCCTTAATTCCGACTTTTGACACACCCCCTTCCTTTTCGACTGATAATTCCAAACACTCTGCAGGCATAACTCTAAAGACTTTGCACCCATAACTCTAAAGACTCTGCACCCATAACTCCAAAGACTCTGCACCCATAACTCCAAACACTCTGCACTTATAACTCCAAAGAGTTTGGAATTGTAAGCCGTCTGTTATCTGTTCGGTATATCTACCGATGTCTCAGACGTACCCAGCAAATGCTGCGAGAAATAATCCACCAGGCGCCAGTAGAAATACTCGTTCATATCACCAAAACCGTGGCGTTGCTGCGGAAGAATAAGCATATCGAAACGTTTATTGGCACGAATCAAAGCATTTACCACACGAAGCGTATTACCCGGGTGTACGTTGTTGTCTATATCCCCGTGAATAAGCAATAAATGGCCTTTTAGCTGCTTAGCTATTTCAGGGTTGCTCTTGATATTGTACACAAAAGCAGTGTCGCCTTTGTCCGTCACTTCCTCCTTTACGCCGTGATGCGTTTCGCTCCACCAGCGGTTGTAAATCTTATTGTCGTGGTTGCCGGCACATGATACTGCCACCTTAAAGAAATCCGGATATTGCAGGATAGCCGCCGTAGACATAAATCCGCCACCCGAATGACCGTGAATACCTACGCGATGGATATCAATAAATTTATACCGGTCGGCCAATTGCATGATAGCAGCCTTCTGATCGGCCAGTCCATAGTCTCGCAGGTTGCCGTAGCCATAGTTGTGATACCATTTGGAGCGACTGGGATGTCCACCACGATTACCAACAGAGATAACGATAAAGCCTGCCTGAGCCAAACGGTCGGTACGCGGCGTCATGGCCTTAAACGGGTACACGGTAGCCTCCACCTGTGGACCGGGATATACATAATCAATAATAGGATATACTTTTGTCGAATCAAAATCGAAAGGTTTGTACATTACCCCGTACAAGTCGGTTATGCCATCGTCGGCCTTCACTTTGAAAGGTTGCGGAAACTGATAGCCGGCAGCAAACATCTGCGAGAAATCACTCTGTTCCAACGACATTATTTTACGTCCCGTATTGTCGTACAAGTCGGAAGACGGAACAGTATTAACACGTGAATAGTTATCTACAAAGTATTGGCAATCGTCATCCATACGGGTTTCGTGGAAGTAATCGCCGGCGGAGATCAACTGCAATCCGCTACCATCCAGATTCACACGATAGAGATGTTCGTAATATGGATTCTCGTCTTTCTCCTTTCCATTAGCCAGGAAATAGACTACGCGTTTAGCTTCGTCCACTTTTAATATCTGGTCTACATGCCAGGGGCCGGAAGTGAGACGTTTCTTCAGATTACCCTGATCATCATATAAATAAAGATGCGCCCATCCATCGCGTTCGCTCCAATGAACCAATTCCTTTCCGTTGTTGATAGCGGCCAGCGGACGGACTTCGATATAGGTATTCATACGTTCTTCTATTATAGGACGGATAGCGCTTTCACCAATCGTATATGAGCATATATCAATACGGTGCAAATCCCTGCTCGAACGTGTCACGAAGAAACGGTTATTGTCTCCCGCCCAGCAGCGGGGCTGTTCCTTCATATCACGTTGTTTCTCCAATAAAGGCTTACGGGCAATCTGCAATGTCTGATCTTTATAGGCAGATGTAGCAATCTGCTTATAGCTGTTATTATCCATGTCAAACAAAAGCAGGTATTCAACAGGAGCTTCTGCCTCTCCCGGCATTTGGTACTTATAGGTTTCCAATGTAGGACGGGGTTCTGCCACGGAGTTGATAACCCAAAGCTCCTTAACGGCACGGCTATCGGTCAGTGTAATGGCAAAATGGCGGGAGTCGGGAGACCAAACCAAATCATCCGGATAACGGCGTTTGCCATTACAAAGCGTATCTGTATTCAATAAGCTGCGAGGTTCGCCAAAGCCGAAACTCTTTACACAATCCGTAGTCAAAGGAATCTCTGTAATGGATTTATCGTTCCCGTCTTTCTTTATTTTCTCATAATCCTCACGCGACATACGATACAGATTCATATCCTTGGCATAGACCACCGTTTTGCCATCCGGAGAAATAGAAGCCCATTCAGGGTATTTGTCTTCTTTTTTATCTTTCAGTTCTGTCAGTTTGCGTGTATTATAATTGTATGAGAAATAGGCCGAGTCTTTCGGGGTCTTTACCTGGAACGTAAAAGTAGAACCATCCGCTTGGGCTTCCAGTTTTTGTATGGGAAGGTGCTGGGATGTAAACGGGGTTTTCATTATTTCCGTAACTTCAGAAGCCAGCTTATCAAGATCAAACAACGGATGCTTTGTCTTCGTTGCAGGATTGACTACATACCAGTTTGTGCCGTTGGTTGTCTTATACTCATACCAAAAACTATTTCCTTTCTGAAACCAATGCGGATCCACCGTAGTTGAGAAAAGCATATTCTTCAGTTTATCTTCGGTGAAACGTTGGGCCAACGTATAGTTTGGCGTTACATCGGAGGGCAATTCTTGTGACTTTGCTTCCTGAAAGTAGCACATACCGGCAGCAAGCAACACGAATAGTAATTGTTTTTTCATGATATTATAACAGATTTAAGTTTCCGTACCTCAAAAGTAAAAATATTATTCACGAATGCACAAAAATCATCCCGATCATTTTTTTAATCATACTGATGATTTTGAAAAATGATCGGGATGATTTTTTCCGGACACCGGGAACAGTTCATACTAAATTATAAATGGCAAAGAAATGGCATACAGATCCGCCCAACACAAACACGTGCCAGATAGAGTGCATATACTTATGGCTATCCAAATAAAAGAAGATGGTTCCAACCGTATACGATAATCCTCCGGCAATAAGCCAGTATAATACATCCATAGAACCGGTTTGCCTGAAAACATCTACCAGCGGCTTGAACGCAATAACCACTACCCATCCCATTGCCAGATAACAAACGGTTTTCAAATGGTCTTTCTTCTTCATCTTGCGGAAGCTAAGCCACACTCCTATTATTGCAGCAATCCAAACCGTAGCAAAAAGGCTCCATCCCCAATATCCTTCATTACGCAAAGCCAGCAATGTAAACGGAGTATATGTCCCGGCTATATGAAGATAAATAGCGCTATGATCGAACCGCCTCAACAGGCGTTTACGCCGTGCATGGGCAGATGCATGATAAAGCGTAGAAGTAACATACGATAACGTCATACATACAGCATACACGGCCACACTCCCTATAGCCCATGTATCGCCACTATAAACGGCTTTATATATTAAGACAGCAAGTGCTATCATCCCAAATACCATACCAGCACCATGGGTAAGCACATTGGCTAGCTCTTCTCCGTAGGTTTGTCGTTGTTTTACCATCTCGTTTACAATAGCTGTTCGGCCTTAAATCCTGCTTCAGTTACCGCAGCTATAATAGTAGTGGCAGGAAGTTCGGTTGTTACAATGAGTAACTTTTCCGGCTTCGTCAGGTCGATCGACCAATTGCCCGGGTTCAAAATCTTATTTAACTTATCACCAATGGCAGACACACAACCGCCACATTTGGCATTCGTCTTAAATTTCAATGTAGACATAATACGATTTGTTTTTAAGTTTATATTTTACTCCACTTCAGCCGAAGGCTGTTAAGCACTACCGATACCGAACTAAATGCCATAGCTGCACTTGCCAGCATCGGATTCAGCAACAGGCCGTTTATAGGAAACAGAACTCCGGCAGCCAGAGGAATACCGATCAAATTATAAATAAAGGCCCAGAACAGGTTTTGATGAATAAGCCTTACCGTACTTTTGGAAAGACGGATTGCTTCCGGCAACAACAGCAGATCTGAAGTTATTAAAGTAACCATAGCTACATCCATTGCTATATCAGTACCTTTCCCCATAGCAACACTAACGTCTGCACGTGCCAGGGCTTGCGAATCGTTAATGCCATCACCCACCATAGCAACCTGCTTACCTGCTTTCTGCAAATCTTTTATATATTCCTCCTTGTCATTAGGCAATACTTCCGCCTTATAATAACGTATACCTAAAGCAGACGCTACAGATTCTGCAGTCTTGATACTATCACCGGTAAGTAAATGGACTTCTATACCCATCCTAGTCAATTCTTTCACAGCAGCAGCCGAAGTCGGTTTAATACGATCGGCAATTGCCATTACAGCCAGAACTTCGTCATTCCGTCCGTAATATACAACACTTTTACCCTCTTGTTGCCAATTATCAATATGTACAGATGTAAAATGAGATACGGTTGCACCAAATAATTCCAAGAACCCCGCACTGCCAGCCCAGTAAGTCATGCCATCCACATTCACACGGATTCCTCTGCCTGTTATACTTTCAAAGCTGTCCACATCACAAGTCTGCGCTCCGGAAGCTTCTGTAGAACGCACAATAGCCGAAGCTAAAGGATGTTCCGACTTCAATTCCGCCGTATATAGAACATCCAAATATCGTTGTGTGGAACCTTCCGGCCAAAATGAATCCGTTACTTCGGGAATGCCTTCCGTTAAAGTGCCAGTCTTGTCCAATACAACGGTATTCACTTTACACATATTCTCCAAGGCAAAAGCATCTTTAATAAGAATATGCCGCTCGGCACCTTTGCCTATACCTACCATCAGAGCTGTTGGAGTAGCTAAACCCAATGCACAGGGACAAGCAATCACCAATACAGAGACCGCCGACAATAAAGCGTACGAGAAATAATTACTGCCGCCTATCAACAACCAACACGCAAACGTTACGACCGCCAGTCCTACAACTACAGGCACAAAGACTGCACTTATCTTATCGACAATCCGTTGAACCGGAGCTTTACTACCCTGAGCTGCCTGCACCATTTGTACAATCTGAGCCAGAACCGTAGCTCCACCTACGCCGGTAGCTTCCATCGTGAAAGCTCCTTTCTGATTGATAGTTCCCGCCAAAACCCGATCACCGCTTGTTTTTTCCACAGGAATAGGTTCTCCACTGAGCATGCTTTCATCCACAGAGGATGCCCCTTGTACCAATGTACCATCTACAGGAATTTTTTCACCCGGACGGACACTAATTACATCTCCTATCTGCAACAAAGAAATAGGTACTTCTTCCTCTTTCCCGTCTATAACACGACGAGCCGTTTTAGGTTGTAGTCCCATCAATCCCTTAATGGCCGAAGAAGTGCTATTCTTTGCCCGCTCTTCCAATAGTTTCCCCAAAAGAACAAAAGCGATAATTACACCGGATGCCTCATAGTATACATGCGGTTCCAATCCTCTATCATACCAGAATTGCGGATAGGCCGTATTAAACAAACTGAATACAAATGCTATAGAGGTACTTAAAGCAACCAAAGTGTCCATATTGGCACTCCCGTGCAACGCATGACGGACACCATTTATATAAAATGACCGTCCGAAAAAGAGCATAATTGTTAATGCCAGTACCATCATTATCCAGTTGGCATAAGGCATATGCATGAACACCATACCGAGCAAAGCCAAAGGAATAGAAAGCAACCACGCCCCTATCGTATTACGACGCAATTTATAATAATGCCTACGAGACATTTCTTCCTGTATAGCTTCTGTATCTTCTTCTTCAATTACCAGATCATATCCTGCCGCCTGTATGGCAGCCCTTATCTGTTTAAGATCGATTATAACGGGATGGTAAGTTACATTTAACGTATTGGCAGCAAAGTTGACAGTAGCTTTCTCCACGCCGACCAAATCTTTTACGGTATTCTCGACATTACCGGCACATACGACACAACTCATCTCCAACACCGGAAGAACTTTTGTTTCCAAGTCTTTCATTATATAATATCCTTTATAACCTTTTACACCTTATTTATATTATGTATAACAAAGGTACACCGAAAATGGTTACCTTTGGCAACAAAATTACCAAAAACAAAAACACAAAAATTATACCATGATACTAGATTCATTATGTAATTCAGCACGGTTTGAAAGTCTTCATCCTTTATTCAAAGAAGCTTTCGATTACCTGAAATCAACCGATTTTTCGAAAGTAGAAGATGGCAAATATGAACTGGAAGGTAAGCAAATAACAGCATCCATAGCAAGCCTTTTCGGCAAAGAAAAGGCAGAAGCCGCCATCGAAACCCATAAAAAATATATCGACATACAAGCTCCGTTGCTTGGTGTTGAGAAAATAGGATGGAAAGCCGGATGCGAGCTAAAAGAAGAGTCGATTCCTTATAACGAAGACAACGACATTGCCTTTTATGTAGATCGTCCTACCGCTTTCACCAAGATTTATCCGGGACAATTTGTTATCTATTTTCCTGAAGACGGCCACGCGCCAGGCATCGGCCAAGGCAACATCCGCAAAGTAGTGATTAAAATACCAGTATTATAACGGCTGTATGCTAAAGAAAAAAGAAGATGTAACCGATTAACCCCCTATCTTTGCATTTATTCCGTACGAATGGAATATCTCTACGCATTTCTGTTGTAGATTCTCTGACGGAGTTGACATGGGAAATTGGTCCGGATTATAAACAGAACCCAATTTCTCATGTTTATTTTTACCTATATCATGGTAAGGCAGTAGGTTTACAACCTTAAGGTGCTGCGGAAGTGAAGCAAGGAAAGATGCGCTTTGACGAATATTATCTTCATCTGTATTTATACCCTCAATCAAAGGTATACGGATAATGAACTCTTTACCGGCATCGGCTACCATCCGCAGGTTAGATAGAATTAATTCATTCGGCACACCACAATACTTCTTATGCCAAAAAGAATCCATCAGTTTCAAGTCGATAAGAAAAAGATCTGTATGTTCCATCACTTGCCGAACTAATTCAGGGCGTGCATACAAAGTCGTATCTACAGCACGGTGAATACCTTCCTTTCCACAACGTTGTAATAGTTCCAATAAAAAATCGGGATGCATCAGCGGTTCACCTCCGCAGAAAGTTACCCCGCCTTCGGAGCAGTCCATAAAAAGTATTTCCTTCCTGATTTCTTTCATCAGTTCGTCGGCCGTATATTCCTTACCGGATATTTCCATTGCCAGCGAAGGACACACATCCGCACACTTACCGCACACCGTACAAAGTGAAACATCGGAAGAAACACCTTCTGAAGTCAGCCGGAGAGCATGCCCGGGGCAAGCATCCACACAAGCACCACAGCCCAGACATTTCTGTTTTGTATAAAGTTTCTCTCTTTGTCCGGATATTCCTTCCGGATTATGACACCATACACATGACAGCGGGCATCCTTTCATAAAGATTGTTATACGAATGCCCGGCCCGTCATTAATAGCATATCGCTTTATATCGAAAACCAGCATAGTTAAAAGCTTTCCTGTTCCGTACGCGCAATAACATCTGCTTGTAAATCGGCATTCATATCATTAAAGTAGTCGCTATAGCCGGCCACACGCACCAGCAAGTCACGGTATTCTTCAGGACATTTCTGTGCAGCATACAGCGTCTCCGTATCTACTATATTAAACTGAATATGATGTCCTCCCATAGCAAAATAACTACGGATCAGAGAGCAGAGTTTGGATATATCTTCCTCCCGTTTCAACAAGGAAGGCATAAAACGTTGATTCAGTAAAGTGCCTCCACTTTTTACCTGGTCCAGTTTACCCAATGATTTAACCACAGCCGAAGGCCCATGCGTATCTGCCCCATGCGAGGGAGACGTACCATCCGATATGGCTTTGCCAGCCAGCCTTCCATTAGGCATAGCTCCCATCACTTTGCCGAAATAGACATGGCAGGTAGTTGATAGCATATTCAAATGGAAACACTCTCCTTTCGTGTTCGGCTTACCCTCTATAGCATCATATAAATCGTCGTAAACCTTTACGGCAATCTGATCGGCATAGTCATCGTCGTTTCCAAAGAACGGAGTCCTGTTTAATATACGTTGGCGCATGGCCTCCTTACCTTCAAAGTTAGTAGTTAAGGCTTCCAGCATTTCAGCCATACAAAATGTCTTATCCTCAAAAACATGCTTTTTCAGGGAGCAAAGGCTGTCAGTAACAGTTCCCAGGCCGGTACACTGGATATAGGTTGTATTATAGCGTGGCCCACAGTTATAGTAATCCTTTCCTTTAGCGATGCAATCGTCTATAAATAAAGAGAGAAAGGTAGCCGGAGCATACTTGGCAAACATACGGTCGATATAATTACTTACACGCACTTTCATATCCACAAAATAATGAATCTGCTTCAGAAAAGCAGCATATAACTCATCATAGCTTTTAAAATCACACGGATTACCTGTCTCCAGTCCGACCTTCTGCCCTGAAACAGGATCTACGCCATTATGCAAAGTAACTTCCAAAACTTTAGGAACATTCAAATAACCGGTCAACACATAAGCCTCTTTACCGAAAGCCCCTACTTCAATACATCCGCTACATCCTCCTTCGCGTGCATCTCGCAACGACTTGCCTTGCCGTATTAGTTCCTGTACATAAACATCCGGGTTAAACACTGAAGGATAACCATGTCCCTGGCGGATTACTTTACATCCGGCACGCAAAAACCTTTCCGGTGTACGCGTACCGACATGAATCGCACTGCCGGGTTGAAGAATATGCAATTCTTCTATCACTTCCAACATGATATACGACACTTCGCTTACCCCATCGCTACCGTCTGCTTTTATTCCTCCGATATTCAGATTTGTAAAATCATTGTATGTCCCGCTCTCCTTAGCCGTAATCCCCACCTTAGGGGGAGCTGTATGGTTATTGACTTTTATAAAGAAACACGACATTAGTTCCTTCGCTTCATCACGCGTCAAAGAACCTTCAGCTATTTCCTTTTCATAAAAAGGAGCCAGGTGCTGGTCAAAATGTCCGGGGTTCATGGCATCCCAACCGTTCAACTCCGTAATTGTACCCAAATGTATAAACCAATACATCTGAATTGCTTCCCAGTAGGTACGGGGAGCATGAGCCGGAACCCAACGGCATACTTCGGCAATCTTACGCAACTCGGAAGCCCGTTTAGGGTCTTTCTCTTCACAAGACATTTTATCAGCCATGTCCGCATGCCTTTCTGCAAAAAGAATAGCAGCATCACAGGAGATAGACATGGCAGTAAGCTCCTCCTGCTTATCGGTAGCTTCCGGATCATTCATGTAGTCCAATGCAGCCAGTCCGGAAGCAATCCGCTCTTTTAAATCCAACAAACCATATTTATAAACCTTCCCGTCCAAAGCAGTATGGCCGGGAGCACGCTGTTCCATAAATTCCGTGAACATACCGGTCTCATAAGCCAATTTCCATTCCCCGGGTACATGGCTAAAGATTCGTTCGCGTTGCGTACGTCCCTTCCAATAAGGTATAACCTCTCTTTCGTAAGTATCAATATCTTGTTGGGAAATAGTATAACGTTGCAATTCACGCGTATTCAATATATGCAGGTCTTCTATACTATGGCAAGTAAGTTCGGGGAAAGTAGGAACAGATTTTGGTGACGGGCCACGCTCTCCGACAATTAGTTCATCCCGGCCGATATAAATGGTTTTATGTTTGCATATCTCGAGGAAATTTAATGCCCTGAGAACAGGTATCGGATATTTACCTTCATTCTCCTTATAAAAACGGGTCTCGATAAGGGCACGTTCGATAGAAAGAGAAGGTTCTGCTTCAAACGTTTGTTTACGTAGCCGTTTGATACGGTCGTTCATGCCAAATGCATTTGTTGTCTCCATCTTGTATTTTGATTTATGCAAACAAGTAACATAGCCGATGCTACCCTACTTTTACTCCGGTTAATTATACTGAAATAAGAATATTACAATACCGAACAAACATATATGTTTTTTGCTATATTTGCAACATTCACTTTAACTTTCTGGTTATTCTCAATATAAATAAAACAACATGGAGAATCGTTTTTTGGAGCTGATAGAGAACAGCATAAAAGAGCATTGGGATTTGCCCGCTTTTTCCGACTATAACGGACATACATATCATTATAAAGACGTAGCCCGCCGAATAGAAAAGTTCCATATAATATTAGAACATGCGGGCATCAAACAAGGAGATAAAGTAGCTCTGGTAGGACGAAACTCATCCAACTGGGCTATCTGCTTTTTCGGCATACTGGCATACGGGGCTGTTGCAGTTCCCATCCTTCACGAATTCAAGCCGGATAACATACACCATATCGTTAACCATTCCGAAGCAAAGGCCGTACTTGCCGCTTCAAGCAACTGGGAGAATATGAATGAAAAGATGATGCCGGACGTCAGATTATTTATGATGCTGGATAATTTTTCCATTATTCATAGTAAGAATAAAGAAATAACTACCGTGCGGGAACGTATCAATGAATATTTCGGGAAAAAGTATCCCCGTTCATTCACCGCCGGCGATGTAAAATATCATCTGGAAAAACCAGAAGAACTGGCCGTACTAAACTATACGTCGGGTACAACCAGCTTTTCGAAAGGGGTGATGATTCCTTATCGCAGCTTATGGAGCAATACGCAATTTGCATACGACAATTTACCGTTTATTCATCCGGGCGACAATATTGTATGTATGCTTCCGATGGCACACATGTACGGACTTGCATTCGAGATACTGAATTCGGTTAACAAAGGATGCCATGTACACTTCCTGACCCGTACACCAAGTCCTAAAATCATTGCCGAAGCATTTGCTACCATCAAACCGTCATTAATACTGGCCGTACCTCTTATCATTGAAAAAATTGTCAAGAACAAAGTATTTCCGGAGCTGGAGAAACCGCTTATCAAACTTTTACTGAAGGTTCCTTACATCGATCAAAAAATACGTGATACAATTGCAACAAAGCTAAATACGGCTTTCGGCAACAACTTCGGAGAGATTGTTATAGGCGGAGCCGCTTTAAATAAAGAAGTGGAAGCGTTTCTTAAATCCATCAATTTCCGTTATACCGTAGGATATGGAATGACGGAATGCGGTCCGTTGGTTTCGTATGCACAATGGGATGTGTTCGAACAAGGTTCCGTAGGACGCATCGTAGACAGAATGGAAGCACGCATAGACTCCTCCGATCCTGAAAATGAAGTTGGCGAAATATTGGTGCGCGGCATGAACGTAATGCTTGGATATTACAAGAACCCCGAAGCGACCAAAGCCGTAATGATGCCTGACGGCTGGATGCGCACCGGAGACCTTGGTACCATAGATTCTACCGGTTCGCTCTTTATCCGTGGACGCAGCAAAAGCATGATACTAGGCCCTAGCGGACAAAATATTTACCCCGAAGAAATAGAAGACCGTCTCAATAATATGCTTTACGTGGCAGAGTCTATCATTATCTCGCAAAATGGCAAGTTGATTGCCCTTATCTACCCCGATTGGGAACAGGTAGACAAAGCCGGTATTCAGCACAGTGAGATAGAAAAACTTATGCAGGCCAATGTAGACCTGCTCAACACCGAGATGCCTGCCTATAGCAAAGTATCGTGCTTCAAACTTTATCAGGAAGAGTTCGAAAAGACACCGAAGCGAAGCATCAAACGCTATTTATACCAGCCGGCGGAAGAAAATTAAAGCAACAGTTCAAAACGCAAACAAGCGCAGATTTACGCAGATATTTTTCCTTACCGCGCAAGAAATCCCTATCTTTGCCCCCGCAACATCTCATAAACAAGATGAAATACATTCCTTGTATAAGACATATATCTGCGGAACATACATGTTCCGCAGTCCTTCTTCATGAAGAAGGAAATTTTGCAAAAAAAACGTAACCTTTCCTCCACCCGCCTTTTTCACGTAAAAAACAATCAAAACATAGCAGGTTGCCCTTGCAACCTGCCTAAAACGTGTGTCCGTACCGCACGGAAAACCTCCGTACACCTACAGAGCCTCTACAGAACGGATTTCTCAATTTTCAACCTAATATTAACTCTTTAAATTCAAAGTTATGGAACAAACAAAAGCGATCAAAACCCGCTACCTTACGACCGGTTTCCTGATAATGCTGGCAATGCTGCCTGCATTGACCGCATGCAACGACGACGACGAACCGGAAAAAGACCCCACAACAGGACACACCCTGACGCTTACGCTCAAAACCGGTGTAGAAGCCATACCGGAGACGAGAGCGCTGATCCGAGAAGCAGCCCCGGAAAGCGAAGCCGCGCAAGCAGGCTTCTACTACGAACTGGTATCGAGTGATGCGGACAGCATTGCTGTTTCCAGTCCGATGACCAAAGCGCCAACAACGCTGAAGAACGTCTACGCCCTCCTTTTTAAGAGCGACGGAACGTTCAACGGCAGAGCCAACATCGGAACC
>NZ_FNVS01000031.1 GCF_900108035.1 Parabacteroides chinchillae
CAAATTACTTACATTTGTTTAATGACAGAAAAGTTATATGTATAATATCTTGAATTATAAAAGGTTCTGCTTTTAGGGCTAAAATTGGGCTTACCAACTGGAATTATAGGATATTGATTAATAAATTGTATTTTTGTATTGAAAACGCTAATGAATTATTACATACCATGAAGAAAATAATGAAGATAGTGATACTTGGATTTACCTATTTACTATCATGTGTCTGCAAAAAAATGAATGACTCGATCAGGCTATCAAAAGATTACGTGATTCTTTAAAAGGAATCCCAGTCTTACATATAGAAAATGTACGTGGGGGGCTTAAAGATTTAAATCTAAGTAAGACACCTGCATTTCGTCATCAAGATTCATTATGATTCTATTGTTTTCCTTATCATAGCAAAAGGTGAGAATAGGATGTCCTACTTCTAAAGTTTGTATATAGTCGCCGTTTTTATCAAAAATCAAAAATTTAGTAGGATTCATAACTGTTATCCCTCCTCCTTTACCATTTATTATTCTTTTCTCTCCCAGATAGCTAGCTACAATATAGTCTTTGCAAAAGACAACATCTCTATAATGCCTGTTCTCACTGGAATTTTTCGTATTCCACTTTGCGCCATATATATTGCATTTAAAATCACCATTAAGATAACCAATCGTCATTAAATCATGATACCAATAACACTCAACATATAAGTTGTTTTCAATGGATATGGCAGAACTGACTCGTTTCCTTTCTATTTCCGGATGTTTTAAGTATTTCATAGGTTTTACTTCCCCTGTTTCCATATTCCACTTGGCAACTATAGGTGTATAATCTGAGTTGCTCAATACTTTTGAGAATAATCCTATTGATAAAGTATCATTTATATAGTCATAAGTATCCGGATACATGGTATTGTCCAACTTTATTTTTTCTATTGGCATATAGTCCGGATTTACAAGAATACTATCCATATAAAAACTAAAGATTTTCTGTTTCCCATGATCTGTTACATAAAAAATGCGATCAGCTTCATTAATTCCGATACGCCCCAGATTTGCAATTTCTTGTGGTCCTTCTCCTCTATCCCCGGTGCTTGTAATATATTTGAAAGAATTCTTATCAAAAATATGTATTAGTTTATCCGGTGATTTGTAGTCGTTTATTATTAAAAAATTATCCATAATATATGGTATCGCAAAACTAGAAACAGGGTTTTCCTCCATTTCTATCTTTACAATCTTATCTTGAACATCAACAATATTATTACGACTGTTTTGATGTTTTTCTGTATTTGAATTATTTGTACAATTCCAACACAAATAAGCTAATAGTATAATTAATAAGTTATGTAATTTCATCTCAAAAATGCATTTTAGTATTATACAAAATAATAATATACAATAACGCATATATATTTTATTTTAGATAATTGGAGTAGAAGAAGTGCAATTATAAACAATTACACTTCTTTAATCGTTATATGTGGTTCTCATGGATTTGTACAAAAAATATCCATCTGGAGTATATCTGGATTTTTTGAGGTGTCTAAAATATTTTCTATAAAAATCAAGAGACCTTTTTTTGTAATTCCCCAACCATTAAAATAGTTATAAGTTTTAGGGCTTAATTGTTGCTCATTTATTATGTGAAAATTTGAATCTAAAATAGTCAAATAAATATTTTTACTTTCATATTGTTCATTAAACTCTTTATTCTTAGAATAAGAGGCAATTTTATCTAAATGCAATCTATAATACACATTCTCTTTTGGAGAGTATATAACTTCAAAAAAATGAACGTTCTCTAGCAGATGTTTATCTGCTTTCTGAAAATCATAAGGCATAGTTAATTCTGAAACTAAATTTTTTGTGTATTTACTTTGTCCATCAACTGTATTTTTTTTACCGGTTTTTATATCTATATAATATATATTTGAACTGATTGGATAGTTGTAAATAATATATTTATCTGTAAATGTAACATTAGGCATTTGCTTCCATCCAAAATTTGTTCCTGCTTTATTTTCGATGCTATTTCCTTCGATTTCAAATGATTTTAAATTATCAGTCAAAATTGAATATTCGCATATATTGTATTTGGTACGATCTTTATTAGGTGTTACAGCCAAGTAGAATATTGAATTTCTTGCCGGGTGATAATAAAAAGTACTGGTAGATCTTGAAAAATTTTTATCTATCATGATGAACCCACCTTCAGGGATTGGTAGTTTAAAACTATTTGTGACTTTTCCAATCGAATTAATTAGGTATAAATTTTCTTGGCTGTAAATCCAAATACTGTCAGGATTGGAAACACATAATCCGGATATATTTTTTAGAACACCGTCTTTTCCTTCTGTTGCTAAAGAGATATGAGAAACTGTTTTATTATCGATGTTAAACTTGTCTATGGAATGTGTTAACCTATTATAGGCGTATAAATATTCTTTATTATCCTCTTTTGGATAAGTAGAAATAAAACTGTATGATGTAAGTGATTGGTCATCAATAGAAATATTGATACTTATTTTTTCTAACTCTTTGGTTTGATTATACAAAACCTTTGATAGATCTTTACTCTTTTGTTGACAAGATGTAAATAGAACTAAAAATGCTCCAAATATTGATATCAGTTTCATGCTAATCCGGTTTTTGTGAATACTTAATTCTAGTCTTAAATAGTTTTTGAATTATCGGGGTTATAGTTTGCTACTTATTCATGACTAATGAAAAATGCCTAAATAATTAAGGACAACTTCTTGGTCCACCACATAAAGGACCGGTTACTGAAGTTATACATTGTGTACCAACTCGAGATCCACAGTGATGTTCATAATATTGTATTCCTCCTCCTTGTTCCCCACCGGCTAGTGCTTCCACATTCTCTAGAGCCAAGTCACTTAAACTAACTTCATTCTTATTCTCATTTACATTCCATGCAGCCCCAGCAGCCACTATCGCAACAATTGCTATACCAAATAGTTTCTTCTTTATGATATTTTTATGTATTTATGTTATTAATTTTTTAATCGTTTATTTCTTATTTACTCTTCTTCAATAAGAAATTCCTTTATTCTTTAATTCTTCTTACTTTTGCTCCATCACCTCCTTTCTTTTAAGGTGGAGACAAGGGGGAAGGTTACCGGAAGAGTTCTAATGTCTGAGAGGTTTCTTTCCCTGCTTCTTATTATATCGCTTGTCCTCGAATTTTTAATGTTATTGGTTGCTCCGTATTACATTTACCATTATGGTTTCATCGAACATTCCCTGTATTTTGTATGATGAAATCTGTTTTTTGCCTGTTTCACCTTAACATTTCCTAAGCTTATATCTGCAGGGCTAACCTTTGCAGTTGTAATGATCGGTCGATTTGTTACTTCTCTTCTTTGTGTGAGTTGTTTTAAATATAACTCTTTAACAGCCAAATTATGAATAGGATTTCCTATTACGATAACTTTATTGTTTTTAATCCAATAAAAAAGTTAGCTGTACCCTTAATTTACATTCAGATTATAGTTGGAAAATATTCTTTTTTTCTCTGCCTTACCTATCCCCATCCTGTATCTCCAAAAGTACTATAAACAAAGAACGGAAAATATTCTAATGTAGTTCAAATAAATAAACTGACAATTAGCTGACATCTTATTATAATGATGTGAGATATAGAATGTTTATTTTAAAACCAGTTTATTATACCATTGCTATATGTGAAAATCCGTTCTTGTATTTTGGGAGCAATAACTTTATAGATTGTATTTTGAGGGATTTGT
>NZ_FNVS01000012.1 GCF_900108035.1 Parabacteroides chinchillae
ATGGCTTTAGCCTGGTTTCAATTGCCGTCTGCTTCAGCTGACAGACTAAAGGGAGATTTATTTTTATTGGCTTTAGCCAAATTTCTTCTTGGAAATTCTATATTGTCTGTATGCAATAAATTGCTTATTCAAGCATCAGGGAAAGTGTTCGCGGAAGTATTAAAACGAAATCCGATCCGGTTTGTTTTTTAACTTTTAAAATAGCGATATTATGTTGTAATATTGTCTATAATAGCATATTGTATGCTTACATGGAATGTCTGTAGATAATTTTTCAGATTTTAAAACACCCCCCGAAGAAAGTGACAGAAGGTGACAAAGTGAGCCCTTAAACGACCCTTTATTAAGACCCATATAGACAGTATTTGAGTAGACAACTAAATTGAATAAGGTAAGCAACAAAAAAAGGGACTATCCAACCTTTTGTTGTTAGATAGTCCCTCTTTAGATATCTATATATGAATTATAAAGCAAATGCAGGTTGACGATGAATCCATTGTCCACGGGTAAAATCAGGGAAATCTACCAATGCACCACCACGGGCAATAGACATTTCCGATAAACCGGAAATAGCACTCCAAGCTGCAGCATCGTAACAATCCATAGGAGCAGGCTTCTTATTCCGAATAGCATTAATCAAATCATACATCATAATATAGTCCATTCCGCCATGACCTGCTTCGGCAGCTTCAGCAGCATATTTAGCCCATAAATTATGATCATATTGTTTAAACCATTCTTCCGAATCATCCCAACGGTGAGGTTTGGATTTACCCTGGACATATACATGATTTCCATCATTCATCCACAAACCTTCAGTACCCTGAATACGGAAACCTAATGAGTAAGGACGCGGAGAGTTCGTATCATGTGTTACAATTACAGTCTGTCCGTTTGCACATTTAATCATAGAAGTGACAATATCGCCTAAGTTAAATTGTATTTTTGCCAACGGATGGTTTTCTCCACCATTATCCACAATAAACTTATGTAATCCGCGAGATTGGGTAGCCATCGCCGACAAAGAAAGAAAACGATTACCGCGATTTATATCCAAGCAATTTGCAACCGGCCCGATACCATGAGTAGGATATACATCACCATTACGATGAACAGAATGGTTTGTACGCCATTGTGCTTCGGAAAATGCGGTTGGACCCATACGAAGATCGCCACTACCCGGTTGGTATGTATAATGTTTACCATCATTGAACTTCACTTCGCGCAAATCATGCTCATAACCACAAGCTCCATGCAATAACTCTCCGAATAATCCTTCACGAACCATTCTTAATGCAGCCATGCAGTCACGACGATAGCATACATTTTCCATAATATTCAAATGGCTGCCTGTAGCCTCCGAAACATTAACCAGATCCCAGCATTCTTCCAATGTATTTGCAGCAGAAACTTCTACACCTACATAAGGAACGCCAGCCTTCATTGCAGCAACAGACATCGGTACATGCCATTCCCACGGACTGGCAATAATTACGCAGTCAAATTCTTCATTATTCAACATTTTCTCAAATTCACGTTCGCTGCCTGTATATACTTTAGGAGCCGGAACATTAAATTTTGCGATATGTTTCAATGTTGCTTCAATCGGTCCTTGCTGAATATCACAAATTGCAACAATTTTATTACCGGGAATTGCCAAGACATTATTAATATGTTCATGACATCTTGAACCTGTTCCGATAAAACCGAAACGAAGCTTACCATCATCTTTACCTACCGGTTTCTTTTTATCTTTCGCCCCCGGAGTTACTACTGTTGTAGCTGATGCCTCACCAGCTATTGCCAGACCTGCAGCACCTAAGCCTGCTACCGACATTTGTTTTAAAAATGAACGACGAGTGTTTTCCATGTTCGTATCTTTTTATTATTTCTTCAAGTTGGCAAATTTAGTTTTTTATATCTAAATTACAAATTACATTTCTAACCGAAACATTTATCGGGAATCAGAAATTCGTAATCTTACCAGTTTCTCTTTTCAATTTTTCAAACAACATCATCATTCGATGAAGTTGTTTAGGTTCCTTCTCCGCTAAATTAATTTGCTGTCCCGGATCATTTTCCACATTATATAGTTGATAACAATTACTGCGGCCGCAAAAAGAGGCATCCTCCGGATCGTTTGAAAAGTCGGGATATGGAGGTATCATTACCCAGTCCCCGTCACGCAAAGCATAATTAAAATAGCCTTCCAAAACAAGCTCTTTACGCCCATTACTGCTCCGTCCTAAAAATACAGGGAGCGTATTTTGGCTGTCAACTTTATCCGAATAAGTTTGTCCAACCAGAGACGCCAAAGATGCCAATAAATCCATCTGGCAAACCAAAGCATTAGAAACACCCGGCTTTACCACTGCCGGCCAACGAAGCAAAAACGGAATACAGGTTCCACCATTATACAAGCTTGTTTTGCCACCACGAAGAGGGCCTGCCACTTTATGGTCTCCAACAAGTTCCACGGCCTGATCCTGATAGCCGTCATCTAGCACAGGGCCATTGTCGCTGGTAAAGATAATTAAGGTGTTTTCGGTAAGCCCTAATCGATCCAGTTCCTTCAAAAATTCAGAAACGCACCAATCAGCTTCTAAAATCACATCACCTCTTGCCCCCATTCCTGACTTTCCCACAAATTTCTGATTTGGAACACGTGGCACATGAGGCTGATGTAAGCCATAATACAAAAAGAAAGGGGTATCTTTATTATCTTTCAGAAAATCTTTGGCCTTTTCCAGAAATAATTCTGCCATATCCTCATCTTTCCACTGAGCAGCTTTGCCTCCCTTTTGAAAACCAATACGGGGAACTCCGTTGACAATAGAACCGCCATGTCCCACGCTCGGATGCATCCGAAGCATTTCCGGATTATCTTTTCCTGTAGGTTCGCCCTGAAAATTTTCTTTATAACTTACAAAAAGCGGATCATCAGAATCCAAATTAACTCCTTTACCATTTTCTATAAAAATACAAGGTACCCGGTCATTAGTTGCAGCCTGAATAAAAGAATAGTCATACCCAACTTCCTTCGCTCCGGGATATACAGTCTTATTCCAATCTACAGCACCATCACCTAATCCCAAATGCCATTTACCTACAGAACCGGTTACATATCCAGCCTGTTTCATAATTTTAGGTAATGTTATCTGCTGATTGTCTATGATTAAAGCGGCATTGCCCGGTAAAATTTTTGCATCTTTATTTGTCCATGGATACAAACCGGTCAAAAGAGAGTATCTACTAGGGGTAGAAGTTGCTGCCGTACAATAACCTTGAGTAAAACGTATTCCTTCGTTGGCAATACGATCCATTCCCGGAGTATGAATACGATGTGCACCATAACAACTTAAATCGCCATATCCCAAATCGTCAGCAACTATAATAATAATGTTCGGTTGCTTAGGCTGGGTTTGAGCCAATAAAGAGACCGGCAGGGTTACCCCTGCCAGTATACTTATTATTGATGAACTTCTTTTCATTACTCAATATTTACGGATTCTGAGTCAAAGTTCCAGGATAAGCGTCAATTTCAGACTTCGGTATATACTGGACTACTAACGGGCTTGTTGCCAAAAATTCAATTGTTCCGTCATGATAACCGGGATAATGCCGGGTCATGGTATCACCAACACGATAAACATCAAAACCGCGGTCAGCCTCAAACGCAAGTTCCAACTGGCGCTCTTTCATAATCAATTGATGGGCATTCGACGCATTTAATGTCTGATAGCCCCCATTTACAATAGAGCGTTCACGTACCGTATTCAAATCTTTCAGTGCATCTGCATAATTTCCTAATTTGGCATTTGCTTCTGCACGTATTAAATAGACTTCCCCCAGACGAGATATAATAGGTGAATACAAATGCGAAACACCTTCCTGCATAGAGCATTTATAATTAAAGAATTTAGGATGTCCCTGGCTGGTATTCATAAAATAATCATCATATCCGTAGTATGTCGTACCCTCATATACAATCGAATATTTACGGCTAGCCTCATCCAGTAATGTCAGCGGATACTCTTTTGAATCCAAAACGGCAGCAACTAATTTACCATCACTTCCCACTTTCACATCACATTGCTTATAAGTATATCCGCTCACTTTACCATTTGCAACAACATTAGCAACAAAACGGAAATTACGGGTTTTATTACCTTTGTCATCAAGTTTATAGTCCGGATGTATAAATGCTTCGCGGGCATCATTACCACGGCCTGTTTCATACAAAATATCCAGATATTTGGCACTGGCATAAATCTCACCCCAACCTACCTCATTAATAGTAGCATACATACTGCCGATAGCACTCGTATAACTCGTAATGTCCGAACTGATAAATTTAACAGCAAAAATTGTCTCTGTCTGCGAAGCATCATCCGGAGCCAGTTCGTTGTATCTCATAAAGCTGGTACGACTCAGCAAGCTAAACTTTCCGCTATTGATTACATCGTCAGCATATTTCAAAGATTCTTTTGCATAATCGGTATTCGGATTTTCAAAAGTACCGCTCATATACATATAGATTTTAGCCAACATAGCTTGTGCAGCATACTTCGAAGCGTAAGAAGCCGATGTATAAGTAGTCATCAACGATTCTGCCTTTTTCAAGTCATTAATTGCCTGTGCATATGTATCTTTTACAGAAGAACGGTCTGGCAATTGCAAATTGGCAATATCATCCGGCATACCATTTACAATAGGTACTCCCATATTCTTTTCCGGCTCCTGATAATAGGGACGGCCAAACACACGGCAAAGGTAGAAATACATCAAACCTCTCATATAATATGCCTCACCTAGCTTCTGGTCGATTTCTGGCGATTCGCCTTCATTAGCCATCTTCATCAAATCACTTGTCTGCGAAATTATATTATACGCATTATTCCAGGTTGAAGACAACTGTGAGTTATTTACCGTATGCTGATAAGTAATATATGTACCAAACGGATTGGTAGTAGGTTTATCTTTGCAGATATTATCACCCGGGTATTCGCCGGTACGATGGAATACATCTGATGCACTTTTCAACTTTGCATAGCACCCGTTTAATAATATGTCGAATGCAGCAACTTTGTCGGCATCAATCTTATCTTTAGAATATTTATCATATGGAAAACGATCCAGATCGCAGCTTGTCATTAATGTAACAGCGGCAAGCGCCCATATAGCTATTTTCTTCATTTGTTTTCTCTTTAATTAAAATGAAACATTCAAACCAAACATAAACTTACGAGCCATTGGATAAGGAGAAGAAGCTACTCCCGATGCTCCTGCTACTTTTTTTCCTGTAGCTATATCCGTATTAGACGGAAGTTCCGGATCTATACCGGAAAAGCCTGATATCACAAACAAATTCTCGCCAGAGAAGAATAAGCGGAAATTGCTTATATACGGAATTTTACAAGGTAGAGTATACCCAATCGTTAAATTACGCAGACGCAGATAGTCAGCGTCTTCCAAATAACGGGAAGAAGGTTTGTTTGACTGTGATAAGTTTCCATATTCTGCTTTCGGGTGCGTAGCAATATCTCCCGGTTTTTCCCAACGACTCCAACCGCTTAACAGTTTCTGCTGGTTGTAACTGGTATAACCACCATCCGAATCATAGACAGTTCTGTCGTAGTTGAAAATCTGTCCACCAACAGAATAACCGAACACAGCCGACAAGTCTATATTTTTCCATGACAAGTCGGTTGAGAAACCTCCGTAAAAGTCCGGCGTTTGTTTGCCAACTATTACCTGATGCTTAGAAGCGTCGCTATAGTTTGAAGTAGTTACGCGTTCTCCGGCTTCATTTGTTGTATACCAAAGAGGTGATCCGGTTTCAGGATCAACACCTGCCCATTCTGTAGCATACCAGGTATCCACATCTTCACCCGGCTTCAATATCTTATCGATCGGGCCTAAAATACCTGAGTTTGCATTTGCAATAACAATTTCCGATTTGTCTCCGTAAAGCTCTGTCACTTTATTACGGTTTACACCGATATTAGCAGATACATTCCAGTTCCAGTCTCCGCCTTTCAGAATGTCGACAGCCACGGTTGCTTCAAAACCATTATTTTTAACGGCTCCAACATTACGGAACATTCCTGTTACACCTGTTACGCCAGGAAGAGGCACGTTATACAGCAAATCGGTTGTTTTTTATTATAATAATCCAGGTTAACAGTCAAACGGTCAAACAAGATAGCATCTATACCAACACCAGCCGTATATGTTTTTTCCCACGTCAAATCTTTATTCTCCACCTGGGAAATAATAGCGCCCGGAAGGCCGTTATAACCTGTACCCATACTGTACAAAGCATACTGAGGATACAACTCTGTCGGACGATTACCTACGGAACCATAACTTGCGCGTAATTTTAGTTGTTGTACCCAATCTGCTTTAAAGAAGTTTTCCTGATGGATATTCCAACCGCCGCTTATAGAAAAGAAATTACCATATTTTGCATTTTCTCCGAAGTTTGAAGCACCGTCACGACGGAAAGAGAATGACAACAGATAACGGCTGTCGTATGCATAATTGGCATTGAACAGATAAGACTGAACAGCCCATTCGTTCTGGCTACCTTTGGCTTTTTTGGGTACAATTGTCGCATCTCCAACGCTAAAACCAGGAGCGAAACCTGTAGCTATCTGATCTGTTACCTGAGCTGTATATGTATTCCATTCATACGCCAGAATCGCATTAATCGAATGCTTGTCGAATACTTTGTTAAAACGCAGCAACTGGTTGCTGTAAACACGATAGTATGAAGTAGTTTTATCTTGCAACTGACCATTTTCAGCTTGTCCTCCGGAAGAACGCGGATCATCATATTTCTTATATAAAGTACTGCCATACTTATAGTTATTTACAGAAGAGAAAGTCAACCAGTCCGTAAATTTGATATCAAAATCAAAGTTACCCATAAATTCATACTTAGTTGTCTTTTTATAGTTCCACTGCAAATCATACTGGTAGTTTACGTGGTCCGAACTTACCCAACTCGAAGGTCTGTATGCTTGAATCAGGTTACCGTCTTTATCATAAGGCGAATCCCAAGGCATGTTCTCATACATTGCACCCAGGCTATGCTGCTGGTCCATTATGTCGCTGCGCGTACCCCATACTTTCGGTTTAATAGTCAACCAGTCTGTTGCCTGGTAATCTACATTGAAACGAAAATTATAACGAGTATAGTCATATCCCTTAACTGCTCCGTTTTCATCATAAATACCGGCAGAAATGTATGTCTTTATCTTCTCGGAACCACCAGACACAGATAAGTTATAATCTTGCGCAAACCCCAACTGAGAACCGTTTTTCCACCAATCATAGTCATATCCCTGACCAATCTTATCCCATGTTTCCTGAGGAATAGCCTGTTGGTTTGCAAACGATTTATAATAACCGAGCAATTCGTCCCGGCTCATCATTTCAAAGTTACCTCTGTTCAATTGGTTTACCCCCATCTTTGCTGAAACATTGATGGTAGCCTTACCTATTTTACCTTTCTTTGTTGTAACAACGATTACGCCATTAGCACCCTGAGATCCATAAATTGCAGTAGAGGCAGCATCCTTCAAAATTGACATAGATTCAATATCCGAAGGGTTCAAGCTTCCCGCACTATTGCCAACAATAACACCGTCAATAATCCAAAGCGGGTCTGTACTACCGTTTACAGTAGATTTACCACGGATAACAACCGTACCTGCAGCTCCCGGCTGTCCACCACCGGATGTGACATATACACCTGGAGCTTTACCGGACAACAAGTTTTCAACCGAAGGAGTCGTTGCATCCAACAACTTATCGCTGCTTACCACCTGCATGGCACCGGTAAGGCTTTCTTTCTTCTGAACACCGTAGCCAACAACTACAACTTCATCCAGATTTTGTGTATCTTCTTTCAAACGGATAGTCATTTTCCCTGCGGTCGACTTCATCTCCAAAGGAAGATAACCAATATATGAAATAACCAATGTAGCATTGGCCGGAACATCTTCCAACACAAAGTTGCCATCAAAATCGGTACTTGTTCCGTTTGTAGTTCCTTTCACAAGGATATTCGCACCAATGATCGGTTCACCTGTATGCGCATCAACAACTGTTCCTGCAATCTTCTGAGTTTGTTGAGCAGCCTGTTTTTCTGATACAACCGGATTTGAACCTTGTTTAGATGAAGTTTTGTAAACGATAATTCGGTTATCGTTTACATAGAAATCAGCATGCTGATTTCTAAGTGCGCTTTTCAATATTTCCTCAACAGAACGGTTTGACATATCCATAGTGATACGTTCATTCATATTAATGTCATTGTTCCGTATAAGAAAAGAATAATTAAACTTAGCTTCGATTAAGTCAAAAAGTTCTCTCAGCGTTGTTGTCTCTGCCTGAACCGACATTATCTGTGTCTGTAATTCGGAAGCAGAAACGGTTCCAGATACTAAAGGCATACCTGCAAGCATACAAGCAGTAACCACAAGCCTACTGGTCTTTTTAAAATAGTTCATTTTCATGAAAAGTTAGATTTGTAAATAATTCTTGTTTTTTCGATAATAAAAAAATCTCGTTCTTTGAGAATAATTTAGTTTTTTCGTAATTTCTATGCCATATTTTAATAGTTTAGATTAGTACTCTTTTATTTATATTTATCTCGTATTACAATTTCATTTCCGTTTCGTTTCCACGTATATTTATGTTCCATGTCTACTTCACGCAAAATTTCGTTTAAACTATACTCTGGAGAAAAGCTTCCCGAAAATATTTCATTTTGTAATGATTCGCTATCAATAGATATATTCACATTGAATTTACGTTCCAAATCTCTTACGATCTCTGAAAACGGTTGTTCTGTAAATTTCAGATGTCCATTTGTCCAAGCGTAGGAATCATCACCTTTTATCTCAACTATTTTTACACATTTGTTCTCTTTATTAAAGCTGAACATACGGTTTGGAGCCAGCACCACTTTTTTTGACTTATGATCGTCATCATTTAAATGGATATTTACTTTCCCGGAAACTAAAGACACATCCATTAGTTGTTCATCACGATATGCTTTTACGTTAAAATGAGTTCCCAAAACTTGGATATCCAACATCTCGGCCTTTACAATAAAAGGTTTCGAATGATTCGGTTGAACTTCAAAATAAGCTTCACCTTCCAATAAGACCTCCCTCTCTTTTTGGTTAAAATCCTTACTATATTTTAAAGAAGAACCGGCGTTGACCCATACAACAGAATGGTCTGGTAAAATGACTTTTGAACGAGTTCCCATCGGAGTTACTGTTTCAAAATATGCCATTTCTTCCTTAACACTGTTTTTGCCCATATAAAAAGAAAACGTCCCTATGGAAATCAATATTAAAATAGATGCAGCAATTTTACTCCACAAACCTATTTTACTACTAACTTTATTTTGAAGAACAGTTGTATTTAAGTTTCCAAAATGCTTTTCAAAATCAGATTTCATATCCGAAACAAAAAGAGGCACGTGTGCTATAGCCCACCAATCAGTCATTTCTGAAAAAATTTTCGAATGGGATTCATCAGACTCCAGCCATTGTAATAATTCTTTTTCTTCGGCTTCAGACAGATTACCGGAAAAATAATCAAAAAGAAGATTTTCTATATTTGCGTTTTCCATTTCTTTTATTCAGATATATAATAACGTATTTTTAAACTACGTTTTATAATAAATACACACAAATGATAAGTTGCGTTTAAAAGAAATGTAATTATTTTTGAAAAAAATCATATATAAGAAGAAAAGCCGGATAAATATCCCCTAAAATATCCTTCAACTTGGATAGTCCTATCTTAATTTGTACACGCACGGTACTGGTTGCAATATTATTCTCTTTTGCAATCTCATCGTACGATTTATTATAATAAAGATATTGTACAAATATGTCACGGCATTTTTCAGGTAATTGGTTAACAGCCGATAATATTTTCTCCTCAAATTCTTTATTTTCAAGTTTTGCCAGAGGATGAGCCTCTCCTTCCACCTGATGCTCCTGTATATTCAACAAACTTTCTTGTATATCAGATAAAGGTATTTCCTGTAAATGTTGCTGGCGAAGATAATTAAGGCATCTATTCTGTATGGAACGAACCAGATAAGCATTTACAGGATAAGTTAATGATTTCCTATTATTCCAGACATTCAAAAACACATCGTTTACAATCTCTTGTGCCGCTTCGGCATGGTATATATATTTAGTTGCCACAGCACACAGATATACGTAAAAAGCAATGTATAACTGTTCAAACGCTTTGGCATCTCCTTTGTTAATACGAGCAATTATATCTTCTTTAATAATCTGCACAGATCTATTCTTGTAAGCTTGCATTTCTCATTTGCAAACATACTTAAATATTTTGACTTTCATATTATGATTTTAACATAAAGAAAACCGGACAAACAAGATTTCTTACTTTTTACCGGCTATTTTCTGTTGTTGCTTTCCATTTTGCGCCTGTCTTTTCTTATTCCGCCAATAGCTGCCGTCTCGTTTACTGCCAAACATATTACGTTTCTTCGACTCTTCTCTCAAAGCTTCTTTCTTCTCAGCAACAGCTATTTTAACTTCCGCCGTCTCAAATTCATTACCACCGGCCACCGGTATTTGTTTGTTTATGAGCTTATGAATATCTTTCAACAACGGAACCTCCTCAACATCACAAAATGAAAAAGCAATCCCTTCCCGTCCGGCACGTCCCGTACGTCCGATACGGTGTACATAAGTTTCGGGCACATTCGGTAACTCATAATTAATTACATGCGAAAGATGATCCACATCTATGCCACGCGCTGCTATGTCGGTTGCTATCAATACACGTGTAGACCTGTCCTTAAAGTTTGACAAAGCACGTTGGCGTGCTGTCTGGCTTTTATTTCCGTGAATAGCCTCAGCACCGACTCCCGCTTTTGTCAGGACGCGGGCTACTTTATCTGCCCCATGTTTTGTCCGGGTGAATATAAGCACCGATTCAAGCGATTTATCTTGCAACAATTTTATCAGCAAATCCATTTTCTCACTCTTCTTCACATAATAGACAAATTGTTCGATTTTATCTACTGTCGAAGAAGGAGGAGTTACCTCTACTTTCTCCGGGTCTGAAAGAATAGTATCTGCCAGCCGTTCTATCTCTTGAGGCATGGTAGCCGAGAAAAATAACGATTGTCTCTTTTTAGGCAGCAATGGAAGAACTTTCTTAATATCATGTATAAAACCCATATCCAACATCCGGTCGGCCTCATCGAGTACAAAAAAATCAAGAGATTTCAAACTGATATAACCTTGTCCTATCAAATCAAGCAAACGGCCCGGTGTTGCGATAAGCACATCCACACCACTTCTCAGCGCATCAGTCTGCGGTTTTTGCCCTACTCCTCCAAATATCACCGTATGGCGTAATTTGGTAAAACGCCCATATGCCGCAAAGCTTTCATCTATCTGGATAGCCAGTTCCCGTGTTGGAGTCAGAATTAGCGCCTTAATACCACGTGAATGTCCTAAAACCTTCTGTTCTTCGAGTTTCTGTATAATAGGAATTGAGAATGCTGCCGTCTTACCGGTTCCTGTTTGTGCACATCCCAGCAAATCATATCCTTTTAATACCACTGGAATAGCTTCGGTTTGTATAGGGGTTGGAATAGTGTAACCTTCTTGTTTTAGAGCCTTAAGTATAGGCTCAATCAAATTCAATTGTTCAAATGTCATCTAAAATAATAGTTAAGCCATCACGGCTCTTTATGTAAATAATGGCACAAAGATAGGAATTTTTATTTTGAGTTCCATAATAATTAATCAAGTAGCTATAAAAATGTCTTATAACAAGCAGGATTTAATTATCTAAACCGCAATATTTCGATGCCCAATTAAAACCTGTCGTAATAGAAAATATCTTTTCTCGAATACGGCAATATACAAATTCGGGGTTTAATCACATTTCACTTCATTTTGTGCAATATTGATGTTTTTACTTTCTTTCTTGTATTCTGGATGTAATATGGTGAGAGTATCCTGTTTGTTCAGTGTAGAAGAAGCATATTCTTCGTCTGATACAGCATGAAGTTGGATAACATGGTCTTTGACAGAGTGTTCGGTAACGGTCATACGATGGTAGTGCCAAAAATTACGGCTTCCTTTCTCAAACAGAAAGTGAACTATCATGGTTTCTCCCGATTTTTTCGGCATGGAGATTCTTACATCTCCCGTATTGTTGGCAGAGGGAGCTTTTTGTTCCAAGGGGAAAATTGCCGATTGGCTGGCACAACTGTTTAGCAGTGCTACCACGATTATTACAAATAAAAATTTATGTCGGCTTCAGGACAAAGTCGGCGGGCATCGGTTACTGTACCGGATATTCCGCTGCTGGCACTTGTGCAGAACATGGCAATCTTCTTTCCCGATTCATTCAGCACATTCTCGCCAGCGTATGTATCAATGATAGAACAGATGAAGTTATCGAAATTATTCAATACATAATTATCCTCGACCTTACACTCCATTACTACCGGAGCATCCTTGATGACAGGTGTACCGCCATCGCCCATAAAATAGTCGAACACTCCGCTTTTGTCTGTTTTCTCTCCGCTTACCGTGCCTACATAATCAGCTTTGGGAAGCATGTCTTCGTCCACGATATTTACCGAGAATTTCATAGTCTCTTTGATGCCTTTGTTGGTGTAGTGTTTCTGAAAGAGGCTTACCATGATGTGGTCGTGACACATGATACCCACATGTCCTGCCAACATCCAGTTCACCTTGCCATCCACCATCGTGCCTATTACGATGGTGGGAGTAGGATAAAGTGCCAATATACTTCCGATATTCTTTTTCATATTCCTATCTATTTGTTTGTTCCTGCTTTTAAGGATATCTGCGACATGCTTGTCGGGGCAAGGGCATTCATATCCACCAAGTCCAAACTCTTAACCATGTGGAGCGTTCCTTGCTTGTAGGTTTGAAAATGCGTTGAAACGATGTGCTTCCGGTATGCCTCCATCGAAGCATAGATTTCCACAATCCGGATTTGATGCTTGTCACGTTTCGTCTGCATGGGGAATATACACACTACTCCCGTCTCTTCTTTTACCGAAGTGGCACCTACATTTCTTGCAGCTTCAAGATATTCGTCGAGATACTCGGGATAGACTTCTATCTCGGATATTCTGATTAACATACTGTCCGTCACTTGGTTTTGCGCAAACCCCGTTAATGAACTTATCATCATGAGTAGAATAATAACTTGTTTTTTCATTTTTTACTTCTGTTTGAATAATCGTTTGGCATTGTTCCCCCATATATCTTCCGTGTGGACTCTGAGCATATCATTGGCCTGCAATTTCTGAACAAGACTTTGCTTTACCTTTATCAAAATGTCATTTGGCACAAATCCGAAATCAGAACCATACATAATGTGGTCGGGCGTGGTGATAGAAAGAAGCATTTCGAGTATTTCCGCTGTCGGCCCTCCTGCCAAGTCATAATAAAGATTAGCCAGATTCTTCTCCACATCCACTTTGTTTGCCAATCCTTTTGATACAAGCAGAGGAAGTGCGGCACGGAATCGGGGCAGGGCGATAGGCAGAAAAGAACCGCTATGTGGCACAATGAACCGAATGTTGGGATAGCGAACCATCACGTTGTTTACTATCATATTCAACACAGCCCTTGTGGTCTCTGCCGGATATTCATAAACGAATATCGGGCCTCCGGTAAAAATGTTTTCAGGACGTTGTGCCGGAACATGCGGATGAATTATCACCACGGTACCACGTGCATTCAGCACTTCCATAAGCGGGTCGAGCTTACTGTCGCCCAGATACAAGCCACGAACGTTTGTGGCAAGTTTGATGCCATCGGCCTGCAGGGTATCGAGCGCATAAATCGCTTCGGCAATGGCTCTGTCCATATCAGGAAGAGGCAGAGATGCACAAAACAGGAACTTTCCCTGATAAGAAGCCTTAGTTCGTGCAGCCTCTCTATTGACAGAGCGGATAATCTGTGCCAATTCTTCCGTATTGCCGAAATACGGTTGTGGTGAAGGCATGGTAAGAACCGAACAATCTATACCGGCCTCTTCCATAAAAGCGAGATGCGCCTCTACGCTCCACTCCGGTAACGGACAACCATCTTCCATTTCGGCATGATGACGCTTCAACGCATTCATGTAATCAGTCGTCACGATATGCGAATGGACATCTACCACTTGTTGAGCAAATGAATTTGCAGACATCCATAGCCCCAAAAGAAGCAACATGCATTTCATTGACTTTATTCTTTCATAAGTTTGCCATATTGTTCATCATCTACCGCTTCAAGCCATTCGTTGCTCGTATTCTCGCCGGAAACCTCTATGGCAAGGTGAGCAAACCAACTGTCGGCAGCAGCCCCATGCCAATGCTTTACACCGGCCGGGATATTTACCACATCGCCGGGGCAAAGAACCCGTGCCGGTTTTCCCCATTCTTGATACCAGCCTTTTCCTGCCACGCAAACAAGAATTTGTCCGCCGCCTTTTGTCGCACGATGAATGTGCCAGTTGTTGCGACAGCCCGGCTCGAATGTCACATTGTAAATGCCCACTTGCTTGGTTGATAAAGAAGCTAAATAACTTTGTCCGATAAAATATTTTGCAAAAGCATCGTTAGGTTGCCCCATAGGGAACATCATCTCACGTTCAAAGGCAGCTTTCGCATCTGCCGCACTGCCGCTTTCTTCGTTCCATACTTCCTTAGCCAAGCGGAATGCAGCCCAAGCCTTTGGCCAACCTGCATAGAAACTGATATGAGTAAGCGCCTCGGCTATTTCGGCACGACTAATTCCGTTATTCTTGGCACTTTGCAAATGATATTTCAAGGAAGAATCCGTAATGCCCATACTTACCAGACAGGTTACTGTAATCAGGCTACGGTCACGAAAGCCGAGCTTGTCGGTTCTGTTCCACACTTCTCCGAAGAGTACATCGTCGTTGAGTTCTGCAAACTTAGGTGCAAAGTCGCCCAACTGGTCACGGCCTGCCGTCTGCTTTATTTTTTCTTGTCCGTTCATTGTCATGGCTGTTAATGATAGCATGAAGGCCATCGTTATTGTTTTATAATTCATAGACATCTGTTTATTATTGTATTAGTACATAGGATTTTCCCAAGCTCCTTTGGTATCCACTCCTGTCTTTGCCGCCAAATTCTCCAAAAGGGTCGTTTCTTCACTATTCAGGCTAATAGTCGCAGCCGCTACTGTTTCGGCTATATATTTCGTTTGGGTAACCCCGATAATGGGCAACGTGTTTTTGGCAATCGCCCATGCTATTGCTATTTGCGAAATCGTTGCATTGCGTTTGTCTGCCATCTCTTTCATGGCATAAAGTAAAACATCAAGTTTGGGCAGTATTTTATTGTAGGTTTCAAGTCCTCCGCCTCCAGATGATTCCCGAATACTTGGTCGCCTCCTGCGGCACCTGTGCCCCACGACCATGTTCCCAATGCGATTGTCGGTAATTTCTTCATTATTCTTTTCATTTTTTGGTTTGAAACAATTTTGATAATGCAAAATTAGGGAGTTTCAATCACTTGACTGCTATACACATTACAGAACGAACAACCATTTTTACGGATTATGCACTGTGCCGTATCAGTTTCATTATAAATCTATTACCTTTGTGGCAAAATGAAAAAAGAAAGTACGTATGGAAAGAATTGCAAGGATTGATACAATCCATCAATACAATGAATACATGGGAGTGGAAACATTGCATCCGCTGGTTAGCGTAGTTGATATGTCGAAATGTCCGCCCAGAGAATTTCATCGTATCAACTACGGTCTGTATTGCATTTTTCTGAAAAACGTAACATGCGGTCCGTTGCGCTATGGTATCAACTACTACGATTATCAGGACGGGACTATTGTGGCGGTGGCTCCCGGACAAATTTTCGGAGTGGAAAGCAATGAACCTATCCAACCTAAAGGTTGGGCATTGGTTTTTCATCCTGACTTACTCTATGGAACAGAACTGGGACAGACTTTGAAGGAGTATACTTTTTTTTCGTATGATGCCAATGAAGCCCTTCATATATCCGAAAAGGAACGTGAAATCATAGAACAATGTTTCAGCAACATTCTCACCGAATTGAACAGGGAGATAGATGCACATACCAACAGCCTCGTAGCACGCAGTATCGGAATGTTGCTGGATTATTGTATGCGCTTTTATGACCGTCAGTTCATCACACGGCATAAAGCGAACAGCGATATTCTGAGCCGATTTGAGAGAGTACTCTCTGATTATATCCTTTCCGACCGTCCTCGTCAGTTAGGTTTGCCTACCGTGTCTTATTGTGCGGATAAAGTCTTTCTCTCGCCTAATTATTTCGGAGATTTAATAAAGAAAGAAACAGGAAAAACAGCACAGGAATACATTCAATTGAAGATTATAGACCGAGCCAAACAGTTATTGGGAGAAAGAATACTGTCTATTAATGAGATAGCGGATGAATTGGGATTTAAATATCCAACCCATTTCACTCGTTTATTTAAGAAGAGCGTCGGCATTTCTCCATCGGAATATCGGTTGAGCTGTTAATCAATAAAAATAATATTTTAGACTGGCAGAATATGTCTGAATCCCAGCATTTGGTTGAGCCGTGGATTATCCTCAATCCCGATATACTTGTAACCATACCGTGGTGCATACTCCTTGAAGAACCGCACAAGTTCCTGCAATTCCTGTTCCTGCTTCTTGGCAAAGTTGCAGTGCACAAGAAACTGAGCGATATATGCCCGACCGTGTTCTTTACCTTGTCATTGAGCAACGTCTGTAACTCAAACTGTTCATCCATCTGTTCGGGTGTTCCCTCCACACCGACCGCTTCCAGCAACTTGGGTTTGTCCTCTCTCAGCACATAGCATACGCAACCGCTGAAAGAAGTCCCTTTCGTCTGTTTACCTATCATCTTTCAGCCTGTTTATGAGCTGGGACACTGCCTTTGCCATGTTCTCGCACTTATCGGCTACGGCAAAGAATCCGTAGGTGTTCGCCTGTCACCGCAAACGCTTTATTCATAAGCCATTCAATGCCATTTCTCCCTTTTTATTCGTTTATTCCAGAGATTTTTAGTAATTCTGGAAAACTTTCGTTAGTGCCTTATACAAAGGACTTTGGGAGAATTGCCCATTTTTGAGGTAATGACTTGGCAACTGTGCAATCTGCAGCGTTCTGCCTTGATTTGCTATTCAAGTAACTCTTTGCATCACAAAGGTAATATATTTCTCTGAAAGACAAAACCATTGATGTCAACTTCAACATCAGTTTACAAAAAAATCATTCATTAAGTATATGGAAAGGGGGCTTTCTTCTTATGGAGTTATTGATATTCAATCATATTTAAACTTTGATATATATTATACTGGTCATCAAGCATAGCTCCATTTGCAAACACAATACCTGCTTCTTGAATAATTCCATGGCTTTCATGAGCATGTCCAAATAGATGATAATGAGGTTTAATTTGCAATACTCTATTCTTTAAAGAAACATTACCCCAATGAATGTTATTACTTTCGTCCAAAATTTTAATTGGAGGTTCATGCGTGACAAGTACATCCACATTATCGGGTATTAGGTTCTCATCGTGATTATACGATAGTCCCCAAAAATTAATGCCATCTATCCTGCATCCACAATCTTGAAGAAAGTGCATATTATCCGGCAAGTCCTCTATGCTTTCAGCATCCCATAGGCAAAGGTCGTGGTTGCCGGTAATGAAAATTTTTTCACGATATGGCAAATCAATGAACCAATTTAGGAAATCAAGCACTTCTGTTTCTGTCCCTTGCTCCGTAAAATCACCACAATGCACAATCACATCAGCGACAGGCAAATTTATAAGGTGTTGATGAAGATTATGAGTATCTGATATTTGAAGTATTTTCATCGTATTGAAATGGAAATATTTTCGACACACGTGTCTCCTTCATGGAATATTTTGTATTCTGAAACATTGGTCAATGATTCATACTCCGAGCTTTGGTCTTTGTGAATGGGTATCACCCCTATATGTGGATTGACAATTTTGCAAACCTCTGCCAGTGTATGCACATCAGCGTGTCCACTGGTGTGTACTCCGTCTTTAGTTCCGTCAAATACACGTTCTTCAAAAAGCTTGCGGATTTTTATTATGTTTTCGTTGCTATAATCTTTATTCTTTTCGGCATATCCTCCCCACATGGAATATATCAGCCAAGAATCTTCACTGTTGTAAATATCCATCATACTTTCAACCAAAGGTAAACTACTTGCACGTATAAGCATCAAGAATCCTTCTTGGCTTAGTTTCTTCTTTACCTTTTCCGTTTTGAAATTGAGTAATTTGAATGTATCAAACTTGTAAAGGTGAGAATGTTTTTCTTCATACTTTGAGAATATGTCGAGTATTTCCTTTTGATATTCATCAACAACGAATACCCGACCAGCCTCTTTGCAAGACGCATTAAACGATGCAAGCCTGTCTATATCCGTTGAAGAACATAGTGCAAAAACATACTTATGCTTCTTCAATATTTCGATTACATTGCGTTGAAGTTCATGTTCAGATATTACCTGTTCCTGCTTTCTACCAAGCATTGTCCCCTCTGTGATTAGAATATCAACCTCACCGACATGTTTTTCTAATGTAGGAAATAAGCCTTTGCCAAGATAACCATGCCTACGAAAGTCACCGGTATGAAGAATCTTCTTCCCTTCACATTCTATCTTGAACATATAGGCGTCGAAAGCAGAATGACTAACGAAATAAGGTGTCAGAAATATCTCCCCCTTACTACTGACATCAATGCGGTGTTTAATATAGTAAGGCAATATGTTTTTTACAGTTTCAATCTGCTTGTTATACTCGCCGGATTTATTTAATACCTCATATTTACAAAGCATTACATCTTTTGCTCCTGCACCTATATATTGTTTTATGCAAGAGGGAATCAGATGATGCAGACCAACGTGGTCTCCATGGTAATGAGTATAGAAAACAGCATCCGCATTTCCGACAATATCACAAACTTGCCTTTCTGTCAATTCCACTTTTTGGCTTCCGGGAAGGTTACTTCCGAAATCAATCAAAATTTTACAGCTTTTGGACGAGATTTCCGTGATACAGCCACCGATTTGATTGGCACCTCTATGGACTGTAATTTTCATTATAAAGTTATTCGTAAATCAATTTTTTTAATTATCGGTTCACACATACCATTTTTGTTAGCTTCTTCTATTGCGATACTTGCTTGTTTGTCCAACAACTTTTGCTCTTTTTCTCCTCTATATGCTAATATAATCATCATTTTAGGCTTAGAGGATAATTTCAATTCTTTTTTCTCTCCTTCAATAAGCCCCAAACGTGATTTAATGTCAATGATACTTTTCACATCACTTTTAAGGTCGTTACATACTTCCTCTTTGTTTGTTATTATTTTTGTTTTCTTTATATGGTCTACAATACCAGACTTTCCTTCTGTTGCTCCTGTACCAACTTTCAACTCCGTAAGATAAATATCGTTTGTACCAAATTCATTTGGCTGTGTATCAACGATAACAAGATCTATTCTCGTCTTTACGGTTCGTCCTGTTTTGTTTATGCCGGATTGAGAGAACTGCCATTCCATATCAACGACAAGAAAACGATTATTGAAACTACGGTTTCCTAATGCTATATTTTGCTGAAAGCCAAATTCAACCCCTATCTTGTGCTTGTATACAAGTTCTTTTGCTTGTTTAAAATACTTACGTAAGCATGAGGCGTTTTTGAGTGTGTCTGCTTTCTTTTTTGTATCAAATAAATCCGTTAGAGGAACACCTTTATTATACTGCTTGTCAAGTGGCTTTATTTGGAAATTGTTTTCATTCGTGTATTTGATTGTAAGTATTTTACCTTTTCTGTAATAAACCATCACCTCATTATCCTTTCTAATTTCAAAAGATAATTCAGGGTCTTCTTTTATTACATCAAATAGTTTCTTTAAGCATCCATTTCTATATGCTTCGATATGCTCAGATGTTATTGTTCTCATATTGCTTTATTTATTTTGTTATAACCATCATTATTCAATAAGGTATGTAAAAGTACAATAAATCCGTGATTTAGTATTCAACTATCACGGATTTATTATGATTTACAGCTTAATATCTCGATTTTGTTTCTTTATAGGCATTCCCAATGCTTCCATGAACTCATCTTTCTTTCGTCTGAACCAGCTTACATGTGAAACTCCATCAATCTTGAAATCGAATTTTCCGCTTTCGTCCTGTTTGATGGAGCAGACGGAATGTCGGGTATCAAAACTTTGGTTAAACTCAGAAGAATATAGTTTACCTTTTATTCCGACCTCCTTGAACTCACACAATCTTCGAATTATTTCATCATTGAATCCCAAACGGTCTCGCAGAAAGTTTATCACGGGCATCAGCCTTTCCACGTACGGGAAGTAGCGTTTGACAAAATCCACGAACTCGGACAACCTGCGGTTCTGTTGTTCGTATGCGTTTTTCACCTCCTGCACCTGTTTGGCTTGCCGTTCCTCACGTTGTTGGGCTTCATTTTCAAGTTCAGAAATACGGTTTTGCAAGGCTGAATTTTCCCTTTCCAAAGTCTTGACCTTGTTACTTCCGAAAAGAGAACCGACACTTTCCGCTATGTTGGTGGCTGCGGTCGTGGCTGCGCCTTTCAGCCACATGCAGTTCAGCCAGATGGTGGCGTTTTTCAGTCCCCGTTCAGCCGTGAGATAAGCCGCAAACTCCTTGATGAAGTCGGGCGTAAGTTCCAGCATGGACATGTCCGTCCGTTTGTAGAACGACTTGATAAAGGCTGCGACATAGTTCCTTGCCCTTACCATGACCTTGTATGTGCCGATGCTGCGGTCTTTGCCGACACGTTTCAGGAAGTTGGCGCAATCCTTGTCGAAAGCCTTTATCAGTGTCTCATACTCGCTTCCTATCCCTTGATAGGCATTGCGCACCATTTCTGCCGTTACGTATGCCTCACGGTCGGATATGCGCTGGTAGTGCTTGATGATTTGCGCCTTGATGTTATCCAAAGCCAGATTGATGTCCCGTGCTTCGGTACTCTTACCTTTCGCCCGGTTGCCTTTCGCATCCCAAAGGGTTTTCGGGATGGTCTGCTTGCAACTGAACTGCGCCACAGTACCGTTGATTGTCACTCGTCCCATGATGGGGACAATACCGTCTTTCTCCTTGCTGCCGTTCACGTAGAACAGCACTTTGAATGTACTTCTTGCCATACTCGCTTTTTTTGTTTGCAAAGTTAAATATCAACGAGTTAGACCTTGATACGCAAATCGGTGACAAACGGTGCAATAGCATCTCTCATATGTTAAATCTTACTCTTTCATGGGTAATGATTTAGCAACCATTCTTCTTCTTAAATCCGCTTTTCTTTGCGTTTTCCGATTTTTCGGCTTGTCATCATTTGACACCGTAACAACTCTGATATTAAGTCGTTTAGCGTCATTTCTTCCGTTTTTCGAGGTTATTCCAGAGATTTTTTGTATGTTTGTCAATTAACACCTACTTCCCTCTTTATTTATATGAATGAATTACTAAAACTGTTAAAGAAATTTTTCGGATATACTTCTTTTCGCCCTCAACAAGCAGAAATAATACAACGAATATTGCAAAAAAAAGATTCATTGGTATTAATGCCTACCGGCGGAGGTAAATCAATCTGTTACCAATTGCCTGCTATCTATTTACCGGGAACAGCAGTCGTTGTATCACCTCTGATTGCCCTAATGAAAGATCAGGTAGGTGCTTTAATTGCAAATGGCATACCGGCAGCAGCCCTCAACAGCACGACGCCGGAAGATGAAAAGCAAAATATCAAACAATTTTGCATGCAGGGTAAAGTAAAGCTACTTTACATCTCGCCGGAAAAAGTAATGAGCGAGATAGACTGGCTGCTTCCCCGATTGGATATTTCTTTAATTGCAATTGACGAAGCACATTGTATTTCACACTGGGGACACGACTTCAGACCGGAATATACACAACTATCCATATTAAAAGAACGGTTTCCTAAAGTTCCGATTATAGCACTCACTGCCACAGCCGACAAGATTACGCGAAACGATATAATACAACAATTAAAATTACACGACCCCGAAACATATGTTTCCTCTTTCGACCGTACGAATTTATCGCTTACCGTACGACGCGGACTAAATAAAAAAGATAAACTAGCCGCTATAATACATTTCATCTATGCCCATAAGCGACAATGCGGTATCATTTACTGTATGAAACGAAATGATACCGTAGAGTTAGCTCAAACACTTGCAACATACAATATAAAAACAACAGCATATCATGCGGGGCTTCCGCCGAATATCAGGGAAAAGGCACAAAACGATTTTATTAAAGACCGCATAGAAGTAATATGTGCAACTGTTGCATTCGGTATGGGTATAGATAAAAGCAATGTCCGTTGGGTTATACACTACAATATGCCATCCAGTATCGAAAATTATTACCAGGAAATAGGGCGTGCAGGACGTGATGGAATGAAAAGCGATACACTCCTTTTTTATTCAATGAATGACTTAATTGTTCTAAAGTGGTTTATAGAAGGCAGTCAGCAAAAAGAGATTAATATGGAAAAGCTACAACATATGAAACGCTATTGCGAAGCAAACATATGCCGCCGCCGTATTCTGTTAAGTTATTTCGGTGAAGAATCTGAACACGACTGTGGCAACTGCGATGTTTGCAAAAATCCGACGGAACGTTTCGACGGAACTGTTTTAGTACAAAAAGCGCTAAGCGCCATCGTCAGGACAGGCCAACGTATAGGCATGAGACTAACCATTGGGATTTTACGTGCATCCAATCAGAACGAAATCATAAAAAAAGGATACGATAAACTGAAGACTTACGGGGCCGGGAAAAACCTGTCTTATAAAGAGTGGAAAGAGTATTTATATCAAATGACTCAGCTTGGTTATCTGGAAGTAGATTATACCAGAGAGAATAACTTTAAAGTCACCCCGCTCGGCACAAAAGTATTATATGGAGAAATGAAGACACAACTTGCTATTTATAAAGAGCCTGACGACCTTGAACATCCGAGAATGTTGCCTTCTTTCAAAGCACGTCCTATTCGCCCGATCAGTTCGGAATCTATCGATGAAACCTTACTTGATTCACTTAACCAGTTACGCAAACAAATCGCTGAGCGTCAAGAACAACCTCCGTATATCATCTTCTCCGATGACACACTTGAAGATATTGTAAAAAAGAAACCTGTCACCATCGATCAGTTTAGTGGGATACATGGTGTCGGACAAATGAAACTGGATAAATATGGAAAAGTATTTGTCGCCCTTATCCGTTTCGTATTGAGACTGCCAAAATCAGAATGATCCCGATGTTGTCAAAAAATCATCGGGATCATTTTATAAAAACATCGGGATGATTTTCCAAAATGATCCTTAACTTTGCATCCACAAAATAAAAAGAAGAATAAGATGGAATTACCTAACGATCCGATGATGCTTTTCAGCGTTATAAATATGAAACTGCGTGACGACTATTCATCTTTGGATAAACTCTGCGATGACATGGGAATAAACAAAAAATCCCTGATAAATAAATTGCAGAAAGCAGGTTTTGAATATAGTGCCGAATACAACAAATTCTGGTAATTATCTACCGATACTATTAATATTCGGTTCAAGCTCGCCAAAATCAATCATTGCATTGAACAGACGGTAAGATAAATATTCGCCTAAAGTATCTATTGCGATATCTTTAGTAACCAACATCCCCGCACTCAACAAAGAAGCCCTTTTCGTTCCGGGTAATAAGGGCTGAGCAGGAGTAACCCAACGCGCACCATTCCAAAAAGCAATATTACATATTGAGGTATCTGTCACCAAACCATTCTTCACAATGAGGATATCATCATAAGCACCTCTCTTTGCAAACAAATCATTTAGTTGTTCACGGTTCGTGTTTTTATAATGATAATCTATATCATCACAGCAGATCAATCGCAATGAATGAACCGGACGGATATTATACGGGAAATATTCCACTTTACAAATTTCTTCCCCATATTCAACTCGGCATTTCGTCCGTTCACGACACTTTTCCGAATCTATAATACCTGATAAATCCAACTCTGTATGAATGCCAAAAACGGCCTTTCGCGTTTGATTCAAACGTTGGTTATGATAAGGCAAATTATATATCCGCCCCTCTTCAATACGGATTGTTTCAATAAATCGGCACATACACTTTCTGTTTCATTTCATTATATTCATCCGATACATTACTTTGCGAAGTAATTCCTCCTCCACTTTTAAAATAGAAAGCGGATTGCCGTTGTTCAATAAAACGTATCATAACTGCACTATCCAGATTAAATCCATCAAAATATCCCATTATGCCGGTATAGAAACCGCGTTCGTATGTTTCCGCCTCTTCTATTATCTGCACTGTCTTCTTTTTCGGGGCACCTGTAATAGAGCCTGCCGGTAAAAGAGTAAAAAGTATTGTTCCTACCCGCGAACGCCAATCATCCGGCAAAAAACCTTTTACTTCAGAACTTACTTGCAACAGATACCCGCTGTTGGTACGCAACTCATCTATATAACGGAAACGAGGGACAGAAACACCTGTAGCTACCATACTCAAATCATTTCGTATTAAATCAACAATCGTAGCATGCTCTGCTGCCTCCTTGGGATCATTCATAATACGGTTATTCGCATCGGGCAGGGAAGCATCGATCGTCCCTTTCATCGGATAAGAAGAAATTACATTATCGCTAATACGAACAAATATTTCAGGAGAAAATACGACAAAATGCTCTTTCCATAGGAATTTATATTTAGCTATAGAATGATAAAATATCTCTTCCAATGATAAATTCGTTTGAACCTGCGTTTCGGAAGTGAGATTCACCAGATAAGAATTGCCGGCGTGAATGTTACGACTGACAATATCGAAAGATGCAGTATATTCTTCAAAAGAAACCGGAGTTATTTTCCACTCTATCTCCGAAGATAATAATTCATGAGATTCTTTATCCGTATTCGTTAAGCCATTCAAGTCATAAAGAAATTCACCCGGATTAATCAGTTCCGGCTTTTCAACAAATATCCTCTCTTGTTTGTAATCTATACAGAATAAAAAAGGCTCTCCCGACATTCCGAAATGGTTCATCCGGGAAATAGCCTCCTGCTTTGTATATACAATCATAAATAATATTCGTTTATATCAGAAACCGTTCGGTTAATCCTCCAAACGCATCGATACGGCGGTCGCGAAAAAAAGGCCACCAGCGTCTCACATTTTCACTCCGGGACTTGTCTATATCAATAACGCGTACTTCTTCTTTATTATTCGAAAATTCGGCTATCAGTTCACCTTGCGGGCCAGCTACAAAGCTATTGCCCCAAAATTGAATGCCTTTTGTTTGTCCGGAAGGATCCGGCTCATGTCCTGTACGGTTTACTGTAATAACAGGCAAGCCATTCGCAACAGCATGTCCGCGCTGAACAGTTACCCAAGCACCTAGCTGACGCTGCTTCTCTTCATCCGTATCGCTGCTTTCCCAACCGATAGCCGTAGGATAAATAAGCATCTCGGCACCACGCATAGCCATAAGACGAGCGGCTTCGGGATACCATTGATCCCAGCACACCAGTACACCCAGCTTACCTACCGATGTAGAGATCGGCTCGAACCCCATATCGCCAGGTGTAAAATAAAACTTCTCATAATAAGCCGGATCATCAGGGATGTGCATCTTCCGGTATTTACCTGCAATAGAACCATCTTTTTCAAGCACTACAGCTGTATTATGGTAAAGTCCCGGGGCACGTTTCTCAAAAAGAGACAAAACCAGAACAATGCCTAGTTCTTTTGCCAAAGCACCGAATATTTCTGTAGAAGGTCCCGGAATCGTTTCTGCCTGGTCAAACAAATTAGTATCTTCTGTCTGGCAAAAATAAAGACCATTATGTAATTCTTGCAAAACAACCAATTCTGCACCCAGATTTGCAGCTTTACAAATATTCTGTTTTAATTTGTCTATGTTGGCAGTAATATCACTACTGTTTGCTTGTTGAATTAATCCGACTTTCATTTTATCTATATAAATTTATTATATGCTTTAATTATTACTTCTCTTTTGAAAGGGAAATAACAAATCCTTCGGGATACTGCATAGTTACACAATGTAATGATCCGTGTTGCTTAATCAGCGGTAAACAATTAACACCAACGATCTCACGATCAGGGAAAGCCTGTTGTAGCGCAGTTTTCGCCACCTCATCTTTAGGTGAATTATAAAACGGCACAAGTACAGCTCCGTTTATTATCAAAAAATTAGCATACGTAGCAGGCAAACGCTCTCCCTCCCATTCCACCTTATCGGCCATAGGAAGAGGAACCAAGTTATAAGGTTTACCATCTTTCCGGGTGAAAGCCTTCAACTCTTGTTCCATCTCCTGCAATTCTTCGAAATGCTCATCTCCTTCATCGGTGCACTGTACATAAGCTATTGTATCAGGACTACAGAAACGAGCCAACGTATCAACATGACTATCTGTATCATCTCCTGCCAAATAGCCGCTTTCAAGCCAAAGAATACGGTCCAGTCCGAATATTTCTTTCAAATGATATTCTAATTGCTCTTGTCCCAGATACTCATTTCGGTTGACAGAAGACAGACATTCTACCGTTGTTAGTAACGTTCCTTCTCCATCCGATTCTATACTACCGCCTTCCAGTACGATAGGTTGCATATTAACAGGAATAACTTCTTCTGAAAAAGTTTTCGTATGAAACAGTTTTCTCGTTATCAGATTATCATAATTAGCAGCAAACTTCATGCCCCAGCCATTAAAAACAAAATCATATACGGCAGCTTGTGCTCCATCGAAAACAGAGATTCCACCATGATCGCGAGCCCACGTATCGTTTGTCTCCATCTCACGGAATATAACACGGCTATAATCCACATCACCTAACTGTGCGCGAACCATTGCTTCATCCGGACAAACAACCAGCAGCATCTCTCGTTTTATAATCTCTTTAGCAATTGCCACAAAACAAGGAACAACCTCGTCGATTATAGGCGCCCAGTCTGTCCCTTCGTGCGGCCATGTAAGCTGCACCGCACTCTGCGGATGCCATTCGGCCGGTAATATTACTTTCGCTTCCATTCTTTTTATTCGTAAAAATCAACGACAACACGACTCTCACGTATCTTCTTGCAATATGAACTAACCTCTGCATGACGAGGGTTCACTTTATAAGCGGCCAAGACCTGCTCATTCAGTTTCCACATAACAATATGTTTCAGCATAGTATTACAGTATTTTTTGCAAAGGTAATCATTTCCCTATAATACACAGTTACCAACATAATGTATAGAACTAAAACAAATATCCTTTTTTTTAATTTCAAGTAGTACACAAAACAAAAGGGCGGGAATCACTTCCTGCCCTCTTCACTAACGCAATGAATAGTGTAATCAATAAACTTAAGAATTTTTGCAATCACAAGATGAAAAAGCAACCAACATCCAAACAGTTTTTTCCTGTTCTTTCAAATAATCACTCATCAATGCAACAGTAGCCTCGTCTCCTAGTTCAGAAGCAAGAGAAAGTAATTTGCGTTCTTCTGCAATAAACAGGCTATAAGTTTCAAGGATATTTTTCAAAGCTTCATCACCACAAGATACTCCTGATATTTCTTTCACCCTGGAAACTTTCAGATATTCACTGAACTTATTTACAGGAGTTCCGCCAAGCATTAAAATACGTTCTGCCAATTCATCCGCCTTTTCGGCTGCATCGTTATACATATCTTCGAATTTGCTGTGAAGAACAAAAAATCCATGTCCTTTAATATTCCAGTGGAAACCACGAATATTTGTGTAAAACACCTGATAATCTGCCAATAACTGTTGTAAAGCTGATACTACTTTATTTGCTGCTGATTCTTCTAAATGGATAAAATCTAATGTTTTCATACTTATTACTTTTAAATTGTTATACGTTTCGTTTTTCTTGTATTGCAAAGATACGGCACGGATAAGCCATTGTCAAACAGATAATTTTTATATGTTCATAGACACACTTTATAAACAACAGGAAAGTTCTTTTTACCAAAGCAATATAAATTATTACAGATTATTATTACCTTTGTACAATTAGGTTTTAATATTCAATATACGACAAGCACTCTATGAACATACAACAACTTGAATACATCCTAGCTGTCGATTCATTCCGCCATTTTGCCAAAGCAGCTGAACATTGCCGGGTAACCCAGCCCACATTAAGTATGATGATTCAGAAACTGGAAGATGAACTGGGCATTAAACTGTTTGATCGCAATCTACAGCCCGTACGCCCTACTCCGGCAGGACGCAAGGTTATTGAGCAGGCACGAAACGTTTTATATCAGGCTTCACTGATAAAAGACATTGTAAATGAAGAAGAACAGACTTTGAAGGGAACATTTCGTTTAGCCGTATTACCAACAATTGCGCCTTACCTTTTGCCTCGTTTTTTTCAGCAAATATCAGAGAAACATCCGGATATGGATATACGTATCATGGAAATGAAGACTGCTCCTACCATGTCTGCATTACTAAACGGAGAAATAGATGCGGCCATTATCGCCAATCAACCAATAGAATCGCAGCTACAAGGAGATACATTATATTACGAAGAATTTTTTGGTTATGTTGCCAAAAGTGATCCTGTATTTAAAAAAGAATTAATACGTACGGCAGACATCAGCGACGAACATCTCTGGCTTCTGGATGAAGGACATTGCTTCCGTGACCAATTGATGCGCTTCTGTCAGATGGAAAAGGTAAAACTGCGCCAAGCTTCTTACCGGTTAGGAAGTTTGGAAACATTTATGCGGATGGTTGAAAGTGGTAACGGTATTACTTTTATTCCGCAATTAGCAATTTATCAGTTGAGCAATGAACAAAAAGATTTAGTCCGTCCATTTGCTATTCCCAAGCCTACACGTGAAATTGTATGGGTAACACGAAAAGATTTTATCCGTCACACAATTGCCGGGATACTGATCGAAAGTATCAAAAAATCGGTACCTAAAGAGATGCTTACGCTGCAAGCTTTTCAGAAATTGGTATAAAAATGATCTTTAAATGAAAAAAACTATACTTTTTGTTTGTAGTTACCAAAAAATCGTTACTTTTGCTGCATAATTAAAACGAACAGATTTAATGAATCGATTTAGCTTTACATACTTCTTTTATTACTTTTACTTTAGCAGAGTGAAGGCAGGAGTTTGTATGTAGAGTGTTGATGAATATAATTGAATGTATCAATAAACAATATAAAGTCCTGCCGAATACGGTGGGACTTTTTTTGTATATATAATAGTTTGAGCAAAAAGAAATAAGATGAAAAAGAAAGTAGCAATCCAGGGAATAGCCGGTTCATATCATGATATAGCCGCCCGCAGTTATTTCGAAGATGAAGATATTGAGATCGTTCCGTGTAATACATTTCGGGATGTGATCTCGATGATTAAGAAAGATCCGTCTATTCTTGGTATTATGGCTATCGAAAACACAATAGCAGGAAGCCTTTTGCAAAACCATGAGTTGATTCGTGAAAGCGGATTAAACATCATAGGAGAATACAAATTGCGCATCTCTCATTCGCTGGTTGCCCTGCCGGGAACTTCTATCCATGAGATTAAAGAGGTAAACTCCCACCCTATCGCCCTGATGCAATGTACCGACTTTCTTGACACATTACCGCATGCAAAGGTAGTGGAGAAAGAAGATACTGCCATGAGTGCCCGTTGGATTTCGGAGAATCAGCTAAAAGGACACGCAGCTATTTGTGGGAAACTGGCAGCACAAATATACAATATGGAAGTACTTGCTGAAGGAATTGAAACAAACAAACGGAACTTCACCCGCTTCCTTGCCATAGCAGATCGATGGACGGCGGACGAATTACTCCGGGAAACCGACAGGAACAAATCTTCTCTCGTTTTTGCACTTCCTCACACCGCCGGCAGCCTTTCCAAAGTTCTTTCCGTTCTCTCTTTCTACGATATGAATCTTACAAAAATACAATCCTTGCCAATTATCGGACGCGAATGGGAATATCTGTTTTATATCAATCTCACATTTACAGATTTCACCCGCTACAAACAAGCATTGGATGCTATCAGACCGTTGACAAAAGACTTAAAAATATTAGGCGAATATGCAGAAGGAAAACAAAGTGTGTAACATCACACCAGCAGCACGTGTCAACGCCGTGCAGGAATACTACTTTTCAAAAAAACTGAAAGAGGTAGCCGAAATGAATGCCGCAGGCAAGAATGTAATCAATCTCGGTGTAGGCAGCCCGGATCTTCCTCCGTCAGAAAAAACGATCGAAGCGCTGTGCGAACACGCTCACAATGCAAACGAACATGGTTATCAACCTTATGTTGGTATTCCCGAGCTTCGCAAAGGCTTCGCCGGCTGGTACAAAAAATGGTATAATGTAGACCTTGATCCTAAAACAGAAATCCAACCGTTAATAGGTTCAAAGGAAGGTATTCTGCACATCTCGCTTGCCTTCCTGAATCCGGGTGATGGCGTATTGATTCCCAACCCTGGTTATCCGACCTACAGTTCTGTAAGCAAACTGGTAGAAGCTACCCTTATTCCTTATGAACTGAAAGAAGAACTAGGCTGGCAACCGGATTTCGAAGAACTGGAAAAGATGGATTTGTCTAACGTAAAACTGATGTGGACCAACTATCCGAATATGCCAACCGGTGCCAATGCAACAACAGAACTTTATGAAAAACTGGTTGCATTCGGACAGAAACACGGCATTATCATTTGCAACGACAATCCATACAGCTTTATACTGAACGATCACCCGATCAGCATTTTGAGTATACCTGGAGCTAAAGACATATGTATCGAACTTAACTCAATGAGTAAAGCGCACAACATGCCGGGCTGGCGTATGGCAATGCTTGCATCTAACGCACAGTTTGTTAAATGGATTCTGAAAGTAAAAAGCAACATCGACTCCGGACAGTTCAAACCAATGCAATATGCAGCCGTTGAAGCATTGAAAGCCCCGAAAGAATGGTATGACAACATGAACCGTACATACGGCAGCCGTCGGGACTTGGCAGGCCAGATCATGCACACATTAGGTTGTACATTCGATGAAAAACAAGTTGGAATGTTCCTTTGGGGACGCATACCCGACGACGCAGAAAGCAGCGAAGCCATAGCCAACAAAGTATTATACGGGGCAAATGTTTTTCTTACTCCCGGTTTTATTTTCGGTAGCCGCGGCGAACGTTATATCCGGATTTCGCTTTGTTGTAAAAACGAGACATTGGAAGAAGCTCTGAATAGAATCAAGAATTTATAATTGGAATTTGATAATTAATAAAACACATCATAACATGGAAATGAAAATTGAACCTATCTCATTACCCGGATTAGATACTAAACGTCCGATTGTAATAGCCGGCCCTTGCAGTGCAGAAACAGAAGAGCAGGTATTAGAAACAGCAAAAGAACTCGCCTCAAGAGGCGTTAAAATATTCCGTGCCGGAATATGGAAACCGCGTACCAAACCAGGTGGTTTCGAAGGTGTAGGAGCACTAGGTTTACAATGGTTAAAGCGCGTCAAACAAGAAACAGGTATGTATGTTTCTACCGAAGTAGCTACTAAAGATCACGTATTTGAAGCTCTGAAAGCCGGAATCGATATTCTTTGGATTGGCGCACGTACAGCTGTAAATCCGTTTGCCGTACAGGAAATTGCAGATGCATTAAAAGGAGTAGATATTCCCATTCTGATCAAAAACCCGGTTAATCCCGACTTAGAATTATGGATCGGCGCATTCGAACGTCTATACGGCGCAGGTATCCACCGCTTAGGTGCAATTCATCGCGGATTCAGCTCATACGACAAAAAGATATACCGTAATCTTCCTTTATGGCATATTCCTATTGAATTGCGTCGCCGCATGCCGGATTTGCCTATTTTCTGCGATCCTAGTCATATCGGAGGAAAAAGAGAATTGGTTGCTCCTTTATGTCAACAGGCAATGGACCTTAGTTTTGACGGTCTGATTGTTGAATCACATTGTAACCCGGATTGTGCATGGAGCGATGCATCACAACAAGTTACGCCTGACGTTTTAGATTATGTATTAAACCTGTTAGTAATCCGTGACGTCAATCAAACAACGGAAAATCTGGCTGCTTTACGTCGTCAGATAGACGGTATAGACGAACAATTGCTGGAACTATTGGCGAAACGTATGCGTGTGTCGCGCGAAATAGGTATTTATAAGAAGGAGCACAATATGCCGATCTTACAGTCGCCTCGTTACAGTGAGATTCTGGAAAAACGCTCCAATATGGGCGAACAGATGGATTTAAGTCCGGACTTTGTAAAAGAAATATTAAAAGAAATACACGAAGAATCTGTACGCCAACAGATGATTATAATGAACGAACAGAAATGAAAATCCTGATATTAGGTGCCGGAAAGATGGGATCTTTCTTCACCGACCTGCTAAGTTTCGAACATGAAGTAGCCGTACTGGAAAACAATCCTAAACGGATGCGTTTTATTTACAACGCCCTGCGTCTGCAAAAACCGGAAGAGGTTGCCGAATTTAATCCTGAACTAGTAATAAACTGTGTTACATTAAGCTATACGATTGAAGCTTTTAAATCGGTTATGCCTTATTTGCAGCCATATTGTATCATTTCCGATATTGCATCTGTAAAGACGCATCTGAAAGAGTTTTATGAAACATGCGGTTTTCCTTATGTTTCTACCCACCCGATGTTTGGTCCTACTTTTGCTAATTTGGGAAGCCTTGAAAAAGAAAACACCATTGTAATTTCCGAAGGCGATCATTTGGGTAAAATATTCTTCAAAGATATTTATTCCAGCCTTCGTTTGAATATTAGAGAGTACACATTCGAAGAGCACGACAAAGTAGTGGCTTATTCATTAGGCATTCCTTTTGCATCGACAATGGTTTTTGCTGCCATTATGAAGCACCAGGACGCACCGGGTACAACATTCAAACGTCATATGAAAATCGCCCGTGGACTTTTATCAGAAGATGATTATCTTTTGACGGAAATTCTTTTCAACCCGAGAACTCCTCATCAAATCGAACGTATCCAGGAAGAACTTAAAACCCTTCAGGAAATCATAAAAGATAAAGATTCTATAAAGATGAAGGAATATCTGACAAAGATCAGAAAAAATATAGAGTAACGACTTTTAAAATAATCGTCCTGTATTAAGTCCTTTCAAGAGAAATTGAAATTTCATAATTATAATATTATCGGATCATAGTTATGACTTAAAAAAGTCATAACTATGATTTTTTTATGAGTAGTTATCCAACCTAACTGATAAACAAAGACAAGTTATTGTTAAATCATACTTGAAAAACGTATTCAATAAATTCAAAACAGATCATTATTTTTATCCGAATAAAATATTTTGAAAAATATTTCATCTTCCAATAGGGGTATTTTGTTATGAGCATGTCTTACTATCGTAATTTTATTCTTATTGACATGAAATATATCGTATTTTTTGTAACCGACTCTGTATTGTACATCTTATTTGGTTTGTTCTGTCTGTGCAAATGGATATTATTCTTACCTTTGCTATGCTTTCGAAACAACAATAAAGATTTATGTACTTCAAAGATATTATCGGCCAAGAAGAAATAAAACAACGATTAATACAGTCGGCACAAACTGGTGTTGTACCCCATGCACAGTTATTAACCGAACAAGGAGGAGCCGGAGCATTTCCGTTGGCTCTTGCATATGCCCGATATCTGAACTGCACGAACCGTACAGAGACCGATGCTTGTGGAAAATGTCCTTCATGCCTAAAGTTTAATGATTTGGTTCACCCAGACCTTCATTTCGTATTCCCTATTGTTGCCAAAAAAGAAAAGAAAAAGGAAGTTTGCGACGATTATCTTACCGAATGGAGAGGATTCCTGAAAGAATATACCTATTTTAACATGGATAACTGGCTGGATTATATTGAGGCCGGCAACTCACAAGCATTGATTTATTCTAAAGAAAGTGACGAGATTATCCATAAGCTTAATCTAAAAATATACGAAGCGGCATACCGCATATTGTTAGTATGGTTACCGGAAAAACTACACCCTACATGTGCCAACAAACTGCTAAAAATCATTGAAGAACCACCACAGAATACAATAATACTGATGGTTTCCGAAACTCCCGATCAAGTATTAGGTACAATTTTATCCCGTGCACAACGTATCAATGTAAAAGCAATTCAAGCTCAAGATATTGCTCAATCAATGATTTCAAAATTCGGATTATCGGCAGACGATGCTAAGCATATAGCTCATTTATCATGCGGTAGCTTTATCAAAGCCATGGAAGCGATCAGCTTGGGAGAAGAGAATAAATTTTTCCTGGAACAATTCAAAAGCATGATGCGTAATTCATGGGCCCGGAATGTCAAAGATATGAAGAACATGGCAGACGTAATGGCTGGCATAGGAAGAGAAAGACAGAAAAACTTCCTCGCTTACTGTCAGCATCTAATACGTGAAAACTTCATGTACCGTTTTCAAACGCCAGAATTAAATTACATGAACCTCGATGAATCCGGTTTCGCTGTAAAATTCGCACCTTTTGTTAATGAAAGGAATGTAATCGATATAATGAAAGAATTAGACAAAGCAGAAAAGCATATTTCTCAGAATGTAAATGCAAAGATGGTGTTTTTTGATTTAGCATTACGTCTGACTGTATTGATTAAAAGATAAAAAACCTACCTATTCCAACAATACATTCTTTTCTTATAGAATCATCTTCCCTAAAATATTCAGTAGAAGATATTTATTGCCATTCATTACCGAATAGAAATAAAAAAGCTCCGAAACCTTTCCGATTTCAGAGCTTTCTTCGCGGTGCGTACGGGACTCGAACCCGTGACCCCATGCGTGACAGGCATGTATTCTAACCAACTGAACTAACGCACCAATTATTTCTTCAAAACAAATCATTCCGTTGAATGCGGTGCAAAGATAGAGCGATTATTTGATTTTGCAATAGTTTCGGCAGAAAAAATTAGATCACACAGATTATTTTTCTACTTTTGCTTCCCAGTATAACATATTAATATAATCATGAAAAATACTCCTGTAGATTATCAAAAGGCCAGACAAGTTATTGATGGCTATGGACTTCCTGATTTCGGGAAAGCAACTATCCGCGAAGTAGTAGCCATTTCTACCCAATTGGAACAAGAGACAAAAACAGAATTTATTCATATGGAGATGGGGGTTCCCGGACTTAAAGCAGCCCAAGTCGGCGTAGATGCCGAAGTAAATGCTTTACGTAACGGAATAGCATCCATCTACCCCAATATCAACGGGATACCGGAAGTTAAAACAGAAGCTTCACGTTTTATCAAAGCCTTTATTAATATAGATGTGTCACCAGAAGGCTGTGTACCGGTAACAGGCTCCATGCAGGGAACTTACGCTTCATTCCTTGTAAGCGGACAATGCACGCCCGGAAAAGATACAATCCTATTTATCGATCCCGGATTTCCTGTACAAAAACAGCAAATTACGGTTATGGGATATAAGTACGAATCTTTTGATGTTTATGAATACCGCGGAGGAAAGCTACGTGATGTGCTGGAGAAATACCTTTCCAAAGGTAATATTGCAGCCATGATATACTCCAACCCAAATAACCCGGCCTGGTTCTGCCTCACCGAAGATGAATTGAAGATTATCGGCGACATGGCAAACAAGCACGATGTTATTGTTATTGAAGACCTTGCCTATTTTGCGATGGATTTCCGTAAAGATTTAGGTACGCCATTCAAAGCTCCTTATCAGGCAAGTGTTGCACGTTATACAAACAATTACATACTACAAATCTCCGGATCAAAAGCTTTCAGTTATGCCGGACAACGCATTGGTGTAACAGCAATATCTGATAAATTATACCACCGCGCATACCAGGGACTTACACAGCGTTATGGCGGAGGAACATTCGGCACGGTTTATATCCATCGCGTACTTTATGCTCTCTCTTCCGGCACAAGCCACTCGGCACAATATGCCTTGGCTGCCATGTTCAAAGCTGCTTCAGACGGGACATTCGACTTTATATCCGAAGTGAAAGAATACGGAAGGCGTGCAGAACGATTGAAAAAGATATTCACCCAATATGGTTTTCAGATCGTATATAATCATGACTTGGATGAGCCTATTGCCGATGGTTTCTACTTTACCATCTCTTATCCGGGCATGACGGGAGGAGAATTAATGCAGGAACTCATCTACTATGGTGTTAGTGCCATATCTTTGAGTACAACAGGAAGTAACCAGCAAGGCTTGCGTGCCTGCACCTCTTTCATAAAAGATCATCAATATGAATTGCTAGAAAAACGATTAAAAATATTCAGTGAAAACCATCCGCTATAAATGACAAAAGCCCGGTAAAATTTGCGTTTATTAACCATTCTGCCGGGCTTTTTATTTGTTTTTCATCTTTAAAAGCCTTACATTGTCCGTGTTTTTCAATCAATTTATTCCCAATAACTATGGCGGCTTATAAAGATATATTCAAAATAACACATAATAATGTACTGCCGGCACAAGGCAGTATCCTTATTTCAGAACCTTTTCTTCAGGATGCTTACTTCCAACGATCTGTTGTTTTATTAATTGAACATACCAAACAAGGCTCTATGGGATTTGTATTAAATAAAAAGACCGATCTGGTTGTAAATACATTTTTTTCCGAACTTGAAGATTTATCCGAAATACCCATCTATTTAGGAGGACCCGTAAGTCCGAACCGTTTGTTTTTCATTCATTCACTGGGAAACAACATCATTCCTGATGCTGTAAAAATCAACGATCAATTATATTTCGACGGCAATTTTGAAGCACTTAAACGATATATCGTTAACGGACACTCCATAGAAGGAAAAGTAAAATTCTTCCTCGGTTATTCAGGATGGACACAAGGACAACTGGAAAAAGAGATAACGCAAAATTCATGGATTGTAAGCCGCAATGCCAACGACAATGTAATGTTTGCCGAAGGGGAATCTTTCTGGAAAGATTCGCTTAAAGAAATGGGCAGCCGTTACGAAACCTGGATAAACTATCCAAAAGATCCATACCTAAATTAATTATCTGTCAGTTTGGTGGTTATTCGTTGCATAACGTATACATCCGAATAACCCTCTTTTGTTACGATCCAATCTGTAAGAACACTTGTAAGTATAAATCCACAACGTTCAAAAAGAGCTTTGCTAGGACTATTCTTTGCAGGAACATGACTATAAAGTTGGTGTAACCGGAGAAATGAAAATGCATATTCTACCGTCAGATCCAATGCTTCCATAGCAAAGCCTTTCCCCTGATATAACCGGTCAAGCATAATTCCCACCCCAGCACGTCTATGATGAGGTTCAAAATCATACAAATCAATCATTCCGATAGCTGTCCCGTCAGACTTCAACTCTATCATAAAACGCTGCTGTTTCAATTCATATATATTCAAATGGGAATTAGCAATATATTCCTTTAGTATATATCTCGAGAACGGAGACAGCGTATTTCCAACATTCCATTGAGAAGTGTCATTCTCCCAACGGTACAGTAAATCCAGGTCTTCCGGTTCCAACGCACGAAGGCGGATATGTTCATTTTCCAACAGAGCCATCTCATTTACCGGGCGATACAAGCCGGCCGCTTTTTTTAGTATAAATATGATATGTAGCCTTTTTATTCACTATCCTGTCCATAAAAAGAAGCATTTGCTCAAAACGGACGTCGGGATAGCAGAAAACATAATCGGTAAAGCCTTTCATCTGGTTGCGACGACAAATCGCATCCATCGCATGCTCTTCATCCAAATCCCAAAGGTTGACATATTCGAGTTCGGGCATACGCTTGGTACAGGTCTTCTTTATTTCTTCAAAATGTTCTTCATTACATAACACCAGCAAACGGCGGTGCTTACTTTTCTTACCTTTATTTAATCCGAACTTCCGGAAAGGAGCAGACAAGATTGCCTTAAGCCAAACCGCAACATGGATAAGGAAACTCATTACAATGCCGGAATGCGGATAATACTTCTTAAAGAAAATAATCATTGCCCCGTAAAATGCCCGGATATATTTCAGGTCTCCCTGCTTTGTACTTTCGCCTTTATAATGCAAAATACGTTCAGGCATATAAAAGTTAGTATAACCGCCAAGTACCAGGCGATACGAAAGGTCAATGTCTTCTCCATACATGAAGAAAGCCTCATCAAGCAAGCCTACTTTATCCAGAGCCTCATGGCGCAACAGCATAAATGCTCCGGCCAATACTTCAACTTCATGTTGCTTATTCTCGTCCAGATAAGGTAAGCTATAACGTGCAAAACAAGGTGAATTGTAAAAAAGCTTTGACAGCCCGAACATTTTGCAAAACGAAACCCACGGCGTTGGAAACGAGCGTTTACTTTCCGCCAGAAATACACCGTGTCCGTCCAACATTTTCACTCCTATCCCGCCCGATTGCGGATTTTCATCCATAAAATAGCACAATGAACGGATACTTTCTTCACCTATCACCGTATCCGGATTAAGCAGCAATACGTATTCTCCCTTACACCGGGCAATAGCCTGGTTATTGGCCTTTGCAAAACCCGGATTATCGCAGTTCTCAATAAAAACGACTTCAGGAAACAAAGGACGCAGATATTCTACCGAACCATCTGTAGAGTTATTATCTACAACAAACACATCAGCATCCATGCCCGACACTGCAGCCCGTACAGAATAAAGGCATTGCTCCAGGAAGTATTTTACGTTGTAGTTTACTATTATAATAGATATCTTCGTTTCATACATGAGTTACATCAGATTAGCTGTTCATCTTAAATTCCGTACGGTTAACAATAGAACGTCCTAAAGTTATCTCGTCGGCATATTCAATCTCATCCCCAATAGAAACTCCACGGGCAATCATAGACGTTTTTACATCATAAGGAGCCAATTTACGGTAGATAAAGAAATTTGTAGTATCGCCTTCCATCGTCGTACTTAAAGCAAGAATCACTTCTTTCACCTCGCCACGGGCCACGCGCTCTACCAAACTATCAATCTGTAAATCACCGGGGCCGGTTCCGTCCATAGGCGAAATAATTCCACCCAGCACATGATAAACACCACGAAACTGACCGGTATTCTCTATTGCCATTACCTCTTTTATATTCTCAACCACGCAAACCGTTTCATGATCCCGTTGCGGATTGGCGCAAATAGCACATATCTCATCATCGCATATATTATGGCAAACACGGCAATACTTTACATCGCGACGCAAAGCTACCAAAGCCGCTGCAAAGTTTTCGGTATAGCCCACATCACGCCTAAGCATATAAAGAGCCAATCTCAGAGCGGTCTTCCGCCCTACTCCGGGCAACGAAGCCAACTCATTCACTGCACTTTCAAGTAATGCCGACGGGTATCTTTCACTCATTGTCTCTAACTATTTGAGCACAAAGATAACGAATAATTAGTTCTTTCCATAGCATATCTTAATCCGGGAATACCGACATTTTACCCCAAAGATACTGTATTTTTATTCTTTTGTCCTTGGTAAAAATCAATTTCCAGCATGGTCAAAATTAATTTTTAGCCAGGTAGTAATTAATTTTATGCCCGGTAAAAATAATACTTATTCCCGATCTTTCGTACAAAACATGCTGTATCCCAGATTTAATTATAGCAATGAAAGGATTTGTTTCTTTCGAAGATATAACATACTTTTGTCAACAACAAGCCAGATTCAAGGCTGCTTAGACGAATAATAAACCTAACATTTTAATGCCGTAATGGAAGAAAACAAAGAAAAGGTAAGCGGGCTGCCTGAAAATGCCTATCGGGAACTGAAAGAAGGAGAAGTATATAAGCCAATCATGTCACCCAACAAACAATACAAGGAAGTAACGCCTTGGTCGGTTCTATGGGGACTTGTCATGGCCGTACTATTCAGTGCAGCAGCTGCCTATCTAGGGTTAAAAGTAGGGCAGGTATTCGAGGCGGCCATTCCCATTGCCATTATTGCCGTAGGACTATCCAGCGGATTCAAACGGAAAAACGCGCTGGGCGAAAATGTCATCATACAGTCTATCGGGGCTAGTAGCGGCGTTATCGTTGCAGGAGCCATCTTTACGCTGCCGGCCTTGTATATTTTACAAGATAAATATCCGGAAATCAGCATAAATTTCTTTGAAGTATTTATGAGTTCGTTGCTTGGTGGAATATTGGGCATCTTATTGTTAATTCCGTTCCGTAAGTATTTTGTTTCAGACATGCATGGCAAATACCCTTTCCCCGAAGCTACAGCTACCACCCAAGTACTTGTGTCCGGTGAGAAAGGAGGCAGTCAGGCAAAACCTTTGATCTTTGCAGGATTAATAGGCGGGCTGTACGATTTCATCATCGCTACTTTCGGATGGTGGAGCGAAACGGTCAGCACACGCATAATAGGTGCCGGAGAATTGCTTGCAGAGAAGGCAAAAATCGTATTGAAAGTCAATACCGGTGCCGCCGTATTAGGTTTGGGATACATCATCGGATTAAAATATTCCATGATTATTTGTGCAGGTTCATTCCTTGTCTGGTTAGTTATCATCCCGGCTATGTCCGCCATCTTCAGTGCCGATGTGCTCACATTCGGCAATAATGCTATAACCGCCACTGTAGGCAGTATGACACCGGAACAGATATTCACCACTTACGCCCGCCACATTGGTATTGGCGGTATTGCAACAGCAGGTGTAATAGGTATTATCAAATCATGGGGAATTATACGCGGAGCTGTAGGATTAGCTGCTAAAGAGCTGAAAGGAAAAGGCGGAGACGCTGAAAAAGAAACAATCCGGACACAGCGGGACATCCCAATGAAAATTATATCCATCGGTGTAATTGTGACATTAATTATCACTTATTTGTTCTTCCACTTTGGCGTATTAGATAACTGGTTTTATGCTGTAATAGGGCTACTGCTGGTTGGTATTATTGCCTTCCTTTTTACAACAGTTGCAGCCAACGCAATTGCTATAGTAGGTACAAACCCGGTTTCGGGCATGACGTTGATGACACTTATTTTAGCCTCCATCATCCTTGTAGCCGCAGGATTAAAAGGAACGGCAGGAATGGTCTCCGCCCTCGTTATTGGCGGTGTTGTCTGTACTGCTCTATCTATGGCTGGAGGTTTTATTACCGACTTAAAGATAGGATATTGGCTGGGAAGTACACCAGCCAAACAGGAAACATGGAAGTTCCTCGGAACATTGGTTTCGGCAGCGACAGTAGGTGGTGTTATATTGATACTGAATCAGACATACGGTTTTACTACCGGACAATTGGCCGCTCCGCAAGCAAACGCTATGGCAGCTGTTATAGAACCTTTAATGAGTGGAGCCGGTGCGCCGTGGGCTTTGTATGCCATAGGTGCCGTATTGGCTATCGTACTGAACTTCTGCAAAATCCCGGCATTGGCATTTGCCTTGGGTATGTTTATCCCTCAGGAACTCAACACACCTTTGCTAATAGGCGGAGCCATCAGTTGGTACGTAGGAAGCCGTAGCAAAGACCAAGCTCTGAACTCTGCCAGATTGGAAAAAGGTACACTGCTTGCTTCCGGATTCATAGCCGGAGGTGCTTTAATGGGAGTGGTGAGTGCCGCCCTTCGCTTTGGAGGAGTTAATCTGGTGAATGAAGATTGGATGAACAGCACAATGGCAGAGATGCTAGCCATTGTAATGTATATTGCAATCATGGCTTATCTGGCAATTACTTCATTAAAAGCAAAAAAAGAATAATTCAGATCATGGAAGCACCGGTAGTAAACGTAGGTATATTAACAGAAAAGGCAGTATCATTCGTATTTAATGCAGAATACGTACATACAGAAACAGGCACTTTCCTAACCGGGGAACAACGCGCTTTGTTTGTAAACGGAAATATTGTTTTTAACGGCAAACTATATAAAGAAATATTCTTTGAACCTACTTCTCCGGACGCTTCCTTCGAATTGAAAGCTGTAACCATTGGCGTTCAGTTCCATTGGCAGCGGCAAGAAGACCAACGTTTTTACGGCGCTTTAAATTTAGTTGCCGGAAAAGAAGGTATTATCACGATCAACCAAGTAGATGCCGAATTATACTTAACCAGTGTTATTTCGTCTGAGATGAGTGCACACGCATCAAAAGAACTGCTAAAAGCACACGCTGTCATTTCCCGTAGTTGGCTACTTGCCCAGGTAGAAAAAAGTTCGATACTATCGGCCTCGGAAAAGAAATACCAAAGTTACTACAGGGACAGAGAGCAACTGATCCGTTGGTACGACCGCGAAGATCACACACTCTTTGATGTTTGTGCAGACGATCACTGCCAGCGTTATCAAGGCATTACCCGCACTTCTACTCCAATCGTAGAACAAGTAATACGCGAAACACGCGGAGAAATACTGACCGATGGTAAAACAATCTGCGATACCCGTTTCTCCAAATGCTGCGGCGGTATAACCGAGAAGTTCGAGAATTGCTGGGAACCGGTTCCCCACTCCTACCTTACCACCGTAAAAGACAGTCAATATGAGATAAAGTATCCCGATCTTACTAATGAAGCTAACGCAGAAAACTGGATAAGGACCTCACCGGAAGCCTTTTGCAACACACATGACAGTGCCATTCTGAAACAAGTATTAAACAACTACGATCAGGAGACAACTGACTTTTATCGCTGGAAGGTGGAATACACTCAAAAACAACTTTCCGAACTTATCCATCGCAAAAGCGGTATGGATTTCGGCCAGATACAAGATTTAATTCCAATAGAACGCGGAACATCCGGGCGTATCGTAAAACTGAAGATTATCGGCACACGGCAAAGTTTAATTATCGGCAAGGAACTTGAAATACGCCGTACGCTCTCAGAAACCCATTTGTATAGTTCTGCATTTATAGTAGATAAGAAAGAGGTATCATGCGATATTCCACAACGCTTTATTTTAACTGGTGCCGGCTGGGGACACGGCGTCGGATTGTGCCAGATAGGCGCAGCCGTAATGGGTGCCAAAGGATATAACTACAAACAAATTCTGGCTCATTATTTCCCCGGAGCGGAAGTTGAGAAAAGATATTAAACGGTTCAAAAAGTCCTTCCTTTATTGTATATTTGCAGGAAATAAAAATCACTCGATGAATAGCTACATTATCCTCTTTATCATTGCGGCTTATTTTGGAATACTATTATTGATAGCCTGGATTACCGGAAGAAAGCACAGCGGCAATGAAGCTTTTTTTCTCGGAAACCGTAAATCGCCCTGGTATATTGTTTCTATCGGTATGATCGGAACCTCCCTTTCAGGTGTTACATTCGTATCAGTCCCGGGTATGGTTCGTGGAATAGATATGACATATATGCAAACGGTTCTTGGTTTTTTTGTCGGATATATCCTGATAGCCAAAGTACTGTTGCCTCTATATTATAAATTACAACTTACTTCCATATACTCATATCTTGACAGCCGTATAGGGCGGCGTAGCTATAAAACAGGAGCTTCCTTCTTTTTATTATCTAAAATCGTAGGAGCGGCAGCCCGGCTTTACCTCGTTGTTTTAATATTACAGACTTACGTGTTCAGTACCTGGAACATTCCATTCGCAGTAACGGTTATACTTAGTATTTTTATGGTCTGGCTTTATACATACCGCAGCGGGATCAAAACAATTATTTGGACAGACACCATTCAGGCGCTATGCCTGGTTGCCATGCTTATTGTCATTATCTGGCAAGTAAAAGACAAGATGGATTTAAGTACCGGTGGCATGATACAAACGCTGGTAGAAAGTCCTCGCTTCCGCATATTCGAATTCGGAGACTGGCACAGTACGCAAAACTTCTTCAAACAATTCTTTAGCGGAATATTTATCACCATTGTGATGACCGGCTTGGACCAGGATATGATGCAAAAGAATCTTTCATGCAAAAATCTAAAGGATGCACAAAAGAATATGTACACTTACGGATTTGCTTTTACTCCGGTAAACTTCCTCTTCCTTGCGCTGGGTGTATTACTTTTAACCTTAGCCAACCAGCAACAAATACAATTGCCTCAGTTAAACGATGATATTCTGCCCATGTTCTGTACTTCGGGTATTTTAGGGAGCAGTATTCTGATATTCTTTACCATCGGTATTATTGCTGCGGCATTCAGCAGTGCAGACTCTGCATTAACAGCACTCACAACTTCTTTCTGCGTAGATATTCTTGGTGTAGAACAGGAAGAAGCACAAAAGGCCAAACGTACCCGGCTGAAAGTACATCTTATGATTTCCGTATTATTCGCTATTATCATTCTTATATTTAAAGCTGTTAATAACCGGAGTGTGATAGATGCCATTTACATGATTGCTTCATATACATACGGTCCGTTATTAGGCCTGTTTGTTTTCGGCCTGTTTACCCGTAAACAACCACGCGACAAATATGTTCCTTACATATGTATAGCCTCGCCTTTGATCTGTTTTACCCTGGATTATCTTGTAAAACAATATGCCGGCTATACCTTTGGTTATGAAATGCTGATGGTTAACGGAGGTATTACATTTGCCGGGTTGTGGGCAGTTTCGGCACATAACAAACAAACAAGTATACATAGTTCATAATTTATAATTTACAATTCAACCTATGGAAATAAAAAGTGCGGAATTTGTAATTAGCAATACGGATGTAAAGAAATGTCCGGAAGGAAACTTACCTGAATATGCTTTCATTGGACGCAGTAATGTAGGCAAATCGTCCCTTATTAATATGCTAACTAACAAGAAAGGGCTTGCCATGACTTCACAAAAGCCGGGCAAGACACAGCTTATTAATCATTTTATCATCAATAATGAATGGTATTTGGTTGACCTTCCCGGTTATGGGTTTGCACAACACGGCAAAAGCGGACGTGAAAAGTTAAAGTGCATTATTGAAGACTATATATTAGAACGTGAACAGTTAGTCTGTCTTTTCTTACTGGTAGATTGCCGGCATGAAGCACAAAAGATAGACCTTGAATTTATGGAATGGCTTGGTGAAAACGGTATTCCATTCACTATTATCTTCACAAAGACAGATAAAATAACCAAAGGGCGGTTGCAAGAAAACCTGAAAGCTTATAAGGAAAAATTACTTGAAACATGGGAAGAATTACCACCGATTTTAGTCTCTTCATCCGAAAAAAGAGAGGGGCGGGACGAAATATTGAATTACATTGAGGAAATCAACAAAAGTTTATAAATACACCTTTTTATTGTGGGGTGATAATAGTACGGGTGGTATGGAATCGCCAACAACTTTACCGGGAAGCAAATACAAACTATCCCGATGGGGCAAACACCCCGCCGAGTACAGTTGCCCAACCACCGGTACTCTTTTATCAGAAAATAATATCTTCACATTACGTAGAAATCCGGCCTTATTGCCAACCGGAAGAGATATAAAATAAATAAGATAAAAAATGAGGTTGTGTCAAAACGCTATTACCGGACGCAGATGACGCAGAACACACAGAAGAGCGCAGACTGATTTTATTAATAATCAATATGGCCTGCGCTCCGTCTGCGTTCCTTAATTCCGACTTTTGACACACCTTCATTCTTTATACCTTAATAACTGATCTTGCACCCCACAAAATAACTTCGGGGCGTACCGGGTCCATAGATATATTTCGAATCGCGATCTTTACCCTGATCAAAATCACTCTGATATGCCTGGAATATATTCTGTACACCTGCATTTATCTGTAAACTAACAGAACTAAACAAAGGAATATCATAAGCCAGTTTAATATTCATATCAAAGAAATCCGGCGTTTTCTCTTCTCTATCTTCAGGAATATAACCTGCCAAATGCTGTACCAACATACTTCCTGTATAAGTTCCGGTAAGAGATGCGGACAGACGTTTCACTGGAGTAAAAACAGAAGTGAAATAACCGTAAACATCTGGTGTCCGGAACATTTTCTTTTGTGGCTGGATGCCCGGATTTGTTTCGCTCCACGTCACTGCTTCTTTATAACGGCTACGCTGTATAGTAGCACCGGCCTGCAACTGCATCCACGAATAAACCATCTTACCCTCCAAATTAATCCCCATTACGCGGGCACCGTCTTTATTACGACGTTCCAATATCAAGTTACCTTGTTCATCCTTCCCTACTTCCTGAAGGAAGAATACATCCTTTAAATCCGTATAGAATCCTTCCGCCAGAAAGTTTACCTGAACAGGCCCAAAGCGATGATAAAAATCAACCGAAGCACTTACACTGTTCGACCGTTCTTCTTTCAAATCAGGATCAAGCTGGATAATAGCTACATCGCCACCAACAGCAGCAACATGCAAATCCTCGTCAAATGCTTGCGGAGCACGGAAACCGCTTGAATAAGATAAACGTAAATTGATATCTTCAACCGGATTGAAACGTACGTTAGCTCTCGGACTAAAAATAACATGATCCATCAGGTTATGTTTATCAAAACGGCCGCCGACAAGAAAGCTCCAACGATCATTTTTCCATTCATTCTGAAGGAAAAGACTTCCAATATGTACAGTCTGGTCAACTACACGATGATAACCTAACATCTCATCTTTCAGCCTGTCATAATTATACTCCAGGCCTCCGGTAAATTCGGCAGGCATAAAAAGGCATTTATTCCAGTTGTATGAATATTGCGTACCACCAACAAAGGTCATATCAGTAGTATGTCCATAAGCGTCCGGATTCTGGTTCGTTCCATAATAACTATCACGTTTGGTATGCTGGGCCGAAGTATATACATTTAAGCGATGTTTGTAGTCTTTGGAAAACAAGTCGAATTTCAACCCTCCGCCATTTATATTATGTTCTGTTTGCTCAGCAACAAGGGACTCATGAGGAGGGCGATCAATCTGGTCGCCTCCACGACGGTATTCATTAATATTATGAAACTCGAAAGTCAGCTTAGAATAAGTGCTGGTCTTCAAATAAGAACGAAAACCTACCGTTTTTGCATTCAACTGTCCTAACTCGGAAAAACCATCGCCGTCATAATCATACGAAGCACGGTGACGGCTTTGTCCGAAAAGGTAAATTCCGGCTTTATGATCATCCGTTACTAATGAAGCATTCAATGTGGTATTATTATCAGGGCGGCTACCTCCTATCATTGTCAGGGAGTGAGCCAATTGGGCAGAGTTGCGCAATGGCTCTTTTGTTATGATATTTATTGTTCCTGCTATGGCAGAAGAGCCAAATAATGCAGAACCGCCTCCGCGCATAACTTCTACACGTTCTATCATATTAGCAGGAATCTGTTCCAATCCATAAACACCGGTAAGGGCACTGAATATCGGACGGCTATCTACCAGTATCTGTGTATAAGGGCCTTCCAGCCCATTGATTCGAACTTGTTGAAAACCACAGTTCTGACAATTGTTTTCCACACGCACTCCCGGTTGAAAGTTCAACCCGTCAGCTAAAGAGGTTGCATGGGTTGTCTCAAAAACCTTCGCATCCAATACATTCACCAGAGACGGAGCCAACCGGCGGGTCGTCTCATTCCGGTTTGCCGAAACAACAACGCCATCCAATGAAACAGCATCTTCTTCAGCTTCAAAGTTTACTTCCAAAGTCTTTCCTTTCTTAAGAGTCAATTGCTTCTCTATTGTTTTATAACCTAAAGACTTCATCACTAAAGTAAACTTACCTTCCGGAAGATTTTTCAGGTAATAGTGTCCGGTAGCATCAGTGGAAGTACCGATCGTTGTTCCGTGTAGATAGACGTTAATAAAAGAAAGATGTTCTCCGCTTTTTTTGTCCAAAATATGTCCCACTACATTAGCATCCGAAGGGTTAAGGTGCATATCATCATCTCCTGCCCATAAAACCGAAAAGGTATGACACAGGCATAGTATAAGTATAAATATCCTATTCATTGCTTGATAAAAATAATTTAATATGATCTTAATAATCTATTTGGAAGGAATAACATATTCTTTCAATGGAATATAATTCTTTCCGGGAGAAAATAGAATTTCTTTCGAAAGGAATCCTAAATCCTTCCGAAAGGAATGTTTTTAATATCAAGCTAAAACAGGAGGTGCACGAAGATATAAATTCCCTTTCACAGGAACCGGAAACGCCGGATAAACCGGCGATTCAGAAATTTCGCCTATATAAAGTGTATAAAAATGTAGTTGCAGCGGATGAACCGTTCCATCGGTCGCATGTAGCGAAGAGAGTATATGGAACAGCTGTATTTCGGCTAAGGAATTGTGATGATGAGAAGAACTATTCGAATCAGTTTTAAATGGATGAGCATGTACAATGGTTACGCCGTACTCAATATGCACGTGTGTAAAAAGTGATACACAACTATAGTACGTAATAAAAAGTACCGGTAGTAACCACTTCAAATATTTAATTATATGTTGTCTCATCCAACTTTATCCCGATTAGGGACAACAAAGATAAAAAAACAATCGTTTTTAAGCAATATTTCATTTAAAATAACTATTTAATCCTTTTAGCAGAACAAACAAAATTATAACAAAAAACAACAAACTAATTGTAAGCATCAAATAGCATTTGTATAATAATTTGTTACTTTTGTAGGCAATTTACAAAGAAACAAAATACAAAATCGATGAACATATGGCAAAAATAACGAAAGATGAAGCGCTTCGGTATCATTCCGAAGGCAAACCCGGAAAAATAGAAGTAATTCCCACAAAACCACACAGTACACAAACAGATTTATCATTAGCTTATTCGCCAGGTGTAGCCGAACCATGCCTGGAAATTGAAAAGAATCCGCTCGATGCTTATAAATATACATCAAAAGGAAATCTGGTAGCTGTTATATCAAACGGTACTGCCGTTTTAGGTTTGGGAGACATCGGCCCAATGGCAGGAAAGCCGGTAATGGAAGGAAAAGGGCTTTTATTCAAAATCTTTGCAGGCATTGATGTATTTGACATCGAAGTAGCAGAAAAAGACCCTGAAAAATTCATTCAAACAGTAAAAGCTATTGCGCCTACTTTTGGAGGCATCAATCTGGAAGACATAAAAGCTCCGGAATGTTTCGAAATAGAAACACGCCTGAAGGAAGAACTAGATATTCCTGTCATGCACGACGACCAACACGGAACAGCCATTATCTCTGCTGCCGGTCTTTTAAACGCATTGGAACTAACCGGCAAAAAGATTGAAGAAGTACAGATCGTAGTAAACGGTGCCGGTGCGGCCTCTATCTCTTGTACAAAACTATATGTATTGCTAGGAGCACGCAAGGAAAACATTATCATGTGCGACAGTAAAGGCGTTATATCAAACAAACGCACCGACTTGAATGCTGCTAAGCTCGAATTTGCAACCGATCGGGATATAAAGACATTGCAGGAAGCTGTTGCAGGTAGTGATGTATTCCTTGGTTTGTCTGTTGCCAACGTATTAACCCAGGAAATGGTTCGTTCCATGAATGCAAATCCGATCGTATTTGCATTGGCTAATCCGAATCCTGAAATCTCTTATGCTGATGCAATGGCATCGCGCAACGACATCATTTTTGCAACCGGCCGTTCCGATTATCCGAACCAAATAAATAATGTATTAGGATTCCCTTATATTTTCCGCGGCGCACTCGATGTTCATGCCAAGGCAATTAATGAAGAGATGAAACTAGGTGCCGTTCATGCGATTGCTGATCTGGCAAAAGAACCTGTTCCGGATGTGGTAAATGCGGCTTATAAGCTAAAACGCACTACCTTTGGACGCGATTATATTCTTCCAAAGCCACTCGACCCACGCTTACTAACCCGCGTTTCCATAGCTGTAGCCAAAGCTGCCATCAAATCAGGAGTTTCTCGCAAAACAATCACCGACTGGGATGATTATGCAAACCATTTGCGTGAAATGATGGGATACGATAATAAAATGCTTCGTTCTTTCACGGATATGGCCAAGGCAAATCCGAAACGTGTGGTATTTGCAGAAGCAAACCATGTAAATATGCTGAAAGCCGCTATTGAAGCAAAGTCTGAAGGTATTTGCCAACCAATTTTATTAGGCAATGAAGAACGACTTCAAAAACTGGCAGCCGAAGAAAATCTGAGCCTTGAAGGTATAGAGATCGTAAATCTGCGCCACGACCGTGAAGAAGAACGGCGCAATCGCTATGCCCGCATTCTTGCAGAAAAAAAGGCACGCGAAGGTGTCACTTTTGCCGAAGCATGTGAAAAGATGGTTGGTCGCAATGCCTTCGGGATGATGATGGTAGCAACCGGAGATGCAGATGCGTTCATTACCGGCGTTTACAGCCGTTATTCGGAAGTGACAAAACTGGCGGAAGAAATCATCGGAATCCGTCCCACATACAATCATTTCGGAGCAATGAATATTGTTACCTGCAAAAAAGGAACTTTCTTTATTTCCGACACATTGATTAACCGTCATCCTTCTACCGACGTACTGATCGATATTGCACGTCTGACGCATGATGCCGTCAAGTTCTTTGCACATGAACCTGTAATGGCAATGCTTTCATATTCCAATTTCGGTTCCGACAAAAAAGGTAGTCCGCAAAAAGTACATGATGCCATCGATTTCTTGCATAAAAATTATCCGGAAATGGTTATTGACGGAGAAATGCAAGTAAACTTTGCTCTCGACAAGAAACTTCGCGACGAGATGTATCCGTTCAATAAACTAAAAGGCCAAGATGTAAACACATTAATTTTCCCGAATCTAAGCTCAGCCAACAGTGCCTATAAATTATTGGACGCACTTGGAATTTCCGAGACAATTGGCCCGATCCAAATGGGATTAAATAAGCCGATCCACTTTACAGATGTGGAAAGCACGACCCGCGACATCGTAAATCTGACAACCGTTGCAGTTGTAGATGCGATTGTACAGGAACAGATAGAAAAAGAGAAATAAAAATAAAAAACTTACTCTCTATAGCGCAGGTGCAACAATCTTTTTCTTTGCACCTGCGCTATATTTTTATTTCTTCTTTTTCAGGTCCATTTGAAGTTGAATACCAATCGAAACGCTCAAATCATTCGCCCATGAATGAGATTTATTTGTAACTATGACAGGAGGTATGTCCGGCAACGTTGTTGTATGGATAGCTTTACAAGATTGTATCGGAAAACGATAGCTTACATCAAAAATGACACTGCATTTATTTGATGTACGATAACCTATAGATGTTCCTGCATTGAAAAACATAGGCGACCTGTCTATTTCCAAACGGGTAGTTTTCCCATCAACCGTTGTCGAATTATCAGATGAACAACCGGCAGACATCCACCCTATTCCGACTCTTGGCATCAACTGCCACCTATTCCTTTCCACAATATATGATACTCCAAGTGCCACAGAAGGTTTTATTTTACTTAAACCTGGAATCAACTCGTCAAGAAGTGCGTTACCGATATTCTGTACTAAATCATCGGTTTGTACTTTATAGAAAGAAAGTCCTAAATCAAAATAAGCACACCAATTGCGTGCAAACGCAACATTCATTCGCATGTCAAACTGGGTAGCTACATCCGCTCGTGAACCAAACCATTCTGAATAATCATTTCCTCCGGTATTAAAATTAGAACCTAAAGAAAATGACATCATAAACGGTCTCTGCATAGATTCTATTCTATGCTTATCCTTAATAGTTGTAAAATGCTCTTTCTCTTGAGCCGTGGTCGGTACTATACCTATGACAAATAGGCATAAAACTAGTATTCCATATAAAGTCCTTGTTCTCATAAAGGAAGATTTTAATGATGTATTTATAAAATGCAAGATTAACAAAATACTGCATAACTTCATAACCTATTTATAGGAAATCTTAAATATACTCTTGCTCATATACCTTGTTTTTTATGTTCGTAACAATGGGGTTATAACCTCCCGCTGCTAAGAAACGATTAACAATTAGTTTATGAACGGACATCTAAGAGACAACGAGCGACAAATCAGCAACTTAACATTAAAATCGTTACTATTTTATTTCGCTCAATTTTCAGTAACGATTTAGTAACACTACTTTGTCCAAACGAGGCATTTTCTTGTCCTTTTCTTGTCTGCCGACAAAACAAAAAAAGTCCCGTAAAACCTTGATTTTACGGGACTTGTCTTAGCTTTTCCACCATTTATCTTTAGTGTTCAGCGGAGAGATAGGCTCTCTATCCTATTATATCATAAAATATCTTATCATATCAATATATTACTAATAAGCAGCTTAATACGTTGGAATAACAAAATGAATAATCGCAAAATTAATTTGGTTATCTCAAAAATTGGGTGTAATTTTGGGTGTAAATAATAAACGCACCCAAAATGAATATCAAACGAAACATAATCTTCACTCCCGAAAGCAGGAAAAAAGACGGTCTTCCAATTGTGGAGAATGTGCCTATCCGAATGAGAGTGATTTTCGGAGGCAAACGCATTGACTTCACAACAGGCTATCGTATTGATGTCGCTAAATGGGATTACGAGAAACAACGTGTTAAGAATGGCAGCACGAATAAACTCAAACAATCATCAAGTGAAATCAATGCCGACATTAACAATTACGAATCTATAATACAATCAATATTCAAGGAGTACGAAGTCGCAAACACATTGCCTACTCCTGCGCAGATTCGTTTGTCGTTCAATGAACGAATCAAAGCGTCAGTCAATGAAGAACCCACCGAGGAAATCATTGAAGAGCCCGTCATATCGTTTTGGGAACTGTACGATGAATTTGTGAAAGAAAACGGCAGACTCAATAATTGGACTCATGCCACTTTTCAAAAATTCAAGACTGTAAATAATCACCTTACCGATTTTAGGAACTATCTGGAACACGAACTTTCATTTGATTTTTTCTCAGAAGATGGGTTGAATGATTATGTTGATTATCTCCGAAACGTTGAGGATATGCGCAATGTGACCATAGGCAAGCAAATATCATTCTTGAAATGGTTTTTGCGATGGTCTGCGAGAAAGGGATATCACAGCAATATGGCTTTTGACTCATTCAAGCCGAAGTTAAAGAGCACTCAGAAAAAAGTGATCTTTCTCACCACGGAGGAACTGACACGGCTGCGCGACGTAACAATTCCTTCTGCAAAACAATATCTTGAAAGGGTAAGAGATATTTTCCTGTTTCTATGTTTTAGCGGTTTGCGATATTCCGACATTGCAAATCTCAAGCGCAGCGACATAAAAGCCGGGCACATAGAGGTTACTACCATGAAAACAGCCGATAGTTTGAGTATTGAATTAAATGCGCAAACAAAATCGATTATTGAGAAATACAAAGACATTCAATTTAAGAATGACCGAGTTCTTCCTATTATCACCAACCAAAAATTTAATGTGTATCTGAAGGAGCTCGGACAATTGGCAGGCATAGACGAACCCATACGCGAAACCTTTTATAAAGGGAATGAACGCATTGATATGGTCACTCCCAAATATGTACTGCTTGGTTCCCACGCCGGAAGAAGGACATTTATATGCAATGCTCTTGCCCTTGGCATTCCTCCCCATGTGGTGATGAAATGGACGGGGCATTCCGATTACAAGGCGATGAAACCGTACATCGACATAGCGGACAATATCAAGGCGCAAGCCATGACAAAATTCGATAATCTTCTCGGTCAGCATACATAATCAGACGATATTACCTGACAACCACCGATACCACTCAATTTTCTTGGGTGGTATTTTTATTACTTATTAAATATCAGCGATATGCAATAATCACATATTTAAGTCTGCCACCTCCGTGCCACCTGTAAGCCATTGTAATTTTGCAGTGTCGACAAGAACAAACAAAAGCCCCGGCGCCGGGGCTTAAACTCTAAAAGGAACAATAATATGAATATCGCAAATTTACTCCAGAAACCTTTGTGGCAAATGACCGGGGAGGAGTTCATGTATCTCTCCCGGAACGCCGGCAGAGATACCGAGGCGAAAGAGCCTATGACAAATACAGTGGATGCCACCGCATCCAAGTATGTATATGGATTGGCAGGGATAGCGCAGATTTTCGGATGTAGTATCCCTACCGCCAACCGCATCAAGAAAAGCGGAAAGATTGATAAGGCGATACGTCAGATCGGCAGAAAAATAATTGTTGATGCCGAGCTTGCGCTTGAACTTGCAGGACGTAAAACAGGTGGACGCAGATGATGGAGGAACGTATGACAACCGCACTGACCGCAGAGGCAGCCATAAAGATGTGGCACGCCTCGCGGCTGAGCGTAACGCAGACCTATGAGATGTCACCGGAAATAATAAAGGCGCATGATTCAGTAATTGGGACACTCGGCAACTTCAGTGCGTCAATTGGAAAGGCTAAGAGTAAAAAGACATTCAACGTATCGGCGATAGTGGCTGCCGCTCTGATGAACGGAACAGTGCTGAGATACAGTGCCTCGTTGCCGGAGAACAAACGCAGGGTGCTGTATATCGACACCGAGCAAAGCCCGTATCATTGCCAAAAAGTGATACGGCGCATCCTTCGCCTTTGTGGTCTGCCTACCGACAAAGATCATGAGAATCTTGAATATCTCGCGTTGCGTAAATATTCTCCGGAGGAACGCATTGAAATCACCAAACAGGCGATATACAATCTTTCCGACATCGGCTTGGTGATAATTGACGGAATCCGTGATTTTGTAAACGATATAAATAGCCCCGGAGAATCGACAAGGATAATAACCATGCTTATGAAATGGACTGACGAGCGTCAAATCCATATCCATGCAATCCTTCATCAGAACAAGAGCGATGAAAACGCAAGAGGGCATATCGGGACTGAACTCAACAACAAGGCTGAAACCGTACTTCTTGTAGAAAAGGATCCGCAGGATTCAGACACGAGTTGCGTAAGGAGTGTACATATCCGAGCAATGGATTTTGAACCGTTTGCATTTCGTATCAACAGTGACGCTTTGCCGGAGCTGATGGACGGATATGTTGCGGCGACCAAAGATGGCGGCAGGCAACGCCGCTCCAGATTCGACCCATACTCCGACATTTCCGAACAGCACCATAGGATTGCCCTTGAATCCGCATTCTCATTACAATCGGAATACGGCTACAAGGAACTGACTGAGGCATTACTCAAAGCCTATTCCCTTGTCAGCGTCAAACTGAGCAACAACAAGATTGTCTCCCTTATTTCCATGCTCAAATGCAAGCGTATGATTATACAGGACGGCTCAAAGAAATACACATACAACAGCGACTTTAAATATTGACCAACCGCTTTACTCTGCTTTTCGGGGTCTATATTATGGAACAGTGTAAAGCGAATAGGCATGACAGCGTAAAAGAGAGAAACCGGGAGTGGCGACAGACAGGGCTTGCCCTTGTTATAGCCCACTATAACTACTCCGCTTCGCTCCCGTAGTTGTGGGCTCTTCCGAGGGACTTAAGGCGCTGCCCTAAGAACCCGCAATGGCTCTGCCCTTGACCCGCACAGGGCGCGTTGCCCCTGCGAACCCAAAGCAAGGAGTGACCCTCTCCCTGCACCCTCCGCTTAGGGCGTTCACCCCTAAGAACCCATCGTCAGAGATGACCCCTCTCCGACACCTCTCGCTCAGACCCTTCGTCTGAGAACCCGCTGTAACGAATATCAAAAACCCTAACGGAACATGAAGACAGGCATCAAGTTCAAGCCATGCAACGTAGGCACCGCCGAGGCGCACAACCGCCGTATCCGTGCCTACTGTGAGGCTGTAGCCCGCAAGTTCGGGCAGACATATTTTTGGGAAGCGTACCGGCACCTCAACGTGTCGTGGCGCAGTCCCACCTATCCGAAGCCGCTGCCGGATGTGCTTGAAGACCTCAAGGTGCTTGTCAAGCAGAAGACCGGACGTGCCATGCAGTGCAAGGATGTGGAGTACACCGACCGCAAGACCGGAAAGAAGCGGAAGCGGTCGGGCAGCTCAGCCATCCGCGAGGGCTGTCCTCCCATCAAGTCGGACACGAAGATAAAGGATTTCGACCGTTTCGTGAAATGGCTCGCCGACAAGGGCATCACCGTCATCAGCATCGACCTCCATCATGACGAGGGACATGCCGACCCTCTGACCGACGATTTCCTGCCGAACCATCACGCCCACATCATCGTCGACTGGATGGATCATGCGACCGGGAAGAGCATCAAGCTCAACGCCAACGACTGCAAGGAGATGCAGACCGTGCTTGCCGAAAGCCTCGGCATGGAGCGCGGAACCCCCAAAGAAGATTCCGGCATAGAGGGATTGAACGCAATCGAGTACAAGGAGAAGATGGCTCGTGAGAACAACCGTCGCCTCACAGCCGAGAATGACCGTCTTGAAAGCCACAACGAGCAGCTTGGGCTGCAGGTGTTGGAGGCGGAGAAGTCAATCGAAGACCTTGAACAGCGGCGCAAGGAGAAGAAGAAGGCTCTCGACGAGGAAAACGGTAGCGCGCTCATGAGCGGCGTGGCAAACCTGTTCGGCAAAGGACGGTTTGCGGAGATAGAGCGCGAGAACGAGCGGCTGACAGATGAGAACAGCCGGATGAAGACCGATGTGGCAAGGATGGAGGCGCAGGTCGCGAAAATCCCCATGCTGGTGGAGAGGCAGGTACGCCGGACTATTGCAGACAATAACGAAGCCCATGCCGAAGAAATCCGCACGTTGAACGCCACCCACAGTCGGGAGCAACAAGCCCTGCAATCGAAGTTTAGCGACCTCTCGCGGCGATACCGAGAAATGGAAAGCGGCAACCGCATGGTGATTGACAACCTCAAGCGTGAGAAGGAGACCATGCTGGCACGGATGGAAGCGATGCTCAGTATGCTCGGCGGCAATCTTGAAAAGGCGATACGCGCCCTAATTCAGTTTGCAAGGTCAATATGCTCAACTTTCACACGCACTCACAAGGAGGCGATCGTGCCGTGGCTCATCACAGGCAACGACCCGAAGAAGCAAGCCGACTTCGTCAAGCTGTTCTCCCGGCCGTTTCTCGATGATGCTCAATTCAAGAAAGGATACCGCGAGATGGACGCTCTCACTTCTTCCTTCCCTTCCGTCATAGAGGAACTTGAACAGCCCCAACACCGGGGAATGAGACGGTAAATGTTAAAATTCATACCAATTTTTCATTTACTCTCATTTTCCACCGTGCCGAATAGTCATATCTCGATTATTATTGCTAACTTTGCTATTGGTTAGGCGGAAGTCTAACCATGACATTTTGGTAAATAAGAAGCGTTATGCTTATCTTGTGATTTGTGAACGTAGGAAATTCAACAAATAGAGCAAGGGATAGCATAGTGGTTCTCACGCATATAGCGTGGGTCACTATTGTTACATCTGCTCTAATGGTTTCCTACGACCTACAAATCAAGACGTGGCATAGTTGGCTCACGTTTCTTTTTATAAACTTAAATCCTTAGGGTCATGGGAAATGTTATCATTATGAGAAAACTATTTATTGCATTGACAATTATGGTATTGTCGGCTATGTCAATCATGGCGCAGAGCACCCTTGTCAACAATCCCAACAATAAGGCATACTTCGGTATTCGCCTTGGTGGTGAAATCACATGTCCCGGAAAGATCACTGCTGATAACGTTGGCATCAGCGTATTCAACAACGGAGGAGGTGTGGAATTCGGTGGTATCTACAATATACCCGTTGTAGCCAACTTCTACATTGAACCGGGCTTGAAGCTCTATTACAACACTTATTCCATGAAAGATGAGTTTATCGACTTTTCCGAAGACGATATACTGTTCAAAGACATGAGTTTCAAAATCAAGAAATTCGGTATGCGTGTTCCAATTATGGCCGGTTACCATTTTGATTTCACAGACGATGTCAAAGTATCTGTTTTTACAGGTCCGGAACTTGAAATAGGCTTTACGGCAAAAGGCCATTTAAAACAAGATTATATTGATGTCTCTGAAAGTCTGTATGGTGATGATGGTGGTCTTAACCGTGTCAACCTTCTCTGGGGAATTGGCGCCGGGATTTCATATCAACATTTCTATTTCGGTGTTAACGGTGGTATTGGCATGTTGAATATGCTCAGCGATTCGGATGTTAAATTCCATGAAAACCGTGTGACATTCAGTGTAGGTTACAACTTCTAAAACGTGAAAACATGAACAAACTCAACTTTCTCATCGCATCTTTCGTTAGTCTGTTAATCGTGTCTTGTGCCGATCATGATGACCCCGAACTTGCACCAATCGACACCACCAAAGTAAAGATAAGCGCAAAAGTAGATGAACGTCCGGATGACAAGTGGATGGACGTTTCAGAAGAAATGACAATCAGCATTTCGGACATTGAGATGTCTGCACCGAAAGGTGTAGTTTTAAGAAGCATCTCCCTCATAGCAAGTAATGGAAATGTCAGATATACTTTGGATGACAAGCCTTATTCCGGTGACCCACTTGAATTTAAGGTGCCTCTTTCAAACAAGACAGGGCGTCTCAATTTCACACTTCTGGGCAATCTGATTCAGAAAAACAGTCGGGATGCACAAATCATCATCGCAGACAATATTCAAAAGATAGTGTTCTCGGAGGCTCCAAAATTTGAATGTGAAGGCTGGATTTATGTGTCTGTAAAAAGTAAATCGACTACGGGGGAAGAATACAATCAGTCTTTTGAGGTTCGTTCGTCAGATCATTTCACAATTGCAGTTCCCCAAGAAAAACTTTATTGGACTCCGACATCCGGCACAGCCTCAACCCTTGAAGTATCTTTAGGTTGCGGTGCGACAGCATGGAGTCCTAATACAACTTTCGACTGCAAGATAACAAATTCTGCAATAGGACATTCTTCCGGCGATAAGGCTACCCTAAAGATTACCATACCAAACACGCCGGGTTCATTGTCAGATGAAAAATTACAAGTATATATAGAATCAACCTATTACGGTACATGGGAGAACGTAACTATTGAACCCTACAAGCTCATCAATGTTTTCAATGTTATTGAAACGAAGCAAGAGCAATAGGATATTTATAGGAATCTTGCTTTTGGTGTTTGTGGTCTGATGCGCAACATCTTATGGCAATCTAGATACAAACAAGATACGTTAAACGGTTATCTGAATTGGATAGCCGTTTTTTTCATATCTTTTCTTTCCTCCTTTTAGGCCTATCCGTATATGGCTTACTCATTTTGATGATAGAGAACAGTTAAACTCTGAATATAAATTCTATCACGAAGCCATTATTTTGATTCAAGTGTTATTCATAATATGGATACCGAAAATAAACACAAGGCTTCTAATATAGAGGCACTGACTTTTTTGTTGCCGCGACTTGGGGCTGCAAGCCATATCTATACAGGTAAAGCAGCGGGATTAGGAGTGACAAAAGAGAATGTCATGGCTTTAGTTACACTCCGTGATGACTTTCCTGATCTTGCCGATATTGAGAATGGGCTGCTGCACCTTATCTTCAATGAACCAAAAGAGAAATCGGATATGATAATGGAGAGCCTTAGCAAAGCACTGCAAACGGTTGTGAATGTATATGAACATTCCTCGATTGCACTTTGTGGCTCTACCCTATCTTCACTTTGGAATACGGATATTGCCATAGTAGAGAAGCAGATTGAGCAGCAACAATGCAAACTGAGAGATATAAACGATGAATTGCGCGAAGCATCCAACTCATATGAAATGACTCCGTTCAACGGTGCATCACCGGAATATGTGGCATTGCTTGAGCGGAAACTTGAAAGATATAAGGCCGATTATGACAAAGAGAGGCATATCCTTGACGGATTATACTCTCAAAAACGTAAGTTATCCGAACAATTATCCCACATCGGTAATGATCTGTTTGGTGATATATATAGTCAGTGTTCAGCATTGTTATCATCCGTCCGGAGATATTTTGATACCACTGTGTCAGATGACCATGATAACGAGAATGTGGAAATGGTCTCAGTTCTGACATATTTCCCCATGCACCTTGTATCGAAAATATACGAGTTATGCAACGGATCTCAATTCAAAGAAATGGACGAGGTGGACTTCTTTCATGCCATAAACCTCCATCCCGATTCACACTTACTTCAAATCAATCCGGGAGAAAAGGTGAGGGTGTGCTATCTGATCAGTAGACTTGGAACAACACTTGGAACTCCGTCAAAGGAGGAATGGACTAACGCCATCCTCTCCCGGCTTGACATAAAATCACAGTTCTACCGCTCAAAATATCGGCAACCCGTCAGCGATATGCCAAGCGAAGCCAACGCCGAATTTGCCGCAGCCATCAAAGAAATCTTCGACAAGTGACCGCTTTGCTTTACTACCGTACCCCATATATACGGCATTAAACTAAACCGACCATATCCGGCAATATCAAGGCCGGAATGAAAGGGAAAAACAAAAGGGAAAATAAAAATATTCTTTCCCTTACTTTTCTTTTCCCTTTAGTCATGCCGTTTGCATAGCGTATGTAGCACCCATTTTTACACTAAAAAAGAAACACCCAACCTTACATTCTTGGGTGTAAAATTGGGTGTTGTTGATGTAATTCTCTGATAATCAGAGTTGATTGTGGAGCTGGAGGGATTCGAACCCCAGGAACCTCTCAGTTCAACGGTTTTCAAGACCGCCGCAATCGACCACTCTGCCATCTCTCCAGTCGTGCAACCGTTTTTCTCTCGATTGCGGTGCAAAGGTAATAAGTTTTTTTTTACTTCCTAGCGTTTGGTATTATATTTTTCTTTTTCGTTTATTATTTTTCTTTTAGCTATCCGTATGAACGTTTAAAGATAATTTATTGTTATTTTTGTAGACAGTATTAATACAGTAAACAGTTTTTTATGAGAAATTTAAAAGGTTTATTAGCAATCTCAGTCGTACTTCTTTTGGTTAGTTGTACAATGTCTGCAAAAACAGGAGAAAAGCAAGCAGAGAAAGCAACAACCGCGGAAGTTGTGCATCTAAATAAAACAGAGTTTCTTTCTAAAGTATTCGATTTCGAGAAAAGTCCGAATAAATGGGTTTACGAAGGAGACAAACCTTGCATAATTGATTTTTATGCTGACTGGTGTGGTCCGTGTAAGAAAGTAGCTCCTATTTTAAATGAGCTTGCTGAAACTTACAAAAACGACATTGTGATTTATAAAGTAAATGTTGACAAAGAAAAAGAGCTAGCCTCTGCATTCGGGATACAAAGTATACCAACATTTTTATTTATTCCGATGAACGGGCAACCTCAAGTTGCACAAGGTGCCCTACCTAAGGAAGCTTTTGTTGAACAAATTAATAGCTTCTTGCTCGGTAAAAAGAAATAAAAACGACGCAACAGTCTATATAAAAGCAAAAGAAAAGGTTTGTATCTGTTTTTAATAAAACTAAGATACAAACCTTTTCTTATTTAATTGCCCACCCTATTTCTTTTAGCCTTCTATTCAAATCAATTCAGTTGTTTATCTAAATTTCATCAGATAATTACCAATACAAAAAAGAGGATATCCTAAAAGGATATCCTCTTTTTTATTTTAGCACCAGCACGAATTATTCAGCACTTTCAGCTGCAGGAGCTTCCTCTGCAGGAGCAGCTTCTTCAGCTTGAGCAGCAGCGGCTGCAGCTGCCAATTCTGCTTTCTTCTTAGCTACAACTTCTGCTTTTGCCTTATTTGCTTCTTTCTCTGCTTCCAGACGAGCCTTAGCTTCAGCTCTTGCAGCTTCGCTATCTTTGTCTTTTACAGCCTGAATAGAAGACTGTTTGTTTTTCAACCAAGCCTGAAATTTCTCTTCAGCTGCTGCTTCGTCGAAAGCACCCTTCTTTACACCTTCCAGCAAATGCTTTTTCATGCAAACTCCTTCACGAGAAAGAATATTGCGAGTTGTATCTGTAGGTTGTGCACCTACCTGTAACCAATACAAAGCTCTTTCGAAGTTCAAATCTACTGTAGCAGGATTAGTGTTCGGATTATAAGAACCTATCCTTTCAATAAATCTTCCATCACGTGGAGCCCTGCTGTCTGCGACTACAATCTGATAAAAAGCGTAGCTTTTACGACCGTGTCTTTGCAATCTAATTTTTGTTGCCATGTTTGAATAATTAATTTAAGCTGTTTGTATTAGCGGGTGCAAAGATAAGTTTTTTCGTCTTTAAAACAAACTTTTAAACAGAAAAACGTTTAAAAGTTAATGATTCACCATCCATTTATGCCTTAATCCCCGTAAACTTTTTTGTATATACTTGTTAAGTATGATAAGAGTCACGGCTACTATTATCAGAAGGATACCTAAAGCAACATGAGAAGTAAAAGGTTCACTAAATAGTAAAACACCGACACATACGGCTGTCACCGGTTCCATTGCCCCCAAAACAGCAGTCAATGTTGATCCTATATTATGCACTGCCTGTACTAAAGTGACATTAGAAATCACAGTCGGAACAATAGCTAATAAAATAAGATTCATCCATGACTGTCCATCCGGTATCGGTTGCAGCCCGCCATTCATCAATGCCTTAACAAGAAACATGAATGTACTGACTATAAATACATAAAAGGTAAGTTTCCGTCCATTCATAACATGTACCCTCGACTTATTTACCGTAACTATATATAAAGCATACCCTACAGCCGAAAAAAGAACAATAACTACACCAACAGGATTTAAAGCCAATTCTCCATCTCCTATAGAAAGACGTGCAACACCGGATACGGCTAAAAGAATAGCAAACACAGTTACCCATGAAGTCTTTTCTTTAAATACCGTCATCATAATAAGAGCGACAAATATAGGATAAGTGAAATGGAGCGTCGTAGCAATTCCTGCTGCCATAAAGTTATATCCCCAAAATAGGAACAATGAGGATATTGTATAAAATCCACCCAACAATATCAGCACCGGAATATCCCTTTTGTCTATCTGAAAAGATTGCTTTTCCACTTTCATAACTCCCGCCAGAGAAATCGCAGCAAAAAAGAAACGATAAAAAAGAATGGAATCAAACAGCATTCCACTAGCCATGAGAGGTAATGTAAATAACGGTATTAAACCAAACGTTACAGAAGTTGCAATACCAAACGCAAAACCTTTGAGGTTACTCATCGTAATTTCTTTTTTTTAAAACAATCAACATATACCTGCAGTTGCGATGATATACTTGTATACTAACTTTTACTCTAATAATCCGGTTATGGCATCAAGTATCTCTTTATCTGTAACCTCTTTATTATAGCCATTTATTACTTTCCTTATCGTTCGATGCTCATCCAGTATAAAAAAGACAGGAGCCGCTCCTCCAGTCCGATAGTCTTTAATTACAGCATCCGTAGCACTCAGGAACATATAAGTTATATTGTGTTTATCCACATAATTTTGTCTGGAATGTGCATTCCGTTTCCATGTTTCAATTGCCACAACTTCAAGTTTATCCTCGCCAAAGTCATCTTTTAATTTATTCAGGAAAGGAATGGATACCATACAAGGCCCACAGCCAATACCCGTAAATTCTAATAATACCACTTTGCTTTTAATGTCCGACAAAGATACAGTTTTTTCTTTTATATCGTTCAACGTCCAATCCGGAGCCTTTATTCCAGTAAGTTCCGGCAGAACCGGTACATTACGTTTTTGACCATACATACGAACTTCAAAGTCCTTCGGAAAATAATCAGATAAATTAAAATCTTCAATAGACAACCTATTATATTCAACATCCACGCATGTAACAGCGGAAATACTATGGCATTGCTCCCTCCTGTATTTATAAGGCAGGTCATCCGATTTTCGAATCCAAAGCTCATAAACAGATGTGGGATCAAAAGCATACGGATTATCCATATAATAAGCTTTTCCAAAGAATTCGACCTGTTTATCTTCTTTTATGGTTAATTTAAAGTGATAACATTCCGCCATATCATCAAGCTCCATCGTAATTTTGTCATTCGTTTCAAGTGCATATTTAATAACATTCTTAGTGAAGCTAAAAAAAGGTGGAGTAACAAGCCTGAACGGCAATTTCCTTACTGTAAAATCATCCAGAACGATATTCTTATCTTCATCATATACTATAGCTCTCTTTTTACCATCATATCCGCCATAAAATTCAATACTTGGCGTAAAGCATACATAAGAAGCACCAATAATAGTGTCAATAGGATTGTTATATTCATTCACTATGAATGGAGTCCGATAGGAGGCAATAGTATCTCCCGGTTCCCAGGCTTCCATAATCTCCGTATAGGTAGCAGACTCAATCTTCTCCAAATTATCTAACACTTTTCCCAGATAATCCTTCTTCATATCCTGAGCAGCATTTGTCATAGCAGACAATAAGAATGCAGAAATAATCAACAGTCGTGTTTTCATAGCAATATCTTTATTAGTTCAATCTATTATAATTTCGTAAAAAAACTACATCAAAGCATATTCCGAAATAATCGTACATACAAATATAAAGAAAAGTCAGACCCGACAACTGTCAGACCTGACTTTTACCACCTTTTAACAGACTGTATAAAGGTTATCTTTTATCCCTTCTTATTTTAGAATGATTAAATTACAAAAGTAATCCCGCCGCTACTTCTTCGGCAACTGCTTCGCCTTTTAATGCAGCAACCAATGCCAATCCAAAATTAAATACTAATCCGGGACCTTTACCCGTAATGACATTGCCATCCACTTCTACCGCCTCACCCGTGACATTTGCACCAACCAACTTTGGTTCGAAACCCGGATAACAAGTAGCATTACGGCCTTTCAACAAACCTAATCCTCCTAACACAAGCGGAGCGGCACAAATAGCAGCAACTACCTTTTGATTACGATATTGCTCTAAAAGCCTTTCTTTTAATGGCTCATAATTGTTTAAATTAATTGCCCCAGGCATGCCTCCGGGTAAAACCAAAGCATCTGCATCCGTTAGATCTGTTTCTGCAAACAAACTATCTGTCACAAATTCCATACCATGAGCACCCGTTACTTTGCGTTCGCCCGTAATAGAAACGGTTTTCGCATCAATACCTCCGCGACGTAAAATATCTACGGTTCCAACAGCTTCCAGTTCTTCGAAGCCGGTAGCAAAGAATACATACGCTTTCTTCATGACTTTATCCGATTATATTATTTAAACTTATAAACATACGTAATTGTTCCGCTTTGGTTATTTGTTCCGTTAATGCTATTAAACTTAGCACGACGGGCAGCGTCCAAAGCACTTTTACGCATAGATGCATTATCAATATTAGTTCCCCGGCCTATCTCCGTAAATATCACATTCCCTTTCGGATCTACTGTAATATTAATCACTATACGCCCTTCCTCTTGTATGGTATAAGCAGGACGCGGTAGTCCTCCGGCTCCGATAGAACGACCATTCAGATTAAATGAGCCGTAACCTCCCACTCCTTCATTTGCTCCATGATCGGAATTTCCAAACGGACTTCCCTGGTTGCCTGTTCCAGAAGCGGCATCGCCCTGACTATTACCATCGGTACTACCCATACCGAAAGCACCGGCTACTTTATTACTAATAGCCTGTTCTTTTTTACGTCGTTCGTCTGCTATACGCTTCTTTTCAGCTTCTTCTTTACGAATACGCTCCTTTTCTATCTCTTCCTTGCGTCTCTTCTCCGCTTCCTCTTTTTTCCGTTTCTCTTCTTTCTTTTTAGCCTCATTAATAGCGACACTCTCTTCGATATCCTGAGTTATCAATTCTTCTTTCGAAGCTTCAACCTTAGGTGCAGGTTCCGGAGGAGGAGGCGTTGTCGTCTCCTGAGGTAGTTCCTGTCCGGTATACTTAGGTTCAAACATTCCTGCAGCAGCATCTACGTTTCCGAAATTGACCAATACGCCTCCATCTTCATCGGGTATAATCGTTTTCAAAACCGAAAACCACAGGATAAGAAAAAGTACTGCATGGAAAGCAGCCGTACCAACTATACCATATATGTCATCTTTATTAAACTTCATAGACGTTATTTCTGCGGACGTGTGGCAAGCACCATCTTAAACTTATTTTCGTTCGCTATATTCAAAATCTTTACAATTTCTTTATAAGGTACGGTTTCATCCGCATAAAGAGCTACAAACATTTCCGGTTCTTTGGCATAGCTATCTTGCAGAAACGGAGTAATCTCTTCAAATGAAACCTGTTTTTCCCGTTGGTTGCCAAAAGCTACATAATAATTCAAATTGGCATCTATCGTCACACGGGTAAGCGGTTTAGCTGCAGTTTGCTTCTGAGCTTGCGGCAAGGTGACTTTGATAGCATTCGGAATTACAACAGTAGAAGTAACCATAAAGAAAATCAACAATAGAAATATGACGTCCGTCATAGATGCCATGCTGAAAGATTCATTTACTTTTGTTCTTCTTTTTAAAGCCATCTCAATTAATTTGCTGGTTCGTTCAATAAATCCATAAATTCCATTGTACGGGCTTCCATCTTATTCACAACATTATCTACCTGGGAAACCAGATAGTTATATGCAAACAAAGCGATAATACCTACCACAAGACCTCCAACTGTTGTGACCAAAGCTTCATAAATACCATTAGACAGTAACGAAACGTCTACATTCGTTCCGGCATTAGCCATATCAAAAAACGCACGTACCATACCAGTCACAGTACCTAAGAACCCTAACATAGGGGCACCTGCCGCTGTCGTAGCAATCAAAGGAAAACCTTTTTCCAACTTTGCAATTTCCAGGTTGCCTACATTCTCTATTGCCACAAGGACATCATTCATAGGACGTCCCAAACGGGTGATTCCTTTTTCTATCATACGTGCAGAAGGCGTATTTGTACTACGACAAAGATTCAACGCCGAATCCAACTTACCTTCATGAATATAATCTTTAATACGGTTCATAAAAGACTCGTCCTCTTTACCGGCACGGCGGATAACCATTAACCGCTGCACAAAGATGTATATTGCCATCAGAGACAATAACAACAATACAATCATAATCCACCCGCCTTTAAATGCAAGGTCTATAACATTAATCTCAGCCTCTGTAGGAAGTGGTGCCACTGATGTCAGATCAGGCATCTGATCTGCTGCCTGTGCTCCTGTGGCCTGGAGTGAAAGTAAAATACTCATACTTAATTTAATTATGAATTTTCAATTTTTAATTTACGAAAGGCAATCCTTATATAGTTTAATAGTCTCTTTCAATCCATAATATAAAGCATCACAGATTAAAGCATGTCCTATAGAAACCTCATCCAACCAAGGAATGTTCTGATTAAAATACGCCAGATTATCCAAATTCAAGTCATGACCGGCATTTACTCCTAATCCCAAACTTTTAGCTTGTTGTGCTGCAGCTATAAAGGGCGCGATAGCTTCTTCACGATTCTCCGGATATTTAGTTGCATACGGCTCCGTATAAAGTTCAATACGGTCGGTGCCGGTTTTTGCAGCCAGTACAATATTATCCAGATCTGTACCTACAAAAATAGATGTACGAATACCATGCGTAGTAAAAATATCAACTAACTCACTCAAACGGTCAAAATGAATTTTCACATCCCATCCTGCATTAGACGTTATTGCATCCGGAGCATCCGGAACAAGCGTAACTTGTGTAGGTTTCACCTTCAAAACCAAATCCACAAATGCATCACAGGGATAACCTTCTATGTTAAACTCTGTTTTAATCAACGGTTTCAAAGCAAACACATCACTGTAACGGATATGTCTTTCATCAGGACGAGGATGAACTGTAATCCCCTGAGCACCGAAAGATTCACAATTCTGAGCGACTTCCAGCACGTCCGGCATATTACCGCCACGCGCATTACGAATAGTTGCAACCTTGTTAATGTTTACACTTAAATTTGTCATCGAATATCGTTATATCTTTTTTTCTTGATTACATTTGCACAAAAGTATCGACAAATTTAGTAGGATTTGGGGAATTTACAGAAAAATGTTAGTAAAAGATTTCATAATGAAAGATATTCCGGTGTTAAAAAGTTTTGACACAGTAGAATACGCTTTAGGGCTAATGGATGATTTTAAACTTAAACATCTTCCATTACTAAATGAAAACACATATCAGTGTTTACTTTCGGAAAAAGATTTGTTAGCCATACCTAGCTCATCAATTACTATTGGCGAACCGGTAATGTTTGCACCCAGTGTACGTGAGGACAGTCATTTGCACGAAGCGCTTGCAATCATAACACGCTATGGCTTAAGCCTACTACCAGTCGTTTCCACCGAAGGCATTTACTCAGGAGCCATCACCCGGGATAAATTAATCGAGGCTTTATCCGAATTATGTAATGCAGAAGCAGAAGGAAGCATAATTGTCCTCGAAATGATGCCTCAGGATTATGTTCTTTCAGATATTGCCCGGCTGGTTGAATCCAACAATGCCCATGTTATAAATCTATTATCACATACGGATAAAGATACAGGAAAGTTGCTAATCTCCATTAAGATCGATCTGGAGGATGCATCGCCCGTTATACGCAGCTTTGAACGGTTTAATTATACCGTTCTCTACCATTTCATGGAAAAAGGAATGGTAGACGATGTTTTACAGCAGCGGATGGACGAATTGCTACATTATATGAATATGTAAAAGAAAGGACTAAAATTATGAAAGTAGGAGTTTTTGGCAGTAAACATCAGGTTGAAAAACAAAACCTAATCAAACGTCTATTTGAAAAACTACATACCCTGGAAGCCGAAGTATATGTAGACAGTCTATTTTACACATTCCTTACCGACGCTTTAGGATACGAGCCACCCATGTCGGGACTTATAAGTGGAGACGAATTTAACCTGGATGCTGCTTTAAGTATTGGCGGCGACGGGACATTCTTACGAACAGCAGCACGGGTAAACAAACAAAATATCCCGATACTCGGCATCAACACAGGACGTTTAGGATTCTTAGCAGATGTAAGCAGTAACGAAGTAGAAGATACTCTCGAAGAACTTTTCAAAAACTACTACCGCATAGAAGAACGCACTTTACTACGTCTTCATACGGAAGATCACATCTATCATGGCTATAATTACGCATTGAACGAGATCGCAATTCTAAAACGTGACACATCATCCATGATAACCATTCACACCTCGTTAAATGAAGATTATTTAACATCCTATCAGGCAGATGGCCTTGTCGTTGCCACACCTACAGGGTCTACAGCTTACTCTATGAGTGTAAACGGTCCTATCATACTGCCGCAAAGTAACAATATTGTATTAAGTCCCGTAGCTCCCCATTCATTAAATGTCCGTCCATTAGTCATACCTGATTCATATACAATTACATTAGGAGTAGAGAGCAGGAGCAGCAATTTTCTTATTGCGCTGGACGGCCGTTCGGAAGTATTCCCTACCGGTATAAAATTGGAAATAAGTAAAGCTAATTATACAACAAAGGTCATCAAGCGTTACAACCATACTTTTTACCAAACTTTGCGGGAAAAATTAATGTGGGGAGCAGACGCAAGAATGAAATAATGTTAAATATCAAAAGATTTACACCGAAAAGTTATGCTATAAAACATAAATACCATATATTTGCACTGTGTTTTTCATGGTATTAGATTTAAGGTTAACAATGAAGATTGGCTGTCCGTGATGGATAGCCTTTTTTGTTTTATACTGTTCCGCATACATAATCCAATACCCAATATAAATGAATAAAACGATATTACTTATTCAATAAAGCAAAACTACCATCAATAACAAGGAAAACAAAAAAACATTGCGCGCCGTATGAGCTAACGTTTTATTAAGTTCACGTCCCCGGTAAAGCTTCAACTCCATCCAGGTAGATATAAAAAGGACTGCAAAAGCACCAAATACAAAATGTATCCACCAAGCACTACTTAATAATAAAGGCATCACAATAAGTAATGCGGCTACCCCATTTATAAAATAAGCAACGCGACCAAAATTACGGCCAAATAAAACAATTGTAGTCCGCTTATTGGCTGCTTTATCTTGTTCGTAATCCCGGTAATTATTTACAATCAGAATATTGACAGACAACAAACCCAATGCCAATGATAATAAAAAAGACAATAGAGAAAAAGAAAGTGCTTGCACATAATAAGTAAAACAAACCGGAATCATTCCATAAAACAGTAACACGCAAACATCACCCAAACCATTATATGCCAACGGAAAAGGTCCTGCAGAATAAGCTAACACACATATCGCAATGGCTAAACCTACCGGAATAAGTTCCCAACCGGCATAAAACAAAAGCATACATCCGCAAAGACATGCCAATGCCAAAGTGACAAAAGTTCCTTTCAACATAGCTTTTGGAGTAATCCAACCCGAAGCCACCGCACGATCCGGTCCTAAACGGTCTTCTTTATCCGCTCCTTTCTTAAAATCAAAATAATCATTCGCAAAATTACTGGCAATTTGTGCCAATAAAGCTACTAATAAACAAAGTATAGCAGGCACCAGGCGAAACATACCATCACGATATGCCAAAGCACATCCTACTAACACCGGACTAAACGAAGCAGGCAATGTTTTTGGCCTGGCAGCTTCCAGCCATGCACTTAAAAGTGTTTTTTCTTCTTTCATATCGACCTTTTACATATTTTACCTGCAAAAGTAAAAACAAAAAAACCAAATAGTTGTTACTCTATTAAGATTTCATATATATTTGCAGCATGAAGAATATTCTATTTATAATAGGTCTGCTGATTGGTATGTTTCTACTTGCACCTGAAGATGGTGTAAATAGGGACAACAATACTATTGCTGCTAATCAGGAAACTATTATGAAAGAAAAAACTTCTGCCGATATACAACATCATCTGGAAATACTAAGCAGTGAATTAAAAGGCAGTAACGGTCTTACACCCCGCCGGAATATTCAAACAACCAATTACAACTTTGAGTTACGTATTCAAAAAGGGGCAGAAAAAACGCTACAGTTCATCCGCTTGAAAGGAATAAACGTACTCCATAAAGTATCTGAAACTAATTCAGATTGTCATACCATAAACTTATCAACTCTTCTCTGCCGGATGGGGCATCACATCTTTGTCCTCCGGAAACTCATCATTTGATTTATTGTGAATAATTGCATCTTTGCGTATGGAAGCCATATCTTCTATACCATTTAATTATTGTGCTCTTTCAGCACAAATCAATTTATTATTCACTCTAAAATCATACAATTATGTCTAAAAATAAATCAGGCAAAGGCCGAATATATCTTTATGTTCTTATCACAATTGCAGGTTGCGTACTTGCGTGTAGTTCAATTATTACAAACGACTATTTGAAACTTGTTATCGTAATGGGCACACTTTGTGTCGGTTTATATGGGATCATGAGAGGTCTCAGTAATTCCGGGAACACGGAAGAAGCGACTGCGATTAACGAAGAGACATCCAAATAAGTGACGTACATAATTAAAAAAACAGAAAGATATGAAAATAAATAAAGATTTGGTAGATGCAGTTATGATGCTATCATTTATCACATTAGTATTAGTTGGTACTACCGACTTCTCTAACATAATGACTAAAGATGTAATAATGGGATGCTTAGGCTTTATCACCATAGTGATGGTTGTATTGCGTAGCATACAATTAAAGCAAGCAGCTCATGAAAAGCCAGAGGAATATGACTATGAATAAAGATTTAGAATATTCATTATAAGACAAATATTCCAATACAAAAACCTAACAAATGTCCGGAAAAACTTCCTATTGTTACTCCGAGGTGACTTGGGGTTACTTGAAATACGTTTTTCTGCCTATTAAAAAATAACTTGCTGTTTATTTGAGTATGGTATCTATAATACCTGCCAATAGGAAACCGGACATTTTTTTATCTTATTTTATTCAATCCGTTGCATATCTTTAATTAATTCACGAATATTGCATATAAATAAAACAATATGTAATATATTCATGTGCTTTTAAATAGCAATATTATTATGAAAAGACAATTCCTTATCATGCTTTTTTGTCTCTGTACAAGTACGGGGATACTTGTTGCGCAAAACCGATGGACAATTAATCCAAACGGAAGTATTTCATGGAAAGTAAAAGATAAGCTACCTCATTATGATCATATTGAAATGAGTGGTCTGAAAGTTTCAACCGTATTACGTTACGGGGTGAATCAAGATGGCTCCTTTCGACTGAATAAAAGCTTAGTGTGGCCTATGTTGCGAACAATTCCCAACAATACACACGCCAGCCTTACAAGAAAATTTGCATGGAATGCTCCCGAAATGATTACAGTAAACGGATTATCATTATTAAACGAAGAAGTCCATACAATAACATTAGACGGAACGATGATTGTAGAAAGCACCTTTTCCTTCCCCGGTAATGCAAGCATATCCATAACACGCACAATTTTCCCTTCTGTATCCAATCCTGCCATATACGAGAAATATATCTTGCAAAATACGGGTGAAACCAATATTACAGTCGAAGTCCCTGTTTCACGGACCATAACAAATACAGATCCTTCAATAGGTGTAGACGGTAGCTACAAACTTATATCCGAAATAACAGGTTCGGCAACCAAACAACTCCGGCCCAAAGAAACATTTGTATTTTATACATCCATAGCCGGATATAAAAACGGGGAAACAGAACTTAAGCCCGATATTGAAAAAGAATTACAAGCCCGCAAAAGCCTTGTTTCCGGGTTATGGAATAATCTGATTCTTGAAACCCCGGATACTGTAATCAACACTATGTTTGCCTTTGCTAAGATACGCGGCTCCGAAAGCATATACGACACTAAAGGAGGATTGCTTCATGGTCCGGGAGGCGAATCTTACTATGCTGCAATCTGGGCTAACGACCAAGCCGAATATATCAATCCGTTCTTTCCATATTTAGGATATGAAACCGGAAATGCATCAGCCCTGAACTCTTTTAAGCACTTCGCACGGTTTATGAATCAGGAATATAGTAAGATACCAAGTTCCATTATAGCAGAAGGTACCGATGTATGGGGAGGAGCCGGCGACCGTGGTGATGCAGCGATGGTTGCATACGGGGCAGCGCGTTATGCTTTAGCCAAAGGAGATAAAGCAGAAGCTGAAGAACTATGGCCTTTGATTGAATGGTGCCTGGAATATTGCCATCGCCAGTTGAACAGCGAAGGTGTAGTAGCTTCCGATGCAGACGAATTGGAAAACCGTTTTCCGGCTGGCAAAGCCAACCTGTGTACATCCTCATTATATTATGATGCCCTATTATCTGCTGTATATTTAGGAAAAGATTTGCATAAGCCTTCGGCCCAATTGGCATCTTATGATAAACAGGCTAAGACTCTCCGCAAAAACATGGAAAGCTATTTCGAAGCCAACGTAGAAGGCTTCGATACATATCGATATTACAAAGGTAATGATATACTACGCTCATGGATTTGTATTCCGCTGACCGTTGGCATTTACGATCGTAAAGAAGGAACTATCCAAGCCCTTTTCTCCCCGCGTCTATGGACAAAAAACGGTTTGTTGACACAGGCCGGCAGCGAAACTTTCTGGGATCGTTCTACTTTGTACGCATTACGTGGAGTCTATGCGTGTGGTGAAACAGAGAAAGCAACCGAATATCTCAAGTTCTATTCCAACCAGCGTTTACTGGGAGAACATGTCCCCTATGCTATCGAAGCCTGGCCGGAAGGAAGTCAACGCCATTTATCGGCCGAAAGTGGGTTATATTGCCGCATCATAACAGAAGGTTTATTCGGAATCCGTCCTACCGGTTTAAAATCATTCGTTTTCACACCTCGCCTGCCTAAAGAATGGAATACAATGAGCTTACGGAACATTAAAGCATTCGGAACCTCTTTTGATATCGAAGTAAACCGAAACCAAAGTAAGATAGATATATCAGTCAAAATTGGTAATAAAACCTTATTACACAAAAACACTAAAGAAGGAGAAACTATAACGGTCGAACTACCAGGTAACACACGGTAATCCAACAATAAAAAAGGCGTCCCTAATGAAGAGACGCCTTTGCTGTTTTATTTATCATTATTACTACCATATAACCACACGGTCTGCAGGAGCCATATACATCGGATCACCCTCTTTTATTCCGAAAGCAGCATAGAAGTCATCTATATTACGTAAAGCAGCATTCACACGCCATTTACCCAAAGAATGAGGATCAATCTTTGTAAGACGAAGAATCTCTTCCGGTCTGATATTCTGCCCCCACAAAGTTGCATAACCTAAATAGAAGCGCTGATCATCAGTAAAACCATCAATCGGAGCCGGAGCCTCTTTACCCTTCAATGAATTTTTATAAGCCTGATGTGCTACCAGCAATCCGCCATGGTCGGCAATGTTCTCACCCAGTGTAAAACGACCATTAGCATGTACTGTATCTAATACAATAATATTATTATATTGTTCAACCAGTTTGTCGGCGCGTTCTGTAAAACGCTTAGCATCATCGGCAGTCCACCAGTCAGTCAGATTACCGTCTTTATCATAATTACGTCCCTGATCGTCAAAACCATGAGTCATCTCATGTCCGATCACCACGCCAATAGCACCATAATTTACAGCATCATCGGCATCCGGATTAAAGAACGGAGGCTGGAGAATTGCAGCAGGGAAACAAATCTCATTCGTTGTCGGGTTATAATAAGCATTAACCGTTTGAGGTGTTATGAGCCAACGGGATTTATCCACCGGTTTATTCAAGTCCGCCAGATAATATTCAGCATCAAAAATATTAGAACGGCGCACATTAGCCCAATACGAATCGTCCTTTATTTCCAGGCCGCTGTAATCGCGCCATTTATCAGGATAACCTATCTTTACACCAAAAGCAGCCAGTTTTTCCTGAGCTTTTTCCTTGGTTACATTGCTCATCCATTCCAATGAAGCAATACGTTCGCCCAATGCTTTCTGCAAATTTCCAACCAGCTGAAGCATTTTTTCTTTAGAAGAAGCCGGAAAATACTTTGCTACATACATTTCGCCGACAGCTTCGCCCAAAGCTCCATTCACAGTAGAAAGAGAACGTTTCCAACGTGGTTTCTGTTCCTGCTGTCCCGACATAACCTTCCCGTAGAAATCAAAAGAAGCAGTTACAAAATCGTCACTCAGGTAAGGAGCTGCTGCGTTCAGCAAGTTAAATGCCAGATAAGCCTTCTGCTCATCAATCGATGTATTTTTGAACAAATCTTCCAAACCTTTATAGAAATTAATCTGTTTGGCATCCAACTCCTTCAAATCCGGAACGCCTAAAGACTGGAAATAAACATCCCAGTCCAAAGCACTGCTATGCTTTTTAAAGTCTTCAAATGAAAGTTTATTGTAATTCTTTTGCGAATCGCGCAATTCTTCGCGACTTGAAGATATCTGAGCAATATTCTTTTCGATTTTCATTACAGCATTTACAGCAGCATCAGCCTGTTCGGGAGTATATCCAGCCAAAGTGAATAATTTATTAATATAAGCCTGGTATGCATCACGCATCTTTTCACTTGCTTCGTCTGTTTGTAAATAATAATCGCGATCGCCCATGCCTATTCCTGCCTGATACAGCCCCATAATATTCATAGAACTATTCTTTTCATCAGCAGCTACAAAATAAACAAAGAACGGAGACATACCTCCTTTATGCAGGGTGGCAACCATTTTTGAAATATCGGATTTTGTAACCAACGAATTGATAGCAGCCAGCTCTTCCTTAACAGGATTTACACCATCGGCGTTCAGTTTTGTGCTATCCAGCCCCATCGCATATAAAGTACCTATTTTCTGGGCTACGGTTCCGGCTTGTTGGGGAGTAGTTCCCAATTCATCAATCAAATTACGGAGTTGCTCCTGATTATTTTCCATTAATACATTAAAAGTACCAAAACTTGAATATTCAGGTTTCAACGGATTATTTTTAATCCATCCGCCACATGCATATTCGTAAAAATCAGTACCCGAAGCCACTGTCGTATCCATATTTGCCAGATCAATGGCTTTCACTTTTGCAATCTCTTTCACAGGAGTATTGCAGCCCACCAAAGCAACCATACAAGCTGCCATAAGCGGTAACATCTTCGTTTTTTTCATTTTACTAACTTTAAGCCTTAAAAGATGGTGCAAAGGTAGTATAAATAAAAACAAATAGCCTACCAACAACCTTTATTTAACGCCAGTAATTTAACAAAATAATAAAGTATGCAAGGCAAATAACAGAAATTGCTAACTTTGCCCGCAGAATAGAGAAACACTAAAAAATATAGACATTATGAAACCTACATTATTTGTTCTGGCAGCCGGCATGGGTAGCCGTTACGGAGGATTAAAACAATTAGACGGCCTTGGCCCCAACGGCGAGACAATTATGGACTATTCTATTTTCGATGCTATTCGTGGCGGATTCGGAAAATTGGTATTTGTTATCCGCAAATCATTTGAAAAAGATTTCCGCGAAAAAATTATCTCCAAATATGAAAACCATATTCCTGTCGAAGTAGTATTTCAGGATTTAAACGACCTGCCGGAAGGGTTTACTTGTCCTGAAGGACGCGAAAAACCGTGGGGAACAAACCACGCTGTACTTATGGGGAAAAAGGTGATTAACGAACCTTTTGCCGTAATCAATGCAGACGACTTTTACGGACGCGATAGTTTTGCCGTATTAGGTAAAGCTCTAACCGGAATGACAGGTAAGAAAAACGACTATTGCATGGTTGGCTACCGTGTTGGCAATACATTGAGTGAGAGCGGCTCCGTTGCCCGTGGCGTTTGCGAGACAAATACGGCAGGCTTCCTGACTGGCGTTGTTGAGCGTACTGCAATCGAACGTATTGACGGAGATATCCAATTTACAGACGAAAACGGAAAGAAAGTCGTATTAGAAGAAAATACACCTGTTTCCATGAATATGTGGGGGTTTACTCCTGATTATTTTGAATATTCAGAAGAATTTTTCAAAGAATTCCTGAAAGCAAATATGGGTAATCTTAAAAGCGAATATTTCATTCCTTTAATGGTAAACAAACTGATAACAGAAAACACCGCCCGTGTGAAAGTTTTAGATACTACATCTAAATGGTTCGGCGTTACCTATGCTGCAGACCGTCAAGGTGTGGTTGATAAGATACAGGCATTAGTGAATGCCGGAGAATATCCTTCAAAGCTATTCTGATTCAAAAATCAAATAACAGACAAATCGGCTATGCGATTGCAAGAGTAGAAAAGCGCAGATGATCAATTATTCATATTTTATTCATATTTTTGCCTCCAAATTAATTGCAAATAAAATATGAAACGAATCCTTACTTTGTTGTTTGTTTCGGTATTTATTCTTTCGCATTGCCCGTTACATGCGCAAGAAACCGAGACGTTGGTGCTGATTGATACGGATATGGGTAAGATTAAGGTGAAACTGTTTAATGACACACCTCAACATAGGGACAACTTTATCAAGAACGTAAAAGAAAAACTATACGACGGATTGTTATTCCATCGTGTCATAAAGCAATTTATGATTCAGGGTGGAGATATTACATCAAAAGATGCCCCTATGGACAAACATCTGGGAGACGGAGATCCTGATTATACTATCCCGGCAGAAATAGTTTTCCCTAAATATTTCCATAAACGGGGAATGCTATGTGCTGCCCGTACGGGAGATGAAGAGAATCCGGAAAAGGCATCCTCGGCCTCTCAATTCTATATTGTAACCGGCAAATATTACACGGAAATGGAACTGGATAAAATGACCAAGGAAAAAGGTACAACCTTTACACCCGAACAAAAACAAGCCTATATGCTGGAAGGTGGAACACCCCATCTGGATGGTAACTATACTATTTTCGGCGAGGTAGTTAGCGGCATGAAAGCAGTAGACAAAATACAATTTACGGAAACCAACGAGAACGACCGCCCGGTAAAAAACATCAAGATTAAAACAATGACTATTGTTAATAAATAAAGATTGAAATATGGAGAATCAAGTAACAGAAACACTTGTAATGATGCACACCAATAAAGGCGACATCAAACTGAAATTATATAACGATACGCCAAAACATCGCGACAACTTTATTAAACTGGTAAAAGACGGACAATATAACGGCCTCCTTTTTCACCGTGTTATTAAAGATTTCATGATACAGGGCGGTGACATTACATCCAAAGACGCACCAATGAACAAGCAATTAGGGGCAGGAGATTTGGGTTACACCGTGCCGGCTGAATTTGCCTATCCGAAATATTTCCATAAGCAAGGAGCCTTGTGTGCCGCACGTACAGGAGATGAAGTAAACCCAAACAAAGAGTCTTCGGCTTCACAATTCTATATTGTAACCGGCAAAAAATATAATGACAGCGAACTGAGCCAGATGGAAAAACAGATGGAAAGCCAATTGAAACAATCCATCTTTGCGCGCCTGCAAACAGAAAACAAATCCAAAATTATGGAGCTTTACCGGAGTGGCAACAGAGACGAACTAAATATCCTTAAAGATACATTAATAGGCAAAACAGAACTGGAAGCCGAGAAACGTAAAGAAGAAACCAAATTAAATCCGGAAGTACGCGAGATTTATAAAACAATCGGAGGCGTTCCTTTTCTGGATAATCAATATACGGTTTACGGAGAAGTAGTTGAAGGACTAGACGTGGTAAACAATATACAGAATGTTAAGACCAATAAACAAGACCGTCCAACCGAAAATATTGTTATAGAATCCATAGAAATACTTTAATATAACATATAGTGGCATACAAATAATTCCGGATTGTTTGTATGCCATTATCATGTAAATGCGCTTCATATCTCCACATGTTTTCCAATTACATAGAACACTATAAAAAAACTATTCGCCTGGGTGTGCCTATAATGTTAGGACAACTGGGCATTATCATTGTTGGATTTGCCGATAATATAATGGTAGGCCACCATAGTACAAACGAGTTGGCAGCCGCTTCATTTGTAAATAATTTCTTTAACCTGGCTTTCATCTTCGGAATGGGGTTCTCTTACGGACTAACGCCTATCATCGGTGGGTTATTTGCCGGAAAAGATTACACTAAAGCCGGCGAAACACTGAAGAACAGTCTTTTTATCAATTTCATTGTTGGAATATTAATCAGTCTTTGCATGCTGGTGTTACTGCTCAACATCGATGTATTAAATCAGCCAAACGAACTGATGCCTTACATCAGGCCATATTATATATTGCAATTATTTTCCGTCATTTTTGCTATGTTATTCAACTCTTTCAAGCAATTCAGCGATGGAATAACAGATACGTTAACTCCCATGTGGATTATGCTTAGCGCAAACGTACTTAATATAATAGGCAATTATTTCCTGATATACGGTCGTTGTGGCGTACCGGAAATGGGGCTGACCGGAGCCGGTATATCTACTCTGGCAAGTCGTATCATTACCTTCTTCTCATTCTTATATATATTCACCCACCATAGTAAATACAGCCGGTTTTTAACCGGATTCAAACAAGGTATTATCAACCGTATCAACCTGAACAATTTGGTTCGGTTAGGATTTCCTGTAGGATTACAGATGGGCGTAGAAACCGGCTCATTCAGCCTGAGTGTTATTATGATGGGATGGTTGGGAAGTACGGCACTGGCAGCGCATCAGGTTGTCGGGGTAATCACCACCTTGGGTTTTATGGTTTACTACGGCATTGCAGCAGCCGTAACCATACGTGTAAGCAGTTATAAAGAGTGGAACGATTACAGCAGCATCCGTTATGCTTCTTTCGCCGGATTACATCTGACTATGTTTGTTGCTATAGTCGTAGTATCGCTTATTCTGATTTTCAAAAACAGCATGGGATATTTGTTTACTCCGGAAAAACAGGTAGTAGAAATGGTGGCGCTTCTATCCTACTCAGTCATCCTTTACCAATTCGGAGACGGATTACAAATATTATTTGCCAATGCGTTAAGAGGAATCTCGGACGTAAAATATATGGCTTATATGGCTTTTGTCTGCCACTTCGGATTAGCCCTGCCAATTGGTTACCTGTGCGGATTCATATTCGACTGGGGTGCCATTGGTGTATGGTGCGGATTTCCGGTCAGCCTTACAACGTTAGGCATTTTATTGTGGAGAAGATTCAACAAACTTACTCTGCAAAGTAAAAATATCCAGGTTACTCCCTAATTCATTAAAAACCCTTATCTTTGAGCGTCGCTAAACAAAGATAAGAATTATGGACTACGGATTTGTTAAAGTAGCTGCGGCCATACCACATGTATTGGTTGCAGATTGTTTCTATAATATCCAACAAATAAAAGGGTTAATACACAAGGCTTCAGAAAAGGGGGTACAGATCATAGCTTTTCCGGAACTGTCGGTAACCTCCTATACCTGCTTTGATCTGTTCACTCAACAAACATTACTTCGTAATGCCGAAAAGGCTCTACTACAACTAGTTGACGAAACCGGCAATTCGGGAATACTCTCCATTGTAGGTTGTCCTCTGGTAACCGAAAACAGATTGATAAATGCTGCCGTTATCTTTCAATGCGGCAAAATAGTAGCTGTAGTACCGAAGACATACCTGCCCAATTATAAAGAATTTCAGGAACAACGTTGGTTTACTTCAGCCGACGATCTGAACAGCGATACTATTATAATAGGCAATCAATCCTATCCGCTTGGCCGCCATCTTATTTTTGCACAAGATAAAATAAAGATCGGCATTGAAATATGTGAAGATTTATGGGTTCCTGTTCCTCCCAGTTCTTTGCTGGCAATACAAGGAGCAAACTTATTATTCAATATTTCGGCAAGCAACGAGCTGATAGGCAAACATCATTATCTACGTTCATTAATCAGTCAGCAATCGGCGCGTTGTCTGGCAGGTTATATTTATTCATCGGCGGGATTTGGAGAGTCGAGCACTGACCTCGTATTTGCCGGCAACGGCATCATTGCAGAAAACGGCAAGATATTAAACGAATCCGAACGTTTCTGTATGGAAGAACAACTTATCATAAGCGAAATTGATATTCAGAATCTGCAAAACGACAGATTGACAAATACCAGTTTCTCACAAGAAAACGTCGGACTTTCTCAAAAAAACTATACGGTCATTCCTGTAACACTACCTGAATTTTCCGGTAAACTTACGCGTCCTATAGATCCGCATCCTTTCATACCGTCCGGTGATGCCCTGAATGAACGGTGCAATGAAATATTTCACATTCAAGTAGCAGGTCTTGTCAAACGTTTGTTGCATACCCATGCTCAAACAGCAATAATAGGTATCTCCGGCGGCTTGGATTCTACGCTGGCGCTTCTCGTTGCCGTTATGACATTCGATGCCCTGCATATTTCACGCAAACACATAATCGGAATCACAATGCCGGGATTTGGCACCACCGGAAGAACTTACAATAATGCCGTAAATCTGATACATTCTTTAGGGGTGACACTCCGGGAAATTTCTATTAAAGATGCCTGTATACAGCACTTCAAAGATATTCATCATGATATGAATGTACATAATGTTACTTACGAGAACAGCCAGGCCCGTGAACGCACGCAAATACTAATGGATGTTGCCAATCAGGAAAACGGTTTAGTAATCGGAACCGGTGATTTGTCGGAATTGGCTCTCGGCTGGGCTACATATAATGGAGATCATATGTCTATGTACGGTGTAAACGGAAGCATACCAAAAACACTGGTTAAATATCTGGTTGAATGGGTGGCTCTTCATAAAGTCGATGAAACGTCACGTCTTACTTTATTGGATATTATCGACACACCAATCAGTCCGGAACTAATCCCGGCAGATGAAAACGGTAACATCAAACAAAAAACAGAAGATTTAGTAGGTCCTTACGAACTACATGATTTCTATCTTTATCATTTCTTACGTTTCGGTTCTACTCCGTCCAAGATATATTATTTGGCTCAAAAAGCCTTTACTGGCAAATATGATAATGTAACAATCAAAAGATGGTTGCATACCTTTTTCCGCCGTTTCTTCCAGCAACAATTTAAGCGTAATTGTCTGCCCGACGGGCCAAAAGTCGGCTCAATCAGTCTCTCACCCCGAGGAGACTGGCGTATGCCCAGTGATGCAATGGCTACGTTATGGTTAAAAGAAATAGAAGGACTGGAATAATTGCCCCCGATCATTTTATCAAATCATAACGATGTTTCCAAAAAATGATCGGGATGATTTTTATATTTTCTTATTTCTCCAGTTTCCTTTCCATATATAATAAAATGATGAAAGAATCATTATATTATATACATATTCGGTTGTCCAACAAACAGCTATTTCAGGCTGCATCTTAATTACAATATAGAATATATAAAGCACATACACTGCAATACTAACTATATCTATAATCAAGGCAATACGTGTATTCCCTGTTCCCGAAACACTAAAAAAGAAAATAAATGCGGGAACAGCCAGCAGATAAGATGACAACATTACCCATAAAGAAGGAACCGAGGCGGCTACCAACTCCTGGTTATCCGTATAAATGCGCAATACCAGTTCTGGAAAAACAGCAAATAGCAATGCTATAGGTAATACAAAATAATAGCAGATGCGTACCATCCGACGACACAGCTTCATAACTTGTTCTGTTTCTCCTGCTCCGATTAAATTACTAACCAGGGAACTGTTAGTCGAGGCAAATGCATTTACAAACATAAACAGGAAAGAAGATATACTACGCACTATATTCGTTACAGCCAACGGGCGTTCGCCTAAATGCTCCACTGCGATAAAAAAGATAAACCAACCACAAAAAGCAATACCATGCTGTATCATCACCCAAACAGAAACACTTAATATCTGTCCGAGCATTCTAAAATCTACTCCTTCATACCGGAACAATCCATACTTCTTATAATCAACCTTTTTCCATGTATATATTATAAAAAATAAAACAGAGACAGCTTCGGAAATAGAAGATGCAATAGCAGCTCCTGCTATTCCCAAAGCAGGGAAACCTAATTTACCGAATATAAGAATATAGTTCAGGACTACATTCGTCAATACCATAACCACAGAATTTGCGGTAAGAATCTTCGTATGGGTAGTTCCAACATAAAAAGCCCGGAACATGACGGCGGTAAAAGAAAAAAAGAATCCGTATACGCGCCAATCTATATACTTCATTGTAGCCAGATAAACATCTTCCGATCCTATCAAATGGCGTAATAATATAGGAGAATAAAAATTAGACAATGTAAACAGGACAGCTGCCAATAACAACAAAAATAGCATACCCTGTGTAAATACAGGCCCGATCTTTAAATAATCCTGTTCCCCGTTACGACGGGCTATCAGCACCTGAGCTCCGACACTAAACCCAAAGCCCAGCATATAAATTACCAAGTAATAGACTCCGGCTAAGGCTGATGCACCAAGTTCTACCTCACCTACCCGTCCTAAATAAGCCGTATCTGTCAACCCGATAAGGTGCTCCATTAATAAACTTATCAATACGGGATATGTTATCTGTAATATTTGTTTGTTTGAGAACTGCATACCGGATTTTGTTAAAAAGGGAGGCAAAGGTAATGATTAGATGTTATTTATACAATATAAAAGAAGATGAACCGTTTCTTTAATAGCTTATAATTTTGAAGAAGATGATAGCAAAAACTTTTTTAACGGTGCTTTTTACAGTTACATTATTTAGCTGTACCGGACAAAACACAAATACAACAAATTATGCGGAGACTACGCCTATGCATATTCAACGCTTTGACAAAGAATTGTTTGCCCTAGTCGATACGAAAGATACGACCATGCAAGTACAGCTTCGCAAACAATATCCCCAAATGTTAGATATTCTAGGCAAAGGTATATTGAATATCCAGACTCCGGATGATCCGAATTTCTTCCCTAAACTTATCACTTTTTATTCGGAGCCGACACTAAAACAACTGTATATGGAAGCCATTACGCAGTATAACGATATTTCGGATATAGAAAAAAAATTAGGAGAAGGATTCAACTATCTTCATGCCAATTTTCCATCCATGCAAATTCCGGCAGTATATATGCACATATCCGGATTTAATCAGAACGTACTTGTAGGTGACAGTTTGCTATCTATATCTATTGATAAATATATGGGTAAGGACTTTCCGTTATATCAGGATTTTTTCTACGACTACCAGAAACAAAAAATGCAACGTCATAATATTGTCCCCGATTATCTGGCAGGCTGGATCATGTCCGAATATCCATTTACAGGAAAAGAGAATGTACTTTTAGACCGTATGATTTATGAAGGAAAAATAAAATACCTGTTAAGCCAGGCATTGCCGGAGATAACACAAGCCGATTTGATTGGTTTTACCGAACAAAACCTCAACTGGTGCAAAGAACATGAAGAAGATATCTGGAAAGCCATCATCGAACGCAAGGATCTTTTTACCCCGGACCACATGACTACTTCCAAATACTTTGAGGATGCACCTTCCACCCATCTTGCCAATGAAGCTCCCGGAAACGTTGGTACATGGGTAGGTTGGCAGATCGTTAATAAATATATGAAAGAAACAAACAGCACACCAGAAGCCCTGATAAATGCAAATGCACAAACAATACTGGAAGCATCCAAATATAAACCCTAATAAAAAAGAAACCGTCCTATTCTCACGAACAAGACGGATAACCTAATCTAACTTAATTCTAATACCATGAAAAACACTATATCACTATAACATAAGGAAAAGAAAAAGGTTCAAACTTTCCCTTTCTTTTTTTGGATACCTCAAAAAAATGTATCTTTAGCCTCGAAATGCTAAACGCGAATATCATTTATCATTCAAATAAACTAAATCCATGAAAAAACTTTTTTTGTTGCTAGGCCTATTAGCCTTACATCTGATTTCATTTGCTACTGATACACTGTTTGTAAATGAACCCCAAATACCTATACTGATCGACCGGACAGACAATGTGTTATTTGAAATACGCATCCCTGCCCAAAAAGGCGACATACTAAACAAACTGGCATTGCAGTTTGACCAATCGGTAAACATTGATAATATTCAATCCGTACGGCTTTATTACGCAGGAGTTGAAGCTCCATCAAGAAGTGGAACACATTATAGTCCGGTAACTTATATTTCAAGCCACTCCCGTGACTGGACCCGCAAAGCCAATCCGTCTTACTCCGTGAAGAAAGACGAAGTAAACAATCCATCCGGCAATCTAACCTTCACTACTACTCAACCTATGGTAAATGGGGTAAACTATTATTGGATAAGCATTGAAATGAAACCGGAAACTTCTTTACTCGCCAAAATATCCGCCACAATCCCGCAAGCAATAATCAATAACAAATCTGCAGTTGTATCCTGGGCAGGAAAAGCAGAAACCCGTCGTGTAGGAATCGGAGTGCGCCAGGCATGGGATGATGGTGTTGCCGCTTATCGTATTCCCGGATTAGTAACTACTAATAATGGTACACTATTAGGAGTTTATGATATACGCTATAATAACAGTGTGGATTTGCAGGAAATGGTAGACATAGGTCTTAGCCGGAGCACAGACAAAGGACAAACCTGGGAACCTATGCGCGTAGCCATGAGCTTTGGAGAAGCCGGTGGGCTTCCGCATGCACAAAACGGCGTTGGCGACCCAGCGATATTGGTAGACGAAAAAACGAATACTGTCTGGATTGTCGCTGCATGGACACACGGAATGGGAAACGAACGAGCCTGGTGGAACTCCATGCCGGGAATGACTCCGGACGAGACAGCACAGTTAATGCTTGTAAAAAGTGAAGATGATGGTAAAACATGGAGTCAACCCATTAATATAACCTCACAGGTAAAGGACCCTTCGTGGTATTTTCTTCTGCAAGGTCCCGGACGTGGAATTACAATGCAGGATGGTACTTTAGTCTTTCCCATACAGTTTATAGATGCAACCCGTATACCAAATGCAGGCATAATGTACAGTAAAGATCGTGGAGAAACATGGCATCTTCATAATCCGGCACGTACAAACACAACAGAGTCGCAAGTGATAGAAGTGGAACCGGGCGTTCTGATGCTCAATATGCGCGACAACCGCGGAGGAAGTCGTGCCATTGCCACTACCCGCGATCTAGGGAAAACATGGGAAGAACATCCTTCCAGCCGTCATGCACTTCAGGAACCCATATGTATGGCAAGTTTGATAAAAGTAGATGCAAAAGATAATATCACCGGCAAAAAACTGCTTCTATTCTCTAACCCCAATACCCAAAAAGGTCGTAACCATATTACAATCAAAGCAAGTCTGGATGAAGGACTCACCTGGCCCGCAGAACACCAGGTGATGTTGGACGAAGCTGAGGGATGGGGCTATACCTGCCTGTCTATGATAGATAAAGAAACCGTTGGTATTTTTTACGAATCAAGTGTAGCGCACATGACATTCCAGGCAATCAAACTATCGGATCTCATCAAGTAACAGCCAGGACAATATTTGTTTCTGTTAATAATCTTTGATTGTCATAAAGCAGGCAAACCCAACCCATTCTAAATTGTTGTATTATCGTAGTCGATAATAAGAACAGCATGGATTGGAATAATTTGGATATCCGGGAACTGAAAAAACGACGGATATGGAAGCTCAAATTTATTGATGCCCGTCTATATTTTGTCAGTATATTTGTGGGATTGCTCACCGGGATGGTAGCAGTCCCATACCATTATCTGCTCCAACTATTTTTTGATATCCGCAAAGCTTTCTTCGATTCGCATCCTCACTGGTATTTCCATTTGCTGTTGTTTCCCATACTATGGGGCATCCTTATATTTGTGAGCTGGTTAGTCAAAAAGATGCCTCTTATTACAGGAGGAGGTATTCCACAAACACGTGGAGTAATCAACGGACGCGTGGATTATAAAAACCCATTACTCCAATTGATTGCAAAATTTTCAGGAGGTATATTATCTCTCAGCGCCGGGTTATCATTAGGCCGGGAAGGCCCATGTGTTCAGATAGGTTCATATATCGGCTACCTCGTTTCCAAGTGGGGTCGTGTACTATCGGGCGAACGAAAACAACTTTTAGCAGCCGGAGCCGGAGCCGGGCTGGCAGCTGCTTTTGCCGCCCCCCTGGCATCTTCATTACTCGTAATTGAATCTATAGAACGTTTTGATGCGCCCAAGACAGCCATCACCACCCTGTTAGCCGGCGTGGTAGCAGGAGGCATTGCCAGTATCATCTTTCCAATAAACCCTTATTTTAAAATCGATGCAATCGCTCCTTCCATGCCTATGTTAGAGCAATTCAAAGTTCTTTTATTATTGGCTGTAGTGATCTCTGTCTTTGCAAAATTATATTCATGGTTCACCTTATGGAGCAAAAATATATATCCGCGAATCAAACAACCTGCTCATATAAAATTACTTTATTTACTAATTATTGCTTATACGATTTCTCTTTTAGAAGTTGACCTCACAGGAGGTGGGGAACATTTTCTTATCATGCAAGCAATGGATGGTTACAAACCAATATTATGGATTACAGCCATGATGTTGATCCATTTGGTTTTTACCACCTTTTCTTTTTCTTCCGGTTTACCGGGCGGAAACTTTATTCCCACACTCGTAACAGGAGGTTTATTCGGACAGATTATAGCTTTATTACTGGTAAAATTCGGATATATAGCAGAGGCCAATATCAGCTACATAATGCTTATCAGTATGGTAGGATTCTTAGTTGCCGTAGTACGCACCCCATTAACGGGCATTGTATTGATTACTGAAATAACAGGACACTTGGAAGTTTTTTATCCATCCATTATCGTTGGAGGATTAACTTATTATTTCACCGAATTGTTGCAAATCAAGCCGTTTAATGTTGTACTGTATGATGAAATGATCTCCCAACCACCCTATAGCCAGCAAAAGCGTTCCAGCCTCTTTGTGGAAATTATGCACGGCTCTTACTTTGACGGAAAAAAAACAGAAGAACTTACTTTACCGGAACGATGCTTTATTAAAAACATACGCCGTGACCGTAAAACGCTTTCTCCGCAAGGAGAAACCTTGATTCCCGGCGATCAGGTTGAAATAGAGATTGATGCACAAGACATAGAAAAACTATATGAACCTCTAATCAGTTTAGCAAATATTTATTGACTAAATAATTATATCATGGCAAAGATTTTAACAGAAGCAGGCAGCACTCATGTCTCCATGCACTTCCGGGACAATATTCCTGTAGAAATGAAGAATGGTAATGTTTTAAAATCAGAAGCCCCGGAATATCTAAATTATTCCGGGGCTATCAAACCACTTCCGGTGGCAGAAATAACCGTTTATCAGAAGTTGAATTGAGCAGATACATTAATTCTGTTTGCCTGACGCGTCATATCATCAAAGTCTGTACGCCATCCATGGAGATATTCTACTCCGGCCTGAAGATTGGGAGTGATATTCCAAAACACATTAGCTACCAAATACTGTCCATAACGATATTGATCCGATGGAGTCCGGGGATAATCCTTTTCACTATAAAGACGTGACTGGCTATATGTACTCGAAATAAAAACTTTAGGAGTGATATTGTATTGCAGGCCTGCATACCAACCCATCATAGGAAGCACCTGCATTTCGCCTTGCTTTTCCGGATTCGGAACAATATCCACATTCAGATTACTGATATCATTCATATACTGACTGATACCGCGTCCGTATACACCCTGGCCGAACATCTGCAGGCTCTTGCCCAAATTGAAAGTTGTTGAAGCCAATACACCCCATCCGGCTTCAGACTCGGCTTTATGAGCTACAAGGTTATCATAAGTCATACTACGGAAAATACCTGCTACACGCAGATGACTACTCTTGTTCCAGTTATATTGTACATATAAAGGAAAGCTTGGAGTACGTTGTACGCCTATACGTTCGTTGGAAGTAGTGAGTCCGTCTACATCCGGCATTTCTACAGCGATACCCATTTTCAGGCGTTGCATAAAGGTATGTTCATAACGGAATTGCGTAGCACGATGAAATGCCATACCGTTAGGACCTGCGAAATCGATTGTAGGAGGTGCACCGGCCGCATCCATAAAGAGAGTGTAATCATATCCTAATGTAAACCCAAGGAAAGATGCGTACGCATTTTGTAACTGGAATACTTTGTCGCCACCACGGAAATTACCAGCAGTATAAACTACAAAATCACCCAGGTTTTTGGTACGTCCTACTAATTTTAAAAAGATAGTACTGGTAGTAGCATCCATCTGGAATTGATTACGAGCATACGTACCCTGTCCTTTGTTGGGAATAAGAGAAGGATAAAAATCGACATCATCCGAAATTCCATCAAAGTCGTACTCAGCAGTAGCTTTCACATATCCACCTATACCAAGAGCAAAACGTCCCTTTCGGTCGGTCAATATAAAACGGGGAGCTTTAGGATCGTGGAACCGTTGGGGTTGAGTCTCATTCATGACGCGAACAATCTCATCACCTGCTTTGTCGATGGTAACCAGCATGATCGCATTAGGGTCATCATCTTCAATAATCACTTTCTGTGTCTTGCCCTGCGCATGGGCGGCGTTTGCTAGTCCGGCAGCCAACAAGATAGCTGCCCCTTGTAAAAATAGTCTCATAGATGTTCACTGTTTAGATTTATTACCTAAGTTGAACAACTATGAGATGAAAAGGTTTAGAATGTAACATCCACTCCACCCATAAAAACGGCTTTTGGCATGGGATATCCCACATTAATCTGATAACGGGTTGCCGTAAGATTTTCTCCCTTGACGAATAAATTCAACCCCTTCTCCAATGTGCCGAAACGATAAGCAACACGCGCATTTAACAAGGTATAATTTTCTTTTAAATTTTGTACCGGATTCTTATCATTTACATTGACATAAAGATCTGAGATAGATTCCACATTGACATCAAATGTAAAACGACCGGGCGAATATGTCACATCGGCAAAAAATTTATGTTTAGGTGCCGCAGTTGTAGGTTTGTTAGTATGCAGATAACTATAATTCATTCCTAAATTCAGATTATTCAAAATCTGATAACGGGCATCAAACTCTATACCTTTATTATATAAGTGTCCTACATTCTGCAGCTGCATATTGACCGTACTTATAGTATTTTTTCCTTCAATATAGAAAGCTGTTAATTCGGCGGACAATCGATTATCAAGAAATGTCTGTCCCACAGAAAGTTCATAATTAAGCATACTTTCCGGTAACAAATCAGGATTTGCTTTCGAATAAGGTAAATAGGAAATATACAATTCACGCAAAGTCGGACTTCTAAAACCTTTAGAAAACGATCCCTTTATGGTATTTCCTTCAAATAGACGAAGAGCGAAACCCGCTTGCGGAACCCATTCACTGCCATAAGCACTGCTATGTTCATAACGAAGACCTGCGTTGATGCTCAACTTATCAAAAAAATCCTGCTGCATGATAGCATAACCGGCAATTTCATTTACCGTCTTATTTACCACTTCGCCACGGTTACCTTTGATGCTGTCCTGCCACGCATGTCCGCCCCAATTCTTATAATCGATACCGGCAGTAAAACTATTTCCTTTAAACAGCCTGAAGGATTGATAAATTTGCACCCCTGTATTATGGTCATCCGAACGGAATAAAAATGAACTCGGAGCAGCATCCGGTTTATGCCCGTCATTTATTTTATGATCACCCCAATTATAAAAAACACGAATAGCGCCACTGGTCTTCTCATAGTTATTTTCTAAAGCGAAAGAAGTTGTTCCACGAAGTATATTCATTATATTATCAATCTTCGGATCAGTTATCATTCCAGGGTTATGAGTCTTATATTTGGCAAGGGTTAAATTTCCGGATACTTTATAGTGTTCATTCATTTTATAACCAAGATTCAAAAACCCATTCGTGATATGGAACTCCGAATTGGGTCGGTGTCCATCTGTCCGATCATGATTTATAGATATGAAGCTACTGAAGTTGCCCACATTATAACCATTGTTAATCATATATTTCTGCGTATTATATGAGCCATACATAATACGGGCTTGCGTACGGCGTCCTTCCTGGTTATGCCTGCGGGTAATAATATTCACAACTCCCCCCATCGCGTTAGAACCGTAAAGTAAAGAACCCGGACCACGGATAACTTCTACACGTTCTACATCTGAAGCCACATAAGTGTCTGGCAACGCATGACCGAAAACGCCTGCCCACTGTGGTTGTCCATCAAATAACATCAGCACTCTGTTACTCTGTCCTATTCCACGGATGTTAACCATTCCGGCCGAACCATCCGACACACCAAAGCCAGTAATTCCTTTCTGGGTAACAAAAAGTCCGGGAACACGCTGAGACAATACAGGAAGCAAAGCAGACTCGCTACTTGACTCAATTTCATTTCTACTGATTACTGAAATAGATAACGGAACACTGTTTCTATTTACAAAAATCTTATTGGCCGACACCACCACACCTTGCAAATTAATCAGGCTATCAATTTTTCCCGTATCAGAAGCATAAGATAAAAATACAGACAAAAGTCCGGAAATAAGTAAAAATGTTCTTTTCATATATTTCGTGTTAATATTATATTATTGAACGCACAAAAGTAACACGATTTATATAAAACGTAACACGATTTGAAAAAAAAAGCATCAATCGGCTCGACTCATCACTAATTTCCCATGTTTTATTCCTTTTATAGTAGTCAAACGATCCGACAACTCCGTCAATCTGTAGGCTGTTCCCATTACTGTTACAATATGGAGGCAGAAACTTTGATTGATATAATATTGCGAAGAAGAAAGGATAACGTCATTATAGATCCGTTCGATTTCTGTCATTTTTGTATATATTTCTTTTTTTTCCTGATCGTACATGATAATAATAGTACCAGCAACAATATGGTTGCATTGCCATTTTTTCTCGGCCACATTTTTTTCTATAAGAAACCGGATAGCCTGAGAACGATTAGCAAAACCATTCTCTTCCACATATTGGTCCAAAGAATCCAATACATTATCTTCCAAAGACACACCGAAACGTTTTAATGCCATAATTATTTTTTTATCAATCAAGAGGTAAAGATAAAGCATTTTGACGGAACTATAATCTTTTTCGTTTGTGTCTTGTTATATATAAACAAGCATATAAATTAGATAATATGAAAAGTATAGTGTTACTCCGCCATGGAGAAAGTCTATGGAATAAAGAAAACCGGTTCACCGGTTGGACAGATGTAGACCTAACGGAAAAGGGTATACAAGAAGCCTTAAAAGCAGGCAATGTATTGAAAGAAAAAGGATATGTTTTCGATAAAGCATACACATCTTACTTAAAGCGAGCAGTAAAAACTTTAAATTGCGTACTAGACAGAATGGATCAGGATTGGATCCCAGTAGAAAAAAGCTGGAGGTTGAACGAGAAACATTATGGAATGCTACAAGGGCTGAATAAAAGTGAAACTGCTGAAAAATATGGCGATGAACAAGTGCTTATATGGAGACGCAGTTATGATATTGCTCCATTGCCTTTACCGGAAGATGATCCGCGCAATCCGCGATTTGATATCCGTTACAAAGATGTTCCTGATAAAGAATTACCTCGCACGGAATCATTAAAAGATACTGTCGACCGTATTATCCCATATTGGAAAGAAGTTATTTTCCCCTCCCTGAAAACGTCAAATCAATTATTAGTAGTAGCACATGGGAACAGTCTACGAGGCATTATCAAATATTTAAAAAATATCTCGAATGAAAAGATTGTTCATCTGAATCTGCCGACGGCAATACCTTATGTATTTGAGTTTAATGACGATCTAAAACTAATGAACGATTATTTCCTGGGCGATCCTGAAGAAATCAAAAAGTTGATGGAAGCTGTTGCCAATCAAGGAAAAAAGAAATAATAAAAGAACAAAGGGTCGTTTAAGGGTTCACTTTATCACTTTCTTCGGAGGGTGTTTCAAAATCTGAAAAATTATCTACAGACATTCTATGCAATCTACAATCTGCTATTATAGATAATATTACAACATAATATCGCTATTTTAAAAGTTAAAAAACAAAACGGATCGGATTTCATTTTAACACTTCCGCGAACACTTTCCCTGATGCTTGAATAAGCAATTTATTGCATACAGACAATATAGAATTTCCAAGAAGAAATTTGGCTGAAGCCAGTACAGATATATCCCCTTTTAGTCCGTCAGCTGAAGCTGACGGCAATTGAAACCAGGCTAAAGCCATAAAAGAGCAGACTGTATCGGCCATCCCAAAAGAAAGCTCTGCTTTCTCACTTGTGGCATCAGCGGCTGGGCGTTAAACGCAGGTAAAAGACGCAACGTTAAAACCAGCGGCTGTTTGAGCGTAGCGAGTTCCGCTGGTTCAGCGAAGTCTTTTTCCGGAGTAGCCCGGACGGTGTAGCCTTGACCTTTTGGTTACTTTTGGGTCAAGCCAAAAGTGACAGGAACAACTTTGTATCTTTTCACTACTTTTCTGTCAAGAGAAAAGTAGTGAAAAATGTTCGCGGGAAGCATTAAAGTGTTGCAAGCACAATCCCGAAATAATAGAACAATATGTATCAGTAATTTACAATCAACACTGGATCATTTTGTAATTTAGGAATAAGCCCCGAAGATGGTGACAGAAGGTGACAAAGTGGGGATATATCCCAAGTCCGTTTTATATTTTATTTCCAACCCTTAAAACACTTATAAACGCTGCGACCACTGAAATTATACATCCTAATAAAAGACTAACATGCATGCTGTGGCCAGGAAATAGTTTAAACATCAAAGCGACTAATGAAGCTCCCATTGTCTGCCCCATCAAACGGGCTGTCCCTAACATTCCACTGGCTCCACCACTCCGGCTTGACGGAGCAGAACCTATAATTGTACTGTTATTGGGTGTCTGAAATAGGCCAAAACCACATCCGCATATAGCCATTCGCCAAATAATTTCAATATTGGATGGATTAGAAGGCATTGTTGCCAACAAGAATAAGCCTGTAGCAAAAATCAACATTCCGATACAACCAAGCATTCCTGCTTTAATCTTATCAGATAGAAAACCGGCCAACGGGGCAAAGATCATGGTTGCCAATGGCCATGGCGTCAATAATAATCCGGTCGCAACCTCGTCCTTGCCTAATACTCGTTGAAGAAAGAAAGGAAGAGATACCATTGCCAACATTTGCGACATAAATGAAAAGACAGATGCAAGAATCGATAAAGAAAAAATCGGGATCTTAAGTAAATCAACCGGAAATAACGGATAATCCTGTTTTGTTTCACGTTTGATATAAACATATCCTGTAAGAATCGCTATTGTTACAATAATCAGAATAATATAAATATTTATATCATGGGTAAAGCCTTCGATAATAGCAATCAGCAAAGCAAATGTAACAGCATTAAGCAATCCGCCTTCAATATCAAAACGACGTCCTTTTATTTTAATGGGATTCGGAGGAAGAAATCTATAACTTATCAATAAAGCTGTCACCCCGATAGGAATGTTAATCGCAAATAACCACGGCCAATTGGCAACAGATAAAATACCCGCTGCAATTGTAGGCCCTGCAGCTGCTGACACTGAAATGACCAAAGCATTAAGCCCCATACCTCTCGCCAAAAAACGTTTGGGATATATTATACGTATCAATGCCGTATTCACACTAGTGATTGCCGCTGCTCCAAAACCTTGTAAGGTACGAGCTATAATTAATGTGGACAAAGAATCGGATAGTGCACAAGCCAAAGAGGTACAACTAAATAATAATAACCCATAGGTATAAACTTTACGATATCCCCAGATTTCACCGATGGAAGATAAAGACAACAACGAGATTGTTATAGCCAACTGATATGCATTAACAACCCAAATAGAAAGAGAAGGATTCGTATGCAGGTCTTTTGCTATGGCAGGTAAAGCAACATTCGCTATTACTCCATCCAACACGGAAACAGTAATACCGAATCCGATAGCCAATATCGCCCAATAACGACGTGGCACCGGAACACCATCCGGCACCTGTAAATTTGTATTATCACTCATCTTTACTTGATCTGATTTGGAAAGGAACAGATTACAAATAAAGAGAGTTTATGAAGATAATACTTTTTAAGAAGATAGACTTAAACACTTTGTTTTCAAAAGTCGGATCTATATTTACAATAATGAAGTATCATATTTGATAACTGATATTTATCCAATTGGTTGCTCTTTTGGTTTCCTGTCAAAAAAAGGATTTTTAGAAGATGCAGATACCGGAATTGCCATAACACATTTACAATCACCTAATATATGCAAACGTTGAGCAGCCAAACCAGCACTAAACATCACCCGGGTATCAACACGTAAATCGGCAGCTGTAGCGCACGCAGATCCAATAGCAATTCCCAAATCTACAGTATTAATAGCACACGGAACCAACTCCGGTTTTTCTACACACGTCGCATATCCACAATGAGCACAGTTCATTCCCTGAGTTTTCTGCATTGTGCCAATAACCAAAACAGCATCAGCACTCAATATATTATCTGCGTCACGCAACAAAAATTTCATTCCCGTTTCAGATGCCAGCTTCAGCATTTCTTCCGACAACTTACGTATATCCTCTTCCGTAACAACTGCTATTTCAATAATATCTATACCTTTACCTTTTGGAGCTGTACGAGCAGCGATCATCATTTGATTTGCAGCCTGTAACACCAATTGACGCCTGATTTCTCTTTCGTTTTGTATCATCCTTTTATTGGTTTAGTTGAATTATAAACAAAGATACACTTTTAATGATTTTCCAGCTCTAAATTCGTCATTATATCCGTTATACCGAACGAATAATCAGGATACTCATAAATACTGAAACGAGGTTCTGTTATACCTTCAGTATATGACCAAATAGTATGATATTCTTTTATATCTTCACCCATTTCCTTCAACTGGCGAAGGTAAGCGGCTATCGATTTATTTTCCTTTATATAAACTTCTCCAATCTTATCAATGATCGGACTATGCCGGCGACTGGCATCATGATCAAATTTAAGGATCCGCTGCCCCTCTTCCGTCAATCCAATGGTAGTAAATGTCATACTTTTACCAATAGCAGGAAGGTTCAATACATTACGATCCGTTGATGCAAATAACAAATCATTTTCTTTCAAAAAATGCATCAGTTTCTTACCCAACAGATATCCATTTCGTATTAACGAATGTAGTTCTTTACGTTTATCTACCGGAATTATACCAAATATTTTCTCTTCATATTGCTCTTGTAAAGAACGACTGTTAGGAGTAAACACTGCATAGTTCTCCTTAAAACCTTTCACAGAAAAAGTATAATAGCAAACCACGCCTAAAGCATTTAATACCTGACGCAATTTTGCAGTATGTCCGCGTCTGGATGCAGCTACCGTAAACACCAACTGATTTGTTATCGTCCATCCTGCCGATTGAATAGCTCCAATAGCTCGTTTTGCCTCCGGCGTAACCTCCAAAGGAGACTGAAAATGTGTTTGTATATAAAACTGCGAAACTCCAACAACCGAAGCCTTTTCTTTAAACTCTTTCAGGATAGCCACTAATTCATCCGTTATCCGCAAAGGTAGATAAGCTAAAAGACGAGAACCTAAACGTACGCGTTGTAGTTCTGCAAATTTTTCTCCTTCCGGACGACTTTCATTTGCTTTTCGTTTACGGACCGCCATTTTGTAAACAGCCTCCAATATTTTACGTAAAGTAGCATCCTGGCTCATTAAAGCATCGCCACCTGTTATCAAAATATCCCTGAGTTGCGCATCTTCTTCAAAATAATGCATCAGACGGCGCAATTTCTTATCCCATGTTTCTTTTGGCTTCAGTGCTTCAAAATCAAAATTCAAGCGTTCACTTTGAAAATCATACATTCGCTGACAAGATGCACATAACCCGCCACAGGCACGTCCCATCGAATCCGGAATCAGGATTGCTACCTCCGGATAACGACGATGAATATTATGCCCTTCCGGCAACAACCAGCCGGCGGCATTTGGTTTTTCTGCAATTACAACATCTTCTTTTTCCCACGCTTTTATTTCACCATAAGTGTCAACCAACTCATTTGAATAAAGGATATAAGATCGAATTGTCTTATCATCAAAACCTTCTTTCCTTGTATTTAAAAGAGAAAGATAATATGGGGTTACGAAAAAAGGCATTCCTTTCTTTTTAGCTTTGGCTAACAATTGCATAGTTTCATCCGAAAGAGAGTATCCTAAAAAAAAGTTCAGTTCCGTAGGACTTTTAATGGCCATTGCCAAATGGAAGCGTGTCGTATTCCACCATTCATGAACTTGTCTGTATTTCTCTTCATAAGACATTCCTTCTTCAAATTGATATTTTGAAGAAGGGGCATGTCTACGTTCTATTTTACGTATCAAACAGCCTATAATCCGTTCTATGCCTGCATTGCGAATAGCAATAACATTTTCATCCAATCCTGTTGGCCAACGATGCATCTGGCGTTTTACCAATGAACGTTCTGGCAAAATAATTTCAGGACACATCAACAATTCAAACTGATGATAAACATCTATAAACAAATCGGATGAAACATCTTCATTCAATGTTCCTCTGAGAAAATGCCATAAATAATAGATTGTACGGATAGGGAGTTTCTCGCCGGTTGATAATTCATCCACAAAAGTATCATCATGATCAATTAAATTAAGAATCCGTACTACTGCCGCATTTCTTAGTTTCTGATTATCTTTCCGTATGCTAGTAAAAGTAGAGATATAAGAACGTAATACTTTTTTAAAAGTATCTACAGTTTCACTATCTTCTGCTATATTATACAGTTGAGGAAAATTTTGTTTATACTCTTTTCTCAGTTTGGAAATGTCGGATGTAAGGGATTCTCTTTTTATCATAAGCAATTCATTTTATTGATCAGAAATATAACAAAAACACGCCGGGGAGACGTTTTTCTACAAAAATAACAAAAAAATCAACAAAATGAAATGCACAAAAGTCTAAAACATCTTAATACACATTCAAATTAAGGCAAAATGATAAAACATATCCATTCGGATGAAACTAAAATTTCTTTCGAAAGAAACTCCAAACCCATCCGAATGAATCCTTTTTTTACCACACAAAAGAAGGACAATATTTACTAATTGTAGCTTTGAAGATTTTCAAATTGATTGGTTTTGTAATAAAGTCTGAAGCTCCTGCATTACGAGCTGCATCCATATCCGAATCAAAAACGTAAGCAGATTGCATAATAACCGGAATATCTTTATTCATTTTGCGAATTTCACCTAATGCTTCAATTCCTGTCATTTCAGGCATCTTTATATCCAATAAAATCAAATCGACACAATTTTCCTTGAAAAGGGCTAAAGCTTCCTTTCCTGTTTTAGCACGAAGTAAATTACAATGTTTCTGTAAAATCGTTTTAAGCAACAAATAATTGCTCTCTTCGTCTTCTGCAATTAAAATTGTTATCGGGCTCTCACTTGGTAGAGCTTCATTCGTCTCTGTATTCATACTATATATTTTATGTATTTCCCTCAAATTATAGATGATTCATCACCACTGTGTTTATTTCCGGTTGCAATATAAGGAATTTTCACGTTAAAACGACTACCTACTCCTTCTTTTGATTCAACTTCTATTGTTCCGTTCATCCGGTCTACAATCATTCTACAAATAGAAAGTCCCAAGCCGGCTCCTTGCGTAAAATCATTCTTTTTGAAAAAACGCTCGAATACATTTTTCTGATCTTTTTCAGGTATACCGCATCCTGTATCTTCAACAAAAAAACAAAGATAATTACCAGGCTCTTTAATATAACCGACAGTAACCGATCCTTTTTCCGTAAACTTAACAGCATTATTAATCAGATTCGTTATTACTTGATTCAATCTCAATTTATCTGTAATAATACATATTGTCTCTGATGGAATTTTCTCTATCAGTTTCAAACGATTTGGAATGATTACCTGCTGAGTGATTACAATTTGATTTATCAATTCATTTACATCACAGTTTTCGTCTTTGAAAAACATCGTTCCACTTTCTATCTGCGCCAAATCCAATATATCACTAATAAGAGCAAGCAATAAATCGCAATTATTCTGAATTGTCTCTATAAAAAGTCTGCGTTCTTCAGCACTATAGTCATCTCCCGAAGTTAGAAGATTAGAAAAACCAACAATGGCATTCAACGGTGTTCGTATTTCATGGCTCATATTGGCAAGAAATGCACTTTTCAGCTTGTCCGACATACGTGCCTTATTACGTGCCAGAACTAATGCATTTTGTGTTTGTTTAAATTTTTGTATATTAATGCAAATACCAAAAACAGAAAGTTGCCGAGTATCGAACGATGATAAGAATCGGTTTGCAAAACGGCATTCCCACCATTGGTATCCTTTGCCATTAAAATTTATACGCATTTCCATTCTTAACTTCTTATTTTCGACCCGCAACATTTTATTACTAATATTTATCCATGCCTCCAAATCATCCGGATGTATCATTTCACGGAAACGTTTAAGAGAAATACTATGAGAGCCATCATCCGGTATATCATAATAAGTAAAGAATGAAGAGTCGGCCAAAAGTCTCATTCCTGACGCATCGTAATGCCAATATGAAACATTTCCTGTTCCCATTGTCAAAGTCAGAAACTCCTTTTGAGTAAATTCTTCCGTAATATCATGAAAGGTGATAACCGCACCATATAACTGCCGGCTCTGATATATTGCATATAATGCACCTACTACAGGAAAATGATATTGGCTATCGAATGAAAACATCTGGCTGGATTGCTCAAAATGAATACACTTATCTTTATTTAAAACTGATTGTAATAAAGTTTTTAAGTACCGGTCTCTGCCAGGTAAAGCAATATCTATTAATGAAAAAATATTCCGCCCTATATAACCATTTTCGCATCCATCCAAATGCAACCATCGCAAAGCTGCAGGATTTATAGCAAAAATATTCATCTCTAAGTCTATAGAAATAACACCTTCACGAATAGACGACATTATTGTTTTCAGGTTCTTTCGATGTTCTTTCAGTTCATTCTGAGTCTCTCTCTTTTGTTTCTTTTCCGTCCGATATAAACCAACCAACATAAAAGCCAGACGTCCTACAAATAACAAAAGAACAATAACCACCACAACTATTGAATCGTGATATTTTTCGCCAAAAGATATATTAATGACCACACTTCTCTGAGGCAACTGATCCATTGAAATACCACGCTTCTTCATTTGTTCCCAATCAAATACAGGAATTTGCTTACTCGGAACAATCGAAAAATCAGATACTGGCTCACCAGACAGAATACTAATCCCTGTTTTAGTGGCTTGATAAGTCTGATCATAGGCCGGAGTCATATATCCGCCCAAATAACCTAATCCAAACCCTTCACTGTTCACGGCAAAAAAAGGAACATTCGTATTTCGTGCACGTCCGGAATAAAAATTACTCCACACCGGCATAATATGAGGTACATTACTTGCAAAAACAGAATTCCACATAATCTGCTTTCCTTTCTCCTTATCCATATTACTTATTTGTACCCGCATTGAATCCGGAATAATGTCAGCTTTACATTGCTTTTTTAATTCATTCAAAGCTAATTTACCCAATGTATTATCTTCAATCTCAAATATTACTTTTTTAGCAGAAGGATATAAAGAACGTATCAACTCTAAACATTTTGCATAATCAGGCCGTGTTGTATATCCTGTTATATTAGTATGTCCTTCCAATAAAGAGTCACAGTAATAATCTACACCGCAAAAAACTATAGGAACTTCGTATGTTAACGGATGTTGTGTCTTTATTAGTGCCAAAGTAGCCGGATCATCACAAAGTAATATTAAATCAGGCCTCCAGGTTCCATCCAATAATGTATTCAATGCAGAAATTTCTTCTGTACTCGAAAAATATTCGGAATCCAGATAGAAGGTCTTAATATCTGCAGAAATACGAAAATCCTTCAAGCAATCTTCAACTCCCTTATTTAAATCGGCTTTCCATGGACAATCAGCACGATACGAATGGATTAATAATATATTGTATGGATTATTTGCATTAGAATATGTTTGATGACAAGCCACAAACAATGCAGTAAACCCTATACATAAAATACAGAATAAACCCGATAAAATAATATGTAAATTCCACTTAAACATCTTATTCGTTCTTTTTGCAGATCGTTTTAAAAGGAATTTCAACAATAAAGCAACTACCCTTATCAAGTGTTGATTCTACCCGGATCACACCATCCAATCGCCGAACAATTTCTTTGCAAATAGATAGGCCTAAACCGCCGCCACGCACAAAATCATTCGTTTTATAAAAACGATTGAATACCTTTTGTATCTCCTGTTCGGATATGCCTATACCGGTATCACGAACATAAATACATATATTTTTAAAGTTTTCAGATAAAATGTATCCAACGGTCACACTTCCTTGTTCAGTAAATTTAAAAGCATTATCTATCAAATTATCCAACAATTGTTTCAAACGGAACTTATCACCTAATATGCATACCGGTTCTTCAGGAACCTCAACCTTCAGACATACAGAATCCGGACATGCTGAACGGCTCGCCTCAATAGAGTCTTCCACTATTTGTGTCAAATTACATTCTTCATCGCGAAAAAGAATACCACTTTCCACACGTGATATATCCAAAATTTCATTTATCAAATTCAATAGCAAACGACAGTTTTCATTTATTATCTCAATAAAACTTCCACGTTCATCTTCTCCCAGTTCATTATCTTCAATAAGCAAAGTAGAAAAACCTACTATCGAATTTAAAGGCGTTCTCACTTCATGGCTCATATTTGCCAAAAATACACCTTTCATTCTATCAGATTCCCGTGCTTCATCACGCACACGTACCAGTTCTTCTTCTATCTTCTTAAACCTATCAACATTTAAACATAAACCAAATAGTTTATAATGATTTCCTAATGATGATTTAGGTAATGAGGTAATACGATATTCCCACCACTGATAGCCCATGCCATTGAAGTCTTGACGAATCTGGATTGTCGATTTCGTTATTTTCCCGGAAGAGATGCCTTTAATCGCCTTTTTCCATCTGGTATAATCTTCCGGATAAATGATATCTCTAAATTTCTGGGCAGAAATAGCATTCATTCCATCATGAGGTATATTAAATGAATGAAAAAACGATTCATCAAACATGACATAATCACAGCTGTTATCATACCTCCAAGCAAAAACATCCCCTGCAACCATACTAAGTGCAAGAAACTCTTTTTCGGAATATTCATCCGTCACATCTCGAAAAGTTATTATCACTCCATAAAAGTCACCATTCCTATTTGTACTGCTTATATTACCGGAAACAGGAAATATATGTTTATCTGTTGTGATCAAGACCGCCGTATCGCTTAACTTACAGCTGTCTTGTTGCTGTGCCATTCGATTTATCAGGTTTTGTAAATAATATGGTTCCCCTTTATTTTGTATATTGAATAAATCACGGATATTACATTTTACATAAATATCAGGTGTGCCGCTTAACTTAAGCCATTGTAAAGCAGCTCTATTAATAGAAAGAACTGTCCCTTTCCTGTCTAAATAAACCACACCTTCATCCAAAGCATCAATTGTGATGCTTAATTCTAATTGTTCTTTCGATAATTTATTACGTATTCTTTTCTTATTTAAAGCCTCTCGCTTATAAAGACGCATAAGTACAAGAAATAGAGACATAACTAAAACAACAACAAACACGACTCCAAGCCAGATATGTTTCTTATATTTTACAGTTAAAGGCATATTTGGAATAATACTATCTGGCGGCAACGAATTTAAATTAATCTTCCAATATTTCAATTGATCCCAGTCAAAAACGGGATATTGTTTACTTGCAGTTATCGGAAAATCTGTAATTTTTCCTCCACGTAAAAGTTTAATTCCTAAATCTGCAGCATCATAAGTCTGATTATAGCTAGGAGTCATATATCCTCCAATACGTCCATCACCAAATCCTTCATTATTTATCATTAAGAAAGGCGCAGTCCCCATACTAGCCAAAGCCGAATAAAACGGACTCCATTTCGGTAAAATACAACAACTATGCAAACGGTAAAATAAAATCTTTTTCAAGGCTTCTGCTTCCTGTTTATCTACACGTTCTATTCGTATATGCAAAGGATATTCAATGGAAGAAAGTGGACGGATTGTATCTGTTTTATTATAATTAGGAAAAGAATTATAAATTGTTGCTGTTTCCTGGTAATTCTCAAATTGAGACCTGGCTTCATCTGCACCAACACGTCCTAAATAAGTGTCTTCCGCAATAATAGCTAAATCATCAATCCGTCCAAATAATTTTTGAGCTAAGTGGTAACATTTTACAAAATTTGGCTTTGTCGTGAATCCTGTTATATTGGTATGTCCTGCTAAAACTTTATTATTTACATAATCGACACCACTAAATACAATTGGGATCTTATGCGAAAGCGGATGATTCGTTGCCAGTAAAGAAAAAGTAGCCTGGTCATCACAGACCAAAATCAAATCAAGAGGTTTATCCAGATATTGATCCATTAAGAAATTTAAGGTATCCAACTCTGCTTGAGCAGGAAGATATTCTGCATTCAAATAAAATGTTTGTATATCCACATGAACCCCATTATCTTCAAAACAATCTTTTACTCCATTGTTCATTTCATCCTTCCATTTGCAATTCTGGTCAAAAGAATGAATTAATAATATATGGTATTTCTTCGTCTCGTGCTCATTATATGAAATAACAAGCATGATACAAATAAAAACACCAATAAGAAAGACTAAAACAAATAATTTGTCCTTCTTGAAATACTTGTCCAACATTAAGCGAACCCTATAAATAAAATTGTTTTAAAGCTCACAAACGTACAAATTATATTTGAAATAAATCTTGATTATCATTAAATCTCATTTACTTTTGGGCATTTTTACCACTCACAAACATAAAACCCTGATACACAATATCATTTCTTCCGGATCACCTGTATGTTTTCCTTCTGCATCGGATAGTTTCACTGTCGGCAAAAAGAATTTATAACCTTTAGGTTTGCATTCAAATAGTTTAATAACCATATTCAAAGGCCTTACTCCTACATCATTTGTCAAATAAGTTCCAGCTCCATATACATCATGCAATCTTCCATCCACAAATTCTTTAATCTTACGTATATTATCCAAATCTAATGCATCACTATAAACAATTGTCTTTGTACGAGGATCTATACGTTTTTTCTATAATGTTCTATCGCTTTTTGAGTAAACACGAAAGGGTCACCACTATCCATATATTCTTTCAAAATACCCACAACCTTGTCCTGCATTTCATAAGAAAAACGACGACGTGTGCCGGATGAAAAACCAACAATCTGTAACTGTTGATTAACAGCCACAATAAAATAGTGTGTCTTTATCATCTCTCCTATTTTAGAGAGATCACCTCCACACGATGCCCAGTCTTCCACTTCCTCCTGTGAGTAATCTCGTCTATTAATGGTCAATACAGTATTTTCACACAACCCCTTTATCTCTGTAATATCATTGGGTGTAGCCTGTCGAATGAAAAATAGACATCATAAACATCGTTTCATTTTAAGGATTGGAAATGGTTTTCCCTGCTCATCTGTCTCTTTACGTTCAAATACTTCGAACCCGATATGACTGTAAAATCCTATGGCTTGCGGATTTTGTTCATTTACATCAACGTACTGTACGCCATATTGGGTAACAGCAAGAGTTATGAGTTCTTTGCCGATACCTTTACCAAAGCAATCAGGCAATACAAAGAGCATCTCAATTTTACTCTCCTCGATACCCATAAATGCAATAGGTTTGTGGGTATCCTCGACAACTATAAGAGTTTCAATGTTAGATAAGCCCATTTTTACAAACGGAATGAGCTTTTGAATATCCTCTTTTGTCAAAAAATGATGTGTAGCACGTACCGATGCCTCCCACAGAGAGATCAATGCATCAATTAATATATCTGTTCTGTTTGGATTTATAGTAATCATATTTTATCCTTTTAAATTAAAGCACTTTCATAAATATCTCGTTTTACAGGCTTCTTTTGCACTGCAATTCTTTTTCTATAATTATTTTGAAAAGCTCTTTAAACCCTGAAAAATCAATCTCATTCATATATTCATTGAAATTCACCATATCATAATCCGCTTATATCTGCAAAGATATAGTTTTCATTGTCATAAATAGTTAGAATGTTAGTAAATTATTATGCCGAGGTGCGAAGAGCGGAAGACGATAGGTCAAAGGTAGTACTCTTCCTCTGAGCACCAATTTTTTTATAACCTGCGGCTCTAAAAAACATTTCCAAAAGATTTGGTTATTAGAACTATGGAATTATATTTGCATATTATACGTGTAATACAACACAAACATAAGCGTGTTTTATTTTTTTTAATTATCACGTGTAGGGCAACAGATATATTTACGTATTCTAATACAGTTCAAACAATGGCAACAATAGCTGAATTATTAGCATCCTCTTTGGCCGCACTCAAAAAAGTACAGCAGGATGGCAATTTCATGATTATAAAAGGAGGAGAACTATCACCAACTCATATGAAGCGGCTTATGGCTAACAACTTCCTGAAGCCTATTATAAAAGGATGGTATGTGGTTACTGATCCGAGGACACTACCCGGCGACAGTACTGCCTGGTATGCTTCGTTTTGGAACTTCATTGTCAGATATGCCACTGAACGCTATGGTAAAGAGTGGTGTTTGTCCGCAGAACAATCACTGGCTATTCATAGTGGCTCATCCATCGTTCCTGCACAGGTCTTAATTAGAGCTCCAAAAGGAAACAACAATGCCATTCAGTTGATACCCCCTACTTCGATTTTTAATCTCGGAGCGGAACTACCATCAGTAATTGATAGCAATAATCAATACGGACTCAATCTCTATTCACTCACTGAAGCTATTATTGTTGCAACTCCCTCTATGTATAGCAATGATCCGCTAACGATGCGTACAGCATTGGCAATGGTGGGCGATGTGTCGGGTATTCTCAAGATATTGGTCGATACAGGACAGACAATCCGTGCCGGAAGAGTGGCCGGGGCTTTTCGCAATATAGGAAGGGCCGATTTTGCCGATGAGATCATGAGTACAATGAAGCGAATAGGATATGATGTCCGTGAAGATGATCCGTTTGCAGAAGTTGTAAAAGTAAGCCGATCCCCCTCTCCATATGCTACGCGCTTAAGGTTGATGTGGCAAAATATGAGGGACGATGTTTTGAGTAACTTCAGCCGCACTAAGTCTAATCTCTCCCCTCAGCAATTCTTGGAACAAATGGAAACGCAGTACAAACTGGATGCTTATCACTCCTTGTCTATTGAGGGGTATCGGGTAACGGACGAGTTGATAAACAAAGTCAAAAGTGGAGCTTGGAAACCGGATGGAGACGATGCGGATTCCAAAAATGCTCTTGCGGCACGCGGTTATTGGCAGGCATTTCAGAGTGTCAAAACAAGTATCTCGGATATATTGAACGGTGCAAATAATGCAGAGGTAGTAGAACGAGATTTATCGGTATGGCACAGCGAAATGTTTATGCCGTGTGTTACGGCTGGCATTATTAAACCGTCCGATATTGTAGGTTATCGCTCCCATCAGGTTTATATTCGTAACTCAATGCACACTCCACCGAATCCCGATGCGCTACGAGATGCTATGAGAACATTGTTTGAGCTACTGAAAGAAGAACCCGAAGCCAGTGTGAGAGCTATATTAGGGCATTTTGTATTTACTTATATCCACCCTTATATGGACGGTAATGGTCGTGTAGGACGATTCTTAATGAATACAATGTTAGCATCAGGCGGTTACGATTGGTTGATTATTTCAGTAGAGAAGCGGGATGAATATATGGTTGCTCTTGAAAAAGCAAGTGTAGCAGGTGATATAGTGCCCTTCACAAAGTTTTTATCAAGCATTTAACAACAAAAAATAGTATGATAAATTTCAATGAAGATAATGAATATATTGGTAACGATTTAGTAACACTACTTTGTCCAAACGGGGCATTTGCTTGTCTGCCGACAAAACGAAAAAAGTCCCGTAAAATCAAGGTTTTACGGGACTTGTCTTAGCTTTTCCACTATTTGTCTTTAGTGTTCAGCGGAGAGATAGGGATTCGAACCCCAGGAACCTCTCAGTTCAACGGTTTTCAAGACCGCCGCAATCGACCACTCTGCCATCTCTCCAATACTAGTTCAAGGATTGTTCCTTGTTCTTATTTCGGGTGCAAAGGTAATAATATCTCCTATTAGTTCCAAATATTTCAAACTATTTTTTTGACAGAAAAGAAAACATATCTGTTTTTTATACTCAAAAAATAGACTTACTTTGTAAGATTAGTTTAACTATAAAAGATAAGGACAATGAACTATTATTATTCATACTCTACTCCGGTCGGACAACTGGAAATTCAAGCAGATGAAAATGCGGTTACACGAATTGCCTACTCATCATACCCAAATCAGGCAATATATAAAGAAACACCTTTGATAAAAAAAGCCTTTCAACAAATCGAGGAATATTTTGCAAGAAAAAGAACGGCTTTCGATTTGCCGTTGAATCCCAAAGGAACTCCTTTCCAAAAGAAGGTCTGGACAGTATTAACTACTATACCTTACGGAGAAACGTGGAGTTATAAACAAGTAGCCGAAGCTGCTGGCAACCCTAAAGCCTGCAGAGCAGTCGGAATGGCTAATAACAGAAACCCTATTTCCATTATCGTGCCTTGCCATCGTGTAATAGGAGCAAATGGAAAATTAGTTGGATATGGAGGCGGATTACCTGCAAAAGAATATCTGCTTAATCTGGAAAAAGAAAAGAAATAAACATAAAAAAAGAAGCCATACAACCTCCTTTTTGCAAAGTATCATAAACTCAACAGATATGAGAGCTGAAAATTTATTCGGAACACTACTACTATCCCTTAGTGCAATCAGTTTAGATCAATAATGTTACGCAGGAAACCAGATACGGTTATTCGTTTAATCATAGCACTACTTATACAGATAATCTATGCATCCCCCGGAAAAGATGCATCCCGGTTACTCTGAAAGGATTTATCCCCAGCCAACAAGACAACTCCTATGACTACATGAAGGTATTCAGTTCTTTTCCGTACGAAGGCAAGTCCACAGACCATATATTCCCGGATACCAATTACAGCAACGGAACGGTTAACGATTATACGTTCGCATTGTATGATGCTGAAGAAAAGACATTCGAAATTCCTTTCGCTTTGAATGAGAATAACATCATCACCTTACTGCGAAAAAAGAACGGGGTTTATACCATGGAGGAGCATTCTCTTTTTGTAACCCAGGAAGTCCTACAAGTTTAATATTCGAATACTGATAAAATAATAGTTATTTTTCAAGAAGCAGCTCCCGTAATTTATCAGGCAGAGAAAGGAATTCTTTTATTTTTTTATCGGGACAAAAAAATAGTTTCATCAGGATGAAAAAATAGTTTTATCGGGATGAAACTAAATATATGACATATCAGACGGTTGTCAAAAAAGGGCATCTTATAAAAGATGCCCTCTTCAAAATTCATTTTGTAGCCTGTATTCCTACAAATTACTTTTTAAAATAGCGATTGTATAAACCTTCAAACCCTTTGCCGTGACGAGCTTCATCTTTACACATCTCATGTACTGTGTCGTGGATTGCATCCAGGTTTTGTTGCTTAGCCAGTGTAGCAATACGCTTTTTATCTTCACAAGCGCCGGCTTCTGCTTCCATACGTTTTTTAAGATTTGTTTTTGTATCCCAAACAACATCGCCTAACAGTTCTGCAAATTTAGCCGCATGCTCAGCTTCTTCCCAAGCATAACGTTTAAATGCTTCAGCCACTTCAGGATAACCTTCACGATCAGCCTGACGACTCATAGCCAAATACATACCGACTTCGGTACATTCTCCCATAAAATGGGCATTTAAACCTTCCAATATAACAGGATCAACACCTTTTGCAACACCTAATACGTGTTCGTCAACGAACTTCAATGCGCCTTCGCTTTCTACCAACTCTTTAAACTTGCTTTTAGGCTGTTTACATTGAGGGCAAAATTCAGGAGCTTCGTCACCTTCATGTACATAACCGCATACTGTGCATATCCATTTTTTCTTCATCGCTGTGTAATTTTTTATTGGTTATTATATAAAATGATTGGTTTCCGTTGACAAAATTAACTAAACAATCGAAAACAAAAGAACTTTCCCAATAGATTTCTTCTATATAGTAATTGATAAAAACTATAAAACTTATTTTCCTTTTACGCTGTTACTAATATATAGAAATAAATATATAATACTATGGATACTTCAAAAATCAAAAGCCTTCTTGGCGACAAAAGCGAGTTTTATCTAAACCATTCTTGTAAAACGATAGACAAATCTCTTATACATATACCCTCTCCTACGCTAATCGATGACGTTTGGATTGCTTCGGACAGAAACATCCAAACATTAAACAGCTTGCAAGCAATATTGGGACATGGTCGGTTGGCAAACACCGGTTATGTTTCCATTTTACCGGTGGATCAAGGTATAGAGCATACTGCCGGAGCATCTTTTGCTCCGAACCCTCTCTATTTTGATCCTGAAAACATTGTCAAACTTGCCATTGAAGGCGGTTGTAATGCTGTTGCCTCTACTTTTGGGGTATTAGGTAGTGTTGCCCGAAAGTATGCACATAAAATACCATTCTTAGTAAAACTTAATCATAATGAGCTGTTAAGTTACCCTAACACTTACAATCAGATCATGTTCGGAACGGTTAAAGAGGCATGGAATATGGGAGCTGTAGCCGTAGGTGCTACTATTTATTTCGGGTCACAGGAAAGTAGGCAGCAATTGATACAAGTAGCCGAAGCATTCGAATATGCACACGAATTAGGAATGGCTACCGTTTTATGGTGCTATCTACGCAATAACGCTTTCAAACAAGACGGAGTAGACTATCACGAAGCCGCTGACCTGACAGGACAGGCTAATCATTTGGGTGTTACCATCAAAGCTGATATTGTAAAACAAAAACTTCCTGTCAACAACGGAGGTTTTACAGCTATCAACTTCGGTAAAATAAACCAAAAGATGTATACGGAGCTAACTACCGAACATCCTATTGATCTCTGCCGCTATCAGGTAGCGAATAGCTATATGGGGCGCGTTGGTCTGATTAATTCCGGTGGCGAATCACATGGAGCTTCCGATCTGAAAGATGCAGTAGTTACTGCTGTTGTAAATAAGCGTGCCGGCGGCATGGGGCTTATAAGCGGTCGTAAGGCTTTTCAGAAATCTATGAAAGATGGCGTCGAATTACTCAACGCTATACAGGATGTTTATCTTGATCATGAAATAACAATTGCATAGTCAAATAGCCAATCCATCATAAAAGCTGTCTTTACCAGACAGCTTTTTTATTACGTACCTAAGTCTAAACCACCACCTTTATCTATGAAGTTCATCATCAAATAAAAACCAGCTATCTCTAACTTGTCAACTCTCAACTAATTTCTATCTTTGTAGCTTCAAACAAATACAAAAATATCATGCCTTTAAATTTACAGAAAAACCTACCGGCTATTGAGCTGCTGAAAAAGGAACACATTTTTGTAATGGACTCTCTCAGGGCTTCGGAACAAGATATCCGCCCATTGCGTGTTGTCGTTCTTAATCTGATGCCACTTAAGATAACTACAGAAACGGATCTTATCCGCCTACTTAGTAATACACCATTACAGGTAGAACTGGATTTTATGAAGATAAAAGGACATACTCCTAAAAATACACCGATCGAGCACATGCAGGAATTTTACAAAGATTTTGACGATATTGCTGCAGATTACTACGATGGTATGATTATAACAGGTGCCCCGGTAGAACAAATGGCTTTCGAAGAGGTGGCCTACTGGGATGAAATTACCTGCATATTCGACTGGGCACGAACTCATGTTACTTCTACACTTTACATATGTTGGGCAGCTCAGGCTGGTCTTTACCATTTCTATGACGTACCCAAATATGATTTACCAGCCAAAATGTTTGGCGTATTCCGTCATACATTGCGTGAACCGTATCTGCCGATATTCCGGGGATTTGATGACGAATTTTATGTACCACACAGCCGTCATACCGAAGTCCGGCGCGAAGACATCCGTAAAGTACCTGAATTAACACTTCTTTCAGAAAGCCAGGAATCCGGTGTTTACATGGCAATGGCACGTGGAGGCCGGGAGTTTTTTATCACCGGACATTCAGAATATTCGCCATATACATTGAATGACGAATATGTGCGTGATATCAACAAGGGTTTATCAATCTCCGTTCCCCGCAATTATTACCGCAACAACGATCCGGCCCAAGGTCCTGTTGTACGTTGGCGGGGACATGCAAATTTGCTTTTCACCAACTGGCTGAACTATTACGTTTACCAGGAAACACCATTCCGTATAGAAGATATTAAAAATTTAGGAAGTCTCTGATCTGTTTATGCGTACGATAGAATTACTTGCTCCGGCTAAAGATTTAACTTGCGGTATCGAAGCTATTAACCACGGAGCCGATGCCGTTTACATCGGAGCTCCAAAATTCGGCGCCCGTGCCGCTGCAGGAAACTCTTTAGAAGATATCAGTGCATTATGCGATTATGCTCACATTTACGATGCACGCATTTATGTAACACTCAATACGATACTAAAAGAAAACGAATTAAAGGAAGCCGAACTTCTCATTCGCCAGTTATATGATGCAGGAACCGATGCACTGATTATACAAGATATGGGAATCACCCGGTTGGATATACCACCAATTCCCTTGCATGCCAGTACGCAAACAGACAACCGTACTCCCGAAAAAGTCAAATTCCTACAAAATGCAGGATTCTCCCAAGTTGTGCTTGCACGAGAACTGTCACTTAATCAGATCCGCTCTATCTACGAACAAACCAGCGTTCCCTTAGAAGTTTTCGTACATGGGGCTCTTTGTGTAAGCTATAGCGGTCAGTGCTATCTGAGTGCTGCCCTAAGCGGGCGCAGTGCAAACCGGGGCGAATGTGCCCAATACTGCCGCCTCCCTTACACATTAGTAGATGCTGGTGGCAAAATAATAGCAAACAATAAGCACTTGCTATCGTTGCGAGACATGAACAGATCCGAAAATCTTGAAGCTTTGATAGAAGCAGGTGCCTCATCTTTTAAAATAGAAGGACGCCTGAAAGACGTAAGTTATGTAAAAAACATCACTGCTTTTTACCGTAAAAAGCTGGATGATATTTTATCCCGTCATCCGGAATACCGCAGGGCATCCTCAGGAATGAGTTCATTTTCCTTTGAACCGGCCGTAGAAAAAAGCTTCAATCGTGGCTTCACTCCTTTTTTAACAGAGAAACGAACAGATGATATAACGGCTTTCGATACTCCAAAATCATTAGGCGAACCAATAGGGACAGTAAAAGAAATAAAAGGAAACTCATTTACCATAGCCGGATTAAAACAACTCAACAATGGTGATGGCCTGGCATTCTTTAATTCACGGGGAGAGTTGGAAGGCTTCCGTGTAAACCGCGTAGATGCAAACAGGGTTTTTCCATTAGAAATGCCCGCACTTCTCCCTAAAACACCTATATACCGGAACTTCGATCAGGCTTTTGAAAAACAACTTTCCAAACCTTCGGCAGAACGAAAACTCGCTACCTATATTTGTTTCTCTGATAACTCATTCGGTTTTTCTCTGGAAATGAGCGACGAAACCGGAGCCCATATTCTCGTCACCCGTCCATTTGAGAAGGAGGCAGCACGGCGCGACCAACAAGATAACATCCGTACCCAATTAAGTAAATTAGGCAATACGCCTTTTGAAACATCCGAAGTAGAAGTAAACTTATCAGAGAACTGGTTCGTTCCTTCTTCATTACTTGCAGATATGCGTCGTGAAGGAGTAGAAAAATTATTAGCCTGCCGTCGTATTCGATACCGCCGCGAACTATCAAAATGCACTACGAATGACACGCCTTATCCGGAGCATTCGCTTACCTATTTGGGAAATGTAGCGAACAGTCTGGCCGAAGCGTTTTACAAGACACATGGAGTAACACAGATAGCTCCTGCATTTGAGCTTGCCCCACAAAAAGATGTGCCGCTAATGTTTACAAAACATTGTATCCGTTTTTCAATAAAGGCATGTCCTATTTTTCAAAAGCCCACATCCGTTTTCAAGGAACCATACTACCTTTTGTATAAAGATACCCGCTTACGTTTACAGTTCGACTGCAAGAACTGCCAGATGCTTGTGTATGCTGATAATAAACAATAGGGCAACATATATTTTAAAGAGCCGCTGCCAATTTCTGCATATATAACCGTACAGCTTCAGCTTCCTCTACTGCCGGACTCCAAGGAGCCATATTTTCCGGGCTTAAAGGTGCGAACGGACCCTGCTTTACTTCGTATATAACCGATCCGCTATCAAGTACCAACAATCCGTGCCACACACCGGCCTTTATCTCGGCACCATATATTCCAGCAAGAGGATCAAGGACAAGTGTATCTGTGATTTCTCCAGTTTCATCAAAAAGAAATACGGCAACCCGCCCACGCAAAAGAAGAAATATTTCATCTTTTGCAGGATCCAAATGACGATGAGGACGTAAATAAGTGCCCGGTTCCATCGCATTAAGCAAGCGGTTAACCGGATCATCCAGCTTTTCATGAAAGTTATAATTCATTCGCATGCGGGGCGATTGTTTGGCTTTTGCCGTTATTTCGTCCAGCAATATTGTGTTTATGATTTTCATAATTGAACAATAAAGGTTTTACATTTAATAAAAAAGCCATTTCAAGATCATTTGAAATGGCTTTTTTATTAATATTATATTTTATCAATACTGTCTTTCCAGCAACCAGGCATCCTGGAAGTTTGGAGCATATTTGGATTTAATAGCATCGCGGCTGTCAGCAGCATCAGCTTTATTGTCGAAACTGGCAACAATGACACGGAGCATACCTTGTTCGTTTTCACCTAATACGGCATTGTAACCATCTCTCTGCATGCGTTCCTTTAATGAGTAAGCATTGGTACGATTCTTAAAACTGCCAATTACAACGCTGTAACGTTTCAAACGGCTGGCATCTTCGCCTTGTGCAGCATTAATTCTTTCCGTACGCGTAGTTGCCGATGATACCCGCGGTTTTGACACCGGAGTAACGTCTTCAACAACTTCAGTATCTTCTACTACCTCAACAGGAGCCGTGGTTTCTTTTTCCTTAGCTTGTTCATAAGCAGCTTTGTACGCACTCTGTTTAGGTTTACATGAGCCAAGTGCTAATACCATACTTATTGCGGCTCCAAATAACCAAATCTTATTCATACTGTTCAGTTCTTAAATTAATTACGCAAAGATATAAATTATATTTAGTACTTTCGCACTCATAACATAATATTTATAAAGTACATGAATAAAACTATCGGAACAATGGTTATGGCAACATCCGTATTGTTAGGTGCTTGTACACAAGAGGCTAAAAAGGCCGACAGTGAAGCTCCTCTTATCGGACGTTCGGAAATTAAAGTGCCGTCCGGACGTATGACACCGGAGACACTTTGGGCTATGGGACGTATTGGCGATTTTTGTGTTTCGCCTGATGCAAAGAAAATCGTTTATACTGTGGCCTATTACAGCGTGCCTCAGAATAAAAGCAATCGCGAAGTCTTCGTGATTAACGCAGACGGATCAGACAATAAACAAATCACATCAACACCGTATTCGGAAAACAATGCCGTATGGATAAAAGGAGGAACCAAAATCGCCTTTCTATCTTCTGAAAGTGGAAGCAGCCAGCTTTGGGAAATGAATCCCGATGGAACCGACCGTAAACAGCTATCCAAATATGACGGCAATATCGAAGGCTTCGCCTTCTCACCCAATGAGAAAAAGATACTCTTTATATCCCAGGTAAAAACAGTAAAAAGCTCAACCGACAAATATCCTGATTTAGACAAAACCAGTGGTATCATTATTACAGACCTGATGTATAAACACTGGGACGAATGGGTAACAACTGCGCCCCATCCTTTTATTGCCGATTTCGACGGTAATACCATCGGTAATGTTATCGATGTGATGGAAGGCGAATTGTTTGAAAGCCCTATGAAACCTTTTGGCGGCATTGAACAATTGGCATGGAATACAACATCGGATAAGATTGCCTATACCTGCCGCAAAAAGACAGGCAAAGAATATGCCTTCTCCACCAATTCGGATATATATGTTTACGATCTGAATACGAAACAGACAAGCAATATTACCGAGGGCAATATGGGCTATGACACGAATCCGCAATACTCGCCCGATGGCAAAAGTATCGCCTGGCTAAGTATGGAGCGTGATGGCTACGAAGCCGACCAGAACCGTCTTATGGTAATGAATCTGGAAACCGGAGAGAAGAATTTTATCAGCAAAGACTTCGATTCCAACGTTAATGAATTCTGTTGGAGCAACGACTCTAAGAACATTTACTTCACGGGTATATGGCACGGAGAAATACAAATATATTCTGCCGATGTAGCCGCTTGCTCCGTAAAACCGGTTACCAGTGGAATGCACGATTACAGTGCTGTTGCCCTGTTTGGCGACAAACTGATAGCCAAGCGGCAATCAATGAGTATGGGCGACGAAATCTATGCCGTTAGCCTGAATGGCGAAGCAACACAGATAACTTCCGAAAACAAACATATCTATGACCAGTTGACTATGGGTAATGTGGAAGAACGCTGGATGAAAACAACTGATGGAAAAGAGATACTGACATGGGTAATCTATCCCCCGCAATTTGATCCGAACAAGAAGTATCCTACTTTACTCTTCTGCGAAGGCGGCCCTCAAAGTCCGGTCAGCCAATTCTGGTCATATCGTTGGAACTTCCAGATAATGGCTGCCAATGATTATATTATTGTTGCACCTAACCGTCGCGGTCTGCCAGGTTTTGGAATGGAATGGAACGAAGCAGTTAGTGGCGATTATGGCGGCCAGTGCATGAAAGACTACTTCACAGCTATCGATGATATGAGCAAAGAGCCGTTTGTAGATAAAGACAACCTTGGATGCGTAGGCGCCAGCTTCGGGGGATTCTCCGTGTATTGGCTCGCCGGACATCACAACAAACGTTTCAAAGCATTTATAGCTCATGATGGTATTTTCAATATGGAAATGCAATATCTTGAAACAGAAGAAATGTGGTTCGCCAACTGGGATATGGGTGGCGCTTATTGGGAAAAAGATAATAAAACAGCACAAAATACATTTGCCAATTCCCCGCATAATTTCGTGGATAAATGGGATACGCCAATCTTATGTATTCACGGAGAAAAAGATTATCGTATTCTTGCCAATCAGGGAATGGCAGCTTTCAATGCAGCTGTTCTTCGAGGCGTTCCGGCCGAATTGCTGATCTTCCCGGACGAAAACCATTGGGTGCTCAAACCACAAAATGGTATTCTATGGCAGCGCACTTTCTTTGAATGGTTAGACAAATGGCTGAAAAAATAAAGGAAGTATGCTCATTATAGGTATCGCCGGCGGAACCGGTTCGGGTAAAACCACCGTAGTACGTAAAATTATAGAGAGTCTGCCTGAGGGAGAGGTTGTCCTGCTTCCTCAGGACTCTTATTATAAAGACAGTAGCCATGTTCCTGTGGAAGAACGTCAGAATATAAATTTCGACCATCCCGATGCTTTCGAATGGTCGTTGCTATCCCAGCATGTGACGATGTTAAAAGAAGGAAAGAGCATAGAACAACCTACCTATTCTTTTCTTACATGCACCCGTCAGCAGGAAACCATTCATATAGAACCACGGGACGTGATAATAATAGAAGGCATTTTAGCGTTATGCGATAAGAAATTACGCAATTTAATGGACTTAAAGGTTTTTGTAGATGCCGATTCCGACGAACGTCTGATACGTGTAATCCAGCGTGATGTGGTAGAACGCGGCCGTACGGCGGAAGCCGTAATGGAACGTTACACCCGTGTTCTTAAACCTATGCATTTACAATTCATAGAGCCTTCCAAACGTTATGCAGACCTTATTATTCCGCAAGGTGGCAATAACAAAATAGCCATAAATATTCTGAGAATGTTTATCGAAAAGAACTTAAACTTGAAAAACAGATAAGAAAAGAGGCCTCTTTTTTGTGCAAAGTGTTTGGAGTTATAACTCCAAACACTTTGCACCCATAACTCCAAACACCTTGCACCCATAACTCCAAACACCTTGCAAGCATAACTCTAAACACCTTGCAAGCATAACTCTAAACACTTTGGAGGCATAACTCCAAACTCTTTGGAATTATCCGGTCAATATCCTCCGCCCAAAGCTTTATACAAATAAACAACGGCAAGCAATTCGTCCAATACGGCATTATTCAGACCTACCTGCGCATCAAAATAACCACGCTGTGCGTCCAGCACATCCAGATAACTGATAACTCCATTAATATATTGCAATTGTGCCAGCTCCAGATATTTACGTGCCGAAACTTCCAACCGTGCACGCGAAGCCCGTATTTCTTTCACCTTATGAATAGTCACAATAGCATTATTCACCTCCTTAAAGGCTTCCAATACACTTTTCTGGTAACCATATAATTCTTGTTCATAACGGGCTTTCGCCACTTTCACTTTTGCTTTATTTTTTCCCAGGGCAAAAAGGGGCTGCACAAGATCTCCGACAATAAACCAGGCCGGGCTCTTTATAAGATTGCTTAATTCATCACTTTCAAAACCCAGGTTGCCGGTAAGACGGATTTTAGGAAATAGATCCGTACGGGCAACCCCTACCCGTGCATTTGCTTCTCGTAATTGCTGCTCAGCCCGGCGCATATCCGGACGGCGTTCGAGCAATGAAGAAGGAAGGCCTACCGGCAAAGTCTCGGGCAAATGCTGGCAGCTAAGAGACAGTCCTTGCGGCGACTTGAATGTATATTCGCCTAACAGCACGGCAAGATCATTCTCCTTCACCTTTATTTCACGTTCCAGACTGGGAATAAGAGTTTCTGTTTTTGCCAATTCCACCTGTGCCTGATTGTAGGCTGTTTCAGATGTGAGGCCTCCTTCATACCGGAGCTTAGCCAACCGTACACCTTCGCGACGTGCCGCCAATGTTTGCTGTACAATATTCAGCTCCCTGTCAAGAGCACATAATTCATAATAATTAGCGGCTACCTCGGCTACAAGTGTTAGTTTTAAAGCACGCTGGGCTTCTACAGATTGCATGTAGACAGCAATATCCGCTTCATTCGCCCAACGAAGATTTCCCCACAAATCCAGTTCCCACGACAAAGCTAACTTTGCTCCATATTCAGGATCGGGCTTGGGATCATCACCTCCATAGTTCAGTTTTTCTTTCTGCCCGTATAGCCTGGCATCTACCTGCGGAAACATATTGGCAAAAGAGATACGTTTAGCTGCAATCATTTCTTTCACTTTGGCTGCAGCGATCTTCATATCCTTATTATTTTCCAAAGCCTTATTTATCAGCTCCTGTAAAGTGGAATCAGTATAAAGGCTCTGCCAGGGAATGTCCGAAACGGATGTACTGTCGGCTCCTGTCTCTATTTCCGCCGGAAGATTCAATTCCGGGCGGGCATACTTTTCTCCTATTTTACAGGAAGACAATCCAACCAGAGAAACTGCCAGTACAGCTATGCAATAATGACGTTTAAGAATACGTGCCATACGCAGTTTTCCTCGTATCCTATATATCAATACAAAGAAGAAAGGAACCATCACAATACCTACCGTAATAGCAACCAACATACCAAAAAACACGCCGGTACCTATACTATGACGGGAGGCCGAACCCGGACCGCTTGCCAATACCATAGGCAACATTCCCAGCACGAATGCCAATGAAGTCATCAGGATCGGACGAAACCGCAACTGGGCAGCATGTATGGCAGCCTTCACTACATCCACACCCGAATCGACCTGCACTTTAGCAAATTCTACAATCAGGATTGCATTTTTAGCCGCCAACCCAATCAATGTAACCAAGCCTATCTGAAAGTAAACATCATTTTCCAGTCCCGTAATCCATACACCAAGATAAGCACCTAAAGCGGCTATAGGCAAAGACAACAAAACGGCTATAGGCACAATCCAACTTTCATATTGGGCAGCCAGAAACAAAAAGACGAACAGAAAAACCAATGCCATCACGAAACCGGTTTGTCCTCCTGCCTGTTTCTCCTGATAAGACAGACCGCTCCACTCCAAACCTATATTTTCCGGCAAATGCTCGCGGGCAATCCGTTCCATAGCAGCCATCGCTTCACCGGTACTGTATCCTGGAGCTGCAACTGCATTGATTGACGAAGTAGAAAACATATTGAAACGTTTAATTGTACCGGGACCGGTTGTATACTGTGTTGTTCCCAACGCCGTAAGCGGTACCATGGCTCCGTTTTTGGCACGTACAAAAAACAAACCTATATTATCCTGAGTAGCACGATAAGGTGCTTCCGCCTGGATATATACACGATAAATACGGTTAAACATATTAAAATCGTTCACATATACAGACCCCAGATAAGCCTTCATGGTAGAGAATATATCAGACAACGGAATACCCAGGAACTTTGCCCGGTCGCGGTCAACATCAAAATACAACTGGGGTATCTCGGATTGCATTGCAGACGAAACACCTTGCAACTCCGGTGCTTTCGATGCATAATAAAGAAATGTATCGGTAGCACTAACCAGATTATCCCATGTAGCATCCCCACGGGCTTCCAGTTGCATTTCCAAACCGCCGCTTTCGCCCAAGCCGGGTATGACAGGCGGACGATTAAAATAGGCTTTTATCTCGGGATAATAGTAAAACTCTTTACGGGCCGCCGTCATTACATCCTCTACTTTCATTTCAGAAGATTTGCGTTCTTCCCAAGGTTTCAAAATAACGGTAAGGGTAGCCCGGCTTTGGGATGTTCCTATACGGGGACTACTACCGGTAACATTTTGTACATAGGCAACAGCCGGATGATTTTCAAAGAATTCAATGGCACGGTCAGTCACGTGGCGCATACGCTCCAAAGTTGCGCCTTCCGGCATTTCTAATTCAACCGTAAAGAATCCCTGGTCTTCTTCAGGAATGAAACTGGTAGGCAAAGCACGGTTCAATATAAAAATAGCAACCAACACCATACCGAAACCTGCCAAAACACGACGGGGATTACGGATTACTTTCCGCAATAATCTTGTATACGACTTATTCCCTTTGGCTAACCAGATATTTATCTTACGAAAAACAAAAGGTTTCTTTTTATGGGACGGACGTAATAATATAGCACACATAGCCGGACTCAAAGTCAAGGCAACCACTGTCGAAAGTAATACAGAGACCACAATCGTTACCGAAAACTGACGGTAAAGCTGTCCTGTTATCCCGCCAAGAAAGCTAACAGGCACAAATACAGCAGCCAACACCATAGAAGTTGCAATCAAAGCCCCCGATAATTCACGCATGGCAATATGAGTTGCTTCGCGCGCAGATAACTTTTGTTCGGCCATAATACGTTCAACATTCTCTACTACTACTATAGCATCATCCACTACGATACCAATGGCCAGAATCAAGCCCAACAGAGTCAACATATTTAAAGAGAAACCCAATATTAGCATAAAGCCGAATGTTCCGATCAAAGATATAGGAACAGCAATTGTCGGTATCAGAGCCGCACGCCAGTTTTGTAAAGAAAGGAATACAACCAGAATCACTAAAAACAGGGCTTCAAAAAGAGTTTTATATACTTCATGCACTGATTGCGAAATATATTCCGTCATATCGAATGGGAAATTGTATTCCAGACCCTCCGGGAAATTCTTGCTGATCTCTTTCATAACGGCTTTTACATTATCGGCAACCTCCAAAGCATTGGCCCCCGGAAGCATATAAATACCCAGGATAGCTGCATTTTTACCGTTAATTCCACTCTCGGTCGAATACGAAGATGCTTCCAGAGAAACACGGGCGACATCACGCATACGCACAATAGAACCGTCCGGATTAGCACGTACAACAATATCTTCAAATTCTTTTACCGTAGAAAGACGGCCGGGAGCTGTTATCGGCAATGTTATGTCGACGTCCAATACAGGCTGTTTTCCTAACTCTCCGGCAGCCGACTCCCGGTTCTGATCCTTCAGGGCATCTTGCAGATCTTTCACGGTCAGTCCCATATTAGCCAAACGGTCAGGATACACCCATATCTGCATACCATAATAACGGCTGCCAATATTCGACACACGGCCTACCCCTGGAATACGACGTAATACATCCAATACATTAATCGTAGCAAAGTTGCTAAGATAAATTTCATCAAATTTCGGATCGTCCGACATCAAACTCAGGGTCATAAGTTGACTGGGAGCCTGTTTTTCAATAGTGATACCATTTTGTATAACTTCCGTTGGCAGACGGCTTTCGGCCAGTTTTACCCGATTTTGTATTTCAACAGCCGCCAAATCCGGATCGGCCGATACGTCAAAAGTAACAGTGATACTTAATCCTCCCGAATTAGAACTACTACTCTGCATATAAATCATGCCGGGAGTTCCGTTCAACTCCTGTTCAATCGGGGTAGCAACTGCTTGTGATACTGTCAAAGCACTAGCTCCGGGATAAGAGGCATTGATTTTTACAACCGGAGGTGTAATCTGCGGGTATTGATCTACAGGCAGCATTACCAGACCAATAATACCAATTATAACAATTACGATGGAAAGTACGGTTGAAAAAACGGGACGATCTATAAAAAATCCTGGTTTCATTCTCCGTCCTCCTCTCTTAGTTTTTGTATTGCTTTTTCATCGTTAGCATTAACAGGACGTACCTTAATTCCAGGTGTCAGTTTGTGATAACCTTCTATAACTACCTCTTCATTTTCACCTAGACCACGCTCCACAACTACTTTATTTCCAATTTCCGGGCCTGTCTGAACAAATCGTTTTTCAGCAATATCGTCTTTACGGATAACATAAATGAACGCACCGCCTTTTTCAATACTAAGGGCTTTACGAGGTACTACAATAGCTCTTTCACGCACATCCAACAAAAGTTTCACACGGGTAAATTGTCCGGGTAATAATTTTTGATTTGGATTAGATAGCTCCGCACGGACACCAAAAGTTCCAGTCTGAGGATCGACAAGCGGATCAGAAAAATTTACAATACCCTTCACCGGATATTCAGAATCGTCTGCAAGGGTTACAGTAACAGTTGGTTGCCAGTTGCGGGTGGTATCCTGCTCTCCGAATTTTACATTACGACGCTCTGCACGCAAATAATCCAAAGCCGTCATTTTAAAATCCACTAATACGGTATCACTTTTCACAACAGCTGCCAGTTTAGAATTTACCCCTGGCCCGACCAAAGCACCTACATCCACAAAACGTTCGCTTATATATCCCGATATAGGAGAAGTTACTACCGTATAGCCCAGTTCCAGTTGAGCATTATCTAAATCGGCTTTACTGATAGCGATATTCGCTTCTGCATTTTCAAGAGCAGCAACCGCATTGTCCAAATCAAGCTGGCTGGCAGCATGTTGTTCATATAAAGGCGTAAGGCGTTCTACATCTCTTTTTGCCTTGGCAGCTTGAGCCTGATCTTTCTTCAACTGAGCCTTAGCCTTTTCTACACGGGCTTTATACGGTGCCGAATTGATAATATAAAGAGGTTCTCCTTGTTTTACTTGCTTTCCCTCTTCAAACAACATTTTTTCAAGGTAACCTTCCACCCTTGCATGTACCTCCACAAAACTGGCTGCACGAATACGTCCTACGTATTCACCAAATATCTGGACATCTTCCTTTGCAGGTTTATCCACAATAACAAGAGGTAATTGCGACTGCTCCTTATTCCGACATCCGGTAAATACAATCAAAAAGGCCACTAAAACAATCTTTGCCTTGACTAATCCTAATTTATCCATTCTATTCCTATAATTATATTCTTGTCACAAGTTTGTTAAATTAACACAGAAAAAACCATTCCACAGATATAATTCATGTAGTTAATTTACGTTATATAACTAATAACAAACAAGATAAGAAATATGTTAATAGAAAGATATAATTTATTTATCTTTCTATTGTAGAATAAATCCACAACATTGTGTGGATTTCCACAAACTAAAAAAGGTCAAAATAAAACACAATCTCCCCCAATAAAACAGCAAACATTCAAGCACTGTCACCTCTGATTATGGAGGAATATACCCACAAACTAAAAAAGGAGTCCACTCAGATGAATGGACTCCTTCTCTCCTTTAAAACGGCGGCTACCTACTCTTCCACTGTTACGCAGTACCATCGGCGCGACGAGGCTTAACTTCTCTGTTCGGTATGGGAAGAGGTGGATC
>NZ_FNVS01000013.1 GCF_900108035.1 Parabacteroides chinchillae
GTACAAAATGGCTGCCGGCTCGTCTGTAATGGTTTTGTAGGCCTACAAAATGGCCGCAGCTACTCCGGTAATGGTTTTGTAGGTGTACGGAGGCTTCGCCGGTGCGTTGGTGATACTTTTGTAGGTGTACGGAGGTTTTCCGTGCGGTACGGACACACGTTTTGGGCAGGCTGCCCTTGCAGCCTGCTATGTTTTGATTGTTTTTTACGTGAAAAAGGCGGGTGGAGGAAAGGTTACGTTTTTTTTGCAAAATTTCCTTCTTCATGAAGAAGGACTGCGGAACATACATGTTCCGCAGATATATGTCTTATATAAGGAATGTATTTCATCTTGTTTATGAGATGTTGCGGGGGCAAAGATAGGGATTTCTTGTGCGGTAAGGAAAAATATCTGCGTAAATCTGCGCTTGTTTGCGTATCCTGAATATGTATCCCACTACAGCTTGCTATTCTATTAGCTGCCCGTCTTTATCGAAAGATAATGTAACGTCATCGTTTAGTAACAAATCTGGCGGGTGAAAGTTTTTTGCCACTATCGTAATAAAAAAACTTCAGTCTTGTGTTATGTTTTCTTTCCTTTGTCGTCTTAATATCAGAAATGGAACTAGAGACATTCAAAATAACCATATTGCCACTCCGCGGGAAAATGTTTAACCTCTCGAGGAAAATAGTTGAGAACTCCGATGATGCCGAAGATATCGTGCAAGAGGCTTTTCTCAAATTGTGGAATATGCGTGGCCGGCTGGATGAATACGATAATGTGGAAGCTCTGGTTATGATGATTGTCCGTAATCTTACTCTTGACAGGTTAAGAACACGTAGACCCCAGGGGGATGAACCGGATAACCTGTTACTTGACTCCGGGACGATGAATCCCGCAGAACAGCTGGAGCAACAGGATGCAGTGGCCTGCATCAGACACTTGATAGCCGGATTGCCTGCGTTGCAGCAAACTATCATACGGATGAAAGATGTGGAAGGTTACGAGATTGCTGAAATAGCCGGGATAACCGGAGCGCAGCCCGAAGCGATCCGCGTGAATCTTTCGAGGGCACGGAAAAAGATACGAGAACAATACTTAATGTTGAATGGTCAACGATAAAGATATGGATATAGACGGATTATTGGATAAATATTTTGAAGGTGCAACATCTGCTGCCGAAGAAGCCCGGTTGCGTGCCTTCTTCGCTTCGGACGATGTACCCGAAAGGCTGGCTGTTTACAAACCTATCTTTGCTTACTTTGGCGAAGAGATTGCAAAACATTCTGCGCCGTCAGCGGAACAACATAGGGTTGCTGTGGCAAAAAGACCGTTGAGACGCAGGGGTGTGTTCTACGCTGTATCGGGTATTGCGGCTTGTATCCTGCTGGTACTGGGCATCGGGCGTTTGTTGAATCCGCTGGATCCCCGCTTTTGTGCAGACAACTATGTGGTGATAAATGGCCGTTGTTATACCGACATCCACAAAGTGCGTGCTTTCGCTATTGAGGCGCTTCAGGAAGTGGCAACCCCGGCCGAGATGTATTTTCCGGATGATGACGGCGATAATTTTCCCCGCGAGATAGTAAATAGTCAATTACAGGAACTGGGCTCTCTGTTCAGTGATGACGAATAAAACAATACTGCCTTATGAAACAGTTTAAATATCTGATCACATTGCTTTTCGTTGCAATGCTTTGTAGTCTTCAACCGGCCAATATCCGGGCTGCCGAGATGCAGAAAGATTTAAAGATACAAGAAGTCTTCTCCCGCTACGGTATGAAAAGGAATGTCACTATGGTGGAGCTTTCAAACGAGATGCTCGAAACCTATGGCCTTACCCGTTATAAGAGTATCACTATCAAACAGGATGACGAAGCCCTTAGATTTGTTCGCCGTTGTCTTGAGGCCGATCAGAAAGGTGCCCGAAAGATCAAGGAGGTAACCGATGACGGCGGTGTAGTTTCCGCTTACTATCAGCTACCCGGCAACAAAGAAGACATGAATCGTTTTGTACTATTCAAAGTCAACAAGAAAGGAGTCATTACTCTGGTCTATATAGAAGGGGAACTGGACAGCGATGACCTGATTACTCTTCTATTCACCAAAAAAGATTTATAAACGAATAAAACATATACATGATGAAAAGCGTACTAATCTTATTGGCTGCCTGTTTGTCTGCCCCGGCTTTTGCAAACACAGGATTACAGCCTTCGGCTACCGACACGATTATTATAGTAAAGAACAAGCAAATTGAAGTGAAAGACAATGGCGACCGTCTGAAGGTGAGAGTCTATGAATTGACCGAAGAAGGCGATTCGGTTGACCGGGAAATGGTGTTTGAAGGCCATTACCGCGACGGACAAAGCTATGAACGCCGCAAGCATATCAAGTCTCTGAACATTCCGGTGCCTACGTGGGATAAGAACTTCTCTGCACACTGGGCAGGCTTTGGCATGGGCTTCTGCAATTTTGCCGATGGCAACTTACATGTGAATGACGCCAATGGAGTGTCGCTACGAAGCGGTAAGTCACTCGAATATAATCTGAACTTCCTGGAGTGGAGCTTCCCATTCTCTCGCTATAATTGGGCGGTGGTGACCGGTGCCGGGATGCGTTGGAACCGTTATCGTCTGGATTCGAACAAATACTTTAAAGAAGTCGATGGAGTAACCTCCCTTGTCCCGGCTCCTGACGGAATTGTCTACAGCGCAAGTAAATTAAACACTACCAGCATTACCATCCCACTTTTGCTCGAATGGCAGAAACGGCAAAGGAATAAAACGCTTTACTTCTTCTCTGCCGGTGTGGTGGGAGTATTTAAAACGATGTCTTCCTCCAAGGTGGTTTACAAAGATGCACATGGCGATAAGCATAAGGAGAAGATGGATGGCGGCATGAACCTGCGTCCGGTATCGATGGATATCTTGCTGCAAGCCGGTTTCGACTGGATAGGCCTTTATATGAAATATTCGCCGGTCGGTATCTTTGAACGGCATAAAGGGCCGGAGCTTTATCCGGTCTCGATCGGCCTGCAACTGCATATTTAACCGATAGCGTCGAGCACTGTCACTTTGGCTTCCGGAAACTCTCGCGCCATATATTGGCGCAGATATTCCAGTGTATTTTGTTCGATCAACTCATCCGTGCGGGGGTAAAGGTTGTACACCAGCGTGTGCACCTTTACCCCATATTGTTTGCAGGTATACAGGCTGAGCAGGGTATGGTTGATACTTCCCAGTTTGCCGGAAGTGACAAGGATGAGCGGATAGTCCATCTCCCGGATGTAATCTATTGTAAGTGTGTTGCCACAGATGGGTACCATCAGTCCGCCGGCTCCTTCAAGCAAGATGTATTCATACTTCTCTTGCAGTATGCGGGTGGCGGCGGTTATAACGTCCGGGTCTATTTCTTTGTTGTCTTTTGCTGCTGCCATGTGCGGGGAACAGGGATAAGTAAAGATGTAAGGGCAGGTTAGCCCGGCTTTATCCTCCTCTGTAAAAGGGATGCCTTGCAGACGGCGGTGCATTACGATGTCTTCCGATACGTCTACGTTTCCTGTCTGGATCATCTTTTGGGTGATGACCGATTTGCCTTCGGCTGCCATCTGGCGCGCCATGATTGCGGTGGCATAGGTTTTGCCTACGTTGGTGTCTATGCCTGATACGAATAATACGGTTCCTTTCATCATGTTTATCTTTTAAGTTTGTAGAAATTTGTTGGTATGATAACTCTGCAAAGTGTTTGGAGTTATGGCTCCAGAGTGTCGAGAGTCATGCTTGCAGAGTGTCGAGAGTCATGCTTGCAAAGTGTCGAGAGTTATGCTTGCAAAGTGTCGAGAGTTATAACTCCAAACACTTTGCAATGGTAGTTCTAGTTGTTTTCGATACATTAGGTATTATTTTATAGTCTTTTAGCCAGCAGATAGAGCGGGCGATAGGTCAGGGTTACCTGGTTATTGTCCGTTGAAAACTGTTGTTTGTAGCGGCGGACGAAGTCTTCCTGCATACCCCGCGTCCATTGTCCGTTGTGTGTTGCTGTTACTCCCGTGTATTTGAGATGGCGCAGTACTTCGAGAGGACTGCCAAAGGTAAGCCGTATCGCTTCTTCGCGGCAAACCTCTATATTATAGAACGGGGCAAGCCATTCTTCCCACTGTTTGCCGGAAGGATAGGATAGGCCTTTGCCTGCCGCCTCTTTTACTTCTTGCAGATTACCGGGCGAAAAGGTGCTGAACAGCAATACTCCGCCCTTTGTTTGCATCCCGGCCAGCTTCTTAATAAAATTCAGCGGATCGTGGAACCATTGAAAAGCGGAAGTGGATGCTATCAGATCGTAACCGATGCCAAGCTCTGTGTTTTCGGCATCTCCAATTATGGATTGCGGAGAATGGTTGCAGTGTGTGGCGGCGATAGCCAGCGACTCTCCGCATAAATCATTCAGTACCCAGTCTGCGTTGGGTAGCATTCGTTGCAGGTGACGGGTAAAGCCTCCTGTGCCGCATCCTATTTCGAGGCAACGTCCGAACGGTTGCAGATGGAGAGACAGTATCTTTGCTGCTTCGGCACTGATTCGTTGTTGGGCTACCGCATGCCGGTCGTAGCTGTTCAGTGCGCGGGTGAAGCGTTGCCGGATACATGCCGGTTCTATCGATTGGTTATCTCTTTCCATTGTTTCCATACTTTAAAAGGATAATGCGGGGCGTCAATCTCGGTGAAAGGACATAGCCCCTGCCAGTAATTGCGTTGGTTGCCGGTAGGGAATATCATGTCGTGGGTAGAGCCAAAGGCTTTAGTCCAATCTATTCCGCCGGGGTGCTTGTCTCTGCTTATGTTGTTATAGAGGTTAAGTAATTCTTCTTTTAACTCAGTTGCCGGACGTGCTGGAAAATGCTGGTATGTTGCCAGTAATTCGCGGCTGCCGCACATACGGCGGTTGAAACGGTTCATGCCCTCGTTGTTTACATTCTCTAAGGTTCCCCGGAAAATGGCGGTGGGAATACCGTATGTATCGTCTATGGGAAGTCCTGTGCCGTTGATAGCTGTGGCAGAGTGCAAAACTGTTTCCGGGCTTATTACATTTGCAGCTACCCAAACCCCCAGCGACCAGGCAACCAGATCGATTTGCCGGTAACGGTCTAATTCTCCGGTAAAAGACAGGTCACGATAGTCGTAACAAATCCATACGTCCGTATCTTCTCCGGCTTCCAGATGGCCGAAGGCTTCGGGGGTGGCAGACCAGCCTGCAAGGCAAAGGACAAGTTTGGTTGCTCCGTTATTTCTTGTTTTCTTTATTTCCATGGCTCCTGTTTGTTTAAGAGATGTTGTGGATTATAGAGGTTAGTTGGTCTATAGCTTGCGTTTCTATAGCAGCGGTGAGCGAGAAACGGATACGCGCCGTCCCCTTTGGTACTGTTGGCGGACGGACGGGCAGACAATAAAAACCTTTGCGTTGCAATTCTTCAGCCTTTAGTATGCAATCGCTGTTCTCTCCAACTATGTATGGGATGATATGGCTGGCGCTGATTTCTCCTCCTGAACCTTTCAGTTTTTCACGCAGCAGGTTGCTTACCTTATGTAATTGCTTCCGTTCTGTAGCGAAGGATGGTAGCAGGTCGAAGATGTACTTCGTCCAGGCTATCTGTGCCGGCGGGAGGGCGGTGCTGAATATGAGCGGCCGCATGGTGTTTACCAGGTATTCGCGAATCACGTTGCTACATAGCAGGTAAGCGCCCATTGAGGCAAGTGCCTTGCCAAAGGTGCCTACCAGCAGGTCGATGTCCTGAATACAATTTTGTTCCTCGGCAAGTCCCAGTCCGGTAGTTCCACGGACACCTATGGCATGGGCTTCGTCTACATAGAGGATGATGTTTGGAAATGCCTTTTTCAGTTCAACCAACCGGTTGAGGTCTGCCGTGTCGCCATCCATACTGAATATGCTTTCCGTTACGACTATAACCTGTTCGTATGCCGGTGATTCTTTTGCCAGTAGCCTTTCCAAATGTGCATAATCGTTATGCTTGTAACGTTGGAAAGCTGCACCGCTTAGTAAGATACCGTCTATAATGCTGGCGTGAACGAGCTTGTCTGCAACAATCAGCGTTTGCTTGTCTGCCAGGGCGGGTAAGATTCCGGTGTTAGCATGGTAGCCGCTGTTAAACAGCAGGCAGGCTTCGCGTCCGAAACGTTTTGCCATATCGGTTTCCATATCTGTGTAGATAGTGTAGTTGCCCGTTAGCAGTCGTGATGAAGTGGACGATAAGGGTAGCTTTGTAACCTTTAGCTTGTCCAGGAAGTCATTGCGAAGGTCTGAACGTGATGCCAGTCCCAAGTAGTCGTTTGACGAGAGGTTCAACATACGTTGTCCCTCTTTCAGAATGTATTTCCCTTCGTGTTCCACTTCCGGCAGTCGGCGTAGGGAACCGCTTGCCTTCAAATCGTTGATTGATTTGTTGTAATCTTTCATATTGTGCTTTATTTCTGTTTTATATCTTTTGCAGCTACATCTTTATGCCTGCTGTTTTATGCTTGCTGCGCAAGCTGTTTCTATGTTACTTTTGGCTTGACCCAAAAGTAACCAAAAAGTCAAGGCTGCACCGTCCGGGCTACTCCGGCAAAAGACTTCGCTGAACCGGCGGAACTCGCTACGCTCAGACAGCCGCCGGTTTTAACGCTGCGTCTTTTACCTGCGCTTAACGCCCGGCCGCTGATGCCGCAAACAAGAAAGCTAAGCTAAGCGCAGCTTTCTTTAGGGATGGCCGATACGGCTTGCTCTTTTATGGCTTTAGCCAAATTTCTTTCTGGAAATCTACTTTTAACAATCCTTCTCAATTGGGCTAAAGCCCTTGAAAGAGGATGGCTCTACTATCCGTCGGTTGAAACCGACGGCAATTGAAACCAGGCTAAAGCCATCTTTAATCAATACCCGACGGAAGCATTAAAACCAATAGGATAACCTTTTAAGCTATCAACAACAGTAACTTTCAAAGCTATCGATATCGGCCATCCTTAGAGGGAGCGTTGCTCCCTTGTTTCCGGCCTCTGTCGGTGAGCGTAGCGTAGTGCCTTGAATGAGCGCCCGAAGCGTCCGCTGTTTGAGCGAAGCGAGTTCGGACGGTTCAGTGAATGAAAGGCACGAAGCTGCAAGCCGACAGTAGCCTTGATCTTTTGGTCACTTTTGGATCAAGCCAAAAGTGACAGAGTAACCAATTTGAGCGAAGCGAGTTCGGACGGTTCAGCGAATGAAAGGCACGAAGCAGCAAGCCGGCAGTAGCCTTGACCTTTTGGTTACTTTTGGGTCAAGCCAAAAGTGACAGAACAATTCTGAAAGGTTACTTCAGAGACTTAATAACCCCAGAAGTAAGCCGCCTCAACTCTTCGGGACGGATGATAAAGGGAGGCATCAGGTAAACCAATTTTCCAAAAGGACGCACCCAGATACCTTCGTCTACAAAACGTTTTTGAAGGACAGCCATGTTTACAGGGTCTTTCATTTCGATTACACCAATGGCACCTAATACACGCACTTCACGCACAGTGTCCAGACCGCTAGCCGGGGCAAGCTCGCGACATAGTTGTGCTTGTATGGCATCTACTTTTTCTTTCCATCCGCTTTCCAACAGAAGACGCACGGATGCGCAGGCTATAGCGCATGCCAGCGGATTACCCATAAAGGTAGGACCATGCATGAAGCAGCCTGCTTCACCGCTACAGATCGTATCAGCTATGGATTGGGTGGTTATAGTAGCAGAAAGTGTCAGATAGCCACCTGTCAATGCCTTGCCAATACACATAATGTCAGGCTCCACGCCGGCATGTTCCCAGGCAAAAAGCTTTCCGGTACGGCCAAAGCCGGTGGCTATCTCGTCGAAGATCAGCAATACATTATATTGATTACACAATTCGCGGGCACGGACAAGGAAAGCAGGCGAATAGAAGTACATGCCTCCGGCGCCTTGCACGATGGGTTCGAGGATAAGGGCGGCTATTTCTCCGGCGTGCTTTTCGAGCAGGTCTTTCAGTGGAGACATGGCTTCTTCGTTCCATTTATCCTCGTATTTAACCGGAGGTTGTGGCAAAAAGTATTGTATGGGCAGACTGCCGGAGAAGATACCGTGCATCCCGGTGACGGGATCGCATACGGACATGGCATGCCATGTGTCGCCGTGATAGCCGCTACGAATGGTGGCAAACTTACTCTTTGCCGCTTTGTTTTGCGACTGCCAATACTGTATAGCCATCTTCATGGCAACTTCTACGGCTACCGACCCGCTGTCGGCGAAGAATATTTTATCCATTGAAGGCGGTAACAAAGGGAGCAGTAACGAGGCCAGTTCAACGGCTGGCTCGTGGGTGAAGCCGCCAAACATGATGTGGCTCATCTTCTTTAATTGCTCTTCGGCGGCGGCGTTCAGTAAGGGATGGTTGTAGCCATGCACAGCTGCCCACCACGAAGACATGCCATCAATAAGCTGCCTCCCGTCGGCTAGCGTAATAGTTACTCCTTCGGCTCCGGCTACCGGATAAACGGGCAGCGGATCAATTGTAGATGTGTAAGGGTGCCAGATATGATCGCGGTCGTATTGTAGTAGTTCTTGTGTTGTCATTGTGCCCAGTCTGTGTTTTCGGTGAGTGAATAGCCTTCGGAAGTGAATAGTACTTTATCTGCTTCTACTTTACTGCCGATGGTAGTTAACAGGTCGCCAATGATGGCGGAGTTGATGCCTGTGCGAAGGGCTTTGCGTTGAGTGGCTTCGCTCAGTAATGCACGTCCGCCGGAGAAACGCAGGTAGGCATTCGGATTGATGAAACGAAAAAGGGCAATGGTTGTGAGGAACTCTTCTTCACTGAGCCGTGGTGTTTCGCCTAATGGTGTGCCGGGAATGGGTTGAAGCATGTTGAGAGGGATGGAAAGGATACCTTCCTGTTGGAGGAAAAGTGCCATCTCGATACGCTGCTCCATTGTTTCTCCCATACCGATAATGCCGCCGGAGCAGATGCGGAAGCCTATCTGGCGTGCAGCCCGGATGGTCTCCATCTTTTGTTCTGTAGTATGGGTGGTACAGAGCTTGCGAAAGTAGGAGGGAGCCGTTTCGATGTTGCAGTGGTAGTTCTCTACACCGCTGTCGTACAGCTTTTGTAGTTGATTATGGGTGAGTAGTCCCATGGAAGCGCAACATTTGATGTCGCTCTGTTGCTTAATCTGGCGGATGGTACCGGTAATCGTTTCCATCTCTTTGTCACTTACACGCTTTCCGCTGGTTACGAGGGCAAAGCGTCCGATACCTTGTTGGCGGTTATGGACAGCGTGGCGGACGCATTCTTCTGCCGGCAGCAAGGGGTAGAGTGTCACCTCTGTTTTATAGTGTCCCGACTGAGCGCACCATTTGCAGTCTTCGCTACAGTTGCCGCTTTTGGCGTTAACGATGGAACAGGTGTCAAACTTGTTGCCCATAAAGTGGCGGGTGATTTGACGGGCGGCTTCGTATAAAGCCTTTTTGTCGGGAGAGGACGCTAGGAAGAGTGCTTCCTTTTCATTGAGCAGATGACCGTCCAGTACGTGTTGTTTCAGTGATTCGATTGTCATATGTTTGTTGGATTATAGGCATAAAAAAACGGAAGGAAACCGGCGTTGTGCCGGCTGCCTTCCGTTATATTGGAATAGTGAATATTGTTTTGTTTATTGCATACTGTTAGCGCAACATTGGCTAATAGTATTTCTGTTGACAACAAGCAGTTTGCAATAGCTTGCGGAAGACCTGTAATTTCCTCGGCAACCCATTCGTTTTGGATGCTGATGCTGTCGTCTTTTCCCTGGCAACCATTTTCAAAAAGGTCGGCAACGGAATGCTGGGATGTATTCTTTGCCAAAAACCGGTCTGATACGCTTGCCGACAACTGTCCGATTGTAACTGCCCGCCCCAGACTAAAGAATACGGCATATCCTTTACGGCTCCATCGTCTGAAACGGAAAGTGCCGTTGGTTGGCAGTTGATTGCTGACAGTTGACAGGTTCATTCTATTTTTTATTTAGCTACTTTTTCCAGTTTCTTCATGATAGAAAACATAAAGAGTGCGGACAGTAAGCACAGAACGATAAGTACGCTCCATACCATCCATAATTCCATACCTCCCCACAGGTAACCGATGATGGCAACCATGTAGTTGCCAATGGCGGTTGCCACGAACCAACCGCCCATCATGGCACCTTTATATTTAGGAGGTGCTACTTTGGATACGAAGGAGATACCCATCGGCGAGAGCAATAACTCTGCAAATGTCAGTACCAGGTAGGTCGAGATTAACCAGTTGGGAGAAACCAATACCTGTAATTTGCTATCTGCAGCTAAAGCATCCGGTGTAGGTAAGCCCATAGAACCGATTGCCAGGATTAAGAAACCGCAAGCGGCAATCAACATACCTGTTCCGATCTTACGGGGTGCGGAGGGCTCTTTCTTCTTGTTGGCCAGATAGCCGAATATCGCAAGCGATACGGGGGTTAAAGCGACAACAAAGAAAGGGTTAAATTGTTGGAACTGCTGAGGCAGAATTGTCATTGTTTCCGGCATCGACATGTAGTTGATACCTAAAGCTACCAATGCAACTACCGTTACGATGATAGAGATCAGTTTCTTTTGTGATTGGAATATAGAGAACGCACCGTAAATGGCTACTACCAGGAAGGTAAGGTTCAGCACATCGAATCCTAAACGATCCAGGCCGGTAGCCTGATTGGCCGTATAGTCGCGTGCGAAGAATGTCATTGTCAAACCGTTCTGATGGAATGCCATCCAGAAGAATAATACAACGGCAAATACCAGCAACAGAGCAACGATACGTTGTTTTGTCTCGGCAGGTGATAATTCTTCCTGATGTGTATTGGTCGTTGTAGCAGCCTGAGCCTGTTTTGTATTTACATCTGCATGTTTGAATGTAGAGCGGAAAGCCGTGTAAATAGCCATAGAGATAATCAACGAAACGCAGGCAACACCGAAACCGTAGTTATAGGCTTCCGACAGACGTTCGATATAAGCGTTACAGAAAGAAGCCATATCTCCTGTATAATGTTGTGCTGCTTGAAGCCCGGCAAGTACTTCTTTGTTTTCTGCAGAAATGGTTCCGTTCAAAAACTGGTGAGCCAGCGAAGGTATCTGAGATTCGTAGAAGAAGTTGTATTTGGCAAGCATCCAGTCTGTCATCTTGGTTGCTGCAGTCGGGGCATACATTGCACCTATGTTGATAGCCATGTAAAAAATACTGAAAGCCTGGTCGCGTTTGCTCTTGTATTCAGGGGCATCGTAAAGGTTTCCTACCATCACCTGAAGGTTCCCTTTGAAAAGACCTGTTCCGCAAGCAATCAGTGCCAATGAGCCAAACATCAATGCTTTTCCTGTTTCTGCTCCGGTTGGAATAGCGAGCAGCATATAACCTACAAACATGATGATAATACCGCTGGTAACCATCTTCCCGTAGCCGAATTTGTCGGCCAGCATACCACCTATAAGCGGGGTAAAGTAAACGAAAGCCAGAAAGCTGGCGAAAATGGTAGAGGTTTCGGCTGCCGAATAGCCAAATTTGGCTTGCAAAAAGAGCGTGAAAATTGCAAGCATAGTGTAATAGCCAAAGCGTTCGCCAGTATTGGCTAAGGCCAGGGCAAATAGTCCTTTAGGTTGTCCTTGTAACATGTGTTTTAGATACTATTAGGTTTATAAATTATTGAATAATCTGTTTAATGGCACCGGTTTCGGGATAGAAATAAATTTTGACCGGTGCTTTTTTATCTTCAAACATCACAGGCGCCAGGCCTTCGCGGCTACCGAATTGTGTGATTTGTACTTCTCCTTTGAATAGGGGCTTTTTATTCATAAAGATTTCGACGTTGGCTTTTCCCGGTACATTGTAAACGATACCTTTAAGGGATTTATCTTTCTTTTCTGCTTCTTTGGCGTCCAGGAGCGGTGCGCGTTCGGTTGCTTTCAGGTTCATGTAGACTGGTGTACCTCCCAAATCATCGGCATCTATGATTCCTAATTGATCGGAGAAGCGGAAAAGGACTTCTTTGTCCAGGTCGTCGTTAGGTATTATACTTACTTCATAATGATCTGTTTCTTTTGTCAAGATTCCGGTAAACAGGTTGGAAAGGGCTTTTTCTTGTTCTTCCAGTTGCTGGATAACCAGTTTCATAGCTTCACCGTCGGGTGGAAGGTTATCTGCTTCCCCGGTAAGGATATTCATACGGCTTTCGCGTATACGGTAGATTTGTTTGGCTGCAACTTCCGCTTGTTTAGCTGTAGAACCAGCCATAAGCAGTTCTTCCGAATATACAGACGCATCTGCTACTTTCTGGGATGCGGTTTTCTTATTTTTTATTACGTCCAGCTCCGATTCGGTCGGCGTATATTCGGCATTGATAGAACAGAGCAAGCCGTCTTCTGTCAGGTAAGCGTAAGGAGCGACGGTGTTTTGCTTAAACTCAACAATGTAGGTGTTGTCGGCATCGGGTAAACCTTTGTTGATAAGGCTTATTTTGCCTAGTTCATAATATACTTTGTCTTCGGTTACAGCGTCCTTTACGCCCAGATACTTTTCTGCATATTTGTAATAAGGTCCGGCCTTGCAGGTTACTTTGGTCACTTCTGCATCTATAACCAATGAGGTTTTAGGTAATGAATAAGTGATACCGAAATTATTGGCTTTGACGGCGTTTTTCTTTATCACTTTTGTTTGTGCCATTCCTGGTACGGTAAGCAGTAAACTTGCTATAATGATAAGATTCTTCATATTCCAAATCTATTTAAGTCTGTGAATGATTGCACAAAACTAGGAAATATTTTCGGTGTTGACAAGCACAAACAGAGTTCTTACTTATTATAATGGCGCTTTTTTACAAATCATCATGGTCATTTGACTTCATTCCTAGATCGTTTTAGAACAGTTTGGATTCTTCTCCCAACTCATAGTTATGGTTGTTTAAATTCATAGTTATGATTCAGGAAAGTTATAACTATGAGTTGAGAGAGAAAGAAGGAGAGATAATTGAATATATTTTGGACAGATTTTTTGTTTTTATTATATTATTTATGTATCATTGTGTGTAAAATTATGCAAACACATTGTAAAATGTATTTATGGCGTGTATTATGAGTGTGGAAAAAATTCTGATAAGTGTTATTGTTATAACTGGTCTTTGCGGTTGTAAAAGGAAGATGGTAAATGAAAGTGCTCAGGAGATTATATCTGTAAATCCTTATGAAGCAGAGAAAAGTGTTAATTTATCCGAGTTCGTGGATTCAGTGAAATGTATACGATTACAAACGGATTCTGACGATTTTATGGGGAGAATCAGGGAGATTGTTATTCGGGAACAATATATTTATGCGATTGATATTACTCAACAGATGATCTTCCTTTTTGATAAAACGGGCAAATTTGTAACGAAGCTAAATAAACGAGGAGAAGGACCTGGTGAATATCGATTTATAGGGCCTGTGTTTATCGATGAAAATGAAGAATATATAGAATTGATTGATTATGGAGGAAAAGAAGATATGAAATTAAAATATTCAAATATATCATTTGATTTATTAGAATCGCATCCTTTCCCTCATGTCAGATGTAATTCGTGTAAAGAAAAAGATGGAATTTATTATTTTTCTCCACAACATCTTGATGATGTAATAAATGGAAAAAAGGTAAATGCAAATTTAGTAATTCTTGACCGTGAGAGGAACAAGAAGGTGTTTTTTGATAAGGCAATAGAAACTAATGGCTCTTCATTTTGTGCGAACATAGAAAGCTTTGCTAGGAATGATAAAGATGAACTGTTTGTTTCATTTATGTATGATAATACATTTTATAAATTGGATACGACGGAAGTGTCTCCTGCTATTACAGTAGATTTTGGCAAATATGGCATGGATAATTCAGTAGGGTTGGAGCCATTGGGGAAACAGATTGAATATATTAGACAGTTGGACGGATTGGCATCTTTTCCGGTTCTTAATATAAACAATTCGGATATTATGTCTTTTTCTTATTATTTTAAAGAAACTGGAGACGCAAGAATGTATCGGGAGCAAGATTATAGGATGTATATAAGATTAAAGGAAGATAATAAAGTATATCACGTGAAGCAAATAAAAAATGATATAACTGATTTTCCTGAAAATGTATATATTAGTTCTTATTTTTTTGATTGTGCCCATGAGGTTTGGTATGATGATTATTTGGTTGATATTGTGATACCGAGTTCTTATTTTTATAATAGAAATGCGGATAAAATATATATTGATGGTTTAGGTGAAATTACTTCAGAGGACAATCCTGTCATTGTGATGATGAAATTGAAAAAATAAGAGACTATGATCAATTTGGGTGTAGATGTAGGTAATTTTTATGTAAAGCTAATATTAACAGTATGCAAAAAGGAGTTGTTGCCTGTTAATACTAGCTTTGTATTGAATTTGTATTGTTATCTCAATTGCTTAAAGGCTTTTCCTAACATGTCGGTAATGTCTCCGGCAATCATGCTTTCTTCCGAACGGTAGGCTGTTGCCAGATCTCCGGCTGTTCCGTGCAGGAATACGCCTGTTACGGCGGCTGTTTCCGGTTCAAAGCCTTGGGCTAATAAACCTAAGATAATTCCGGTTAAGACATCTCCGCTGCCGGCAGTTGCCATACCCGGATTTCCACTATTGTTGAAATATATGTTTCCTTCCGGGGTACATGTCGCCGTATATGCTCCTTTCAGAACAATGCAGAGTTTGTGATCGATAGCGAATGTTTTTGCTTTTAGCAGACGCTCGTATGAACAACTGCTTTCTCCTGCCATGCGGTCGAACTCTTTAGGGTGAGGTGTCAGAATGCTGCGGGCAGGGATACGTTCCAGTAAGTCTTTGTTGGAAGCCAACAGGTTCAGTGCGTCCGCATCCAGAACCATTGGTTTCTCGACAGATTGTAATAAACGCTCCATTGCAGCTCCTGATTCCATGTGCTGTCCTAATCCCGGGCCGATGCCGATAGCCGTGTATGTTGATATTTCCGGTATTGTTGTGAAACGGTCTGTATTCGGATCAAAACTTAGCATTGCTTCCGGAAATGCTGTTTGGAATATGGTTTCGCCTCGTTGGGGTATGTGTACGGTTAGTAGTCCTACTCCACTACGCAAGCAAGCTCTGGCTGCTAAAAGAGCAGCGCCCATTTTTCCTTTGCTTCCGGCTATTAATAAGGCGTGTCCGAACGTTCCTTTATGAGAAAATCGTTCGCGGGGAGTAAATACCTGGGCTACATCGTCTTCGGTAACCAATACAAATGGAGTCTGGGTTTCTTCTATGATGTCAGGATGAAGGCCGATGTCCAAAACCTTCCATTTCCCAACATATACGGCATTTTCGGGTAAAAAGAACGCTAGTTTTGGGAAGCCGAATGTAAAGGTGTAATCCGCCTTTATGATGGCTTTGGGTTCATTTTTCCGGTTGTCTTCTCCGAATAGTCCGGAAGGTATGTCTATAGAAACGACTGTTGCTTCGCAGTGGTTGATATAGTCTACCATTCCAGCAAACCCTCCGGTGAGCGGACGGTTCAGTCCCGAACCGAATAGCCCGTCAATAACTATATCGTGTTCATCCAGCGTAGGGGGATCAAAATCGGCAATTACTTCTGTAAAGTCTGCATCTTCCATATCCCGGAGGCGTTGTTTATTCATTTCGCAATCCTGCGATAAAATGCCTGTAGGATTGAATAAATATGTTTCAACCTTGTATGATTCATCAGTCAACAAACGGGCTATGGCTAATGCGTCGGCACCATTATTGCCTTGCCCGGCAAATATGACAATACGTGTTTGTTTGGAAAACCGGCGGCAAAATTCATGAAGAAATACTGTAGCTGCACGTTCTACCAGATCGATGGAGCTGATGGGCTCATTCAGGATTGTATATTGATCGAGCTCCTTTACTTTGTCGGTTGCAAAAATCTTAATCATAATTATGTAATCTCAAGTGATTATTCTGTTTACAAAAGTATAATAAACTTTGCTATGTTGCTACTCTTTTTTGTGCATCCCCGAAAAAGTTATAACTTTGCCGTCTCGTAATTTAATCGGTATATGGACAGAATCCGCCTAAAAGACAAAGAATTTGAACTCTTTATTTCTGAAAATGAAATAAAAGATGCTATCCGCCGGATGGCAGAACGTATAGAAGCTGATATAAAAGATACAGACCCTCTGTTTGTTGGTATTTTGAATGGGGCTTTCATGTTTGTTTCGGAACTGATGAGTTATTTAAACGGTCCGTATGAATTGACTTTTGCCCGTTATTCTTCCTATCGCGGTACTTCTACAACAGGAACGATAAATGAAATTATGCCGATACGGGTGGATGTTAAAAATCGCCCTCTGATTCTTTTGGAAGACATTATCGATACGGGTTATACGATGCAGCATGTGATGAATAAACTTCGCGAACAAGGCGCCTCGAGTGTGAAACTGGCTACCATGCTGTTTAAACCGGATGCTTTGAAATGTGACCTGAAACCGGATTATATAGGATTGGAGATCCCGAATGATTTTATTGTAGGTCACGGTCTGGATTATGATGAAGCCGGGCGGTCATATAGAGACATCTATAAACTGGCTGTCGATAAGTAGGGTGATAAGTGGATTAATAGAAAAAGAGAGAGTAATAATAATATTGTAGAAAATGTTGGCATTGCAGTGGAGGGAAGAGACTGATGATTGTCGCTTGTCAACTGTCAACTGTCGATTTAAAACAAAGTTTTTTATGTTGAACATTGTCATTTTTGGTGCTCCCGGTTCAGGAAAGGGGACACAGAGCGAGTTGATTATTAAAGAATATGGTTTGGATCATATTTCTACCGGTGATGTGTTACGTTCGGAAATGAAGAATGAAACAGAACTGGGCAAGGTTGCCAAAGGTTATATCGAAAAAGGACAGTTGGTTCCTGATGAACTGATTGTTGATATGCTGGCAAAAGTCCTTGATAGCAAGAAAGCTTCAAAAGGTGTTATTTTTGATGGTTTTCCCCGTACGATTCCACAGGCAAAAGCATTGAAAGAAATGTTGAACAAACGTGGAACAGATGTCTCTGTTATGTTGAACCTGCAAGTTGACGAACCGGAATTGATTAACCGTTTGCTGGAACGTGGAAAAGTTTCGGGTCGTTCGGATGATAATTTAGAAACAATTAAGTCCAGATTGGACGTTTATCATAAACAAACGGCACCTTTAGCTGATTATTATATCGGAGAAGGTAAGCATGTTGCTATCCACGGTATGGGTACGATCGAAGAAATATTCGGACGTATCAAAGATGCAGTAAAGAACGTATAATAAATAAAAAGACTATGGCCGAATCAAACTTTGTAGATTATGTAAAGATCTATTGCCGCTCGGGAAAGGGTGGAAGAGGATCTTCCCACTTTCGTCGCGAGAAATATATTCCGAAAGGAGGTCCCGACGGAGGCGACGGAGGGCGAGGAGGTCATGTGTATCTTCGTGGAAACCGGAATTACTGGACGCTGCTGCACTTGAAGTTTGAACGTCATATAATGGCGACAAATGGTGAAGGTGGGAGTGCAAAACGCAGTTACGGCAAGGATGGCGAAGATCGTACCATTGAAGTCCCTTGTGGAACTGTTGTTTATGATGCCGATACCGGAGAGTTTATCTGCGATGTGACAGAAGACGGTCAGGAGGTTATGCTGCTGAAAGGCGGACGGGGCGGATTAGGTAACTGTCATTTCAAGACTTCTACCAATCAGGCTCCCCGTTATGCGCAACCAGGTGAACCGGCTCAGGAGAGAAAAATAATTCTTCAGTTAAAACTGTTGGCTGATGTTGGTTTAGTTGGGTTCCCGAACGCAGGTAAATCAACTTTGCTTTCTGTCGTTTCGGCTGCAAAACCCAAAATTGCAAACTATCCTTTTACAACACTGGAGCCTAATTTAGGTATTGTAAGTTATCGTGATAACCGTTCGTTTGTAATGGCAGATATTCCCGGTATTATAGAAGGTGCCAGTGAAGGCAAAGGCTTGGGGTTGCGTTTCCTTCGTCATATAGAACGTAATTCGTTACTTCTGTTTATGGTTCCTGCGGATGCTGACGATATAAAGAAGGAGTATGAAATACTTCATAACGAACTGGTAAAATACAATCCTGAACTATTGGATAAACGCCGCGTGCTGGCTATTACTAAAAGTGATATGCTGGACGATGAGCTGATAGAGGCACTTTCTGCCGATTTGCCGGAAGGTATTCCCCATGTGTTCATTTCTTCTGTTACGGGAATGGGTATTACAGAATTGAAAGATATATTATGGAAAGAGTTGAACAAAGAAAACTTCCATGATGTAGAACGTATAGTTCATAAGAATATTGATGTAAATGCAATACTTCTGGATGATGACGATGATGATTATGTTTTTCCTGAAGATGACGATGATCCCGAAGAAGATTATGAGGACTATGATTGGGACAAAGATGAAGATACTGAAAAATGATACATTGAAAGTGTTGCAGTTTTCCGGATTAAGCGGGTTCTGCAACACTTTTCATTTTGTTACGACCCGGCACGGAGGCGTGAGTAAGGGGAATTATGCAACGATGAATCCGGGAATGTACTCCGGTGATGATTTGGGTTCTGTTCGGATGAATTTGGAATTTCTTTCGAGAGGAATTGGAATTTCTTCCGAATGTATTTTTTTCCCACATCAGGTTCATGGATGTGAAATATGCTCATTGGATGAATCTTTCTTATCTCTTCCCGGAAAAGAACAAACTGCTTTTTTAGACGGAGCGGATGCTTTGGTTACTGATGTGGCCGGTATATGCGTTGCTGTCTCTACGGCTGATTGTGTGCCTGTTTTACTTTATGCAGCAGATAAGAAGGTTGTGGCGGCAGTTCATGCCGGTTGGCGTGGAACGGTACAACAGATTGTGGCGAAAACGGTGTCTGTGTTAGTTGATGAATATGGTTGTAATCCATTGTCTGTTTTTGCAGGTATCGCACCTTCTATTGGCAAAGAATCGTTTGAAGTAGGCGATGAAGTATTGGATGCTTTTATACAATCGGGTGTGGACGTGGAACGTATTGCTTATAGAAATCCGATAACAGGTAAAGCCCATATTGACTTGTGGGAAGCAAATCGTATGCAGTTGTTGGACGCAGGCATTCCTTCTTCGCAGATCGAGGTCGCCGGAATATGTACATATACGCATTATAATGATTTTTTTTCTGCTCGCCGACTGGGAATAAAGAGTGGCAGGATATTATCCGGAATAATGATTAAAGACTGATAAACCTATGATTCAAATTTCAATTTCTGAGGAAATAACTTTAGCTTGTCCTGATTTGCATGTATTGGCAATAGCTTGTGAGGTAAGAAATACGGAATCGGATCCATTGCTGTGGGAAGAAATTAATCAAATGGAAAGTATTGTTTCTTCAACCACTAAACTGGAAGAAATAAACAAATGGCTTCCTATATTGGCCACACGCCAGGCATATAAGAAATTGGGTAAAGATCCGAATCGATATCGTCCGTCGGCAGAGGCTTTGCGTAGGCGTATTTTGCGCGGATTAGGTCTGTATAAGGTTGATACGCTTGTCGATTTAATAAATCTTGTATCTATTAAAAGCGGATATTCTATCGGGGGATTTGATGCCGGTAAAATAGACGGAAATCTTATTTTGGGCGTTGGAAAAGAAGGAGAAATGTATCATGGTATTGGACGCGGCGAATTAAATATTGCGGGTTTGCCTGTATATCGCGATAACGTAGGAGGTATCGGAACTCCGACCAGTGACGAAGAACGGACTAAAATAGAAATGACAACCAAAAGCCTGTTAATGATTATAAATGGATATGCCGGAAAAGAAGGGCTGATAGAGGCTGGGAGTTATGCAGCCAACTTGTTAAAAAGATATGTTTCAGCAATAAAAATTGAATCGGAGCTTATTTCTTTAAATAATAGAGTTAAAATAGTGTTATAATGGTATTAATTATTGCATTGAAAGGTGAAAATGTATTATTTTTATGCTAAAAAACATCTATTTCCTTTTGTCTTAATTGATTAATCCCTAAATTTGCCACGTAAACAAAAAGAAATCAAAGAAATGATTGAATTGATTGGTACAAATGCAGGTCTGGTTTGGAATATCTTAAACGGAGGCGGCAAAATGAGTGTTAAGGCAATTAAGAAAGCAACTAAGATCAAAGCAGAGAAAGATTTATATGCTGCATTTGGTTGGTTAGCCAAAGAAGGCAAATTAGCTTTTGAAGAAGTTGAAGGTGAAGTATTTGTTTCGCTGGTTTAATAAGTGAAATAGACGAAAGATTTAAAGAAGGCTGTCTGATACCGATTAGACAGCCTTTTGTTTATCCTTTTCTGTCAAAAAAAGGAGCAGATTGTTGCTTAATTCAATTCTAAAGTTTACTTTTGTCTAGAATTTGGTGTGAAATGACCGAAGATCATAATAAATTGCTCGCTGTCTTTGAAGTAAGGGTTCGTGATTTGATAGCACTTTGTGAGAAGCAAAGGCGTAAAATTAACGAACTGGAAAAGGCTTTGGAAGTCAAGGATGTAGAATTACAGCAGGTGAAAGAAAAGATTGACGAATTAAATGCCAAGTGTGATAATATGCTAACGGCCAGGGTTGTTTCCGTAAGTGAAGGAGAGGCAAGAGGTGCCCGGATGCGATTATCAAAATTAGTGCGGGAAGTAGACAAATGCATTGCACTATTAAATGAATAGACGCGATGGATGACCCATTAGGTATACATTTAAATATAGCAGGTAAGAGTTATCCACTTACGATAGAACGTAAAGATGAAGAAATTTACCGGAAAGCGGAAGTTCGTGTCCGTGAGGTGGTTTCTCTTTATCATTCACGTTTTGGAAGTGATATGAAAGATTTGTTAGCCATGGCGGCTGTTCATCTGGCATTGCAGAATTTACAGTTGCGAGATAAGAATGATACAAGTCCTTTTACGGAGAAGATACAACAACTTACAGCAGAGTTGGAGTCGTATCTGAAAGAGAAATAAATTGTATGTCATACTGTAAGGAGTAGTTTTCCGCACTGCTTTACACGGAAGTTACCGTGTAATCGTAGTGCTTTTTTTGTATATAAAATAATGAATTAAAATTATTAGTTAAATGGGAGTGTATATAATCATATCAATGGTAACCTTCTTAGTAGGAGGATTACTAGTATGGGTTGGTATGCGTTTCCTTTTGAAGTCCAAGTATGATTCCATACTTCATGAGGCGGAAAAGGAGGCTGAGGTAATAAAGAAAAATAAATTGCTTGAAGTAAAGGAGAAATTCTTGCATTTAAAGGCTGATCTGGAAAAGCAAGTATCTCAACGCAATGCTAAAATCCAATCTGTAGAAACAAAACTGAAACAGAAAGAACTGACAATCAATCAGCGCCAGGAAGAACTTCAACGTAAGAATTCGGAAGTTGAAGTTGTAAAAGAGAATTTGGCATCTCAATTGGAAATCATAGAAAAGAAAAAGCAGGAACTTGAAAAACTTCATCAAAAAGAGGTAGAACATCTGGAAACTCTTTCCGGATTATCGGCAGACGAAGCAAAAGAACGCCTGATAGAATCGTTGAAAGATGAAGCAAAATCCCAGGCAGCTTCCTTTATCAGCGAGATTGTAGAAGAAGCTAAAATGACGGCTAATAAAGAAGCCAAGAAAATAGTAATACAATCTATTCAACGTGTGGCAACGGAAACTGCAATAGAAAACTCTATTACTGTTTTCCATATAGAATCAGATGAAATAAAAGGACGTATAATTGGTCGTGAAGGTCGTAATATTCGTGCTTTGGAAGCTGCAACAGGTATTGAGATTGTTGTGGATGATACTCCGGAAGCAATTGTCCTTTCCGGCTTTGATCCGGTTCGTCGCGAAATAGCACGTTTGGCTCTGCATCAGTTAGTACAGGATGGACGTATTCATCCGGCACGCATTGAAGAAGTTGTGACGAAAGTGAAAAAACAGGTTGAGGACGAAGTCGTTGAAACCGGTAAGCGTACTGTAATTGATTTGGGCGTACATGGTTTGCACCCGGAACTGATACGAATGATAGGTAAAATGAAATACCGTTCGTCTTACGGTCAGAATTTGTTGCAGCATGCCCGTGAAACAGCGAATTTATGTGCAGTGATGGCTTCTGAGTTGGGTTTGAATCCGAAAAAAGCAAAACGTGCAGGATTGTTGCATGATATAGGTAAGGTGCCTGATGATGAACCGGAATTGCCACACGCAATATTGGGTATGAAGTTATGTGAGAAATATAAAGAGAAACCGGATATTTGCAATGCTGTAGGTGCTCACCACGATGAAGTGGAGATGCAGACGTTGCTGGCACCTATTGTACAGGTTTGCGATGCTATTTCCGGTGCTCGCCCAGGTGCTCGTCGTGAGATTGTTGAAGCTTATATCAAACGTTTGAACGATCTGGAACAGCTGGCGTTGTCTTATCCGGGTGTTGTTAAGACTTATGCAATTCAGGCAGGACGCGAACTTCGTGTTATTGTAGGAGCAGATAAGATTGACGATAAAGACACCGAAAACTTATCTACCGAAATTGCAAAGAAGATTCAGGATGAAATGACATATCCGGGTCAGGTTAAGATTACGGTTATCCGTGAAACACGAGCTGTAAGTTATGCTAAGTAATAAGTAAGACCGGATTTGGTTTTAGTAAAATAAGAAAAAAAGATCGTCTCGGTATTGGGGCGATCTTTTTTTCTTTATTATTTATGTTTTTGTCCAATGCAGCAATATTTCCTGAATAATCGGATAGGTAAATAATAAAACAGGGCGTCCGACAACGGAACGCCCTGTTTTGTTTAAGAGAGAGTGTGTGTTAGTAATCTTCGCCAGCCCAACCGGTCTTACGGAAGCCTTTAATTGTTAATGTTTCTCCCGGGTACTTTGAATTTGTCATTGTAAATTCGATAGCATCTGCCTTGTGCCCTGTAGGAGTGTCGTAACCATTTAAAGTAACTTTACCGTTAGTAACAGAGACTGTTGATGCAGATGTTGCTCCGTCTTGTGAATCTACCAGATTCTGGATGTTTTCTCCGCCGAAATCTTTTGCTGCTACGTTACAGTTTACTTTACTAAGAATACCATAATTATTTGCTGCAGCCCCCATTTTTATCCACATTTTATCGGTCGCGTTGTCAGAGGTGTTATACGTATTGCAGGTTACTTTTTCTTTTATAGCCTGACCGCTTGCATCGTAAACGTTTACAACCCATTCTCCGCATAAAGGATAGATTACGGAATATTCGGTTTCGTAATCACCATAAGTTTCACATGCAGTAAAAGTGATTACTGCCAGTAATGCTATTAATATCTTTTTGATCTGTTTCATATTGATTCTCTTAATACATTAATAATAACGTGCTATATTTGTTACTTATGCCACCATTGTTTTTCCTGCAAAGGAATTACTGGAGGTGTGTTTGTGTTATAATCAGATGAGCCTTTTGGGTAAAGCAGACGACGAGGATATTCGCCGGCTCCCAGAGCTGAACCGATACAAGGTGTCAGATTTCCCCATACATACCCTTCTTCGTCGGGGAAAGTTGTTCCCAGCGCAGGTATTCCGGTACGATTGATGTCGAACCATGAATCCCAAGCCTGGCAACGGGTTGCAGCAATCCACTTCTGAGTCAAGATGCTTGTTAGCATAGATTGTTGATCTTTGCTGTTGAATGCATAAGCACCACCGTCTGCAATGAAAGATGAAGCGTCTTTGCCCCAACGTTCGAATGCTAAAGTAACACCTTTGTTGTAGTTTTCTTTGGCTTTATCTGCGTTGCTCAGGCGGGTATAAGCCTCAGCTTTCAGGAATGCAACTTCTGCAGCAGACATTAAATAAACCGGATCGGTTGGCTCAAGAACAACGATAGATACTTGGTTTGTCTTTAGCTCTGTAGGCCTGTCTCCGCATTTTAATGAGGTTGTGCCGGATCCATCTTCATTAGGATTAAAGAAGTCATTTAAACGGGGATCGTTGAATTTTTTCATGTATTCGCAAAGGGTTGCACATGCGCGAATGTTGTTATTGGTATTCAACTTACGGCGGTCGTTTTCATACAACGGATTTGATTTGTTTTCCAAATCCATGAAGAGATCCATTTTTGCATCGACTGTCAGCAAATCATTTTCATTCAGCAGAGATTCTATGGCTGCTTTATTGGCATTGAAATCTCTCATCAACAGTTTTAGTTTCAAACTCTTTGCAAAAGAAACCCATTTAGACATGTCCGTACCTTTAGAGGTTCCAAAGATGTAGTCCTGAGTTGAAAGAGATGGAAGAGATGGGGCGGATAACTCTCCGGACTTAGCGATAACTTCGTCCAGCATGGCAATTAATCCGGGATAAACAACTGTTTTACTGTCGTCAAATTTCGGATTCAAAATACCTTCGTCGGCTTTTAATGCTTCAGTGAAAGGGATAGACCCGTATGTGTCGACCAGGAAATGATAGTTGAAAGCCATCATAACCTTTGCTGCCGCCCAATAATTCCAGGCTTTTTCTTCTTCAGCTTTCTTTATAACCAGGTCAAGATCGGGCAAAGATATTGAATAAGGGATAGACCATAAACGTCCATCTGCCGAGTTGGTGATACTGTAATTGCAAATAGTGTTATATTGGTTTGATGTTTGCCCTTGCATATAATGCTGAGACCACATGCCGCCATACAGTTCATAAATGCTACCTAATACGGAAGCGGTTGATGCTATACCGGAAGGAAGCAGAGATGTATAAGATACTTCTGCCGGATAGTTGGGGTTATCGTTTATATCCAGATAATCGCTGCAGGCTGTGTTAGACAGAAGCAGACAACTAATCAACCCTGTATATAATAAATTCAATCTTTTCATATTGTCTTTTATTTATCTAGTTACTTAAAATGTTACTTTCACACCACCACCAAATGTGCGTGTTGTTGGAGCAGCTGCAAATTCACCAAGTTCAGAACGGATATCGTTACCATAGTTGGTTGATTCGGGGTCTACAAAGTTGTTCTTTTTAGGTGTCCACATAAATAAGTTACGTCCTATTAAGCTTACTTGTAATGCTGTCAACGGAGTTTTCTTAATTATACTTTTAGGGAAACTATAAGATAAGGTTATTTCTCTTAATTTCAGATAGTCTTTTGGTAATACCCAATTGCGGAACTGGTCTTTGTTAGATGCATTATTCCAGTAATTGTACATGTTTGAACGGCTAACAGGTATATTGTTTTCTACATATTGTCCGTTCACAACTTTTACGGAATTAGGAATAACGAATGACTGGCGATCGTTATAAGCAGTCATCGTTGAGTTTCCGGAGAAGGTCAGCAATTGTGAAGTATAAGAATAGAAATAGCCGCCATTTCTCCAATCGAGAACTGCACCTAAAGTAAATCCTTTCCAACTCAGACGTGTGTTAAAGCCCATCAGGAAGTTGGGGGTAGAAGAACCGATAATGTCCTTTTCTCCGGCAGCAATCTGGGGAAGACCAGCACTTGTAACAATGACCTTACCGTCATCCGTTGTTGCAACCTTTGGCACTTTGAATATACCTAAAGGTTCGCCTACCTTGGCAACAAGGTCTACATCATATCCACTCTTCAATACATATTCGTCTACACCGTCCCAGAGTTCTTTTACTTCACTCCAGTTTTTTGTAAATGTAGCTCCAATTTCCCATTCCCAGTCTTTTGTCTGGATAGGAATAACACTGAATGCAATTTCTACACCGTGATTGTTAACCTTACCCACATTACGGGTCATACTCGTGTATCTGGTTTCGGGAGCTAAAGCGGCAGAAATAATCTGGTCTTTTGTATCCTTATTATAATAAGCGATATCGAAATTGATACGGTTGTTCCACATGTGGGTAGTTAAACCAAATTCCAATTCGGTTGTTGTTTCGGGTTTCAGTCCCGTGTTGGGCATGACATTGTATTCAGTCATACCCATTGTGCTGTTGATAGGCAGGTATAAACTACCAAAGCCTAAACTGACTTGTGTCGGGATATAATAACTGGATGTTCTGTACACCGGTGCATCATTACCTGTTTTACCCCAGGCTGCACGAACTTTCAGGAAGTTCAAAGCATCACTTTGCAGTTCAGGGAACAATTCGGTTAAAATTAAAGAAGTATTTAAACCTCCGTAGAAGAAACTGTTTTTACCTTTAGGTAATGTTGACGACCAGTCGTTACGCAATGATGCATTAACAAACCAGAAGTTCTTATATCCAAATTCGGCTTGAGCGAACAAACCGATCAAACGGCGGTTTTCTTCACGGGTTGTTGTAATAGGTTTGTCTGCTCCATTTTCCAGGTTGAACCAATCTTCTTGTTGTAATCCGTACAGATACGAATCTATATAAGAGAATGTACGGGTGTTTAAGTTCCATCCAATCAGACCATTAATATTTATGTCTTCTCCAATTTTGTAATCGGCATTCAAATAGGCTGTAGCATCGATTTGTCCGCTGTATTCGCGGCGTTCGGTATAAGATCCGGCTTCTTCTTTCTTTCCGCCTATACTACTCCAGGAACCGGGAGAGTAGGTTGCTTTCTGGTTCCATTTTTGTTGACGGGAATTTGAGAAATCACCTCCTAAACGTCCTACGGCTTTTAAACCTTCCATAATATCAAATGCAACTTCTATCTTACCGTAAATGCGGTCGTCTTGAAATTGATTTTTGTTGTTTGCCAATACCCAATACGGGTTTGTTGCGTAAGCCGTATAGAAGTTATCCGTATTATAGTACGGGTTATTGTAATCTTTCATGTCAGAGATGCTTACATCGGTAGCATGCTGAAGAATTTCCTGGAACATGGTTGCACCTTGTCCGCCTTGTCCTGTACTAGGACGGGTAATGTCTTTGCGAACATAGTTGAAGTTAATTTCAGAATAGAAACGTTTGTACTTGGCATTACCTCTTAAAGAAATAGTGTTACGTTGATACTTGTCGGCGTCCATCGGCATTACGCCTGTAGATGTTACATTACCGTATGAAGCAACCAAACCCAGTTTATCATTACCCATACGAACGGAAACGTTGTTGTTGGTTTCAAAGCCTGTTTGATAAAAATCACGCATGTTGTTTTCTACATAAGAGAATGGCTTTGTTAATGGTGTCAGATTCCCTGGTGTTCCGTCAGAGAATGCACCCCAAGCGTGCTCACGTCCGTCTAATACGGGACCCCATGATCCGTTTTCCATAGGGCTCCAGTCCGGCCAACCCTGACCGAATCTGTTTTGAGTTTGCGGAACGCGTAACACATTAGACCCCATGAAAGTTCCGTCGTAAGTTACAGTGAGTTTTTCTGAGCTGGCGCGTTTGGTTGTGATCATAATCACACCGTTTGCTGCACGCGAGCCGTATAGTGCTGTAGCGGAGGCACCTTTTAAAACTGTAACAGATTCTACATCTTCCGGGTTAATATCATTTGCAGCATTACCGAAGTCTACAGTATTATTTAGTGCTGTCGATTCAGTACCACTGCCGGAAAATTCGTTCATAATAGGTACACCATCAACAACATATAAAGGTTGGTTAGCATCAAAAGAGCTGATACCACGAACGATAACCTTTTGTGCAGAGCCGGTACCTCCGGCATTTGTGATGTTAATACCGGCAACTTTACCAGTCAAACCGGTCATAACAGAACCGGATTTTGCTGCTACCAGATCGTCACTTTTGATGGTAGAAGCTGCGTAACCCAAGGCTTTTTCCTGCTTTTTCATACCGATTGCAGTAACTACTACTTCTTCAATGTTCTGCGATCCGGCTTGTAAAACAATGTTTAAGGTTGGTTGAACAGGGACTTCGCGAGTTATCATACCAACATAAGAGATCACCAGAGTCTTTGCAGAACATAATTAGTTTTTGCAGAACAAATTTTTTCATATCGTATAAAACTATTATCTGATTATATTTTGCTTATTTCTTCCTTGCTTTTATTTTCAGCACTCAGACAATTTAGAGAAAAGTATAGGAATATATATTCATTTAAGCTTGCTCAAAATTAATTTCTACCTGGCTAATAATTAATTTTCACCTAGGGCGAAATTAATTTTGACCAGGGACAAAAGAATAAATATATAGGATCAGGTACTTAAAAAGTCCGTATGATAAAATTAATATAATGTATAGCATGAATTACTTCATAAGCACAGAAATAAATATGGATTTACTCTGTGAAAATAAGACATAATGTAAATTCTAATTTTTTTGGAAACAATCAAGTAGAAATACAGATTAAATATAGGTATTTGATATATCTTCTGATTCTGAAGGATTATAGCGCCTTGCTTTATTAATTAATAGAATATAATATTTACATATCCATTCGTTTTTATATGTGAATTATAAAGATTAAAAATAGACAAATTTAAGACTAAAATATCCCGGTATTTGTGATTTTTAAAAATGATGCTTTATTATAAAAACCCTATATTCCTTGTATTTTAGTAATTAAAGCCAACTTTGTTTGTATTTTTATGTTAGATTTTTATTGTTGTAATAAATTTATTATTACATTTGCCTCATTCCGATTATTTAATATTGCTTTAAATATAAACATCAAAGATTGCAAATTAGTTATTCATAAGTTAAACAAAAAAGTGTGTCTATGAAAAGGTTGACTTATCTTTTATTATGCCTAATGTTAGGTATTGGATTGGCGACTGCTCAGACGACGAAAATAACAGGTACTGTTATTTCGGCAGAAGACAGTGAACCAATTATTGGAGCGTCTGTAATGGTAAAGGGTACTACTACTGGTACTGTAACGGATTATGACGGTGCATTTACTCTAAATGTACCAAGTTCTGCAAAGACTCTGGTAGTTTCATATGTCGGAATGGAAATGAAGGAGCTTCCAATCCAGCCTCACATGAAAATAGTGTTGAATAGTTCGTCCCAGGCATTGGATGAGGTGATGGTTGTTGCTTACGGAACAACAACGAAGAAATCGTTTACCGGTTCTGCGTCTGCGGTAAAAGCAGATGATATCAAGCAAATTCAATCGGCAACAATTACAAATGCGCTGGACGGACGTGCAGCTGGTGTACAGATTGTTTCAAAAACAGGCCAGCCGGGTGAAAACCCAACAGTTCGTATACGTGGTATCGGTTCTATTAATGCAGGAAAGGATCCTCTTTATATTGTAGATGGCGCTACTTACGATGGCCCGATCAGTACATTGAATTCTGCTGATATTGAGAGTATGACTGTGTTGAAAGATGCGGCAGCAAACTCTTTGTATGGAGCTCGTGGTGCCAATGGTGTAATTCTTATTACAACGAAAAGAGGCAATAAAACCAAATTAGGTATTAATTTGGATATGAAATGGGGAGTAAACAGTCGTTCGGTTCCTGAATATGATATGATAACCGATCGTAGTGTTTACTATGAACAATCTTGGAAAGCGCAATACAATAAATTGATTGCTACAGGAATGAGCCCGAGTGATGTGGTATCAACTTTAGGAAGTGATGATCCGGCAAACTCTTTACAAGCTATTTTAGGTGGATATAATAATTATAATGTGCCCTGGTCTGAATTAATAGGAGCTGATGGCAAAATAAATCCTAATGCCCGTTTGTTGTATACCGATGACTGGAGCGACGCTTTGTTTAGAAATTCTTTGCGTCAGGAATATAACTTCAGTCTTGGTGGTAGTGACGACAAGCAGACTTATTTCATCAGCTTAGGTTATTTAGGAGATGAATCTTATGCAAAAGGTTCAGGGTTTGATCGTTACAGTGGTCGTGTACGTTATGAAAGAAACTTGACCAAATGGTTAAAGGCCGGTGCAAACCTGGCTTATGCCCATACAATACAGAATTATCCGACAACATCCGGAGGTTCATATGTAAACTATTTCCAATGGACTCGTAATATTGCTCCTATTTATCCGGTTTATTTGCATGATCCTAAAACAGGTGCAATTATAAAAGATAAAAACGGCAAAGATATTTACGACTATGGAGATCAGGGACAATATGGTTATTCTCGTCCTTATGCAGGAGCTTCAAACCCTGCAGGTGTCTTGGATTATGATGTTAACCGGATCACACTGGACAATGTATCGGCATCTGCATTTTTGGAAGCAGAAGTTTATGACGGCTTGTCTATTCGTGGTAACTTTGATGTGAATACTACCTATAAAAACGGTGCTTATTTAACGAATCCTTTATATGGTGATGCTGCAGCTAATGGTGGTTATGTTGAACAAGAAAATCAGAAATGGTTCTCTTATACAGGTTCTGTATTCTTAAACTATAGAAAGACATTTGATAAACTGTCTGTTGAAGGTATGGGCGGTATTGAAAGCTACAAGAAAGAATGGAATTATCTGTATGGTCAGAAAAGAAATCTGGCAACAATTTCTGCCCCCGACTTTTCTAATGCCGTAGTTTATGCTGAATTATCCTCTTATTTAAAGAAATATAGTGTGACGGGTATATTGTTCCGTGCAAACTTATCATATGATGATAAATATTATTTAAGCGCCAGTTTCCGTCGTGATGGTTCCAGCCGTTTCCACCCTGATAACCGTTGGGGTAATTTTGGTTCGGTTGGTGTGTCTTGGCGTCTCGGACAAGAGGGTTTTTTGCAAGATGCATCATCTTGGCTGAATGACCTGAAAATAAAAGCAAGTATTGGTACACAGGGTAATGATAATTTATATTATGCAAATGGTACGGATATAAATTATATTCCTTATATGGATCAATATGAAGTGGCTAATAATAATGGAAATGTATCTGTTAAGCAATACTATGTAGGTAATAAAGATATTTCATGGGAAAAGAACCTGAACTTTAATATTGGTTTTGAAACTACTATGTGGGATCGTTTCCATTTCAATCTGGAATATTTTTATAAGAAAACAACAGATATGTTGTTCTATAAGCCGGTGGCTGTTTCAATCGGTATTTCTACTTTACTGGTAAACTTAGGTAAAATGAGTAATAAAGGTATTGAAATAGAAACGGATGTGGATATTATAAAAACAAGAGACTGGAGATGGAACGTAGGACTGAATTTTACTCATGTGAAGAATACAATTCTTGAATTGCCGGCAGAAAACCGTAAAGAAGGAATACTTGGACAAGGATATACAAAAATGGTTGAAGGCGGTTCCATTTATGATTTATATTTACCCGAATATGCAGGATTGGATGAAAATGGTAAGGCAATGTGGAATGTATATAATGAAGATGGTACATTGAAAGGCACTTCTATCGTTAACTCTGATGCTTATACAAACACAAGCCGCCGGAAAGTAGGTTGTGCCATTCCTGATTTAACAGGAGGTCTTTCAACTTCTTTATCCTGGAAAGATATTGATTTGTCTGCTTTGTTCAGTTATCAGATAGGAGGGGATGTATATGATGCTATTTATGCATCTACTATGCAGATGAGAGAATCGGGACGTGGTATGCATAAAGATTTGCTCAATGCCTGGACACCGACGAATACTAATACATCTGTTCCTGTAATGTTGATGGGATATAAAGATGCCAACGGTATTTCGGATCTTTATCTGACCAATGCCTCTTTCTTCAATATCCGTAATATCACTTTAGGATATTCGCTTCCGAAAAAATGGTTGCGCACTTTGACTATTGATAAGCTAAGAGTTTACTTTGCCGGTGATAACCTGGCGTTGTTCTCACATAGAAAAGGTTTGGATCCTCGTCAATATGATTATGGTACATCAGAATTTAATTATTCCCCAATCCGTACGATTTCTTTCGGTATTAACGTAACGTTATAAAAGATAAATAATTATGAAACTCAAATCAATAATATTATTAGGGACATTTGCATCCTTCTCTCTTTCTTGTTCTGACTTTTTGGAACCGGAAGATAATGAATATGTAAAAGGAGATCAGTTGCAGGAAACTGTAGACATGAACAGTGATGCCATTGTACAAGGCGTTTATTCACGTTCTGTTCAATACGGTTTTGGTGCATCCAGACATGATGATTTCGGACAGCGGTCTATTGATATCTCATGCGACATGATGACTGAAGATATAGTTCATTATACCAATAAACAGTGGTTTTCTGCTGACTATAATTTGGATAATCGTGCGGCAACGTATACTCGTTCCTTGCGCCAGTGGAAGTATTGTTATGCTCAGATTCGTGATTTGAACAGTATAATAGATATATATCCGAATGATAATGAATTAAATGAAGAACAACGTCATTTAAAAGGCGAATCATTGGCATTGCGTGCGTTTCATTATTTTACGTTGGTGAATATATATCAGAAAGCTGGTAAATGGGCGGATGTAAAGGATCTTCCCGGCGTGCCAGTCTATACTACCGTAGGTTTGGAAGGTAATCCGCGTGGCAAAGTATCTGATGTTTATGATCAGATTAAAGCAGATTATACAAATGCTATTGCTTTACTGGAAGGCGACGATTATGATAAAACCCGGGTAGGACAATTAGCTGCTAAAGCATTATATGCACGTGCCGCTATGTATTACGAAGATTATGCAACAGCTGAAAAAATGGCTTCGGATGTAATAGCTGCTACATCTTTAATGTCTACAAGTGATTATACGGCAGGGTTTGCAGATATGGCAAATATAGAATGGTTGTGGGCAGTTGATGTAACATCTGAAAATACAACAAGCTATGCGTCATTCTTTTCTATCATGGATAATCTTTCACCGGGATATGCCGGTAGTTTGGGGCAGTATAAATGTGTAGATAGACGTTTATATGATGCTATTGATGCGAAAGATATTCGTAAACAGTGTTTTAAAGACGGAACATATAAGATTCCGTATATGCAGTTTAAATTTGTAGACCCAAGTAAGAAGTTCCTGGGCGATTTGGTTTATTTGCGTTGTGCAGAGGCTTATTATATTAAAGCGGAAGCTCAGGCAAGGCAAGGGAATATCAGTGGAGCACAAACTACATTGAACACAATTTCTGCAGCACGTTCAACTGATGGCGAATGCCCGTATAAATGGTCTGCCAACGTTGATGAATTGATAAACCAGATATTTTTACATAAACGTATTGAATTATGGGGTGAAGGTCAATCTCTCTTTGAGTTTAACCGTTTGGAAAAAACAATAGATCGTACTTATGCGGGAACAAATCATCCAAAAGGCAATATTACTGCAGAAGGTGGAGACCAACCGGTTCCATGGAGTTCAAAAATAAGGGTGATACAAATCCCAACCAAGGAAATTGAAGGTAACCCTGAAATTTCGGAAACAGATCAGAATTAATAATCTTGTATTATATCTAAAGAAAGAGGCGCCAAAAAGGAGGCCTCTTTTTTTTGTCTTTTAATTTGTTGATAAACTTTTTACTAACCTTTTTATAGACAAAGAACATATTGTTGTTTCTTCGTGTTCTTAATTAGAAAATATTGTGTATCATGGAAAAAGTTATTTACAATTTGGTATTTAATCGGAAAAAAAAGTTGAATGCGGAAGGGAAAGCGTTGATTCAAGTGGAGGCTTATTTGAATAGGCAAAAAAAGTACTTTTCTACAAAAGTATATATTAGGCCTAATCAATGGGATAATAAAAGAAGAGCAATTAAAAACCATCCGAATATGGAGGCTTTAAACCAATATCTTTATAATTATATATTTGAACTGGAAAGGATAGAACTGGATGCTATGCACGGAGGAAAGGTTTTTTCGTTGAAAGATTTAAAGGAAACACCCCGGCAAATAGTGCCAACCTCGTTTTCTTCTTTTATGAAGGATGAAATTATGCACAGTAATCTGAAACCATCTACTCTGAAGAACCATATGTCTACATTGCATGTGTTGTCTTTGTATCAGAATGAGGTAACTTTTAATGAATTAAGTTTTAATTTTTTATGTGATTTCGAATATTTTCTGTTGAAACATAAGTATCATAGAAATACTATTGCTAAACACATGAAGCATTTGAAGCGTTATATCAATCTTGCAATAAATAAAGATATATTTGATTTACAAAGATATCCCTTCCGAAAATATAAAATTAAATATATGGAAACAAAACGTACTCATCTTACACCGGAAGAATTAAATAGACTGGAATGTCTGAACTTGTATGGGAGAGGAACTTTGCAGAGAAGTCTTGATATGTTTCTGTTTAGCTGCTATACAGGGTTACGTTTTTCAGATGTGGTAAGTATTACAAATGCAAATTTTTTGAGTATAGATGATAAGTTGTGGCTTATATATTCGTCGGTTAAAACGGATGTGAGTGTACGTCTGCCACTTTTTTTGTTATTTGACGGGAAATCTATACCTATTTATGAAAGATATAGAAATAACACGAGGGCATTATTTAATGTCCCTGTCTCGGCAAACTCTAATATTAATAAACAATTACGTAGAATATGCCAACTTGCGTCAATTGATAAACGAATCTCTTTTCACGTAGCAAGACATACAAATGCTACGTTACTTTTGTATAATGGAGCTAATATTACAACAGTTCAGAAGCTGTTAGGGCATAAAAGCGTACGTACAACCGAAATATATAGTGATATAATGGATATGACTATTGTGAGAGACTTGGAAGAAATAAAATTAAAGAGAGATATAGGAGGGTAATAAAACAGAAAAGGATAGAATTTTTATTCTACCCTTTTCTTATAATTTTTTCCGATTAAACGTTTGGCATCGGATTATTGTCTGTTTCAGAAATACCTCCGTTGTTTTGAATTTCTGTACGAGGGATTCTTAAATTGAAGATCGGATCTTCTGCAGGGAAATCAAACATGGCATCATCGTTATGATTTGTACCTTCATATTTGCGGATGATAGGTTTCTTTAAACGTTTCAAATCAAACCATGCAAAACCTTCGCCCCATAACTCGATACGACGTTGAACCCAAACTTCATTTTGCATTTCAGCAACGCTGTTTGCTGTACATTTGTAGTCCGGTTGACGAGTCTGAACGAAGTCTTCCAAAATCGATTTGGCTTGCGGAAGGTTTCCGCTCATGGCATAACCTTCTGCTGCAATCAACAGCATTTCTTCCGCACGCATATAACATAAATCGTTGAAATTGTTACCTTCTGTATCGTAATAACCGAACTTCAAATTGGCATATTTGGGTAATTTTACCATACCTGCTCCAACAACGAATACCAAACTGTCGGATTTGCACCACCAGTCTTTACGGGCATCAGTGTCTGGTATCTTATTAAATAATTCAGAACTGATGTTTTTATACATTTCACCGGCGGTTGCATAACCGTAAGCTGTTGAGCTAACGTGTGATGTGAAATTGGTAATACCTCCTATGGCAATGCTTGATTGTGAAGTAACATCAGAAGACCACATCCATGATGGATTGTTGTCCATACTAACAAAGCCTTCCTTAAGCCCGGCTTTATCCATTACGGGAAATCCTGCAACGGCTTCTTCGGCAGCCTCGGCAGCTTCTTTCCATTCTTCTTTACACAAGTGTACACGAGCTTCAAATCCTTTAGCTACTGCATAATTAATATATACGCTAGAAGGCCTTTCCCATCCTTTCAATAATTCGCATGCTTGTTTCAAATCGTTTTCGATTTGTGCATAAACTTCGGAAACTTTTTTACGAGGATTATTATTTAACTGTTCGGAAGTCATATCTTCTGTAACGATAGGTATTCCGGGTGCGTCTTCATGGCCTTTGTAAGTATGTTGATACAATTGAACTAAAACGTGGTGGGCAAATGCTCTCATTGCATAAGCTTGTCCTCTGGCTGCCAACATTTCCGGATCTTCTGTATCTGAAACAATACCAGTTAATACGTCATTTGCCGTACGGATTAGTTTGTAAAAATAATTCCAGTGACGTGCTGCTTCCAGGAATTCATATCCACGGTTAGAATATTGATAGTCGTCATAATACCAACCGTAATTGGATGTATATTGAACCATATCATCCCCCCAAAGTTCCATAGAGAGGGCTGTTGCCATATATCCGAAGTCGTTATGACGTTCTTCTCCATTTTCTCTTTCTAATGAGTTAAACTGGATCATGAAGGCATTCATACCGTTTACTAATGCATTCGGATTAGGATTTTCTTCTAATTGTCCTTCTGTTACACGGTCTCCCGGATTTGCATCAAAGAAATCCTCGGAACAGCTGCTGAATGACAGTGCCGTTGTTGCAAGTAATGCAATTATATAATATTTTTTCTTCATTTTTTTATTTGTCTGAGATTATGGATTAAAATCTAACCTGCAAGCCTCCTGAAATAGTACGGATTGCTGCATAGTTATAGTCTGATTCACCAGACCAATTCTGGCGTGGGTCAAAACCTTTGCGTTTAGATAATAAAGCAACGTTATCTGCTACAAAATAGAAACGGACAGATTCAAGTTGAAGTACGTTTATCCATGTTTTAGGCAACGTATACCCTAATGTGATGTTTTGCAGGTTCAGATAAGATGCATTTGTGAAGAAGCGGCTTGAATATGTATTAGCATATTGTTCGGCATTCTGGACTCTCGGCACATTTGTATTTGTGTTTTCTGGTGTCCATGCTTTTAAAATATCGTTGTGCCAGTTTTGTCCTTCACTTCCGGAGCTCATCAGGTTTGCATAAATTCTGTCGTAACCTTTACCTCCTATCTGATAGCTTAAATTTACAGATAAGTCTATGCCATGGAATTGTACGGCAGTGTTGAAACCTCCATAAATAGCAGGCAGGGCAGAACCTAAATTGTAATCTGTTGCATCGCTATAAACTTTGGTTGTTGTTTTTCCTGTTACATTGCCGTTTGCATCAGTAACATCTTTATACCACATTGCGCTTCCATCTTGAGGATCAACACCTGCGTATTCTTTCAGGTAATAATCATAGATAGAACCACCTTCCATCATACGGAAGTTGCCTGAAACAATACCCGTCTCTTTTCTTTCAGGAGGTAAAGACAAAATCTTGTTTTTATAGTGTGTTGCATTAACTCCCATTGTCCATTTGAAGTTATCTTTTTCCATAACAGTTCCGCTCAACTCGATTTCGAAACCGATGTTACGCATATCTCCGATATTGTCAGGATAACTCTTGTTTCCTGTAGAGAATGGTAAGGGACGATAGAATAACAAATCTTTTGCAGTTCTTGTAAATACGTCGATACCTCCGTTCAAACGTCCTTGGAATAACATAAATTCAAAACCTGTATTGAAGTTGTAGTTTGTTTCCCACTTGATATCTTTGTTTCCTTTATAGTTCCTGACAACAGCGATCTTACCGGCACTGTTTACTACCTGGAACTGGTCCATATACGGATAAAGGATTTCTTCACCATTGAATAACAAACCGTCATTACCTTGAGAACCGTAGCTGATTTTGTATTTCAAGTTATCGATCCACTCAACATCCTTTAAAAAGTTTTCTTGGTTTAATCTCCAAGATGCGCCTAAAGACCAGAAGTTACCCCAACGATTGTCCGGATGGAATTTAGAAGAAGCATCACGACGATAGCTGGCAGAGAAATAGTATTTGTCATTGTAGTTATATTCAATACGTCCCAGGTAACCTTCTGTATTGTATTCAGTTGTACCAGATCCGGTGTTAGGATTACTGATAGCCTGATCTAACTCGCTGGAAGAAGGGAAAATGAAATTGTTCTTAGAACCCCACAAGTATTCATATTTACGTTGGTAGTTTTCATGACCTAGCAGAACATTAAAAGAATGTAGTCCAAAAGAGTGTTCCCATGTTAATGTTTCCAACATATTCAGACTTTGGGTCTTTTCGTTCTGTATTGTAGAAATACCATTTTGAGCTACAAACTGTCCGTATTGTCCGTTTTGATAAACCAATTGACGTTTGCTATAGTTTTCCATACCACCACGAACCGTAAGTTTGAAGTCCTTTAAGAAAGAAATTTCAGCAAAAAGGTTTCCTGAAAAGTTTTCATTCTTAAACTTATTCTGATCCAGATTTTGTGTACCCAATGGGTTGGACATGGACAAGATAGGACGTTTGTTTGTGCCTGTTCCATAATCGTATACAGGACGGCCGCTTTCTTCGTATAATCTGTTTCCTTCGTTATCGTATCCATAGATCGGATAAATAGGAGCAATGACACGGGAAGCATAGAACATGTTTACACCGGAAGTTGCATCAAAATCAGGAGAGTTTTGTTCTGCCTGGGCATAAGCTAAGTTACCACCAACCTTGAACCAGTCATTAACTTGTTGTTCCAAACGAAGACGAGTAGAGAAACGGCTGAAATCGGAATTAACTATATAACCTTTATCATCCAGATAACCTAATGATATATAGTAGCTGGTTTTATCGCTAGCTCCGCTGATATTCAGGTTATATTCCTGACGTAAACTTGATTGGAACAATTCTTTTGCCCAGTCATCCTTATACATGATTTTTGCATTAGGGTTAAATTTTCCAGTAGTAGGGTCAATAACTTCAGTGTTGCCTACATTGGTGATGTTATAACCTAATTTTTTAATTAAGTTATTGCTTGCATATTGACCCGGATTTTCGTTGCCTAAGCTGACTGCCTGATTTTTCAGTGCAGTCCAGTAAGTTTCGTAATAAGTAACGGGGCTGGTCATAATGTCATATTCGGGAATAGCACGGGAGTTAGCTCCTAATTTCATGTCAAATGAAACTCGTGCTTTACCGTTTTTACCTTTTTTTGTTGTGATCAGAACTACACCATTTGCACCACGTGCACCGTATAATGCGTTAGAAGCAGCATCTTTTAGTACGGTCATTGATTCAACATCCTGTTGGTTAATAGAGTTTAAGTCTCCATCATAAGGTACACCATCAACAACGATTAACGGATCACTGGAAGCATTGATAGAGCCTATACCACGAATACGGATTTTTGAGCCTTCACCTGGCTGGCCGTTACTATTGGTTAGCTGTACACCTGCAACCTGACCTTCCAAAGCTTTGGTAATATCAGATGTTTGGATTTTTGCCAGATCCTCACTTTTTACAACAGATGCAGAACCGGTAAATGAACTTTTCTTAGCAGTACCATAAGCTACAACCATAACTTCATCCAAATTATGTGCTGAAGTTTCTAAAACAATTTTCATTGTCGGTTTAATCGTTTCTTCTTTAGTTGTCATACCGACATAAGAGATTTCTAACGTTTTAGCAGAAGAAGGAACTGTAAGTTCGAACTTTCCATCAAAATCTGTAACTGTACCTGTTGTGGTACCTTTCACAATGACAGAGGCGCCAATAATCGGCTCTCCATCTTCGGCAGATGTAACCGTACCGGTAACCTGCTTTGTTTGAGCACTTGCTATACCTATGCTCATCATCAAGCAGAGTAAAGCAAAAGTCAACTTTTTCATCATAAACACACTCTATTATTTGTTAAACTTATATATAAAATAGCTATCTGTAATTCTGTTGGAATTAGTTCTATCAGAACTATTTAATTATAGATTCAATCTATATTGTAATGGAGTGATTATGAATTGCAAATAAGAAATAATGGATTGTACTATCAGAACCTAAATATATAATTAGTATCAAATTGGGTTTACCTTTATTTTACGAGGTATATAAATTATGAAAAAAGCACTCACCTGATATTTAAGAACCTTATCTATGATAAAATAAACAAATAATCACGTTCCATAAAAAACTATCAAAATGGAACAAATTATATAAGTTTAATGCTTTAGAAGATGTTGTTTTAACATTTCAAACAGAAAAAAAGCTGTCTTGATTGACATTATGACACACTCAAAGTTAAAAACAAGAAGCAAAACAGGGTATTGAATAATAATTTGTTGTTTTTATTGATGTTTTTTTCTACTTTTGCAGCCGTTTTTAATGCAAATAGGTATTTCGATATAAAATCTTAAAATTTTTACATAGTTCTGATAGAACTAAATTTAAGAAAGATTGTTTTCTATGTATAAGTTTAATAAATAAGAGTGTGTTTATGATGAAAAAGTTGACTTTTGCTTTACTGTGCTTGGTGATGAGCATAGGTATGGCGATGGCTCAGGCGACTAAAGTAACAGGACATGTTACATCTGTCGAAGATGGAGAGCCGGTTATTGGTGCATCGATTATCGTAAAAGGGACTACTATTGGAACCGTAACCGATTTCGATGGTAATTTCTCTTTGGAAGTTCCCGCAAACGGGAAAATATTGGTGGTTTCATATATTGGTATGACTACACAAGAAGTTCCGGTTTCTTCTAATGTAATGGTGAAACTGAAATCAGATACTCAAAATTTGGATGAAGTAGTTGTAACTGCGATGGGTATTTCTCGTGAGAAAAAAGCCTTGGGTTATGCTGTTCAGGACGTAAAGGCTGAAAAACTGACGAAAGGAGCTAATTCTAACCTGGCTGGTGCTTTACAAGGTAAGGTTTCTGGTATGGATATTAAACCTTCTTCCGGTATGCCGGGTGCCTCTTCTCAAATTACAATTCGTGGAGCCCGTTCTTTTACAGGAGATAATACTCCGTTGTACGTTGTCGACGGTATGCCTATCGCTTCTTCTGCAGATATTGATACGGAAGCTAGTGTAACCGGTACCGATATTGCAAACCGTGCAGTAGATATCGACCCGAATGATATTGAGAGCATTAATGTCTTGAAAGGTCAGGCAGCCTCAGCTCTTTATGGTATTCGCGCATCTAATGGTGTTATTGTAATTACTACAAAGAGTGGTAAGGGTATTGAAAAAGGAAAACCTCAGGTTTCATTCAATACAAACGTATCGTTTGATGTTCTCGGACGTAAGCCGCAATTGCAGCAGACATTCGCTCAGGGTACAAATGGCACTTATTCTCCTTATAACTCTGCATCTTGGGGTCCTAAAATTTCAGATCTTGCAAATGATCCTACATATGGAGGTAACGTTGCTAATAAGTATAACGGAGGTGATACGCAGAAGTATGCAGGTAAATATTATGTACCACAGCGTGCAGCTGCAGGAATAGATCCTTGGGCTACTCCTCAGGTTTACGATAATATTGGTGGATTTTTCCAAACAGGTGTTACCTGGAATAATTCTTTGAATGTGGCACAGGCTACAGAGAAAGCGTCTTATGCATTTTCTTTGGGTTCGTCTACTCAGGATGGTATTATTCCTGAAACAGGTATGGATCGTTACAATGCAAAAATAACTTCAGAAATTAAATTGCATGAACAATGGACTACAGGTGTGACTGCGAATTATATTAATTCAAAGATTAAAAAGATGCCGGCTGCTAACGATGCATTACTTGCAACAGTTTATCCTACGCCTGTTAGTTATGATTTGAATGGTATTCCTTCTCATACGTCGCAAAGTATATATGAACAGAATTCATTCCGTAGTACTACGTTTGCTATTGCTCCCTGGTTTGTAAAGAATAATGAGTTTATTGAAAAGACAAATCGTTTCTTTGGTAATAGCTTCCTTAATTTCAAAACGAAATTTGGAACAGACAATCATACGTTGAATGCTAAATATCAGATTGGCGTAGATTCTTATACAACTCATTATCAGGATATCTGGGGCTACGGAAATAAAGGAGCCAATATGAATGGACAGGTTGAAGATTATGGTTGGAGTAATGTCTCTTTCAACTCTTTGTTGACTGTTAATTACGACTGGACTATTTCACCGGAATGGACATTGAATGCTATTTTGGGTAATGAGGTTGTACATAACCAGACAAAAAAATATTATGAATTTGGTTCTTCATTCAATTTTCCGGGATGGAACCATATTGAAAATGCAACGACATTGCAATCTCAGGAACGTCAGCGCAGCAAACGTACAGTTGGTTTCTTCGGTAGTGTTTCTGCTTCATATCGTAATATGTTATACCTGAATGTAACAGGACGTAACGACTATGTGTCTAGTATGCCGCGTAATAACCGTTCATTCTTTTATCCTTCCGTTTCTGCCGGTTTTATCCTGACAGAGTTGGAACCTCTGAAGAATGAAGTTGTAAACTATGCAAAAATCCGTGCTTCATATGCAGAAGTAGGACAGGCAGGCGATTACTATGAAAACTATTATTACACCCCTGTTTATGGTGGCGGTTTCTACCAGATTGATCCTGTTGTTTATCCTATTAACGGTATGGGAGCTTTTGTTCCGTATCCGGTTATTTATGACCCGAATTTGAAACCTCAGAACACCCGTTCATATGAACTTGGTGCAGATTTGAATTTCTTTAATAATCTGGTGACATTGAACTATACATTCTCTCGTCAGAATGTATCAGACCAGATATTCCAGGTTCCATTGGCCGGTTCTACAGGTGCTTCGGATTTGTTGACAAACGGTGGACGTATTCATACAAACGCTCACGAGTTGACTATTAACGTAAACCCGATCCGTACTAAGAATGTAGACTGGAATATTGGAGCCAACTGGACAAAGATCGACAACTATGTTGACGAACTGGCTCCTGGTGTGGAAAGTATTTTCCTTGGTGGTTTCGTAACGCCTCAGGTTCGTGCCGGAATTGGAGATAAGTTCCCTGTTATCTACGGTGTAGGTTATTTAAGAGACGATAAAGGTAATCTGATTGTTGACGAGAATGGTGTTCCTCAGGCAGGAAAAGACCAGGTAATCGGAAGCGTATCCCCTGACTTTATTTTAGGTTTCAATACCGATCTCCGCGTATGGAAGTTTAGCTTGAGTGCCGTATTCGATTGGAAGAAGGGTGGACAGATGTATGGTGGAACCAACGGTTTGCTGGACTACTTCGGTATGAGTAAAGCAACTGAAGGCCGTGATACGGAATCTTTCATCGTAGACGGTGTAAAAGCAGACGGTTCTAAAAATGATATTGAAATTAAAGGAGCTAGTGCATGGCAGAATTATTTCCAGTCAATTAATAATATCGATGAAGCCTCTATTTATAATAGTTCTTTCTTAAAATTACGAGAGATTGCTTTGAGTTATCCTGTATTGGAGAAGAAATGGATGTCTATTACAGTAAACGTATTTGCCCGTAACATTCTGTTGTGGTCTGAGTTCCCGAATTTCGACCCGGAATCGTCTCAGGGTAATAATAACATGACAGGTGCTTTTGAACGTTATTCAATGCCTCAGACTTCAAGTTATGGTTTTGGTATGAATGTTAAATTTTAATTAGGTAAAAGGAAAATGAAAAGAAATAAAATAGCAGAAAGATTATTTGCTTTCGCATTGATAACTTTACCGTTGGTTTCTTGTACTGAAGATACGATGGATAAAATCAATGCAGATAAGAATCATCCGCAGACTGTTTCGTCTAAATTTATTATGACGGATGTAATGACCAGTACTGCTTTGAATGCAGTTGGTGGAGACTTTTCTACGTATGCTTCTATCTACATGGAGCATGAGGTTGGTATAGACAACCAAACGTATAATGCCGAGATCCGTAGTGGCGAACCAAACCTGGCAGCTACTTATAATAATATGTGGGGAGCCGTTTACCAGAATATCCGCGACATTAAAGATGTTATTGCAAAGTGTTCCGAAGGTGGTATTGAAGAGGGCAACGATGTAACTTTAGGTATTGCAAAAGTACTTTATGCTTACAACTATGCTCTTATGACAGACTTGTTTGGCGATATACCATTTAAAGAAGCTTGCGAATATACGGACCAGGGTACGCCGCTGTATATGCAACCGGCAATCGACAAGCAGGAAGAAATATATAAGGAGATCATGCAAAACTTGGATGATGCTTTTGTACTGCTGAACGGAACAGATGCCGCTGCTACAGGATCTATGGGTATGCAGGATTTGATTTACGGTAAAGCTTCCAATGGTAAAATAGATGCTGAAAAGGCATTGTGGCAGAAAGCTGTTTATGGATTGAAAGCCCGTTACACAATGCGCCTTTTATCTAAAAGTGCAAATCCTACACAGACTTTGAATGAGGTATTGGATTATATTTCCAAATCATTTACTTCATCTAGAGAGGAAATGAAATTTGCTGTGTATGATGGCAACAACCAGTTGAATCCTTTGTTCGACTTCATGTATAGCCGTGCAGGTTTAGGTGCCAGCCAGAGTTTGATTAAGAAAATGATGGATCGTAAAGACCCGCGTTTGGCACAATCATTTGCTACAAGCTGGAATTATAATTACGGACAGCCGATGGAACAGGCTACCGATCCTGCCAAGATATTTGCAGCTCCTAATGGTAATCCGGTTCAGGGTACTATGAACTATGACTGTTCATTGGCAGACTGGGCTATTACGGCTCCTACCCAACTGTTGAGCTATCATGAACTTTTATTCATCAAGGCAGAAGCTCTTTGCCGTTTGAAGAAAAATACGGAAGCTGAAGCAGCTTTGAAAGAAGCAATTGCTGTTGGTTTTGCTAATACTGCGATTGCGTTGGAGTCTTCAATCTATGATTGGGGGATCGAAGGTGAAGTTGACCTTTCGGCAGATGTGGCTGATGCTTATTTTGCAGATAACGTAAAACCTTTGTTTGATGCAAACCCATTAAAGGAAACAATGGTTCAGAAGTATTTGGCATTCTTTGGCGCATCCGGTGAAGCTGTAGAGGCGTATAATGATTATCGTAGAATGAAAGCTATGGGCGAAAACTTTGTTGAGTTGGCAAATCCGAACAACCAGACTAAGTTTCCGTTGAGATATACATATGGTAGTTCCGATGTATTGTCTAATTTGAATATAAAGGAAGCCTTTGGCAATGGCCAGTATGTTTATTCTGAACCGGTATGGTGGGCTGGCGGCTCACGTTAATACATCTATATTAAGGCGGACTTGATCCGCCATCTCATGAATACAGATGACATAGACGAGCGTAGATTAACGCAGATTATATATTTTCTTTAAAATAATATCTGCGTTAATCTACGCTCTTTTTGTGTTCAACTTCCTTTTTGTTTATCTGCTTCCCAGATCGTCGTAAAGTGTTTGCAGCAGGGCTTTTCCGTTGTCGGTGCGTTCGCTGCTGTTGTCGGAAGACGATTCCATAAGTATTTTGTTGCTCTCGTTATCGTAGATCGAGTATCCCGTGCGGTTTATGAACCCAAACCCGTTGGTAAAGGTATAGAAGGCATATTCGGGATAACATGGGTCAAAAATGTCTTTGCTGAATGCAAATTCATTGTGTTTTAATCCTAGCTGGTTAAGCAATGTGGCTGCCAGATCGGTTTGGTTGGCATATTTATCTACCACCATAGGTTCTTTTATTGCGCCTCCCAGCCATATCATCGGGATGTGGAAGCGGCGGGGTTCGAAATCTTTTACATCTTCGGGATAGCGGAATCCATGATCTGCAACCAGTACAATTAATGTGTTTTTCCATGCCGGCAACAGCTTCATTTTATCTATAAAGCTGCCCAGGCAGCTATCTGTAAATGCTACGGAGTTAAGATACGGGTGCTTCAGATGGTGGAAAGGGACTTCAAAAGGTTCGTGGCTGCTCAACGTAAGAAAGGTGGTTAGCCAGGGCTTCGTATTGTCTCTTTCTTTGATGTTATTGTATAGCCATGTAAAAGTTATATCGTCGTTGGTTCCCCATTTGCTTAACCGGCTCGATAAGGGGAAGTCGCGGTCTGCCGTGATTTTGCTGTAGCCCGAGCTGAAGAAATAACTTTGCATGTTTGTAAAGTTTATATCTCCGCCATACAACATGTCGGCCGTATATCCTTCTTTATCCAGGCTTTTAGCAATGGAGGGGAGCGTCTGGCTCTTGGCCGGATATTTCATGATCGAGGTGGTGGGCTGCGCCAGGTAGCCGTTCAACACCGAGACGATCCCTCTGTCCGTACGGAATGAATTTGCATAGAGGTTGGTAAACAAAATCCCTTCTTTGCTTAACCGGTCTATGTTGGGAGTTACATCTTTTTCACCCCCGACGGCTCCGATAGCGTTGGCCGAGAAGCTCTCTAAAAGAATAATCAGGATATTGGGGCGGGTAGTGGTTAAAACCTGTTGCTTTTCCGGGCAGATTGAATCGGGAAATTGCTTGTTGCTGCGGGGGGAAGTGAGTTGCTTGAATAACTCTTCCCTGCGCTCTTCGGGCAGGAAGTTAAACTGCGCTGCAAAGTCCTGCTGTTTGGACAAAGAAGCAACCAAACTGAAACAGGGGTTAATGGCGGCATGGTTCAGAAACTGATTCTGGCTGAAATAGACCATTCCGACATTGGCGGTAGATGTTGTGACACCTCCCCGGATAGGGATAAATAAAATGCCACCCAATAGCAAACATGATATTGTCCCGATGATCCGTTTGCGCACCATTGTTTCAGGCGTCCACGAAAGAATACATTTCCTGAAATAGATATATATAATATATGTATAGGCAAAAAACAGGAGGAGCTGGATAATGAACAACCCGACAGGCACACTTGCCATGGCATCCTTGGGCGACTGCAGGTAAAAGAACAAGGTTGCATCCAGACGGAATCCCCAAAAACCGTATAATGCAATATCTATTGAAAAGATGGCAGCCACGAGAGCTGCCATTATAAGAAAGTAGGCGGATAGTAATTTTCGGAGCCATATTCCGTGCAGCCATACCGAACCTGTTGTCAGAAGCAGCGGGATGGCTGTCAGATATCCGGATATGGTGCAGTCTAACTTCAGTCCATGAAAGATTACCTGCAGGTAATCGATTAGCGAACTACTGTTCGCTAATTCATGATGGTGAACCATAAAGAACGGTTTTTGTATCATAAAAACCGGAAGCCAGGCTATGAATATGGCTACGATAAATAATATCCTTCGTTTCATTTATATAACTTTTCCCTTAATTCGGCAACCGCAGGATCGGTAATGTAATCGTCGTAGTCCATCATCCTGTCGATAATTCCGTTCGGGGTTAACTCGATAATACGGTTGGCAACGGTTTGTATAAACTCGTGGTCGTGACTGGAGAACAGGATATTTCCTTTGAATGTTTGCAACGTATTGTTGAATGCCTGTATGGACTCCAGGTCCAGATGGTTTGTCGGGGTGTCCAGAATGATACAGTTGGCGTCTGTCAACATCATTCGCGAAATCATGCAGCGCATCTTTTCACCTCCGGATAGCACACTGACTTTTTTTAGTAATTCTTCGCCGGAGAACAGCATACGTCCCAGAAAACCTTTCAAGAATACATCGTTGGTGTCGGGTGAGAACTGGCTAAGCCAGTCGATCAGATTATAATCGGAATTGAAATACACCGAGTTGTCCAGAGGCAGGTAGGTGGTAGTAATGGTCTGTCCCCATTGATAGGTGCCTGCATCGGCTTTATCTTCCCCGTTGATAATCTGGAAGAGGGCTGTCATGGCACGCGGGTCGCGACTGATGAAGACGACTTTGTCGTCTTTCTCTATGTTGAAATTTAAATCCTTGAATAAGACTTTGCCTTCGATGCTTTTGCTTAATCCTTTTACTTCAAGAATTTGATTGCCCGGCTCGCGATTCGGCGAGAACAGAATACCCGGATAGCGGCGTGAGGATGGTTTGATCTCTTCGATATTCAGTTTCTCAAGCATCTTCTTGCGGCTGGTTGTCTGTTTGGACTTGGCAACGTTGGCACTGAATCGGCGGATAAATTCTTCCAGTTCCTTTTTCTTCTCTTCCGCCTTCTTGTTCTGGTTCTGTTGCTGACGGAGCGCTAACTGGCTCGATTCGTACCAGAAGCTATAGTTGCCGGCAAACATTTGCAGTTTACCAAAGTCGATGTCGACGGTATGCGTACATACCGAGTCCAGAAAGTGGCGGTCGTGACTTACTACCAATACGGTATGTTCAAAATTTGACAGGTAGTTTTCAAGCCAGCTTACGGTTTCCAGGTCGAGGTCGTTGGTAGGCTCATCCAGTAGTAGGTTATCCGGCTGACCGTAAAGTGCACGCGCCAGAAGTACGCGGACCTTTTGCTTACCGCTTAAGTCTTTCATCATGCTATAGTGAAACTCTTCGCTGATGCCTAAGCCGCTCAATAGGCTGGCAGCATCGCTTTCGGCATTCCATCCTTCCATTTCTGCAAACTTTTCTTCCAGTTCCGAAACGCGGATGCCATCGGCATCGCTAAAGTCCGGTTTCTCGTAAAGAGCGTTTTTTTCACTCATTATTTCCCAAAGGGTAGTATGTCCCATTAACACAGTGTCCATTACCGTATATTCGTCAAAAGCGAAGTGATCCTGGCTTAATACGGATAAACGTTCGCCCGGACCCAAGCTAACAGTGCCGCGCGTTGGATCGAGCTGCTTGCTGATAACGCGTAAGAAAGTAGATTTTCCTGCACCGTTTGCTCCGATGATACCGTAGCAGTTGCCCGGTGTAAATTTCATGTTGACATCCTGAAACAGGATGCGTTTTCCAAACTGTACGTCCAGATTGTTTACTGTAATCATATCTTATAATACCTATTAATTTGCTATAGAGGCTGCAAAGGTACGAAAAATATTATGGAGACCTTGCTAAAAATCGTTTCAATGTCAATACCGGAATAAATCATCGGGATGATTTTTTTAAATGTTCCCGATGATTTTGTAAAAAGATCGAGATGAATTAAACGGGAGGGTTGTTGCGATTTCTTTAAATATTCTTTTATTACCAGATGTGGACTTGTTCTTTTTTTATTACTAAATATTCGGAATAGGCTGGTTGATAATGTTTTTTTATTATCTTTGGGGGAAATCAATCAATTTGATATATCCTTTGTTCAGAATAAGAAAGAATTAATGGTCTTATTAAATAAAGCTATTTTGTCAGAAAATTTAAAAGTGTAAAATAAACAGATGGAGATAATGATTATGAAGAACCAAATTCTCTTTTATTTATTCGTTATTGTTCCGTTCTTTTTCTCTTGTAACAACAAGCAAAAAGAACGGTTGACATTGGCAGACTGTCCTGTAATTGCACATAAAACAGACTCTTTAATAACGCTGGATTTTTCATCGGTTAGAGATACGTTTAATGTTCCCTTAAGTCTTTTTTTTGTCCGATTATGAGATAATCCGGTTGGAAAATTCGGAAGAAGCGCTGGTTGGTCATTCCTATGCTTTTGCTGTAAGTGAAAATTACATTGGTCTTTATAACAGTAACCTCAAAGATTACAAACTATTCAATCGGAAAGGCAAATACATTCGCTCTATATCATCAGCTGGTCAAGGACCTGATGAATATTATATAGCAATCTATGACAGTTATATCGATGAAGAAAACGGAAGGGTTTATTTGCTTTCTTATAGGGCAAATAAACTATTGGTTTTTGATTTGGAGGGAAAACCACTACAACACATTCCTTTCCCTTTTCCAGTTCATAAAGGACGTTTCCGAATTAATGCAAAGAAAAAAGAATTGACTATGATGGCCTTGCCTTTTATTGATACACCATTTGTTGTCTGGCGACAGGATTTTGAGGGAAATATCCTCCAAAGTATCGATGCCGGACATTTTGTTATAGATCCGGGGGATTACAGTAATGAGGTAAATGAGTCGCAAAACACAGCTTTATTGGATTTTTCTTTATTCCATTGGATGCCTATTATGGATTCTATCTATCATTATAGTGAACAAAATAATGTTCTGGAACCTGTTTTTACTGTCAAATGGAAAGACGAAAATATATTACGTCATATTTACACAGAATTATCTTCTCATTATTTTACCAGATTAGTTGGTGAAGGAGCGAGTTGGGATGGCAGTGTGCCCCGTTATCCGCTGATTATAGTCGATAAAAACAATTTGCGGGGATGTTATGCCAACCTGAAATTTAATATGCTAGGAAATATTGATGGCCCTTCCTATGTGACTTTTAACAGAGGCTATTGCATTGCCAATATGTTCCCATACGAGCTTAAAGAGCAATTAGAAAAAGCGTTATCAAAATCAGAGAAAATGACACCTGAGATGAAGGATAAATTGATGAAATTAAATAATAGCCTTACCGAAGATGACAATAATGTGCTGTTTATTGGGAAGTTAAAACAATAAGAAAATGTTTATGCAGACAAAAATAACAAAGGCAGATGTGTGTATAGGAATATTAAAAATGTTGATGTTGAACTTTTTAATGAAGATGAGGGGCAGTAGTAGCCGGTGAATAATGAGTCTGATCAAAAGTAGGGTTTTGTTTTTAATTCACACCTTAAATATTATTTTACTCAAATTTCTTTTGCCCCAAATAATTAATGACTAATTTTGTGCTCTAAAACATTAAAGTAAACGAAACAAAGATGGCTGCAACGAAACGAATGAAACGTGCATTGGTCTCAGTATTCCATAAAGAGGGATTGGATGAGATCTTAAAGAAACTCCACAATGAAGGCGTGAGCTTTGTATCTACAGGTGGAACACAAACATTTATTGAGTCTTTAGGTATTCCTTGTGATGCCGTGGAAGATTTGACCGGATATCCTTCGATTTTAGGGGGACGCGTGAAAACACTTCACCCGAAAGTATTTGGTGGGATTTTGAACCGTAGAGATAATGAAGGAGATAAGGCTCAGATTGCAGAATATGAAATACCGGAAATAGATTTGGTCATAGTAGACCTTTATCCGTTTGAAGAAACTGTTGCTTCCGGCGCAGAAGAACAAGCTATCATTGAAAAAATAGATATAGGCGGTATCTCCTTGATACGTGCTGCAGCAAAGAATTTTAAGGATGTGGTAATCGTTGCTTCCAAAGCACAATATCAACCTTTGATGAATTTGTTAAATGAAAAAGGTGCGGAAACAACAATTGAAGACCGCCGCTGGTTTGCTAAAGAAGCATTTGCTGTTTCTTCCGGTTACGATTCTGCTATCTTTAACTACTTTGACGGATGTGATGGCTCTTACTTCCGTGCAGGTGTAGACGAGCCTATGCACTTGCGTTATGGTGAAAATCCTCATCAGGCTGCCAAGTTCTATGGAAAGTTTAACGATATGTTCGAACAGATTCACGGAAAAGAAGTTTCTTATAACAACTTATTAGACATTGATGCAGCGGTTAATTTGATTGATGAGTTCGATGAGTTGACTTTCGCTATACTGAAACATAATAACGCTTGTGGTATCGCTTCGCGTGCAAATGTGACGGATGCCTGGAAAGATGCTTTGGCCGGTGACCCGGTTTCTGCATTTGGTGGTATTTTAATAACCAATACAACAATCAATAAAGAAGCGGCTGAAGAAATTAACAAAATATTCTTCGAAATTATCATTGCTCCGGCTTATGATGCTGATGCTTTGGAAGTTTTGAAACAGAAGAAGAACCGTATCATTCTGATCCGTAAGGAATGTAAAACTTGCCCGGTGCAGTTCCGTTCATTACTGAACGGCGTTTTGATGCAGGAAAAAGATTTGAGTATTCAGGTAGCCGGAGATCTGGAACCGATGACAGATAAAAAACCGACAACGCAGGAAATAGAAGACCTGTTATTTGCCAATAAGCTGGTGAAGAACAGCAAGTCTAATGCAATCACATTGGTGAAGAATAAGCAGCTTTGCGCGAGTGGTATCGGACAAACTTCGCGTGTAGATGCTCTGAAACAAGCTATTGAGAAGGCTAAATCATTTAACTTTGATTTGAACGGTGCTGTGATGGCATCCGACGCTTTCTTCCCGTTCCCTGACTGTGTGGAAATTGCTGATAATGCAGGTATTACTGCTGTAATTCAACCGGGAGGTTCTATTAATGACAAATTATCTGTTGAGTATTGCAATGCACATGGCTTGTCAATGGTTAAAACAGGTATACGTCACTTTAAACATTAACAAATACTAATATGCCAATTATGAAATTTCGAATTGGCATATTGACACATTAACAGAATTATTATAATGGGATTATTCTCTTTCACTCAAGAAATAGCGATAGACCTGGGTACTGCCAATACTATTATTATAAGCAATGGTAAGATTATGGTAGACCAACCGTCTGTGGTAGCTCTTGACCGTCGGACAGATAAGGTATTGGCGGTAGGAGAAAAGGCTCGGCAAATGCACGGAAAGACGCATGAAAATATTCGTACGATTCGTCCGTTACGTGATGGTGTAATTGCCGACTTTTATGCTGCCGAGCAGATGATGCGGGGCATGATAAAAATGATAAACCAGAGAAATCACTGGTTTTCTCCTTCTTTGCGCGTGGTGGTATGTATACCTTCCGGTAGTACTGAAGTGGAAATACGTGCCGTGCGCGACTCTGCCGAGCATGCCGGTGGTCGTGATGTGTATATGATTTACGAACCGATGGCCGCTGCAATTGGTATAGGTATCGATGTGGAAGCTCCGGAAGGAAATATGATTGTAGATATAGGCGGTGGTACGACGGAAATTGCCGTGATTTCTCTGGGTGGAATTGTTTCGAATAAGTCTATCCGCATTGCCGGTGATGATCTGACTGCAGATATTATGGAATATATGCGCCGTCAGCATAATGTTAAGGTGGGCGAACGTACGGCTGAATTGATTAAAATAAATGTCGGTTCGGCGCTTACGTTTCTTGATAACCCGCCTGAAGATTATGTTGTTCATGGCCCTAACCAGATGACGGCTTTGCCAATGGAAGTTCCTGTTTCTTATCAGGAAATAGCTCATTGTTTGGAGAAATCGATCTCTAAGATGGAAGCTGCAATTTTAAGTGCTTTGGAACAAACACCGCCGGAATTATATGCCGATATTGTACGTAATGGTATCTATCTTGCCGGAGGTGGAGCTTTGATGCGTGGTTTGGACAAGCGTTTGACTGATAAGATCAATATTCCGTTCCATATAGCCGAAGACCCGTTGCATGCAGTTGCTAAAGGTACGGGAGTGGCTCTGAAAAATATCGATAAATTTAATTTCCTTATTAGATAATTGACAGTTGACAGCTTACAAATGACAAGTAATTTACTATCTACCTGCCATTTGTAAGCTGTCAACTGTCAACTGTTAAAGACTATGCGTAAACTGCTTGATTTCCTGGTGAGGAAGAGGCATTGGTTTCTGTTTTTGTTGCTCGAAGTACTTTCTTTGATACTCATTTATCATAATAATGCGTATCAACGGAATATCATGTTTAGTTCGGCAAATGTAGTAACAGGACACATTGCTTCTGTTTCCGGCTATGTAACTTCTTATTTGAATCTCCGGGAGATTAATAAGGAGTTGTTGGAACGTAACGGGCAGTTGGAACTTCAAATGTTGGAAATGCAGGATCGTTTGGACATGATGATGGCAGACACAGTTGCCTTCGCTGGCTTTGCGCCTGATTCGACAGAACAGTTTCCATATAGTTGTGTGATGGCAGAGGTTGTAAACAACAGTGTGACGCATTTGTCTAATTATATTACGGTAAATAAAGGGCGTAAGGATGGTATAGACCGGGATATGGGAGTCGTTTCCGAGCGTGGAGTGGTTGGGATTGTATCCGCTGTTTCGGATCATTTTGCAGTGGTGATTCCTTTGTTGAATCCAAAGTTCCGGTTGAGTTGCAAAGTATTGGGAAGCAGCTATTTTGGTTCTTTGAGCTGGAATGGGCGTAACTCCCGCTATGCAAATCTGGACGAATTACCGCGCCATGTGCAGTTTGATAAGGGAGATACAATTGTTACAAGTGGCTATTCGGCCGTATTTCCTGCGGGAATTATTGTAGGTACGGTTTCGGATTTTAAGAAGCAACATGATGATAACTTCTATTCGTTGGAAGTATTATTGGCAACAGATTTCCAGGCATTGAACGATGTCAGGATTATAAAGAACTACCGCCAGGCGGAACAGCTAAGTTTAGAATTAGAGGCGAAAAGAAATGATTAATCTACTGCGAGGCTTATTTTATTTTGTTGTGTTTGTCTTAATTCAGGTATTGGTCTTGAATAACATTCACTTCCTTAGGATTGCAACGCCATTTCTATACCTTTATTTTATTATTAAACTTCCGGTGGGAATGTCTCAAACCAAAGTCGTGTTTTTTTCTTTTTTGGCTGGTCTTGCTATTGATATGTTTTCGAATACCCCGGGAATGCATGCTGCCGCTTGTACATTGGCCGGATTTCTACGCGAGCCTCTGATACGGTTTTATATGGGGAAGGATCTTCCGGAAGGTATATATCCGTCATATAAAACATTTGGATATGGCGGCTTTTTTAGATATGCTGTTACGTTCATAATAATACAGCATGTGGCATTATTTTTATTAGAATCATTGACATTCTTTGATCCGGTGTTTCTTGCCCTTCGTATTTTTGCAAGTGTAGCAATGACAACATTGTTAGTTTGTACGGTAGAAGCATTCAATATAGAGTCTCAGAAAAGTGGAGAGTAATACTAAGTACACACTCGAAAACAGACGTTATGTAATTGGCGGGGCTGTTATTTTATTGGTACTCATCTTTATTGTTCGTCTGTTCTTTTTGCAAATTATAGATAGCGACTATAAAGCATGGGCCGATAGTAATGCGTTCCTGAAGAAAACTCTATACCCTTCCCGCGGAATTATGTACGACCGGAATGGTAAGATGCTGGTGTATAACCAACCGGCTTATGATGTGATGTTTATCATGCGTGAAATACAACCCTTCGATACGTTGGACTTTTGTAATATCTTGGGGATAACCAAGCAGCAGTTTGTCAAGCGTATGGCAGACGTTAAAGACCGTCGGTTGAATCCCGGTTATTCATCGTATGTGCCACAGGTTTTTATGAACCAGTTATCTGCCCGTGAGTGTGGTGTATTACAAGAGAAATTATATAAATTCCCCGGCTTTTATATCCAGAACCGTACAATCCGTGAGTATGAATATCCTTATGCAGCTCATGTGTTGGGTACAATTGGGGAAGTAAACCGCAAGGATATAGAAAATGACGATTATTATGTTCAGGGCGACAACTCCGGCCGCAGTGGTATAGAACAGTCTTATGAAAGCGTTTTGCGTGGTACGAAAGGCGTGGAAATCCTGCTGCGTGATGCGCATGGCCGCATCAAGGGCCGTTATGAAGAGGGTAAATTTGACGTGGCTCCGGTCTCGGGTAAGAATCTGACCTTATCTATCGATATGGAATTACAGGAGCTTGGGGAGAGGTTAATGCAAAATAAAAGGGGAAGCATAGTGATGATTGAACCGGAGACGGGTGAGATATTATGTATGGTTTCAACTCCGTCTTATGATCCGGGAATGTTATCCGGCCGCCAAAGGGGTAAAAATCATAAATTGCTGGAAAGGAATCCCGACAAACCATTGCTTAATAGAGCTATCATGGGGCTTTATCCTCCAGGATCGACCTTTAAACCTACTCAGGCTCTGACCTTTCTGCAGGAAGGAGTCATTACAAAAGAAACGCAATACACATGTGCCCATGGTTATACGTTTAGAGGTGGAAAACCAGCTTGTCACGGGCATGCTTCACCACTGAATCTTACATATGCCCTGGCTACTTCCTGTAATTCGTATTTTTGTTGGGGATTACATGATATGATAGACAGCCGTAAACGGTATTCTACAGTTCAAGAAGCTTTTGAAGTATGGAAAAACTACCTTATTTCTATGGGATACGGTTATAAATTAGGAGTTGATTTGCCGGGAGAGAAAAGAGGGTTTGTTCCTAATAGTAAATATTACGATAAATATTATCGTGGACGTTGGAATTCCAGTACGATTATTTCGATTGCAATAGGCCAGGGAGAAATACTTGCTACTCCATTACAGATTTGTAATTTGGCTGCTACTATAGCAAACAGAGGTCATTTTATTACTCCTCATGTGGTGAAGGAAATACAAGACACTCCGCTGGATACGCTTTATACCAATAAGCGTTATACAATGATAGAGCGTAAGAATTATGAAATTGTGGCCGAAGGTATGCGCAATGCCGTACTAGGTGGAACTTGTACGCGTGCTGCTATTCCGGGCATAGAAGTCTGTGGAAAAACCGGTACGGCGGAAAATCCTCATGGAAAAGACCATTCGGCGTTTATCGGTTTTGCTCCTTATCAGAATCCTAAAGTTGCCATTTGTGTATATGTTGAAAACGGAGGGTTTGGTGCAACTTATGGAGTTCCTATAGGAAAATTGATGATGGAGAAGTACCTGACCGGAACTATTTCGGAAGCGGATAAACTGCTGGAAGAAACAATGGCCAATGCAGTAGTGTCACCTAATATTTTATCATTACCGGATCGTGAGTTATAGAAAAACAGAAATATGGAAGTCGGTTGATTGGTTTACTATTATACTTTATGTTGTAATGGTAATAGCCGGTTGGTTTAGTATTTGTGGTGCCAGTTATGAGTTTGATAATGTGGGGCTGTTTGATCCGTCAGGTCGTCCTGGTTCGCAGTTAATTTGGATTGGTCTGTCGGCTGTGATCATTTTTGTAATACTCATGTTGGATAGCAACTTTTTCGATATTTTTGCCAATCTGATTTATATAGCTGTAATTCTTTTGTTGATAGCTACTATCTTCCTTGCTCCTAATATAAAAGGATCGCATTCGTGGCTTGTTTTGGGGCCGGTTCGTTTGCAGCCTGCCGAGTTTGCAAAGTTTGCTACGGCTTTGGTTGTCGCCAAACTGATGAATACGTATGCCTTTAAGCTTACTACACCTAAGAATTTCATGATAACATTGTTGCTGATTTTCTTACCGATGGTTTGTATTCTGCTACAAAAGGAAACTGGTTCTGCTTTGGTTTACCTGGCATTTTTTCTGATGCTTTATCGGGAAGGAATGTCTGGCTATATACTTTTGGCGGGAGTTTGTGCTGTAGTTTTCTTTGTTGCCGGGATGAAATATTCAGAAGTAATTACAGGGATTACTCCTGTTGGCGAGCTATTGGTTTCATGCATGATTTTAGTTATAACGATGCTTTTGATCCAAATTGAACGGAAGGATGGCAAAGCCATATTTTGTATATTGGCAGGCACGGCATGTGCTTATTTGGTAGGATATATAGTATCTATATTTACTCCGGTTAATTTTGCTTTTATAGCCGAAGGGCTTGTGTTATTATCGGTGTTGTATTTGATATATTTGTCGATAAGGAATTGGGTCTGGCATTATGTCTTGATAGCTCTTTTTGCATTAGGGTCTTTAGCTTTCCTGTTTTCAGTGAGCTATGTGTTCGATAATATATTGGAACCGCATCAACAGGTTCGTATTAAAGTATCTTTGGGATTGGAGGATGATCCTAGTGGTGCAGGTTATAATGTGAATCAATCAAAGATTGCAATTGGTTCGGGTGGCTTTTCCGGCAAAGGATTTTTGAACGGAACACAGACGAAATTGAAATATGTCCCCGAACAAGATACTGACTTTATTTTTTGTACTGTAGGAGAGGAGCAGGGTTTTCTGGGTTCTGCTGCCGTACTTATTTTGTTTGGAATATTTATTTTACGCCTTATCGTATTGGCCGAAAGACAGGGTAATACATTCGGACGCGTTTATGGATATAGTGTTGCATCCATCTTTTTCTTCCATCTAGCGATAAATGTGGGAATGGTTACAGGACTGACTCCTGTAATTGGTATTCCGTTGCCATTCTTCAGCTATGGAGGATCTTCTTTGTGGGGTTTCACTATCCTGTTGTTTATATTTCTTCGGTTAGATGCTTCCCGTAAAGAACATTGATCTTATTCGGCTTTTTTTACCCTCATACCGATCTCCTGAATACCCGGCAATGCTTCATTCCTCATACCTTGCCTGAAGCTAAAGGTATACTGTCCTTCATAAGGGAATAGATAGTTCGTACGAATAGGAAAACTAGACTGGAAAAGGGAAATGCCATGTCCATACCATTTGCCGTATTCGTCAGCAAGCGTGCACTCTATTGTATCTCTTTTCAATGGGCCAACGGGCAATTCTTCATTACAAAATAACCATAAGTTTTGATAGGGATAAAGGTTATTATTTCGTATTTCCAGTGTAAGGTTATATGGAGTGGATATATCTGTTACATGGAAAGTAAAATAATATTCTTTGTTCTTTTCCCACGATGTATTATCAATGGCCTGGTATTGGTCGTACAAGGCCTGATTCTCGCAGGAGAAGAACAATAGAGATACAAAGGCAGCAATGCAGCTTTTAAGCTTCTGGCTTGTTTTCCGGTTGGTTAGCCGGTTTAACAGGTTGCTGGGGCTTGTCATTGTTATTCTGCTTATCGTTGTTGTTTATTTTCGGTTTTTGCTTCGGACGGTTGTTCCGGTTACCATTATTTGCATAACGGTTATTGTTTCTATTACCACTTTCTCTGTTTCCATTGCTGTTGGTATTACCCGTGTTTTCTGGATTGTTTGAGGTAATATTTGTATTGGTACTATTTCGGGTATTTTCATTTGTACCATTCTTATTATTGTCTCCGTTACTACGTTTCTTTTTCTTTTTCTTTACAGAATCGAAACGTGTTACGCTATCCTGCCCTAAGATATCTTGAGCATCTCTCTTGGGGGGCTGAGGTTTTGTGTCGGCTTCCAGAGAAATAGGTTTATTACCTTTCTTATTCATGTTGATGACATCAAAAGCACGTTTGGCTGGTATGGTTATCAGATTGGCGGCAAATGATTTGTCGGTAGAATAAGTAATCTCTTGTTTGAAGATATCTGTTTTGAAATGATAATATGAATTATCTTTAGTTTCCAGAACAATTTCCCGGGATGGCAAACGTTTTTGTGCTTCTACGTATGCATCTACCTCGTAGTTGATACAACATTTCAACTTGGCGCATTGTCCTGCCAGCTTCTGGGGGTTCATCGAAATATCCTGATAGCGGGCTGCCCCAGTGGCTACCGATACGAAACTTGTCATCCAGCTTGAACAACAAAGTTCGCGTCCGCAAGGGCCAATTCCGCCGATACGTCCGGCTTCTTGACGGGCTCCGATTTGTTTCATTTCAATACGGACACGAAATGCTTCCGCAAGTACTTTAATAAGTTGCCGGAAGTCTACACGTTCATCGGCGATATAATAGAATATAGCTTTGTTTCCATCTCCTTGGTATTCCACGTCTCCGATTTTCATGTTTAGGCCTAATTCGGTCGCAATCTGACGTGACCGGATCATCGTTGCATGTTCTTTAGCCTTTGCTTCTTCGTATTTCTCGATATCGTTGGGTTTTGCTTTTCGGTAGACTTTTTTAGGTTCGTTTCCTTCTCCGGTACGTACATTGTTTTTTTTCATTTGCAGAAGAACCAGTTTTCCGGTTAGGGTTACAATTCCGATATCATGACCCGGACTTGCTTCTACTGCAACAATGTCTCCTTTCTCCAGAGGTATTTTCGAACTGTTAAGATAATACCCTTTGCGGGTATTTTTAAATTGTACCTCTACGTAATCGGTTGCATTTTCTGCATCCGGAACATCGCAAAGCCAATCGTATGTATTGAGTTTTGTATTTTGTACTTTGCTGCATCCTTTTTTTCCCATGCAGCAACTTCCTGTATTTAGTTTGAAATCCATTTTCTAGGTTGTATAATATGTATATATTTAATGTACAATACGCAAAAATAGTGATTTATTCTAACACTTCCGCATGTGCCGATAAAAATATGTAAGAAAGCCCGGTAGCAACTGTTTACTACCGGGCTTTCTGTTTATATTCTGTCAGACTTGCTGATTATTTTACTAAACCGTGGCTTTTAAATACCTTATGAATAGCTTCCAAGGCATAATCCAATTGTTCTTTCGTATGAGTTGCCATCAAAGAGAAACGGATTAGCGTGTCTTCTGATGCTACAGCCGGAGCTACTACTGGGTTTACGAATATGCCTGCTTCGAATAATTCTTTTACGATAAGGAATGTAAGATCGTTATCACGGATGAACAACGGTATAATAGGAGTGGAAGTATGGCCTATCTCACAACCCATATTACGGAAACCGTCTAGTGCATAATGTGTCAGATCCCATAAGTGCTGTATACGCTCAGGTTCGCTCAACATAATATCCAGAGCTGCATTGGCAGCAGCGGTTGCAGCCGGGGTATTACTTGCACTGAAGATATATGAGCGGGAATGGTGGCGTAAATAGTTGATTACTGATTCGTCAGCTGCGATAAATCCACCGATAGAAGCGAAAGATTTGCTGAATGTTCCCATAATCAGGTCAACATCATTTGTTACGCCGAAATGGTTACAGGTTCCGCGTCCTTGATTGCCGAATACACCTATACCGTGTGCTTCGTCTACCATTACGCTAGCATTATATTTCTTAGCCAACGCAACTATTTCCGGTAATTTGGCAACATCGCCCTCCATACTGAATACGCCATCTATAACGATCAGTTTTACTTTGTCCGGTTCGCATTTTTGGAGTTGTTTCTCCAGCGAATCCATGTCGTTGTGTTTGTATTTTAATTTGGTGGAGAAAGAAAGGCGATGGCCTTCTATAATAGATGCATGGTCTAATTCATCCCAAATAATGTAATCTTCACGTCCTGTTACACAGGAAACCACGCCTAAATTAACTTGAAAGCCTGTAGAATATACGATGGCATCTTCCTTACCAACAAACTCTGCTAATCTTTTTTCCAATTGGATATGTAAGTCCAACGTTCCATTCAGGAATCGTGAACCAGCACAACCTGTACCATATTTTTTAATGGCTTCAATAGCTGCCTCTTTTACTTTAGGATGGTTTGTTAATCCCAAGTACGCATTTGAACCAAACATCAGAACTTTTTTACCACTGATCATCACTTCTGTGTCCTGATCACTTTCAATCATTCTGAAATAAGGATAAATCCCTGCTGCCATAGCTCTTTGAGGAGCATCGTACTTTGCTAATTTCTCTTGTAAAAGTTTCATATGTGTTATTAAGAGAATGATTTCTCGCTATTTGTTTATTCCGTATGAAAGAATTCCGATTTGCCGGTATATCAGCATCTCTGTTTCGACAAATCCAGCCGCAAAAGTAGTAAAAAAATAACTTATAGTAGTCCAAATGCTTTAAAAGTTTTATAAAAGCATTATTTTTGTCTTCTCAAAGTTAAAGATAAATTCAAAATGAACGGATGTGATATAAAGGTACAAGCTATTATTAATCCTATATCCGGGGTTGGCTCAAAGCGTAAGATTCCTAAGATGATAGAAGAAATGTGCCTTCGGAGTCATTGTTCGTTAAATATAACTTTTACCGAATACGCAGGTCATGCCAGTGAGCTTACAAAGCAGGCAATAAAGGATGGCGTACATTATATAATAGCTGTGGGGGGCGACGGAACGGTGAATGAGATAGCACGTGCCATGATCCATTCGGATGCAGTGCTGGGTATTGTCCCGAAAGGTTCGGGTAATGGTTTGGCCCGTGAGTTGCATATCCCTATGGAAATCCGTAGGGCTGTAGACTTGATCAGTAAAGGCCATGTTACTACCATTGACTGTTGCAGGGCTAACGGACGTGTATTTTTCTGTACTTGCGGCGTTGGGTTCGATGCTGCCGTAAGCCAGAAATTTGCAAATGAAAAACGTCGTGGTTCTCTTACATATATAAAAAATACGGTTGAAGAATACTTAAGTTATAAGCCGGAACCTTACGAGTTACAGGTGGATAACCAGACAATAAAGGAAAAAGCCTTTCTGGTAGCTTGTGCTAATGCTTCTCAATATGGTAATAATGCTTTTATAGCTCCTCATGCAAATATACAGGACGGTCAGATGGATGTTACTATTCTTTCTCCGTTTACCCCACTTGATATTGCACCTCTTGCAATACAATTGTTTACAAAACAGATAGATCGTAATAGTAAGATCAAGACAATGAAGGCGCATCAGGTTACTATTATTCGTCAGAAACCGGGAGTCATGCACCTGGATGGCGAACCTATTATGGCCGAAAGCCGTATAGATATAACACTGGAACCAAGAGCATTGAAGGTGCTTACACCCGAGGTCGTTTCTTTCTCGGAAGAGGTACATTATTTATTTGATGAAGTGACCCGTTTTTTTGATAAAAGACTTCCCTATATCTTTAAATAAAAGTAGCACGTGTTGCCGGTGTTTTTTTGTTTTCATGCCGATGAAACTTTTGTTTTGTGCTGATGAAACTTTTTTTTCATACGGATAAAACTTTTCCCCCGGGCTTTTGATTTTTTATTGGAATACTGAACTTTTTGTTTATTTCAGATAATAGTCTCTGGTTAATGCTTTGAACTCAGGAGTATATTGATGGCGGGCTTTTTCGATTGTGAGTTCATTTTCAATTTTTAATGACTGGGCAGGCGATAATTCTATCAGTATTCTTTTGGGCTCGGCTCCGGGTACAGGAATGACGTTTGTGATGCGGATGGCAAAAAGCTTGTTCTCTTCTGCGATTTTCATCAGTTCTTCTTTCTTGTCAAAAGGTAGTATTAATGCGATTCTTCCGTTTGATGTTACGATTTGCAGGCAACCGGTTATCAAGTCGAAAAGCTGAAGGCTTTCTGTATGTCGTGCAGTAGTTCGTTTATGATCCGGACATTTTAAGGAATCTGTAAAATAAGGCGGATTGGATACAATAAGGTCGTATCTTTTATCGGTTTGTTTTATGTACTCTTCAAAAGAGGTATGATAAATATTGATTTGTCCGGCGAAAATAGAAGCCTGTATGTTCTCTTTTGCCTGAAGGCATGCATCTGCGTCTATATCTATTGCATCTGCCTGAGCTGTGCTACGCTGTGCCAGCATTAGTGCAATGAGTCCTGTTCCGGTACCAACATCCAATATGTTTTTGCAAAGATATGTGTTAGCCCAGGCTCCCAAAAGAACCCCGTCGGTACCTACCTTCATAGCACATTTGTCATGCCATACGGTAAATTTTTTAAATTGAAAATAAGGATTTGCCATATCATTTTATTATTGCTGATGCAAAAGTAGTCAGATTCGGACTAAAATCTGTAACTTTGGCACGTTTATTGTATTAACATATACAATGATTAATGTATATATGAAAGGAAAAAAGAGAGTATTTAGCCCGGAATCATACGATGATATGGATGACAATATAGGGATTGTTATGCCAATTCTTACAGAATGCGATGTGGATGAAGATTTTACTGAAGGAGTAGATAAAGTAGGGGATGTAGTCCCTATTCTTCCGCTTCGTAATATGGTGCTATTCCCGGGAGTAGCTATGCCTGTTGTTGTGGGGCGTCCCAAATCGATGCGATTAATAAAGGAAGCACTGCATAAGAAGAGTTTGATTGGTGTGGTTTGCCAAAAAGACATGGCAACCGAAGAACCGGGATTCGATGATTTGTATACAACGGGTGTGATTGCTGATGTTGTCCGCGTATTGGAAATGCCGGACGGAACAACTACGGTTATTTTGCAAGGTAAGAAGCGTTTTGAACTGAATAGTTTAGTTGAAACGGAACCGTATCTCACCGGACAGATTAAAATTCTGGAAGATACTGTGCCAGATAAGAGCGACCGCGAGTTTGAAGCTCTTATTTCCACTATAAAGGATTTGACAATAAAGATGTTGGGGGCAGTAGCCGATCCTCCGCGTGATCTTATCTTTTCTATAAAGAACAATCAGAACATACTGTATCTGGTAAATTTCTCGTGTAGCAATATTCCAAGTGGTGCATCCGAAAAACAGCAACTTCTTTTGATCGGAGACTTGAAAGATCGTGCTTACCGTTTGCTTTTTATCTTGAATCGCGAGTATCAGTTGGTGGAGCTGAAAGCTTCCATCCAGATGAAGACACACGAAGATATAAACCAGCAACAGAAAGAATATTTCCTCCAACAGCAGATTAAGACGATACAGGAAGAGTTGGGCGGGAATATCAATGAGCTGGAGATAAAGGAATTGCGTGAGAAAGCTTTTAAAAAGAAATGGCCGGTTGCAGTTGCCGAAATATTTGAAAAAGAATTGCGTAAACTGGAACGTCTGCATCCTCAATCTCCTGATTTTTCTATCCAGACGCAATATGTGCAGACAATTGTAAATCTGCCATGGAACCAGTATAGTAAAGATAACTTTAATCTGTCTCACGCGCAGAAGGTTCTGGATAGAGATCATTACGGATTGGAAAAGGTAAAAGAACGTATTATTGAACATCTTGCAGTCCTGAAACTGAAAGGTGATATGAAGTCGCCGATTATTTGTCTTTACGGACCTCCGGGAGTAGGTAAAACATCTCTAGGAAAGTCTATTGCCGAGGCTTTGAATCGTAAGTATGTCCGTGTTTCTCTGGGTGGCCTTCATGATGAGGCAGAAATACGTGGTCATAGACGTACATATATCGGTGCTATGTGCGGACGTATTATTCAGAATTTACAGAAGGCGGGAACGTCTAACCCGGTATTCATTCTGGATGAAATCGATAAGGTGACGAATGATTTTAAAGGTGATCCCGCTGCAGCATTATTGGAAGTGCTGGACCCTGAGCAGAATAATGCCTTCCATGACAATTACCTGGATATAGACTATGATCTGAGCAAAGTAATGTTTGTTGCTACCGCAAATAACCTGAATACGATTTCGCAACCCTTATTAGACCGTATGGAACTTATTGAAGTGAGCGGTTATATTATGGAAGAAAAGGTTGAAATTGCAGCAAGACATCTTGTTCCGAAGCAATTGGGCATTCATGGTTTAGAAAAAGGGAAAGTGAAGTTTCAGAAAAAGACTTTGCAGGCAATCGTTGAATCGTATACGCGTGAGAGCGGAGTCAGGGAATTGGATAAAAAGATAGCAAAGGTAATGCGTAAACTGGCTCGTAAAGTTGCATCGGACGAACCAATACCTTCTGTTATTAAGCCGGAAGACTTGCATGAGTATCTGGGAGCAGTAGAATATACACGGGATAAATACCAGGGTAACGAATATGCAGGTGTAGTAACCGGTCTTGCATGGACTGCTGTTGGTGGAGAAATATTGTTTGTAGAATCCAGCTTGAGTAAAGGAAAAGGTTCGAAACTGACTTTGACCGGTAACTTAGGCGATGTGATGAAGGAATCTGCCATGCTGGCTCTTGAATATATCCATGCCCATGCGTCTTTGTTTAATATAAATGAAGAATTATTTGAAAACTGGAATGTGCATGTGCATGTACCTGAAGGTGCTATTCCTAAAGATGGTCCGAGTGCAGGTGTTACGATGGTAACTTCTTTAGTGTCTGCCTTTACACAGCGTAAAGTGAAAAGTAATCTGGCGATGACAGGCGAGATAACACTTCGTGGAAAAGTACTTCCTGTTGGCGGCATCAAGGAAAAAATTCTGGCGGCAAAACGTGCCGGTATTAAGGAATTGATTCTATGCAGGGAAAACCAGAAAGACATTGATGAGATTAAACCTGAATATCTGAAAGGGTTAACATTCCATTATGTAGATGATATACAACAAGTGGTGGATTTGGCTTTGCTCAATGAGAAGGTTAGTAATCCGCTATTTTAGAAAATAGAAAAGGGTTGTCCACTTAGGGCAACCCTTTTTTGTAATATCGAATCATATTTATTTTGCTTCTTCTTTTGCTTCTTCAGCAGGCTCTTCCGGTGTAAAGTCTGTGATGCCAGCTCCTATTAAGATATTATACCAGCTTAATAACTTTTTGATATCACTCGGATATACGCGATCACGGTCAAAGCTCGGTAATATTTCAGCGAAATAAGTACGTAATTCTTCTGGTTTTGCAGTGGAAGTGTTAATAGACACTTTAGCGCCGTTTTCTTTATTTTTAACGCTGGTCAGCACTTCATGTAAAGGAACTTCTGCTTCGTCTGTATAGATGGCAATGTCACCTAAAGAGATCACTTTATCTTTTGCATAGGCAGGTACTCTCTTCTTGTCTGTTAACGACTCAACAATCAGCATGTTTTTTCCATGGGAAACCAGTTTAAACAGGCCGGGTTTTCCCGAAATAGACAAAATAGTCTTCAACATAATATTCTTTGTTTTCTAATAGTGTTAAACTTTAAAGCTGCAAATGTAGTACAACTAACCGAATATACAGATACAAATGGGTGGAAAAAACGTATAGCTGTTACCTTTTATTCGGCATTATCTTGTGGTTGTCGTGAGGTTAAATAGTTTAAGAATTGATTTGCCTGGGGTAATAGGGTATGAATATCATCATTGTATATAACATAGTCCGATAGTTCTTTTTTTTGTTCGTCGGACATCTGATTGGAAATACGCCGTATGATTTCTTCCCGGGAAACGTTATCGCGGGCTAGTACCCTGGCTATGCGGATTTCTATGGGTGCATAAACCATCAGGTTTACATCAACTGTTTTGTTAAAACCTGACTCAAAAAGTATTGCTGATTCAATAGCACAGATATTGGAATGCTGATTGCGTACCCAGTTTTGGAAATGACTATTTACTTCCGGATGTATAATTGCATTTACTTGTTTGAGGCACTCAGGATTATTGAAAATATAAGAAGCTAATAATTTTTTATTCAGTCCCTGCTCTGTATAAATATCTTTACCGAGTAGTTCTATGAGTTGTTTTCGTATGACTGGTGAACTGTCAGTTAGTTGTTTGCTTTCTTTGTCGGCAATATATACCGGTATTCCGGTTAGCTGCAAAATAGTTGCTACGACCGACTTACCGCTTCCTATTCCTCCGGTTATACCTATTCTAATCATGGCTGTTTTGTTCCAGAATAAATTCTATTTTGTCGGGGAATAAGGTTGCATTGCGTATCCAGTCCGGTTTAACGGAAAGCTCGACAGGTAATGTTCCTGACATGTTTTGTTCCAGGTTTGCAAATGGGATTTCAATAGAGAACTGGTCGGCCGAAAGTTCTTTGAAGCGTGAAAGCGGTACACCGCATGTCACCTTAATTACAGCCGGAAACATCCTTAATGTATAATGACTAGGTATGCCCTTACAACTAACGGGGATATCTAAAGTTTTATCCGTATATTCCTCTATCGGAATAGTTACTGTAACTGTAGACGGGTCGTAGTTTACACCGGGAATTTTTTGTAGAGGTATATTTTTGGTAACTGTTTTGTCGCCATCTTTTATTTCAGTATAAACTGTCTGAATAGCGGTTAGCGAATCTAATATGACATCACTTGCATAGGCATTAACGACAGATGGTGATATTATGATTTCGCCGGATTGTTGAAATCCTGCATTAATATGAATATCTCCGTTAAATGCTACAGGTATTTTCTTTTGAACGCTTTTACTATAGCTGATATCTATCTGCTGAGGTTCGAAACTGATTAACGAAGTGGTAGATATGAGTTGCTTCAGAATGTCACTTTCAATGACTTTTCTGCTTATATGGAATGTTCCGTTCTTTTTATTGACATTTTTCATATCAGCGTCAATAGGGGCAAAACGTCTTCCGAAGGAATAGTTTAATAAAACACTTCCTTTGTCTTTTACATGTACTGTGACGTTGCTGGGAACGGTGTCTGTAAAAGCGATTTCGGGCGAAACATTCTTATATCTGACCGGAATATTGATCTCTATTTCATATTCCTGCTGTAAACTTTGAAGAAGCCAAAATCCTAAAGCCAGGAGTATAAATGAGAAAAAGACTAAAGTTTCTTTCCATCGTTTGCAACGCAAAAAAACTTTAGCCTTTTGTAGGACAGACTTGAATGGTTGTAATAAGTTTTCAAGCCTTAACATGAATTCGTTGTTAATTACTTTTGCTGTGCGTCCTCTGATGAAGCGAATATAGAAGTTTTATCTACACGGATACGAACACCGTCTGCAATTTCTATCAGCATGTAAATGTCTCCGATTTCTTTTATTTTTCCGTATATACCCCCGGATGTGATAACTTTATCTCCGGTTTGCAATGCTTCGCGTGCTTTCTGGATTTCTTTTTGTTTCTTTTGTTGCGGACGAATCATAAAGAAATAGAAGATGGCAACAACTACGACCATCATTAGAATGCCAGACCATTGAGACTGGCCGGCACCAGCAGCTTGAAGTAAAATACTAATTAAGCTCATACTATTATAATCAATTTACAAGTTAATATCAAAAACAATATGTGCAAATGTAAGTATAATAATTAGTCTTTAAGCAATAACTTTTCTTTTTTTAACTCACTTACTATGGAATCGAGTATGCCATTAATAAATGTTCCGCTTTTGGGAGTGCTGTAGTATTTTGCAGTATCTATATATTCGTTCAGGGTAACGATTGTCGGAATAGTTGGGAACGTCATGATTTCGGCTATGGCAACCTGCATTATGATGAGGTCCATATTTGCAATACGTTCTGTTTCCCAATTTTTTATATGTTTTTCTATTCGTTCGCGGAACTCTTTTCCTTTCAATAATGACTGCCTGAATAACTGGATTGCAAACGACTTGTCTTCCATATCTTTGAACATGGGTAACAAAGCCTGTTTACTTCCGTTCTTTTCTTCAAACTTCTTGATGGTTTTTAGGGTGAAAGTTTCGACAATTTCTATATCATCGTTCCAATAAATACTTTTATCTTCCAGATAATCTTCTACTGTTTCATTGCCACATATGATTTTCTTGAATACGGTACGCCAGAATTCTTTGTCAGTTTCGTATGAATCGTCTTTGTTAGCCAGATACTCTGCATATATATCGGAATCAAGAATCTGCTCAAGTACGGCTTTTATGAAATCTTCGTCATTACTCCATGAAATACCTTGTTCTGAAACATACTTTTTCAAAGCGTCGTTTTGTTCAATCTGGGCTGCAAAACGATTGTCTGTCAGGCGTGTGTTCGGATTTAACTCTGCTTCCGTAGGCATGTACTTGTTTTTACGGGCATCGAGCAGACGTTTTTGAAGGTTTGTTACTTCAACAATAAGAAGAAGGAAATAATGATATAAGTCGTACGACTTTTGGAGGCTGAAAAGTAATTCATTTTCCGCTACTTTGAGGTCACCGTTACCATTTTGATAGTAAGAATATACTATCTGTAAAACTTTAATGCGGATTAAAATTCTGTTGATCATCGTTTGAAAGAACTTCTTGTTATAAATTTAGGTTGCAAAGGTAGCTATTCTTTTTATAAAAAAGAGGGAGTTTGCTTAATTTTATATGCATTAGATGATATTTTGAATTTACGGCTGTTTGGGTGGTATTTTGATACGTTAAAATAGTTGCTATTTAAAAAAAAATGCACATATTTGAGGCTAGTTATGATAAATGGGACGGGTGTATTAATAAATGTTAGCTGTCATGGAAGATTCTATAAGGAAAGCACATGTTGAGGGTGGTGATAAAGAAATTTTATATTCTAAAGCCATCAAAGCAGGGAAACGGATCTATTATCTGGATGTGAAGAAGAATTTAAAAGATGACTTGTTTTTAGCTGTTACTGAAAGTAAAAAGATTCAACCTAAGGACGGAACGCAAGTATCTTTTGAAAAACACAAAATTTTCCTGTATAAAGAAGACTTTGACAAATTCATGGATGGATTGAACGATGTAATTCATTACATTAAGAGATGTAATGAAGGTAAAGGGCCGGATGTTCAACTTGAAAATGAAGAAGGGGATAATGCCTCTGATGAGATAAAGCTCGATATAGAGTTTTGAGAAAAAAAGAAAAAAGATAATGGGCTGCTTTCTTTATCAAGAAAAGCAGCCCATTACTTTTATAGGTACTTGTATTTAACAAGTAATCCTATTTTTCCTGCGATATTTATTCTGCCGGATGGATAGCTTCTGTAGGACAAGCATCTGCGCAAGTTCCACAGTCTGTACACATTTCAGGATTGATACTGTATTTATCACCTTCTGAAATTGCTCCTACCGGACATTCATCAATACATGTACCGCAAGCAATACAATCGTCGCTAATTACGTAAGCCATTTTATTAAACGTTTAAATTGATAACTATTAGTTGGTGCAAAATTAGAGCTTTCTTTGTATTAAAAAAATATCTGCTGCTTTATTTTGCCCATTTAGGTGCATTTTTGCAATAACTTTATTTGTTTTCCGTTATAATTCAAAATTGAATCAGAGTTGAAACGTTTGTTATTTGTATTATGTGTGTTGTGTCTGGCTACCACAGGAGCTATGGCACAAAAGGAAAGGGTGAAGAATCAACCGTATGCCGATTTGAAGTGGTTTCATTTAGGTTTCCATGTAGGCCTGCATGCGCAAGACTTGTTGTTGACTCATTCTGGTGTTACAACAAATGGCGAAACTTGGTTTGCTGAAATACCTTCTTATTCTCCGGGATTTAGTGTCGGAGTTATAGGCGATTTATATTTGAATCCATATTTTAATTTGCGTTTGGTTCCTACAATTCATTTTGGAGACAAGAAGTTTATTTTTCGTGAGCAATCCACAGGTGAAGAGTTTACAACGAATACGCGTTCTACTTACTTGTCTTTCCCGTTGGATGTAAAGTATACAGCTTTGCGTCTTAATAATTACCGCCCTTACTTGATTGGCGGTGTATACGGTTCATTTGATTTGGGGCGTAAGAAAGACAATCCTATTTTGTTGAAAGGTGCAGACTTCGGACTGGAGTTTGGTATAGGATGCGATATTTATTTACCCTTTTTTAAATTGTGCCCGGAGTTGAAATTCTGTTTTGGCCTGGTTGATTTACTGGAAAAAGACCGGTCTAGCTTGAATGATCGTGACCTGATAAAATATACAGATGCTCTTTCGAAAGCAACTTCACGGATGGTTGTCCTTACGTTTAATTTCGAATAAAAAGTTCAATATAGATATAAGAAGCAGGTATAGCCATCATCACACTGTCAAACCTGTCGAGCATGCCTCCGTGTCCCGGCAATAGTTTACCGGAATCTTTTACACCTAACGTGCGTTTCAGCAGCGATTCTATTAAATCTCCCCATGTGCCGAAAAGAACAATTGAAAATGAAAGTCCCAACCAGTTATATCTGCTGATTCCTGGTGCATACCAAGCAAAAACCTGTGAAGCTGCTAATACAACGACAAGCCCTCCGAAAAAACCTTCCCATGATTTTTTAGGCGAAATTCGTTCGAATAATCTTCTTTTACCTATACGTGAACCTACTAAATATGCACCTGTGTCGTTTAGCCAGATAAATACAAATATAGCTAATGCATATAACGGAGTGAAAACAATTTCACCCGGAGTATTGGGAATGGAAGTTATAAAATTCAACATGGAAAATGTTCCTGCACAATATACTTGGGCTAGTAATGTAAATGCCCAATTATTTATAGGATTCGGGGCTTTGTGATAGAGCTCGGCTATCAATGTATACATCAAAAATAAGAGGTAGGGCAGGAATATGTTTCTGTCTGCTAATCCGTTTGCAAACATGAATGTCCCTATGAACAGGTAGGCACCTCCAATAGAACTGATAACCCGCTGAATGGTTGTATTTTCATAGTGATCCATTAGCCCATAAAATTCCCATAAAGAAAGAGCTGTGATAAGAGTAAATATAACCAGGAACAATATTGGATGGAAACAAATAGCTCCCAACATAACCGCTACAAAGATTACACCGGTTAATGCTCGTTTTATCAGATTATTCAAGATTGTAATGTTTTGTTTTCGTATAAAATTTGTTTCGGATGCAAACCTACATAAAAATATCGAATTACAATATGCCTGATCCTGATATCTCGATCATTTTCTAATATCATCCCGATCATTTCACAAAATCATCTTGATGTTTTTGTGAAATGATCGGGATGATATTTTAGAGAGATGGTATACAAAATCAAAAAAGGGAGTATTCGCTGAAGAATACTCCCTTTTTTGATTTTACTATAAATAAAGTTATTTCCGAAAACGATCAGGCTATTTGTTCGGATTCTGCCTTACTGTCATTTTTCGGCACGACATTTTTGTCATCTTTATCTTCCGCTTTATCTTTTTCTGCTTCGGTTTGTTCTTCATTCTTTGTTTTACTTTGCAATTCAAGGATTTCTTCCGAACGTGAAATCCAGGCCCGTTTACCAAAAATATGTTCTACATCTTCAGCATATATAACTTCGCGTTCCAATAAAACTTTTGCTAAAGCATTGTGTCCTTCCGTGTTTTCCGACAGGATTTTTTTAGCCCGTTTATATTGTTCGTTTATTATTATTTGTACTTCCTGGTCGATCAGTCGTGCTGTTTCTTCGCTATATGGTTTGGTGAATCCCCAATCTTGTCCTGTCGAATCATAATAATTTAAGTTGGGCAATTTGTCACTCATTCCAAAATAAACAACCATTGCGTATGCTTGTTTTGTTACACGTTCCAAATCATTGGATGCTCCTGTTGAAATTTTTCCTAAGAATAATTCTTCAGCGGCACGTCCTCCAAGCGTAGCACACATTTCGTCCAGTAATTGTTCGCGGGTGGTGATTTGGCGTTCTTCCGGAAGATACCATGCTGCTCCTAATGCTTTTCCTCTTGGTACGATTGTAACCTTTACTAAAGGATTGGCATGTTCAAGCAACCAGCTTAGCGTAGCATGGCCGGCTTCGTGATTGGCAATGCAATTACGTTCATCGGTTGTTGTGATCTTTGTACGTTTTTCCAGACCTCCGACAATACGGTCTACTGCATTCATAAAGTCTTCTTTCTGTACAAATTTTTTGCCATTGCGCGCTGCTATTAAGGCAGCTTCGTTACAAACGTTAGCAATGTCCGCACCTGAGAATCCCGGTGTCTGGCGAGCTAAAAATTCAGTGTCGACACTGTCGTCAATTTTGATCGGACGAAGATGTACACCAAATATTTCTTTACGTTCGTTCAAATCGGGCAATTCTACATGAATCTGTCGGTCAAAACGTCCGGCACGAAGCAATGCTTTGTCCAGGATATCTGCACGGTTTGTTGCTGCTAAAATAATAACACCACTATTGGAACCGAAACCATCCATTTCTGTAAGTAACTGGTTCAATGTGTTTTCTCGTTCGTCATTACTGTTCATGTTGACGTTTTTTCCACGGGCGCGCCCTACTGCATCAATTTCGTCAATGAATACAATACATGGTGCTTTTTCTTTTGCCTGGCGGAATAAATCACGTACGCGTGAAGCTCCTACGCCAACAAACATTTCCACGAAGTCGGAACCCGACAGTGAAAAGAACGGAACATCAGCTTCGCCTGCAACTGCTTTTGCCAGCAATGTTTTACCGGTTCCCGGAGGGCCGACAAGTAATGCACCTTTAGGTATTTTACCTCCCAGCTCGGTGTATTTGTCCGGATTCTTTAAGAATGATACGATTTCTTCCACTTCTTGTTTTGCTTCGGATAATCCGGCTACATCTTTAAATGTAACTTTCTTTTGGTTATCTTTATCAAAAAGCTGAGCTTTTGCTTTGCCCACGCTAAAGACACCTCCGGGACCACCTCCGGCTCCTCCGGACATGCGCCTCATAAGGAATATCCATACAACAATAAGTAGAATGATAGGACCGAATGATACGAGGAAGTTCCACATTGTATCATCTCCTTCTTCAAAGCTGACTTGTGTATCAATATGATCGTTGGCTACAGCATTATCGTAGAAATCGGAGAATTTATCAGCCGAAGGTATCTTTACGAATACTTTCGGAGAATTACCAAGGCGGCTGTTATCTCCTTTAAAAACAAGGTCGGTTTTTCCGTTCTTTACAGTAGCTTCAACCAGGTTCTTTTTGTTGTAAACTACCATTTTTTCGAAAACATTATCTTTGGCCAGCTTCTGAAATTCAGTCCAGCCCAACTCTTTTGATCCTGAAGAATCATTTGTCATATACAATGCAATAAGCATCATGAATATTAATCCGTACATCCAGTACAGGTTAAAACGAAACATCTTCGGCTTGCCGTTCTTCGGAGATTTATTAAACATGTTGTTTTTATTTTCCATAAAAGATAAATCTAATTAAAAACCGGTCGTTAATCCAGATTAGGGATTTGAGTTACTTTGGAGTCTGCCCAAAGATTTTCCAGATTATAGAATTCTCTCTGTTCCGGTAAAAATATATGTACAAGAACCGTGCCATAATCCATGCCAATCCACTGGGCTCCCTGGTTTCCATCAATGGACAGAGGTTTTTCTCCGACCTCTTTACGGGCAAAGTCCCATACTGAATCTGATAGTGCTGAAACTTGGGTAGGTGTGTTTCCTTCACAAATTATCATATATTCACAAATGTTCCCTGATAATTGGGTTAAATCCACGGTTACAATATTTTTGCCTTTCTTTTCCTGAAGGCCTTCAACAATCGCTTTTACTAATTCTTTTGTTTGATCCATCTATTTTGTATTGAATAATTTTCTGAGTCGCAAATATACTTCTTAAATTTATTATGATCGTCTTTTCCTTATATAATATATGTATAAACCTTTTCAAAATGAAAACAAGGGCTGGAAGAAAATGTTTATTTGTGGGAATTTTTTCGGCCGAATATTTGCAGTATTAGAGAAAGTATATACCTTTGCACTCGCAAACGAAAGCGTTGCATTATTTAAGCTTTATTGTTCAATGGTGTAATGGTAGCACAACAGATTCTGGTCCTGTTAGTCCAAGTTCGAGCCTTGGTTGAACAACAATAAATAGCATCGCCTTTGTTGATAGAAAAATATATTTTGTTCAATGGTGTAATGGTAGCACAACAGATTCTGGTCCTGTTAGTCCAAGTTCGAGCCTTGGTTGAACAACAAAAGTTTAATAGCCCGCTATTTTTTGAGAGTAGCGGGCGTTTTTTATTTATATCTCGTCCATTTTATTAATTCTTTCAGGCTGGGCTTTTTGCCATACATAAGAATGCCGACCCTGTATATCTTACTTGATCCCCAAATTATAAATAAAGCGGTTGCAAATAACAAACCGACAGAAACGAGGATTTCCCATATAGGAATGTCGTAAGGTAAACGTACCATCATAACGATGGGAGAGGTGAAAGGTATGAATGAGCACCAGACAGCCAATGGACCGTCCGGATTGTTCATGCTATAAACGCCGGCATACAAGCTGAATACCATTAATATAATAATAGGCATCATGAACTGCTGTGTATCTTCTTGTTGCTCCAATGCACTTCCTATGGCGGCAAAAAGAGCTGCATACAGCGTATATCCGCCTATAAAGTAAAGCACGAAACAAACTCCTATTTCCGTGAAATTAATGGAGTTGATTACTTCCTGAATCTGTGTCTGCATCTCTGAGGACTGTACAGTCATGGCTCCTCCTATGTTTTGTGCTGCCATTTGTGCATTCATTAGATCGTCAGGACTTGTACCGCCTCCTAGAAATAAGAGTGTGCCGGATACGAGGACGGTTGTCAATATACCCCATAAAAAGACTTGGGTTAATCCTACAAAACCGATTCCTATTATTTTCCCCATCATCAGATCGAAAGGTTTTACGGAGGAGATGATAACTTCTATAATCCGGTTTGTTTTTTCTTCCATCACACCTTGCATTACCATTGCCCCGTAAAACATGATAAACATATATATAATAAGTGTAAGCATCATGCCTACGATAGAGGCGACTGCTGCCGATGTGCTTTTTTCATTTCCTTCTGTATCCCATTTAACAGTTTTGATATCAAATTTAATTTTGCTGTCTTCTATAATCTTGTTCAGATTAGGAATGTTGAAGGATGCAAGTTTTTCATCCCTTAAATTCTTAGACAATATATTGTCTATCTCCTGTTTCAGACCGATAGGGATTTGCTTTTCGGAATAAAGTGCAGCTGCATTCGGATTTTCTAAAAGATCGCCGGTGATGTTTAGAATAGCAAAGATTTCTTTGTTTTGGTCGTAGCGATACTGATCCAGATTCCCGTTTGTATTTATGAATATGTATTCGTCTGTGTTTTGAAATAGAGGGGCATATTTACCTGTTGCGTCTATTATTGCCACTTTTTTGGCTTCATTACCTTTGATGCCGGAAAGCCAAAGCGGAACGAATACTAATGCGGCAAATAAGAACGGGGCAAGAAAAGTTATAATCAGGAATGATTTTTTACTTACCCGGCGGAGATATTCTCGTTTTACAATTAATCCTATTTTATTCATGCTTTTATTGTATTAGAGCCAGAAACGGTGTTGATAAATATGTCATTCATAGAAGGTATTTCTTCTGAAAAGGAAAGAATATCCAATTTGCCGGCCAGCAATGTCAGCAGTTCGGAATTGCTGATCTCTTTTTCTTTATGAATGTAGAGTTCGGTAATGTCGCCGTCAGTTTCTTTCGTACGGAAAGAAAATGCATTCCATTCGGAAGGAATTTCCATTTCGTTCGAGAGAAATTTAATTTCGTCCGAATATACCTTTACTAAGTAAGTATTGCTTTTGAACCGGTTTCGTATATCCCGGACATTTCCGGACAACACTACTTGAGAGCGGTTAATTAATGCGATGTTGTCGCATATTTCTTCAATAGATGACATGTTATGTGTTGAAAAGATAATTGTATGGCCTGCTTCTTTCAGTTCCAGGATTTCCTGTTTGAGCCGTTCAGTGTTTACCGGATCGAAACCGCTGAATGGCTCGTCGAAAATGAGAAGTTTAGGCTCATGTATTACAGTGGTGATAAACTGTACTTTTTGTTGCATGCCTTTAGATAGTTCTTCCAGTTTTTTGTTCCACCAGGGCATGATGTCAAACTTTTCGAACCAATGTGTCAGGCGTTTTCGGGCTTCCATGTATGATAAGCCTTTTAATTGAGCAAGGTAGATTGCCTGTTCACCGACTTTCATCTTTTTATATAGCCCTCGTTCTTCCGGTAAATAACCGATCTGATAAATATCTTCCGGACATGAAAGGCGTCCGTTGAATAATACTTTACCGCTGTCCGGTGCCGTAATTCGGTTAATGATGCGGATCAGTGTGGTTTTTCCTGCTCCGTTAGGACCAAGCAATCCGAATATTTTTCCTTCGGGGACTTGGATGCTTACTTTATTCAGTGCAAGATGTCCGGCGTATTGCTTTACCACATCTTCAGTTTCAATGAAATTCATAGGCCATGATTTGTATTACATTTTAAGTATGATGCGTTCACCCAGTTCTTTGCTGAGTACATTTTTAATTTCATTTAGTCTGGTGAGTTGTTTTATTAGTTCAACAGCCTGTTCCATATTTCCTTGTGTCTGCGCTTCCTTTATTTTTACCTGTATTTCTTTTATTTGTTGTAAGACATACGCATCTTTCAGGGCAAACAGTTCACGAAGGACTAATGGTTCTATTTTATCCTCTTCTTGTTCCAGTTCACGATATTTTGTGTGATATTTGCTGAGCTGATATTTTTCGCTTATCAGGTTGGCTGCCAGTTTGCTAATGTTTGGATTGGGATGAGCCAGAAAGTAGCGGTTAGCAATGAACCCTTTGTCTTTGCAGTGTTCGGCAGCTTCATCCAACATGGTTTTGAAAAGGGGCGTATAGAATGTTAGATCATCACGTTCCAGATCAAAGCGTATATAGTCTGCTACGTGATGGATTACTTTTTCGTTTGTCTCTTCGTCCACATATTCGTATAAGATACGTTCACCATATCGTACAATATAACGGAGTAATGACAGCTCATAAGGCTCGTATGGTGAACGCTTGGGAGCTATTATTTGCGAGGGTTGGGCTGTGGGCGGAACGGAAATGGGGCCAGCATCTTCTGCTGGATAATCATCTTCTGTTGGGGGAGGATAATTATTGGGCGGTAAAGATTCTGTATTTTCCTGATAAGGTTGGTAACCCGGAAAATCAGCATACTCCTGATAAGTGGGAGAAGGCTCAGAAACTTTCTTGGAAGTGCCTGCTGTTCTTGTTGGGGAAGTTGTACGGTTATCTTCTTTACTTAGCCGTATTTTATTGACTTCATTCAGTAAGACGCGTTCATCAATTTCCATCATAGCACTGCACTCGCGAATATATACGGAGCGGGCTATGTTGTCCGGGATAATGGCAACTGTCTTGATAATATCGGAAATCAAGGCAGATCGTTTGATCGGGTCTGTGCCTGCGTCATCCAATAATAGCCGGGTTTTAAAGCGAATGAAGTCTGTCTCGTTTTGCTTGATAAATTCGGCAAATTGGCTGGCATTGTGTTTTCGTGCGAATGAATCCGGGTCTTCTCCATCAGGAAGAAGCACCACTTTTATATTCATGCCGTCTTCTAACAATAAGTCAATTCCTCTTAATGCAGCTTTAATACCCGCAGCATCACCATCATATAGTACGGTGATATTATTGGTAAAACGATGTATCAGCCTGATTTGCCCCTGTGTAAGTGCTGTTCCGGAAGAAGCAACAACATTTTCTATTCCGGCCTGGTGCATGGATATTACATCGGTATAACCTTCAACAAGAAAACAGCGGTCTTGTTTTACAATTGCTTGTTTGGCAAAGTAGATCCCGTAAAGTTCATTGCTCTTATGATATATGTCACTTTCTGGAGAGTTGACGTACTTGGCCGTTTTATCATCTTTTTTGAGAACGCGGCCGCCAAAAGCAACCACTTTTCCACTCAGGCTATGAACCGGAAAGATAACGCGGCCTCTGAAACGGTCGTGTATATTTCCATTGTCATAGGCTATGACTAATCCAGTTTTATCCAGGTATTCTTTCTTAAATCCCTTTTTTAATGCAGCCTGATATAAAGCATCGCGTTGATCCAGGCTGTAACCCAGCTGGAATTTTCGGATGATGTCGTCTCTGAAACCCCGCTCGGCAAAATAACGAAGACCGACAATTCTTCCTTCCTGATGTTCGTGAAGTTGAGTGGAGAAGTATTGTTGAGCCCAACTGTTAACAATGAACATACTTTCGCGGTCGCTTTGGACTTGCTTTTCCTTGTCGCTTAACTCCCGTTCCTGTATTTCTATGTTATACTTCTTGGCCAGGAAACGTAAAGCATCGAAATAACTGAGTTGTTCGTGCTTCATGATAAAGTGAATGGAAGTACCTCCTTCACCGCAAGCGAAGCATTTACATATGTTTTTGGAAGGCGAAACGTAAAATGAAGGTGACTTATCGGAGTGGAACGGACATAACCCCACATAGTTTACGCCTCGTTTCCGGAGGGTGACAAATTCTGAAACTACGTCCACTATATTTGCCGCATCCAGTATTCTGTCTATAGTAGGTTGATCTATCATTCTGCATCCTCAATTTAGGAAGACAAATGTAGCGATTATTTCCGGTACAACAAGAGACGGTTCCAAAAGAAAACCTTATCTTTGCGCCTTGAATTGTAAATGTGTGATTATGAAAAGTCTATATATTTTTTCATTGTTGTTGATATTTAGTGCATGTAGCGGACAACAGTCTAAAAATACCGAAAAAGAACAAACTGTCGAACGAACCTTTCAGATGGTTGAAGTACCTTCTATGATTACCGAGCCTGATCAGCGGGCTGATTATTTGTCTGTTCATTATTGGGATAAATTTGATTTTAAAGATACTGCTTATATTCATTTACCGGAGGTCACGGAGCAGGCCTTTACTAATTTTATCGATATTTTGAAATATGCTGCGCCGGAGGCAGTAGCGTCTGCAATTAAAGGTATGATGAATAAAGCTGATGCAGACAGCACTATGTTTGCCTATTTTGCAGGTTTATATGAGAAATATTTGTATGATCCTAATTCTCCCATGCGTAATGAGGAGTTTTACATACCTGCTTTACAGTCAATAATAGCATCATCTTCCTATGATGAAGTAAACAAAATCCGCCCCCAACATTTATTGGAACTGGCGTTAAAGAATAGAGCCGGAGAATCGGCAACCGATTTTACTTATACATTAGCAAATGGAAAAACAGGTACTCTGCACGGAATAAAATCCGATTATTTATTGCTTTTCTTTTATAATCCCGATTGTCATGCGTGCAAAGAAGTTACGGATCAACTTACAAGTTCTGTAACAGTAAAAGAACTGGTGAAAAATAAGAAACTTAAAGTCCTTGCTGTCTATCCTGATGAAGATTTGACAGCTTGGAAAGCACACCTTTCTTATATGCCGGCAGGCTGGATCAATTCATATGATAATAGCCTATCTTTAAAGAATGAAGAAATTTATGATTTAAAAGCAATACCGACTCTTTATTTATTGGATAAAGACAAGAGAGTTCTTTTGAAAGATTGTGCGTACCCTCAGCTGGAAGATTATTTATTACAACAAAATCAATAAATTATGAGATCAATTTTATTTTCATTAATTCTTCTGGCAGGTGTTAGTTTGACAACTTCTGCCCAGTTTAAGATTGGTGGAAAGTCCATCAATACGAAGAAATTAGTAAATGCAGCATCGGACGTTGCCCATGCAGTTACGTTGTCGGATGCAGATGTTGCGGCAATGGCAAAAGAATATATCCAATGGATGGATACGCATAATGAAGTAGCCGGTCCTGATACAGAAATGGGACAACGCTTGGAACGGATTACTTCTAACTTGAAAAAAATAGACGGTTTAGATTTAAACTTCAAGGTCTATAATGTTATAGATGTCAATGCTTTTGCTTGTGGCGACGGAAGCGTACGGGTGTGTGGCGGCCTGATGGATGTTATGGATGATAATGAAGTGCTGGCTGTTATAGGTCATGAGATAGGCCATGTCGTTCACACCGATTCAAAAGATGCAATGAAAAGTGCATACATGACTTCTGCTGCCAAAAATGCAGTAGGTTCTGTAAACGGAACTGTTGCAAAACTGACAGATTCGCAACTTGGAGATTTGGCTGAGGCATTGGCTAGTGCTCAGTATTCTCAGAAACAGGAAGGTGAAGCAGACGATTTTGGTTTCCAGTTCAGTGTTGACAACGGACAAGATCCGTATAGCATGCACAATGCGCTTAAGAAGTTGATGGATTTGAGTGATGGCCAGCAGAAATCATCTAAATTCCGTCAGATGTTCTCAAGTCATCCTGATACGCAGAAACGTGTTGACAGAATGAAAGTAAAAGCCGACGAATATTCAAAGTAATTATTGAATAAACGTTAACCGGTACCGGTTAAATAATTTGTAAGTTAAAATATTGCTAAAACCAAAGAATTTTGTATCTGATTGTATATGTTGTATAACATAAAGTGCATATATTTGCATTGTGTTTTTCATGGTATTAGATTTAAGGTTAGCAATGAAGATTGGTTGTCCGTGACGGATAACCTTTTCTTTTTTATATAGGTCTTTTCTCTTTGTATTTCTTTCACCCGAAAATTAGTTATATTCATTTTAATATTAAATAGAGCTACAACAACCTGTTTCTTTACATTTTTACCACTTTTTCTTTTGTTGAAGTAAGAAATAAATTACGAAATAATATTACTTTTGTCTTTATATATGATTTCTAAACATATCAGACGTGGATGCAAAGATAAAATTACGAGTTCAGGGACTAACAAACAGTCAGGTACAATCGGGAGCCTATGCTTTAATATTGGCTGAAGAAGATGGCCCGCGTCGTATTCCTATTATCGTAGGAACGTCCGAGGCACAATCCATAGCGATTGCCCTGGAGCATATTATACCTCCACGTCCTCTTACCCATGATTTGTTCTTTACATTTGCGCAGGCTTTCGGCATACATTTGCGTGAAGTGTTTATTTATAAATTTGAAGACGGTGTATTTTATTCGGAGTTATTATTTGACGACGGGACCAACCAGGTACGTTTGGATTCGAGAACTTCGGATGCGATTGCTATAGCTCTTCGGGTGAAATGTGATATTTATACGACTGAAGAGATTGTTCGTGAGAGCGGAGTCGTTTTGGAAGAAGTTCCGTTTGTGAATGAAAAGGAGAATGAATATGATGATCTTGAAGAGATGGAGCCGGAAGATATCCATGATGAAAGCCAATTGAAAAAATGGCTTGCTTTATTAGACATCGAAGAAATAAAGGAACGTCTGGAAGAAGCTATTTCAGAAGAGAATTACGAATATGCGAAAATGTATAAAGACGAGTTGCGTCGTCGTGAAGAGGAGGACAATTCTAAATGATTGAAGAACAAGGTGGGTTTGGATTAATTACGCTATTGCGTGGAATCTTGGGCATTATTGTGATATTGGCGATAGCATATGGTTTGAGTTATGACCGTAAACGTATTGACTGGAAACTGGTAGGCGGTGGTTTGCTGATGCAGATCATATTTGCTTTAGCTGTATTATATGTGCCTTTTGTCGGAGGATTATTGGAAGGTCTTGGTAAGATATTTGTCAAACTGATGGACTTTACGGATGCAGGATTAACCTTTTTGTTAGGGCCGTATGCTTCCAAAGCTGCCGGATTTAGCTTCTTACTCCATTCTTTGCCGATCGTAATATTCTTTTCAGCATTAGTATCTATGTTTTATCACTGGGGAATTATCCAACGTGTAGTTGGCGGATTCTCTTGGGTATTGCGTCGCTTTATGAATATATCCGGTTCGGAAGGATTAGTTACTTCCGGGAATATATTTATGGGAATGACAGAATCTCCGGTCTTGATTAAGAATTATCTGCCCACAATGAACCGTTCGGAAATCTTTTTGGTAATGGTTTCCGGAATGGGTACAATTGCAGGTTCTGTTATGGGAACCTATATTGGAATGTTGGGCGGAACCGATCCTGTGGCAAAAGTTATGTTTGCCAAACACTTGCTTTCTGCTTCTGTGATGGCTGTCCCCGGTTCCATAGTATTGGCGAAGATGCTTTGTCCGCAAACAGAAAAAGCCTCAGACCATGCTGTTGGCTTGGAGAAGGAAGGACGCAATACTAATATATTGGATGCAATTTCTTCAGGAACGGTAACCGGTGTAAAGCTGATGACGAATATTGCAGCTATGCTTTTGGTTTTTATCTCTCTGGTGGCATTGGCTAATTATGTAACCGAGGATATAATAGGGCGCTATACCGGTTTGAATGATTGGATTGTAAGAATAACAGATGGCAAAGCACAAGGATTGACTTTCCAATTTATACTGGGGGTAATAACTTCTCCTTTTATGTGGTTGATAGGTGTCCCCAGTCAGGATGTTATGCTAGTGGGATCGTTATTGGGACAGAAAACAATATTAAACGAGTTTGTTGCCTATTTCCAGCTGCAGCAATGGAAGGATGCAGGATTATTTATGTACCAGAAGTCCGTATTGATGTCTACTTATATATTGTGTGGCTTTGCCAATATCTCATCTATCGGCATATTGTTAGGAGGTTTGGGAGTGCTTGCTCCTGAAAAGCGGGGGCTGATCTCACGTATTGGTGTGTTGGCAATGGTAGGCGGTGCACTGGTATCGGTTCTTTCGGCTACTATTATAGGTATGATACTCGGATAATTATAAGTTAATAACAGATAGTTAGTTAGCAGTGCAGATTTTTTATACACCTGATATCGCAACAAATCTTGAAATGCCTGAAGAAGAGGCAGGTCATTGTATTCGTGTGCTTCGCTTGACAGAAGGAGATGAAATTTTATTGACTGACGGACAAGGCAGTTTTTACAAAGCGGCTATTAGTCGTGCCCATCCGAAGCATTGCGAAGTAAATATTCTGGAAACATGGAAGCAGCCTGCCTTGTGGAATTTTAATCTACATATAGCAGTTGCTCCGACAAAAAATATGGACCGGATGGAATGGTTTGCAGAGAAGGCCACGGAAATAGGGATCGACCGGATTACCTGCCTGAATTGCCGTTTCTCGGAACGAAAAGAGATCAAACCTGCCCGTTTGGAGAAAATTCTGATTAGTGCGATGAAGCAGTCGCAAAAAGCTATTGTGCCGAAACTGGATGGAATGACAGACTTTAAATCATTCATATCTGCTCCTTTTGACGGCCGCAAATTCATTGCTCATTGTGAGGAAGGAGAGAAGCCTCTTTTAAAGAAAACATACCGGGCAGGAGAAAATGCCCTTATTCTGATTGGTCCCGAAGGTGATTTTAGTCCTGAAGAAATAGAACTGGCCCGAAAGAATGGTTTTGAACCGATTTCTCTGGGCGAAAGCAGACTGCGTACAGAAACGGCTGCTTTAGTTGCTTGTCATACGATTCATATACTAAATCAATAATCATATCTACTGCAGATATGACTGAGAAAGAAAAATGTATGTATAGTGAATATAAAAAAGATATACCTTTTGCATTTAGAAGACTTGCCTTCTGCTGCAAAAGGTATATTATTTAAACGGGAATGTTATTTATTCCCACTCAATCGTTGCATTCGGTTTCGGTGACATATCGTAGCAGACACGATTGACGTTTTTAACCTCTTTCAGAATACGATCCGTAATCTTCATCAGGATAGGCCAGTCAACGGTCTCTATTGTGGCAGTCATGGCATCTACCGTGTTCACTGCACGGATGATAACAGGCCATTCAAATGAACGGGCGTTATCGCGTACACCAACCGATTTGAAATCGGGTACAACGGTAAAGTATTGCCATACCTTCTTATCCAGTCCGGCATTCTGAAATTCTTCACGCAAGATAGCGTCGGCTTCACGTACGGCTTCCAGACGGTCGCGTGTGATAGCTCCCAAACAACGAACACCTAATCCGGGACCCGGGAACGGTTGACGGTAAACCATCTCGTGAGGTAATCCCAATTCGAGACCGCAGGCACGCACTTCGTCTTTGAATAACTGGCGTAAAGGTTCAACCAGTTCAAACTTCATATCTTCCGGCAGACCGCCTACGTTGTGATGAGATTTAACCATCTTGGCAGTCTTGGTTCCGCTTTCTACAATGTCGGGATAGATTGTACCCTGTGCCAGGAAGTCTATGCCTTCCAGTTTGCGGGCTTCCTCTTCGAAAACGCGGATAAATTCGCCGCCAATAATCTTGCGTTTTTCTTCCGGATCGGCTACGTTTTCCAGCTTGTCGAGGAAGCGGTCGGTAACATCTACATAGATCAGGTTCGCTTTCAACTGATTCTTGAACAACTCTACGACGGCTTCCGATTCGCCTTTACGCATCAAACCATGATTTACGTGTACACAAACCAGATTATCGCCGATAGCTTTCAGCAGCAGCCCTGCAACAACCGAGCTGTCTACACCACCCGATAAAGCAAGTAACACTTTGCGGTTGCCTACCTGGCGTCTTACAAGTTCTATCTGGTCGTTTACGAAGTTAGTCATGTTCCAGTTTGTTTCGGCCTTGCAAGTGTCGAATACAAACGGCCTGACAGCATTCTTGATCGCTTCTATATCATCCGTGAACCGGTTTAGTTTAACTGCGCATAATGCTTTGTCGTGTCCGGCTGCCATAACCGGGATTCCTGCATTATATATATCCGGATTCACATCGATAGCTACACCGTCTATAACATTGTTAGGACCACCGTTGATGATAATACCCTTTACGTTCGGAAGAGCTTTTAGTTCTTCAATCGTAATGTCGTGCGGATAAATCTCGCTGTAAACACCGAGTGCACGGATGGCTCTGGCCAGTACGGTATTCTCGTGGCTGCCCAAGTCCAGAATGACAATCATATCCTGCTTCATTTTTTATATCTTTAAATTAGTAGATCTGTTTCGTTTAGCTGTCTGTATTCCCGCTTTATTCCCACTCGATTGTTGCGGGAGGCTTGGAACTGATGTCGTAAACTACGCGGTTTACGCCTTTCACCTTGTTGATGATCTCGTTCGATACTTTTGCCAGGAATTCGTAAGGCAATTGTGCCCAGTCGGCCGTCATTGCATCTGTAGAAGTTACAGCACGCAAAGCCACTGTGTTTTCGTAAGTACGTTCATCGCCCATAACACCAACAGACTGAATAGGAAGGAGGATAACACCCGCCTGCCATATCTTATCGTACAATCCCCATTCGCGCATCAGGTTCATGTAGATGGCGTCGGCATCCTGCAAGATACGTACTTTTTCAGGAGTGATGTCGCCCAGGATGCGGATACCCAACCCTGGCCCGGGGAACGGATGGCGTTTGATAAGATGTGCCTGCATACCCATTTCCATACCTACGCGGCGTACTTCGTCTTTGAACAGAAGACGCAACGGTTCAACCAATTTCAGGTGCATATCTTCCGGCAGTCCGCCTACGTTATGGTGGCTCTTGATAACCGTTCCGGTGATAGATAACGATTCGATCACGTCCGGATAAATTGTACCTTGGCCGAGCCATTTAATATCTTTCAGTTTGCGGGCTTCTTCATTAAATACGTCGATGAAGCCTTTGCCTATAATCTTACGTTTCGCTTCCGGATCGGATACACCGGCCAGTTTACTGTAAAACTTATCTTTTGCATTTACCCCGATCACGTTCAGACCCAGGTGCTCATAGTCTCTCATCACATTCTCGAACTCGTTCTTGCGGAGCAATCCGTGATCTACGAAAATGCAGGTCAGGTTCTTACCGATCGCCTTGTTCAGTAATACTGCGGTTACAGAGCTGTCTACGCCACCGGATAAAGCCAAGATTACCTTGTCATCTCCCAGTTGTTCCTTCAGTTCGGCAACAGTCGATTCGATAAAGGATGCCGGAGTCCAGTCTTTGGCACATCCGCATATATTCAGGAAGTTATCGAGCAGCTTTGTTCCGTCGGTCGAGTGGAATACTTCCGGGTGGAACTGTACGCCCCAGGTCTGTTCTCCTTCCACATGGTAGGCGGCTGCCTGTACATCGTCTGTGCTGGCAATTACCTTGAAGGTATCGGGAAGTTTGGTGATCGTATCGCCGTGCGACATCCATATCTGCGAACCGGTGATGATTCCTTCCAGTAACGGATCTTTACTGTTGATATATGAAAGGTTAGCGCGTCCGTATTCGCGCGAATTAGCCGACTCTACATTTCCTCCCGACGTATAAGCCAGATATTGAGCTCCGTAACAAATGCCTAATACCGGATATTTACCGCGAATCTCGCTCAGGTCCGTTTTAAAAGCATTGGTGTCATAAACAGAATAAGGACTGCCTGAAAGGATAACCCCTTTCACATCGGTAGCATCATACGGGAACTTGTTGTAAGGGACAATCTCGCAATACATATTCAACTCCCGGACTCTGCGTCCGATCAGTTGTGTTGTTTGCGAGCCGAAATCAAGAATAATAATTTTCTCGTGCATGCAAATGTCTATGTTTAATTGAAGTGGTGCAAAGGTAGTAATAAATTAGGGAAGCAGAAAAAGGTGTATGTAAATATTCTGTTAATTTACGTATGTTTGTTCTCTCTAAACAAAACGTTCCGATGAATAAAATGAATAAGAAGATACTCCAACTGGCTATACCGTCTATTATATCCAATATAACTGTTCCGCTGTTGGGCTTGATTGATGTAACTATTGTAGGGCATTTGGGTTCGGCTGCTTATATCGGTGCCATTGCCGTAGGAGGTCTGTTATTTAATATTATTTATTGGAGCTTTGGCTTCCTGCGGATGGGGACAAGCGGCCTGACTTCTCAAGCTTATGGAAAGCGTGATCTGGATGAGGTTGTTCGCATTTTGGTTCGTGCTGTTAGTGTAGGCTTGTTTATAGCCGCGTTACTTTTTGTCTTTCAATATCCGATAGAGAAGATTGCTTTTTATTTATTAGACACCAGCGAAGAGGTGCGGTCTTTAGCATCCGTTTATTTTCGTATATGTATATGGGGAGCCCCGGCGGTGTTGGGGTTATATGGGTTTGTAGGATGGTTTATTGGTATGCAAAACTCCCGTTTTCCGATGTTCATAGCCATAATGCAGAATATACTGAATATCATTTTTAGTTTAGTGCTGGTTTTTGGCTTTCACCTGAAGGTGGAAGGTGTGGCATTCGGAACGCTGTTAGCTCAGTATGGCGGACTTTTGATGGCCTTTGTGCTTTGGTTGCGCTACTATAAAAAATTACGGGTAAGAATTTGTATTAAACAAAGTCTGGAACTTAGGGCCATGCGCCGTTTCTTTTCCGTCAACGGAGATATTTTTCTCAGAACGTTGTGTTTAATTGCAGTTACTACTTTTTTTACTTCCACCGGAGCTAAGCAAGGTGATGTAGTGTTGGCGGTCAATACCTTGTTGATGCAACTCTTTACTTTGTTTTCTTATATCATGGATGGCTTTGCTTATGCTGGCGAAGCCTTGTCCGGACGTTATGCCGGCGCGGGTAATATGACCTCTTTACGGCGTGCTGTTCGTACCCTGTTTTATTGGGGTACAGGTTTAGCGTTTTTCTTTACATTATTATATGGTATGGGCGGAGAAGGCTTTCTGTCTTTATTGACGAATAATCAAGACGTGATAGAAGAAGCAAACACCTATTTTTATTGGGTTTTGGCAATCCCTTTTGCCGGTTTTGCTGCATTCTTGTGGGATGGTGTATGTATTGGCGTTACGGCTACGCGTTCGATGTTGTATTCTATGTTTGTGGCTATGGCCGGTTTTTTTCTGGTCTATTTTGTGTTTCAGACAAACATGGGCAATCATGCACTTTGGATGGCTTTTCTTATCTATTTATCCTTGCGGGGATTGCTACTTACCGGATGGTATTTTAGGTTTGTTCCCGGAAACCGGTAATATAAACTTTATCACTTTGTCACCTTCTGTCACCATCTTCGGGGCTTATCCCCAAATTGTAAAAGATATGATGTCTGGTATAAATTGCTGATAAATATATTATTATTCTATTATTGCGAGGTTATGCTTGCTGCATTTTAGTGCTTCCCGCGAACATTTTTGCTTACTTTTTCTCCTGACAGAAAAGTAGACAAAAGATACAAGGTTGTTTTTGTCACTTTTGGCTTGACCCAAAAGTAACCAAAAGGTCAAGGCTGCACCGTCCGGGCTACTCCGGCAAAAGACTTCGCTTAACCAGCGGAACTCGCTTTGCTCAAACAGCCGCTGGTTTCGTTACTACGTCTTTTACCTGCGTTTAACGCCCAGCCGCTGATGCCGCTAACAAGAAAGCTAAGCTAAGCGCAGCTTTCTTTTGGGATGGCCGATATGGTCTGTTCTTTTATGGCTTTAGCCTAAGCTCAATTGCCGTCTGCTTCAGCTGACGGACTAAGGGAGGCTTTCTGTATCGGCTTTAGCCAAATTTCTTTCTGGAAAGCTCTTTTTAGCTATCTTCTCCAATTGGGCTAAAGCCCTTGAAAGAGGATGGCTCTACTATCCGTCGGTTTCAACCGACGGCAATTGAAACCAGGCTAAAGCCATTTAGGGAAAGTGTTCGCGGAAGTGTTAAAATGAAATTCGATCCGGTTTGTTTTTAAGTTTTTAAAATAGTGGTTTTGTATTGTAATATCCTATGTAGTAATATGTTGCATGCTTTTGTAGAATAATTGAAGACTATTTCTCAGATTTTGAAACACCCCTCGAAGAAGGTGACAGGAGATAACAAAGTGACCCTTTAAACGACCCTTTGTCGAGACTTTTATTCCGTACTTTTTAGGTAGGCAACTAAATTGAATAAGATAGGCAATCAGGCAGGAAAGGGTAGTCAACCGAAATATTTTCATCCTTATCGTTTTACAGACTCATAATTATGACTTTCCAAAATCATAACTATGAGTCCATTTTTTGTCCGGTTTGCCTCATTGGTGTGCTTTAATGCAAGTTGCTGTTTTTAACGCTGCAAAATACGTTTGTTAATATAATATTAAAATATGTAAAACCTTGCCGGATCATTTTATAGACATCTTATTAAATACTACTTTTGCACGTTCATTTATACATGTGTGTATGGATACTGAAAAGAGAGAAACGAAAGAGATAAATAAATTTTCGCTGCTTATTGTTGCAGTAATTGTGTTGGTTCTTATCTTAGCTGGTGCCGGATATTATATTTTTCACCAGAAGCAACAAATGGAAGGGTTGGTGCAGACATTCGATCTTGAGAAAGAGTCTCTTGAAGACGAGTATAATGAGTTGTCGATGACCTATGAAGGATATAAATTCAGTGTAAACAATGACTCGCTGGTTGCTTTGTTATCGACAGAGCAGGCAAAGGTACAACGTCTTTTGGAAGAGCTACGCACTGTTAAGGCTACTAATGCCAAGGAAATATCGCGTCTTAAGAAAGAATTGGAAACGTTACGTAAGATTATGCGAAACTATGTGGCACAGATCGATTCGCTGCATAAAGAAAATACCCAGCTGAAAGAAGAAAATAAAGAGGTTGTGAAGAAGTTTCAGCAAGCTACTTCTACTGCTGCTAACTTGAAGAAAGAAAAAGAAAAACTAACCGAACGTGTTACTCTGGCCAGCCGTCTGGATGCTACGGATATTAGCGTAACTCCTGTGAATTCGCGCGGGAAATTAGCAAAGAAAATAAGTAAGATGCAGCAGTTTGTTGTCAACTTTAAGATTGCGAAGAATATCACAGCTCCGGTGGGAGAGAAGGTTCTGTATGTACGTATTATGAAACCGGATGACGATATATTGGTAAAGAGCCGCGGAAATGTATTTGCTTTTGAGGGAAAAGACATCAACTATTCTATGAAAAAGCTGATTGAATATGAGGGTGAAGAAGTAGCAGTTACAATGTATTGGGATATTGAAGAATTTCTTTCTCCGGGTACTTACCGTGCCGATATTTTTGCAGACGGTAATTTGATAGGACGCCGAAGTTTTGAACTAAAAGACTGATTTATGGAAACCGATGCATCCTTTGCAAGGTTGTTAGCCGATATACCCGAAGCTCTGGCAGGGGATAAGGCTTTTGTGAAGGAGTTGGAAGACCGGGCTAAAGTGCTGAATGTAAAAAAAGGCGACTACCTTCTTCGTACCGGCGAATTATGTCAGGATGCATATTTTATCAACAAAGGCTTATTTATTAATCTATATATAAGTGAAAAAGGGGAAGAGGCGGTTACCGGATTTGCTGCCGACAGCGAATTTCCTTTTCTTTCCGCTATAGGTTATTTCACCCAGGCTCCTTCCGATTTTGAGATAAAAGCTATCGAAGATGGTGAATTGCTTTGTTTCTCACGTGTGCAGATAGAGGAAATGTCGTTGCGTTATCCCTTGTTTGCCTCTTATTACCAGAATGTGATGCTAACTATTATTGCCAAACTTTATTCTATGTTTGCAGTGCGGCAGTCTTGTACGGCCGAGGAATTTATAAAGTATCTCTATAATCATTATAAATGGATCATTAACCGTGTGCCCGATAAATATATAGCCCAATATATGGGGGTTAGCAATACGTGGTACTGTAAGCTGAAAAAACGTATCTTTTGTTGAATTAATTCAATTTTATATTTAATTCAAACCTGTACTTTTGTGCCGGATATTCATATATTTGTCCTTATTAGGGTGTTAGAATGAAAAACGGAACGAAGATGAAACGAATCATTGTATTATTGGTACTATTGATGACGCTTGGCCAAGCCTATTCCCAACAAGTGCTGACTTTGGAAGAATGTCGTAACTTAGCTATTCGTAACAATAAGGAACTGCGTATTTCCGGCGAGAAAATCAAGATGGCGGATAATGAAAAGAAAGCCGCTCTTACCAAGTATTTTCCACAGCTTTCGGCAATGGGAGCCTATATGTGGAATCAAAAAGATTTGAATCTGTTGGATATGGGGGCTTTGCAATCTGCCATCGGTTCTTCGTTGGGAGAACTGGCTCATTTGCCTATCGTGGATAAAGTGGTAGGAGGTGTAAACGATCTTCAGCATCTTGACATACAGAATGTATGGGTCGGAAGCGTATCGTTGGTACAACCCGTATTTATGGGAGGGAAGATTGTATCTTACAATCAGATAGCCCAATATGCCAGACAACTGGCACTTTCCATGAACGACTTGCAATTGCAGGAAACAATCTATAAAACCGACGAAACGTACTGGCAGGTTATTTCTTTGGTAAATAAGAAGAAACTGGCAGATGCTTATGTGCAACTTCTTCGCAAGATGGATAGTGATGTCACTGCTATGATAACAGAGGGTGTGGCAACGGAGGCCGACGGTTTGTCTGTAAAAGTAAAACTTAATGAGGCGGAAATGGCACAGACAAAAGTGGAAAACGGCTTGGCTCTGTCGCGTATGCTTTTAGCCCAGATTTGTGGTTTGCCATTAGAGCAGGCTTTAATACTGGCAGATGAAAATATAGAAGATTTTCCTGTTACTGTTCCGGATGCTTCGGCCGATGTAAACGAGGCTTTTATGAATCGCTTTGAACTGAAAAGCCTTGATCTGGCAAAGAAGATATACCAGAAGAAGGAAAGGATAGTACTTTCCGAAATGCTGCCTAGCGTAGCTTTGTCCGCGAACTATTTTGTAACGAATCCGAACCTGCATAATGGCTTTAAAAACGAGTTTTCCGGGATGTTCAATGTAGGGGTGATGGTAAAGGTTCCATTGTCTGGTTGGTGGGAAGGTACTTACAAACGTAATTCGGCCCGGGCTGAAACCCATATTAAAGCATTAGAGTTGGAAAATGCCCGTGAGAAAGTAGAATTGCAGGTAAATCAGTCTGTTTACAAGGTAAATGAGGCAGGCAAAAAGTTGATAGCTTCTTCACGCAATATGGAAAAAGCTGATGAAAATCTTCGCCATGCCAACTATGGCTTCGAAGAAGGTGTTATCCCTGCTCTTAACTTGATGGAAGCTCAGACGGCTTGGGTGTCTGCCCGTTCCGAATTGATTGATGCACAAATTGATGTAAAGCTGACTAAGGTTTATCTGGATAAAGCATTGGGTAAACTTTCTTCAAACGAATAGAATAATAACAATATAAAACGATATACAGAGATGAACGAAGATAAGAAGTTTACGATCAGTAACATGATGCTGGCATTCATTGCCGTGTTGGTAGTAGTTGGTTTGGTTGCTTTGGCCGGATTCTTTTTACTTACGCCTCCCGATGATATTATTATGGGACAGGCAGAAGCCACGCAGGTGCGTATTTCCGGAAAAGTTCCGGGACGTATTGACTCTTATCGCTTTGGAGAAGGAGACAGGGTAAAGGCTGGCGATACATTGGTTTTCTTGCATACACCGGAGGTTGAAGCTAAGTTGCAACAGGCAGAAGCCGTTCGTCAGGCTGCTGAAGCCCAGAGTGCAAAAGCGCAACATGGAGCTCGTTCGCAGGAAGTGACGGGTGCATATGAGTTGTGGCAAAAAGCGCAGGCCGGTTTAGAGATTGCCAAAAAGTCGTACGACCGTATTCAGAACCTGTATGATAAAGGTGTGATGTCTGCGCAGAAACGGGATGAGGTGGAAGCAAACTATAAAGCGATGGTTGCTACCGAGAAGGCGGCCCGTTCGCAATATGAAATGGCAAAAGAAGGTGCCCGTAAGGAAGATAAAGCAGCGGCTGCGGCATTGGTTCAGCAGGCCGGCGGAGCTGTTGCCGAAGTGGAATCTTATCTGAATGAATCGGCTTTGGTATCTCCGATAGACGGTGAAGTCTCCGAACGTTTTCCTGAAGTAGGAGAGTTGGTAGGAACCGGAGCACCTATTATGAATATTACCGATTTGAATGATATGTGGGTTACGTTCAGTATCCGCGAAGATTTGTTGAAGGATATAAAAGTGGGTTCCGAATTGCAGGCTTTTATTCCTGCTTTCGATAATCAGCCTGTAACATTGAAAGTATATTACATGAAGGATATGGGTTCGTATGCCGCTTGGAAAGCAACGAAGACGAACGGTCAATATGACTTTAAAACATTTGAGGTTCGTGCCCGTCCTGCGCAGCCAGTGGCCGACCTTCGTCCCGGTATGTCTGTTATCCTGAAAAAGAAATCGAAGTAACCTGACTATGACTATAAAGCAGTGTTTACATAGTATTCGTAACGTAGCGGCGCGGGAAATGCACCGGCTGGTTGAAAAGCCGATTTATATCTTCTGCATGCTGGTTGCACCTGTGCTTTGCATTGTATTTTTTCTGTCACTGATGAAAGATGGTTTGCCTACTGATATGCCTGTCGCAGTAGTAGATATGGACGGATCGGCTACATCACGTAATCTTATCCGTCAGTTAGATGCTTTTGAACAGACGAAGGTGGTAATGCGCACGCAATCTTTTTCCGAAGCCCGCAGGGAAATGCAGAAAGGGAATATATATGGTATCTTTTATATACCTGAAGATTTTGCAGTAAAGGCTACAACAGGTAAACAACCAAAGTTGTCATTTTATACAAATGGCACTTATCTGATAGCTGCTTCTTTATTGTTTCGCGACATGAAGACAATGTCCGTGTTGGCCGGTGCGTCTGTAGGGCTGCAAATGGGAAAGGCTAAAGGATATACTGAAGCCCGGATTATGGGACAATTACAACCTATAGTGATAGATACGCACCCGATTGGTAATCCGTGGCTTAACTATTCTGTATATCTTAATAATACGTTATTGCCGGGCATATTGCAGTTGATGATATTCCTTGTTACCGTATTTAGTATCGGGACAGAGATTAAATATGCTACATCCCGAAAATGGCTGGAAATGGGGAATGGTTCGCTTACTGTAAGTTTGATAGGGAAACTGCTGCCGCATACACTGATATTTACATTGACTGGTTTTATGTGTTGTGCTGTTTTATATGGTTTCAATGCTTTCCCTTTGCATAGTGGTTGGACGCCTATGCTGGCAGCTCTGTTTTTGTTGGTTCTGGCATCACAGGCGATGGGGATCTTTATGATTGGTGTATTACCTACATTACGACTGGGACTTAGTTTTGCTAGTTTGTTCGGTATGATCGCTTTCTCTATTGTAGGTTTTTCGTTTCCTGTATTGGGAATGGACCCAACATTGCAGGCATTGAGCAATCTGTTTCCTTTGCGTCATTACTTTCTGATTTATGTAGATCAGGCTTTAAATGGCCGGGATTTGTATTATACGATCGATCAATATTTGTGGTTGCTTGGTTTTCTTATACTTCCGTTTCTGATAGGAAAGAATTTAAAAGGAGCCTTGCTTTACTTTAAATATATTCCGTAAGAGATATGAAAAAAGAGCATCGTTTACGATATATTATCAAGGAAGGCATTCTGGATACATGTTATATCTGGAAGGATGAACTGAAGAATGTATTCAAAGACCCCGGTGTGATGATTTTCTTCTTCCTGGTGCCTTTCATTTATCCTTTGTTGTATTCTTTTATTTATAATAATGAAGTGGTTCATGAGGCAAAACTGGTTGTGGTAGATCAGTCCGATTCTCATCTGAGCCGCGAATTTATCCGTCGTGTCAATGCCACTCCGGATGTGCAGGTTGTTAGTATCTGTCCCGATATGGAAGCTGCCAGGAAAATGATGGATGAGAAGAAAGCATATGGTATCCTTTACTTTCCTTCCGATTTCAGTAAAGAAGTACATAAGGGAAATCAGACGGAAGTTGCTCTTTATTGTGATATGAGCAGTTTGCTTTTTTATAAAGCTTTTTTGCTGGCTTCGATGGAAGTGTCGTTGGATATGGGAGCGGAGTTGAGAGCGCATAATAATCCGGCTTCTACGGATAAGCTGCAGGAGATTACTGTTAATCCCATTCCTTATGAATCTATAGCGTTGTATAATACACAGAATGGCTTTGCCAGTTTCCTCGTACCGGCTATTTTGATTTTGGTTATCCAGCAGACATTAATATTAGGCATTGGTATGTTAGGCGGAACAGCACGTGAGAGAAATCGTTTTCATTGTCTGGTTCCTGTGAGCCGCCACTTCAATGGTACGCTACGTATCGTGTTGGGTAAATCGCTTACCTATATTTTGTTGTATGTAATTGTCTGTATCTGGGTTTTGGCTGTTGTTCCGAAACTCTTCGGGTTGCCACAGGTTGGTGAGGCATGGACGGTACTGTTGTTCTTATTGCCCTATTTGTTTGCTTGTATTTTCTTTTCAATGATGTTGTCCGGTTTTATGACGTCTCGCGAATCGCCCATGATGGTTTTTGTTTTTACTTCTGTTATATTGTTGTTTATCTCCGGTGTTTCCTGGCCAAAGGAAGCTATCCCGCCTTTTTGGAAAGCTTTGGGATATTTATTCCCGTCTACTCCCGGTATACAGGGTTTTATACGGATAAATACAATGGGAGCGACCCTTAGTGAGGTGGCGGCCGAGTATAAAACGTTATGGATTCAGGCTGGTTTTTATTTTATTACGGCTTGTATTATCTATCGTTACCAGATCATTCGTAGCCGTAAACTTATCATTCGCCAGTATAAATATATGAAAATGAAGCGCTAACTTGTATAGAATCAGCATTTTTTCTACATTTGCTAAAATTCTCAAGCAAACTTAATTATTTACTATGCAAAACAGACGTGATTTTTTGAGACAGGCATCCATAATGCTTGCCGGAGGTTTGGTTGTACCTCAGTTCTTATCTTCCTGCGTTAATAAAAGCGTTGCAAACGAATCTGCTAAAAATGTAGGTCTTCAGTTGTATTCTTTACGTGAAATGGTAAAGGAGTCGGGTATACGGTCTGTACTCGAAACCGCTTCTAAAATCGGGTATAAGAATCTGGAAACAGCCGGTTATGATAACGGTAAAATTTATGGACTGGCTCCTGCAGAGTTCAAAAAAATGGTGGAAGACCTGGGTATGAAGTGTACGAGTGCACATTTAGGACAGGAATATACCAAAGAAAAAGAAACCGAAGTGATGGCTTGGTGGGACCGTGCTATCGAAGCCCACAATGAATTGGGCGTAAAGTATATGATTCAGCCTTGGATGCCTGTCAATGACCAGACTACGCTAGATGACCTAAAGATGTATTGCGACTATTTTAACACTGTCGGATTTAAGACGGCAGCTGCCAGCATCGGATTTGGTTACCATAATCACAGTTTTGAATTCCGTAAAATCAATGACCAGTTGATTTATGACTTTTTGTTGGATAATGTTAGTCCGAATCATGTATTTTTTGAATTGGATGTATATTGGTGCAAAGAAGCCGGTAGTGATCCTGTGGCTTATCTGAAAGCACGTCCAAGCCAGTTTAAAGCACTTCATATTAAAGATGATAAAGAGATCGGTGCCAGCGGAAAGATGGACTTCAAGCCAATCTTTGACCAAATGTATGCAAATAATATCAAAGACTGGTATGTGGAAATAGAACAATATACAAACAATGATCCTGTAGGCAGCTGTCAGCAAAGTTATGACTTCCTGAATGCAGCGGATTATGTGAAATAATTAATTTACAGTAAAACAATAAAGAACTGGTCTCAAAAGCCATTACCGAACGTAAATCTGCGCATTCTGCTTCATCTGCGTTCGGTAATAACTTTTGAGACCTTTTTTATTTTGTGGCGGAACATATATCCATTATGTTTTTCCAGTCATCTGCCAGGCTTTTCATGTCGGGGTATAATAGGTTTGCTCCTTCGTCCAGCAAAACGGAATCAGGCAGAGGCCCCGTGTTTACGGCAATCGTAAAGATACCGGCAGCTACGGCTGCTTTTATTCCCATAGGTGCATTCTCTATAACAAATGCTTCGTTAGCTTTTACGCCGGCTTTTTGTAATCCCATCAGATATGGTTCCGGATGAGGTTTCCCATACTTGACATCAAATGCAGTTACCATCTTTTCGCGAGTGAAGCACCCCGGATAAGTATGGTTTAACTTATTAAGCAGACTGTGTTGTCCGGAGCCGGTAACTACTAAGGTTTGTAATCCGGATGTACGGGCTTGTTTTAATACATCGGCCGCACCAGGCATTGGCTCCCCATCGTTATACTTGTTAAACAAAGAAGATTTTTGTCTATATATCGTCTGTTTTTCTTCTTCGGTTGCATCCCGCTGGAAAGTGCGCTGGTAAAGTGCGTTTATAGTACTATTGCCTGTTTGCCCTTCAAACATATAAAAATCATCAGGACTGGAAAGAAGATGGTGTTTGGTTGCTACTTCGTGCCATGCACGGGCATGGAAACGCATGGAATCGTATAAAACTCCGTCCATGTCAAATAGAACAGCTTTTGGTAAGATAACTTCCTGTTTGTTTTTTTGCAGATATTGTGTAATTGCCTCTTGGATCATTTTTTTGATTATATGTTTACAGTGAGGCAAAAGTACAATATTTAGAACGTTTTAGCACAGAAATATTGTTTAATAACTGTTGTTGATTATGTAGAAACCACTATCTTTGATTCATATCATTTCATACGATTGCTCCTTCCTTTAAATATAATTGGTTCAATCGTGATTTTGTAACTTTATATTCAAGAGTAAATGTGGGAATTTCTTTGGCTACTACGAAAGTCTCTTTTTATGATGAACAAGAGCACCAAGCTACGGAAAAAACAAAAGTAACACCTTTCTTTATGTACCGGGCTTCACCTATTGGTTGGGAACTGGGGCGCCAGTTTGCAGGTTTTGTTGAAGCGGGCTTCGGGCATATGGGAGCGGTCGTTGCCGGTTTAAGATACAGAATGTAAATACGGCTGATAAATAATAAATAAAAAGAAGGTGTGTCAAAAGTCGGAATTAAGGAACGCAGACCATATTGATAATAAAAATCAGTCTGCGTTCTTCCGTGTGTTCTGCGTCATCTGCGTCCGGTAATAGCGTTTGATACACCTTCTTTTTATGTTTTAGCGACAAGAATTGTCAGCTATCATCTTTGGCTTATAGTTTTGCTTTTATAGCTTCACTTTCTTTTTCATAACCCGGTTTGTTCAGTAGGGCAAACATGTTCTTTTTGTAGGCTTCAACTCCCGGTTGGTCAAAAGGATTGACACCCAGCATGTAACCGCTGATACCGCAAGCTTTTTCGAAGAAATAGAACAGCTGTCCTATGTAATAGGCGCTTACTTCCGGCAATGTGATTTTCAGGTTTGGAACTCCACCATCCACGTGAGCTAGCTGGGTACCCAGTTCTGCCATCTTGTTTACTTCGTCTACGCGTTTGCCTGCAAGAAAGTTTAAACCGTCCAAATTCTCTTTGTCAGTCGGTATAATTACTTTGTGATCCGGATTTTCGATGGAAATAACAGTTTCAAAGATTATGCGTTCGCCCTCTTGAATCCATTGTCCCATGGAGTGAAGGTCGGTAGTAAAGTCTACGGAAGCAGGGAAAATACCTTTTCCGTTTTTACCTTCACTTTCGCCGTAAAGCTGTTTCCACCATTCACCGATGTAATGGAGTTTCGGATGGAAGTTTGCCAGGATTTCAACCTTTTTTCCACTCTTATATAATTCGTTCCGTGTAGCTGCATAGATAGCTGCAAGGTTTTGTGCAAAAGGTATACTTATATCGGTATTCTTTTCCATGTCTACAGCTCCCTTCACCAGTTCGCGGATATTGATACCGGCAACTGCTATAGGCAATAAACCTACAGGAGTAAGAACGGAGAAACGTCCGCCTACATTATCAGGGATGATGAATGTTTTGTAACCTTCCTGGTCTGCCAAAGTGCGAAGCGCACCTTTTTTTGCATCTGTTATTGCAACAATACGATGTTTGGCTTCTTCTTTGCCAACGGCATCTTCCAGCATTTTCTTTAACATACGGAAAGCCAGAGCCGGCTCAGTCGTTGTTCCAGACTTGGAAATATTGATGATACCGAATTGTTTGTCTTTCAAAATCTCACAAAGCTCATACAGATAATCTTCTCCGATATTGTGTCCGGCATAAAGTATAACCGGATTTTTACGGTCTGCCTGTAACCAGTCGAAGCTATTATTCAGAGCTTCTACAACAGCTTTTGTTCCTAAATAACTACCACCGATACCTACGGCAACAACTACTTCGCATTTTGAACGGAGAATGTTTGCTGTGTTTTCAATATCAGCCAACTCTGCTTCTGTGATAGAAGAGGGGAGATGTAACCAACCAAGGAAGTCGTTACCGGCTCCGTTACCATTGTGCAATGTAGCAATGCATTCGTTTGCCTTTGCTTCCTGAGCGTATATCTGCTCTTTTGATACAAAGCCTAGTGCTTTGTCAATGTTTAAACTGATGTTTTTCATAACTTATATCGGTCTTAAAGGGCAAACTTGTAATCTGCCTTTATTTGTTATTATTTGAATGTTTCAGTTAATTGCCTGATTACTGTTGTCGGCGATTTCTTTTTATACAAGATATCGTGTAAGGCATCCAGAATCGGCATGTTTACCTTGTATTTTTCATTAATTTCATAAATACATTTCGTTCCGTAATAACCTTCAGCAATCATCTCCATCTCCAGTTGGGCAGTTTTAACGGAATATCCTTTTCCGATCATTGTTCCGAATGTCCTGTTACGACTAAAACGGGAATATGCCGTAACCAGTAAATCTCCGAGATATACGGAGTCTGTTATATCGCGTTCCAGTCCGTGTACGGCATTCAGGAAGTTTCTCATCTCCTCGATAGCGTTGCAAATGAAAACGGCTATAAAATTATCGCCGTACTTCATGCCGTGGCAGACGCCTGCAACGATAGCATATACGTTTTTCAGAACTGAAGCGTATTCGATACCTGTAACATCTTTACAACACGAGTTGTTCAGATACGTATTTTTGAATACGGGCGCAACAGCTTTTGCATGCTCTATATTTGAACATGCAAGGGTGATATATGATAACCGCTCAAGTGCAATTTCTTCTGCATGGCACGGACCGCCGATAACAGCAATATTCTCAATCGGGACATTATAATATTCTGCAAAGTAATCGGCAACCAGCAGGTTTTCATCCGGAACGATTCCTTTGATGGCAGAAATGATGAATTTGTCTGTCATTGGAGTGGTTACTTTCATCAAATGCTGCTTGAGGAAAGGTGAAGGAGTTGCAAAGATCAGCGTGTCCGATTCTTTGATTACTTCGTTTATGTCTGTATAGAATTTGATTTTATCTGTGTCGAATTTTACGGCAGAAAGATAACTGGGGTTATGTCCTTGTTGCAGAAACTCTTCTACTTGGTCTGGTCTGCGCATATACCAGTTAATACTATCTTGGGTAGAAAGTACAATTTTGGCTAAGGCGGTAGCCCAGCTTCCGCCCCCCATTATTGCAATTTTTCCAGGCAATTTCATAGTATTATTTTTATTTGGCTGCGTTGGCAATCCATAATTCGACCTCTTCGGCCGACGGATTTTGCAATTCCAGTTTATACTTTTTGTTCATTTCGCAAAGTTCTTGCCTTAGTTTGTTCGGGTTTACATCTTTTAGTGTGTCAACCGTTGTATAACCGGCCTTTTGTAAAGCCGGAACCCATGCTTCGTTAATGCCGAGGGCAGCATATTTTTCCACCGGATCTTTTTTAACTGTCTTTTCCGGGCGCATTTGCGGGAAGAACAATACTTCCTGAATAGTCGTTTGTCCGGTCAGGTACATTACCAGACGATCCATACCTATACCCATTCCACTTGTAGGAGGCATACCGTATTCCAGTGCGCGGAGGAAGTCCTGGTCGATGAACATGGCTTCATCATCTCCTTTTTCGCTCAGGCGAAGTTGCTCCATAAAGCGTTCGCGCTGATCTATCGGGTCATTTAGTTCTGAATAGGCATTGGCGATTTCTTTACCGCAAACCATCAGTTCAAAACGTTCTGTCAGTTCCGGATTGCTACGGTGCTTCTTTGTCAATGGAGACATTTCAATAGGGTAATCCGTAATGAAAGTAGGTTGTATGTAGTTACCTTCGCATTTGGCTCCGAATATTTCATCGATCAGTTTGCCTTTACCCATTGTTTCATCCTGTTCAACATCCAGCTGGCGGCATACATCACGAAGCTGCTCTTCGTTCATCCCTGAAATATCTATACCGGTGTTTTCTTTGATGGAATCAATCATTGAAATCCGTTTGTATGGAGCCTTGAAGTCTATTTCTTTATCACCGTATTTTACTTTGGTTGTGCCCAGTACGTCCATACAGATACGTTCGAGCATTTGTTCGGTGAAGTTCATCATCCAGTTGTAATCTTTGTAGGAAACGTAAATTTCCATAGCTGTGAATTCCGGATTATGTGTACGGTCCATACCTTCGTTCCGGAAGTTCCGGCTGAATTCGTATACACCTTCAAAGCCGCCAACTATCAGTCGCTTCAGATAGAGTTCGTTGGCAATACGCAGATATAAAGGAATATCCAATGCGTTATGATGAGTAATAAACGGACGTGCACTGGCTCCGCCCGGAATACTTTGAAGCACAGGAGTGTCTACTTCCAGATAACCTCTTTCATTAAAGAAGTTACGCATGGAATTGAATATCTTGGTGCGTTTTACAAAAATGTCTTTTACACCGTCATTAACCACCAGGTCGACATAACGTTGGCGGTAACGCATTTCTGCGTCATTGAATCCGTCGTATGCCACACCGTCTTTGTATTTAACGATTGGCAGGGGTCTGAGAGATTTGGATAATACGGTTAATTCCTGGGCATGAATGGATATTTCACCCATTTGCGTACGGAAAACGAAACCTTTAACGCCGACAAAGTCCCCTATATCCAGTAATTTCTTAAATATCGTATTGTAAAGTTCCTTGTCTTCTCCGGGGCAAATGTCGTCACGGGAGATATAAACCTGTATTCTGCCTTCAGAATCCTGTAACTCCATAAAAGAGGCCTTGCCCATGATGCGACGGCTCATAATACGTCCCGCTATAGTCACCGCACGGGGTTCTGCATCATCTTTAAAGGATTCTTTTATTTCTTTTGAAAAAGCGTTTGTTACATACTCGGCTGCGGGATAAGGTTCTATCCCCATTTGGCGCAACTGCTCCATGCTGTTACGTCTGATGATTTCCTGTTCACTCAGTTCTAATAGATTCATTACGCTATTATTTTGTATAATACGGCGCAAAAATACAAAACTTTTTGGATATACGGCTTACCGGCAATGCGTATAGTTCATAATTCATTATTCTATCTCTTCTTTCTGTTTTTTATTTTCCAGAAATTCTATATAGGCTTTAAGCCGTCCTATATATTCTTTCAGATTACCTACTTCTTCATCTTTTTCTTTATATATTTTATACAAAATGGATTCGTCTTTTTGTGTATTTAGCAATACCTTTTTTGCCTCTGACGGCGAATTTAACTGTTCAGCTGCATTATTTTGGGTTATTTCGCCAATACCGGCCAATAGCCAATTGCCGTCTATTTTAAATATTAATACAATATTTTGTAATGCAGTTGCCCCTACGTTACTTCGTCCTTTGAAAATCTCTGTAATCATAGATGTACTAATGCCTATTTTAGTAGCAAAATCTTTATATCCAGTTACTTCTCCCATGGATAACAGATAGTCATACGCTTCTTTGAATCGTATAGTAAGTTCGCTCGCCATAGTTTTATTTTTACAGAAAATTGAAAATAATTCTTGATAGCCGTTGATTATTACAGAATGTTGTATATATTTGCATTAACAACTTAATTTGTTACCTCTACAGGTAACGCCCCAAATATAGTAAAATTTGGATTAGGATAAAACATGTATAACGCTATGGCTACAGTTAAAGTTAAAGAAATAGAACTTCCCGTATTGCCGCCCAAGAATTGGAAAAGAAGGGTTGCAGAAGTTGCGGGAGTTAGTGAAAAGACCGTGTATAATGCGATACGAAGAGGAATTAAGGGGCCTCAGTCAAATAAAGTAATGGAGGTTTACAAAAATCTGTATGGAAGGATAGTTGCCACTGAAAAAAATGGGTGATTTGATATTCTAAATTATGAAAAAGTAAGAGGAATGACGAAATCTGTATTGTTGGTATTCTTTTTTACTGTTTGTTTTCTGTTTTCGGGAAACGGATGGGCATTCGCTAAAGTGTCGGAAGAAGTACAAAATGTGTATCGTTTTGTTTTTCGCCCCGGGGGAGAATTGTATGAAGAAGGGTACCGGAATAATACGTACGAGTGGCAGCGGATTGTACAGGAAACAGCTGCCTTTTCGACTGCCTCGGCAAATTCGGATTACTACTTTCTGGTAGAATCGTTTATTGAAAGCGACGGGGATACGGATGATTATTTATTGAACCGTGCTGCTTTCAGGGCTGGTATTATTCGTTCGTTGCTAAGACAGCGTCTTGATATTCCGTATGAAAAAGTTGTCTTTTATATTAACAGGAGCGGGCAGGCATCCGATGTTGTGCAGGTGAGGTTGATAAATAAACCTGTACCGGCCGGGGCTAACCGCGATATTTTTTTCTCTTTCAGCAGTTCACGTCCGGATATTTCGGGGGCTTTATCCCGTTATGGGCAACTCCCTTTTTACGATCTGTATTATTATAATATGGAAGTAACAGATGCTTTTGAACCTGAAGAGGAAACAAAGGAACCGGCCGGAGAATTTTTAGCCGAAGTACCGGTGCAATCCGGACAAACTTCCGGAGAATTTACCGGATCTGTAGAACCTGAAGTGCAGCCTCTGTCCGAAGTTGAGCGCTTACCCGAACCGGCCTCTGCAGGGGTGTGTTCCGGAGCCGGCCTATTTAATATAGGTATAAAAACGAATCTGCTGCCGTGGATGGGACTGGTTCCTGTATGGGCTGTCGATGGCAAAAATGCTTCGGGCTACGGCACAGGTGCTCTTATGTATAATGGAGCTGTAGAATATTGTTTTGCGCAACGTTATTCGGCCGAATTTTCATTCTTATATGCTTATTCTTCGTACGACGGCCGAAAAGATAACCTGTGGGGTGTTTCCGAATTTGCTTTGGAACCCCGTTTATGGTTCTCGGATAATAACAGGTTCGGCGGCTTCAATGTCGGTTTCCGTGCGAGCTATGGCGATTTTGATATTCGGGATAACAAGCCCCAGAACTATGGGAAAACCGGACGGTTCTATTCGGCAGGTTTTACACTGGGGTATACATTGCCGCTATATAGCACCTGGCTTTTGGTAGAAGGCCGGCTGTCGGTGGGATACCGGAATGTTTATGATGGTAAGGTTTACCGGTATTCTCCGGCAGAGAATAAAAATTATTATGAAGACGCTTTTGCCCAAAGCAATTGGATAGTGGGAGCATCGGTAAATATTCTTTTTCGTTGCGGTTTTCGTAAATAATAAAGAAAGAAGGAGAGAAGGAGGATAACTAGATGAACAGGGAGATTTCACAAATGGAAATAAGCTATGGCAGATGGCTGCAAACCCTCTGCCTGAGCCTTCTCGTTTTTGTTTCGTCATGTACGTATGGCGATACAGACCGGTATTCGGCAAAGGGGAAAGGCAAAGTTTTTATTTCCTTGGATTGGAAAGGGCAGGCACTTTCTTCGAAAACACGCTTTTATTTTTATCCTTCCGGTAGCGATACTCCGGTTGTGTGCGAAGGCGATGGTAGCGGTTACGAAGGTGTTTTGCCTGCGGGAACTTATAAGATGGTGATGATAAACAGCGATTTTGAAAATATCTATTTGCAAACGGATAAAGGATATGACCAGGCGTATGCTCATAGCCTTTCTGCCTCCGGGGAGCCGGTATCCCTTGTAACCCGTGCCGGAGAACCTGTCCTTATCCTGCCTCCCGGTAACTTTTATGGTACGGGACTAGCCGATGTGCAGGTAGACGGTTCTCTGGATAAAATCTACACGGTTTATCCCCGGAAGTTGGTCTGTTCGGTTCTGCTGGACGTAAAGATCAAGGGAAGCGAAGAAGTTTCTGCGATAGAAGGGACGCTAACCGGCGTGTCTCCTTCCGTACATATTCCTTCGGGGAAGGCATCATATAATGATTTGGTGGCAGTGCCTGTTCCGTTAAGCAAGCAGGATGGAGGGCATTTCCGTTCCGAACAAACCGTATTTGGCCTGACACCTGATATTGACGGAGAGATGTCTGCCGGACAAAATAAGCTGGTACTGGATATCACCCTGGTTGATGGAAACGGATTAAAGAATGAATTGGATATAACCGAACTTATTAATGAAGCCGTATCGGGAGACGCTTCCGGTACGGTAGAAGCCACCATCGAGTTGGAATTAGTGATAGATACTTCCTGCCCCGAAGGCTTGCACCTCCAGTTGGTGGGATGGCATACCGGTACCGGATCGGCCGGAAATAATCGGAAGGAGGGTTTGGAATGAACGGAAAAATATTTATAGGAATAGTAGCGCTTTATATGGGATGTATAGCCTGTTCGGACGATTCCGGCAGCAAATATACAGACCGGTATAAACGTACGGTTTCGCTGCAGGTGGGAGTATATCCGCAAACGCGCGCCTGCCTCAGCAGCCTGGACGGCCAGCGGGTGGCCTTTGCCAAAGGAGATGCCCCTTCCGCCTATACCGAGACCTGGGAGGCTATAGCCCAAACGCCCGAAACCAGTCTGGATGGGGAATATATCTATCCCGAAGACCGTAGCTATTTGTATCTCCGGGGCTATTATCCGGTGGCTCCCTTATCGGAAGGGCAGGCAGTGTATCGTTTGGACGGTCAGACCGATCTGCTGGCAACAGTGGAGCGGAAAGGTAGTTTTATCGACAATTTTACTTTAGCGGATAAAACATTTTATTTCTACCATTTGCTTACGCAATGCGCATTCAACATACGCTTGACAAATACGGCAAACGGGGAAATCCGGTTAAAGAGTTTGTACATCAACGGAAGTAGGGAAGAGGCTTCGTTGCGATTGGCGGAAGCTGCTACGGATAAGTTGCCCGAAGTGTCGTTTAACGGCGATCAGGCCGGATTACCTGTCTATGTGGAGCCTGCCAGGAATGAAGGTATAGTTTTATCGGAAGAAGTCCGGCGGTTGCCTTTGCCGGTTCTGGTAGAACCGGGTGCGGAACTCACTTTGGATGTGGAACTCACTTTTTCCGGCAACGAAACGAAAGCTTACAAAGGACTGCCGGTCTGTTTTGATGAAGCGGATAAGAAGAGCCGTCCGGGTACGGCTTACCTTATCACGGTACAACTACATCCCTCGGATACTTCGGGTACCGGAGATATTTCTTTGGGAGTTTCGGTTACTCCGTGGCAGTCCGGGACAGGAAATGGAACCGTGCAATAAGAATATATGTGAATTTTAGTATAAAACTTCAAACAAGAACAAACATGAAGAAAACATGGTATGTCGCTGCTTTAGCAGTTATTGTTTTGGCCGGCTGTAGCAATGAAAATGAAACTACAGGGCTGGATAATGGTAAGACACCCATTTTATTGGGCACGGGGGTATCAACCAAAGCCCCTGTTAATACGGTTACCGGACTGAACGATGCCGGTATAGGTATTTTCGGTATTACAACCACCAACACAACAGCCGCCACCCCGATTGCGGATTGGACGGCAGCCGTTATCCTTGATAATGTAAAACCGGCAAGTGTGAAAGAAGACAATGGCATTGTGCTTCCTATTCCTTATTATTATCCGGCGCAGAAAACGGACTATGTTAAGTTTATGGCATTTCACCCGTATGCTGCAACGGGAACAAGCGGAGATAATTATCTTGAAGTATCGACCGCTGCAGCTCCTGTGTTTCATTTTACGCTTACCGGACAAGAAGACCTGATGTGTGCTGTTCCGGCTATCGGTAATAATGAAACTACCACACCTCCCAATTTGGACTTCGCCCACAAACTGACACAAATTACATTTAAGGTAATCAAACATGCAGACATGGCAAGCGTAAGCGGAACCGAGAACCTGCAGATAACCGGTATCCAGTTTGCTTCCGCTAATACAACCGGAAGTATGAACATCGAAGACGGCCTTGTTTCAGGCTGGGCTACGCCTGCTGCGTTGGTAGCGTTTAACGAAGCTGTCCATGGTGGAAAAGTAACGATTCCCGCTTCTACCGCAGAAGCTGCCAAGGTAGGTGTGCCGGTTATGTTGCAACCCGGACAATCTGAATTCCTGTTGAACGTCTCTACTTCTGCCAAAACATTTACCGATGTAAAGGTAATACCTGCAGGTGGTGATAGCGAATTTAAAGTAGGTAAATCGTATGAAGTTACCCTTACTTTCAACCTGGCTTCGGCCGATCCTGCAAAGCAAATCCAGTTAACAGCCTCTGTTCAGCCTTGGATAACCGGCGGTACAGGATCAGGATCGGTAACAGATAAACCGTAGTCGGTACAGGATTGTAGAGTGGCTTTTTGATACAGCCTTGTAGGGCTTTTTGATACAGATTTGTAGGGTAGCTTTCTGGTACAGGCTTGTAGAGATGGTAGCTTGCAGGTAATGGCTTTAGCCTGGTTTCAATTGCCGTCGGTTTTAACCGACGGAAGCAGAGTTTCCTTCTTTCAAGGGCTTTAGCCCAATCAGAAAGGAATTTGGCTAAAGCCAACAGAGAGCAAACATCCCTCAATCCGTCAGCTAAAGCAGACGGCAATTGAGCTTAGGCTAAAGCCATCAAGACAATATGTTTAGGATGAGATTGCGGGTCAGGCCCGCAAGGACAGAAACAAAGCCCGCAAGGACAACACAATGACCAGGACAGAAACAAAGCCATCTTGATGGCATTGAAGCTAATTAATAAATAAAGAATAAAAAATGAAAATGAACAAGTATTATGCTTTCGCAGCTTTTGCCTCACTGGTATTGGCAAGCTGCAATAACGACGACAACGTGGCTGTAGAGTTGTCGCAAGGACAGGAGATTCGTTTCGGTGCGCAGACAATTACAGCAGATACCAGAGCGCCTTTCGACGGAACTATCAGTTCTACGAATAAACTGACGGCTCATATCATCGGTTCCGCATCATCGAACAGCTATGCTACTATCTATACTGATAATGCCGGTGCCGAAGCTAAAGGAGACATCACATTCGAAGATAACGGAACTACCGAATACGGTTTCCCTTCCGGTGTAAAGTGGAAAGATGGAACTACCACCCTGTATTTTCGCGGATTTTATCCTGCAGGGAGTGTATGGACTATTGCCGCCGGTGCATCTGCTACGGCTACTATAGACGGTAAAACCGACTTGATGTTAGCACCGGAGGTGTCCGGCCAGCAAGCAGACGGTGCGCTGAATTTTGCTTTTAGCCACTTGCTTACCAAGCTGCATGTAAAAGTGGTGGGCAATGCTACCACAGTTGCCGATTGGGGTGATATTACAAAAATAGAACTGGATAAAGCGCTGAATGCGTCTCCGAAAAATTCGGTGTCGCAAACCTTTTCGGATCCTTCGGCCACATATACGGGTTCTGCAACTGCGATTCCGTTTTTCCAGGCTACGGAAGCCGATGGTAAAATAACTTATACCGATGATGCTTTAACCGGCAAGACTGTTTCCGTTGCTACTACACCGGAACTGGTTGCTTATGCGTTGGTTGCTCCGGTGGATGCTGTTGATGGCAGTGGCGATGTAAAAGACGAATATACGTTAAAGGTATATACTTCTACAAAGGCGACTGATGGCAAGGAAGTAGCGATTAACCTGAAAGGAACGGATGGTACGGATTATACCGGATCTACAGCCGGCAAGAAGTTCGATATCACGATTCAGTTCCGTGGCGAAGGACAGATTACGGCAACGGCAACCGTAACCGAATGGGAAGACGGTGGTTCAGGCAATGGGACGATGTAAAAAACATCCCGATGATTTCGGCAAAACATCCCGATGATTTTATAAAATGATCCCGATGAAATAGAATTTACATTAAAACAATTTAGTTATGACGAAAAAGTATGTATTGGCAGCCATTTGCCTCGTAACGATGGCAGGTTGCAATAATAATGAGTTTGAAAACGAAACGCCTTTAGCTTCCGGCGAAACGCCTATCGAGCTGAAAACAGGGGTAGATACCAGAGCTGCAATCTCGAATGGCGATGTTGTTACGGCAACCATAGCCCTGATTGCCAAAGAAACGCCTGAACCTACGGCTGCCGAATGGAATGCCCTTGTGCCTATCACCACCAATACGTTGGGAGATGGCGGCACGTTTGCTAATTATGCAACAGATGCGGCCAACGTATCCAGCGGTACGTTTACGGCATCTGCTACTGCACAGTCTGTAGGCTTTTCGGTGCCTTTGTATTATAACAAAGCTTCTAACATCCGTGCCTATATGGTAGGCGTAGCGCCGGCAGGTACCTTGTCCAGCGGAAACGGTAAAGTTACTTTTCCCTCTGTAGACGGTTTGCAGGATGTATTGTATGCCTCTACGATCGATAAAGGAACAATAGAGGCTGCTGGAACTAATGAGAAATTTTTCACCTTCAACCATCAGACCGGCCAGGTGCGTTTCAAGATTCTGAAAGAAGAGGGTATGAGCGCAGATTCTGTGGTTACGGTTCAGAGTGTAACATTGCTTAATGTAGGTCTGCCGGAATCTATTACTTTGGGAGACAGTGTTATTACGTATCAGGATAAAGGCGAGTTTGCCTTGCCGGGTATTAATTCCTCCGCTGCCGCTACCGAAGCCGGAATAGACGTGGGTAGCCCGGTTATGATTCGCCCTATGGCTAGCATGAATATCAACATAACCATCTCTATCAAGGGAGTATCCAAAACCTATAGCAATATTCCGGTTGCATTTGAAGGAACCGAAGGAGGTACGGGTATTACAAAAGGATATTCCTCTTTAGTTACGGTTACTGTAAAACGTAAGATAAATACTACGGAAAGCCAGATTGACGTGAAGGCTGTCGTAGCTCCTTGGAAGACGGGTAATACCGGTAATGTAGATTTGGATTAACAAGAACCTTCATTTGACAAATACTAAAATAATAAAGTTATGAACAAAAGTATGATTATGGTTGCTATGGCAGCCGTTGCAATGACAAGTTGCAGCAACAACGAATTCGATGGTCCCGAAGTACCGGTCGAAGGCGATAGAATGGAATTGAAAATAGGTACCGGTGTAGATGGTATGACAACCCGCTCTGTTATCACCCGTACTCCTATTAGTACGAATGACAATGTAACAGCCGATTTCTTATGCTTTATGGCTACTCAGGCTGATGGTGTTATAAATACGGATACATTGTCTACTCTTTATGATAAAACTACCGGTACGTTTACTGCAAATGCAACAGCCCAGGCAGTGTCTCTTACCAAGATATTGTATTATCCGGGTGATAGGAACGAGTCAACCTTACGTGCTTATGTTGCCGGCGTTCATCCTGCAGGCGGTACGTTGAATAACCAAACCGTTACGTTTGCTTCTACCGACGGACAGCAAGACGTGATGTTTGCCAAACCTGTAGACTTTAAAACAGCAGAGGCAGCAGCTTCAGCAAATGCCTCTTTGGAATTCAGCCACCAGACTTCACAGCTTTATTTCATGGCTGATACCGTAGCATACAATCCTACAACAGGCGGTGCATTTGCCGGCCCGGTTACTATCAAGAGTATTGAAGTTATTAATGCACAGGTGCCTAAAAGCATGAATGTGGCAACCGGTGCCATCACATGGACAAACAAGGCTAACCTGTCTGTACAGAATGTAAGCAGCGAAGCGCTGACTGATGAATTGAAAAGCGTTTGCGATCCGGTTATGGTGGCTCCTTCTGCCGAAATACGCCTGAATGTGGTAATTTCTGTAAACGGAGAGGATAAGACATTCCCGAACGTATTGATCAAGAAAGACGCAACCAGCAACCTGGTATCTGTAGTGGGCAAGAAGCATAAGATCTCTTTGAAGTTCAATGCTCCTGCATACGCAGACCAGAGCAAGATCCAGTTGAACGTTTCGGCTTCTGTAATCGAATGGGCTGAAGGCGATTCCGGTGAAGCGGAATTATAATCTGTAAAATGTACATACTCCCTGCATCGGGAGGCATCTGATATAGGCCGGGTGGGGTTGAAGGTTCTCCATCCGGATACAAAATAAAAGAGAGAGAAGATATGAAACGATACGGATATATTCTGTTTGGCCTGTTCTGCCTGCTTATACAGGTTGGATGTACGGCCGGTGAAATGGACGGCCGGGAGGAGGAAACTCCGGAGCAAGAGATGCCGGTGCCCGTTACTCTTCGTGCCGGCAGCACTACCCGTGCAGTGGTGAACGAAGGGGATGCTTTCGGTCCGGTACTGGTATGTTCGGACAGGGAAGATTTTAGCGGCGGGTTGCGTTGGCAGAAAAATGCAACTGTAGATGTTGCCGGAGAAGTTGCCTATGAGGGCGAAACACCTGTCTACCCTTCGCTGGGTGATAATATTTATGTGGCAGGCTTAAATCCGCAGGGAGCTATCCTGCCCGGTGACGGCACGGCGGTGTACACGCTTGACGGCAATTCCGACCTGATGTATGCAGCTCCGCTGAAAGGCAACCGGTGGGACGGGTTTCGTATTTGTGGTAATACGGATGCTACTAAAGATAAAGTGATGGAATTCAATCATCTGCTTTCGCAGGTGCAACTGGCGGCTATCCGTACGGCAAAAGACTTGGCCGGGCTGAACGACTTCCGTATCACAAAGGTAACCTGGAAGAACGTTGCGGCTACTGCTACCGTACGATTAAAGCCGGTGGTAGGGGAAGGAGCGGAACAAGTGTCGTTTTCCACAGTTGCCGCACTTCCGTCCGTGCTCTATAAAGACAAGAACGATGAAACGAAAACGGTACTGGTTACTTCACACAACGAAGCGGCGCCGGATGCGGTGGGATATGCCCTTTTGCCTCCGGCCGGTTCTTACCTGGCGGATGTGGAAACCTCGGTCGGGACTTTTACCGACTTGACGGTAAAGCCGGACGAAGGCGGGTTTGGTGGCGGCTACGCCCATCGGATTGTGTTGGTGCTTAATGATAAAGGGCTGAGCATACGTGGCGTGAAGCTGGAAGATTGGGAGAATATTGATGGCGGCGTAACTGATGCAAATTAAATAAGAGAGATGGAAAAAATGTGTACGAAGGGAATACATGAATATAATAGACGGAAAAGATCGCCGGGCTTGCGCTTTTGGCTGGCAGGAATCTGTATAGTATGCTTTATGTTGCTGTCGATTCTGGGAGCTTGTACGCAAATGGACGGTTTTGTACCCGGTCCGGGCAAGAAACCCGTAACAGACGGGCAAAGTTATACCGTTCGTTTTGCCCCCTTGCGCATAGAAGAAGGGACGGCTACCCGTGCGGCACAAATAGTGGCTTCGGGACGGTTGCGCCTGCTGGTTTATCCGGCGGGGGCAAGCATTACGACCGATCAGCCGGCAGGCCAGAAACTGTATGACGTAACGGACGGGCAAATGACGGTGGTTTCCGGAGATTCAGACCTGGAACTCTCTGCCGGCAATTATCACTTCTACGCCCTGATGCCGGGCGAAAGCGTCTTGCCGGTATTGGGAGTAACGCCCGTGGCATTTACCCATGGGCAGGATATACATGCCAGTATGACGAAGGTGTCTGTGTCCGAAGGGGCTGTTGTTACGCTTACCCCGCTGGCACATAAGGCGAGCCGTTTGGAGTTTGTGATAGAGAAGGCGGCCGATGCCACCTACCAGGCCTTGGGGCAGCCCTCGCAGATGGTTCTCTACAGTCAGCCGCACGGGCCGGTTGCCTTTAAACTGGATGATACGGGAGGCAACTTCCGGACTGTAGCCGGACTGGACACCCTCCGCTTCGATGCTTTTGCACCGCAATCCGCCCCCGAAACGGGTTACAGGCAAGACCGCGTGGTGTTGCCACGGCCGGTGGGAGACTTCAATATAGCCATCGACACGCAGATAGACTTGGGTGACGGCAAGGGGATGACAAACTGTACTGTCAAAGGACAAATAGAGAACCGTATGTTTGATCCCGGAAAATATTACCATTTCCGGATACGGGTGAGAGACCTCCGCGAAGGCGGAGATATTATGCTGGTGGTTACGGACTGGAACCGGCTTGGCTGGGACGGCAGCATGGGAGGAAGCGGACAGGAAATACTGGCAGGGCAATGGACCGGTATAACATACGGTGATGACATGGGTGTATAATGCTTTAAAAGAGATATAGGATGAAAAGAATTGAACATACATATACAAGCTGGGCTATAGCGGCAGGGTGTTTGCTGCTGCTTTCTGCCTGCACAGACAGTTTCGATACGTTGGTGCCGCAAGGCAACCTGTCGCTCAGGCTTACGGCTATCAGCCTTGACGAACAGCCCGGTGCGGAAGTCCGCAAGGTTCCTCTTACCCGCACATCGGCTGCTACCGGGGTAGACGAGAATACGATAATCCATCTTTGGGTATTACAATACAACGGCACGGGCGATGCCGCCACTTTGGCAGGCAAGAATACCTACGAAGGCGCTACCCTGTCGCCGGCCGACCAGAACCTGAACAACCTGGTGCCGGGCACTTCGCAAACACTGGTGTTTGTAGCAAACTGCCCTGCCGCCTCTGCTTTGGGGACAGCGCTTAACGGACTGGGCGACGGATCGGCGCTGTCGGCTTTTAAAGCTATTAAACAGACGATAACCGACGAGCCCGACCTGTTTAGCAATGGTACGATTCCCATGGTAGGATATTGGGACGGAGAGATAAAAAGCAATGCCGACGGCGGAAGCCCCATTGTGGCCACCATACAGATGGAACGTATGCTGGCTAAAGTAAACCTGACGGTTAAGTCCGTATTGCCCAACGGCGAGAACTTTAAAATATCGTCCGTACGGCTGAACCACGTGCCCGATGCCGCCTGGCTGGCACCCTCTGCGGCGACGCCGTTTCCTGCAAAAACAAGCATAACCCCGATAGACAACTACGGAGACATTACGAAGAACGGGACAGGAGAAGTTTCCGTACTTTGGTATATGCCCGAAAACCGGCGCGGAACCGGTACGGCGACAAGCTCGTCCGGCAAAACGGCGGCCAACCTGAATGCCGTGCAAGCCGGCGAAGGCGATGCGGCTACCTACGTCGAGATTACAGGAGACTATACGGTGGGCAATTATACATACGGCGCCGTCTATCGCAACTACATAGGGGGCAACTCGGTAACCGACTACAACCTGGCACGCAATTCGGCTTACAACATCAGTATCACCATCCGTGGGAAAAATACCTCCGACAGCCGCATCCGGGTGTACGGACAAGCCTACACCGCACTGGCCGAAGCCGGAGAGATAGACAACAACCCCAATACCGTGCCGGTGATGGATGCCGTGAAGTCGGTCAGGCAGACCGGACGTAGTGAGGCGGTAGCCGTTTCGTCGATGACGGTAGACGGAAGCACTACCCGCCGCGGATTTGTCTATTCGGCAACGGTGAGCAACGAAGCCGGCCTGATAGAAGGAGGGACAAACGTGACTTCGGCCATCTCCGGAGGCAATTTTATCTCCGGGGAATATGAAGGCAAGCTTACCGGATTGCAGCAGGGCACTACCTATTATATACGTTCTTTTGCGGCCAACAGCCAGGGCGAAACCTACGGGCCGGTATATACCTTCGCAACGCCTGCCGTGCAAGCTGCAGCCAACTGCCAGATGGCATGCCCGGGGCAGACCCTGATGTTCGAACCCAAAGATGCGCTCGGCGCACTGAAAGATATTGATGCCGTAACCCTGTTGTGGCAAACGCGCGACAACGGAACTGCTTCCGGCAAACTCCCTCTGACCAAGGGGATAGACCTCATGTATGATGCTGCCAACACGACCGTACTGGCACATATCAACCCCGAAGTATCGGCGGCTAATGCTGTGATAGAGGGTACAAAGGGCGGAGCAACCGTGTGGAGATGGCATATATGGGTAACCCCTTACCGCCCGGAAGGATTCGCGGTAAATGGAATAAATGCCTCGAAGGTGGTAGCCGGAGGGCGCGTACAAACCTACGGAGCCAAATACAAGGCGGTTGCAGGGGATGGCAAAGCCATCATGGACCGCGACCTGGGGAGCCAGGCTACAGGTACTTTGCTCGATGAGGCGCAGGTAGCGCTCGACGCCTCTTTCCACTTCGGTATGCTTTACCAGTGGGGCTACCCGCTACCCTGGCCGGCGGCACAGCGCATTAACCAGACTTCGGCAATGCCCGTATACGATATAAACGGAACGGAGATAACCCCGTCCGGATTCCAGACAACCGCCGCAGCCGGTGGAGCATGGGCAACGGCTAAAACGGCAGCCGACCCTTGTCCGGCCGGCTGGAAAGTAGCACCCGAAGGCGCCTTTGACGACCTGGCGGACTATGGCATACTTTCTTATTTTGACAGGTCTACCGATGCCGGAACGTTATACATACAAAACGGTTGCAATGCCTGGTTCTTTGCTGTCGGATGGCGCTCGCAATCAGGCTATTCCGACTATGGAACGGGAGCCCTCTGGACATCCGGCAACGTGGATGCTTCCCACGCGTACGCATTGGAGTTTACCACGCGTACGGGTGGCAGCGTGTCACCCGGTAAGGTGACGGACTCTCACCTTGCCCTGCCGGTACGGTGCATACAACAATAAAGATAATAAAGAACAGTAAAGATATGAAAAGACAATCACTACAAGCGCTGCCTGTGTTGGCCTTGCTGCTGCTATGGCTGGCAGGGGGCTGTACAGGAACGGAGGTAGAAGGCGAAGAGCCGGTGCTACCTTCCGGCAGTATTTTATCCGTGCAGATACCCGCCGGGGTGATCCCTTTGCAAACCGTTACGCCGGTAGATACCAAAAGCGTGGGTGTTGCCGGATGCGAGGCCGATAGCCTTAGCAACGACCGGGGATTTCCTCTGGCCCAAACACCGGCCGACAGCTTGCCGGACGTTACCCGGGCGAGCCAACCTACCTATGCACGGGCTATTGTACTTCAATACAAAGGAGGCACTTTGCAGAATACGGGAAAGACGGATATCGATAACTATACCATCGGCAACTCCATCAGCGCCAAACTGGTGGCGGGCGAAGGCTGTAATGTGTATGTGCTGGTGGTAAACGAAACTGCAACCAGCGGGGGAGATGCCGCCTTTGCTACCGAATCGGGTCTCAAAACGGCAACTTATGACCTGTACGCCAAATTCCCATCGCCTACGGACAACGACATACCTCTGGCAGGAGCGCTTACCGGCGTAAATGTGGTACGCCTTACGGTAGACGGTGCCGAATCCGGCCTGATACAGCAAAGCGGTAGCCAGGATGTGGTGCGGGTACAACTCAAACGCATAGCCGCCTGCCTGAAGCTGGACTTTCGCTATGGATTGAAAGGCTATCTGGCGGATGCAAACAGCGGAAAGATCATGAACGTGCCCCAGTCGATGCCTCTGATAGAGCCTGCCGGGGATACCTGTCCGGACGAATCGGCTCCGTTTGGCTCCATATCGTTTACCCTGACCGATTGCGACGGCGACAATGATGACCAACCGGCCACTTCCGTAGTACGCTATGTGCCGGCCAATAAGCGGGGCAGCGCCCCGGGCATATCACGCCCGTCCGACAAGTACGGCGCCAACGCCCCTTCCGCCAAATGCACATATATCGCTTTTACGGCCAAAGAGAAGGCTAATCCTGCACACATGCTTACCTACAGCTTTTATCTGGGAGCCAACAATACAACCGATTTCAATATCGAACGCAATACGGTTTATACCCTTAACAGTACCATCTCGCAGGGGGCGGGGGGCGATAACCGTGTGACCGAAGCAGGGCTTATGCCCGAACTGCATACCGACCCGTTGGTGCAAAGTATCACCTCTACCGGTGCTACGCTTCGGGGTACCCTCTCCAATCAGGGGAACCTTACCGAATACGGTTTCTATTATAAGGCCGAAACCTCTTTTGAAGGTGCTTCGGGAGCAACCAAGCTGGCTTCTGCCAACCTGTCGGGCGGCAGTTTTACGGCTTCGCTTACCGGACTTACGGCCAAGAAGGTATATTATTTCCGTTCCTATGCCGTTAGTGGCGGCCAGACATTGTATGGCGAGCTGGCCTCTTTCTCCACCAATGCGGACGGGGCGCCGGTACTTACCACGCTGGTGGCTCCCGTTTCGGCAACCGACGGACGCAGTGCCGCCTCTTCGGGCAACGCTGTTGCCAATGCTACGGCATGGGGGATTGTATATGCTTTGACAACCGGCCTGCAACCTGCACAAGGACAGGGTACGCGACAGGCCGGTTCGGGCAATGCCGTAACCCTTACTCCGCTGACGCCGGGTACCGATTATTATTATTACCATTATGCCTCCAACGCACAAGGATATGTATATAGTTCGGCCGAGAAGTCGTTTCGTACGAAAAACTATCCGGCCACGCCTACCGCTGCATCGGTAACCTCTACCGAGGTAAACAAGCTTAAGTTTCAGGGCACGCTGCCGGAACGCCTGAATGCTGTGGACGATTATCCTGCAACGGCAGGCGTAAAGCTCTGGACGAGCAATCCGGGTGCGCTCTCGCCGTCTGCTGCTGTGCCGACCCCGTCTGCCGGCCTGGCTTTTGCCTCTCCGGCTACTCCGGGAGCCAAAACGGTGGACTGGACGGCTATGACCGCCGGACAGACCTATTACTATGCGGTTTATTCTACCAATGGGGTGGGCACGGTATACCATGCCGCCTCGGCGCCCTCGTTTACCGCCTCGGCAGCCTTGCCCGACCCGTCTCCCAAGACTAAGACCGTAGGGCCGCAGCCCGCTACCGGCGCTTTTACCATTACTACGACCGGCCGCAACACCAATGCCGCCGTAGCAGGCTCTGCCGTAACCGTGGCTTCGGGCAACGGCACGACCTCCAAAAGCATTACGGTAGTTGCCAATACAACTGCCGGCCAACGTTCGTCTACACTTACATTTACTACCGTGGGCGAACTGCCGCTACGTTCCAATACGGCAACTGTTACGCAGTACGGGGTAGTGTTCCCGGCTTCGTTCGGCAATGTAACGGATGTTTCCAAAGACGGAAAGGCTGCTACCTCCGTACCGGTAACCGCCAATATCCCCTGGCAGGCTACTAGCAACGCCGCCTGGTGTACCATCGACGGCAGCAGCCAGACGGGCAGTACACATACGGGCGCAAACACCCAGACAGGCAGTGACCAGAATTTTACCTATACGGTGGCTAAGAATGAAGGGACATCGCGTACGGCTACGGTTACGGTAAAAGGTACCGGCAGCTTTACCGGCTTTTCAAAAACCTTTACGGTAGCCCAGTTGTCCGGCACATGGCTGAATATAGACAAAACAAATATGACAACAGGCCCTCAGGCTTCCAGCCATGCTCTGGCAATCACAAGTAACACATCATGGACATTGGCTTCGAGCAACACTTCTGTTGCTACAGTAGGAACGGCTTCGGGCACCAACAATGCTAACCCTGCCATATCGTTAAAGGATTATACCACTGCAGGCAGTTCTCGTACAGCAACAATCACGGTGACTCCTACCGAGAGCGATAAAAAGAGTTACACAATTACGCAGTACGGGGTAGTATTCCCGGCTTCGTTCGGCAATGTAACGGGTGTTTCCAAAGACGGAAAGGCTGCTACCTCCGTATCGGTAACCGCCAATATCCCCTGGCAGGCTACCAGCAACGCCTCCTGGTGTACCATTGCAAACGGTTCTCAAACCGGCGACAATACGCAGGCCGGCAGTGCAAAGAGCTTTACGTATACGGTAGCCCAGAATACGGGTGTCGCCCGTACCGCCACCATAACGGTAAAAGGTACCGGCAGCTTTACCGGCTTTACGCAAACCTTTACAGTAGCCCAGCTTGCCGGCGGACAGATAAATATCAAACCGGGTGACCCGGGCAGCGATAATAGTGATATAGACTTTACAGCTCCGGTACTCACTATCAACCAGGCCTTGGCCGATGTTTATAAGAATAAAGAGTCTAACCTTACTACTTATCCTCCATTCAATTATGATGGTGGCGCTTCTTCCGGTACAACGGGTTCCGATAGGAACGGTGTATCTTCTAGTTGTACTTTAACTAAGGAATATTCTATCGAGGTTGAAAAGACTGAGCGTGGTACTACTATATCCAGTTACGTTGTCGCTATTGACTATTGTAAAGGATTAGGTACAGGTTGGCGTGTTCCTACAATTATAGAGTTAAAAGGAATGTATGATAATAGAGCTACATTGCAAAGCGCCGGCTGCGCTGCGTTCATCAGCAATGTCTACTGGAGTAGTTCGGTCTACGGTGGCAACGCCGACAGGCGCTGCGTACTGTACTTCTTCACCATTGACAGTTTCAGTTGGGGCGGCACGACGGGCTACAACTACTATGTTCGCTGTGTCCGGGATATCTGATTGGCAGATAAAATATGGCTTTAGCCCGGTTTCAATTGCCGTCGGTTTCAACCGACGGAGGCAGTAGATTCTCCTCTTTCCAGGGCTTTAGCCCAATTGGAGAAGATAGCTAAAAAGAGCTTTCCAGAAAGAAATTTGGCTAAAGCCGATACAGAAAGCCTCCCTTAGTCCGTCAGCTGAAGCAGACGGCAATAGAGCTTAGGCTAAAGCCATATCGAAGAGAGATAGCTGAAGAAAGGTAACCAGAGAGAGGTAACCGAAAACAGACATATTGAAAACAAGCTCGTCAAGAGCAAAAAGCAGGCATAGGCACAGGATATCTGATTGGCAGATAAAATATGGCTTTAGCCCGGTTTCAATTGCCGTCGGTTTCAACCGACGGAGGCAGTAGATTCTCCTCTTTCCAGGGGTTTAGCCCAATTGAGAAGGATTGTTAAAAGTAGATTTCCGGAAAGAAATTTGGCTAAAGCCACTAAAGATAGATATTCCTTTAGTCTGTCAGCTGAAGCAGACGGCAATAGAGCTTAGGCTAAAGCCATATCGAAGAGAGATAGCTGAAAAAAGGTAACCAGAGAGAGGTAACCGAAAACAGACATATTGAAAACAAGCTCGTCAAGAGCAGACCGTATCGGCCATCCCAAAAGAAAGCTGCGCTTTCTTGTTTGCGGCATCAGCGGCCGGGCGTTAAGCGCAGGTAAAAGACGCAGCGTTAAAACCAGCGGCTGTTTGAGCGTAGCGAGTTCCGCTGGTTCAGCGAAGTCTTTTGCCGGAGTAGCCCGGACGGTGCAGCCTTGACCTTTTGGTTACTTTTGGGTCAAGCCAAAAGTAATAGAAACGTAATATGAATAAAAATAAACAGATATGAAGAAACAACTTGTTACAGTATTAACCGGCGCCTTCGCGTTACTGGCCACCCTGCCGTCGTGTAACGACAGTGACCTGGTGGGGCCGGGTGGCGGAGGGCATACAATTAGCCTGACCCTTGCCACGGCAATTGCGCCCATTCAGGAGTCAGTAGCCGGTGTCCGGCGTGCCCGTTCAGGCAGCGAAGCCGCGCAAGCAGGCTTCAGCTACGAACTGGTATCGAGTGATGCGGACAGCATTGCTGTTTCCGGTCCGATGACCAAAGCGCCAACAACGCTGAAGAACGTCTACGCCCTCCTTTTTAAGAGCGACGGAACGTTCAACGGCAGAGCCAACATCGGAACC
>NZ_FNVS01000015.1 GCF_900108035.1 Parabacteroides chinchillae
AAAGTAACGGTAGTGAATCAGACCTTCTCCATACCCTACAGCTCACAAGGCGGAGGAAACATACCGCGCACAGGAATCCAACTCGTAAACGCAGGAAAAAAGTGCTTCGGAACAAAAAACAACTACGACGGAACAGGAAACAACACAAACCCTGTTGGCATAGAAAACTCCACCTCCCTAAACACAAACACCGCAACCTGGTATGTAGGAGAGAATGTACAATCCGGCTACTCGGCCACTAACGCCACCGAAAGAAACAGGCTGAAAGCACCCGATGCTGCGAGGGTAACGCTGACGGGAAGCAAAACCCTCGCAACAGACGATGCCTACACATGCCACTTCGACGTCTTTATAGGCAAAAGCAGCGATGTAAGCGACTTCTCGCTACGCCGACACACAAACTACACGCTGACAGTAAACGTAAACAATTCACTCGAATTCATTAGAAACTATGTAACGAATAGTAGTGGCAACCTATATTATAAGAATGACGATCCCCGGATATGGCACAGCGTGGCTTCTGTGTGGGTATCGGTTAATCAACCGTTGGCCAATACATATAAAACTTGGACAGGAAGTGATTTAACTAATTATCCACCTTTCAATTACGATGGTGGCGCTTCTTCCGGTACGACGGGTTCCGATTATATGGGCGTTTCTTCTACCGCTACTATAAGTACGCCTTATTCTTTCGAGGTTGAGAAAACAGAGCGTGGCAGTGCTTCTACTCATCAGCCTGCTACTGATTATTGTAAAGGATTAGGTACAGGTTGGCGTATTCCAACAATAATAGAGTTATTCGCTATGTATCAGAATAAGGCGGCATTAGAATCCGTATCTGGCTTCGCTGCATTCCTCAGCCAGTGGTATCGGAGTAGTTCGGTCTACAATGGTGATGACCTCGGACGCTGCATATTGTACTTCAACAATGGCAATTTCAGTGACAACAACGCGGGCTACGACCTCTATGTCCGCTGTGTCCGGGATAACTTGCCACCAAATAAGGTCACTATCAACCAGGCCGTAGCCGATACATATAAAACTTGGACAGGAAGTAACACCGCTTACCCTCCATTCAATTACGATGGCGGCGCTTCTTCCGGTACAACGGGTTCTGATAGGAACGGTAGTTCTTCTGCGTTTACAGTCAGTAAGGAGTATTCCATCGAGGTGTCTAAGACTCAGCCTTCGGGTACTTATTATTACGGTACTGGTGCAGCTAAGGCAGAATGTACTAAGCTCGGTAGTGGTTGGCGTCTTCCTACTCAGATCGAGTTGTTCGCCATGTATCAGAATAAGGCTAAACTAGAGTCCATATCCGGCTTCGCTGCGTTCATCAGCAACTACTACTGGAGTAGTTCGGTCTACAATGGTAGTGCCGGTAGCCGCTGCAGGCTGGACTTCAACGATGGCGGTTTCAATTACAACTACACGATCGGCAACGACTTTGTTCGCTGTGTCCGGGATATCTGATTGGTAGATAGAATATGGCTTTAGCCTGGTTTCAATTGCCGTCGGTTTCAACCGACGGATAGTAGAGCCATCCCCTTTCAAGGGCTTTAGCCCAACCGGAAAGAAATTTGGCTAAAGCCAACAGGAATGTACATCCCTTAATCCGTCCACTAAAGTAGACGGCAACCGAACTTAAGCTAAAGCCAACAAAGAGAATATACTTTAGGCCGTCCGCTTAACTTAATGACATTGCGCTTCAGCGGACGGTAACTAAACTTAGGCAATAGCCGTTTCCTTTCGGAGCAGGGTATCAAGCATGAAATATCAACTGCCAATCTCCCACATCCTGCCATTGGCCGAACTTAAAGCCTACTTCTTTATAATGGCTGACCTTCCGGAAACCAAATGCTTCATGTATCTTCACGCTCGATTCGTTCGGCAAAGTGATACATGCCATAACAGTATGGATTTCGTCCGGATCGACATTATCCAGCACATGACGAAGCAATGCTTTTCCTATTCCCTGCCGTCTATAGTCCTTATCTATATAAACAGATAACTCGGCACTCTTGCTATAGGCCTTACGGGCTTTCCACTGGTTCAGATAACAATATCCGACAACTTTCCCGTCAGCCTCATACACAAAATAAGGATACCCCTTCGTGACGATGCCTTCAATACGTTTCTCCATTTCCGCAACATCTACAGGCTCTGTCTCAAAAGTAATGGCCGTATTCAGAATATAATAATTATATATCCTGCTGATCTGTTGTGCATCAATGGCACAAGCTTTCCGTATCATACTATTTTATCAGATATATTTACAAAAAAGGATTGTATTCAAAAGGAACTACTTTGTTACGTTTTAACGATGCTTTGACATCGATAAGCCGCTGGTTGGCACTGCCCCGAAACAGCAGGTTCTCGTCACGCAAGGCCTGCTGGTATTTTCCGTCTACCAGAACGTCGATGTAATTCAACATCGCTGCCTGCCGGGGATTGTTCAATATATTCTCAAACTTATATCCGGTATAACACCAGATATTCTTACCGCTCCGGGTCTTTATGGCACGTGCCAGTTCGGTGAATCCTTCGGGCTGAAACATCGGGTCGCCGCCGCTAAACGTAACATTGGCAAAATCATCGGACATAACTTTGTCCAGCAACTCATCCGTAGACATGGCACGCCCTCTGTTTATGTCCCACGATTCAGGATTATGGCAACCCGGGCAGGCATTCGGACAACCGGCGGCATATATTGCCGTACGAAATCCCGGACCGTCTACAGTAGTGTCTTCTATAACGTCAATGATGGACAACATATCAATTATGTATTACTCTATCGTTTAACTCGGCCAGCTTTGCACTATTCCAACGGTCGGTTGTACCAACCAGGTAACCGGTAATGCGTTGCAGTTTATCAAGATGTTTACTGCCGCACTTCGGGCATACTTCCAGATCGGGAGCTGCATCTTCGTAACCACATTCCAAACAACGGTTGCGGTTGTGGTTTACCGAACCATATCCGATATTATATTTATCCATCATATCTACCACCTGCATGATTACTTCGGGGTTGTGGGTTGCATCGCCATCCATTTCAACGTAGAAGATATGACCTCCGCGCGTCAGATCGTGATAAGGAGCTTCGACTTCGGCCTTATGGCGGGCGCTGCATTTATAATATACTGGGATATGATTTGAATTAGTATAATAGTCGCGGTCCGTGATGCCCGGCAACAAGCCGAATTTCTTCCGGTCTTTACGAGTAAACCGGCCGGACAAACCTTCTGCCGGAGTAGCCAGCACACTATAATTATGTTGATACTGTTCGGAGAAATCGTTCACCCGGTCGCGCATATACGTTACAATTTTCAGTCCTAATTCCTGTGAAGCCTCATCTTCACCGTGATGTTTGCCGGTCAATGCCACCAGGCATTCTGCCAGGCCGATAAAACCGATACCCAGTGTTCCCTGGTTGATCACGGAAGCAATCGTATCATGCGGCCCGAGCTTTTCGCTACCCAACCAAAGGGATGACATAAGCAACGGGAACTGTTTTGCATAAGCCGTCTTCTGAAACTCCATACGTTCGTGCAACTGGCGGGCTGTTACTTCCAACATATTGTCGAGTCTGGCAAAGAAACAGGCAATCCGTTCCTCCTTGTTTTCAATAGGCATACATTCTATCGCCAGACGGACAATGTTTATAGTAGAGAATGAAATATTGCCACGCCCGATCGAAGTCTTCGGCCCGAATCGGTTTTCAAACACGCGCGTGCGGCATCCCATCGTTGCCACTTCGTGCACATAGCGCTGCGGGTCATCTTCCCTCCATTCTTCACTCCGGTTAAAGGTCGCATCCAGATTCAGAAAGTTCGGAAAGAAACGACGTGCCGTTACCTTGCAAGCCAATTGGAAAAGGTCATAATTACGGTCTTCCGGCAAATAGCTGACTCCACGTTTCTTTTTCCATATCTGAATCGGGAAGATGGCCGTCTCTCCATTCCCTACTCCGCGATATGTACTTCTAAGTATTTCACGGATGATACAACGTCCTTCGGCTGAAGTATCCGTACCATAATTAATGGAACTGAATACTACCTGGTTTCCACCGCGGGAGTGGATGGTGTTCATATTATGGATAAAAGCCTCCATGGATTGGTGCACACGGCTGACCGTTTTATTTATGGCATGCTGCACAATCCGCTCTTCTCCTTTCAGGCCATCTAAAGAACGATTGATATAATCATCCAGACTCTTTTTATATAAATGAGAATAGTCTTCCCCGTTTAAATCTTCCAAGTTCTTTATTTCTTCAATAAAACTATTACGTACATAGGGAGCCAGATAGAAGTCGAAAGCAGGAATAGCTTGCCCTCCGTGCATTTCATTCTGGGCAGTTTCCAAGGAAATGCAACCTAAGATACTGGCTGTTTCGATACGTTTTGCCGGACGGGACTCGCCGTGCCCGGCAGAAAAGCCATACTTTAAAATACGGTCTAACGGATGCTGTACGCAGGTTAAACTCTTTGTAGGATAATAGTCTTTATCATGAATATGAAGATAGTTATTTGCAACAGCATCTTTAACATCTTCGCTCAATAAATAGTCATCAACAAAGGGTTTGGTTGTTTCACTGGAAAATTTCATCATCATGCCGGCAGGAGTATCGGCATTCATATTGGCATTTTCGCGGGTTATGTCGTTGGATTTAATATTAATAATTTCCAAAAACATATCTCTCGTTTTAGCCTTTCGCGCTACACTGCGCTGATTACGGTACGCAATATATTTCTGCGCCACATCTTTACGGCTACTATTCATCAGTTCCAACTCAACAGCATCCTGAATAGCCTCCACTGTCATTTGCGAATTCCCCTTAAAAGAGATATGGTCTGTAATCTGCCGTATCAATTGCATATCTTCCCCCATATCGGTATGCAACATGGCTTTTCGTATGGCTGTGGCTATCTTCTCTTCATTAAAGCCAACAATACGTCCGTCTCTTTTGACAACTGTCTGAATCATGTCGAATAGTATTTATCTTATTGTATTATTTCCCAACAAAGGTATACACATACAACACATGTTATCCAAAAAGGAAAACTTTTGACGAGTTAAAATAAATTAATCATCAAGCAAACAGCATATTACAAAATATTTTGGAAAACTTTTTATACAATTTGGCAAAAACTGTTGACAAATTAGAAAAACAACCCTATCACAAAAGAGCTAATATTGTATCATGAAGACTTCCGTTGCTCGCTACTACCTGCTCTCCGGAAAACCAGTTATTTCCATTATTAAAGTCTGTCACTTTTCCTCCTGCCTGTTGAACAATAAGGCTTCCGGCTGCCACATCCCATGATCCCAGATATGCTTCGATACGTGCATCAAACCGGCCGGCTGCTACATAGCACAATTCGGCTGCGGCAGAACCCAACAAACGCGTTCCTCCGGCAAAACCATACAAATTCTTAATCAGACGATAAGCCACCGGACGGTAAGCATCCGAATTATAAGGAAATCCTAAAGCAATAAAAGCATCCGTTAAGGCCGAAACCTTCGAAACATGTATTTCTTTACCGTTTAAATATGCCGCACTATCGGCTGTAGCGTAAAAACATTCATCCCGGTGTACTTCATACACAACACCCAACAAAACGCCAGTCTTATCGCATAGTGCAATACTAACACAATAGGGAGCCATATCATGAATATAATTAGATGTCCCATCCAAAGGATCAATTACCCAATAATAGCCGCTATCATTCATACTGCCTGTTCCTTCTTCGGCAAGAAAACCGGCTTCGGGTAATAATGCAGATAATTTATCGACAAGCATCCGCTCCGACTGCTTGTCTACGTATGAGACGTAATTATGTGCACTTTTTTCTTCCACCTTATCAAAATCAAAAGTTTCACGTTCTTTTTTAAGAAAAGAACCCATCTCACGTGCTATAACCTGCACTTTCTGACAAAGAGATTCCATATCTGCCATAATTCTATGATTTATTTATATCAAAGGTACATTCTTTATTTGTACTTTTGCTAATAAATCATCAAACAAAACTCATTGTTTAAACGTTATGAATATAACAATATACCCGGAATTATAAATGAGGAGATGGATTAAACGGATAGGAGTTATATGTCTGATACCCGTAGCACTGGTTCTGCTACTTTCAATACTATTATACATACCTCCTTTTCAGGATTTTGCAATAAAACAAGCAACGAAATACGCTAGCAATGCCACCGACATGCGGATTGGAATAAAAAAGATACGTCTTTCATTCCCCCTCAACCTTACGGTACATGGTGTAGAGATTATTGCTGTGCCTAACGATACGCTTCTTACACTAAAAAGCCTGATGGTCAGTATCCATCCGTTGCCTTTATTGAAAAAAGAAGTACTTGTAGAAGCTATCGACCTACGAGGCGTAACAGCTAATACAGGAACATTTATTCCGGGAGTAGAAATAAAAGGTGCTCTAGGCAAACTTTACGTACGTGCCGACCGGATAAATCTATCCGATGAAAAAGCCCGCTTAAACGCAATTAAGCTATCTGATACATCTATAACCGTCTTATTAAATGACTCTACATCAGAAAAAGATTCTGCTTCCGCTCCGGCAAACTGGATATTTAATATTGACAAAGTAGAATTGAGTAAAGTGACTTTCGGTCTGCAGGTGATGAGCGACTCGCTGCGTCTGGCAACATATATAGACAATGCAAATCTGACAGACGGCATTGTTGATTTAGGCACTACGCGATATAGTGCCAAACGCTTCGGCTTATCCGGCTCACGCTTGAACTACGATAATGGCTACGATACTCCATCCGAAGGACTGGACCCTTCACACATTGAGCTAGTAAACATGAATCTGGCAGTCGATTCCATACTCTATCAAGATAAAAACATGAACGCTCTTTTCAAAGAGTTGACAATGGAAGAACGTTCAGGAATTGCCATTACGGAATTAGCCGGCAAAATCCAAAGTGACAGCGTGGCTATACATGTGCCCGAGCTAGCATTGAAAACAGCCTATTCTGAAATAAAACTGCAAGCATACATACCGTGGAGTACTCTTAGCAATACGCCCGAAGGAAAGATGAAAGTAGATTTCTCGACCCGCCTTGGAAAAGAGGATTTATTGATTGCCGCAGGACAATTACCGGACGACTTCAAGAAGGCTTTCCCAAACAAACCTTTAACTCTGACAACCAGAGCAGAAGGCAATCTTGCCTCGTTACATCTCCGTGACTTATCCGGAGAACTGCAAGGAGCCTTCAGCATACAGGCAACCGGAGATATGGAATCTGTTACAGACAACATACGGCGTTCCGGGCAAATCAAGTTATTAGCCCAAACCGGTAATCTGGATTTTATTCTCGACCTTTTGCCAAAAGCGCAACGCGAACAATTTAATATACCAAAAGATATCAAATTAAATGGTATTGCCACTCTGGGAAACGGAGAATACCGTACCCGTATGCTACTAACCGAAGGAGCAGGCAAGGTAGACTTAAATGCCAGTTATCATCCAACCCGGCAAACATACGCAGCATATCTGAATGTAGACAGCTTAGAACCTATTCATTTTATGCCCAAAGATTCTTTACTCTGGCTGACAGCTTCTATCCAGGCTGAAGGAAAAGGGACAGACCCGTTTTTGTCGTCTACCTGGAGTAAGTTGAATGGCAAAATCACGGATATAAAATACGGAACATCCTCTATATCAGATGTCACATTAAAAGGAGATTTAGAAAAGAATCTGCTGAAGTTTGACCTGATCAGCAAATATCCGCTAGCCCAAATGGACGTTTCGCTAAATGCTTCACTCCATAAAAATGAGGTGAAGGCTATGCTGATAGCCGACGTAGGAAATCTGGACTTATACGGCCTTCATCTTATACAAAAGCCGCTCGCAACCTCCTTCCAACTTTTTGTAGAAGGAAAAAGCGACCTGGACGAAAATAACAATCTGGATGTTTCATTAGGAAACTGGGAGCTTATTAACCCTGACGGGAAATACAGGCCCAAAATGCTGACCTTAAAAGCACGTAGCGATAAAGACACGACACAAGTTTCGTTCCACGCAGGAGATTTAGGGATTATCTTAACCGGAGATGCCTGTATACATACAATAAAAGATAAACTGATAAAAGTGTCCGACGATCTTTCTATCCAGTTAAAACGAGATTCCTCAATAAACTTGGCATTACTACGCCCATTGCTTCCCGAAATGCACCTCGAAATTAAAGCAGGGCAAGATAATCCGATATATAATTACCTGCAAGCTTATTATATGCAATTCAAATCGCTTGCCATAAATGCCTATACCTCTCCAGAGAGCGGATTCCGGATGGACGCCGGCTTATATGGGTTAATGCGCGACACAACCCTGATAGATACCGTAAAGGCCACTATCCACCAGGATTCGTTAGAACTTATTTATCATGCTGAAGTGATAAAGAATAAATATCGTAAACAAGAACCTTTCTCGGCTGGTATAGAAGGAAAAGTAAGGTACAAATATGCCGATGCACAACTGTTTTATAAAGACGGGAAAGGTAAATTAGGTTTGTTACTAGGGCTCGAAGCACATAAAATACCGCAAGGATTAAGACTCCACATGTTCCCGGAAGACCCGATTATCGCTTTCCGACCTTTCAAGCTGAATAAAGATAATTTTATAGAAATAAAAAGCGAAAAAGATATCAGTGCTAATCTTCGTTTATCGGGGGATGACAATGCTGCTCTCTGGATTCACTCAAAAGCAGAGAATCAAGGAATGGAAGAAGTTCATGCGGAGTTAAACCATATAAACCTGGACGTAATATCAAGTGGATTCAGCACTTATCTTCCGCCGATGAAAGGTATCTTAAACGCCGATTTTCAATACGCACCTTCGGATAGTGCCTTTATGGTAATTGCCGACGTCAATGTAGATGATTTATACTATGAGAACGACCGGGTAGGAGAAATCATGTTTAATGCCGTTTATATGCCAATGGCAGGTGGAAACCATCAGGTGGATATGCACTTCTTCCGGGACCGGGAAGAAGTTACCTCTGCGACAGCATTCTACCGGGTGGGAAAGCCGGATGCTGTAGAAGGAAACATAGATATTATGCACCTTCCGCTTGAGATGGTTAATCCGTTCATTCCTGATGACATGGCTAAACTTAGCGGTGCTTTAAACGGTAATATGAAGATAACAGGTTCAAGTGAAAAGCCAGTTATCGGAGGTTATCTGCAGTTGGACACAGCTTCCGTATTTGTAGGAACAATAGGAAGTTCTTACCGTTTTGACGAAGAGAAAATTGAAGTAAAAAACAACCTGATTACATTCAATAAATATAATATATATGCCGCCGGAAAAAACCCGTTCATAATTGACGGAACCATCGACTTCCATCAAATAGACCATATGATGGCCGATTTAAAACTACACGCCGACAACATGCAATTACTGGACGTAAAACGCAATGACCAGAGTATGGTGTACGGAAAATTGTTTGTCAATCTGAATTCTACGGTCAAAGGTCCTTTAAATGCTTTAATGATGCGGGGAGACATACAATTATTAGGTAATACAAACGTGACTTATGTATTGCAGGATTCTCCGCTAACTGCACAAGACCGTATGTCGGACATGGTTACATTTGTATCCTTTGCCGATACGATCCGCAGCCGCATGCCAAAGAAACCTCCATTGCCGCTGGGAGGAATGGATATGCTAATGACAGTACGTATCGATCCGGCGGTACGGCTGAATGTAGATCTCACCCCCGATCAATCCAACCATGTATATCTGGAAGGAGGCGGTGACTTATCATTCCAATATACCTCGCAAGGGGATATGGTATTAAATGGCCAGTATACTCTTTCGGGCGGTACGGTAAAATATTCACTTCCCATAATCCCGCTAAAAGAGTTCAATATACAGTCGGGTAGTTACGTCCAATGGACGGGAAATATCATGAATCCGACATTGAACCTTACAGCTACCGAACGCATTCGTACCTCGGTAAACCTTGACGGGCAGTCGCCACGTATTGTGAATTTTGATGTTGGTATCATGCTCACACAGCAATTAGAAAACCTGGGTATGCAATTCGTAATCTCGGCTCCTGAAGACATGGCCGTACAAGAACAACTCACCCGCATGGGACCTGAAGAACAACAGAAACAAGCCGTTAGCATGATAATCACAGGTATGTACATGGCCAGCAACGGAAGCGGGAAAACAAACATGAATATGGGCTCTGCATTGAACAGCTTCCTGCAAAGCGAGATTAATAACATTGCAGGAAGTGCATTGAAGTCTATAGATATAACATTCGGCATGGAGAGTTATGACGAAAACGGAGACGAAGGAGGTGGCAAACGCACGGATTATTCATTCAGTTTTGCCAAACGTTTCTATAACGACCGCATACGCGTTGTACTGGGAGGACGCATTTCCACAGGAGGCGATGTCAACAACGGACAAGCCCAACCGTTCATTGATAACATTTCCGTAGAATACCGGCTCGACACAAGCGGTTCACGGTACATAAAGCTATTCTATGACAAAAACTATGAAAGCCTTCTTGAAGGCGAAATAACAGAAACCGGTGCAGGTATCGTTTTACGAAAAAAGATGATGCACCTACGCGAATTATTCAATTTCAAGAAGAAAAAAGTAAAACCGGTTAGTGAAGAAATAAAAAATGCGAACGAATAACAAGTATAAACCGATAGCGAATAGAATTCTTTTCATTTTAATGATAACTTTTCTATTTACAGCCTGTTCCACGACGAAGAATCTTCCGGAGGGACAAGTGCTATATACCGGTATCAAGAAGATAGAGGTAACAGCAGAAGATAAAACCCGGGCAGGGCAAGATGCGCTGGAAGAAGTGGAAGGAGCCCTTGCCTATCCTCCAAACAATGCATTATTAGGCAGTTCATCCATACGTGTACCGTTACCTTTCGGACTATGGATATACAATGCCTTTGTAAACAAAAAAGGAAAAATAGGGAAATGGGTATTCAAGAAACTGGCTGCAAAGCCTGTATTCATAAGCACTGTTAACCCCGAAGTACGTACCAAGGTTGCACAGAACCTGTTGAATGAATACGGCTATTTCAACGGGGCAACGTCTTATGAATTAGAACCAAACCCCAAGAATCCCCGAAAAGCTAAAATACGATATAACATTGAGATGAACAATCCTTACACGATCGATAGCATTCGGTTTGCACGTATACGACACCGGGCTTACTTGCTGATCCAGGAACATATCGGAAAAAGCCTGCTAAAAAACGGGAACAATTTTAATGTTGTACAATTACAGGCTGAACGTCAACGTATTTCTTCCATGCTACGCAATAATGGTTATTATTATTTCCGACCGGACTTTATCAGCTATCAGGCAGACACGACAATAAATCCCGGCAAAGTGGCATTGCGCATTGTCCCGAAAGAAAACCTCCCGTCCACAGTGCTTCGTCCCTGGAAGTTAGGCGATATCTCTGTGTGGCTCAATGGATATAACAACGAAGCGCCTACAGATTCGATCATGTACAAAGACCTTAAAATCCATTATCAGGGAAAGCTACGCGTACGCCCATCCGTACTTTATAACCGTTTGTATTTTAAGACCGGCGATCTTTATTCGCAACAAGAACAGGAAAGGACTCATACAGCCCTTTCCCGCCTGGGCATTTTCAGATATGCGGAAATGCAATACTCACCCAAAGATACTACACGTAGACAAGATACCTTAAACCTCCGTATCAATACAGTCTACGATCTTCCTTTAGACGGAGAACTGGAGTTGAATATTACTGCTAAGAGCAATGACCAGATTGGACCGGGCGCTATTTTCAGTGTAACTAAAAAGAATGTATTCGGAGGAGGCGAAACGTTCGGCGTAAAACTGCGCGGATCATATGAATGGCAAACCGGAAACAGAATAGAAGGTTCTTCATCCACCATCAACAGCTATGAACTGGCATTAACAACAACACTGACTTTTCCACGTGTATTATTCCCCACTTTCGGGAAACTCGACACCAAATATCCGTCCAGCACATCTTTCCGGCTATACATCGACCAGATGAACCGGGCACGTTTCTTTAAACTATTGGCTTTCGGAGGAGATGCCTCTTATGAGTTCCAACCTACAACAACAAGCCATCATACCATAACACCCTTCAAGCTTACATTTAATTTACTACAACACAAGACACATGAATTTGACAGCATAACGACAGCCAACCCAGCATTGTATAAAAGTTTACAAGATCAATTCATCCCATCCATGGGGTACACCTACACATATGACGATTCGCCTATTACTACAAAAAGAAACCATCTATGGTGGCAGGCTTCTGTTACCCAGGCCGGACTTATTATGGACGGAATCTATGCCCTCGCCGGCAAAAAGTTTAACGAAAAAGACAAGAAACTGTTAGGGAATCCTTTTGCCCAATTTATCAAAGGAACGGCAGAGATACGTTACAACTACCTGTTAGGTAAAAAGCAGCATCTCGTAGGCCGCTTAATGATAGGGGCTGCTTATAGTTACGGAAACGCAGTCACAACTCCTTACAACGAGCAGTTTTATATTGGAGGTGCTAACAGTATTCGTGCTTTCACGATCAGAAGCATAGGTCCCGGACGTTTTCGGCCTGATCCGGACAACAAGTATGCATATATCGATCAGACAGGTGATTTAAAATTTGAGGCCAACCTTGAATATCGTTTCCCTATATTGGGTGATTTACATGGTGCCACATTTCTGGACAGCGGCAATATCTGGTTAATCCGAAATGACCCGAACCGTCCGGGAGGTCAGTTAAAATGGGGTAGTTTCTTAAAAGATTTAGCTCTGGGAACAGGTGTAGGATTACGCTACGTATTACCTTTTATCGTTATTCGTCTGGATATGGGGATAGGCTTGCATGTTCCTTATGAAACAGACAGGAAAGGTTATTATAATATCCCGAAATTCAAAGACGGATTAGGATTACACCTGGCAATAGGTTATCCGTTTTAATAAAACAGCATGCCCCTTCTAATCTACAATCTGGATGTAATATAATCAATAATTTGCAGACACAGAGAAGATGTTTGCTCATTGACGTCCAAATCCGGATTCAACTCTACCAAATCCAACGACTTCACCAGATTGGTGGACAACATCTGATCTACAAAACTTTTAAATTCATCGGGCATCAACCCTTCGCTAACGCGGGTGCCTGTTCCGGGAGCAAAGCGAGGATCTATGCTGTCTACATCAATACTAAAATGGATATTACGTATCTTACGTTCTTTCAATTTGCGTTTTATGTCTTCTGCAACGAAGCCGACCCCTTTTAAGCGGATAGTTTCCATTGTGTACACACTCAACTGTTCTCGACGAATCAAGTCAGACTCTCCTTCGTCAAGACTCCGCGTACCAACCAAAAACACATTTTGAGGATTGACCTTATTTCCCGGCGAATAAATATTAACCAGTTCCTCGCTTCCCATACCCATCAAAGCACTTAAAGGCATGCCGTGTATATTACCGCTCGGAGAAGTTTCACTTGTATTAATATCGCCATGCGCATCCAACCATATAATACCGAAATCATCAAAACATTTACCCACCCCGGAAGCACTGCCCAGTCCTAAGGAATGGTCTCCACCTATCACCAACGGAAAAGCACTCCCCCGTAAGGTATCATATACCAGCTCCGCCAGGTTATTATTAACCTCCACAATCGCATCCAGATATTTCAGACCCTTTCCGCGCGTAAACTTATCCGCCTCACTTACCGGCGGTACGTAAAGATTGCCCAAATCAAAAGCCCGGTGTCCGTTATTTCGTATTATTTGCATCAGGCCCCGTTCCCTTAAATGATTCGGAGCTCTCTCCACTCCCACTCTATCACAACCCAGATTTAAAGGGACGCCTATTACATTTATCTTCATACATTTAATTCTTAATTATGTAAACAAAGCAAATGTTTCACGTATAATATCCACAGCTTCTGTCATCTGCTCTTTAGTAATAACAAGCGGCGGAGTAAAACGGATAATATGGTCATGTGTAGGTTTAGCAATCAATCCGTTTTCTTTCAATGCCAGGCATATATCCCATGCAACCTTTCCACCATGGGGTTCGGTTACAACAGCATTAAGTAATCCTTTGCCCCGCACATTCTTTATCATAGGATTATTTATTTTCTTAATTTCCGAACGGAAAAGTTCTCCCATCGCGTACGCTTTCTCCGAAAGATGCTCATCTCTTACTACCTCCAAAGCTGCGACACCAACACTGGCGGCCAACGGATTCCCACCGTATGTGGAGCCATGTTCACCCGGGGCAATTGTCAGCATAATTTCGTCATTCGACAAAACAGCAGATACAGGTGTTACGCCTCCGGACAAAGCTTTACCCAAGATCAGAATATCCGGATGAACATTTTCATAATCACAAGCCAGCAGTTTGCCTGTACGCCCAATGCCGGTTTGTATTTCATCTGCAATAAAAAGGACATTGCGGGCATGGCAAAGATCATAGCATGCACGTAAATAACCCTCATCAGGCACCACTACCCCAGCCTCTCCCTGGATAGGTTCAACCAAGAAACCAACAATATCCGGATCATCCAATGCTTCTTTCAATGCTTCTACGTCATTATATTGTATTTTGATAAATCCGGGAGTATAAGGTCCAAAATCCAAATACGAACTCGGATCCGTACTCATCGATACAATTGTGATCGTACGTCCATGGAAGTTTTCACTGCATACAACAATCTTAGCACATTCCGAGGCAACTCCTTTTACACGATACCCCCAACGGCGAGCCAGTTTAAGAGCAGTTTCCACAGCCTCTGCACCGGTATTCATCGGTAATAATTTGTCGTAGCCGAAATAGTTGCAGACAAACTCCATATACTCACCCAGCACATCCGAGTAGAAAGCCCGGGAAACGAGTGTCAGTTTATCGGATTGTTCTTTCAGCGCTCTGATAATTTTAGGATGGCAATGCCCCTGACTCAGGGCGGAATAACCTGACAGGAAGTCAAAATAACGCTTACCTTCGACATCCCAAACAAATACGCCTTCTCCTTTTTGAAGCACCACAGGCAGCGGGTGATAATTATGTGCTCCGTACTTCCCTTCGCGGGTCATGTAATCTTCCGGTTTCATACTGTTATAGATTTAATTGTTTAGCATACTGTCAACAACACTGGCAGCCTTTGCTTCAAAGATAACAAATCCGACAACAATATGTCAGCAAAGAATACATGTTAAGAAACACACCGGTCTTGTAAAACAACAACGGTTGCTATCCCAAAAGATAACAACCGTTGTTGTTTTACAGTATCTATGTACTCTATTATTTATTCTTTATTAGCCCAATGGTTTTTCAATGGGTTTGAATACATTTCCAGCATTTTGGTACGAAGGAATGCTTCGTCTTTATTAGGCAATACAATTTTGTCCAACTGTCCCTGCAAGTAGTTTTCAAAATGTTTCTTGTCCTTCAGGCCATAGTTCTCACTAAACCGCTTGGTTCCTGTAAGCATGTCGTAAGCCACATAGTTACAAGGATAGAAACGGTAATGCTTGTAAATTTCCTTATCAATGACAGAAGCAACGGCGGCAATCAATTCGTTCTTTTCCATTGCAGGATCCAGTTCGGATAAAGAATCATTAATAGGATTTCCAATGGTAAAATGCACACGCCCTTTATTGTTTAATATGCCTGTTTCCATGCTCAGAAGATCATCCCGCTGGCATTTCACAAAATCAGGGTCATCCCGCTTCTGTTGGAATTCTTTTGCTTTCAAATAATCACAGGGGTCATATTCATAAGAAATAGCAACCGGCACAACATTCAATTCCATCAGGTTACTCAGAATATCTTTCTTCCCGCTCATATTAAGCATTTTCAATACACTTCCCTGTGTACGGTCGTCCGAATCCTTAGCCCGGCCTTCACGCTGTGCAATCCAAACAGATTCTTTCGTATCGGTAATAGTGTGGCGGATGTAAGCCGAAAGAGTACCACTCACCTCAAGCATCTGGCGTACCGATACGCCACGCTTCACAATAAAGCTATTGTTCAGACGCACCAATGTCTTGATCCAGGGACGAATTAACAAGTTATCGCCTATGGCAACCTGTGTCATTCCATATCCGACGTCATACAACATCACATTAAGGAAAGAAGCGTCCAGTACAATATCTCTATGATTAGACATAAAAGTGCAAGCAGGTTTACCTTCTGGCAAACGACTACGGCCGGAAATTGAAAGGGAGAACGTTGTATGCTTGGCTACTATCATTACCGCATCACGCGAAAGAGTGGATTTAAACTCCTCTTTCGTTTTGCATGAACGCATGGCAGCAACAAACTGATCCCATGTCAAATCGGACTTTATATACTGATAAGCCCTTTCAAAATCTTTATTTGCAACCAGTTCTTCTATTGCGTCCTTCACCTCATCATTATTCAGCGGACGGATGTCGTCGAAATTAGGGGAAACTGTTTCTGTATCCATATCTTTATAATTGATAATTGGGAATTGACAATTGGGAATTGAACGGACTTCTCACCTATCAATTCTCAATCTTCAATTTTCAATTAATTAAATTCGTTTTCTATAATATCAGTCATAACATCTTTTATATCTAATCCGGCGGCACGTACTTGCTGAGGGATAAAGCTGGTAACCGTCATTCCCGGCGTAGTATTTACTTCCAGCAGTATCGGTTCTTCATCAGCCGGAATAATATAATCTACACGTATCAGTCCTTTGGCGCCCAATATATCATATATCCTGGATGTTTCACGTTGTATTTTCTCCGTTAACCCGAGAGAAATACGAGCCGGTGTAATTTCTTGTACTTGCCCGTTATACTTTGCATTATAATCAAAAAACTCATTTGATGTTACTACTTCAGTGACCGGAAAAACAACCTCTTTTCTCAAATCACCATAACCACCGACTTTATAACATCCGCAAGTGACTTCCGTCCCTGCAATAAAACTTTCCAACAGAACTTCATTTCCCTCTTTAAAAGCTTTCTCTATAGCAGGTTGCAATGCTGATGCCTCTTTTACCTTTGTGACACCAAAACTACTGCCGCCATCATTAGGCTTTACAAAAACAGGAAGTCCCAATTCGGCTATCGCTTCTTCATCCGAAACAGATTGTCCCTTAAACAAGCGAATAGAACCGGCAATCTTCACGCCAAAGTTATGCAAATAATTCTTACAAGCATACTTATTAAATGTTATTGCACTAACTAACATTCCACATGAAGAATAAGGCATTCCTATCATATCGAAATACCCTTGCAAACGTCCATCTTCCCCCGGTGTTCCATGAATCGTTATATAAGCAAAATCAAAATGTTTTACAATCCCTTTTTCATGAAAACTAAAATCATTCTTGTCTATCGGCACATGTTCTCCATCAGGAAGTTGTACTGTCCATTCCCCTTTTTTAACGATGGCAATATATAAATTATATTTGTCTTTGTCAATAAAAGAGTAAATTCCTTCCGCACTTTTTAATGAAACAACAATTTCGGAAGAATCTCCTCCGGCAATAATAGCAATGTTCCTTTTCATTTCTATAATTCTTTAGTATTTGCATATAAACGCCATCTTTCTATCAATTGCTCCATATCGGAAGGTATTTCAGAATCAAAAAACATTTCCTCTCCGGTTGTAGGATGAATAAAACCCAGCGTCTTGGCATGTAATGCTTGCCGCGGGCAGATAGCGAAACAATTTTGCACAAACTGTTTATATTTAGTAAAAGTTGTTCCTTTCAATATTTCATGACCACCATAACGTTCATCATTAAACAAGGTATGTCCAATATATTTCATATGTACACGTATTTGATGCGTACGTCCGGTTTCAAGCCGGCACTCAACTAACGTGACATATCCCAAACGCTCCAATACTGTGTAATGAGTAACTGCATGTTTTCCCTGTTCTCCCTCGGGGAAAACAGCCATTTGCATACGGTCGCGTAAATCACGACCGATATTTCCTTCGATACGCCCTTCGTCATCCTGTACAATACCCCACACCAAAGCATTGTACTTACGTTTAGTCGTTTTATTAAAAAACTGCATACTCAGATTCGCTTTCGCTTCAGGCTTTTTGGCAACTACCAATAGTCCTGATGTATCTTTATCTATACGGTGTACTAATCCTAAGCGAGGATCGGAAGGATCATAATAAGGATCATCTTTCAGATAATAGGCCAGTGCATTCACTAATGTACCTGTATAGTTACCATGCCCGGGATGCACAACCAAACCTGCCGGTTTATTTACAACCAGCAAATCATCATCTTCATAAACTATATTTAATGGAATATTTTCAGGTATAATTTCCAGTTCACGGCGAGGACGCGCCATTACAAGAGAAACTACATCCAGGGGTTTCACCCGGTAGTTGCTCTTTACCGGTTTTCCGTTTACCAGAATACAGCCGGCTTCAGCAGCCAATTGTATGCGATTGCGAGTAGCGCTAAACATGCGATCAACCAAAAATTTGTCTACACGCAATAAAGATTGCCCTTTATCTGCTACAAAACGGAAATGTTCATACAGACCGGGGACTATTTCAGCCGGAGTTTCTTCACTGTCTTCAGGCAGCAACAGATCGTCCACCTGTTCGTCATCCATATCCTCCAAAAACTCGTCCATATCTTTATTTAAAACCAGTTTTCTTCTTCACTATTCAAATCTTCCACAGGGATTTCATCCAAACCTAACGAATCGGCTGGAATAACTTCCGCATCTCCGCTGCTAACTTCCAATAATAATTTTGCAGCCAGCGGAATTTGTTCTCCTTTATGCAGACTACGGTCATTCATCGATACGCCCAACGCCAGATCTTTAAAGTCTCCTGGGACATATTTTATTTCTATATTATTGAATCCACGCGCTTTAAGTAAAGCATAAGCCTGACGGAAAGATAAATCTTCTATTTCGGGAACCATTCCCATTTGTGAAGACAAGGCATTGATTGTTACAAATACAATACGGCCTTCCTTTACTTTCGAACCAACAGAAGGGACTAATTCGACAATCGTTCCTGGAGCTACGTCTTTGGAAAACACCGAATCTATTACGCTATACCGCAAACCATTATTTTCAAGAAAAGAAACAGCCTCTTCCATTTTCAACCCTTTTACATCCGGCACTACCACAGCTTCATTATGACGGGTATAGCCATCCAACCATACTAATACACCATAAATCACTACGCAAGTAATTACTACCATCAGCAGTAAATTTACGATAATCGGATTCTTTATTAGCTTAACCAAAAAGTTATTCATTTCAGTTTCGTATTTATAGGCGGGTCAAAAGTATGAAAAAAACCTCATATAGACATAATTCCATCGTATACATTACTACAAAAACAAAGAAAGTAAAGGCTTTTTAGCAAAACCTCTACTTTCCTTATAAATCTTACGAACCGGATTTCTTATCCGTTGTATTCGTCTGAAACTGTTAATTTAGCTCTTCCTTTTGAACGACGGGAAGCTAATACTCTGCGGCCATTAGCAGTAGCCATTCTTGAACGGAAGCCATGCTTGTTCTTTCTTTTTCTGTTGGAAGGTTGGAATGTTCTTTTCATTTCTCTATATTATTATTTATTATTTCATACCAATTCGGGCTGCAAAGATATAGGCTTTTTTTTAATAAACAAACAGTTGACATCTTTTTCTTTCTTCCGCGCTTCATCTTCCAATCCTATGTCCGCTTAAAGCATAAAATAAAATATACAAATAACACGGAACAAAAATAATATATGCTTCCTGATAATCGCAAGGGGTAACCGGCCCTACTCTTTTCACTATATCCAAAATAAAACCAAACAAAACAGGAATAACAGCTCCTCCCACCATTACCACAACCAACAAAGAAGATGCAGGTTTCGTAAACTTCCCTAAATTATTGATCGTCAGCGCCCACAGACATCCCCACATGATAGAATGTGCAAAACCAAGACCTGCTACACAATAAATAGCCCGTGCCGCCGGTAAAAAAACGACTAAAAGCGACATAACCAAAGCCAACAAAGCAAATAATGCCAAAGCTCTATTCTGTCGCATCACCTGCAAAACAAATATACTAACAACATATCCTGTAATCATACCTATCGGACCTATTGCCGAGTAACGTGCTGGATCGTCTACTCCTATCACATTTGCAAAATCAATAACTGATGCCATCGGAAGTGTTTCTACTCCAACATATAAAAACAGAGCGACTGCACCCAGCAACAGATGCGGGAACTCCCAGATACTTGTTTTTGCATTTGCCTTAGCTATTGCCTCCTTATGATTTACATCCTCTATCTGTTCATCAGTTTCTCCTTCTGCTTTTACTTCCGGCAACGGAAGAAAATATATGCATACAGCCAACAAGGCAATAACACCTCCTGCTATTCCAAAGGGGATATTAGCATTAGCAATTATAGGGTTCTTTATGTCAATAAATAAACTCAAGAAAATAGGACCTAAAAACCAGGCAGATTGATTCATAATGCCCATCATACACATCCGTTGAGCCGCTTTTTCCAAAGGGCCACATATTGTTACATAAGGATTTATTCCTGTCTGTAAAAGAGTATTTCCTATCCCTCCTATAAAAGACGCTACCAAAAACATGTAAAACCCAGCTATAGAAGTACTCATCCGGGCGGATAAAATAAACAAAAACATCCCCGCGCTCATTATGCAAAGTGCAACTAACAATGATTTTTTATATCCAATCCTTTTAATCACCCATCCGGCAGGAATGCCAAACATAAGAAATGCTGAAAAGGTTGAAGCCAATACCAAATATGACATTCCTTTACTCAACGAAAATGTACCCTCCAAAATAGGTACCATGATGCCATTGATACCAACTCCAAAGCCTATGATAAAAAACACAAAAGCTATAATAATTAATGGAAACAGATATTGTTGTGTTTGTTTCATATTAAATAGAATTAGGATTATTACTATGATACTCTACCAGCCCTTCCATGGGCTCTCTAATAATACGGCCCAATTTCATATTATATTCTTTTACTATTTCACATAAGATATCCTGGAATACCCATCCGATAGATCCTATACAATTAAAGGTAAGAGATTCATATCCGGGATATTTACAAACTATATTTTTAAAAAAATCACGGAACGCTTCCGCTACCAATTTTACGGCATATTCATTTTCTTTACATTGCATCGTTAGGAAACGTGTAAAATTTGCACAGTACCGGTTAGGCATCTTATCCATATATATACGATGCACCAGCTCTTCTCCCGATAACTGATATTGATTTTGAAAGAACCGTCTTATTTCTACAGGCATATCTTCTCTTATATAATCACGTATTATACATTTGCCTATATAGCCTCCACTACCTTCGTCACCCAAAAGAAACCCCAGCGAATCGATATTGTGAGTTACGTTTACTCCATCATACAGGCAAGAATTGGTCCCGGTTCCCAAGATTGCAGCAAAACCGGGTTTGTTTCCTAAAAGAGCTCTGGCAGATCCCAACAGATCCATTGCTACAAACAACCGAGCTTTTGGGAAAACAGGCTGCAGACCTCGGCGTATAATTAAAAACTCTTCCTCATAACAACCTGCACCATAAAAATGCACTTCTCTCACTTCATCCCATGAAAAACAGGGAGGTAGCGCCCCTCGCAATGAGCGGGTGATATAATCCTCGCCAACATAACAAGGATTATATCCTTCAGTGGAAAATTCAACGATTTTTTTTCCGGAATCTACCAAACACCAGCTTGTTTTCGTTGATCCGCTATCCGCAATTAATATCATATCAATAATTATTTTCTTTTATTTTGTTTATGATAAACGGAAATGTTTCCTTCGAGAAACAGGTAGGCTGCGCATACCAGAAAAAAGATTCGTATCCTTCATAGTCTTTTGCCCGGATATGCGGTGGTGTAGCCAAATAGCTGGAAACATCATTTGAATATGCCACCACAGATACCTTCTGTTCCGGCCAGATAGCACGTATAGCTAATCCATATTCCGTAGTAACTTCTCTGGATAATGCCACTAATTTCCAATCACCCACATTCAGTGTTTGGTAGTAAACCGGCATTTCCGGCAACTTTCCGTTTTCTTCCAGAGAAGCCAACTGTATATTTGCCCAATTCACATCCCGTTCTGCTGCTATATCATTCTCAATTTTCAGACTTCGCTCTCTAAACTGTAAAATCTGTTCCTTTGTCCAAGGAGCAACAACCGGCGGTATAATCGTATCAAAACTATAAGATACAGCTCCTTTTATTGGTTTTAAATCAGCCTTCATTATAGTTGCAACAGCACCTGCCAGTTTTCGAGCCGTTGTCCGAAACGGATCAACCGGATTGACGTCTCCTGCAAAAGCTTGTAGAAAAATACTATTCCGTATATCCCCATCCTGTTCCAGTAATTCCTTTGTATAACCCGGATAATTTGCATTCAGGGTATACCTACCCACCTCCGGATCAGGAAAAACAGGATGGCAACCGGCCATAAATAAAACTGTCTTTTTCTTATCTTTATCGGCTACAGAAACAATAACATCTACCACATTATCATAAATAACATCTTCTCCAGTCAAGCTTCTGTTTCTTCCGATACTACATGTGTCTCTGCCAAAATAAAGTGAAGAAGGTTCCATATTATCAAGCGACTCTTCGATAGCTTGTACAATTCCTTTATACACTACATTCAGTAAATAAAGACTATCAGGGTATTGATTCGGCTTTTGCCATGTAGCCCAACTTTGAGTAACAGGAGCGTAATGGGTATGTGAAGCATTGATCAATATGGCATTCTCATCGACTCCTCTTTTTCTTCTTATTTCAGCTTTAATGTCATCTGTCAATGATTTATTAAGGCCACAAACATCGACACCTACAATCACAACGGTTTTACCATCTTTTCTTATGCTCATGGCTTTTGCCTTTATATCACCTACGGAAGAATGTTTATTGCTATACAAAAAACCATCATCAGATACGACATATAAATGACCATCCAGACAATTAAGGTGTGCCACATCAATAGTAAATGTTTCATTATTTTTGTAGCCTATCCGTTGCCAACGTTCATCCGCCTTATCCAGCGATCGTTGGTATAAAATAGTATCTTTTGTCAAAACATACAGTCGCTTATTATCAGATGCTATTTCTACAATTTCCGGAGCAAAACCTATATCATTCCATTCAATAACAGTTCCATTCAGAACACCTTTGTATAAATGATCCTGCAAGTCTACTGCATACAGATTACCATTAGAAGAAGTTATACCTTTCACCTGTGGTACAAACCGTACGTCTTCCCATACAGCAATACCACTCTCCAATAATGTTCGTACCAAACGATTGTTCATTGTTACGCCATACAAGTATCCGTCACAAAACGCAATTTGTTTTATTGAGGGGGCTTTGCCAATTTCCCGAGCAGGCAGCAATTGCTTTTTGTCTCCATAATACAACCTCTTTTCTCTGTCAAGAATCACAACCGAATCTTTACAAGCTGTAACCGACAAAAGTTTATTCTCCCCTAAACAATCCCAAGTAAGAGAAAAGCGACCTTCCCAAGGACTTGCATAGCCCCCCAACGTCACAGAAACAGTTTCATCTGTCGGCTCCAAACTTACAGAAGATGTACCAACTTCATATCCGGAACTACAAGCTCCCGCAAATAGCACCACCATTAACAGGATGCCTATATTATTAATAATCGACCTCATGCCCCCTCCTTTTTATTTATTCAATTGCTTTGCATATTTCTGTATTTTACGGATAGCTTCTACGATCTGGTCCATATCCTCCCTAGAACCCAAAAGCATGTATTGAAGAAGCCATACACCTTGTTCAGCCAATTTGTCATTTTGTGGACATTCATTGCGCTCCAGCCATTCTTTCATAGCTTTTTCACCGTATATCTTCAAATAATGTTTATTTGCAGCCAACTTCTGTACATATTCACTCTTGTTCATCGAACCATAGCCAGCGGAACAAGGAACTCCTTCTTCAGAAAGTGCTTCCAGAAATTTCTCACGGCTCATACCTGCAAAATGAGACGGATCATATCGGAACATATACAAATGATAAGCTCCCATAGTTACACCGTCATACAACTTTGCAGGAGTAATTCCCGGTATTTCACTTAACGCTTTATTCAAATAGGACGCATTCTTATCCCGTATCCTCGCTTGTTCTTCCAAACGACTCATTTGGGCAAGCAATAAGCCCGATTGGAATTCCGTCAATCGCATATTAACACCACGGGTACCTTCACCACCAACAGCAAAAGAAGTACGGGCTCCTCCTTGGCCTTGATTATGAAAAGCATAGCAACGTTGTATAAATTCTTCATTATTAGATGTAATGGCTCCTCCCTCCGCACAATTCAGATTCTTTGAAGATTGAAAACTAAAGGCTCCTCCTAAACCATAAGAACCAACTTTTTTACCTCTCCATTCTGCCAAATGAGCCTGGCAAGCATCTTCAATTATCGTAATATTATGCTTTTTGCCAATATTCAATATAGTATCCAAGTCTGCAGGAAGGCCACCAATATGTACAGGCATAATCACTTTAGTCTGAGAAGTAATAGCAGGTTCTATTTTGCGTGCGTCAATCTGGAATGTTTCAATATCAGAATCAACAAATACAGGCAATGCATAGTTAAGAGTTACAACATTATAAGTCGCAACAAAAGTATAAACCGGAATAATCACTTCATCGCCCGGACCCAGATTTAGTGCCCCAAGCATTGAATATAAAGCAGCCGTACCGCTAGATACACCTAACGAATGTTTTACACCCAGCATTCTCGCATACTCTGTTTCAAAAGTGGCAGTTGTATTCCCATCAAGACGTCCCCATTTTCCGGTTTTCAGTGTATTTACCAATGCTAATTCTTCAGATCGGCCATAAATCGGCCAACTTTGAAATCCTTTCGGATGCGCTTTAGCTCCTCCCAGCCTGGCAGGTTTAACATCCGATTTCAAAGAACCGGCAATTGAAAATGACGGAGCAAACAATAAACTTCCTCCTAAGAGGCTTGTAGTCTCTAAAAATCTTCTTCTGTTCATTTTATTTTCCATGGCATGTATATTTAAATGTTTTATTTAATAGTTTTCAGGTAATCAAGCGCTTTGCGTACATTCTGATATTTAAGGATCAATTGTTTGGCTTCTTCATAATCAGTTAATCCCGCTTCTTCCATCAGCATCCGGACAGAGCGGTCCACAACTTTATTATTAATAAGCCGGACATTTACCATTTTATTATCCTCCACTTTCCCTAACCGGATTAAGACTGATGTACTTATCATATCAAATATCATTTTTTGAGCCGTCCCACACTTCATACGTGTACTACCAGTCACAAACTCCGGTCCTAAAATCAATTCAATCGGATAATCACAATTAGCAGCAATTGGCGAATCAAGGTTGTTTACCAAACATCCGCAAGGAATACCCAGTTCCCTGCATCTTTTCATTCCTGCCAGAACGTATGGTGTTGTTCCACTGGCAGAGATACCCAACACAAAATCACTCCCGGAGACTTCAAATAAATCCAACTGCCGCACAGCGTCTTCTTCGCTATCTTCCATTGCTTCCAGCACTTCCAGCAAGCGTTCTTCACCTCCGGCCAGCAAACAGTTAAATATTCCATGTTCAATTCCATAAGTATTAGGCAATTCTACTTTATCCAAAACAGACAACCGGCCTCCGCTTCCGGCTCCCAGATAGAACATCCTTCCTCCCTCTCTTAATTTAAGCTCAATCATCTCCACAACTTTTGCAATCTGAGGCAATACCCTTTGAATAGCAACCGCCACTTTCTGATCTTCTTTATTTATATTACTAACCAACTCCATCACCGACATTTTTTCCAGATGATTATATAAAGACGGCAACTCTGTAATCTTTTCCATTTTATTTCAGTATTAATTTATTCGTAACATATAATTATTTATCCAGTAATTTTCCCGAAACTTGCAGGGCATAATTTTCGACAGCCATAATAACCAGGCACAATCTCATTCTTCATCATGAATGACAAAAATTATCAATAATAGAATGGAGATAGAAAATGTATGTCCGACTGGAGCTTAAAACAGAAAGGCCGTAAATTTTTAATGTTCAGTTTTTCAATTGTCCAAATCCAGATATAGTAATGGCTTGCCGCTCAATATGTATATATTTGCAGTCCCTTATTAAGCTATTAATATCAGGTATTGATTTATCTGAAAACCAGGAATGTTGGCCCATACCCCAGTCATATGCAATCTAATTATTTCTGTTTTTTATCCATAAGCAAATGAGATTTTAGTTTAACAATTGTATTCTTTCTCTTTCTATAAATATGACAACTCAGAAAAGAAATCAGGTGAAAAAACTTGTTTTTTTTCACCCGATTTACATTTAATATTAATCAATAATTTTCATTATCCTGTTATTCAATCTGAGTTAATGGCGGTACATTATTGTCAGCTCCGTCATATCCTATATTCTGGTTAATAACTCCTTGTGTATTGGCCGTAATTACACTTTGAGGTATAGGCCAAAGCACGTGATGAGGATCCATTACCACATAATTTGCCAACACATTAAGTTCCGTTTGATAATACGTATTATACTTCATTACCCTATCATAAAACCAGCTCTTTTTACTAAAATCCTGCAATGTATACCCGTTCATACCTGCTTTTGCCATCATATAAGATACGCGTACCAATTCGGAATGCCTAGGTTCTTCTGCGAATAACTCACGAGCACGTTCATCAAATATAAAATCAATCGTTACTTCACCTGCAGTGACAGGTTTAGCCTTTGCCCTAAGTCTGACTTTATTTATATCATCTGCGGCAGCTCCCATATTTCCTTGCCAATAGTATGCCTCCGCCCTCAGCAAGAATGTTTCAGCCAGTCGGAAAATATACCAATCACCGTTACTTCCCATAGGATTTATTGCCGGGTCGGGAGCCGGAACATACGTTATATAATGTGGAAAAGCAAATGTATAATAAAATGTATCTGCTAATGCCGCAAAATATTCGGGGTTTACCGGTTTCCCATAATCTACCGATTTTGGGTTATTATATTTCAACTCATGCATATCCACCCAATTTTCATCAGCCCGACGCATATCGGATGTGTTTTCCCAGGTATCTCCCTTATAAGACCAGATATCAAACCTATAATAGGGTGTATTTACCAGATTCGGATTTGCTTCTCCATATAAAGCCTTATATTCGCCTCCATAAACCATACCCTGCTTTCCTTCACTATCTAATACAGCCGGATACCACCAGCCACAATTGTAGTTTCGCATGGTACGAAGTCCGGCAGTTTTAGCCTCAGCCGGGGCCTCAAAACGGTCGATACAAGCCAGGATTGTTTCAGTATTTTCACTCAAATTAAAATTTTCAGGACGATGCAAATCCCACATTAAGTTATATTCCGGCATATCCAGGTCTTTTCCAAACCGATGCTCCATTAATGCATACGAATAGTCATTAATGACATGATCGGCAGCTTCTATGGCTTTATCATACTTCATATTTGCCAGATAAACCTTTGTCAGAAGGTGGTACCCGGCTCCTGCAGAAACACCACCTGCCGGCGTAGATTCCGGTGTTGGAAGATATTTAACTGCAAATTCCAGATCTTGTTCCAACTTTTCCAGGATTGTCCATCTGCTATATGTTGCAAAATCCAGTTTCGGCCCGAACAATTCTTCCAGAATCAAAGGTACATCTCCATAGTTGTTCACCAACCGATAATACCAATAAGCCCTATGCCACAAAGCTTCAGCAACTAATGCATTTTTTTCGTTTTCGTCTTTCCACTCAATATTATCAATACGGGATATTAAGACATTTGAATTTTTAATAAATTCATATGCACGGGTAAACATTGTCAGGAAAGGATAATAAGTAGAACTGCTAGGTGTCAATTTCCTAAAATCCAATTGAACCAATGGAACACCTAAATCGGACGCAGCCATCTCAGAACAAATAAAATGTCTCTCTCCTGTGTTATCAGCCCTCAAATCCTTACGCATGGTCAGGATCAAAGATTCAAAACCGCCCTTGTCTGTATATACATTTTCAGGTGTGTAGAAAGAATGCGGCTTAGGGTCCAACCATTCGTCCGAACAAGATGTGTGGAAAAAAGCAGCAAAAAATGATAAAAATATAATTATACGTTTCATATTACTCTGTTTTTAAAGTGAAACATTCACGCCAAAAGTATAAGTCCGGGGAAGAGGAGTATTCAATGATTCAGGATCCCATCCCATCCAGTCTGTAAAGCAATAAAGATTACGGATAGAAAATGAGAAACGTGCACTATTTACAAACAGCTTTTTCGCAATCGCTTCCGGTAAATTATAGCCGACCGAAACATCTTGTATCCTCAAAAACGATGCAGGTTTATAAACCTGGAAATCTCCCCCGTATGAACTTGTACTCATCCTGAGTCCACCCCATTCCTGATTACGATTTTCCGGTGTCCAATATGGAAAATCAAATTCATTAATACGATTATACTCATAACCATCTCTACGTTCGGCCAAAGATGCACGGGCTATATGGCCTAAATCCGCACGAAGAAAAATTGAAGCCGTAAAATGTTTCAGAAACGTGAAATCGTTACCAAATCCCAAGCGAAAACGTGGACTGGTATACCCGATAAACTGTTTATCCATCTTATCTTCGTATTTTCCGTTATCATCCAGATCTTCACTCTTAAAATCGCCCGGTGCCAAATTATACTCTTTAGCAGCCTCAGCCTCTTCCATCTGCCATACACCTACGATATTATATCCCCATACCCGGTCGATAGACTGTCCTGGAAACAATCCATTTGTATAATCAGGTAATTCGCCATTGTGTTTTTTCCCCATCAATATATACTCGCCATAATCGCCAAATAACTTTTTAATTTTATTTCGATTTAAGGAAAAAACCAAGTTACTATTCCAACTAAAGTCCGGATTGTCTATATTCTGTGTATTTACAGTTAATTCAAAACCTTTGTTACCCAATTCACCTAAATTTGTAGTAATATTGGAGAAACCTGTCAATTCCGGAAGCTTACGGTCCATTAACAAATCGGTTGTTGTCATTGAGTAAAAATCCGCAACAACAGAAATTTTATCATTCAACAAAGACATATCTATTCCAAAATTGAAAGATTCCGTACGTTCCCATTTCAAATTCGAGTTTGCCAGGGAGGTATTGTATACATTTGAAACAGCATTTTTCCCATCATAATACAAACTGGAAGTTACTGTAGCCAATGCAGAATATTGTCCGATGGATCTATTTCCGTTTACTCCCCACGAAGCCCTTAGCTTCATTGCATTTACATATGGGACTTTAAAAAACTTTTCGTCAGATACTCTCCATGCCAAAGCAACTGCAGGGAAAACAGCGTACGGATTTTTTTGTCCGAATGCAGAATATCCGTCCTTTCTAACAGAAGCTGTCAACAAGTATTTCCCCATCAAAGTATAGTTTAGTCTGGCCATTGCAGCATTTCCCGTCAATTCTGTATCATTATTTTTCACTGAAACTTTTTGTGCCTGTTGCAAAGCGCTCCATCCAAGATTAGCATTCGGGGCAAAAGTTTCTCCGGTCATATCCGACCCCCAATCCCTGAATCGCTCAGCACTATATAATAATGTCAAATCAAAATTGTGATCACCAAACTGTTTATTCCAACGAATGATATTATCTAACATCCATTCAAATTGGGAATACTCTGAACGAGTACCGTATCCTTTAGAATAAGCTATTGATCCGACATAAGTTTCGGGACCCCAGAAATTATAATCTTTCGAAAATTCATAACGAGGCTGAAAATTCATTTCATATTTGAAGCCAAAAGGAAGGTTTATTTTCGCAAACAAAGACGAGAACAATGCGTTTGCCTTTTTATTCCGTTCTTGCTCTTTACTTAAGAATGGATTTTGTACGCCCTGATAGCCAGACGGATACCACACCAGCGATTCATCTTCTTTATAAATAGAGCAGAATGGGCTAACTCTGGCTGTATATGATACTGAAAGAGGACTCTCATCTCTACTTGTAAATTGTGTATTTAAACCGACCGTCAGCCATGATGCAATTTTAAAATCCACATTCAGGCGAGTTCTCAAAGCCGAAAAACCTCCATCCCGAAGAATCGTTTCGTTATCATCATATCCCAAAGACCAGTAATAGTTTGTATTGTCCGTCCCTCCCGAAATACTTACATCATAACTTTGCCTCAACCCATTCCGAAATGCCATATCTGCCAAATCGATTGTATTCCCAGCCATAAAATTCTCATACTCAGTGGGAAATAGATTCAGACGTGAACCCCATTCCGATTTATTGTCTGCACTCGGATTAGCACTTGCATTTCTCCATTCATCCAGTGATGTATCAGCAGGTAATTCATCCGGGTTATAATAGAAATACGGATATTTATTCGGGAACCAGGCAGTCATAGCATCTCTTCTATATTGCAGGAATCCTTCGGCATCATACCCTTTGAACTTCCGGTTTGAAGGTTGCGCCACGCCTATCTGGGCAGAAAAATTAATCATAGGTTTACCCTTTACACCTTTTTTTGTAGTGATAATCAATACTCCTGCAGCTGCTCTCGACCCATACACAGCAGCAGAGCTTGCATCTTTCAAAATATCAACAGCCTCTATATCGTTCGGGTTTATATCGCTTAGATTACCATTATATATAACACCATCCAAAACTATTAAAGGAGAAGTAGATGCTTTCAATGAAGTAGGACCTCGAACCTGCAATTTTGAAGCCCCATCACTGGCTGCACCCGATTGCTGTGCATAAAAACCGGCAACTGTTCCCAACAGCATATCAGATACCTGGGTTTTAGCCTGATCTTTATATTTTTCAGCATTTAACCTCACAACAGATCCTGTCAGATCTTTTTTTCTTACACTTCCATAACCAATAACCACTACTTCATCTAATTGTCCGACATCTTCCGACAAAGAAATGTTGAATGTATTTTTGAGACCGACAGTTACTTCTTTGGGCAAGAAGCCAATATAAGTAACAACTAGAATAGCATCCGGGCTGGTTTCAAGAGAAAAATTCCCATTCTCGTCAGTTATCGTTCCGTTCTGAGTCCCTTTTTCAACTACATTTGCCCCTATAACGGGTTCATTCAGATGATCTTTAACAATGCCGGTTACATTTTTCTTTTGCATTATCACCGGACTACCGGAACTTTCCTGTTTTGGTATAATCACAATATGGTTACCAACCAGTTTATAAGTTGCATTTTCACTTTGTAATAATTGTTCCAATATGCTGCCCACTGATTTCTCTTTGACTTTAACTGATACAATTTTATCTAAATTAATATCCTTTAAATCATACCAAAAAGAATAGTTGGTTTGTTCTTGTATACCCTTAAATACTTCGTTTATACTGACATTTTCCATATCTAATGTCACACGAGCCTCCTGAGAATACGAGGTTGCCGAAATAGAAAATACCGCTACAAAAAGAAGTAATATGGATATTTTCATAACATTTATACTTTTTTTATTGCATAAGATCTCGTATAACAGATCCCTGCTGCATAATTTTTGATACATTTGCAGTTAATTATTAAGCTGTTAATAATCGGTTTTCTGATTGTTGACAAATCTGAATTGAGGAATGTTGGCCCATTCCTCAATTTCTTCAAACATTAACTAGTTAACTTATATTTTCACTCATAGGCATTAGATTTTTTTAGGTTCGACAAGATTAACAAATTAATAGATATCTATTCTGTCATTAGTGGTTTTGTACTTAAACTTACCGCTGGACGACATAATTCCAAGTATTTCTTCTATTGATTTATTATTGCGGAAATCGCCTCCAAAACGCTTCTTTTTCAAGTTCTCGTCATGAATAACAATTTTCACATTAAAATTACGCTCTAATATTTTTGTAATTTCTTCAAAAGTTTCTCCATTAAACACCAAACGCCCGTTTATCCAACTCAACGCATTGGCAACCATCTGATGATCTATAATAATCTGTCCGGACACCCTATTATAAACTCCTGTCTCCATCGGCTTCAATATAATCGGTTTTACACTTCCGTCCTTAGACAGAGATACTGAACCGTTAAGTAAAGAGACTTTCACATCTTCATTCTCCGGATAAGCATTTACATTAAATACCGTACCCAATACAACAACATCCACTTCTTTGGTTTTCACCACAAAAGGCAGTTTTTCGTTTCGTTCAACTTCCAAATAAGCTTCCCCCGAAAGCAATAATTGCCTGTTATCTTTTCCAAAACCATTATTATAGCGAACCGTACTACCGGAATTAAGCCATACCACAGTGCCATCAGCCAGTTTCAATTTTGTCTTTGAGCCGTTTGGGCTTGTTATCTCTGACAAAACCAAACCTTCGTCCCTACTACTTTGTATGTTAAAATATAAGATCGTATAGTAAGACAAAAGAATAAACGGAATCAATACAGCAGCTACTGCAACTGCTTTACGCCATAATGGCATACTATGTTTTATTTTTTGTCCATTTGCAGAATGAATTCTTCTCTCAAAAAGAATAAATGCTTTTTCATAGTCAAACGGAAACTGGTCATCTGCCACCGAAGATGCGTTCCATATATCTTTCATACTTTCATAATATAACCGATGTTTCTCCGATTCATCCAGCCATTTATTCAGCACAGCTCTATTATCATCTGTTATATCATTTGAAAAACAGTCGATTAACAAGTCATCCCAGTATTCTTTATCCCGAATTTGCATATATATATAGTATGTCTATATAGATATGACAAACGAGAAAACAAATCAGGTGATAAAAAATGAATTATTTTTTATTTAAAACGGGAAAAATATAAACAGAAAAGTAAACAAATAATCTTTTAGATCTTTTCTCAGTTTACTAAGCACCAAACGAATGTGATATTTCACAATATCGACAGTAAGTCCTTTTTGCCGGGCTATTTCTTCATACTTCATTTTATCATTACGGCTCATCCAAAAAATTTCCCTGGACAATTCAGACAAAGAAGAGATAGACTTCTCAATTTGCTCTTCTAATTCCTTTTCAAGCAATGAGCACAGCGGATGTCCATCCTGATTGTAATAAGTTTGTTGCTCACTTGTCAGTTTACCAGACAATGTTTGAAGCAAATCATTATGCCGTGAGCAATGAGCAAGATAGTTTATACAGGTATTCTTCACAGCTTTCATCAAATAAGCCCGCAAAGATTGATTGATAGTCAAAGTACCGCGACCTTCCCATAGATTAAAAATGACATCACTGACCAGTGATTCAGCAATAAAACTATTATTTACATAACTATATGCAAAAGCACAAAGAACCTTATAATGAAGTCTGTAAAGTTCTTTGTATGCAGTCTCTTCTCCATTACGCAACCCTTCTACCAGTTCATATTGCTGTATATCCTTCATCTACATATCAGGCATATCTATTCGTCAAAAAGGCATATATGATTTATTCTCAAAATTCGTGTGTTGTCCGTCCATTTTCTTTGCCTCCTCGCCCTCGGGATTCAATTCAATAGACTTTTTCAAGTCTTCAAAAGCCCCCTCTTTGTCGCCTTTCATATTTTTTGCCCGTCCACGTTCGGCATAAGCCTTTCCAAACGCAGGATTCATATCGATAGCATCATCGAAAAAAGAAATAGCCTCATCTAATTTATCCTGAACGATTAACAGCTTACCAATTAAAAGGCTTGCATCTTCATTAAAGGGATTCAGCTCAAGAACTTTTTCAAAATCGGCCATCGCCCCCGTTGTATTCCCCTGTGCTTCATAAATACGGCCTCTCAACAAAAAGGCTGATTCTTCTTCCGGAACAGATTCGATCACTTTTTCAACATCAGCTAAAGCTTCCTGTAGCTGCGACATAGACAATAGAACTTCTGCACGGAGCAAATATGCCTCGAAGAAATCATCTTTCAAAGCAATCGTTTTTGTAAGGTCGACAACGGCTCCCAGTAGATCTCCGGTCGTCTTTTTAGCTTTTGCCATCAAATAATGGGGCACATGGTTTGTTGCGTCTAACTCTATTACATGTTGGCAAACCGAAATCGCTTCGGCATCTTTATCCAACAAAAACAAAATATTAACCCGTGTAAGCAGCGTATTAATATGGTCGGGTTCCAGTTCAACCATACGGTCTAATACAGCCAAAGCCTTTTCCTGTTCGTTGGCTACAATATATGCACTGACAAGGTATGTCATAGTTTCAAAATCTTCCTGTATATTCAATGCTTCCGTAAAACATTTAACAGCATAAGCAACCCGCCCCATTTTTTGGGCACGCACACCATCGTACTTTAATATATCAAAATTCTTTTGGTTGTTTTTTACTTTTTCTTCTTCCGGATTTTCCGCTTTGGCAGAAGAAAACAATGATTTAAGAAATCCCATACTTTCCCGATATTAGTTTCGCAAATGTAAACAAATTACTCATACCACCACAAACGATTCATAAAAAAGGATCATCCCGATCATTTTTCCAAATCCCCCTGATGATTTTCAAAAAACATCCCGATGATTTTATCAATACATTCCGTTCTGACCGGAGACAAGATATTTTGCGAAAAAAACGAGATTCAATTACAATACATTAACATTGTCTGAAAAACGATAAGAATCAAAACAACTAGTTAAATAACGCACTTCCTGCTTTTTATAATTCAATCAAAAACGGCTTATAGTCATATTTTATACCTATATTTGTTTATATAAGAATTTATTTAAAAAAAAGTACATATAATATTGTGTAGTTTTGCAACGCCTCGTACTTCAACAGATCAATAAACATAATCAATATCAAACGCTAAAATAACAATTATGAAGAACTTTTATTACACATTCATATTAGCCGGTTGCATGCTTATAGCCTGCGACAAAGAAAACAACAACGTTGATCAACCCGTTCTGCCACCTGAACCAGACCCGGCACCCGAAGTTCCGTCCATAGAAACATATCCACGGATAAAGATAGAACTAAACGAAACCGAACAACAAATAGTAAATACGACAAACTCATTTGCTTTCAGTCTGTACAAACAATTACAAAATGCACCAAGGGAGAAAAAAGAAAACATACTATTATCACCCTTTAGCCTGAACATTGCACTGGCTATGCTTGCAAACGGGACGCAAGGAGATGCACTGAAAGAAATAACAGATGCAACGGGACTGAAAGGCTTCTCCATAAATGAACTAAACAGTTACTATCAGAAAATGACGGAAGGACTAAAGAAAGCAGACGGAGGTGTTGTTTTCTCGTCTGTTAATTCGATGTGGAGCAACAAAAACATCAAACTGAAAGAAGATTATGTAACCGCCAACAAAGCGGTATACAATGCCGAATGCTTTGAAGTAGACTTTGCAAACCCTTCCACTGTAAACGATATTAATAAATGGTGTGCAGACAATACGAACGGAAAAATTGACAAAGTATTGGAATCGACAAGCGTAAATGATTTATTATATCTGATAAATGCCTTGTATTTTAGTGCAAAGTGGACCAATGAGTTCCAAAAAGAGAGTACTAGGGAAGGTGAGTTTACACAAAAAGACGGTTCCGTGGCAACAGCTAATTTTATGCCACAAAAGGGTGAACGTCCTTATTTTAGAAACAACCTGTTTGCTTCCACCAAGTTGGAATACGGCAACGGAGCATTCTATATGCAACTGATTCTACCAAATGAAAATTACACTACAGAGCAAGTGATAGACCAACTGAAGGAACCCGGATACTGGCAGGAGTGTAATAAATTCTCCACCTACATTGTAGATTTAGCTTTACCACGCTTTAAAGTGACCGGAAAAGAGAATCTTATTACCGCTTTAGAGGCTTTAGGAATAAAGAGGATATTTACGAATAAAGCTGATTTTTCACTCATAACAGATTATGATGTAGTCGTTACTAAAGTAGAACAGCATACTTACTTAACCGTAAACGAAGAAGGATCGGAAGCGGCTGCTATTACCTATGACAGCCTTGGGCCTACAGACTTAGAGCCCGCAACACCGCCATCTGCAGACTTCATCGCAAATCGTCCGTTCTTATTTATGATATGCGAAAGCTCTACCAACACGATTTTGTTTATGGGGGAAGCAAATTCAATATAATACATATACGTTACTCTACGATTCTAAGACAGCCCGTTTTGTTTCAAATTAAAACAAAACGGGCTGTCTGCACTTAGAAATACAAACATAAAGATAACCAGCTATTCCGTTTTTCAATTTTTTAAAGAATTTATCTTACAAAGTATAAGAGTATTTATTTATTTTTGCACTAGTTTTCAATTTGTATTCAGACGGATATACCTCTGTAAATACCTTAAAATAAATACCATTAAAAAAATATGGAAAACTTAGAGACAGGACTACTATTGATGGTAGTCGGAATGACTACTGTATTTGCCATCCTACTAATTGTTATTAACTTGGGGAAAGGGTTGATAGTATTGGTGAACAAGTATGCACCCGAAGAAGCATCTATCCAAAAACAGACTCCCGCAACCCGCATATCCCCTCAGGCCGGATCAGCATCAAATCAGGAAACAGCCGCAATTGTTTCTGCCATAAGTGTTATAACGGGAGGGAAAGGTAAAGTTGTTAAAATAGAAAAAGTATAACATTGTTACATTATATAATATCATGAAAAGAGAAATTAAATTCAGTCTGGTTTTCCGCGACATGTGGCAATCAGCTGGAAAATATGTTCCCAGAGTTGACCAACTGGTAAGGGTAGCACCTGCCATTATAGAGATGGGATGTTTTGCCCGTGTAGAAACCAACGGCGGTGGCTTTGAGCAGGTTAATCTGCTCTTTGGAGAAAATCCCAACAAAGCCGTTCGCGAATGGACAAAGCCCTTCCACGAAGCAGGTATTCAGACACACATGCTAGACCGTGCGCTTAACGGTTTGCGTATGAGTCCGGTTCCGGCAGATGTCCGCCAGTTGTTCTACAAAGTAAAAAAAGCACAAGGCACCGATATAGCCCGTACTTTTTGCGGTTTGAACGATGTGCGCAATATCGCACCTTCAATCAAATATGCCAAAGCAGCAGGTATGATCTCACAATGTTCGTTGTGTATCACCCATTCACCTATACATACTGTAGAGTATTACACCAATATGGCGCTGGAACTGATCGAGCTAGGTGCAGACGAAATCTGTATCAAAGACATGGCCGGTATCGGACGTCCGTATTCATTGGGACAAATCGTAGGTAACATCAAAGCTAAATATCCCGAAATTCCTATTCAATATCACAGCCATGCCGGCCCCGGTTTCAATGTAGCTTCTATTCTGGAAGTATGTAATGCCGGTTGCGATTATATAGACGTGGGTATGGAACCGCTTTCGTGGGGTACAGGCCACGCCGACCTGCTAACCGTACAGGCAATGCTGAAAGATGCCGGCTACAAAGTACCGGAAATCAATATGGAAGCCTACATGAAAGTACGCAGCATGGTACAGGAATTTATGGACGATTTCCTCGGCTTATATATCAGTCCTAAAAACCGTTTGATGAATTCGCTACTGATCGGCCCCGGACTGCCGGGAGGTATGATGGGTAGCCTTATGTCTGATCTGGAAAAGAATCTGGAATCAATCAACAAAGGACGCACCAAGAATAATAAGCCTCTTATGACACAAGATCAGCTTCTGATCAAATTATTCGACGAAGTTGCTTTTGTATGGCCACGTGTGGGTTATCCTCCACTGGTTACCCCATTCAGTCAATATGTAAAGAATCTGGCGTTGATGAACGTCATGCAGATGGAAAAAGGAAAAGAACGCTGGAGCATGATTGCCGATGACATCTGGGATATGCTTTTAGGCAAAGCCGGACGCCTGCCGGGTAAACTGGCTCCCGAACTTGTAGAGAAAGCCAAAGCCGAAGGACGAGAGTTCTTTGAAGGCAATCCGCAAGACAATTATCCGGACGCTTTGGATAAATACCGCAAGTTGATGAATGAAAAACAATGGGAATGCGGTCAGGACGACGAAGAGTTATTTGAATACGCCATGCATCCGGCTCAATACGAAGCCTACCGTTCAGGTAAAGCCAAAGTGGAATTTTTGGCCGACGTAGCACATCGCAAAGCGGAAAAAGAGGAAGCCAAAAAGCCGGCACCCCATGACGCACCTGCAACAATAGCTATGCCAACAACACCTCAGGTGATGAATGTAGATGTGAACGGACAAACCTATCGCGTAACGGTTGCCTTCGGTGATACTACCAACGCTGCTGCACCGGTAGCTTCTCAGCCAGCCTCCGCACCTGCCGCTCCGGCAGCAGCAGGAAACGGAAAGGAAGTCCTTTCTCCGCTGGAAGGTAAATTCTTCCTTGTAAAGAATGCCTCGGAAGCTGCGGTTAAGGTAGGGGATACCGTAAAAGAAGGCGACGTATTATGTTACGTAGAAGCCATGAAAACATACAATGCCGTCCGTGCAGAATTTGGCGGAACGGTAACAGCTATCTGCCTGTCTCCGGGCGATGCAGTTTCAGAAGATGACGTATTAATGACAATCCGGTAATGAACGAAATATTTCAAAATCTATACAATATGACTGCGTTCAGCAACATTGTTGCTGAACCGCAGTTTCTTATCATGTATGCCATTGCTTTCATTCTGCTATATCTCGGAATAAAGAAGCAATACGAACCATTGCTGCTCGTACCTATTGCGTTCGGCGTGTTGCTGGCCAACTTTCCGGGTGGAGACATGGGTGTTATTCAAGCCGACGAAAACGGAATGATCAATGTACATGGCGTAATGAAAAACATCTGGCAAATGCCTTTGCACGATATTGCACACGAACTGGGATTAATGAACTTTATCTACTACATGTTGATAAAGACCGGTTTTTTGCCACCTATCATCTTCATGGGTGTAGGTGCACTGACCGATTTCGGTCCCATGCTCCGCAATTTGCGTCTTTCCATCTTCGGAGCGGCAGCTCAATTAGGTATCTTCACTGTCCTACTTGTTGCCATCCTGATGGGATTCACTCCCAAAGAGGCAGCCTCTTTAGGTATCATCGGAGGAGCCGATGGCCCTACAGCGATCTTTACCACCATCAAGCTGGCTCCTCACCTGCTCGGCCCTATCGCCATTGCAGCCTATTCGTACATGGCTCTGGTTCCGGTTATCATACCATTAGTGGTTAAATTACTTTGTTCAAAAAAGGAGCTTTCCATCAATATGAAAGAACAGGAGAAGAAATTCCCTTCATCCGTAGAAATCAAAAACCTGCGTGTATTGAAAATTATTTTCCCAATCGTTGTAACAACGGTTGTAGCCCTGTTCGTGCCCAGTGCCGTTCCATTGATCGGTATGCTGATGTTCGGTAATCTGGTAAAGGAAATAGGAACAAACACATTCCGTCTGTTCGATGCGGCATCAAACAGCATTATGAATGCTGCAACCATCTTCCTCGGATTATCGGTAGGTGCTACCATGACAGCAGAAGCATTCCTTAATTTCACTACGATAGGTATCATTATCGGTGGTTTTCTGGCATTCGCTTTATCTATCAGCGGAGGTATTTTCTTTGTTAAGATATTCAACCTGTTCACTCAGAAAAAGATCAATCCGCTGATCGGAGCAACCGGACTGAGCGCCGTTCCGATGGCCTCCCGGGTAGCCAATGAGATCGCTTTGAAATATGATCCGAAGAACCATGTATTACAATACTGCATGGCCAGCAACATATCGGGCGTAATTGGTTCAGCCGTTGCAGCCGGTGTATTGATTTCTTTCTTGGGATAATAGCTGCACAAAAGCGAATGCAGATGGCACAGACAAGCGCAGATTCACGCCGATTTTTTAAGACATAATATTTCTGCGCTTGTCTGTGTCGTTTGCATTCCATAAATACAGATTCCGGAACTGTTCAAAACATATGCCCGCACTGAAATTTCCAATTATTTACGTATATTTAGCGTCCATAAACGATCAAAAGAGAATCATAAATGAGAGTTTTATACGGAATCATTATTAGCCTGCTCTGTGCATTTACAGCCTATTCCCAAGCTGTAAAGCAAACATCCCTGGAAACAAACGACTTTCAGAACTGGATGTCGAAACTTGCGGATAACACCCGCCTATGCCTGATTTCCATACCGGGAAGTCACGACAGCGGAGCCTGTCGCAATGGCGGCATTTTACTTCAAACACAAGATATAGACATTGCCTCTCAATTAGCAGAAGGAATACGTTGCTTTGATATCCGGTTGCAGGCTATGGAAGACGGCAAACTAGGCGTTTATCACGGACCTGCATTTCAGGATATTTATTGGGAAGAAAACGTTCTGGCAGACTTTATCCGTTTTCTACAAAAGAACCCTTCCGAAACTTTGATCGTATCGCTTAAAAAAGAAAATGGGAAAATATCCGATTATGCCCGGTCTTTATCTTCCACTTTAGAAAAACCGGAATATCAATCTTATTTCATTCAGGATTTTCGTCCGGACATTACGTTGGGAGAATGTCGTGGTAAAATTTTATTTATGCATCGCGACCATGCCATGAAGAACTATCCCGGAGTTGAATGCCTGGGATCGGTATGGGGAGACAACGCCACATTCAACATGTCTATGCGAGATAACAACGGGACAGAAGGACGTGCTATTGTAGAAGACGAATACCTTTATCCGTCAGATGAAAAAGCCGGCTATAAAACGCAAGTATGTATAGACAATATCAATAAAAGAGCATCCGAACCTGCCAACTCTGACCTTTGGGCTATTACTTTCGTAAGTGCAACTGCTGTTCCGGTCTCTGGCCCGATACATTTTGCCGAAAAAGTAAATGAACCTGTAGCCAAACATATCCGGAGGTTAGGGAAAAGCAGTTGTGGCATCGTTTTAATAGATTTTGCAGGTTCTGCAAAAGGGAAAATGGTAACGGAAGCACTTATTCAAAGCAATATGTAAATAAATGTACGAATATTGATTATATAAGAACAATTCAGCCTCACTATTTTTTATTAAATCGCAGATGTTAAAAAAATAGGAGATGAAGCAACAATTATCGATATTTTTTATTGGTGTTATATTATTTTCATGTGTCCGGTCCGGCTTTGCCAGAAACGGCTTAAAGGCAAACGACAATCATTATGCGCAGAAAGATTCAGCTGAACGCCGTTCTCTTATCAAAAAAGTATTAGATTATTTCGAAGATTCCAATAAAAACACAAAAAACAAACCGTTTGACTTCAGTATCATCGGCGGTCCCCATTATTCAAGTGATACCAAAGTAGGCATCGGGCTTGTCGCCGCAGGACTTTACCGTATGGACAGGAGAGATACTCTTCTTCCCCCCTCCAATGTCTCATTATACGGCGATGTTTCGACCGTAGGTTTCTTTCTTTTAGGAATACGGGGGAATAATTTATTCCCGCAAAATAAATACAGGTTAAACTATAACCTTTACTTTTATTCTTTCCCCAGCAAATTCTGGGGTATTGGATATGACAACGGTAATAACAACGACAACGAGAGTAAATACAAACGTTTTCAAGCACAGGTAAAAACAGATTTTTTATTCCGTCTTGCAACAAATTTATACCTTGGTCCAAGCATAAGTTTTGATTATGTACATGGTATGGATTTCAGAAAACCGGAATTACTGGAAGGAATGGCAATGACGACTTCCAATCTTACGGGAGGTATCATATTGTCTTATGACTCGAGAGATATGCTTACGAATGCAACAAGAGGATATTATCTAAAAGCAGAACAAAAATTCAGTCCCGCTTTTTTAGGAAACAAATATGCATTCAGTGCCACAGATATCCGCACCAGCATCTACCATACAGTATGGAAAGGAGGCATTTTAGCCGGAGAATTCCACTCTTTATTTAATTATGGGAATCCGCCTTGGGGATTAATGGCTATATTAGGCAGTTCGTATGCCATGCGGGGTTATTACGAAGGTCGTTATCGTGACAAAAATATAATGGAGATACAAGTTGAATTACGCCAGCATATATGGAGAAGAAACGGAGTTGTCGTATGGGTTGGTGCCGGCAATATATTCCATCAATTTGACGAATTACAATTTAAACATACTTTGCCGAATTATGGTTTTGGTTATAGATGGGAGTTTAAAAGAGGTGTAAACGTACGGCTGGATTTAGGATTTGGAAAAAATCAAACCGGATTTATATTTAATATCAATGAAGCATTTTAAGAATATATACCATGCTGTTTTTGATCAGCAAGTTCTATTTTTCTTTTTTTTATTTGTACTGATAGTACCCAATATATTCTTTCTGTTTACAGAAAAAATGTCTTTCCTTGCTAATTTATGCAATATATTGGTACCGCTATCTTTCTATTGGTTCCTGATGTCTTTATCCGCCAAACCGGGGAAAGTGCTTTGGATATTATTTCCTTTTATATTCTTCGGGGCATTCCAATTAGTACTTTTGTATTTATTCGGCGAATCGATTATAGCCGTAGATATGTTCCTGAATCTGGCAACAACAAACTCCAGTGAAGCTATGGAATTATTAGACAATTTAACTCCTGCCATCATTGGTGTCTGCTTCCTATACTTACCAGCATTGGCTTTAGGGATTGCATCTATCTATCGGAAAGAAAAACTAACCGATAATTTTCTCCGCAAAGAAAAAACGGTTTCTTCTATTATTCTATCCATAGGTATTTTATTTACGCTTTTTACTTACCAGGTAGAGCCCGGATATAAGATACAAACAGACATGTTCCCCTTAAATGTTTGCTATAATGTCGGCTTAGCTATTCAACGCCAGCATAAACTCGAACTATACAAAACAACTTCTTCCGGCTTCACTTTTCAGGCAAAACCATCCCATGCCCAGGAAGAAAAAGAAATTTATGTTCTCGTCATAGGAGAGACATCAAGAGCCTTGAATTGGGGACTATATGGCTATGAACGCAATACAACCCCCCAACTTGCCCGGATAAACGGTCTGACAATTTTCAAAGATGCGCTAACACAATCAAACACCACCCATAAAAGTGTTCCCATATTGTTGTCGGCCGTATCTGCCGATAATTATGATTGCATATATAAACAAAAGGGTATCGTCACTGCTTTCAAAGAAGCAGGTTTTCATACTGCTTTTTTTTCAAACCAAAGGCCTAATCATTCATTTATCGACTTTTTCGGTGAAGAAGCCGACATATACGACTTCATTAAAGAAGACAGTCTGGATTCCAAATTCAACCCATCGGATGATGTGTTACTAGATATGGTTGAAAAAGAAATCTGGAAAAACTACAATAAACAATTCATTGTATTGCATACATATGGGTCACATTTCAATTACCAGGAGCGTTATCCTACTACTAAAGCGGCTTTTTTACCAGACCAGGTGGAAGGAGCAGAAGTCAAATACCGTACAAATCTCATAAATGCATACGACAATACGATTTGCTACACCGACGACTTTCTGTCCCGGCTCATAACAATACTGGATAACACACTGGCTTCGGCTGCAATGCTTTACACTTCCGATCACGGAGAAGACATTTTCGACGACAATCGGAATCTATTTCTCCATGCATCTCCCGTACCCAGTTATTATCAATTGCATGTACCTTATCTGATATGGATGTCCCAGCCTTATCTGGAAAATCATATTTCCTTATATAATACGGCAAAAGAAAACAGTTCAAAAGCCATATCCAGCAACTCGGTTTTTCATACTATGCTAGATATCGGAGGAATAAATACGCCTTATAAAAATGACTCGTTATCAGTAGTTAGCAAAGATTTTACAGAGCAAAAACGATTATACCTGAACGATCACAACCTTCCTATTTTACTGAAAGATATAAAGTTAAAAGAGACCGATTTTAATATGTTTCGTAAAATGGGGATTAAATATTAACTTTTGCATGCAAATAATTGCTTGTAAATGCTGTTATCACAAAATATTTAGCTTAATTTGTGACTTGATATAGGAAATATATCCTTTTCTTAAATAAGTGATTGTATATGAAGGACACCGTTGAGACTAATCTGCCTGTAGAAGAAACCGGCAAATTGGAAGAAGCTAAAGCTCCGGTTATCGGATCGGAAGAAACTCCGAATAATGTTGAAAACACAGTTTCGGAAGAAGAAGTTACTGCTGTCAGCAAGTTAACCAAAGAAGAAATTGTCAATAAACTAACAGAGTTAGTTGAAAAATCGGCAGAAACTTCCCGTAGCGAAGTAGAATCTTTGAAACAGACATATTATAAGATTCGCCGCAGCGAGGTGGACGAACTAAAGAAAGTTTTCCTTGAAAATGGGGGAGAAGAAAAGGATTTTGTAGCTCCTGAAGATGAAATAGAAAATCAAATCAAGAATTTACTGGCTACATATAAAGAAAAAAGGGCAGCTGTTCTTGCAGAAGAAGAACGTATAAAAGCAGAGAACTACACGCTTAAACTTCAACTGATTGATCAACTAAAAGCGTTAAGCGAAAGTCAGGAAGACTTCAACAAACTATATAACGACTTCAAGGATATTCAACAGAAATGGAAAGATATCAAAGCCGTTCCACAAGAGCATGTAAACGACTTGTGGAAAGAATATACAACTTACAGCGAAAAGTTCTACGATATTATAAAAATCAATAACCAGTTCCGTGACTACGACTTCAAAAAGAATCTTGAATTAAAGACAGCTCTTTGTGAGACGGTAGAAAAACTGGAAAATGAGCAGGATGTTATTTCAGCTTTCCACCAATTACAGAAACTGCACCAGCAATGGCGCGAAATTGGTCCGGTAGCGAAAGAGTTGCGCGAAGATTTATGGACTCGTTTTAAAAATGCATCTACAGTTATCAACAAACGCCACCAGGAACATTTTGAGAAGCTGAAAGCAAAAGAACAGGAAAATCTGGAAGCTAAAACTGCAATCTGTGAAGAAATTGAAGCAATAGATTTCAGCACTTTGAAATCATTCAAAGACTGGGAGGAAAAAAACAAAGAAGTCATCGCCTTACAGGAAAAGTGGAAAACCATCGGTTTTGCACCAAAGAAATTCAATGTAAAGATTTTTGAACGTTTCCGCGCCGCTTGTGACATTTACTTTAATAAAAAGAGTGAATTTTACAAGGCCATCAAAGAGGAGATGGAAAAGAATCTCGAACTCAAAAAGGCATTATGTGAGAAGGTTGAAGCCTTAAAAGACAGCACAGATTGGAAAGAAACAACAGAGAAAATGATTGCATTACAGAAAGAATGGAAAACCATCGGTTCCGTAGCCCGCAAACATTCAGATACTATCTGGAAACGTTTTATTTCTGCTTGTGACTATTTCTTTGAACAAAAAAATAAAAATGTAGTCTCACAAAAGAGCATCGAACAAAATAACCTATCTGCAAAAAAAGTATTAATTGAAAAAATTAACAGCCTAAATGAAACAGACCCTGAGGAGGCTTTGGCAACATTGAAAGGTCTTATGTCCGAGTGGGGTTCCATAGGTTTCGTCCCATTCAAAGAAAAAGATAAAATATACAAAGAATATCACGAAGCTATAGACAAACAGTTTGACCGTCTGAAAGTAGACAAGAACGACCGTAAGATGCAAAACTTCCGCAGCAATCTGAATGATATGGCCAGCGGCGAACACAGCAAAGGCAAACTTTACGGAGAACGTGAAAAGCTAATGCGCATGTACGAACGCATGAAAAATGAACTGCAGACTTACGAAAACAACATCGGCTTCCTTAGTGTTTCATCAAAAGGTGGTGGCGGACTGTTGAAAGAGATGGAACGTAAGATCGAAAAGCTGAAGGAGGATATGGAGCTTACAATCAAAAAGATTGAAGCAATTGATGAAAATCTCGAATAAACCAAATTCAAAGACATAATAATTAATGAAGCCGTCCTCTCAACAAGACGGCTTCGTTATTTTATCTGCTATGACCAGAAAAATTCATTACTTTAATCCGGGCCATGAAACAGCCATACTTTTAGGAACAGAAAACTATACTCCGCCAGCCAATGTACAAAGAATGACAAAAGAGCTGGCTTTCTTGCCCGCATGGTATGCAAATCCGGAGGATTATGTACTAATAGATGAAATAAATTCTCTTCACTTTCTATCTTTACAACCCGAAGTATTTCATCCGTTTGCCACTCCTGTAATACCCAAAGAAATAAACAAATTTATTTCTTCTTCCGAAAAAACAGAAGCGGCTCCCTGGGGATTATCACCTCATAGCATCCAATTATTTGAAAAACTAAAAAAGAAATTTGCACTAAACATAGCTGTCCCAAGCTGGAAAGAAGAATACAAACGCTTGGCCGGACGGCAAACAGCAGCCGAATGCCTGGAGATGTTACGTAACTTATTACCAGGCATTTCAATTCCTTCTACCCCGGCATTTTGCACCCAAATTGATGAAATAAAAAAACACCTTACATTACACCATGCGCCCTTTATTCTGAAAACCCCATATTCTTCTTCCGGAAGAGGATTGCATTGGATAAACAGGCCTGAACTGACCGACAAAGACAAAGCCTGGATAAACGGGGCTTTCAACAAACAACGAACCATCAGTATAGAATACGGCCTGGATAAAGTACAAGATTTTGCTATGGAATTTTATTCCGATGGAAAAGGAACGGTAGAATACAAGGGTCTGTCTGTTTTCAACACAGAAGAGAAAGGTTCTTATTCCGGTAATATTTTACAGAATCAGGAAGACATGAGAGCCCTACTTTGTCGTTATTCGGACAAAGACAAGTTTCAACAAATTCAGAATGCTGTTTGTCTGGCATTACAAAAAATATATGGCAATATATACACGGGGTATTTAGGAGTTGATATGCTGGTATATAAAGAAAAGAACGGAAGTTATTCCATTCATCCCTGTATTGAAATCAATATGCGGTATACAATGGGAATGGTAGCCATCCGATTATTTGAAAAGTATATAGACTTCAAAAAGAAAGGTGATTTCTGTATTACCTACAACCATCAGATCGGTGAAGCATACGAAAACCATCATTTCATGGAAAAGGCTTATCCGCTAAAACTGGAAAACGGTAAGATTACAGAAGGTTATCTCTCCCTTTGTCCGGTTACAAAGGAAACCCGCTACAGGGCTTATATATTAATGACATAAATATCTATTGCCGGCATAATTGCTCTATTATTTCTATATCCTGTGGATATGCAGCTTGCAACTCTTTCTTCTTCGCCAATTCAAAGTCTGCATATTCAAAGCCGGGAGCCACAGCGCAACTTACCAAACTAAAACCATAAGGCTCTTTCAAACGAGCGGCAAACCATACTCCAGGCTCAATAGTTATCTGTAATTCCCCATCTTCCCTATCTGATAACTCGCGGACAACCAAACAACCTTGCTCAAACGAATAAATGAATAAAGGCTCTCCTTTATGGAAAAACCAGCTCTCGGGCGATTTAATACGGTGAAAAGCAGAAAAATCCTGACCTTCCAATAAATAATAAATTGTGGTAAGAACCCTTTTATCAGAAGGATACCCTTCAAGTGGTTTCCAACATTCAGGACGATATACCTCTCTACAATAACCTCCTTCCGGATGCGGAGTCATACCTAAACGTCCGATCCAATATTCGGCCAGCGTCTCATTTTCCATCATACCCATATTCATACCACAAACTATTTATCAGATTAATATAGTTCCTATAAAACATCCGTCAAAATTTGTTTAAATACCACCTCCCTGAAATTACGAGCTACCGGTATTTTATGTATTCCAATAAACAACTGGTTCCCTTCCAGACCTTCTACCATCAACTTATTCACTATATAGGAACGATGCGTTTGTAAAAACTGGACTCCAGGTAATGATTTCATGATTTTTTTCATGGAAGAGTGCACAGTAAACTTGCCGGAAGGTAAATAGATAACAATATAATTCTCCATTCCTTCAATAAAAAGGATGTCTTTCAAAAATACCTTGATCATCTGTTTGTCACTCTTTACAAACAAGTATTTATCAAGATTATTAGCCATATTCATCTCTTTTTGCAATATGTTGTAAACCTTGTTAACTGCTTTCAGAAACCGGTCGAACGAGATTGGCTTTAACAAATAATCTGTCACATCCAACTCATACCCCCGTAAAGCATATTGTTCGTAAGCAGATGTAATAATTACCTTCGGAGGATTTGCCAGTGTTGCCAAAAGATCCAGTCCGGAAAGGTAAGGCATCTCAATATCCAGCAAAAGCAAATCCGGCTGTTCCGTTTTCAATAACTTATCCAATTGAATAGCATCTTCGCATACACCGGTAAGTGTAAGAAAATCTACTTTCTCCACGTAAGAAACCAATCCTTTACGGGCCATTGGTTCATCATCGGTAATTACACACTTAACAGATTGCATCTTCTAACACAATAAACAATTTTACAACAAAAATATTATCTTCTTTACTAATTTCCAATGTATGTTTGCCAGGATATAACAGGGCAAGCCGCCTCCGCAGATTATCTAAACCGATACCGGCACGTTTACGAGTTTGGATAACAGAAGGCGGTATAGAGTTTGTTACACTAAAAAAGAGTCCGTTCTTTTCTTTTCGTGCAGTAATATCTATTTTATAATCACCTCCTACATATTTAAAAGCGTTCTCCAACAACGGTAATAATAGTAGAGGAGAGACTCTATACTTCTGCAAAGACGGATCAAAAAATGTATTCAGTTCCAGCCTCTCGTTTGCGCGGAGCTTCTGTAAGGCAATATAGGTATTCAAATAATCAAACTCTTGCTCCAATAACACTTTGTTATCTTCCGAATACAATTGATAACGCAGCAACTCCGACAACATTTCTATAGTACGCCGCGGCTCTTTATTCTTTTCATCTATCTGGAAATAAATCGTATTTAAAACATTAAACAGAAAATGAGGATGATATTGAGATTTCAAGAATTTCAGTTCCATTTCCAATTGGTCAGTTCTTATCTTTTCCAGTTGTAAAGTTTGCCGATGATAATCCGTTTCCAGCTGATTCGTACGAAGAATAATATAATAAATTAAAAAAAGTGGTATGTAAATCACATTGGCTACTACATAATCAGTAATAATATTCCCCATATATAAAACACCTAGCCGGTCACCTACAAACATTATCAAATTCATAACAACCAACAAGTTCAGTATTATCAGCATACATTCCGAAACAACAGATATTTTCAATTTCGGCCTTACCCGGGAAAGAAAATACCGACTGGCAAAATCAAAAGCGTAGCACATTACAATCGTAGTACATAAAGCAAATAGATGGTACTTCATAGGACCACTGCTCCACGGTATTTCATATCGCAACAAATCTGTGGTAAACCGAATACAGTTAAACATCACGACTCCAAGAAACAAAGGGGACAGAGCACGAAACAAAAACTTCATATATATTATTTTATTACAAATTTATCCTTTTACTTTCATCTATACTATTTTTTGAGCGACTCTCTTTTGCATTATATCCACTATTAAAACGGTAAGAAAATGAGATGCCGATAAGAGACTGGCTCTCGTGTTCTTTTACAGAGGCTTTCTGATCGGGTGTAACCACATCCATATTTCGATTGTACGTATTAAAAATATCTCTCGCATATAATTGTATGCTCCCTTTACCTTTCAGTATTTGCTTTTTGATACCCGCATCCATCTGCCAGACAGGAGCCATTAAAGCCTGTCCCGCAGCTATCTTGCTTCTATAAGAGACATTCAACTCGGCCGACCACCCTTTTCCAAAAGAAAACTGATTATTGAATCCTCCTACAAAAGCCAATCGTTTGCTTACTTGTTCCTCTCCGTCTGCCAACCACCGAAAATGATTATAAATAGCAGATGCATTTACATTTATATCCCAGAAAGATGTAAACGGCAAATTAGAGGTACTGATACGCGGCCCCAAACTAAAAGCCGAAGAATAATTGGCCGGCGAAACCAGTATCCGGTTATCGTCCATCAACGAAAAGCTCTTTACTATTACATCATGAATGTGCGTAAAGAAAAAGCTTGCCTTAAACAACGTTTTATGAATATACGCAAACTCCAGGTTATTGGATAACTGGGGCTTTAACATAGTATTCCCTTGTTCATAAGTATAGTCGTCGAAGATGTAAATAAAAGGATTCAAGTCGCCGTAGTCAGGACGTACAATCCGCCGGCCATAAAATAAAGACAGACTACTTTCCCTAATGCTGAACAGCACTAACAGCGTAGGGAATACGTTTGTATAATGTTGTGTGAAAGAAGAGTCTCTTTGAACTGAGTTTCCCGATTGTTTTCCGGTAACCCGCGTGTTTTCTACCCGTAAACCGGCTTCTACATGTATCGGCTTGAAATCTGCTTTCAGCTGCAAATAGCCCGCATTAATGTTTTCTTCATACACAAAACAATTACTGATAGAAGTATTATAAATATACTCTCCATTTAGTACATCTGCATAATTTGCACTATTATCCAGTTTTACAAATGATGTCTTTGCACCTGCATCCAACGACCATTTATCGCCATGAGGTAAAGCCAGGTTCACTTGTCCTGTATACAGGTTTAATATCCCATTCATATGTCCTTGCAAAGAATCTCTTTTTTGTCGATCAAAAGTTGCATCATGAAATACGTCGTGCTGGAACTGATTATCATTATATTTAAAACGGAGGTAGTCAAAAGATGCATCCAACCTTTTTCCTTCCGAATCGAATTTATGAGTAAAATTTATTCCGACCGTCAGATTCGTAGTTTTCTTCCGGCTGTCATTCCATGTATACCGGGTTGAATCCGATTGCTCCCTTAAAGTTTTAAAATAGGAATCCATTGTCCCAATCCGGTGTTTATCATAATGATTACCATCAAAAGTGAAACCTAATGTACTACGATTTGTCAGATAATAATCAAGCCCTACACGATAATAGTGCATTTTGTTGAGGTCGCGCCGATAAGAATTCTGGTGCAGATTTAATCCGGTATCTTCACCTGTACGTGGATCAACAAACACACGGGCAATATTCATTTCATCATATTCTTGCCCCTGGTAGTAAGAATAAGTTGCAAACATATTAAACTTTTCATTCCGGTAATTCAGTGACGCACTACCATATCCGGTAGAATAACGCCCTTGAGTAAAGTTTCCGTTAAGCACGATATTCATTCCCCGGAGTTTGATCTTACGCGTATGAATGTCAATGACTCCCGAGTTACCGCTAGCGTCATAGCGTGAGGAAGGATGCGTAATAAGATCTATCTTTTCTGCTGTTGTAGCGGGTGTGGACTTCAATAGGTTTACCAGTTCCTGTCCGCTCAGATAGGTAGATTTGCCGTCCATCAAAATATTGATTCCGGATTGACCATTCAATATGATTGTCCCGTCATTATTCACAATCACACCAGGTAATCCGCGAAGGGCATCATACAGACTGCCCTGGTTACGAGCTACAGAAGCATCTAGCCGGAAAGTTGTTTTATCAGGCTGTATTTGTACTGACGGAAGTTTAGCTATTACAACTACTTCCTCAATCTTTTGGTCTGCAATTGTATCGGTTTGTGCCCACAACGAGCTTACCGAAAGATATATTATACTTAATAATAAAAGATAAACTTTACACATAGCACCTCTACTTTTGATTTTGATTCAAAAGTAGAGGTGCCACTTTCATTCTTCAAATAAATATGACGAATGGAATGGTTTTGTTGACTAATGGTTAAATCATCTACCCGGGAAGTGTCTCCTGTTTCAATTGTTCAACAAATTTATCTATCCGCTGCATTTCTTTAGGAATATCAATACCTTGCGGACAATGCTCGTTACACTGGTTGCACCCGGTACAGTGGTCTGCCTGGCGAAGTTTAGGTACACTACGATCATAACCAACCAAAAAGGCACGGCGAGCTTCCTTGTAGTTTGCATCTCCTTTACTTTGTGATACGTTACCTTCATTCACACATTTATTATAATGCAAAAGGACTGCCGGAATATCAATTGCATAAGGACAAGGCATGCAATATTTACAATCATTACACGGAATTGTAGGATATGCAATTATCAATTCTGCCATTTCCTCCAGAAAATCTTTATCGTCATCAGCCAGAGGTACAAGTGGAGCATATGTACGGATATTATCCTGTAAATGTTCCATATAAGTCATGCCACTTAACACCGTAAGAACATTCTCCGGCGAACCGGCAAAACGAAAAGCCCATGAAGCAACACTATCATCAGGACGACGTTGCTTTAGCCGTGTTATAATATGATCCGGCAAGTTGGAAAGCCTGCCCCCCAATAGTGGTTCCATAATAACAGCAGGGATTCCGCGTTTTTCAAGTTCTCCATATAAATATTCGGCATTGACATTTTGGGCAGTAGCATGCTTCCAATCGACATAATTCAATTGTATCTGCACAAAGTCCCATTTAACCGAATCATGCATGGCCAGGACCTGATCAAAAACGGTCACATCCCCGTGGAACGACCATCCGAGACGACGGATACGACCTGCCTCACGTTCTGCAATCAAAAAATCCAATATTCCATTGTCAATATAACGCCTGTTAAAAACCTCCATTCCACCACCACCAATAGCATGAAGCAGATAATAGTCAAAATAATCGGTTTGCAAATCTTCAAATGATTTCCGGTACATTGCTATAGAGTTCTCTCTTGATGAATTAGCAAAGTTGGATAATTTGGTAGCAATAAACAACTTCTCACGTGGATGCCGTTTCAGAGCAATACCCGTAGCCTTTTCCGACCAACCTTGTACATACACAGGAGATGTATCAAAATAATTCACACCATGTGCAATTGCATAATCCACCAATTCATTTACCGCATCCTGATCAATCAGATCACCATTGCCATCAGGAGAAGGTATTGTCGGCCAACGCATACATCCATACCCTAATAAAGAAACTTTATCTTCATTACCTGGCAGAACACGGTATGTCATCCGGTCTGTAGGAACAGCAAGAGAAGCATTTCCTACAGAACTTTTCTCCGGTTTAGAAGTACAACCATAAAGTGTAGCCGTTGTAGTAGCTGCAGTAAGTCCTACAATATTTAAAAATTCGCGACGATTTATGTTCTTATCTTGTTCTTTCATGTTGTTAGTCTTTATAAATAAATTATATAATCCGGTGAACCAAATGCCCCTCCACATAAATAGCAGGATATGGACGCGAAGGGCAAAGATTTTCGCAGGCGCCACAACCTATGCAACGCTCTGTATTAATAACCGGAATCTTATGTGAAGTTTTATCATCCTGATTAATTGCAATCATTTGGATTGCTTCTGTTGGACAATGACGTGCACAATTTCCGCACTCTACCCCATCTGTATTAACCACACAATATTCCTTTAACCATACGGCATGTCCAATCTGGATCGCTGATTTATCAGCTTTTGTTATCGGGCGTATGGCTCCAGCCGGACAAACTTCTGAACATTTGACACACTCAGGCCGGCAATAGCCGCGTTCATAAGACATTTCCGGTTGCATCAGAGTCATCAAGCTATCTGAAGGACTCAATACTTGATTCGGACAAACCGTAACACAAAGCTGGCATGCCACACAGTGCTGCGTCATATTACGAACGCTTAACGCCCCCGGAGGCGCAAGTGGTGTTTGACGCAGAGGAGCTTTCCGTTCTTTAATCGGCGCAAGTCCTCCATCCTTCTTCATCTCTACATTTTTTATCTTTTTCTCTTGTGCTTTCAAGGTACTCGCCATTGCCGTCAAGATTGTTGCAGATAAAGCTCTTCGGCGAGACAAGTTTATCGTCTGTTCCAACTTTTCGTCACTCTTCTTCCTCTCCATCCATACAGGCTTGTAAGTTATCGCTTCGCGCTGGCAATTATCTACACAATTCATACAAACCACACAACGGCTATTGTCTATTTTATGTTCTCTCGAATTGATACATGCCGCTTTACAGCGACGCGCACAAAGCCCACAATTATTACATTTATCCGTATCTATTGTAAAACGAAACAATGAGAAACGAGAAACAAAACCAAGTAGTGTCCCAACTGGGCATATGGTATTACAATACGTACGACCATTACGAAATGCCAATACGACAAGAATTAAGAATGTTACCAGAGCAATTACTAACGTCGACAAACTCTTCATCCAAACCTCTGTTTCATAAAATGCATAACTGTTTGCACGTTCCGCTAAATAAGCCAGCATATTATTGCCCCATAGCCAAAGCGGATTAAACAAATTATTAACAATCCGCCCGTAAGAACTATAAGGAGCCAATAATGCTACCGCCGAATTAAACCCCATTACCATTGCAAGGATAAACACCGCTAATACACCGTAACGCAACCATGACATCTCAGGCGAATATGAATACGGCAATCTCTTTCCTGCCTTTCCTATACGGGCTAATATATCCGAGAATACACCCAGAGGACAAATAACAGAACAGTAAATACGTCCAAACATGAATGTAAGAGCCAGCAGAAACAAAACAATTCCAACATTGAGAGCCAATAAAGCCGGAAGAAACTGTATCTTAGTCATCCAGCCAAACCATGCATGTATTGTTCCTGTAAAATCAAGAAACAGAAGAGTAATAATTGATATGAACGCAACAGCCAATATCAATCTGATTTTTCGTAGCATACTGTAGATATTATTTATTATTAATACAAAGATTACAGAACAAAATTAACAAAAAAAGAGCTTTTTCATTAAAACGAAAAATAAAGAATTTATCACGAAAAAGGAGACATCCTTCATCGGGCATCTCCTCTTTCTTGTGTGGTTTTTACATTTTAAAGTCACAAAATAATTTCTGATCTACATTTATATAATCTTAATTTTGGATAACTCAAAACAACCTAAAAAGAGTTATTATACATTATTCACCATCCAAGATTTAAACTCGGAAGCTTTATTTTTACTTATATAGACACGCTCCGGAACTTCTACATCCAATGTCACAAGAAGGCGGCTATCAAACCATATCGTTATATTCGTGACGCTATCCCTGTTAAGAATATATTGTTTATTTGCCCGGATAAAAGTTGCCGGACTCAATGTTGGCATTATTTGCTCCAATGTCTTGGAGTATGGATATTTGCTTCCGTCTCTTAAATATATATACGTGCTTTTATCTGACGTATAAAAAAAAGAAACTTCATTCAGATTTACTGGTAACAGCCTGTCTTTATATGGCACTAACAGTTTATCCTTATATTTACGTGCAGGAGCAAGCTGCGCCAATCTAGACAAATATTGGATGACATCAAGATGTGTCAATTTACTATATTTTTCCAAAGCATGCTTCACGTCTCCAACCTTCACAGGCTTCAGCAAATAATCTATACTATTCACCTTAAATGCTTCTATTGCATATCTGTCATAGGCTGTTGTAAAAACGACAGGGACTTCCAATTTTATTTTATCAAAAATAGTAAACGCTGAACCATCCGATAAATGAATATCCATAAATATTAAGTCCGGTAACAGATTAGACTGCAACCAGCAAACTGTTTGAGTAACACTCTCTGTATTGCCTGTTATTTCAATATCCGGTGCAACTTCCGAAAGAATACCTATTAAATTTTCGTAGGCCGCAGTTTCGTCTTCAACAATCAACACTCTCATATTCGCTGTTTTTAAAAGGCATATTATTTTAAAGGAAGATAAACACGAAACGTTTTCTCATCACACTCTACCCGTATTTGTTTGTTCATTAATAAACTAAAACGGTTCTCCAGATTTTTAAGTCCTGTACCATTCGTATCTGATTGAGAGAGCTTGGGATAAACAGGGTTTGAGACTACCAGCTCATCATAATCATTCAGATAAATTGAGATCAACATTTTATGTTCGCTATCTATCATATTATGTACAACTATATTGTCTACCAGTGGAAGCAGTGAAAGAACAGGCAACATCAACATATCTTTTTTTTCTTGATTCACATTTATTGAAAAAGCAAGTTTATTCGCAAAACGAACCTCCATTACATATTGAAAAGATTGTATAAACTCCAACTCTTCCCTCAATATTACCAGACCTTTCCGGTCACTTTGGAGCAGATAGCGAAAAATATCAGACAATTGATGGACATACATCAGTGTGTGGTCATCGTTCTTTTTCCGAATTAACGACTGTATTCCATTCAATGAATTGAAAAAGAAGTGCGGATTAATCTGGTTCGCCAACGCATTACAACGGCTTTGCAGGTTTTCAAAACGAAGACGTTCAATCTCTTGCTCTTTTTCTCGCTGGCGAGAATACATCATTGATATATAACCGATAAAAGTACATAAAGTACATAAGGTAAAGAACTGGGAAATCAACGTGCTGCCTCTAAAATCCGTAAAGAAACCGAAAGAAGATATCCAAAATGAAACCGAAGCAAAAACCAGATATGCTACAAGAGAATAGATAAAATTACGGATAAACCTTTCTTTAAACTGGGCAGAAGGTATTTTCCTCAAATTATAGCGTATCAACCAATATATTAATCCCCAGAAGAAGAATATACGATAACTAAAATAGAGAAAAAAGACCATATAGCCAGACTCATTCAGCAAATCCAGCTGCCACGGAAGACAAGATATGTTTGGATATATAATGAATACTGTGCTAACTAAGCTAGCCCATGGAAGATTCCGGGTGATATATGCATCAAATGAGTCCATAACCATCTATTTTCTTACTTACAAAGAAAAACAAAATAATTTCTACTTACCTGCTTTAAATAAGCAAAACGAAAAAAGAAGGTATAATAACGAAAAGAAAATAATATTGCAAGCATAAAAAAGCCCCGTGTACAAATATACGGAGCTATGCACTTAAAAATTAGAACTTATGACAATTTTAGCGGTTATGCTTAATAAGGTTCATAAATTCCTCACGGGTTTTAGCTTGTTGAAAAAAACCGGTAAAGTCGGAAGTCGTAGTCAAAGAGTTCTGTTTTTCTACACCACGCATCTGCATACACATGTGCTGTGCTTCAATAACAACCATTACCCCTAAAGGATCGAGTGTTTTCTGAATACAGTCTTTAATCTGCATCGTAAGGCGTTCCTGTATTTGTAGACGACGGGCAAAAATATCTACTACACGAGGTATCTTACTCAGGCCTGTAATATACTTTTTAGGAATATAAGCAATATGTGCTTTTCCAAAAAACGGAAGCATGTGATGTTCACAAAGAGAAAAGAAATCAATATCCTTAACGATAACCATTTGTTTATAGTCCTCTTCCTGAAACATTGCCGAACGAAGTACAGCTTCGGGATCCTCACTATAACCTTTAGTTAAAAACTGCATTGCTTTTGCTACGCGGAAAGGAGTTTTCAACAAGCCCTCACGCTTAGGGTCTTCTCCCAATAAACTAAGGATTGCGTTATAATGAACAGCTAATTCTCCCTGGACACGGGATTTTTCTTCTTCACTCTGTTTTAAAACCATCTCTTTTGTGTTATGCTTCGTATTAGTTCAACGGAATCTTAATTTCTTCTTTTACTATATACATCTCTTTTCCATATGAAGGAAATGCATCCATTAAAAGGCGCATCATGTGATAAGCTTCTTCATGTGAACGAAAATCCCCGACACGCAATTTCCAGAAAGGAGCATTATAAGTAACATAAGTAGGTACATCCGGAAACATTTCCTTAATTTCTTTCTCTTTACGGAATGCTTCATCTTTAGACTTTCTCTGGTTGTTACCGGAAAATACTTGTGTACGGAAACCTTGTATCTTCAGATAAGTTTCATTGTCTGTCTTCTCCACATTTGCTCCATGCATACGTGCACCAATCATGTTACGGATAGCGGAGGACTGATTTACTATTACCTGCCCTTTCCCATATCCGGATAATTGCAAATCATCGAATATAGTTGTAACAGGCCCGTCTAATGTCTGAGCAGAGATGCTTACTACACAAAACAGAAAAAATAAAAACGATATAATACAAGGAAATTTCTTCATCTGGACAAATGATATAGGGGCAACCTTCACCAGGCTGCCCTTATTTTATTTTGCTTAATTAAAATGCTTCGATAATAGGCATGAATTTATCAACAGCCAAAGAAGCGCCACCAATCAAACCGCCATCTACATTCGGTTTAGAGAACAATTCTTTTGCATTGCCTGCATTGCAACTACCACCATAAAGGATAGTGCAGTTGTCTGCAACTTCTTTACCATATTTAGCAGCCAACGTTGCACGGATATGAGCATGAATTTCTTCTGCCTGGTCAGACGTTGCAGTCTTACCTGTGCCAATAGCCCAAACCGGTTCGTAAGCCAAAACAATCTTGCCGAAGTCTTCAGCAGACAGATCAAACAAAGAACCTTTAATCTGAGCGTCTACCACTTCAAAATGTTTACCAGCTTCTCTTTCTTCCAATACTTCACCGATACAAAAAATAGGAGTCAAGCCATTAGCCAAAGCCAGATTTACTTTTGTCTTCAGGATTTCCGGAGTTTCGTGATAATAAGCACGTCTTTCAGAGTGGCCTAAAATAACATATTTTGCACCTGTAGAAGCCACCATAGCAGCAGAAACTTCGCCGGTATAAGCACCCGCAGCTTGGTCTGCGCAGTTTTCAGCAGCAACACCAATCTTATTTGTATCAATAACAGCTGCAACACTTGCCAAGTGAGTAAACGGAGTTCCGATAATTACATCGCAATTCGGAGTTTTGCCCTTCAATGCTTCGTTCAAACCTTTAGCCAATGCCAAACCTTCAGGAAGAGTAGTATTCATCTTCCAGTTTCCTGCAACAATATTCTTTCTCATAATTCTTATTATTTAATATATAATACAATAACTTATTTCTTTTCTGCCTCGTTTTTACCAGTTTTTTTCTTTCGGCGATTTCTCCCGAAATCATACATCCAAACGAGCAACAAAGGTACGGTAAAAGTTAATAGGTTGGTTAATAACAGACCATCTTCTTTAGCCACAGGCTCTTTTCCCAGCAGATAACCATCTATTACTTTTTTCAGATCTTCTTCTTGCGGAATATCGTTATAATGCCATTTTGCCAATACTGTACCTCCCTTTAGAAGCACTAAACCAGGATTAGAACGGATAATTGTTTTCAGCAATACTTCATCTGCCATGAGGAAGGGATATTCAGCTCCAGTATTATCACTCCATTCAGCTATAGCTGCCGGTGCAGAACCTGTCACACAGTAAAACGGAATATTGTTTTCCAAAGCATAATCGTAAAGATTATTTATTTCATCAATCCGTTCATCGCTCGCATGTTCCAGTTTAGGAGCTACCAACAGCAGCACTCCATCCTGATTATCCAATATTAGGTCTGTAACATCTTCGTCTTTGTCATTATAAATATTGAACGCTGCAACCGGAGGTATATATCCTTGCTTTATCAATTCTGTTTTTGAATCGACAAAAGTCCAGGTACTGTCATCTGCAGGAACATCATTTAATGAAAATTCCTGTTTTACACCATCTTTCTCATAAATGAATGAATAGCGATATTCGTCCTCCGGCGCACCTTCCGGTATAGACATCAAAGCCGGAATATTCGCTCCTACCTTATATGGACGAAAGTCCAAGATCGGAAGATGATTATAGTTATAATAGGCAAAACATACATTAAAAGCATAAGCAAACAAAGCTATAAACCAATATACTTTGTATGTATAACATTGCAATAATTTCTGATTATAAATAAATACAATTATCGCAGCAGCCAGAAGAAGAATATTTTTATAAAATGTCTGCCAGTTAGTTATAACCAACGCATCACCAAAACATCCGCAATCGGAAACCGGATCATAAAGTGCCAAATACAACGTCAACGGCGTCATAAACAGCATAAATACAAGCGTAAGGAAAGATGCATATCTGCGATATACCCCCAACAAAACACATACTCCCAAAGTAAACTCTGCAGCAGACAGATTAAAGGAGATTAATACGGAAAAAGATTGTAACTTGTCAAGCCCGAAAGAAGCAAGATATTCACCAATCTTGATAGCTCCTCCCATCGGGTCTACTGCCTTTACTGTTCCGGAAAAAATAAATACAAGTCCTATCAGTAAACGACAGCTCTCTGCAATGATTTTCAGTACTGTCTCTTTTCCTTTCATTGTTATTCCTCGCCGAATTCCAATTTAATCAAGCCAAACAAAGCATAATTCACCATATCCATATAATTGGCATCTACACCTTCAGACACTAATGTCTTGCCATCATGACTCTCTATCTGCTTTGTTCTGTAAATCTTCATAAGAATCAAATCTGTATAGGAACTGATACGCATACTACGCCATGCTTCATCATAATCATGATTTTTGGCATACATTAATTCTTTGGTTGCTGTGATGTATTTATCATATAACGCCAATGCCTCATCATTAGTTATATCCGTCGTATCAGAAAACCCCAGCCCCAACTGGATTAATCCAATTACACCGTAATTGACGATAGCTATAAACTCAGGACGAATACCTTCGTCAATCATGCTCACCCCTTTGGTTTCAAGACTTCGAATACGGTTTGCTTTAATAAATATCTGATCGGTAACCGACTGAGGGCGCATAATACGCCATGACGGACCATAGTCTTTCAACTTTTTCTCAAATAATTCCCGACATAGGAATATAACTTTATCGAACTGTTCCTTCGTTTCTGGCATAACCTATATAAATTATACGACAAAGATAGGGATAAAAAAGGCACGGGAATCAACTCGTGCCTTTTTTCATTATAAACCTGTTTAAATTTCTATTATGAACAACGGATAGAACGTCCCAGTCTCAAAACAGTAGTTTTAGAAATGCCATTCAACTGGCATAATTTGGAAACCGTTGTTCCGTATTTAGTTGCAATTGCACCCAATGTATCTCCCGATTTAATACGATGATAAACCGGAGTCTGCCCCGGTTTACTATTTGAAGTATTATCCTGAAGTGAGGCTACAGCAGCTGTAGTTGCCTCGACCTTTGTCTTTGATGCCTTTTGCACAGACGAGGCTCCCTGTTTGGAGCGAGTCTTTGACACACTTCTCTGGCCGTTTGCACTACAACGAATTGACTGACCTAAACGAAGTATCGATGTGCTTTTCAACCCATTCAAACGGCAAAGTTCATTAACTGTTGTTCCGTATAAACGGGCTATTTTACCCAATGTATCACCCGATTTCACGCGGTGATAGACCAATTGATTATCGGATGAAGTATAAATATTACTCTTACGTCCGTTTATTTTCACATTATGAAATACATAAGTATCCTGGTGAGGAACTCCATTTTCGAAATCTATAATTTCTGAAGGATTTATTGCCTGTCCCAGGAAACGGGTTTCAAAGTGAAGATGAGAGCCTGTAGAACGTCCGGTATTACCTCCTAAAGCAATCGGATCTCCCGCACGTACTATATTGTTTATTTTAACTAATATCTTAGAAAGATGACCATAAATTGTCTCCAAACCATTCGGATGACGAATTACCACGTAATTGCCATATCCACGGCGTTCAAAATTACAAATACGGATTTTACCATCAAAAGCTGCGCGAATCGTATCTCCAATCTGCACCTTCAAATCAATTCCTTTATGCATACGCCGACGACGCGGGCCATATTTAGAGGTGATACGAGTCATCGAATCAATCGGCATTGTAAAAGAAGCACAATTTATCGCACATGAATCAGGAAATTCCACTTTGCCTTCACGAAAAGGGTTTACCCAACGGGTATCCCAGTTAGAGCCATATAATTCGTCTGCAGGAAATAACAATTCTTCCTCTTCTAATTCGGCTTGCTCTTCTAATTCGGCCAATGCTTTAAGAGTAATATCTTTTTTAAAGCCGACACGGTCTGCCATTAGTTCGGAAACACGTTCATCCATTAATTTAGTATGTGAAGTTATCTTCGGGGATGTTCCTTTTTTATCTCTATTCTGGGCACTCCCTGCCGACACAAATACAACGGAACAACATATTATAAGTAATGCTTTTATACTCATTTTATTAATTTATTCTTCTTAGATCATGAAAAACAAAGACTTTCAGCCCATCAGCCCAAAAGTCAGTTTGCCAAAGTTCGTGAAATTAAGTAAACCCTCAAAAAGAATTATAGAAAAATTTCCACAATGAGAATAAACAAAAATAAATCAAACACAAAAACCATTTGATATACAAGTGATTATATCACAATATGTTTTACAACATATTAACTTATCATTCCCCAGTTCACCTTTCTGGAAAATAACGTTTTTAACCGTTCGTTCAATATCCTATGAGTATCGGACAGCAACTCCGGGTCTTCGTTCAAAATATCTTGTGCCACTTCACGTGCAAACTGAAGAATTTGACCATCGGCAGCCAAATCGGCAATTTTAAGATAAATGCCTTCTCCGCTCTGGCGGGTTCCTTCCAAATCACCATGTCCGCGAAGTCGCAAATCGGCTTCGGCTATTTCAAATCCATTATTACTATTTACCATAATCTCCAGACGTTTGCGGGTCTCATTACTCAACTTATAAGAAGAGACTAAAATACAATACGACTGGTCTGCTCCACGTCCTACCCGTCCACGCAACTGATGCAGTTGGGACAGGCCAAAGCGTTCAGCGCTTTCTATTACCATAACCGAAGCATTCGGTACATTTACTCCTACTTCAATAACTGTTGTTGCCATCAGGATATGGGCTTCGCCGGATATAAATTTCTGCATTTCACGTTCTTTATCCGCAGCCTTCATACGTCCGTGCACCATACAAACTTTATACTCGGGAAACATCTCCTTAAACAGTTTAAAACCGTCTTCCAGATTTTTATAATCCAGCTTTTCATTTCCTTCGATTAACGGATATACTACATAAACCTGGCGTCCCAAATTGATTTCTTTCCGTAAGAAGTCATACAATTGAGCCTTCTTATTATCGTAACGGTGAACTGTCTGTATCGGTTTTCGTCCCGGAGGCAGTTCATCTATTACCGACACATCCAAATCGCCATACAACGTCATGGCCAACGTACGCGGAATAGGCGTAGCTGTCATAACCAAGACATGCGGCACTATTGCATTCTTTGTCCATAAACGTGAACGCTGTTCCACTCCGAAACGATGTTGTTCATCTATAATAGCCAGTCCTAAAGAAGAAAAAACAACAGTTTCTTCTATCAACGCATGAGTACCAACAACTATCTGGATTTCACCATTAGCAATGGCAGGCAATATCTTATTTCTTTCTCTTTTCGGAGTAGAACCGGTTAGCAAAGCAACCTTAATATCCATATCTTTCAGAAACCCCATCACCGTTGCATAATGCTGTGTCGCAAGAATTTCGGTAGGAGCCATCATACATGCCTGGCAATGATTGTCTACAGCCAGCAACATAGCAAGCAAACCAACCAATGTTTTTCCACTACCCACATCACCTTGGAGCAAACGATTCATCTGCCGTCCGCTCCCCATATCCGAACGGATTTCACGCACCACACGTTTCTGAGCCCCTGTCAACTCAAAAGGGAGATACTCTTTGTAAAAGGTATTGAAGAAGTGCCCTACCGTAGGAAAAATAATTCCTTTAAGTTTAAGTTTTCTCACGTTTGCCGTACGAAGGATATTCAATTGAATAAAAAACAGTTCGTCGAACTTCAAACGTAACTGTGCATTTTTGAGTTTCTCCGCCGATTCGGGAAAGTGAATATTACGCATTGCTTCGGTAAGTGAAACCATACGGATACGCTGTAACACATCGGGCGAAAGCGTTTCCGGAACTTCCCAATTCAGCCAGCTTAATAAAGTATACTGCAAGTTTTGTATCGACCGAGAATTCAGAAAAGATTTCTTCATCTTTTCCGTTGTATTATAAAAAGGCGTCAAACCGCCTGAAACCTGATCTGCCTGATCTACCGGGTCAATATCGGGATGCGGGATGCTATAAATATGCCCAAATTCGGCAGGCCTGCCAAACACGATATAATCCAATCCCGGCTTGATTTTATCGGTCACATAATTCAACCCTTTAAACCAGACAAGATCAATCGTACCTGTACCATCCGTAAACTTACCCACCAAACGTTTACTTCGTCCCTCTCCAAAAGTATCAAAATAAAGGATGCGCCCTTTTAGTTGAATGTAAGGCATATTCCCATTGATCTCGGCTATTTTGTAAAAGCGGCTGCGGTCTATGTATTTGTAAGGAAAATAAAACAACAAGTCTTCATAAGAAGAAATATCAGCTTCCTTCTGCAAAATTTCCGCCTTTTTAGGTCCTACACCCTGCAGATACGTTATAGACCGTTTATCAAGATCAAGCATTTCACTTTATAAATTACACCTGTCTGCAAAAATAGCATTTGCAACCAACAGATCAAAAGGTGTCGTTATCTTTATATTCTCACGGTTACCTTCCACTGTATGCACAACTTCCCCTATCGCTTCAACAACCGAAGCATCATCTGTAAACAAAGGTGAATACGGCTGTTTATAAGCCTTCAATAATAAACAGGAAGAAAATACCTGAGGCGTTTGTACGGTAATATATCGACTACGGTCTACCGGATGGCTGCCTTCGCCATCCAATTCACGTAAAGATTCAATCATCGGCATTACCGGGATAGCATTACCGCATTGTTGCGCTTTTTCAAAGCAAGCCGTTATCACTTCTTTGGAAACAAACGGACGTACTCCATCGTGCACACCAACGAAAACATTTTCGTTCCTCCCGAAAGAAACTCCAAACCGTTCCGAAAGAAATTCCAAACCGTTCCGAACGGAATGAAAACGAGTCTCTCCTCCGTTAACAACCTCATGGGGCACACCACATCCTATTTCTTTACACAACATCTTCCAATAAGACTGATGTTCTTCCGGTAAAACCAATATAAGGCGGGCAGCCTCATCCCATCGGTGAAAAGTCTCCAACGTATGCATCAATACAGGTTTTCCGTTCATTGGTATGAATTGTTTGGGTAAATCGCCTCCCATACGAAGCCCTTTACCTCCGGCAACTATCAATACAGACTTCTTCATACATCCAATTCTTCCAGTATTTTTTTCACTTCCCCGTCTGCTTTATATAATTTTTCCTTACAAAGTTTGATCAGGCGGGTTGCCTCTTTCACCTTCTCCGAAAGAATGTCAACATCCAAATCGCCATTTTCAATATCAGCTACAATCTCACGAAGTTTCTCTACTGCTTCGTTATATGTTTCTTTCTTCTCTGCCATATCATTTTATTTTATTTACCGTACTATATACACTACCATCGGCAAACCGGGTTATCAATTCATCACCAGGTTGCAAGTCTGCAGCGTGCTTTATAATTTTTCCGTTCTTCAAAGATAAGCTATATCCACGTTTCAAAATATATTCCGGCGAAGCCATTTTTATAAATTGTTCTGTAAGCTGTATAAAACGTTCGCCTTCTTTCAATTTAAAAACCGCCAAGTTTCCCAATCGTAGCCGGGCAGCATTCAGCAAAGAATTGCGTAGCTTTAAAAGAGAAGATGCTGCAGTTGGCAATTTGCTTCCTAATGCCTGCAATGTAGCCCGGTTTCGTTCGATCTTATTTACCACTATTGCCGGCAACCGGTTTCCTACCAATTGGAGATAGTTCTTTCGTTTTTGAAGAACATCAACAGCCGATGCACAAATATCTTGCTGCAAAGCATTTAATTCGTCTGCAGCTGCGTCCATTCGTCCAATAAGAAACTCAGCCACAGCCGTAGGTGTTTTCATTCGGGTATGAGCTACCATATCAACAATCGTATCATCCCGCTCATGGCCAATTCCTGTAATAACAGGCAACGGGAACTGGGCACAATTAGCAGCCAGCAAATAAGAATCGAAACTATTCAAATCCGATGTTGCACCACCACCCCGGATGATAACCACGACATCAAAACTATCTGCATAATGATAAATCTTATCCAATGCTGAAATGACGGAAGCCTCCGTTTTTTCACCTTGCATCAAAGCCGGAAAAAGTTTTACATAAAAAGGATAGCCTGCTTTGTTCAAAGATAACTGATTCAGAAAATCTTCATATCCGGCGGCCGTAGCAGAGGTAACCACCGCAATTCGTTGTGGCAATGCAGGAAAAGGAAGTTCTTTATTTAATGTCAATACTCCTTCTTCCTGTAACTGACGAATTATCTCCATCCGCTTACGCACCATATCACCCAAAGTGTAAGCGGGATCAATATCTATAACAGTCAGGCTAAAACCATACAATTCATGAAACTCAACAATAACTTTTACCAGTACCTTTATTCCGGAAGCAAACAACTGCCCGGTTTCCATTTCAAAATAAGGTTTCACCATACGGAACGTTTTCGCCCATATCGTTCCTCTGGCACGAGCTACAATTTGTCCTGTTATTGTATTTTTTTCGATAAATTCCAAATAACAATGTCCGGAAGACATATTTGTACGCACATCACTCATTTCGGCACGTACCCAATAAGTATCGGAAAAAGATTCATAGACCGTTTTCTTTACCCGGGTTGTTAATTCCAAGAGTGAAAACGCTTCTTTTTCAATCTCTATGCTATTCTGTTCTTGCGACATATTTACTCTTGTTTTTATACGCTTTGAACACATCCGGAATACCATATCCCAACTCCGCATCCGGCTGGTTGTATTGGCTGGATGATCGTTGCAATAACTCTATCATTTCCTTATTGCTCAATTCCGGGAATGCCTGCCATAAACAAACTCCCAAACCGGCAAGGATAGGAGTTGAAAAAGATGTCCCGTTTGCGTAATGTATATTACCCGAAGAATCTATTACACAACAACCACTACCCAAAGCAACAACATCGGGTTTTACCCTGTAATCCGCCGTAAGCCCAACGGAACTAAACACACTCTTTTTCTTCTTCTCTGTTATTGCTCCTACGGTTACGACATCAGAAGCATCCGAAGGGAAAGTTATTTTCTCCCAATAACCATTTCCTTCGTTGCCGGCGCTGCAAAACACCAAAATTCCTTTTTCAGAAGCCTTATGCGCAGCACGGCTGATAAGTGCAGTCTTTCCATCCAAAGCCGACTGACTGTAAATCAACTCACCCGCATCATACGTAAAATACCCTAAAGAAGAAGTAATGACATCAACCCCAACGCTATCGGCAAACTCAACAGAAGCAGCCCAATAATCTTCTTCTATCGGATATTCAGACCGGCTATCTTCACTTTTTATCAGCCAATAAGATGCTTCGGGAGCTGTCCCCACCATTAAACCCGGGACATTTGAAGCCAAACAAGACAATACCTTAGTCCCATGGTCGTCATCATCAAAAACACTTTCTCCGGGAAAAACAAAATTCTGTGTACCCAGTAGCTTCAATGAGCTAAATATACTTATACGGTCTACATTCATGAATCCGGCATCAATCACGGCAATTTGCATACCTTCACCCTTATACCCGGCATTATGTAATTTTACACCGTTCAACATTTTAATCTGATCTTCTGCATAACCATAAAACGTTTCTAAAGGTTCGTCGGAGGGTACAAATAAAGACGTATCATCACGGGCTACGACCTTTGTTTCCCAATCTCCTTTCCAGACCCATTTCACAGAATCCACAAAAGAAAGCCGTTTTAACTGTTCGGAGGCCAGGCTATCAGCACATGCCACAACTACTGTCGAGAACCATTTGCTCTGTACGATTGGTTTTCCTCCACAATCAGCCAATGAATCCAAATAGGCACGGGCAATAGGCAAATCAGAAACTGAGATTTGTTTTCCTTGTTTTGCCCGGCGTTCTATTGCACGTTCGGAGAGATAGGCATCCGGTTTATCAACCGTATAACCGGAATTCCCTTTATCTTTCAGATAGACACGAAAACAGTAACTTTCACCGGCGCAAAGCCATAAAGACAGGCAACTAAACAATAATACTGCTATATATTTACTCATATGATATTTATCTACACAATACACACGGGTTACAAAGGTACGAATAATGCATAAAATATACTATAACACACAAACATACTAAAACAAACAACCCTTCATAGTTCTTGTCAGACAAGCCATGAAGGGTTTATTTATTTCAGTATATATCTATTATTTACTCGCTGATATTGCAGATCGGTATTTCCCGTTTTACACTCTGACGCAAGGATATTAATGTTTCAGTTGCCGTAACTCCCGGGATTTCCTGAATTTTAGAATTCAAAAGCTCCATCAAATGCTCGTTGTCACGCGCATACAATTTAATAAGCATTGTATACGGCCCCGTAGTAAAATGACATTCCACTACTTCCGGAATTTTCTCAAACTCCGGAACCACATCTTTATACATGGATCCGCGTTCCAGCTTAACACCAATATAAGTACAGGTATTATAACCCAAAATTTTCGGATTGATATGATATCCCGACCCAACGATCACATTCATATCAATCATGCGCTGTACCCGTTGATGAATGGCTGCACGTGAGACACCACATTCTTCGGCAACATCCTTAAAAGGAATCCTGGCATTTTTTGAAATAATGTTCAATATCTGCCGATCCAGTTTGTCAATCTTCTCCATTTTTCAATTTGCTTTATAATGCACTATAGTTTAATGTATCAAAAGTATATAATTAATTTGAATCAAATGTCATTCTGAAAGAAAAAAGTGCTAAATAAATAATAAAGGCGGGCAAATAATGCTTTTTAGCATATTTTGCCCGCCCGTTAACTAAACAAAGGAAATATTATTTCTTGTCGTCGTCTTTTACAATTTCCAGCAATTCCACTTCAAACTTCAATGTACTGTTCGGTTTGATATCCTGGCCTGCGCCGCGTTCGCCATAAGCTAATTCTGCAGGAATCCAGAAAATGTATTTAGAACCTACAGGCATCAACTTAAGACCTTCTGTCCAACCTTTGATAACATTACCTACACCAATTGTCAATGGTTCGCCGCGATCAAGTGAGCTGTCAAATTTAGTACCATCCAACAAAGTACCGGTATAATGAACTTTTACTTTATCATCATCAGTAGGTTTTGCACCTGTACCTTCTTTTTCCACTTTATATTGAAGACCGCTCGGAGTTGTAATAACACCGTCTTTTGTCTTATTTTCAGCAAGGAATTTATCACCTTCTTCTTTTGTTTTACTTGCTTCACGAGCTTGAGCTTCTACAAAATAAGTCTGCAAATAATTCTGTGCTTCTTGCATAGACATCTTTGTAGAATCACCTTTAATAGCCTGAACAAAACCTGCAATCAATGCATCGATGTTAGCTTCGCCACCAGGCAAAGTTTTCAGGTTTTCCTTATAGTTCAAACCGGTGCTTACACCGATTGCATAACTTGCACTGTCAGCGGCAGTTTTTAAATTTGCCGTAGGATGCGAATTGCAAGAAGAGACAGAGATACCTAATGCCACGATAGCTGTAGTAGCTAATACACCAAACTTTTTCATTTTCTTTTTGTATTTAATCATTTTACTATATCCAATAATTCAACATCAAACACGAGCGTACTGTTCGGTTCGATTGCTTCTCCGGCACCATGTTCGCCATAAGCCAAGTCGGAAGGGATAAACAATCTCCATTTAGAACCGACTTCCATTAACTGTAATGCCTCAACCCATCCCGGAATAACTTGCGATACACCAAACACTGCGGGTTCGCCTCTTTGCACTGAACTATCAAAAACAGTCCCATTTATCAAAGTTCCGTGATAATGACATTTTACTTTATCTGATGCTGTAGGCTTTGCACCGGTTCCTTTCTTCAGTACCTCATATTGCAGTCCGCTAGGCAATACATTTACGCCTGCTTTATGCTTATTGATATTCAAAAATTCTTCTCCTGCTTTTTTATTAATCTCCAACTTTTCCTGTTGAAGTTTTACAAAATAATCATTGATTATCTGTTTTGCCTCATCATAGCTTATAACAGGTTTGGTTTCAGACAATACGTCTTTCAATCCTTGCATGAAATCTTCAACCTGAAGATTATTGATTCCAGAGTTCTGGAAATTATTGCCGATACTTAAACCAAGGGCATAACTTACTTTATCCATTTTTTTCTTGTTCAACTAATTATGAGGTACAAAAGTAATGCTTTTAACCGGACAATCACCAAAAGGAAATACTTTTTTATTACTTTTGCATCAATTATGAATGAACGGCAAACCGAATTAACAAGATTTTCATGGCTCTTTGATCAATTTAAGGAGCCTTTTATTTTGTTTGCCAATTCATGCGCCCGTGATATGGCCGCTACAGAAGGAACAGTATTGATCCCGATCTTTTCTAAAAATCATCGGGATGATTTTACAAAATGATCCCGATGATATAAAAATATCACTATTCACTCCTCAAAGCAATCTTGTTTGGTACGGATAAAGCCTCACCCAAATCACCATATAACGTTTCGTAAGGAAAGAAATGAAGCATAAAAAGGATGTATCTCTAACAAGCTGAACATAAGCAGTTAAAATCCTGTCCAGGTTTCATACTATCAAACAAAGAAGGTTCATCCAACAACATATCATACATCTGTCGGATGAACCTGAAATCTTACACTCCAAAAGGGCAACCCCTAAAAGCTAATATCCTAATTCAAAAGGCTGCTCCGTTGCCTGTACACCTTCCGACATCCATTTAGGCATCGGGCTCTTCTTCAAATAATGATCGAAGAACTGGAACATGCGCTTCTGAAAGTCTACACGATCTGCCATTGGTTCCGGCCAATGAGGACTTCCCGGATAGTTAAGCAACCAAGCCGGTTTATGTAAACGTTTCAAAGCAATAAAATATTCTATTCCCTGATACCAGGGCACATGTCCATCTGCATCATTATGCATGATAAGGATTGGCGTTTGCACCTTATTCATATGGAAAAGGGGTGAATTTTCAAGATATCGCAATGGTGCACTCCAGGGAGTTCCACCAATACGGCTCTGCGTATGCTCATACTGGAATGAACGGTTCAAACCTGATCCCCAACGAATACCGCCATACGCGCTAAACATATTTACGACAGGTGCTCCAGACTCGATAGCTGCAAACAGATTGGTGCGTGTTGCCAGATAAGCCACCTGATAACCGCCCCAGCTATGGCCTTGTGCAGCAATCGCTTTTTCATCAATATAGCCTTTAGAAATCATCATGGTTACACCCGGCATAACACAATTATAACAACTCTGTCCGGGGTAGCCGTCTACATAACGTACATCCGGATTAAAAATAATATATTCATGACTGTTGTATAAATGATAATCCACAGTAGAGCGTCCGGGTTCAGGCATGTGGTAGCTATAATATGTGTCGGCGTTCCGTTCGTAGAAATTGACAATCATCGGATATTTCTTCTTCGGATCAAAATTGGCCGGCTTATACACCACGCCCTCCAACGGACGACCATCCAAAGAAATCCAGGAAACCATTTCTGTTGTTCCCCAAAGGAAGTCTTCCTGCTGCCAGTTACCATGAGTCAACTGAATGGATTGTTTAAAATTCAGATCAGAAAGACGAATATCCGGATATTGTTCAAACGTCTCAGATGTATAAATAACGGCATCCGTATTCTTGGCCTTTAAAGGAACACTCAGCATGAAGTTGCCTGCAAGCAATGTTTTAGGAGCTCCCGGAGAAGACAACTTTGCCTGATAATAACCATACCCTTTCGTTGTCCGGTTGAAGCCTATTAATAGCTGAGGTTCGTTCAGGTTAATAGCACGTGTTTCCTTATCCAGGCGTATCCAATTATAAGATATATCTTTCTTTCTTCCGTCCACTGTAAGGTTCACTGGCGCAGCCTCTCCTATCGGATCAAAACGCCAAAGATCATAACGGTCATATACCAGTAAATATTTGTCATCCGTTGTCCATCCCGCCGAGCCATAAGAACTGGGATAATCAGGAACGTCATTTTCTTCGTCCCAGGCAGGAAAAGTTTGCGGAGTAGAAAGACGATACTTCGTGCCGCTTGCCAAAGCAACAGTATACCAACTGCTATCCGTTTCAGCATACCAATAAGCATATTTGCCTGCCGGAGAAATATCCAAATCACCGTAATCGGCCGTTAGCAACGGTTTTCTCTCTCCATTATCCAACGACACGGTATAATAATCACTGCGAGTACGTCCTTCCCACATAGAAGAAAGAGAATAAGGACGCGAAGTAGAGAGCAAAGCAACAGATGAATTACCTTCATCACCTAACTTAATATCAGGTAATTCCTTATCGGCCAGTTGAAACAGAGAGCCATCACTTAAATTATAGACTGCACGATAACTTCGTTTCAGTTCCTTTTCCTTATTATAATTTTGTACAGTATACTGAACTGGTTCATTCCAGCTCCATACCTGTACTTCCGGACGATTGGCGGCCAGAATAGTCGTATCTTTTTGCTTCGGCTCAGGTGAAGTACCAAAGAAAAGACGGGCTGCATTCTTTGAGAACTGCAACTCTCCATTTTCATTCACTACCCAACCGGTTGGGAAAGCTTTATTGCCCCGTCCGGCCAGTAATTTAGCCGGCACATTATTCTCGGACAACCATAAATCGAGTGCTTTATATACCGAATCTTTATCAGCACAATAAAGAAAAGCTATACGGTTACCTTGTTCATCGAAAGTTGTCTGTTTAAACACACCTTTTCCCTCCTTGATCAAGACAGGTGTTCCCTTATCCGGATTCAATGTAAATAAACCAGGCTGCAACTCTTTATCTTCAATAGAAATGTAGAAGAGCATAGCACTTTTTTTCGCAAACTTATATTCTGTTACAGACGGAAATTGAAATGTTTTGCTTCCATCCAGGGAACGGATATACAATGTAGAATCTTTCCGGCCACGTTGATAAGCTATCCAATCGGCAGATTCCGCTAATTTGTAGTTTTTCAGAGAGTCAATCGTCTCCTGTTTCCCGGATAAATGATAAATAATCAATTTATCCATAGGCATATCATCTTCCTTCGTCTTTTTCAACTTTAAAGAGTCTGTTTCCTTCACCGTTGGTTTACTTACAGCAAGTAAGTAACGGGAAGAAGAAGAAAAAACAGCTTTATCAGCCGGGCAAAAAGAAGCTACCTCTTTTCCTTTTACATCATATAACTTAACGGTAGCATCCCCAACCCAAGGCTCCATTTGACAAGTTACCCATTTTCCATCATTGGAAATACTTTTAGAAGAAATACGGTTCCATTCAACCAGATTTTCGAAAGTCATGGCTTTGCCTGCCTCTTGTGCAACAGCAGGATAAGTAATACCCAAACAGGCAAGCCACAGCAGTTTTTTCAGATATTTCATATACGCGGCATTTATATTATTAATGTAAATGCAATATTACGCGTTTTTCTCTTATTTAGCTAATTCTTCCCCTAGCATTTGATTTGTTTCATTACTCTACAAAACTGAAGCAAGGGGTGGATAGTACAAAAAAATAGCTCTTATTCTGCCACTCCTTAGTTTTATGTTGTACTTTTACGCGGGCTAACCACCCTGCATGATCGAACTTTATTCGGTAATTGGAAACATTAAATAATTACTTATTAAACACATTACAAAAATGACAACTCGCAGAAACTTCCTTAGAAACGGTGGCCTTGCACTGGCCGGCCTAATGGTTGGAGAGAAATCGATTACCAGCATGGCCGAAGCAGCAGGCAAGTACGACAGCATGCCCGGCACAGCAGCCGCTTTGCAGTATGTTTGCCAGCGTCCGGCACCGGAGAAACGCCAATTCACCTCCGAAGCAGTAGAAAAAGCTATCAAGACGACAAAAGCCAAACTAAAAGACGAAAAACTGGCCTGGATGTTCGAAAACTGTTTCCCCAACACACTTGACACCACTTGCGAACACAAGATGATTAACGGCAAGCCGGACACCTTCGTCCTTACCGGAGACATCCACGCTATGTGGCTGCGCGATTCGTCGGCACAGGTATTCCCTCATATCCAGTTTGCCAACGAAGATCCGAAGGTGAAAACCATGCTTGCCGGTGTTATCAACCGCCAGACTTGGTGCATACTGAAAGACCCCTACGCCAACGGCTTCAACGAAGGCCCGACAGGCAGCGAATGGAAAAGCGACAACACCGAAATGAAGAAAGAACTTCACGAACGCAAATGGGAAATCGATTCGCTTTGCTATCCCATCCGTCTGGCTTATCATTACTGGAAGAAAACGGGCGATACCTCACCCTTCGACGCCGATTGGGAAAAGGCCATGCAATCCGTATACAAAACATTCATCGAACAACAACGCAAAGACAATCTGGGTCCGTACAAGTTCACACGCGTAACAGACCGTCAGGGAGACACCCTGCTTAATGACGGCTGGGGAAGCCCCGTTCGTCCGGTGGGACTGATCGTTTCTTCTTTCCGCCCTTCAGACGATGCCACTCTGTTTGGTTTCCTTATCCCGTCCAACCTGTTTGCCATCACTTCACTTCGCCAGTTAGCCGAGATGATGCGCACAATAAAAGGCAACAACGCATTTGCCGCCCAGTGCGAAGCCCTTGCCAAAGAAGTAGACGCAGCCGTAAAAGAATACGGTATCATCAACCATCCGAAGTTCGGTAAAATATACGCATTTGAAGTAGACGGCTTCTACAACCACGTATTTATGGACGACGCCAACGTGCCCAGCCTGTTAGCTCTACCTTATCTGGGCTGTGTAGACGCAAACGACCCCATCTACCAGAACACCCGCAAGTTCGTATTGAGCGAATACAACCCGTATTTCTTTAAAGGCACAGCCGGCGAAGGAATAGGCGGCCCGCACATCGGATTCGGTTACATCTGGCCGATGAGTATCATTATGCGTTGCAACACAACAAAAGACGCCGAAGAAATACGCAAGTGCGTTAAGATGCTTCGCGACACCGATGCCAATACAGGCTTTATGCACGAATCATTCTATAAAGACGATCCAAGCAAATTCACCCGCTCATGGTTTGCGTGGGTAAACACCCTGTTTGGCGAAATGATTTACCGCCTCGTAAACGAAGGCAAAGTAGATATCCTGAATAATCTGGGATAAAACGGTGGCACTCCATTATAGCGGGCTCACGGCCCGCTATTTCATAAACCTACCTGCCTGCCAACAGAATCTCTTTCAACTTCATTACCCCCTCCGAAGCTCCTGTCTGGATATGCTGTATGTCGTTACGATATGTATTCACATCTTTCGGATCGACCAGGAAGATAGGCTGACCTTTGCGCACGTAGTTCAATAAGCCTGCAGCCGGATATACGTTTAAAGATGTACCGATAACGACCACTATATCCGAAGCCTCAACCTCCCGGATAGCCGGTTCGATCATCGGGACAGCTTCACCAAACCAAACAACAAAAGGACGTAGCTGGCGGCCATTCTTATCTTTATCTCCCACATGCAAATCGGGATTGTCCGGCGAAATATCGTAAGTAGTGCCCATGTCGCCCACCGGACACGATTTCATCAGCTCGCCATGCAGATGAATTACAGAAGAGCTTCCGGCACGCTCGTGCAGGTTGTCTATATTCTGGGTGATGATGCACACATCAAAATCCTTTTCCAGTTCGGCCAAACCGATGTGTCCTGCATTCGGTTTGGTATTCAGTAGTTCCCTGCGCCGCTGGTTATAGAAATCGAGGACTAAGCCCGGATTTGCCGCAAATCCTTCGGGAGTTGCGACGTCTTCCACACGATATTTTTCCCATAGCCCGTCCGAATCGCGAAAGGTAGAGATTCCACTTTCGGCACTCATACCGGCGCCTGTCAATACAACTAACTTCTTTTTCATATCCTGATTATTTTGACTACCAACAAATATAGGCATAAGTTTTGGGCAGAACCAAAGAGATTTGTATTAACTTTATTCCCTCAACACACTATACGGTTATGAAAAAGAACATATTCTCCCTGTCACTGCTTGTCTTTATACTAGTTCAATTGCACGTACACAGTCAAAACGCATCTCTCGTGAATCCGTTTATCGGAACAGCCCGGAGCCACGCCCTTTCGCTGTGGGGAAACTACGGAGGAACTTACCCCGGAGCCGTTGCCCCCTGGGGACGCGTGCAACTTACGCCTGAGACCAGCATCCGTCCCTCGGAAAGAGGATATTATTATAGTGACGACAAAATACGTTCCTTCTCGTGCGTAACCCATCGGAGCGGTTACCCGAACGGTTCGGCCGGGAGGGTCCATCTCTTATTCATACCCGATCATATTTCGGAACTATCCCAGGAATACGACGGGCGTGCTTTCTGCCACACACAAGAACAAGCTGCGCCGGGATATTATAACGTGCACTTTCAAAGCGGAGACCAGGTAGAAACTACAGCCTTAGTCCGCACCGGATTATTCCGCTACCACTCGGACAAAGAACAGACAACGCTGGTTATCTGTAATGCAGGAAACTTATCTGTCGGTAATCAAAACACGATAAATGCGGATTTCTTTCATACCGTATTCCGGTTCAACCATCCCTGGAAAAAATGTACATTGCGTAACGACACAGCCTACCTGTATTTCGATAAAGCGCAGACAAAAGACGGGCTACAGATAAAACTCGGCACCTCCATCCGTAACTTTGAAGGCAGTCTCAAAAACATGGATGCCGAAATACCCGGCTGGGATTTTGAAGCCGTACGGCAGTCTGCCTACAACCTGTGGGATGAAGAACTAAGCTGCGTCCGGATCGAATCGGATGACAAGGATAACAAAGAAAAGTTTTACACAGCACTTTATCATTCCTTCCTGATGCCCTGGATCGTCTCGGATGTACAAACACAAACAGGCAACACATACGCCGAGTTCTCAGCCTGGGACACATTCCGCTCTCTGCATCCCCTTCTCTCCTTGTTGAAACCGGACCGCCAGAAAGACATGATACGGTCTGCCATGAACGAATACCGTGCCAAAGGCTTTCTTCCAAAAGGCCCCATGACCGGCATGCACATGATACCGGTTCTTGTAGATGCCTACGTAAAAGAGGCGGTAGACGAAAATGCGGAAGAATTATACCAGGCCATGCTATCCTGCTACGGCGAAAGAGATCTACAGAACTCTCTGAGCGAATACCTGCAGAAGGGCTATATCGGAGCTTCCAAAGAAAAATCGGTCAGTATCACAACAGAATTTGCCTACGACGACTGGGCTTTAGGCCACTTTGCCCGATTAACAGGACGGAAAGCAGATGCGGAAAAGCTGATACGCCGTTCGTTTAATTACCGGAATCTGTTTGACGGGCAAACATTGTTCATGTTGCCAAAGGATGAAAACGGTTTTGTCCGTAATTCCGGAGAACTGGGATATCAGGAAAGCAACCGGTGGACAGCCTCCTGTTTCGTCCCGCATAATATACAAGATTTAATCAACTTATCCGGCGGCACCAATGATTTTGTAAACCATTTACAGAAAGGGTATAGCGAAGGTAAAATCATACACGATAACGAACCCGTTTTCCATTATCCATACCTCTTCTGCTGGGCGGGCAGGCCGGATATTACGCACCGGATAGTAAACAGAATCCTTAATGAAGATTACTCCTCGCGTCCGGGCGGCATTCCGGGAAATGACGACTTAGGGTCTACCTCCAGCTGGTTCGTATTCAGCGCCCTCGGACTATTTCCTGCCTGTCCGGGGACTGGCGAATATATACTGACACCTCCGTTATTCGACCACATAGAAATCCGTCTGCACAATGGCAAGACCCTCACAATCGACACCGAAGACGAGCCACAACAAGCTGCAACCTCCTACCCTACCATACTATTCAATGGAAAAATGCACAATAGTATGTACATCGATCACCATGCTATTGCAAACGGAGGAAGGTTAGCATTTGACTACGGCAGCCCTATAACCGATTTTTCTTCTTACAAAAGGCCATTCTCCGAAACAAAGGAGAAGCCGGATTTTAAGATAACGGCCACTATTCCGGCTCAAAGTACAATGTCTCCCAACCAGTCCAATCATATTGTCTTCCACGTCACCAACAAAGGCGTTCAAGGTTCCTTCGCAGCCTGTTTGTATGATGACACAGCACAGATAGCCACCAGGCGGGTAATGGTACAACAAGGGCATACCCTGGCAGATACACTCTCATTCACACTCTATAAAGAAGGAAAACACAAGATTAACCTGGGAGACTACACCTATACCATAGTGGTAAAAGATTCGGCAGAGCGTACACAACCTTTTATCTGCACCCGGATCATTGGCTCTCCCTTGCTACCCGTAAACGAAAAGGTGAGCTGGCAAATAGTTTGCAAGAACATATCCGGCAAACCGCATAAAAGAAAAGTTCCTGTCTTAGTAAACGGAAAGGCAGTTGCCACCCTAAAAGTTTCCCTGGCACCGGGAGAGCAACAGACAATAAGCATGCCATATACCGCCTGCCGCGAAGGCTTTCTGGACGTAAATGTCTTAGGTTGCCATAAACGGGTAAAAGCCTATTCACAAAGTACGTCAGCCTGTTTGCTGCACCTCGATTACAACCACAAAGACGACCTGTTTGTATATGACCAGTCCGGCTTTGGCAACCATGGTGAATTGCACGGTAGCCTTCAGTGGGGCAAACAAGGCGGACAAGGGACCATACAAACCGGAGAACAAGCCTATGTCGTATTCCCACTCTCCGAGAGCCTGCAATCTGTCTACAATAATCAACTGACAATAGCCACCTGGATCTATCCGCAAGAGCCACCCAGGGGTGATGCCGATTTCTTTACAAAAGGAGATTACAGCCTGTTCAAGATGGAGGGTGCCCGCCGGCTGGCATTCTTCGCCGGAGGCTGGGGACGGGGCGAGTGCCAGGTCAATGTACCGGAAGATTGGTACACCCGTTGGCATCATATCGCAGGAGTATGTACCGGTTCCAGCATTAAACTATACATAGACGGGCAATTGATACAGGAGATACAGGTCGAGGGAGAGCTGGCGGAGACAGAATTACCCTGGAATCTGGGACGTAATGCCGAGATGCCTTACAGTCGCTTCTCCCACATGAAATTCGGTTCAAGCCGGATATACGGAGCTGCTCTGTCGGATGAAGAGGTAGCCGGCCTATACGAGGCAGGCTATAATGTGTTTGTGGGATCAAGAAACGCAGATAACGCAGACGGGTACAGATGAACGCAGATATATTTTTTAAGAGAGACATCTTTTCGCTATATTTGCAACCTATATCATAACAGCGTATAAGACAGAAATAAATGGAAAATCGTCCGCAAAGACTACCGGCACCCTTACTATCCATCGTCCCGATCATTGTACTGATTGTCCTCCTTTTCTTTACAATCCGTACATTCGGAAGTGATGCATTAAATGGCGGCAGCCAGATTGTATTACTCACAACAACGGCGATATGTTCCCTCCTGGCTATCGTAGTCTGCAAAACGAAATGGAAAGACATCGAACAAGCTATCTGCAATAACATATTAGGTGTGTCGGTTGCACTCATTATCCTGCTATTGATAGGGGCTTTATCGGGCAGCTGGATGATAAGCGGGGTTGTACCCACACTGATTTATTACGGAATGCAGATACTGCATCCCAGTTTCTTTCTGGCATCTTGTTGCATTATCTGTTCTATCGTATCGGTTATGACAGGCAGTTCGTGGACAACTATCGCAACCATTGGTATTGCACTGATGGGCATTGGGGAAGCACAAGGTTTTTCTACCGGATGGATTGCCGGGGCTATCATATCGGGAGCTTATTTCGGTGACAAGATCTCCCCCCTTTCCGACACGACAGTTCTGGCTTCATCCGTAACGCACACCCCGTTATTCACGCACATCCGTTATATGATGTTCACAACGGTACCCTCCATGCTGATTACCTTAACCATCTTTACAATTGCGGGATTTACACAGGATAACGCAGGCAACGAACAAATAGCCGCCTTCTCGGAATCACTAAAAAGCACCTTCAACATTTCACTCTGGCTGCTCATTGTACCTGTAATAACCGGTATTCTGATTGCCCGCAAAGTACCGTCGTTAATTACTTTATTCGTATCATCGGCATTGGCTGGTGTATTCGCTCTTTTTTTTCAGCCCCATCTGCTACAAGAGATTTCAGGGCTTCCGGCAGAAGGAGTACAAGCTTCTTTCAAAGGTTTATTCATGACATTTTACGGAAGCACCCAGATAGAGACACACAACGAGGCACTGAACAACCTGGTAGCTACCCGGGGAATGGCAGGTATGATGAACACGATCTGGCTTATTATCTGTGCCATGTGTTTCGGCGGTGCCATGACAGCCAGCGGAATGCTGGAAAGTATAACTTCCGTATTCCTGCGCTTTATGAAACGCAGGGTGGGCATGGTAGCTTCTACCGTGATGTCCGGTTTATTTCTGAATATATGTACGGCAGACCAATACATATCCATTATCCTGACAGGTAATATGTTTAAAGATATATACAAACGAAAAGGCTATGAAAGTCGTCTGCTTAGCCGCACGACAGAAGATTCGGTAACGGTCACTTCCGTACTGATTCCCTGGAACACATGCGGCATGACGCAAGCTACCATTCTGGGAGTAGCCACGCTTACCTACCTGCCTTACTGTTTTTTCAACCTGATCAGTCCGTTGATGAGTATAACCGTTGCCGCCATAGGTTTCAAAATAAAACAAGTACGCGACCATGAAGAAGATAAAAATCACACTGCTGACTAAAGTCATTATTGCCATAGCCGCCGGCGTATTGTTCGGACAATTCCTGCCGTCGGGTATAGCACGAATCTTTGTCACCTTTAATTCTCTGTTCGGGAACTTCCTTTCCTTCTCCATTCCGCTCATTATTGTGGGGCTGGTAACACCGGCTATCGGAGAACTGGGCAAAGGAGCCGGCAAACTTCTGGCAATAACAGCATTGATAGCTTACGGATCAACCATCTTTTCCGGTTTCTTCACCTATTTCAGCGGTTCGGCAATCTTCCCCCACATCCTGCCTGCCAATACGGAACTGACCGCTATGGAAAACCCTGAGAGCTTCATGCTCAAACCTTATTTCGCAGTAGCCATGCCTCCGTTAATGGACGTAATGACAGCCTTATTGCTTTCGTTTACCGTAGGGCTTGGAATCTCCAACATAAAAGGAACCACCCTACGGGATACGTTCGTTGACTTCAAAGAAGTTATCACGATGCTGATAGAGGCTGTCATTATCCCTTTGCTGCCTTTGCATATCTTCGGCATTTTCCTGAATATGACGGTAAGCGGACAGGTAATGAGCGTAATTGCAATGTTCCTGAAAGTAATTGTCGTAATCTTCGTACTGCATGTGCTTTTACTGCTGGTCCAATTTACAATAGCCGGCAGCGTCAGCCGTAAAAACCCGCTACGTTTATTAAAGAATATGCTGCCTGCATATGCTACAGCTTTGGGTACACAGTCTTCGGCGGCAACAATCCCTGTTACATTAGCCCAGGTTGTTAAAAACGGGGTACGCGAAAACATCGCCATATTTGTAGTTCCTTTATGTGCCACGATCCATCTGGCCGGCAGTACAATGAAGATAACGGCATGTGCCATGGCTATCATGATTATGGCAGGAGAGCCTGTTACTTTTGCCCAGTTCGGCGGCTTCATCATGATGTTAGGTATCACAATGGTAGCAGCACCGGGAGTTCCCGGCGGAGCCATCATGGCTGCACTGGGATTACTTCAAAGCATGTTAGGATTTAATGAGACATTGCAGGCATTAATGATAGCGCTATATATAGCAATGGATAGCTTTGGTACGGCATGCAACGTTACGGGCGACGGTTCCATAGCCGTCATCATAGATAAAATTGCAGGTAAACAAGCTCAATAGATAATCCGTACCAGCTCTTGCAAAGATTCCACCCCGCGCTCACGCATCATTGTATTGGCTATATGGGCACATGCATAAGCATCGGCCATAGCATGATGGTGATAGGTAAGATCATATCCGCAATGGGCGGCTACGGTTTGCAGTTGATGATTGCAAAGGTATGGATATAGTTTCCGCGATAAACGGCACGTGCAGTAAAAGTCATAGTGCGGATAAGCCAGACCATAAACCTGATGAACAGCTTTCAGGCAACCTTCGTCGAAAGGACTGTTATGCGCCACTAAAGGTATATCCTGAATCCTGGGAGCAATCCTGGCCCATACTTCTTCAAAGTCAGGAGCATCATTCGTATCCTCAGCAGTAATGCCATGAATAGCTGTTGTCCAAGGGGAATAATAATTAGGGACAGGACGTATCAAGGTATAAATACTATCTACAACCGTATCGCCTTCTACAATGGCAATACCTACACTGCACACACTGCTTCTCTTGCCGTTGGCAGTTTCAAAGTCTATAGCAGCAAAACGTTCCATCTCATTTTAGTTTGATGCAAAGGTATGAAATAATTCACAGTCTCCTTTCGCCTGCCTCACTCCGGACGATATTCGCTAATCTCCCCAGGTAGGGAGAAAGTATCACCCTAAGTAGGGAGAAGTTATCCCCCTAGGTAGGGAGCATCTTTCTCCCTACCTAGGGGTGAGCAGGGATAACGAACGCAACGAGGGCTATGCGTTACCGCTTGGCTTTGTCGTGTAGCAGGCGCATGAAGTAGCCTCCCACTACGGAGCGCGCCTGGAAGCCGCGCTGGGAGCCGTTGCTCGTAAAGTGCCAGTCGCTCAACGGAACGCGTGAAGTTGTTTCGTTAGCATACAACCATATCGGTTCCACAAGAGCGGTAAAGTCGGCCGGCGTATCGGTCAAGCAAGCACTCCACATAATCCAGTCGGACTTGGTATAATCTGCCCGGTTATCCAGCGGCAAGCCATACTTGTTCTGGTGAGTCTTATAGTAAGCCATCTCGGTAGCAGCCACTTCGGCCGGGAAGATATTGAAACCCAGCAAACGATCCCATATCATATTATATTTCTGGCTCCAGGTTCCGGGCTTGTCGAAAGTAAGGCGGTAGTGGTCGCCATCGGCAGCCATTGCAACCCATTTCGCAGCCATTTCACGGGCAGCTTCGGTATAGCGGGCAGCTACATCGTCTTTACCCTGCATGGCAGCCAATTTTCCGTAACTGGCAATACCCATGATCGCCTTGATCGAAAGATTGGTGTTGTGAGCAAAGTGCCCGGCAAAGTCGTCGGTACAAAGCTGATTAGCAGGATCGAGCCCCTCTTTCAGCAGATAGTCGGTCCATACAGTCAGCACATCCCAATGTTTGGCCGCATAATCGGCATTTCCTTCCATCTGGGCGATAGCTGCCATAAGGATAAGCATATTGCCGCTTTCTTCCACCGGCATGTCTCCACCATAGGTCTGGCCGTTAGCCAAGGGATAGGTACCCACATCATGGGCAGCGAACGGCTTCGTCCATTTTCCGCTTTCGCTGTAATAAAGGATAGGATTCATCATGCCCTTTAACAGTTCCGGGTTATAAAGCAGGAACATAGGGGCGGACGGATAGGTAATATCCACCGTACCGATCGAACCGTTACTGAAGTTTTCTTTAGAGAAAAACAAAAGATTACCCTCTTCGTCCTGCACCAGTTTATGAGCGGCAATGACCTGGCGGTATGCAAGGGCACAAAGCTCGGCATATTTCTGTCCGCCGGCAGCAGCGGCATCCTGCATCATCTTTCCATCGAATTCGTTGCAGCGCTTCATTACGTCTGCATAGTTCTTAGCACCATCAGCAAAGGCTTTGAAAATGTCCACCTGTCCGTCATGTTTCCAGTAGGCCATGCGGTTATCTCCGAAGTATTGGATAGAGTATATATCGTCATAACCTATCATGACATGCCCACTGGCTGTATTGGATGAGACTTTGCCCAAGTTATCGGCATACGCAAGCACTGTCATTTGTTTTTGCATATCGGGAGATACATCCTCTGTCCTGCCTGAAAGTTTGCCGTTTGCCATGAATGCACCTTTAGAGGCATAATACTCATCAATAGACATGGTTACACGTGGAGACTGTTCGGCTGCCAGATAGAGATAACCCCAGTCGATACGCACATCGTCGCCCGATTTGCCAAGAAGAGGCTGTTCTTCGGTTCCGGTCTTCAGGAAAGTCATGCCATCCTTTTCTATCCTCTCGAAAGAAACGGGCTGGTCCAGGCTGTTCGTTGCCAATTGCGGGGTAGCTTCCAGATATACCTGAACATCATGTTCCTGTCCATCCAAAGAACGAACCTGATACGTAATATAGTTAAATGGAGAAGTCATCAAGTCCAGGTCATCCATTAAGAATGGAGCTGTGAAGATAACATCCAGCTGCACACCTCCGCATTCAAAAGTATAGAATGTCTGGGTAGGCATTACACAAACAGAAGTTTGTTTTGCACGTTCATCAAACGTATTGTCACGTTTCTCTTTTTTCACAATACCCAGATCCACATACGAACCACCACCGTTGTTATGGCAATGGGCAGCAATCACATTGCCGGTAGGCTTCAGGGCCTTCACTACTTCGGCTGGGATCTCTTTCAGCAGATTATAGTCCAGGTCATTGCCGGTAACGGCAACCAAAGTACCATTTACATAGACCTCAATATTGTCGTCGTGAGAGTATTGCAGATATAATGATTCTCCGCTTACATCTCCGGGAAGATCAAATGTGCGGCGTACCCAAATGTCGTCTGTAGTCCAGGGGGTAGACAGGTCAGGATTCCCTTCGGAACCGAATCCGGCTTTACCTGTTTTCCAACCTTTGGCCTCATAAGCCACAGCCATCCAATCACCGGCGGGCTGTTTTTCAGTATAAAGACCTTCCCATACACCACCGGCAGCAGTCGGTATAACAGGGCTTACCGGGAAATCTTCCATTCCCATAAAACGATAAGATTTACCATCTACACGAATGCCTCCTAAAAGAGGGAAATTTTTACCTGTCCAGTGGCGGGTATTCTCCTCATTCAGGTTGTCGGAGAAAGACCATACGCTTGTGTATGGATCAATTGTAACCAAAGGTACAGCCGGAGCGCGGAGAGCATTCTCTGCGGCTGGCGTATAAGTTTCGGTTACTTCAGGCGCAGTACACGCACTGAGTAGAATAGCGCTAACGGCTAAAGAATAGATTTTACTTTTCATTAAAAACACGTATTAAGTTAGATTTGAGAACGCACAAAGATAATATAAATTACCGGATGCGGCTAGCATTTGCAATAGAGCCTACATCCGGTAAAACTATGAAATAGCAACTTATTTACTAAAATCTCTTGGTGCCGGAACAGGTGCCAACGGTTTACGGTTTTGCAACTGCAACATTATTTCCTCAATAGCCCGATCAAGTTGCTGATCTTCACCGTTCCATTCCTTTACAGGATCATTATCGATCAGGATATCAGGATCGACACCTTCGGCATTTTGCAAATAAAGTTCGGTCTTACCCGTCACATCGGAAATATATCCTACGCCGGGTTATCGGTAATATTCACTACCGTTTTTTGCTGCGGATCGTAAACCCAGATATCATCCGCCATATCCCCCTTTCAAATTATAAAGAGTATATCCTTTATTTATCAGCTGATAAGCAGTCGCAGGAATATTTTAAATCGTCCCGATCTTTAAAAAAAATCATCGGGATGATTTTTTAATTTCATCCCGATGATTTAAAATATACTATTAAGAAATTTATTTGTTCGGATTCAAAGCTTGGTCAATACGTGTCTTCAGATTTTTAAGATGACGGCTGGTAGCCGGATCATTAGCCATTCCACTTGACTTACCGATCTGAATGGAAACCTTTTCCAGACAATCACGCATCAACATCGGAACATCGGTATTTACATATTCTTTATTGTTCATATTTGCCATTAAACCGTTTACAAACGTATTCTGTATATAGCGGCGATAAGCGTTGATCGGCTGACGGTTATTCAGTTCTTTAAAAAGAACCGTACGCAAATCCGTAATATATTCGTCAGGGGTATAACTATCCGGAAAGCTGTTATTAAAGTCGGCCATACGAATAAATGTTGCCGGATCCAATAATGGGCAGGCAGAAGGGTTAAATACATAGTCAATCAAACTGTTCAATTCCTGTTCGGGAGATTGATAGATACGTAGCATATACGGTTCGTCAATAATCCAACCCGGTTTCGTAAAGAATTGTTTGTCGAAGAATGCCAACGCCTCTTTCTGTGTCTCTTTAGCTACCGGCTGATATACTTTTCCTGCTTCTTCTACACTCTTATAGTTACGGTTAACACCTCCGATATTTGTTGCCACATGCCCTAGATAACGTTTATATTGGCTGATCAGTTCCTTATGCATCCGATGAAGATTTGTATTCAGGTCTCCTTCTTCGTATGTCCATTCGGGAAGAGCTTTTACTATACGTTGCAGGTTTTTAATTCCATATTCGCTCGCTTTCACAGAATTATCGCCCAAATCCTCACGTTGGCTACGCGGATCAATACGAATTTCTTCACTACCAAACCACAAGCGCGGATTATCGGCAAGTGTTTTAACAGTCAGTTTATTCAATATCAAACGCTCCTCTTCATCATCCTTAGCTTCAAAGACAGGCATATATCCCCACTTAATAGCCCATTTATCATAAATATTAATACGTGGATATAATCCTGCTGGCCCTATATTATCCTCTGGTTGAGCCACGTAATTAAAACGGGCATAGTCCATAATAGATGCCGTATGTCCATTTGCTTCCACCCAGGCTTTGTCACGCAGTTTCTCTACCGGCGTAAGACTGCTTGCTCCCATATTATGGCGTAAACCTAATGTATGGCCTACTTCATGTGAAGAAACAAAACGAATCAGATCACCCATTAATTCTTCATCAAATTGCATTTTATTAGCACGCTTGTCACTACATCCGGCCTGTATCATATACCAGTCGTGTACCAGCTTCATGACATTATGATACCAGCCGATATGGCTTTCTATAATTTCTCCACTACGCGGATCATGCACCTGAGGACCATATGCATTCGGTATAGGTGATGCCAAATAACGGATTACTGAAAAACGGGCGTCTTCCATACTCATTGTGGTATCATTTTCCGGCCATTCTTTGCCAAAGATAGCATTCTTAAATCCCGCTTCTTCGAAAGCTTTTTGCCAGTCATTTACACCATCGATCAAATACTTACGCCATTGTTTCGGTGTAGCCGGATCAATATAAAAGACAATAGGTTTCTGAGGCTCCACCAATTCGCCCCGTTTCATCTTTTCCACATCTTCCGGTTTCGGCTCCAAACGCCAACGGCAAATAAACTTCTTTTCTTTTACGGCCTGTTGATCATCTGCAAAATAAGAATAGTTGTCTGTGAAATACCCGACACGAAGATCAAACAGACGCTTCTGCATTGGTTTTTCAGGAAGAAGTACAAAAGAAGTATTCAATTGCATAGTAACTGCTCCTGTCATCTTAGCTGCCGGATAAACGACTTCCCTGCGACCTGTTTTTCCATCGGCAGGAGCAGAAGAAGCAAAGGTCTTTACCATCCGCACTTCCGTATTGATAGGATATGATTTTATATTCTGTATGTAGACTTATCGCCTTGTATGGAACCCAGGTTATATTCTTTTTTCGTACGGGCAGGTAATGATACAGCCTGATTGTCTCCAGCAAAGAAATCGGTTACCTTGATAACGGAACTTCCATTATTCAGGGCTTCAATTGAAAAAATACCGATAATCGGATTTTCAGAACTGACAGCCACAGCTTTACTAATATCGCTGTTTTCTTCGGCGGTAGCATCTAATACCAAAGAACGAAGTAACAATTTATTATTCGGTGCTTTTTCCCAATAAACTGTTTGTTCATTTGCCATCTCACCGCCATACAAACCTCCATCTACCGGAGTAGTTGTATAACGCGTAACAGCCAATATTACACGGGATAAAATGCTGTCAGGTATTTCAAAATACCAATCCGCCCCTACCTTATGAGTAGTAAAAAGGCCTTGCATAGTTTTTGCATCCGCTGTAATCACTGAACTATACGGCTTAATACCGTTTTTACTTGTCTGTTCTACAGGCTTTACGCCTTTGTCTTTTTTGTCTTTCGACTGTACCGGTAAAGCTACGGAAAAAGCCAACAAACCGGATAGCAATAGTATTTTATTCATGGCTATTTAATTTGCAGTAAATGTAACAAAAAGGCTGGCTGATGAACCAGCCAGCCTTCGCATATTTTTAAAATAGACCGATTATTTATTCTCTATTTCATCTAGAAAACGGAAACATTCGTAATAGAACTTACGATTATTGTCTACTCCCTTTATTCCGTGCCCTAAACCTTCAAATTCGACATAACGGTGAGGCAATCCCAGCTGGATCAGTTTACGATCCATCAGACGTGAACCTTCTATATCCACACGATTATCGTGGTTACCATGCAACAGAAGTAGAGGGCCGGTCAATTTCTCTGCGTGATAAAGAGACGAGCGATCAATCAACTTTGCTTTATCGGCAACCGGATCTCCTGCTTCAAGGAAGGTCCAGTCCGGAATATTAGAGTGTGTATGTTGATAAATAATATCACAGAATCCGGCAGTTTCGATACCGAAACCGAATTTAAAGTGTGCTTTATTTCCGTTTACTTCACCGGGGAATGTAACCAGACGCATTGTTGCATAACCTCCATGGCTCATTCCAAATACACCTACACGCTCGGCAGGAACATTCAGTTTATCAGAAATATATTTTGCACAATAAATGATATCAATAATTTCATTTCCTCCCAGGTCCTTATCGTTCATAGCAGCAAAATCACGGCCAAAACCTGCACTTCCCCGTGGAGAAGGACTTAAAACAGTAATACCTGCTGCATTATAAACTTGATATTCCGTATTATAACGATTCTCTCCGCCATAGAAAGATTCAATCATTATTATTTCTTTGCCTGCAGGCAGCGGATTCTTCGGTTTATACAAATAAGCATGCAACATACGTTGTTTACCTGTAGCAGCATCAACGTCAAATGTAGGGATTGACAAACGCTCTACGTCAGAATGTACTAATTTAGCTTTCAAATCTTCCGGCAAATCAAAAGAAACAGCAAGTTTCATATTCTTTTTACCTACCTCGGCTTTTACAATCTGGAAGACCACCGATGCCGAATTAGCCAGCATACTTACTTCATTACCTTTTACAGCACCAATAGACAAAGACAAATCGGAGGATTGTTTATAAAGCATTTTGCCGGTCTTAATATCCATCAGCATCAATGAAGATTCGATCGGATTACTTTGCAAAACAAACAAATACTTCTCATTCTTTATAGTTACAAAACGCGCATCTTCAATATCCGTTGTAAAATTAGTAACCTTTGACGAACTCATATTTTTACGGTCAAAACGATAAAGATTTTTATATCCGTCCTGATCAGAAAAATAAAAACATTCATCCGGCGAAATCCACTCCTGCATTACCGATGTACCGGCATAACTAGCCATTTTGGTAGGATCTGTCAACACTGTCATCTGTTTTGTATCAGTGTCAACATAAATCACGTTAGCGTACTGACGATCTGCATCTTTCAAAGCAAGAATCATAAGTCCTTTGCCATCAGGTTGCCAACTTACATCTCCCCATGTATAACGGAAATCCGGCTTATCCTGGCAAACCAATTCATCCTTTCCAGTCTTCAAATCCAGAATGCGAAGTTCATCCAAACGCTTTTCGTTTTGAGCTAGACGGGCTACATAAGCAATTTTTGTTTTCTGCGGATTGAAGTCCCATGCATAAATATAAGGAACATCTGTCAGCTTTTCAGGATTCGGTGAAAGGAGGTTGCTACGATAGATATTAATAATCTCCTCATTATTCTCATCACCAATCCAATACACACAGCCATCCTTATCATTATACTGGGGGCCCCAGCAATTACGCTTAGAAAAGTCCAGATCCACAACATCTGTTGCTTTAGACAAATCCTGTCCTTTCGCAAGATCAAGCCATTGCAGCTTGTTTGCATTCGAAGTCTTGAAGAAGAACAATTTTGTTCCATCCTCACTCAATGAAAACTGTGAATACGGAAAGTCTTCAAAGAAAGGAGCAATATTCACATCACGATCTTGAAACTTCAGTGTCAAGTTGGATGATGATTGCTGTGCTGTGGTGGCCGTCACGGCCACCACCAGCATTAATGTTGCAAATAGTTTATTCATAAAAAGCAAGAGATCTATGGTTAATTTCTCCAATATTCATTCTGATCTGCATCAGTAAGTTGTTTATTATAGAACAATTCAGTGTTTGGTATAGGCAACATGAAACGAGGGCTATTAGCCGGAAGTTCCTTTACACCAGCCCATTGATCAGGACCTACACGTTTCAACGGTTTCTGCAAACGTTTCATATCATTCAATGCAAAACCTTCTCCGTATAATTCCTTACGTCTTTCATACCAGATATTATCAACTGTAGCATCGGTAGTTTTTGCACCGCGGGCAACCTGCAATGTATTCAAAACATCTTTAGCTACAGAAGCATTTCCCATCTGAAGTTCTGCTTCTGCCTTAATCAGATAGCCTTCTGCAATACGGCAGAAAGGATATTCGGCATCACCAATACGTGTACGATGTCCAAACTTGCTTACAAAATAACCGTCATCCTCATATACATAACCTGGAAACAATTTACGGCAATCCGTATCATCAAACATATTCCGGAAAGAAGCAGCTGCACGAACTGTACTATATCCTTTCAACATATCAGCTGAAGCTTTCTTCTCAACATCTTCCGGAGCAATCTTAGCACCATATTCATATCCTTCAAAGTAAGAACAATACCAATAGAAAGACGGGATAGAGGCATACAGGTTACAAGTATTAGGTGTGAAGTTGAAGAACCATAACCATTCTTTGTTATGATCCTTAAATCCAGCCTTATAATCTGCCTGAGACATCAAATTGGAACCATCATAGCTTCCGGTAGCCAATGTTGCATACTTTTCTGCATTTTTATAATCTGCCATATTCAAATAAGTGCGGGCAAGCAACATAGCTGCTCCTTTCTTATTCATAAACTGGGCATCAGAGCCTGTACTATGTTCATACAAGTAAGTCAAATCGGATACAATCTGATCATAAGCTTCACGTACAGAAGAGCGTCCAACATTTTCACTTTCATCGCTGGAACCCGGTTTCAGGCGCAATAAGATACCTTTAGAATCCGGTTGATCGGTATATGCACGGGCAAACAACTGGGTAAGCAACAAAAAGTTATACCCTCTTAATCCATATGCTTGCGCAATCATGTCTTCTTTTTCACCACCCTCAGGCAACATAGTCTCTTTGCTTGCAATGATTGTATTTGCCTGGTCAATTGATTTATAAGCATATCTCCATATATATGCACAATAGCCAGTCCACCATGGATCGTCAACAGGAGTTTGTGCATACTGATAAGAGAAAATCAACCAGTTATAAGTAGGAAAACCATATGCACCACTGGTCATTGTAAGGTCTTCACCCATAAGATCCGAAGTCATCATTGCCAACGTATGATAACGATATTCCCCTAAATGAGAGTAAGCTCCCATCAAGGCTGTTTTAGCTGCTGCCACATCCGTATAAATCTGGTCGTCGGATACGGAAGTAGAAGGAACCTGGTCGAGCACATCGCTTGAACAGGAAAAAAAGAACGGTAATGCTAGACTTAGCAATAAATATTTTGTTTTCATATTCATCTCTATTTATAAAAGTTCATTTGATTAGAAGTTCAGGTTGAATCCCATTGTAAATGTACGGGGCACAGGGATCGTAGTCAAGTCATTATAACCACCAACACCAAAGATGTCAATATCGTCATATCCTTTCCAGTCATCTTTAAACCATGTAAACAGGTTATCTGCACTTACAAATACTTTAGCACCCTTCACCACGTTGGAGAAAGCACCCAGACGTGAAGGCAAATTGTATGTCAACGTAATATTCTTCAATTTAATATTCGTTGCATCATACAAATAACGGGTAGATACACCGTTAGAAGTATTTGTATTATTATTTGAATACTTCGGAACATTTGTATTTGTATTCGTAGGAGTCCATGCATTCAATTCGTCCTTATGCATCTGTGCACCAGCCTGATTACCATCATGCATAACCTGAGAATACAAACCGTCATATACCAAACCACCCCAGCTATAAGCAAACAGGATAGACAGGTCAAAACCTTTATAAGAAAGACTTGTACTTAAACCACCATAGAGGTCTGGAGTAGCACGTCCTTGTTTTTCATAAGTTGCCTGGCTGTAAACATTTGTAGTCGTACGATTTCCGTTAGCATCGACCTTAATCCATAAAGGGTCGCCATTCTTAGGATCTACGCCCGCCCATGTAGGCATATAGAATTCATATTGACTACTCCCCTTTGACCAAATCTTTTTAGTAGAAGAAATTATCTGGTCGTCACCTACTATATCCTTAATTTCGTCACGGATTGCAGATAAGTTAAAGTCTACATTCCATTTTACAGGAGTATCACGAAGAATATAGGCGCCAAAAGTAAACTCAACACCATAGTTGGCAACTTTGGCCATATTCATCATAATAGATTCAAAACCATTAGAAGCGGCAAGCGGATAGTTGTACAATAAGTCTTTTGAGTTTTTATGGAAATATTCCAAAGATCCATAAAAACGATTCAGGAAGCGGTAGTCTACGCCAATATTAAACATTGCCTGTTTTTCCCAACGCAAATATGGATTAGCAAGCTGTGTATGACCTGTACCGGAAGCTGTACCATAAATATAGTCAGCGCCAGTGTCCCAGAGGCCTAATGACTGGTAACGATCAAGTCCCTGATTATTACCGGAAGTACCGTAGCTCAAGCGAAGTTTCAACTGATCTATCCAAGTCAGGTTCTTCATAAAGTTTTCCTGTTCCATACGCCAGGAAGCACCTGCGCTCCAAAAAGTACCCCATTTATTATCTTTCCCGAATACGGAAGAACCGTCACTACGTAAACTTACTGAGAAATTATAACGATCATTATATGTATATTCCACACGACCCAAATAAGAGATCAAAGCCTCTTTCGTCGTCTTAGATTGTGGAGCCAATGCAGATGCACCTGAACCAAGTTCGTGCATTCCGTTCAGCGGGAATGAAGTAGCACCAGCTTCTGTTCTTTCATATTCACTCTGCCAATACTCAAAACCAAGCATAGCACTCAAGTTATGTTTATCTGCAATACGAGTGTTATAATTCAACGTATTAGTAGACGTGTACATCAAATCCGTTGTATTATAACGGTCTGAACGTCCACCATAAGCAGGTCCGTTACCGTGATCTTTATTCCAATATTTTAATTCCGAATAGTGGATATAATCCGGAGAAAATACAGTCTTGAAATTTAAGCCTTTATACAATTGGAAATCCAGAAAAGCAGATGCAAGAAAGCGATAATTCTTACTTTGATTGATATCCATCTTCGGAATAGCAATAGGGTTAAAATCCAAAGAAGTAGGGTTCTTAAAATTAAACTGTTTGTTACCGTTTGAATCAAGAATCGGATTGCCATTGCTGTCTGTCAAATAAACAGGAACGCCATTGGGGAACAATAAAGCATTGTACAATGGACTAGCTCCGGCTCCACCACCTACTTCCATATTCTGGATAGCATGAGAAAAAGTTACGTTCATACCAGCTTTTAACCAAGGTGTTATTTCTGTAGTTACATTACCTTTTCCTGAATAACGTTTGTACATTGCAGACGGAGTTACACCATCCTGATCATGGTAACCTGTTGAAAAGAAATAGCTGGTCTTTTCGTTACCGCCTGTTACATTAATATTATAGTCCTGGGTAAATGCAGTTTTAAATATCTCGTCCTGCCAATCTGTATCAACAATAATGCGTGCTCCATTAACTAAATTACCATTAGCATCATAAGGTTGATCCATATTATATGGGTTAAAAGTAATTGCGCCCTGTGTTAATGTATTTGCTGCAGCTGCAGCTTCTGCAGGAGTAGCTCCGGCAGCCAGTTTTTGTTCGTAATATGAACGGAACTTTGTATCATAGAATTGAGACGAACTCATCATATCATAAGCCTTCGGAACAGAGGAAAAACCGAATTGGGCATTGAAAGACACTGTTGCCTTACCCGATTTACCATTTTTGGTAGTAATTAAAACAACACCATTAGCTGCACGTGATCCATATAGTGAAGCAGCTGCCGCATCCTTTAAAACTGTTATAGTTTCAATATCCTGAGGATTCAGAGTTGCAAGAATACTGGATGTATTGTCGTTGTCATCCGCCAACTTACTATACTTTGTATTTGCAGAGATGGGCACACCATCAACAACATACAAAGGTTCGTTTGAAGCATTCAAAGAACCGGATCCGCGAATACGGAAAGAAGATGTAGATCCCGGTTGTCCTGATGAAGACATAACCTGCAAACCTGCAACCTGTCCTTGCAACGATTTATCAAATGAAGCGCTGGGAGTTTGAATTTTACTATTATCCACACTAGCAGCAGAACCTGTAAACACGGACTTTTTAGCTGTGCCATAAGCAACCACCACTACTTCATCCAATGCTTCGGAACTACTTTTTAAAACAACTCTCATATTAGGTTGTGCAGGAACTTCCTGTGTTTCCATACCTACATAAGATATAACCAATATTTTGGAATCAGAAGGTATCGACAATTCAAATTTACCATCAAAATCAGTAATTGTACCTTGCGATGTTCCTTTTACCAAAACAGATGCGCCAATAATAGGCATCCCATCATCACCAGAAATAACAACGCCTTTTACAGAACTTGTCTGTGCTATTGATATGCTTATCCCCAAGCATAAAAACAGCATTAACCACGTTAGCTTACTTTTCATAATCATATCTATTAACTGTTAGTAGTATTCGCAACACTCAATTTTTTAATAGCTTTAACCATTCTCTAAAAAATAAGTTCTAATCGAACTTAAATAACATTATATGGTTTTCACTCGTTTTCCCGTTGCAAAGGAATGAAAAAAAGACATAACCAAGAAACATTTTAATACTTTTATTTGACAAAAATCTTTGATTTATAAATTTCATAAGCATAAAAGCTTCTTTTTTTAAAAAAAAGACCAAGAAAAGACAAGGTACGACTTAGTTCGATTAGAACTAAGTCGTACCTTGTTCCATTACAAATGCCAAAATATTTTTTTTAAACACAAAGACAAATCTTATTAATTTTCACATTTATTCATGCGATATTCTATTTCTGTCCGACAAAAGTTACCCTACAATGCCTTAGCACAAATTTATAACCATATCCATTAGTATAAGATTTATATATCAAACCATTTTCCAATAACGCAAGAGAGGCGGCAGGCTGGTAAACATTATTACCAGCCTGCCGCCTCTCTTGCGTTATAATAGATATTATCTAACTAATGTGTAGCACTCATTGTAAATTCCAATTTACCGCCTTTTACAATATCTTTATGCGAGATGAAAGGACTATCAAAAACTTTTCCATTCAGCTTTACCTCCTTTACATACTTGTTAGCCGGACTATTATCTTTTACTACTATCTCAAACTCGCCACCTTTCACATGAATTATTGCATGATCCACCATTGGACGTCCCAAAGTATATTCAGGAATACCAGGACATACCTGATAAAAGCCAAGAGCGCTCATAATATACCAGGCCGACATTTGTCCGCAATCTTCATTTCCGATAATACCTCCAGGTTCATTTGTATAGAATTCCCGCATAATATAATCTAAATATTCCTGTCCCTTCCATGGAGAATCGGTCCAATTATATAAATAAGCCATATGATGGCTCGGCTCATTTCCATGCGCATATTGTCCGATCAGGCCTGTAATATCAGCCGAAGCTTCTTCTCCTTCTATTTCAGATGAAGTCGTGAACAAAGTATCCAAACGCATTTCAAGTTCTTTCTTACCACCGATAGCATTAATAAAGTTATCCATATCATGTGGAGCAAAGAAACTCCATTGGAATGCGTTACCTTCCGTATAATCGCTTTTCATGTGAGAAGAATAACGAGGGTTAAACGGTGTACGGAATGAACCGTCACCCATTACTCCACGCATTAGCTTTGTTTCCGGATCCAAATACTTTTTATAATACTCAGCCTTCTTGGCATATTCATTGGCAATTTCCATATTGCCGGCCTTCCTGGCAATTTGCGAAACACACCAATCGTAATAAGCCATTTCTAATGCCCAGGAAACAGATTCCGGAACAGAATCGGCAGGAACAAATCCATATTTCTCTTTATAATACGGATGCATGGTGATCAGGTCAAGCTCCCGGGTACCTTTAAACTTTTCAGCCAGATCCGGACGATAAACAGAAGAACGTGTTGCTGCTTCCGACCATAAGCTCATATCCCCTTCAGCAAGGTCTTTCGATATAAGATCGGCAAGCACGGACATAGCCGGATAGCCAACCATACATCCTGTATAACTTGAAGCCAATGGCCATTTAGGCAAAATACCGCCTTCTTTGTATCCCTGAATCAAAACATTTCCCCAATTGGATGCTAATTCCGGTTTTATTATAGTCATCAATGGATGCAATGCACGGAAAGTATCCCATAAAGAAAAAACTGAGTAATTAACATAACCCGGTTTTGCTGTATGTATTTGTTTATCCATGCCCAAATAACGGCCATCTACATCTTGATACACATAAGGAGATATCATTGTATGATAAAGTGCCGTATAGAAATTAACCAATACTTTGGGATCTGCACTTTCAATCTGAATCAGATTAAGAGCTTTATTCCATATCCGGGCAGATTCTTCACGCGTCTTCTCAAAATCCCATCCGGGTAATTCGGCACTCATATTCTTTGCTGCCCCTTTTGTATCTACGGTAGAGATTCCCACCTTTACATACAGCGGTTGATTATTCTCGGGAAACTTATAATGAAACTTCAAGTCTTTATCCGTATTTACAGATATAAAGAGTGAATCGCTACGTAATTTCCCATCCATATACTGATAAACGGTTTCTATCGGTTCGGAGAATGTAATGCGATAGGAAACAGAATGAAAATGCGCCCATCCTTGTGTTTTCACAGTACCCTCCACTGTAGAATCATTGACAAACAGATATTGGTTACCAATCACTTTATGCCCCCAGTTAGGTTGAAGTATATGCCCCAGGTCTAACATTACCCTACGTTCTTTCGGATTATCATACGTATATTTATGAAAACCCACCCGATCCGTAGTTGTGAGCTCCACATTGATTCCAAAATTATCCAGCCGAACTGCGTAATAGCCCGGAGTTGCTTTTTCGGTATCTTTCTTAAAAGTGGCTACCGGTTTAATAGAATCTTCTCCCGAATAAGGAAGTAAAGCAACATCGCCAAGATCTCCGATACCCGTACCTGAGAGATGCGTATGACTGAATCCATAAATACGATCATCGTCATAATGATAACCGCTACTGGCTTCCCATCCTAAAAGATGAGTATCCGGACTAAGTTGCACCAGTGCATTCGGACGTGTTGCACCGGGAAATGTATGCCCATGAAATCCGGTTCCGATAAAAGGATCGGCATACTGTAAATAATCGTTTTGAGAATATGTTGTAGTTGCCTGCTTACACCCGGTTAGCATTAAAGCAAATACAGCAGTTGAAAATAATAAGGTTGTTCTTTTCACTGTTTGATATTATTTAATTGAATCTTTATTAAACTTCTGAATATTTAAGCATTAATCACTCTACAAATATAGTGAAAAAGGACAATACTACCTTGTTGCTCCATTTTCTTCCGAAAAAATAATCTGTACCGCATGGCTTTCCGTATTACGGGAAATAAGGAGCAAGCAGAGCAGATCGTACAAGACGCTATGCTAAAAGTATGGAGCCAAAGGTCGACATGGATGATTATCGATGATCTTCCGGCATATTGCCTTATGGTGACACGAAATATTGCACTAAAAAGTACTATGGCTATTCTGTCAAAATGTTCTTTCCTATCTGATTGATATTAATTATCTTTGGTGCACTAATTTAATTCGGATAAATAATTATGAAAACGAATGTAATAAGAATCATATACACTTTGACGTGTATATTCATGTGTATGGCTATTTCAGCTCAAGAAGACGCAAAGAAATTAGCAGGTAATTGGTCTTTTTCTGCACCACAGGCACCTAACGGGTATCAGGATGGCGATTGTCATTTTAAAGAAAAAAGCGGAAAATTGACGGCTATAGCAAAAGTCCGGGGGTCAGAACTTGCTATCAATGAAATAATAAAAGACAGCAATGCTGAAACGTATAAATGTAATTTTTATCTGGATGGAGCTTATATCGAGCTCATCTTTAAAATGACAAAAGACGATCAACTGGAAGGAACTGTCAATACCCAAGGAATGAATATTCCTGTTCGTTTCAATAAAAAAGTTTCAAAGGTTCAAATTAAGGAATAAGCAGGATGTTTACAGTAATCGGAATTATGTTCGGAGGAATTGCCGTTGGTTTTTTATTACGGAAGATTGAATTTCTACAAAAAATAGGAAAACCCATCTCTTACACTATTTTACTTTTATTATTTCTTTTAGGAGTATCTGTGGGAGCTAACGATGCAATCGTCAGCAACCTGAGTACGCTTGGAGGACAAGCATTATTAATTGCATTAGCTACAACGACGGGAAGTGTATTAGCAGCCTGGCTCGTTTATCGTTTCTTTTTTAAAGAAAGGAGCAATGCATGAAGGGCAGTTTAATTGTTGTAGGTTTTTTTGCTCTTGGCTGCCTGATAGGATGGGGTAAGCTTGTGCCCGATAGCCTTATCAGTGGCAACCTTACGATGTACGTCCTTTATTTTCTGATGTTCCAGGTGGGGATCAGCATTGGGTGTGATAAGAAACTAAAAGATATTCTATGCAGCATACGTCCTAAGCTTTTACTTGTTCCATTAGCTACTATTATAGGGACTTTAATTTTTTCGGCACTTGTCAGCTTATTACTCACGCAGTGGAGCGTATTCGACTGCCTGGCCATAGGCAGCGGCTTTGCTTATTACTCTCTTTCATCTATTTTAATCACGCAATTGAAAGAACCTACCCTCGGAGTTCAACTGGCAACCGAATTAGGAACAATTGCTCTAATGGCAAATATCATACGGGAAATCTTTGCCTTACTAGGAGCTCCCCTGTTTGTAAAATACTTTGGCCGACTAGCACCGATATGTGCAGGAGGAGCAACAACAATGGATACAACTTTGCCCATTATCACCCGTTATTCTGGCAAAGACCTAGTATTTGTATCTATTTTCCACGGAATATTGGTAGACTTCACCGTCCCTTTTTTCGTTTCGTTTTTCTGTTCCTTATAACTAGACAACAGATATAAAAGAGAAAGAACCGCAGAATAATTCTGCGGTTCTTTCTTCTTTTATTACTTTCCTATTGTTTTCAACATTTCCTGTACGGCAACTTTTAGTTGCATATCTTCACCTTTCATTTGCGATTCAGGTGTATTATAAACTTCAATGTCCGGTTGTAATTCATGGTTTTCCATATAATTGCCTTGTAAATCCTGTACTCCTACCTGGGGAATACCGAATACAATAGAAGGATCTATCTGTTGTTCCCACCAAACAGCCGTCATCGTTCCCGGCACTGGTGTACCAATTAGTTTGCCAATGCCCAGATGTTTATATACCCATGGGAATCCATGTGCATTGGAATAGTTATCTTCGCAAACCAAAACACAAGAAGGTTTCAGCCATTTGTTGTATGGATCACTTCCTATATATTGGCCACGTGGCATAAAACGTTGATATTCTTTTCCGCTCAACAAGGTTGCCAAATCATCATGCAACCAGCCTCCGCCATTATGACGTGTATCCACAATCAAAGCTTCTTTATTACGGCAACGGCCTAACACTTCCGAATATACCTCACGAAAGCTTTCGCTATTCATACCCTTTACATGTACATAGCCAATCTTGCCTCCTGAAAGTTCGTCAACCATCTTCCGGCGTTGTTCAACCCAACGCTTATACAACAAATCAGACAAATTACCATAAGAAACAGGCTTAATTTGTTCATCGAAACGAACTTTTGTCGAAGGGTTATATACCGACAGAAGAATCTTCTTTCCTTCTTTACCTTTTAAAAGCGGATAATAATCTTCTCCGGCTTTAATTGCAACCCCATCTATTTTCTCAATAATACAACCGGTAGTGATTTTACTATCGGCAAGTGTAAGAGGGCCTTTTGCAATTATTTCTTCTATTTTCAGACCATCACCGGAATAGTTGTTATCAAAGAAAGCTCCTAGGCTAGCTGTAGCCGGAGCAATAGGTGCAGGACGATAACGCGCTCCGGTATGAGAACCGTTCAATTCACCTAACATCTCGGATAACATTTCTTGAAAATCGAAATTGTTATTAACATGAGGCAAAAACTTTTCATAAGCAATCTCATATCCTTTCCAGTCAATTCCGTGTATCTTCGGATCATAGAATTTATCAGAAACCTGACGCCAGATATGATGGAAAATATATTCGCGTTCCTTAGCCGGACGATAAGCAAACTCGGCTTTAAAAGCTATAGGTTCCACTTTACTGTCTTTAATATCTACCTTTTTTAATTGGCCTTTAGAAACGAGGAACAGATTCTCGCCTTTCTTATCCGTAAACATACTGCCGGCTCCAACATCTTTAATCAGCAATTTAGTCGTATTCTCTTTGAAATCGCGCATCCACAGATCATAACCTTTCTCAAAAGCAGCACAGTAATATAGCTTGTCACCTTTTGGAGTAAGTACAGCATCCCCTAGGTTTGAAGAATTTATAGTCAGACGAATAACACGGTCTTTACGATTTTCCAGGTCAAACGTCAAAGGTTCTACCGGTTTTGCTTTTTCATCTTCTTTTTTCTTATCTTCTTTTTTATCTTTAGCATCTTTGGAACTATCCTTACTATCACTCTTTTCATCTTCCAAAAGGGCTAGTTCTTCTTTTGATTGACGGAACTTATCATATGCTTCTCCATCAAAAAACATAATATATACGTCATCTTCCGAACCCCAACTACCATGACTGCGATAACCAGCACGGTCGCTTTGCCATATCATTGCTTTTCCATCAAGTACCCATTTGGCATTGGCATCATTATAACCGCTCTCAGTAAGATTTGTAACCTCCCCGCTACCATCAGCTTTTACTAATGCAATATCTGAATTGTTCCATCCTCCCACACTTATATATTTAACAATGAACCAGCGGCTGTCTGGCGACCATTGGTATTGCTGGTCACCATCTGCATACGAATAATTGAACTTTCCATCCAATACTGTACGCACTTGTTTAGTATTCAAATTAATTACACGCAACGTTGTGCGATCCTCAAGAAAAGAGACCTCTTTTCCATCAGGTGAGTACATAGGTTGAAACGATGTCTCATTAGTCACAACCAAAGGTTCTTCTTTGATTTCAGGAGCATAAGTAAAATATTTATCATCTTTACGAACCAGGCTGGTTTGATAAATTCCCCATGTATTTTCACGTTCGGCAGAATATACCAACGAACGGCCATCCGGGCTGAAATCCAAATCACGTTCTTGTTGCGGAGTATTTGTTACCTGGCGCGTGGTTTCATAATCAACAGAAGTTACATATACGTCGCCATGCACAATAAAAGCAACTTCCTTTCCATTAGGCGAAACAGCAATATCTGTAGCCCCTTCCGACAACAAACGGCTTATCAAATCGCTCTCCACCTTATCCGAAATAATTTGCACATTTACTTTCTGTGGCTGCGCCCCTTCTTTGACCGTATAGATTTCTCCATCATAACCGTAACACAAAGTGCCATTGTTATCGACAGAAAGGAACCGAACCGGATGAGTCGTATGATTTGTAAGTTGCTTTTCATTCTTACCGGAAATATCTGCTTTATAAATATTAAAACTTCCGTTTTTCTCACTTAAATAATAAAATATATTTCCATCTGCCGACCAGACCGGGTTACGGTCTTCACCATGAAATGAAGTTATTTTCTTATAAGCACGATTGCCGTCTAATGTACAAAGCCAGATATCACGCGTAATAGAAGATGTATGATGCTTACGCCACGGGTCTTCATATCCTTTCATATCCTGGTAAAGTAATTTATCCCCCTTCTTATTAATAGAGATACTTTGCATCGTCATCGTAGAATATAATTCAGGACGCCCTCCTTCCGTAGAAACCTTATATACTTGTGGAAACAAAGAAGATGGAAATTGTCCGTCTTTTGCATCCTGCAGGATGGAAGCAAGGTAAAGCACATGGCTGTTGTCTGTAAAAGTTTCAGGATACTCATTGGCAGAGTGAGAAGTAAGCTGTTTAGGTTCTCCTCCTTCTTTATCCATTATATAGATATCAAAACTCCCGTTACGATTGCTGGCAAAGGCTATTTTAGAGCCATCCGGCGACCATACGGGCTGCATATCATGTGCAGGATTTGTTGTAAGTTGTGTAGCTTTTCCTCCTGTCGACAAAACTGTATAAATATCTCCTTTATAAGTAAATGCAATTGTTTTACCATCAGGTGATATAGAACAATAGCGCATCCACAGCGGACTATCTCCAGCTTGAATCGTAGCCGAAATGAGTAAGGCTAACATAGAAATAAAGAGTTTCTTCATGTTCGTTATTTTTAGTTTTTGCAAATATAAAAGTTTAAATATTATAACTGTCACCTTCACAAACTAAAAAAGGAGTCCACTCAGATGAATGGACTCCTTCTCTCCTTTAAAACGGCGGCTACCTACTCTTCCACTGTTACGCAGTACCATCGGCGCGACGAGGCTTAACTTCTCTGTTCGGTATGGGAAGAGGTGGATC
>NZ_FNVS01000014.1 GCF_900108035.1 Parabacteroides chinchillae
AGTAATTGACGGTATTATTATTCTATAAAACAAACATCTAATGTCTGTATAATACTTGTACTACTTGTTGTATGTAAATCTTTCAAAGAACTCGTTATACACCCGCTTTTTAGCGAACGTGGATGCAAAGATAAAACTTTTTATTTATTAGCTCCAAATGTTTATGGAACTTTTTTGATAAAAATATTGTTCAATATCTATTCACCAATCATTCTCTCTCGAATGCGGATGCAAAAGTAATGCTCTTAAACATATATTCCAAACTTTATTCCAACTATTTTTTTAAACAAAACAAGGCGCACAACCTAATTTGCATAACATCCGCAAGTTACATATTGAAAAAAAATTATCAGATTCGTTATCCCTAAATCTTAACGATTTATTTATATATATAATGTACGAAAAACCCAGCCAGTAATATTCAAGGAACAAATATAGCATACCTCCAATACCGCCAAAGCCAGATCAGGCATCTTAAAGATACCAAATAAGCTTAATACATTCAAAAATCAGAAAATAAATCATCCCGATGATTTAAAAAAAAGATCGGGATGGTTTTATTATTTCATCGGGATGATTTGAATAAACAGCTTATTGCATTAACTCCGTAACAGCCGAAAGCATTTCAATCCTCTTTCTGCGACATAAACTCCACTTAAAATAAATACAGATCCAAATAAACCGACTATCGTAATTATCTCGTCTATCACAATAGCAGATGTTATCAATGTAACCAAAGGTACTATATAAATATAATTCGTCGTACGGACTACTCCTAATTGCTTGACTGCCGTATTCCACATAATATAACAAAGCATAGATGCTACCAAGCCTAAAAACAACAAATTCAAACCAACCACAGGTTTCACTAAAACGTGCCAATCCGTCTGAATAGGTCTAAACAAAAACATCGGAAACAGGGTAATAATTCCATAAAAGAAAACTTTACGCGTAATAAACAACACAGGATACCGGGCTCCCATTCTCTTCAGGATCAAGCCATAGAAAGCCCACATCAGTGCAGCAATCAAGGTCAGAACATCTCCTACAGGATTGATTTTAAGAATAAAACTTCCATTAAAGACCACCAAGGCTACCCCCACAAAGGCGATCAGTGATCCCCATATCAATTTACGATCCAGCTTCTCTCCTTTCGTAAAAAGAAAAGTAAGAAATGCCGTAAGAATGGGAGCTGTACATAATATTAATGAAACATTCGAGGCCAACGTAATCCCCAATGCCGTATTTTCTGATACGAAATATAAAGAACCGCCACACAATCCAGCCATCACAAATAACAATTCATCCTTATAGTTTCTTGCCAAAATTTTACGCGGAGCAACAAACCACATAGCCACATAGGCCAATGCAAAACGATATAACAATATTTCCATTGGTGATAATCCATAAGAAAGCAATATTTTAGTAGAAACGAAAGTGGTTCCCCAAACAATTACCGTAACAATAGCTATCAAATGATAGAACCACATTCCTCTGACCTCTCCCATAATAATTCATTTTTTCGTCGCAAAGATATAACTTAAACATTCCCGGACAGGAGATAAGCCCGGAAATTAAAACAGAAAAAAGAAACTTATTTTCCCCAGTTATTGTTTTATAAATAAAATATCCAGAATATGAGTTTCAACATCCCTCAAACAGATAAAAAACGTATTGTAATTATTGGCGGAGGATTTGGCGGATTGCAACTAGCAAATAAATTAAAAAATACGAATTTCCAGATTGTACTTATCGATAAAAACAACTATCACCAATTTCCTCCTCTATTATATCAGGTAGCGTCATCCGGATTAGAATACAACTCGATCTCTTTTCCTTTCCGGAAAATCTTTTATAACAGAAAAAATTTCTATTTCCGCCTGGCTGAAGTAAATAGTGTTATTGCGGAAAAAATCTGATTATAACCTCTATAGGAGAACTCACATACGACCGGTCTATGCGCTTCATCCTGTTTATAGGCAAACGAAAACAGGATGAATAGCATAAACTATCAGTAAATCTATAAATTATAAGTCAAGGTAAGCCATGCAACCCGGGCATCGCGGTTACGCTTTTGCGTCATCTGCAGATTTTCTGTATCAATAACCATAATCTCTTCCAACGTATCAAAAATATTGTTGATACTTAAGTTTGCACGTAATTTACGATGTATAAAATAATGCGACAACCCTGCATTTACACTATAATGGCTTTTAATTTTACCTTGCGGAGTAAGCTGGTCTGATATAAAAAAGCCATCAACCTGAAATTCCGTATTCCGCGTAATATTTACATTTACATTCCCTTTTATATCCCAACAAGTAAGAGACTTCTTTACATTGTCATACCCTATCATCCGGCCATCTATTTCATCGCGATAAACATCACCGGACAGGCCTACAGATACATTTTTAAACGGGCTCCAATTCATCGAAATATCAAACCCAACAGTCTGGCTGTTACCGGCATTATCTTTCATCCAGATAGTCTCGTCGTTTACCTGAGAGGCAACCTCCATTATACGGTTCGTCCTGTTTCGATAATAAAGAGCCGGTGACAGACGAAAATTTAACACAGTCAACTGATAACCCAGCTCCAGTGTATGAATAAACTCATCCTTCAAATCAGGATTTCCTTGTGATATATGTGTCACATCACTATTATCCAGGAATGAACTTAAATCCGATCCATCAGGACGAATCACACGTTGCTGATAACTAAAAATCAATTGATTGTTCTTTCCCATCTGATAAGAAAAACGAGCGCGCGGATATAAATGAAAATAAGTATTGTCCGTTTTCAGACCTACATTCACAGAATTTGAGGAATTTACCCAAAACGGGCTAAACTGTTCCATAGTTTGTTTATTTACTTCGACATGCAATCCAACCTCAGCTTCAAAATCATTCCACTTTCTCTCCAGAGAGGCATATAGCAGATTTAAGGAACGGTGAAACCGGTAATTATATATTTTCTGATCGTTTGAAACCCAATTACCATTGATTTTATTATTTGCATCCGTATCATAATTTTCCACTTTAGACCGGCCTATATATCCAACGTTGAATATCCAGTTTTCAGAAAACGGAAGGCTATATCCGGCACTCCAGTAATAGTTATGCTTCTTCCGGTTAAAAAACTGATTATCTTCGGCTACTATTTTCCCGCTTTCGGGGTTTTCATTCTTGAAATCATTATCTTCATTATATATAAAGTTATTATAATTGAATACAGTATAAAGATTACTGTTATTAGAAAAGCGATGGTTCCAGTAAGCCTCGACAGCATAAGCTTCCTGTTTTTGATCATTATAACGATTACGTATTACATATTTCAATTGCTCTCCCTGTGGATTGAATACGCGATTATTGATACGTCCGTAACGGCTATAATCCATTAAATAATATAAACCGTGAATAGTGATTTGGTCTTTGGATGAAAGATCATAACCAACTTTTAAATCAGCTAAATGAACATCCGGACGTGCAACTGCATTGTTATTCATTTCCGTACGATTCTTTAAAGTTGCTGTAGATTTACTAAATGTACGTTCGCGATACTCCTTGCGGTAATTATATTTCGCCGTTATATGAAATTTGGCCGGATGGAGATTTAATATGGCTCCGGCATTATATCTTTCATTCCAACCTGCGCCCAATGTCACAATCAAAGGAGAATCGTTCTTTCCAAACATGGCTGATGACAAATTCAGGACTCCCGCATCACCATCAGGTACCAAATTTACAAGAGGAAACTGACCCAGCGATATCTTGTTAAAAAACAGAGCCGGTAATTGAATTAAGACATCACCGCTATATTCTTCCAACATTCCATAAGGTATACCATCTATTAACATTCCCGGTTTATCCGCCCCACGAAAGGTTACTCCTCCTTCCATATCCGTTATTAATGAGGGTATTTGTCGAAATGCTTCAGCAGTAGTGCCCGTCATGCTAGTCAAATTATCCTCAACCTGCAACTTTTTTATTTCTCCACCACTAACACCGGCAAAACGTTTGCCTTGTACGTCAATGTTTTGTATAAACAAGGTTGTATCTATGAGTGTCTGGGAAAACAATTGTTGGCCTAATAAGATCATAGCCGGAAGTAGTAATTCTTTTTTCATATTCTTTATTCCGATAGGTATATAAACAAAAAAAGTCTGTATGCAAAACATACAGACTGTCCTTTCTTAAACTGATACTGAAATTATTCAGCAGGAGCAGCTTCAACAGCAGCAGTAGAATCTGCAGGAGCAACTTCTTCAGCTACAACTGATTCTTCTACAACAGGAGCAGCTTCAACTGTTTCAGTTTCTGCTACAGTTTCTTCTGTAGTTTCTGCAGATTTGTTACCACAAGATGTGAATGATACAGCTGCAATAACAGCAGCAAATGCAACTAACTTTTTCATTTTGTCTTTAATTTAAACGGTCTATAATATCTCTTTGTTGTAAAACGATGCAAATGTATGTATTAATCATATATGTTGTACAACATAAGTCACTTTTTTTCAAAATATTTTAAGCCACACTTATAAACTATTGACAATCAATATTAGCTAATTTATTAATAGTTACTATACAGATATCTTTTAATACTTTTCTTCGGAGTTTTTTCAAATTCCATAGGATAAAGTTGTAGCTCGGATACCGCTTCATAAGGGGCTAGCAGCTTGTTTAACTCTATCCTGTTTTGTTCCATAATAACAGGCAGGTCTTCATGTGAAATACCAGTACTGTCAACCGTATCATAATCAGGATAAACCAAGCCCACCAATTTTCCGTTTTTCTCGATCACAATACTTTCCATTACAAACGGAAGGTTATTCAATTTAGACTCTATCTCTTCCGGATATATATTCTGACCACTGGAACCTAGAATCATCGTTTTGCAACGCCCACGTATATATATACGGTTATCATGGTCGATTGTTCCCAAGTCTCCGGTTTTCAACCAACCGTCTTCGGTAAATATCTGATCTGTTGCCTCCTCGTTTTTATAATATCCTTTCATCACATTTTCACCACGCACCTGTATCTCTCCTACCTTATTATAGGGATCATCTGAGTCAATACGCACTTCCATAATTCCCTTCAGTACCTGCCCACATGAACCCGGCACATACTCGTTATTATGATCATAGCTGATAAGCGGAGCGCATTCGGTCATCCCATAGCCAATCGTAAACGGAAATTTGATTTTATATAAAAATTCCGTTACTTCCTGGTTCATGGCTGCCCCACCAACAATAACTTCCCGGAAACGTCCTCCCATGGCATCCACCAAATGTTTACGAATCTGAGCATAAATCCTTCCATCCAACAAAGGAATACTCAAAGCAACCTTCATTGTTGTTTTACTCAATTGCGGAAGAATCATCTTTTTATAAATCTTTTCCAATATGAGCGGGACTGTCAAAATTAAGTTCGGCTTTACCTCTTCGAAAGCCTTCAGTAAAATTTTAGGTGAGGGAACTTTTCCTAATAGATAAACATGCGCACCTACCGCCATCGGTACCAAAAAGTTAAAGGCACAACTATAAGCGTGTGCCAGTGGAAGAAAACATAATTCGCGATCGCCGCGGAACAATAAATCCAACGTTTTAGCATAAGTTACATTTCCGGCCAGATTGTTTCCTGTTAGCATGACCCCCTTGCTAAAGCCGGTTGTACCGGAAGTATAATTCAGCAACACTACCTTATCATTATCCAGTTCGGCATATTTAATATCTTCCTTTTTAAAACCTTCCGGATATTTTTCAGCCATTTTTTCATCTATACATTTCAGTAACTTCTGAATAGATTCCCCGTCACGCTGATGCAAACAACGGAAATCTGATAATGAAAATACCCCCCGAATCTCTTCTATTTTTTCCTCTTCCAATGTATCCCAAATACGGTCACTTACAAACAGAAATATTGATTCGGAATGATTTATTATATGATGTACGTCATTCGGATTGAAGTCCTGCAAAATAGGAACAATAATAGCTCCATACGTAACAGCTGCCATATAGACTATACACCAGCGTGCACTATCTTTACCTATCAAAGCAATTTTATCACCACGGCGTACCTGGCAATTTTCAAACAGAAGATGTATTTTAGCTATTTCCGTAGCCACATCACCAAACGTAAAACTAGTTCCTTTACCATAATCGGTTAATGCCGGCAACGCCCAGTTCTCTCTAAAACTCTCTTCGTAAATCTTGATGAAATTTTTTTTTATCATAGCACACACTCGTGAATTTTGCGCAAAAATAAAGACAATCAAAGAAATACACAAATGAAAAAGAAAATATCTGATAGACTATGAAACACAAGAAAATGACAAAAACCGGTCATCATCCCGATAGAACGATAGCATGCAAAGCGCCTGTTTTCCTAATATTTTCATTATATTTGCCGAATAATTCCACAAGGATGATAGACAAAAGTGTTTTCGAAAATAAAATAGCAGCTTATTACACTTTAGGATGTAAACTTAATTTTGCAGAAACCTCTACGATCGGCAAAATGCTGGCTGAACAAGGAGTACGAAAAGTACGCTCAGGAGAGAAAGCTGACATTTGTGTTGTTAATACTTGCTCCGTAACCGAATTGGCAGATAAAAAATGCCGTCAGGCTATCCGTAAGATCAGTAAACAACATCCCGGAGCTTTCATTGTCGTAACAGGATGTTATGCCCAGCTAAAGCCGGAAGAGGTAGCACATATTGAAGGAGTAGACCTTGTTCTAGGTGCAGAACAAAAACTGGACATCCTCCAGTATTTAGATAACCTGAAGAAGAAAGAAGAAGGAGCCATTATCGCTTCCCAATCCAAATACATACGAGTATTTTCTCCATCTTGCTCCGCAGATGACCGTACCCGTCATTTTCTGAAAGTTCAGGACGGATGCGACTACTATTGTTCTTACTGCACAATACCGTTTGCACGGGGACGAAGCCGTAACGGAACTATTGAAAGCATGGTTGCACAAGCTAAAGAGGTTGCGCAAAAAGGAGGAAAGGAAATTGTACTTACCGGTGTAAATATCGGAGATTTCGGAAAAAGTACAGGAGAAACATTTATCGACCTAATTAAGGCTTTAGATGATATAGATGGTATTGCCAGATACCGGATTTCTTCAATCGAGCCTAATCTGATCACAGACGAGGCTATCGAATTTGTAGCTTCCAGTAAACGTTTCGCCCCACATTTTCATATACCTTTGCAAAGTGGCAGCGATAATGTTTTACAGTTAATGCGGCGGCGATACGACACAGCGCTTTTCCGTCATAAAATAGAAAAGATAAAAGAAATTATGCCGCATGCATTCATTGGTGTAGACGTAATTGTTGGAACCAGAGGAGAAACTGACGAGTATTTTGAAGAAGCCCGTATGTTCATAGAAAATCTGGATATATCTCAGTTGCATGTATTCAGCTACTCGGAACGACCAGGTACACAAGCTCTCAAAATAGACTATGTAGTAGATCCGAAAACCAAGCATGCGCGTAGCCAAAAGCTTCTGGATATATCAGAAAACAAACTCCACTCCTTTTATGAAAAACATATAGGAAAAGAAGCTAATGTTTTATTCGAACATACCCGAAAAGGAGGTATGATGTACGGATTTACAGAAAACTACATTAAAATAGAGATACCATACAACATATCTCTAGTAAACAAAACAAACCAAGTCATACTGGGCAATTGGAATAAAGAAAAGACAGCTCTGACTTGTCGGTTAATATAAGCAACAAACAACAAATAGTTATGTTAACTAAACTACTATACACTATTATATACATACTGGTAAAGCTATTGGCCATTTTTCCGATGTGCTTGCTTTATCTATTATCAGACATCCTGTATTTACTTATTTACAAAGTTATAAAATACAGGCTCAAAATCGTACGAGGAAACATGAAAGCCTCTTTTCCTGAAAAATCTGAAGAAGAACTCCTTCAACTGGAAAAGAAATTCTACCACCACTTCGCAGATTACATCGTGGAAACTATCAAACTTGCAGATATTCCTCTGGAAGAATTACAACGTCGCGCATATATTAAAAATCCGGAACTAATCGACCAGTTAATGAAAGAAGGATTCACATGTGTCATTATGCTTATGGGACATTACGGAAACTGGGAATGGTTTTCAGGATCAACCTCCCGCTTCGACAGTGTATCTCTTTATCAAATATACCGCCCGTTGAATAATGTTGCGGTAGACCGGTTATTTATTAAATTACGTACGCGTTTCGGTTCTTTCGGCATAAAAAAGAGAGATGCCGTACGCGACATTATTAAATTGAAACAAGATATGACCCGCAGTCTGGTCATTTTCATTGCAGACCAAACTCCTAGCGAAGCAAATCTTCATTATTGGACAAACTTCCTGAACCAGGATACTCCTATGCTAACCGGTCCCGAACGAATTGCGCAAAAATTGAATCTTCCTGTTGTGTTCTTAGATGTGGAACAGGTAAAACGAGGCTACTACACAGTAAATTTCACACTTCTGACAAAAATACCCAAAAAGACTCCCGAATTCTGGATTACCGAAGAATATGCCCGCCTAATGGAAAAATCAATCTTAAGAAATCCGGCTTATTGGTTATGGACACATAAACGTTGGAAATACAAACGACATACAGAGCAACAAATAAACGAGAATGGCAAACAAGCAACAGAACAATGAAAAATAATTCGCACGTTAAAAAAGTTTCTGTCGTAATACTGAATTGGAATGGAGCAAAGTTAATGGAAAAATTCCTGCCATCCGTTATCACCCATACTCCACCGGAAATAGCAGAAATAGTAGTTGCCGACAACGGATCCACCGATAATTCGTTAGAAATGCTGGCAGACCGGTTTCCATCAGTCAGAGTTATCCCTTTTACTACAAATTACGGATTTGCAGAAGGTTACAACCAGGCTCTCAGATATATTGACAGCGAATATGCCGTGCTACTGAACAGTGATGTAGAAGTAACCCCCAATTGGCTGGATGCACCTGTTTCCACCCTCGATTCCGACAATAATATAGCTTGTGTACAGCCAAAGATCAGAGCTCAACTTAATAAAGAATATTTTGAATATGCCGGTGCTGCCGGAGGCTATCTAGATATATACGGTTATCCATTTTGCAGAGGACGCATGCTACACTTGGTAGAAAAGGATTCCGGGCAATATGATACACCGGCCGATATACTTTGGGCTACCGGAGCATGCTTATTTATAAGAACCAGCATATACAAAGAAGAAGGCGGGTTGGATGCAAAATTCTTTGCTCATCAAGAAGAGGTCGATATGTGCTGGAGACTCCGTTGCCGTGGCTATCGTCTTGTATGTAATCCCCAATCTGTTGTATACCATGTAGGAGGAGCTACTCTCAGTGTGGAAAGTCCCAGAAAAACATTTCTCAATTTCCGTAACAACTTACTGATGTTATATAAAAATCTGCCGGAAAATAAATTAAGACACGTTATGCGTATCCGTTTCTGGTTAGATTACATTGCAGCAACCAAGTTCCTGTTAAGCGGATATCCGAAAAATGCACATGCAGTGTACAAAGCACGAAAAGAATTTTATCAGTTAAAAGCATCCTACTTGCCTGTTCGCAATGAGAACCTGGCTAAAACGACATTGAAGGAAATTCCGGAACTGATGCGTAAAAGCCTGATCGTGCAATTCTACCTAAAAGGTAAAAAGGCCTATAGTGACTTAAAGCTATATCAGCGTTAAAAAAGCACTTTTAGGCAAACGACTCTTTCATTATATCTACAAGGATAGGACGAATGCCGCTAACGAAACATTCTACTGCAATAACCATCAGTATAAGTCCCATAAGACGCATCATCACGTTATTGCCTGTTTCCCCTATCATCTTCACTAAACGGGTAGAAGCTCTAAGAATAAGAAAAGTTATAAAATACACCAGAGCTATAACGCCTATTAATATACCCTTCAACATATATGTATTGGCATCATCCATCAGCATAATTCCGTTTGCTATAGCTCCCGGGCCACAAAGCATCGGAATAGCCAAAGGAGTAATGGAAATATCATTTGCATACGTCCTGACTTCCTCTTCCTTCAACTTGGCATTGGAATAACGTGCCTGCAGCATATCATAGCCGATTTTAAAAATAATAAACCCTCCGGCTATACGAAAACCATTTGTAGAGATACCGAAGAACTTAAAAAGAAACTGGCCGGAAAAAGTAAATACCAGCAAAGTAATAAAAGAAACGATAGTTGCCCTTCTCACAATGTCCTGGCGTTCCTGATTATTCATGCCATGCGTCATTGTCAGAAAAACAGGCATAGTGCCCAATGGATTCGTCAATGTAAAAAAGGAAGTAAAGCACAATAAAGCAAAAGGCAACAAAGTTTCCATAATAAATTACATTTCAATAATGTTAATAAACAAAGCATCAATGACGCAATATACAAACGCCTTACAAACATACATATTTATCGGTACATATATTGCGTCATTAATTATATAATCGGATTATTCGCCCCAAACAAGATAAGCAGATACCAACCAATGGTGAAGCCAAACGTTTTTTTAACCCAACACCTGTTGCCGGATTAAAACGCCTAAAAGAAGCACAGTCCTCCATGACCGGTAACAATATACATGAACCGGACTTATCCCAGCGATCACCATTAGAAGCAACCGTAACACGGAGAGTAATATCTACATTCCGTTTATAATCGGGCAATAAAATCTTTTTCAAAATAATACGTCCGTTAACCAGATGGTAGACACCATCGCACCCGGAGCGTTATAAGCACCCGGATACTTGTTCGGATCAAAACAAACAGAAGCCCCGTTAAAGAAATAGCAAAGGCAATTTTCTTAATTATCATTATTATGTTTAGAATTTAGTAAGCTCTTTTATTAATTGCTTTTGGCCTATACTTTTATCGGCATGCGTACAAGGCCCTGTTACACAACCACCTTCACAAGCCATTACCTCTATGAATTGTGCCGGAGCTTTACCCGTTTTAGCATAAGCACGCAAAAGGGCGACGTTTTTCTTATTCAGATCCGAAACTTGTACGGCGTTTACATTTCCGCCTTGCAAATATACTTTGACAGCGTTAATAACTCCGCCACTCTGGGCAAACCCATGTGCCTCGCGAACCGAATTGTATAAAACGGAAAAAGGCTTAGCCTCCTCTATCTTAATATCCAGCCCTGTCAGTACAGAACCGACTTCTTCGAAGGTCATTATAAAATCCACACACGCGTCCATCTTGACCTCTTTACGTTTAGCTACACAAGGACCGATAAAAACAATCTTTGCGTTCGGATATTTCTTTTTCACAAGACGCGCCGTATAATACATAGGCGAACCTGTAGAAGAAATATATTTCTTCAAATCGGGGATATGTTTTTCAGCCAACTGGACATATGAAGGACAACAACTGGTGGTCATAAAAGGTTGCCCTTCTTTTAACTTCTCAACCAATTCTTCCGCCTCATGGCGGGTTGTCTCCATGGCCCCTTGCGCAACTTCTACAACTTCGGCAAAACCTAATGCCTTAATTGCACCATATACGTTTTCTATAGGAGCACTAAACTGAGCAAGAATAGAGGGTGCTACTATAGCAATCATTTCTTCTTTGTTCCGCAAGCGTTGTAATATATCGAATACCTGGGATATCTCAAATATAGCACCAAACGGGCACGCATTCACACATTTCCCACAATAGATACATTTGGTTTCATCTATATGCTCCACTCCATATTCGTCTTTGTTTATGGCCTTCACCGGACAAACTTCTTCGCATGGAATAGGAATGTAAACAATGGCATGATAAGGACAACTTTGATGACATTTGCCACAACTTATACAAGTATCATGATCAATCTCGGCCTGCCCGTTTTTCTTAAAACGAATTGCATCTTTAGGGCAATTCATATAACAACTACGGGCCACACATCCACGGCAAAGATTCGTTATCTCGTAATTAACAGAGACACAGGAGGAGCATGCTTCGTCTACCACACACATGATATTTTCTTTCAGGTTCTCCGAACGTAGTAAAGCCCGCTTCGCATACTCGGAAAGAGGAGTCAGTTCGTCCACTTCATCCTTCATGTCAAAGCCAAGGAGAGGAAGCGTCTTGTATTTCCAAACCGCCCGCTCTTTATGTACACAGCAACGCCCCATAATCTTTGACTTACGGGGAGATAATTCAATAGGTAAACGATCTATTTCGTCCAATAGACGGTTTTCTTTCCAGAGCTTCACTAACTTCGCCAATAACCCGTGGCGAACAATCATTACATTGTTGGTAAATGCCATAATCTATATCATTTGTGCTTTTGAAATGCAAAGATAATGTTAACCGTCCAGACTTACCTAAATTCTGTCGAACAAAAAACAAACTCATAGTTATGGCTTTTCAAAATCATTACTATGAACCCGGAAAATCATAACTATGAGTCCATTCAGAATCCGGCACGTAACATTATATTGGAAAAGTAAAGCAGATTACGCAATCAGAAAGTTTCTTTCAGAATGATAGATGCACTATGCAAGTTTCCGCCGAACGGAGGATTTAATTTCGACAACTTTAATCTAATTTCCTGCAATTGAGGAAATTTCACTTTCAAGGCATTCATTATACGCCCCGCCACATGCTCTAATAACTTTGAAGGAATATCCATTTCCTGCTTAACAGCTCCAAATATCTCTGCATAATTAATTGTATCATGCAAATCGTCGCTTATAACAGCTTTCTCCAAAGGAGCCGTCAAAATCAGGTTCACAACGAATGTATTACCTACCTTTGTTTCCTGGGGGGAAACACCATGATAGGCATAAAATTTCATATCTTTCAGCTCTATTTGAGATACCATATTATATCAATTTATATGTAAATGTATATAAAATAGAGCCTATCTGCAAAAAAAATAGTTTATATTTGCGTGAAGCAATAAAGTACATATGATGGGAATTAAACAAAAAGAGGAAAGTTCCGGTAGCGGCTTACACAACACTCTGGCTGCAGGAACGACCGTAAAAGGCAATATTATAACAGAAACAGACTTCCGGCTTGACGGAAAAGTGGAAGGAGATGTTAATTGTAGTGGAAAAATAGTGGTAGGTCCAAAAGGAAGCGTAACCGGAAATATTAATTCCGTCAATGCGGAAATACTTGGTGAAGTAGAAGGCTCAATAAAAGTTAATGCCAAATTGATACTAAAAGGGTCTGCCATTATAAAAGGAGACATTTATGCTCAGGTATTAGAAATTGAACCAAATGCCAGATTCAACGGGGCTTGTTCCATGTCCGGAGAAAACAAAGAAAATATATCAAAGAAGTAATAACAATAAAAGGATATGCTAAAATTAGAATAGCATATCCTTTTATTGTTATTATCCTCAAAAATCCTACCTTCGAAAACTTATCATTTCCTACCGGAGTTTCTTATCAAAGAAATTATTTTCTGATTTAGTCCGTCCGCCTGCATAAGTTTTTCTAAAGAAATATGCATACGATAACGCCAATAATGGAATGGATTTGCAGGTATATTTATCCGCTCAGCCTCATAATCCGGACGTTTGACTGCGTCATCCATTGCAAACCAATCTTGCAACGGGATAATAGCCAACATAGAACGTGTCCCTAAATGGTTTGCCACAATTTGAGACGCTAACTCAGAAGTCAGTTCTTCAGGAGCATTCCCTTCGCGCAACAATACATTATTATAATAGCGCTGTGTCTTTTTCCGATCTTCTTTCCACCAACTACGAAGCGGCGACATATCATGAGTTGAAGTAGTGCATACCGAGTGATACGGAAGATTATACATATCCGTAAATTCTCTTTGTGGAGACTTTGGCATACGTTCTATCTCCAGACTTAATATTTGCAATTTATTCATCACGTCGGGAACAGATTCAGGAATCATTCCCAGATCCTCACCACAAACGAGCATTTCAGTACTATTCACTAGTGGGGTAAGACGTTTAAATGCCTGGGCTTTCCAAAAATCATTATGGCGATGATAATAGAAGTTCCAATATAGTTGGTCGAAAGCATACCGGTCTTCTACACTCAACTCTTTGTAAATATAAGATTGGCCAGCAGATATGCGGGGATGAAATTTACCTTTCTCACGAGGATCTTCTAGAAACAACACTTCATTAGCTATAGCAAACAGACCGTTTTTTATACACAATGACACTTCGTCATTCTTTCCGTCAAATAATTGCTCTATTTTTCTCTGAGTATTACAGAAAGGTTTCAATACAAAATGATGAGATGATGACTGAGCTAAGTATGTGCTTTTCATCTCTTCAGCCAACTGTCCGAATAATTCCGGCAAAAACTCTTCATTGATATGCGGTGTAGTAAAACGAGCTTCATTAAAATGAAGTCCGAACTGTTCTATTTCTATTTTAGTAAAAGGCAAAGCCGGATTAAAATGTCCACACAATCCTTGCACATAGCTTAGAGGAATTTCCCAAATTCGGAAAAAACCTAATATATGATCTATGCGGAAACAGTCAAAATAATCGCTCAACTTATGAAAGCGTTTCTTCCACCAAGAGAAATTATCTTTTTCCATTATATCCCAATTATAAGTTGGGAACGACCAGTTTTGTCCATTGGCGGAAAAATCGTCAGGAGGTGCACCAGCCTGGCCATTCATGTTAAAATACTTAGGCTCCGTCCAAGCCTCTACGCTCGTACGATTCACACCTATAGGCAAATCCCCCTTCAACACAATACCATTCTTCCGGGCATAATCGGATACAGCTTTAAATTGAGCATCCAATATATACTGTAAGAAATAAGTAAACGATATTTCGGAATACGCGTCACTGTTTTTAGCACATAAGTGCTTTATAACAGATTCGTTATAAGTTGCATTTGTCCCCCATTTTGTAAAATCGGATGTATTATATAAATCACGAAAATAGCAATAGGCGGCATAAGGCATCAGCCACGATTCATTCCGAAATACAAATTCTTTAAACTCAATATTTTTAAGAATATTCTCCCGTTCCTGTTCAAAATAAGCACGGCAAAACTCCACTTTATACTTTACGGCATTCTCATAGTCCACAGAGTCTTTCGCATTCAACTCTTTCTGTTTATCTGCAAAAAAAGCGGCTTTTGCCGTATCATTCAATTTTCCCAACCAAGGTAAACTGATATACATAGGATGTAAAGCATATATGGAAATCGCACTATATGGATAAGAATCTGCCCACGTATGCGACATGGTTGTGTCATTCATTGGTAATACCTGAATAATACGCTGATGCGTCTTCTTCACCCATTCTACCAACTTACGCAAATCCCCTAAATCTCCAACACCGAAACTACTGTCCGAGCGTAAAGAAAATACAGGAATAACAGAGCCTGCACAACGCCAGAATTCCTGATTGTCACGAAAATATAATCCTGAAACAGTTACAGTTTCTCCTTTCTCTTGTTCCGGAAGGTTTAATTGTCTATTTTCATCTGTTTCCCAGTATAAAGGCTGGTGTTTATCATTATCCCAAACCAAAAACTTATATTCCAATGGATATCTTATTTCATTTGCATCCAAATCAATATGCCATTCGGGAAAAGTATCACAACCTAGGATCAACGCTTTATCAGGATGCCAATTACCCAAACACGCCTGATTCCCGGTAATCGCAATACTCTGGTTCTTCTCAACCCCAGGTGCAGAAATTTTAATTACCAATTTCCGTCCACTTCTAACGGCTCTCTCGTATTTATCACAAGGATGGGCAAACAAGCTTTTTGTGAAAGCCGAAGAGTAAAATGCCAGATCATCCGGACGGACCTGCCAATAATCATAAAGCGTATATTTATCTGTATAACCGTCAAAAATAAGTTGATGGTTTTTCTCCCATTCTTCAAATATTTGCCGGTCGTTTACACTTAAGATATATCGGTATTCTATCATTTGCAGGTCTGAAGAAAGCTCCAGTTCAAGCTGCCAGTTTCCTTCCCCCGTATAATTCATTTCTTTAGCCAATGCCGGCTCCCAAGAGCCTAACTCCGGAATTGAGCCTACCACACATAACTTCTGTCCCCAAACGGTATGGAAGTTAATATTAAAGGTGATTTTCATGGTAAATCTAAATTTAGTTTGGACACGAAGATATAAAAAATGCGGAGATTACCTCTCCGCATTTCCAATATATTTAAACATGCTGCTTATCCGCATTTGGATGCACCGCAATTGGTACAAATCAGACAGCCTTCCTGATAGATCAATGTTTCTAATCCACAATTAGGACATGTCTGCCCCTTTGCTTCAGTTCCATTCGGAAGATACTTCTTCAATGCACGCTCAACACCATTTTTCCAGGTATTAATAGATTCATTGTTAAGTTCCATCCCTTGTACCAATTTAATAACCTGATCTATAGGCATACCATAACGCAATACGCCGGAAATCAGTTTTGCATAGTTCCAATATTCAGGATCAAACTTACCATCCAATCCTTCAATTGTCATTTTATATCCACGTTTATTCTTGAACTGGAAGTCATAATGTTTATCACCGTCTTCATCATAGCTTTTTATAATGGTACCCTTCGATACATTTTTAGGCAACATAATACCTTCATCATCATCAGCAAGACCGGTAAAGATTTCATAAGGACGTCCATTCAGCAACCCCACAAATGCGATCCATTTTTCTCTATTATTCTGGAATTTCACGACATCTGCTTCCAACTCCCGGGGACGGGTAGACACAATAACCGGAGGTTGCATACAATTACAATCATCCTTCTTCTTTTTACTGTCCGTCGCCAACAAAACACCAGAACGGGAACCGTCCCTATAAACCGTACATCCTTTACAGCCACACTTCCAAGCCTCAACATACAAACTATTAACAAGATCTTCAGACACATCAGCCGGCAGGTTAATCGTTACACTAATAGAATGATCTACCCACTTCTGAATACGTCCCTGCATACGAACTTTCTGCAACCAATCCACATCATTGGAAGTAGCCTTGTAATAAGGAGATTTAGCCACCAGCTCATCCACTTCTTCCTGTGTATATTTTTTCGTTACGGAATAACCATTTGCCTGCATCCAGGTAACAAATTTATGATGGAATACAATATACTCTTCAAAAGCATCCCCCGTTTCATCAACAAAATCGACGCGTGCGTCTGTATCGTTCGGATTCACTTTACGGCGACGTTTATATACCGGTAAGAATACAGGTTCTATACCAGAAGTTGTTTGTGTCATTAAACTAGTTGTTCCGGTTGGAGCAATCGTTAAACATGCTATATTTCTACGGCCGTATTTAACCATATCCTCATACAGTGAGGGATCAGCTTCGCGCAAACGATTGATAAACGGATTCTTTTCTTCACGTTTTGCATCATATATTTCAAATGCGCCACGTTCTTTTGCGAGCATTACAGAAGAACGGTAAGCAGCCAATGCCAACATTTTCTGGATATTCTCAGCACATTCGGTAGCTTCTTCAGTTCCATAACGCAATCCAAGAGCAGCTATCATATCTCCTTCTGCTGTAATACCGACACCTGTACGACGTCCCATCAAAGTTTTTCTTTGGATCTTTTCCCACAGATGACGTTCCGATTGTTTTACCTCCAATAATTCCGGATCAGAATCTATCTTTTCTAATATTTTTTCGATCTTTTCCGATTCCAAATCGATAATATCATCCATAATCCGTTGTGCCAATCCTACATGCTTATTAAACAAATCATAATCAAAATAAGCATCTTTAGTAAACGGATTCACAACATATGAGTACAAATTAATAGCCAGCAATCGGCAGCTGTCATAAGGACACAAAGGTATTTCACCACAAGGATTGGTTGAAACAGTGCGGAACCCGAGATCAGCATACGAATCAGGAACAGATTCTTTTAAAATAGTATCCCAAAACAAAACACCCGGTTCTGCAGATTTCCATGCATTATGTATAATTTTCTGCCATAAAGCAGAAGCATCTATCTCCTTAACTGTAACAGGGTTTGGAGAATCGACCGGATATTGCTGTTTGTAAACAGAACCGTTTACGACAGCATTCATAAAATCATCATCGATTTTTACAGAAACATTTGCACCTGTCACCTTCCCCTCTACCATTTTTGCATCTATGAAAGATTCCGAGTCCGGATGCTTAATTGAAACACTCAGCATCAATGCGCCACGACGTCCATCCTGGGCAACTTCACGCGTAGAATTGGAATATCGTTCCATAAACGGAACAAGGCCGGTAGATGTTAAAGCCGAGTTTTTCACAGGAGAACCTTTTGGGCGAACATGAGATAAATCATGCCCTACACCTCCACGGCGTTTCATTAACTGTACTTGTTCTTCATCAATGCGGATAATTGCCCCATAAGAATCCGCCTGACCATCCAGTCCAATCACGAAACAATTAGAGAGAGAAGCTATTTGATAGTCATTTCCAATTCCTGTCATCGGGCTCCCTTGCGGAACAATATAACGAAAATGGTCAAAAAGATCGAATAGTTCCTTTTCAGACAATGGATTCGGATATTTTTTTTCCACACGGGCAATTTCCCGTGCTAAACGATGATGCATGTCTACCGGAGACTGCTCATAAATATTACCAAAAGCATCCTTTAAGGCATACTTGTTCACCCATACTTTAGCGGCCAACTCATCACCGGTAAAATAGGCTAGCGAAGCTTTAAATGCTTCATCAAATGTATAAATTTTCTGATCCACGGTGTTTTAATTATTAAAGATTGCAAGTTTATAAATACTTTAGCTACTATCCAAATTATTATATATTAAAAAACAAATATGTTGAAAAGTTTTCCAAAACCACAAAAATATACACATAAAATCAACATGTTATATTTTCATATGCATCCAAAAGTTTTCCCAAAAAGAAAACTCAAAATATTTCATGTTTTCCCAAAAGAAAAAAAAGGACACTTCCTTTCGGAAGTATCCTTTCCACCATATATAAAATTCTTATTAATTTTTCAAGAGCACCTCAATCTCCTCTACCGATGAACAAAAAGACTTATTTGTCTCTATTTGGTCTTTAATTGTTTTGCAAGCATGCAATACAGTCGCATGGTCTTTTTTACCCACTATTTTACCAATATGAGAGAAAGAGCAATCGGTATATTTCTTAGCCAGATACATTGTAATTTGTCTGGCCTGTACAATTTCACGTTTTCTGGAATTAGTTTGGATTGTTGACTGATCCAAATTAAAATATTTACAAACAATTTCCTGAATAGATTGCACGGACATTTGTTTCTTTTCCAAACGAACCGCCTGACTTACCACTCGCTTCGTCAACGACAAATCTATTTCTTTATTATTAATAACAGCATTCGCCATTAATGAAACAAGAATTCCTTCAAGATCACGAACATTCTCCGTAACATTATTTGCTATGAAATTAAATACTTCATCAGGAATAACAATACCGTCGTGATTAATTTTATTCTTCAATATCTTCTTGCGTAAATCAAGATCCGGGCGGAACAGTTCTGCAGTCAATCCCCATTTCAAACGCGTAATCAAACGCTCTTCCATTCCCTGCAAATCAACAGGAGCTTTATCCGAAGTCAGGATTAATTGTTTACCCAATTGGTGTAAATGGTTAAATATATGGAAGAATGTATTTTGCGTTTTATCCATCCCTATCAATTCCTGTATATCATCCAACAAAAGGACATCTATATTCTGATAGAAATTCAAAAAGTCATTTGTCGTGTTTTTACGAATAGCATCTGTAAACTGGACACGGAAAAGATGTGAAGATACATAAAGCACTTTCTTTTCTGGATGCAATTCACGTATACGGGCTCCTATAGCATGACATAAATGGGTTTTGCCTACACCGGAAGGACCAAAAATAAACAATGGATTATAAGTGGTTTTACCAGGATTCTGGGCAATAGCTTCACCTGCAGCACGCACCAAACGATTACTGGTTCCTTCAAAATAATTATCAAAGCTATATTTAGGATTTAATTGTGAATCCAAATCCTGAGGTGCAGCCTGAATAAATGGATTCGGAGCCTTATTTGCATCTTTGGGAGTTATCTTTTTTACGGCAATCGATCCGTTTTCGGCAGGATAATCAACCGTACCTCCAGTCGTCTTATCCACCATAATACGGTAGTTAAGAATTGTTCCTTGTCCAAAAACACGATACAACGTTACTTTCAGAACATTCACATATTTTTCTTCCAAATATTCATAGAAGAACTGACTAGGAACCTGAATAGTAAACTTGTTATCCTCATACGATAAAGGAACAATAGGCATAAACCATGTGTTAAAAGCGGCCTCAGGCACAATATCTCTAATAACTGTGAGGCATTTATTCCACAATGTTTGATAATCAGTCTGCATTTTTATTTTATCTCCCAACTATAACTTTTATTCTTTATGACTACAAAGTTTAGAAATTAATTCTGAAAAAAAAAGTATTAATTTACTTGCTTATTTTGATTGTTTAATATTACATTTAATCTCAGGCAGTTAGTAATATCTGTCTGACAATTAGGTCATTAAAGCCATACCCTTTTCAAAAAGCCTTTATTCTAGCATGTTTACCGAATAATCAGAACACCTCCGATTTCGATAAAAAAAAGACCTTCAAATACAATTATATGTGTTTATTTGAAGGCCTTACAGCCAATTTTAAGAAGTAAATTTATTGTCTCTTATTAATTAGAATGATTCTAAATAATTCTTCAATGTATAAGATTTTCAATACTTCTTAAAATACTGAGAAATGAACATAGCGTTTCGGGTTCTGACGCAAATCCAATAACAGCTTAGAAGCATTCTCCGTCGCGCCATTTAAATTTTCGTACAAAGCTTTATCATTAAGCAATAGTCCCATAGTATTATCACTCGAATTCAGTTTCTCTGTAGTCAGCTTCAAGTTATTCAATGTCGCATTAATAGAATTAACAGTAGTTGCCAAGTCCAGTTCTTTCAAATTTGCACTTACCTGAGAGAAATTGTCGGTCATTGTTTTCAAATTACCAACAATGACAGGAACGTCTTTGTCCAATAACGAATTCAATTTACGCGTAGAGACCTCCAAATTTCCCGTTGTTCTCTCAATATGATCAAATGATTGCGAAAGAGCCGGATGATTAACAAGCGTCTGTAAACCGGCTAAAATAGAATCCACCTTTGGAAGCATTTGTTCTATCTGGGGAAGAATATTTTCCTGTACCGCTTGCATCATATCTTCTCCCATGCGTCCTTCTATCGTTGATCCCGGTTTCAGATAATCATCAACATATGTATTCAGATGAATCTGCAACTCCGCACCACCCAAAAAGCTCTTGGTTATTACGATATAACTACCTTTATTAATTTTCATATTTTCTTCCAGATTAATTTCTACGGTTATCTTTCCGGTAGTATTATAATCATATATGATGTCTCTAACCAAACCAACTTTAAATCCATCCACAAAGACCGGGCTCGAAATTGTAACATCTTTTACATTATTGAATGTCACAAAATAATGATTAACCGGTTGAAATAAATTTATCCCTTTCAGATAATTAATCCCGAAATACAGCAATGCCAGACTTACTATTGTTACCAATCCGATTTTTGCCTCTTTAGTGAATACACTTTTCATTTTTTTAATTTATAAAATATATAATCTTGTTTCTTTACTACATTATCAATAATCTACCTTTATGCCATCTTTAAATGCAACAATGAAAGCATCCTTAAAATCTTTAGCCACATTTCTGCGCATCTTCCGTATTGCATTAAAGTCTGTCGTCTCCCCATAAGTATATTTATATATACCTTTCTCTTTATAAAAACCTACATTTTTATACCCTTTAAACTGTTTTGAATTTCCGGGTAACTTTTTATCTGAGGTGAAGATTTGAATTTTATATATAACCTTCCCGGAGGTATCAGAGTTCACACGACCTGTTGAAGATACAGATGCAGCCTGTGCCTGTTTTGTTGATTTATTTGACTGAGAAGTTTTTTGAGACTGAGATTCCCGCCTGTGTTTACGACGAATATCCTCTTCACTCCCCGGCGGAGGCAACTGATTTGTTTGTGATTCAATAACAGCTTGCGGTTCAGAAGAAGAACTCGTTGTTGACATCGCCACACTTCTTCCGGCTAACGCTCCTCTTCTTTTATCATAATCACGTTTATACTGATTAAATGCAATATAAATTGCCATCGCCAATTTATTCTGTCCATCAGCTGACCTCAAAAAGCGTTCTTCTTCCCGATTAGATATATACCCTAATTCAATGAGCACACTAGGCATACTCGTTTTACGAAGTACCAGAAAGCCTGCTTGTCTGACTCCTCTATTTGTACGCTTGGCAGTCACAAAGGCTTTTTGTATTTCCGATGCCAAACTAATGCTCTGCTCCATATGTTTATTTTGCATAAACTCAAAAATAATATATGACTCAGAAGAATTGGGATCAAAACCTTCATACTTTTGCAGATAATTATCTTCCAAAAGAATAGCCGAATTTTCGCGCATCGCAACTTCAAGATTTTCATCACTCCGGGCTAATCCCAAAGTATAAGTTTCGGTTCCGGCTGCAGAACTGCCCTTTTTAACAGAATTCGTATGAATAGAAATAAACAAATCGGCTTTATTTCGATTGGCTATGTTAGCACGCTCATCCAGTTCAATGAAACGATCGGTCTTTCTTGTATAAACAACACGAACATCATTATTATTATCCTCAACCAGCTGTCCCAACTTAAGGGCTACTGCCAGATTGATTTCCTTTTCATTTATAACAGCTCCTCTCGCACCCGGATCTTTTCCTCCATGACCGGCGTCTATAACAAGAGTAAATGTTTTCTCTTTTGCTTGCAATGAAGGCAAAAAACAAAACAAAACGATCAGTAAATTTACATATAGAAGATATTTCCTATCCACACCAAAAAATCTCTTACAAATTGGTGACAAATGTAATATTTTTTACCGATTAACAGGAGCCTTTTACGATAATTAAGTTAGTCCGTTTTAACCATAATGTGGTTATTTTCCCTGCTATACACATAAAAAAAGGACAGCCTTTTAAAACTGTCCTCTTCCTTATATAAGATATTCTTATATTATTCAGAAACTACTTCGAAAGGAATTTCTACAGAAACCTCCTTGTGAAGTTTAGCAATAGCTTTGTATTGTCCAACTTCCTTAACGGCTTCCTTGATATAGATAATTTTACGATCCACATCGTAACCAGCCTTTGCCAAAGCTTCTGCAACCTGAATATTTGTTACAGAACCAAAGATAGTACCTGTTGAACTGGTCTTAGCACCGATAGTCAAAGATACCCCCTCCAACTTAGCTGCCAAAGCCAGAGCATCGTCTTTAATTTTAGCTAATTTATGAGCGCGCTGTCTCATATTTTCAGCCAATACTTTCCTGGCAGATTCAGAAGCGATCACTGCCTTACCCTGGGGGATTAGAAAGTTACGTCCGTAACCGTCTTTTACTGTTACGATATCGTCTTTGTAACCTAAATTGATTACATCTTCTTTCAAAATAACTTGCATATTCTGTCTCCTCTTTTTTTATTATTTCATTAAATCGGTTACGTAAGGAAGCAAAGCCAAATGACGAGCACGCTTTACAGCCTGAGCCACACGACGCTGGAACTTCAACGAAGTACCTGTGATACGGCGTGGAAGAATCTTTCCTTGTTCATTCAGGAATTTCTTCAAGAATTCTGGATCTTTGTAATCGATATACTTAATACCGTTCTTTTTGAAACGGCAATACTTTTTCTTTTTAACGTCTACTGAAGGCGGAGTCAAATATCTGATTTCTGATTGAGTTGCTGCCATGATTAATTCTCCTTTACTGTTTCTTTAGATGATTTCAAATTTCTTCTCTTAGCTGCATATTCTGCTGCATATTTATCCTGACGGAAAGTCAAGAAACGGATAATACGTTCGTCACGACGGAAGTTTACTTCCAAAGTTGCGATTGTTTCCGGATTTGCTTTGAATTCAACCAACTGGTAGAAGCCTGTTGTCTTCTTGTCAATAGGATAAGCTAACTTGCGCAAGCCCCAATTTTCTTCATTCACAATTTCAGCGCCTTCTGCTTTCAGAAGAGATGTGAATTTCTCTACCGCTTCCTTCATCTGTGCATCAGACAAAACGGGAGTCAAAATGAAAACGGTTTCGTAATTGTTCATAAAATTTACGTTATATGATTAATAAAATTTTGCGGTGCAAAGGTAACGATAATATCTTAAACCGCAAACATTTCGACAATTATATTTTTCAGGCACAGAATGATCCATTAATTCATACAAGAAGAAAACAACTGCTTAAAGAAAATGATCTACTTTTGCAACCAACATTTATCAGCCACTTTTGTTTTTCATAAAGATAAGATCATCCATTAATCAAAATATAAAATAAGATGAAGCAACGTTTATTCTTTACCCTTTTGTTTACCTTATTCATTATAAGCATACATGCTCAATACGTTCCTGACGTATTGGGAGACGATTACTTGCGCCGTACTTTCCAAATGCCGGACGATTACGAAGGAAAAGTTGTATGCACATTAGTAAAAAAGCCGCAACTATCCGACGTAAAGCAAGCCGTACTATATATACACGGTTACAACGACTACTTTTTTCAGAAACAACTGGGAGACAGCGTAAATGCACATGGTTATAATTTCTATGCAATGGATCTTAGAAAATACGGGCGTTCTATCCTCCCCAACCAGAATCCTTTTTTCTGTAAAAGCCTGAAAGAATATTTTGCAGATATCGACACAGCATTAGCAACCATCCGCGCCGAAGGGAACAATCGGATTTTATTAATGGCGCATTCCACCGGAGGGCTTATCACCCCTTATTATCTAAATAGCAAAAAAGGGAGCTTGGCAGTAGACGGGTTAATACTGAACAGTCCTTTTTTGGACTGGAATTTTGGTTGGTTTATGGAGAAGATTGTCATCCCTGCTGTTTCATTTATCGGAAAGTTTTTTCCAAATCTGACAGTGCAGGGATACGGCGATCCTAATTATTCATATAGTTTATTGAAGCAGTATAAAGGAGAATGGGAATATGACACAAATTGGAAGATGATTTTCGGACATCCTAAAAAGGCCGGATGGATCTGCGCGATCCAAGAAGCACAACAAACAGTACAAAAAGGGCTGAAACTGGATTGTCCAATTCTGGTAATGTCTTCCAATAAATCTTTTCCGGAAAGCAAAGAATGGCATAACGAATATATGACATCCGATATAGTATTGAATGTACACGACATACAACAATATGGAAGTAAACTCGGGAACTATGTCACACGCGATACGATCCAAAACGGCATTCACGATTTAATTCTTTCGGAAAAGCCATACAGAGATCATGTTTACCATATTGTATTCAACTGGATAAAAGGATTATAAAATAATCTTTTCCTGTTACCCTCTCACTGCAGCCAAATGCTGACGCGCCAGATTATTCATGTCTTCAAGGATAAGACGATTAACATAACTAAAACTAAACCGGAAAAAGTAATCTCTCAAAGTTCCGATATTAGCAGGGAATGTCAAACTGTGCAACTGGTTCAATGCTATGAAAATATATCCTTCACGCGGTGCACGGTTAAACAATTCTATCTTAGTCTTATCCAGAGGTATAATATCACCCTCTATCTCAGCATAACCATTCATGGCTTCCGGCCATGAAATCAACATTTTTTTATCATAAACAGCCCATTTATAAGAATCTTTGCCGTTCACTTTTTCCGGCAATGTATTGGAATGATGTACTAAAATATAATCATTCTGCATCGTGTCATCGCAATGGATCCAAATATCCAGCACCTTAAACTCTGTGGAGTTATCAAATTTATAGAAGCCATTCTTTCCCACATGTGGAGAAAACACATTACGTTCCACATCGGTAAAATAAACAATGTGATTCCCGAAGAAATCCATCTTCGATATGAAATCCGACATCAGTTTACTTATTTTTTTATGATCCGTACAATGTACAAATTCAGGCAGTTCCTTCGGAAAGTTCTTTCTGCAAATCAAACTAAATTCCTGCATCAACTCTTTCGGATTTCGCTCTTTCTGGATTTCCACATAAGCCAGGATTTCATCCACAGTATGAAAACAGTCTTTTAAATCGGACGACAAACAACGTCTGACTACCTCGTCATACATTTTCAATCCGGGAAAAACACTGCTAACCGATGCGTCCACGTTCACTTCTCCCAAAGCATACCATTTCAAAACAGACCCGATAGTGTAAATATCATTGTTGGTTTGTGTTCTGCTATCGCCAAAAGCGATATCTGTCAGCACAAACTCATTATGGTTATCTATTAATATATTCTGAGGTTTTATATTCCGGTGCTCCACTCCCATACTATGCAAAAACTGAACCGTATCAGTCAGGAAATGAAACAACTTCACAAATATTTCAGGAGACAACGACGAACGGTATTCTTTCAAAGAACATTTATACAATTTCATCACCAATACCGGAATTTCTTCACTATTTACAGGCAGTAAGTCAAAATCAATGTATTGAACAATATTCCGGCGCGTTTCTAATAATGATATATTGATATATTCTTTTCTAAAATCATTCAGATAAGCTTTCCGATTTGCCTCATCATCGCCAATAAAAAACTTTAAAGCAACCACCGTATCATTAATCCTGGCTTTATAAACAATGCCGTTCTCACCACGTCCAAGAGGCATCGGCTCTAATATACAATCGCCCAAACCCAATGATAATCTATACCTTTCAGCTTTCACAAATTCCTCAAAAGTGTACTTATCAAGCATACTATACTCTATTTTAAATCAAGCCTTTAAGACAAAGATACAACTAATATTTTGTATTTTTATAAAGGTTAATACTCTTTTTTAAAACGCATGACAGCGAAAATAGATAAATACGTATCTTTGCAAAACAATAAAATGAAGACAATGAAATTAATGCGATTGATATTCATAGGTTTTGCTTTTTCCAGACTAACAACCGCCACTTTCGCCCAAAGCGAGAACAATACAGAAGATGCTACAACATATAAGGCCGAAGCCTTCGGATCTGTTGGCAGTGGAGACAATACGCCTTTCTGGATGCTTAGCAACCGATATGGAATAGTACCTCTGGATGCGAACAATGGCTTTCTAAATGCAGGTGTTTATCACAACCAACGATTCGGTAAAGGATTTCGCTGGGGTGCCGGACTGGAGGTAGTGGCAACCGCTCCGCGTTATCATAACATATTCATACAGCAAGCTTTCGCCGAAATAGGATACAAAAGCCTGTTATTAAGCATTGGAAGTAAAGAGGATTATTCATCTTTATGGGACAAAAATTTAAGTTCCGGTGATTTGGTACATTCTTCCAATGCGCGCCCTATACCGGAAATAAAATTAAGCATGCCTCAATTCACCGTTGTTCCGGGAACAAAAGGATGGATGCAGGTAAAAGGAGATTTTGCCGCTGGCCGTTCCTTTGACACGGATTATCTAGCAAATTTCACAAATAAACAGCAAGAAACAGGCACAACAAAAAAGCAAGTATACATCAAGAATGTATTATGGCATCATAAATCATTTTATATACAAATAAAAGATACCCAGAATGATTTTCCCCTATCTGGAACAATCGGCGTACAGGATTATGCACAATGGGGCGGAACATCCACCGATCCTAAAATAGGCGCCCAACCTCATTCTTTCAAAGATTTTATCCGTGTTGTATGTGGCAGTAAAGGAGGGGATAACGCCACTGTGTCGGATCAGATAAATGTACTGGGCAGCCATTACGGTTCTTACGATTTCAAGCTTAGCTTCACCAAAAAGGATTGGGCCGTACATGCCTATCACCAGCATTATTTCAACGACAAATCCGGCATGATATTCAATAACGGCACAGACGGATTATATGGCATACAAGTAGATCTCCCTAAACTTCCCTGGCTACGCAAAGTTGTTACCGAATATGTTCTGACCCGTAATCAAACAGGTCCAATGCACTTTATTGATTTCGATCACGACAAACATCCGGGAATAGGAGGTGGTAATGACGACTATTACAACAACTTGGAATATAAGACCGGACTCTCCTACTTCAACAGAGGATTAGGTTCTCCATTAATCATTTCACCCGAATATAATCAGAACGGAAAACTGGGGTTTACAAATAATCGCATCAAAGACTGGCACATAGGAGCAGAAGGTGATATTTCTCCACAAATATCTTACCGGGTTCTTTTTACAAAGATGAATGGTTGGGGAACATCCTATCATCCTTTCCGCAACAAGAAAGAAGGGACATCCAGCCTTATCGACATAACTTACACCCATCCCCGTCTGAACGGATGGACATTTACCGGATCTGTTGCAGCCGATACAGGAACAATGGTCGGCAAAAATGCCGGTTTCAGCCTACGTGTAGCCAAAAGGGGAATAATAAAAGCATGGAAATAAAATCCATGCTTTATTTATATTTATCCCAAAGAGAAGAAGCTATAATAGCTTGCGTCTTATCTGCCATTTCCTGTAATCCTTTATGGGAAATATCCATCCCGTCAGTAAATAGTGCCGGATGAATAACCATCTCCATCCGGTGCCGACAAACATTAATTGATCCGATCGGCAACACGTCAAACGGCCCATTCAATGTAATAGGGACAATAGGCAAATGCTGATCGGCCGCCATTTGGTAAGCACCTTTTTTAAAACGTATCATCTTTCCGGTATAAGTACGGGAACCTTCTGGAAAGACAACTACAGAAGCCCCGTTTTTTAAACATCGTTCAGCTTCTAAAACACTACGTGCAGCCGCTTTAGGTGTAGAGTTATCTACAAAAATAAAACCTGCAGCACGGCAAGCTGCGCCCACAAACGGAATTTTAGCTATACCAGCTTTCATTACCCATTTGACAGGAACTCCCAGAAAACCATAAACCAAGAATATATCAAAAGCCCCCTGGTGATTAGAAACAAACACATAAGATTGTTTGTGGTTAATATTTTCACGCCCTCTCACTTTTACCGGACAAAGAGCCAGATAACAGGTAAGCCTGGACCAAATCATGCCGGGATAATAAGCAAAGATTTTCTCGCCTCCGAGCAGGCATCCTATAATTACCGTCAAAGCTGTAAGTATTGTCAGTACCAAAAATACAGGTACAAAAAACAACCATAAATAAATCATGTAAAGAATCCGTACCATACGTATACTTATTATTCTACAAATATAAAAGCTAAATTGAAAGGAATTGTTATTTTTATTCCAAAATATTTTTGCAATCGGGTTATTATTACTTTATTTGCGGTAGAAAAGAAAATAATTATAAAATATCTATAACCATGAACGAGTTAATTAAAAATCTTGGGGTTATCGTACTCCTAATCGGTGTGATCATTCTGGCTGTACCTGCATTAACCGGAGGTATTTCAAACAGTATTCTTCTTACAGGCCTTGGAGTTATTATTCTGGGCTATATCGGTCATATCGTTATCAACAAAAGAATAGGATAAGACACACAAACTCCGAGAGATTAAAAATAAAAAAGGACGGCTCTATAAGACCGTCCTTTTTTATTTATTGTTGTTCCAACCATTCTTTCATGGCATTTACAAGTTCCTGGTTTTCGTCGGATTTCTGCGTAGACAGGCGAATGTAAGTTTCATCCAGCCCGCGGAAGTTTGAAGCATCCCGGATTAATATTCCATATTTACTCAGCAAATACTGTTTCAGATCGGCTGCCGTACCTTTCTTCAAGCGTACCAAAAAGAAAGTCGTAGCAGTAGGTATGACTTCCAGGCCATCCAATTTACTGAGCTGATAAATGAATTCGGCCGTTTCACGCTGCCATTTACGAATAGGCAAAGTAAACTGAGCCGGATGTATCAGGATATACTTGCTGGCCTCTATAGCCACCGCATTAACCGACCAGGGGATAATATACTTATTAACCTCTTCAATAATAGCAGGAGATGCAATCAAATAGCCAATACGCAATCCCGGTATATTATAAGCTTTGGATATAGACTGAACAATAATCAGATTTTCATGATTATAGATATCCGTCGGCTTCAACATGTCCTCCGTTGTAAACGCAACATAAGCCTGATCCACAATAAACTTAGTCTGACGGTTTGCAGCAATCAGAGACAATAATTCAGTACGGTGAATCAGTCTGCCATCCGGATTATTCGGATTACATATCCAACAGAAATCCTGTCCTTCCAACGATAATTCGGCCAAGTCATCAGAAGTAGAAAAGAAACTTACCTCATGCCCATGCAAACGGCAGGCATCTTCATATTCAGCAAAAGAAGGAACCGCAATCATCGACTTAGCCCCTTTCCATGCCTGAGCCAGCAAATAAAATGCAGTAATGGAACCATTCGTTACTACCAAGTTATTTTCTTTTATTTCATATCGGCGGGCCAGAAGACGCTTCAGTTGGGCTGCATCCGGTTCCGGATAGCGTGTCAACTTATCGAATTGCTCAATCAGGTTTACTTTCAGTTTGTCCAAATTGGCTCCGTGCCATACATTTGAACTAAAATTTATCTTTATTTCACTCTGAGAATTGTAGAAATCATCACCGTGTCCGAATAGCATACTCCAGTAGTTTTTATAGTAATTAATCATTCATTTAAAGATTCGCAAATATACTAATTATTTCGTGTTTACTCTACGTTAAACAAACAGACACTTTACTTTATCGCTTTATATATAGCGTCCTGTATTCTTGTGCGAATATCTAATGAACTCAATTTATTATTTGCCCGCGAAGGATTCACCCTATTACTCAGAAATATATAAATCATCTGATTATCAGGATCCACCCAAAAACAAGTTCCTGTAAATCCGGTATGTCCATATACCGAAACCGGCGTTTGAGGAGAGCAGGGAGATGCTTTCACATTACCAACCACCGGTTTATCAAATCCTAATCCTCTGCGGCATGTAGGGCTTTTGCTTTGCGTAAACAAACGGCATGTCTCTTCCGACAAATACCGTTCGCCTCCGTATACACCCTGGTTCAAAAAGAGTTGCATCACTTTAGCCAAGTCGTTTGCGTTAGAAAACAAGCCTGCATTACCGGAAACACCACCTTGAAATGCCGCCGCCTCATCATGTACATAACCTCTCAGTAACTGCCGGCGCACAAACTGATCGTCCTCCGTTGGCACTATTTGTAATGTATCCATCACCCTTAACGGATTATAAGTTGTATGCCATGCTCCTAACCCTGCATAAAAATCGTCATGAAGCAAACGATCCATCGGTTTCTTCATCTGATTTTCAACCATCATCTTCAGCAAAATAAAGTTAATGCAACTATAGACATATTTGCCACGCGTTCCTAAACGGGAACTCTTTATATCCTGAATTATAGTGTCTTTAAACGAATCGCTGATATAGAAATTACGGGCAACTTCGGTTGTAAATCCCGGCTTTTTCTTATCCGAAACCAAATCCGGATAATATCTAAAGTCATTGCGTACATACGTATTGGAATCAAACCGTACAGGATGGCTTGTATTCTTTGTGTTACTGTACAGACTTCCTTTATAGCTATTCCTATCGATTGCGTCAAGATAAAAATTGATGGAAGGAGTTAGTCCCGATTGGTGATAAAGTAAATCTTTAACCGGCAAATTCTGTTTATTGGAACCTTTCAACTCCGGGACAAAATCGCCTATCTTACTATTTAATGTAAACTTTTTTTCATCATAAGCTTTCATCACGGCCAACAATGTACCGGCGGCCTTCGATGCAGAAGCCAAATCATAAACCGAGTTATCAACCACATCCTGGGTCCCGCTAAACTCATAACGGCCAAACGATTTATCATAAATCACCATACCATCCTTAGCAACCAATACTTGACAACCGGGAAAAGCCTTTTTCGACAATCCTTCCGATACTATCAGGTCTATCTCATCCAAACGACCGGCATCCGCTCCCATTTCTTCCGGTTCATGGTAGCCAAGACGTGTCTTTTCCGTAAATATACCTGTCCCCGAATAATACAAACCCGGAATGGAAACCGGCAGCTTACCTTTAGCTCCTATACCTCCAAATATAACTTGGGCGGCATATTCCTGTGCCAAAGGTGTATTTTCATATCCTATTACCAACGCTTTGGCCTTCGTTGCAGAGTTTTTATAATCTTTACAAAAATAAGGAAGCGTAAAGAACGCATAGATCAGTTCTTTCTTTGCAGCCAATTGCCTCAAAGCAAGGCTTTCCGGAATACGAACCGTATGTACACTACAGATAATTATATCATAACCGGCAAGCCGGTTATATACGTTTTGTATATATGCAGCCGTAGAATTGCGTCCGATGCTAAAACAAGCCACAGTATCATAACGGTTCAACATCGCTTGGAACTCATTCCCAACCTCCCCGCCAATAGCCAAAGCAGCAATCTTCTTCTTTCCCAGCTGTTTCAGAGGAAGAACGTCCGATTCATTTTTCAATACCGTAATTGCCTCGGCATTAAGTTTAGCCGCCAGCCAGGCAGCATGCGGAGAATTAAGCCGTTTGGATAGTCCCTGTACTTTTACCGGACTATATTGATTCAATCCCGTAATATATTTATACCGTAATATCTTAAGACATTTGGCTTCTACCTCTTCAAGAGACAGAATACCTTCGTCTATAGCTTCTTTTACAGCCGAAAAATCATTTATAGGAGTTGCCGGTGCCAGCAAGATGTCATTACCAGCCAGAAGCGCTTTTACGGAAGGATTATCGGCCTTTTTAGTCGTAGCGCCTTTCATAGCTAATGCGTCGGTAAAGCACAATCCCTTAAATCCCCACTTATCCTTCAGTAACCCCGTTATTATCTTATATGATAACGACGCCGGCAGATTCGGAGTATTATCAAGCGAAGGTACATATAAATGCCCGGTCATTACGCCCGCAAATCCATTATCGACATATCTTTTAAAAGGCAACAGTTCCACACTGTCCAAGCGGGCTTGCGAATGAAAAACAGAAGGTAATGTTTTATGTGAATCATCCGACGTATCTCCGTGCCCGGGAAAATGTTTCGAAACAGAAATCACTCCCATTCCCTCCAGTCCTTTAGCATAAGCAATGCCCTTGTCTGCTACCGCATTTGGATCTTCGCCGAAAGAACGGAGCCCTATTACCGGGTTTTCCACATTACTATTTACATCCACATCGGGTGCAAAGTTAATCTGAATACCCAGTTCTTTACATTGACGGGCAACTTCCTTCCCATACTCTGTAATCAGATTATTGTCTTCTATTGCTCCCAGCATCATATTTTTCGGGAAACGGGTAGTACCGTTCAGGCGCATAGACAAGCCCCATTCTCCATCCAAAGATATAAACAAAGGTACGCGAGACGCTTTTTGTGCACGATTGCAAACTTCCGCCTGTGTAACCGGATTACCTTTTTGAAATAAAATACCGCCAATATGTATTTCATTTATGTAGCGCATCATCTTCTGTATATTCCTCGCATCAGACTTTGGATCCACCACAACCATGAACAGCTGTCCGATGCGCTCTTCATAACTCATTGCATCAAAAACAGAATCCACCCATTGGTTCATTTTCACTTTATCAACTTTCGCCATCAAATCAGGCTCTGCCTGCGCAAAACAACTTATTGCAAACCAACACAAACAGGCTGTATATATAACTTTCCTCATCACTCTTCGATACACATTAACCCTTCAAACATACAAAATAAATTCGACTTTTCGATTACGCATCCTGTATTTAGTGGTATTTGGTCTAACAACTTAACAGAACAAGGAAGGCTATCAAACCTGAAAAGGTAAGCAGCCAAACCGGTTCTAATACCATAAAAAATCATCGGGATGTTTTTCTAAAACCATCGGGATCATTTTTCAAAAACATCCCGATGATTTTAAAACGTATAGCGATAGCCCTATCCGGATGTCTTTTCTAAAAAACATCAATAATTTATTGCGTATCAAATAAATCTTTCGTTACTTTGCATCCGCTTTGCGTAATCTCTGTCGGGACATAGTAGCCCGTTATATTGCGTTTCATTCATAAATTACAATTAAAAAGCTATAAAACAATGGATTTAATTAAAATTGCAGAAGAAGCGTTTGCTACCAAGAAGGAGCTTCCTTCATTCAAAAGTGGCGACACTATTACAGTAGCTTACCGTATCAAAGAAGGTAACAAAGAACGTATTCAGCAGTACAGAGGCGTTGTAATCCGTATCTCAGGACACGGAGACAAAAAACGTTTCACTGTTCGTAAGATGTCTGAAAATGTAGGTGTAGAAAGAATCTTCCCGATCGAATCACCGTTCATCGAAAGCATCACTGTAAACAAAGTTGGTAAAGTTCGCCGCGCTAAATTGTATTATTTGCGTGCCCTTACCGGTAAGAAAGCAAGAATCAAAGAAAAGAGAGTTTAATACCCTCCGGTTCTATTGCATACAAAAGGCCGTCCGAATAAAATCGAACGGCCTTTTTGTTATAAAAAGGTGATTCACCGACACTTTTTGCCATTTCATCGATTCTCCTTCCTGCAAGCAAACAGATTATTTATCTTTGTTTCCCGTAAACAAAGAGACTGCCATGCAACAATCCAAAAAGAATGATCTGCTTATCGGATTTACTGTTTCTGTTTTGATCTCGCTATTTGTAAATTTCTCGATGTTAATGCGTAGCTACAACAAAGAGAATGAATTGGCAAATATGCCTAACATATTCCCCATACCTCCACAGGATAATTATTTTTTATACTTCTCCCTGATCTGGTTTTTTAGTTACGCCTTCCTGTTATTCATTGTAAACGATCAGTTATACCAGTTAGGTGACAAACTGTTCAAAAAGACCGAATATAAGACAATACTGCTGGTAATAGCTGTTAGTTTCGTCACGGCTTTCGTTATATTCAATCTATACCCTATCATCAACGATTTCATAATGATAGACATACTGGATAAAAAAAGCACTTTCTTCAATGCAACTACCGTACAAGCCACACAAACTACCATACATTCTTTCAGCATAGATGACATATTAGGCCCCCACTATGAGTTCAAAACAGAGGCACCGGACATAACTCCTATAAAACCATTTCCACATCCGTTGGTGACAGAACACCTGTTTGTATTGCTAACCATTATGCTGACAGCATTGCTATTCCGGCTACTTAACAGCCGGCAAGAGATGATGCTGGAATATGAGAAACTTAAAACCGAAAAGCTACAGAATACCTATAATGCCTTAATGGGACAAATCAACCCTCACTTCTTTTTCAATTCCCTGAATGGGTTAAATTCCCTCATCCAAAGCGAAGAGAAAGAGAAGACCCTAACCTATCTTGGTGAATTATCGAATGTATTCCGTTATATTCTGCAAAGCAACAAGAAAGGGCTGGTTACCCTGGCGGAAGAACTCCAATTTGTCAAGGCTTATACTTATCTGCTTAGTGTGCGGTACGAAGGGAAGCTCTTTTTCTCTTTTCAAACCGATACGCCTCTTCTACTATGGTATCTGCCTATACTGAGCATTCTGCCTTTAATAGAGAATGCTGTAAAGCACAACATAATAAGCAAGCAATATCCTTTGCAGATAGATATATACACAACATCTGATAATTTATTAGTTATCTCCAACAAGATACAACCCAAAGCCGAAGAAAGCTCGGGCAGCGGCATCGGACTTAAAAACCTGTGGGGGCGTTATCGCATGCTGACAGGCAAAGACATCCAAATCTCAAACCGGAAAGAATATTTTAAAGTATCACTCCCTTTACTTAACTCACCCGTACGATCATGAATGCAATTATCATAGAAGACGAAACGGCTGCCGTAAGCAGTCTGAAAGCCATACTGGAACACAACAACGTGATCGATATTAGCGTTATCGCAGAGCTCGAAAGTATCGAAGAAAGCGTCAGTTGGTTCAAGTCGCACCCTCATCCGGACATCATCTTCATGGACATACACCTGGCGGACGGATCGGCTTTTAAGATATTCGAGCAGGTGGAAATAGGTTCGCCGGTTGTATTTACTACGGCATACGACGAATATGCACTGCAAGCCTTCCAGGTAAGCAGTATCGACTATTTGCTGAAACCCGTTACGCAGACATCTTTGGAGCGTGCATTAAACAAACTCCGCCTTTTTGATCCCGAAGAGCGGAAAGCCCACATACAAAACACAAACAGTACAATCCAGAACCGCCATACGGTAAAAAGCCTTCTCATTATGCTGGCCGATAAATTCTATCCGTTACCGGTGGAAGACATTCTTTATTTCTACACTTCCAATGAAAAAGTAACGGCTTATACTTCCGACGGAAAGACTCATCCTGTAGACCGCACCCTGGATACCTTGAATGAACAACTGGACGAAAAGATATTCTTCCGGGCCAACCGCCAGTTCATCATCTCGCGTAAAGCAATAAAAGACATCGATCTATGGTTTGGCAGCCGTTTGTCTGTCAACCTGACCCTTCCCGTACCGGAACGCATTATCATCAGCAAAACCAAGACGCCGGTATTTAAGAAATGGATTCTTCTGGAAGAAGGATAGAAGCGGAAGTCTTTTCACCCCTCCAGGGCGGGCGTTTCACCGCCAAAGTTATACCACTTATCCGGCCTTAACCTTTGTTCACCGAAGTTTCAGGTTAATTTGCCGGTGATAAAACAAGAAAGGAAGAAACGCTATGTTGAAATGTATAACCTTTGATGGAGATGCCTCCACATTAAACACCCTGATGGGCTATTTCGAGAAGTTGGACAAAGCTCTGGCCGATGTACACGAAGTACTGAACAAAGAGCAAACCGAGCAACCAATCTTTGTGCGCGAAGGCAGCCGGATCATTCGTCTGCACCGTGACGAGATTCTTTTTCTAGAAGGATATGGCGACTACGTCAAGGTTCACCGCACAACAGGCAAGCCTCTGCTCTCGCAAGTCAGCCTGAAACGTTTTGAAGAATATCTCGACACGCAAAGTTTCTGCCGCGTACACCGTTCCTATATCATTGCCCTTGCCCAAATAAACTATATCGAACGGAAACGGATCCGTATCGGACAAGAGCTGATCCCGATCAGCGATTCTTACCTGCCGGAACTGATGAACAGGCTGGCTCTGCTAACCTGCTAATGGTGGAAGTCTGTCACCTTATGCCGTGGGAGTCTATCACCTTATGCCGTGGGAGTCTGTCACCTTATGCCGTGGGAGTCTATCACCTTATAGGGTGATACACTATCACGAAAAACAGTCTTTCTTTCAGAGCTTCACTTTATACAAACGCTCGCCTAATGTGTAGGTCACCGTAGCACCTATAATTCTTCTATCCAGCATATTACCCTTCCACAAAGACCGTTCATAGAAGAGCGCTGCATTTACCTGTCCGCCCAGTACCGGCATTCCCAAACCGACACTTACACGATAAGCATTTCCCGATTTTCCGCGAATCTGCATATACGGAGTAGAAAGATTTATTCCGGCTTTATAAGAGAAACGCCTCCATACGCTTTCGGACAGAAAGCCATTCGGAGAATAACAGACTCCGGCACGCAATTCGTGTGTATCCTTAAATTTCACCAAATTATCGTCCGATACCAGAGAGCTATATTCCCGGAACGTATAATCGAGCGCATACGTCATCTTTTTATATTGCCATGCGCCGCCCAAACCGATAAACTGAGGAAGATATTGTTTTTGCTTCTTCTGCTTCTGTTCGGTTACAGCTTCGCCATTTGTAATGGTAATAGAGTTACTCATACTGATTCGCTGACGGTACCCGTAAACAGCACCCAGCGTCAGGGCACTTTCCTTCCCTATGGAACGATGATACTGAAGTCCGAAATCGGCCAGGAAAGCCTGTGCAAACGAGGTTTGGCCTATCGACATCGTACTCTGTTTTTCCGTCTGCGTAATATTGCCGAATAAATAGTTCAGGTTTACGCCAATCGACAAATTCCGCGTCAGCATAAAAGCCTGCGTAAGATGCGCTTTAGAAAGCCCTCCATCACCCTCAAAAGTACTCTGGTAATACGTATTGGCAGAACCTTCCAGCGGTTGCGAACTCTGGAAATAATACCCCACAAAGCTATAGGGAGTAACTCCTGCAGCCATATACCATCGCGGCATAATCCGTCCGCCTAGCAAGAAGGCCGACATATTGCCCGATACGGCATGGTTAGAATTGCCGCCCGATTTATAAGATTCACTTTTCAGGAATACAGATGCTTCGGCCATCAAGGAACAACTATCCAGAGCGGTCAAACCCGCCGGATTATCACTGTTAATAAGAAAAGAACCACGCATGCCATACGCTACATTTCCCATACCCACATTCTGTCCGTACAATCCGGAGGCAATCTCGCCCACTCCAAACATAGAATATGGCGATGAAGTCATTACATTCTGGGCAACGGCCGAAGTTGCCATCATCAGGAAAACAAATGCAGTGCTTCGCTTAATAGCTTTCATAAATCTTATAGGTTAGTTGTAATACAATAGGAGAACGGCCATTCTGGTCGCTGAAAGTAAGATTTCGGAAAGTGCCTGTATAATCGTCGGAACTGAATACAAATTGCAGGTTGTGTTTATACATGCCTATTGTACCCAGTTCTTCCTGCATAAAATCGCTTACATCGAAATAGTAATACGTATTCCCCTTATCCGCATCATTCCGTTCCAGCACACCGCTTTGCACCTCAGAGCCAAGATAGTCTTTTACTGCATCGGTCACCACATTATTCTCGTCCGCAATATAAAGATAGATACTGTCCGGCAGCGGATTAAAGTCGGAATAGGTTGACGGATCAGGATAGATTTTCAACAAAGCCTGATCTATATGTACCTGTTCGCCATGCTGCATAATATTATTCAGAAAAGGAAACTCCAAACGTGTGTACCAACCCAATCCACAGAAAAGGAATCCCTTATCATCGAGTAACGACGAAGATATCTCTACTTGCTTAGACGGATAACCCTCCAGCAAAGTTCCTGTACGGTCATGGTCTATATGGTTAAACTGAGTGTCTGTATTAGGTTGTATAGACAGCGTCCTTTCCGTTCCTATCTCTCCTATAACATGATAATGCAGGTTCAGCAAAGCCGAAGAATCGGATACACTGAACGAAAGGAGAGATTGGCTTTCCGTTTTCTCAGGAATAATAACGATCCCCTTGAAATAATCTTCAAAACGGTCGTCCGATACCAAATCGTCCCGATTATGCAGCCGGGTGAGCAAGTCTTGTCCGATAGCATCCGAAAGGCGCACTTCCAACCGGTCGCCACTGCCCGGCTTTGGCTTGAAAGAAACAACAGCCAGCGGATCGGTATCATACTGCACCGAGGAGTTATTATACAGGTAATCGTTATCGTTCAGTACGATTTTCTCTGTCAGCTTATGGATACTGAATCGTTGTACCAGTGCGGTATCGCCTATAAAGTGGCCATTGTACGACAAAGACAGCATCAAAGAATCCAAGACTACAGACTCTGCTATATCCGTCTCATAGCTTGGATGCTTGTATGCAATAAAAGAAGAAGAAGAGACAGTTCCCCAAAACGGATGCGTATACTGTCCTATCAGTGCAACCTCTTTGCCGGAAGTCTCCAAAGAGTCGATCAGCACGGAAGTTATATTTACCGTGCAAGTATCTATTACCACATTCCTGAAAGAAGATTCTACCAATCCGCTCCCAAATGTATTTGCATCATCATAACATGACGAGACTCCCAGCAGAAAGAGCAAAGGGATAAAAACCGACGATTGTCTATACATAGAATTATACTTATTAATTTGCCTTCGGACTATTATTCCTGATTTTTCTGCAAAGGACATGTTAATGCACCTCTCATACAAGAATAATCGACGAACACGCTCTATTATTCTGTCAAATGGTTTATCTCCTTTCTCTGCCCGTTCACCGAACGGATATGGCTATTGGTCGATTTTAGTTGTATAACCCGCAAAAGCCTCGTTCATTTGCGTCTGTAAAAGAAATCGTAACATGTTTATAGAATGACACACAAAAGATTATTCACACTCTTACTCATTATGCTGCCAGCCATTTTTACGGCTTGCTCAAGCGACGATGATGATGATTTAATAGGTAAATGGTATCGCGTCTCCGACTTTGACGGATTAGCACGCAGCGATGCCTCGTCTTTTACTATAGGTAATAAAGGCTATCTGGTTTGCGGGTGGACGGGAAAGAAATGTCTCTCCGACTTATGGGCCTACGATATGGAAACAGATAGTTGGACACAAAAAGCCAGCTTTCCCGGAACTGCCCGCTACCTCGCCACAGCTTTTAATATTGGCAACAAAGGTTACCTGGGAACCGGTTTCGACAACGAAAGCTACTACAACGACTTCTGGGAATATGATTCTACAAACAATACGTGGGAACAGAAAGCTCCTTTTCCCGGATCAGCCCGCCGTGGAGCTATAAGTTTTGGTTTAGGCGGTAAAGGATATATTGGTAGTGGCTTTGACGGCAACTACTTGAAAGACTTCTACAGCTTCAATCCCTTGTCTAACAGTTGGGAGCAGATAATCAGTATCGGAGGAAGCAAGCGTACCGGCGCAACCTGCTTCGTTATTAATGATGAAGCCTATGTTTGCTGTGGGCAAAATAATGGAGACTATGTAAAAGATTTCTGGAAGTTCAATCCATCCAGCGGTACATGGTCACAGTTACGCGACATTGCCGACACCTCGGATGATGATTATGATGACGACTATAACATTGTACGCACCAACGGAGTTTCTTTCGTAATAGATGGCTCTGCCTATATAAGCTGTGGAGAAAGCGGAAGTTTACGTAGCGACACGTGGAAATATAATCCTCAGACCGACTTGTGGGAAAACGTTGCCAAGTTTAAAGGAACACCCCGGACAGCAACAGCTTCTTTCTCGTCAGGTGAACGGGGATTCATAGTATCGGGCAAAAGCAGCACTCTTCAATTTGATGATATTTGGGAACTTCACCCTTATGAATATGATGATGAAGATTATTAGAAGTAGGAAAACACGGCTGCTTACAGCCTGCATGTTGCTTTTGCCGATACTGTTCACTCTTTATTATTTCCGTTCCGGAGAAATGGGGTCTCCGGACAAACGGCAACTGGAGTTGCAAACTTTTCAATTGAGGGATGGATGGGGTTACCGGATTATGATGAACCGGAAGATGTTGATATACCAACCCACCATCCCTGCAATTGATACATTGATGCCTTTTCCCGATCAGGCCAGCGCACATGCAATCGGTTCGATTGTTTTAGAGAGGCTTAATGCCAACCGGGATTTTTCAATTACAAAAGGAGATATAAAAGCGCGCTCTCATAAACATTAACATAGGTAAAACACACTCATGAAAAAGGCCGACTAGTAATAGCCGGCCTTTTTCTTTAACAATAGTTATCGTAATTACAAAATCAGCAATTCTTGCACTTCTTATATGTTTTATATCCATAAGTGGCAAGGCTGCCCAATTCTTCTTCAATGCGAAGCAACTGATTATACTTAGCCATACGGTCAGAACGGCTTAAAGAACCGGTCTTAATCTGCCCGGCATTGGTAGCTACTGAAATATCAGCAATTGTAGCATCTTCCGTCTCACCTGAACGATGTGAAGTAACAGATGTATAGCCATTGCGGTGAGCCATCTCGATAGCATCCAAAGTTTCAGTCAGAGTACCAATCTGGTTTACTTTAATCAAGATGGAATTAGCACAACCATTTTCAATACCTTTCTTCAGGAATTCCACATTAGTAACAAATAAATCGTCTCCTACCAGCTGGCATCTTGAACCCAGTGTAGAAGTAAGCATCTGCCAACCGTTCCAATCATTTTCATCCATACCATCTTCGATAGAATCAATCGGGTATTTGCTTACTAATTCAGCAAGGTAAGTAACCTGCTGCTGAGCGGTACGCTTTGCACCTTTAGTTCCTTCAAATTTAGTATAGTCATAAACACCGTCATGATAAAATTCAGACGATGCACAGTCCATTGCAATAGTGACATCCTTGCCCGGTTCATAACCTGCAGCTTTGATAGCAGCCATAATAGAATTCAGGGCGTCTTCCGTTCCTTCCAATGCGGGAGCAAAACCACCTTCATCACCTACAGCAGTACTCAATCCACGATCATGCAGCACTTTCTTCAAAGCGTGAAAGACTTCAGCCCCCATACGCAAGCCTTCGCGGAAACTGCTTGCACCTACCGGACGTATCATAAATTCCTGGAAAGCAATAGGAGCATCAGAATGTGAACCTCCGTTAATGATATTCATCATCGGAACAGGCATCACATAAGCATTTGTACCCCCTATATATCGATAAAGCGGTAAATCCAGATAATTTGCAGCAGCTTTAGCTACAGCAAGCGAAACACCAAGCATTGCATTAGCACCCAAATTGGATTTGGTTTTCGTGCCATCAAGCTCTAACAATTTCTTATCTATTTCTCTTTGGTTTAAAGCGCTCATGCCGAGAATAGCAGGAGCAATTACTTTGTTTACGTTCTCTATGGCACGCAATACACCTTTGCCACCATAACGTTTTTTATCACCATCACGCAATTCAATCGCCTCGTTTTCACCCGTAGAAGCGCCGGAAGGAACAGCCGCACGGCCAAAAGCGCCGGAAGCCAAATGTACATCTACCTCTACTGTTGGGTTACCACGGGAATCCAAAATCTCTCTACCTACTACTTTTATAATTTCCATATTTACTAATTATTAATAGTTCTATTTTTCATGTCCTGTACAAATATAACAAAAGGAAGGTGCAGATTGTTGACAAATCCCCATCGAGTTTCTTTATCTTTTAATAGATACACATTTATTGATCTGTTAATTCCCTAACCCCTGTTGATTATACATCAATATCTACAACAAATACCAGTATTCTCATTACCTTACGTAACAGCCAGAATTCAAATGACGGTAATGAGCGTTTTGTCAAGATGGCAAGCAGATTACTTGAGCTATGCCTGTTAAAAGAAAGCAATACACTTCAACATATTTCCGAAAATGTAACCGCTTCCCATCTTTTAAACTACTATTCGCTTCGTAATCGTGCAGGTTATTTGGTGTACGCTTTACGAAAACTCCTTATTTGATTGAAAATAAATAGAATGAACCCTTACCGTAGATCACGGAGAGAAGGGATAGGACTATGTATGCCTTTGGCACACATAACGCTTTCATCTATTTAATAATCAATCAAATAAACATCGCCATGGATACAAATAATAAATTAATAAAAAACCGCCAACAGAGTTTCTGCAAGTATCGTCATATTATCCTGTTTAATCATAGCCATCTGCTTTTATAAGTTTGTATTAGGTAATCCGGCTAACTTCATGGACAATAACCCGGGCAACTATTTCGGAACAATCTATAAAGGCGGATTTATTGTTCCTATAGTTATTACCTTATTCCTTACTGTCCTTACGTTAAGTGTCGAACGACTCATTGCTATAAGTAAATCCAAAGGGAAAGGTAACTTGTTTTGGTTTCGTCCAGACTATAAAAAAGCAATTGGAAGCAGGCAATATCGAAGAAGCATGCCAACTGTGTAATACTCAAAAAGGTTTTATAGCCAATGTTGTAAATGCAGCCCTACTTCGTATAGCAAAAAAGACAAAACAGTTACCGGATTATACTCGTAATAGAGGTTTGGATAAAGCGAAACTCCAACAAATGATTTTACAGTATCTTCAGAATGCTGGTTCGGCAGGAGCTAAACGAGATGCAATATTTGATTATCTCAAAGATGTGCTTCCTAAAACCAAGACTTCTGAACAACAGGAATGGATGGTAGGAAATATTCTCGTGGAGATGAAAGATGCAGGGATAATCATTCTGAAAGGCAGAATATGGTATATGAAGTAGTTGTAATACCAATGTTTTCGACTAAACCAAATGAATTACGACTATTTACGACTAAATAGAGCCAATTACGACTAAAAGTAGTCAATCTCTTTGCCTGTTCAAGGATTTTGACTACTTTTACCTACAGAGTTATTTGACAGTAAAACACCGCAAATCGCTGAAAATCGCACGGTTTCCAACTCGTTACCGTTGTTTCTCAAATACTCCGTTAAATATTTATTCCTCAAACGGTTGTATCAGACTGTTGAAAATCTAAAATAAAATATTAACGCTGCTTATTTATAAAGGTCATAGAGTGCGGCGTTCCACAAATAGGGACTTTAAATAGACCCACACTTTGTCACCTTCTGTCACCATCTTCGGGGCTTATCCCCAAATTGCAAAACGATCTAAATTCGGTTATATATTATTGTTTTACATATCATTACACCATTATCTCGAAATCATACCTGTAACGCTTTAGTGCTTCCGGCGAACACTTTTTTATTACTTTTGGCTTGACCCAAAAGTAACCAAAAGGTCAAGGCTGCACCGTCAGGGCTACTTCGGCAAAAGACTTCGCTTAACCGGCGGAACTCGCTACGTTCAGATAACCGCTGGTTTCGTCGCTGCATCTTTTACCTGCGTTTAACGCCCTGCCGCTGATGCCGCTAACGAGAAAACTGCGCTCTTTCTCTGTTATGGCTTTAGCCTGATTTCAATTGCCGTCTGCTTCAGCGGACGGATTAAGAGGAGATATATCTGTGTATTGACTTTAGCCAAACCCTTTTCTGGAAATTCTATATTGTCTGTATGCAATAAATTGCTTATTCAGGCATTAGGAAAAGTGTTCGCGGAAATGTTAAAATAAAATCCGCATTGACCGTTTTTAGGAGTTTAAAAACTGCGTTAGTATGATGTAATATTGCCTATAATAGCATGTTGTTTTACTCATAATCTGAGCGTAGTATTTTTACAAGTTATATCTGCCCAATTTACAAAAAAAAGAGACTATCTAACCTTTTATTGTTAGACAGTCCCTTTTCGTATTTTACTTCAAAAGAATAATTTTCTTATTCTGCAGCTTTTTCTTCTGTTTCAGCTGTAGGAGCAGCCACTTCTGTTTCAACAGCAGCAGTTGACTTTTTACGAGAACGTCTTGTTTTAGGCGCTTTCTTAGCAGCAGAATCCTTCAACATGTTTTCGTTATAATCTACAAATTCAATGAAGCACATAGCCGCATTATCACCTAAACGATTACCTGTCTTGATAATTCTGGTGTAACCACCTGGGCGATCTCCGATCTTCTGTGCAATTTCTTTGAACAATTCCGTTACAGCATATTTATCCTGCAAAGTACTAAATACCATACGTCTTGAGTGAGTTGTATCCTCCTTAGACTTGGTAATAAGTGGTTCTACAAACTTACGAAGCGCTTTTGCTTTTGCTGTTGTCGTAAAGATTCTCTTATGCTTAATCAAAGAAGAAGCCATATTCGAAAGCATCGCGTCACGGTGAGTGTTTGTACGACCTAAATGATTTATTTTTTTATTATGTCTCATCGCTTTACTTACTCTTTATCTAATTTATATTTTGTGATATCCATACCGAATGAAAGGTTCAAGCTCTCAAGCAATTCATCAAGTTCAGTGAGTGACTTCTTTCCAAAGTTACGGAACTTCAGTAAATCATTCTTATTGAATTTCACTAACTCACCTAATGTTTCAACATCTGCAGCTTTTAAGCAATTCAATGCACGAACAGAAAGATCCATATCTGCCAATTTGCTCTTCAACAACTGACGCATATGAAGTACTTCTTCATCGAATTCTTCATTACCATCAGTATCTACGGTCTCAATTGCAATCTTTTCATCTGAGAACAACATAAAATGATGAATCAGAATCTTAGCAGCTTCTTTCAATGCTTCTTTCGGATGAATAGAACCATCTGTGGCTATTTCAAGAACCAATTTTTCGTAGTCCGTCTTTTGCTCAACACGGAAGTTCTCAATTGAATACTTAACGTTACGGATAGGTGTATAAATAGAGTCGATTGCTATAACATGAATGTCGGCATTCGGATCTCTGTTTTCATCAGCCGGAACGTAGCCACGACCTTTATTGATCGTCAGTTCAATTTGAAAACTTGCGTTCGGATCTAAGTGGCAAATAACCAAATCCGGATTCAAAACTTCAAATCCTGTCAGTTGCTTACTTATATCACCAGCTTTGAACACTTCCGAACCCGAAACAGTAATACTTACTTTCTCACTCTCAATATCGTCTACGATATGCTTGAATCGAACTTGCTTCAGATTCAAGATAATGTTAGTTACATCCTCTATTACACCCGGTATCGTCGCAAATTCATGATCAACACCGTCGATTTTTATGGATGTAATAGCAAAACCTTCAAGTGACGATAGGAGAATGCGGCGCAAGGCATTACCAATAGTAATACCATAGCCGGGTTCCAACGGACGAAATTCAAACTTTCCGAAGAAATTGTCCGCTTCCAACATTAATACTTTATCGGGTTTTTGAAATGCTAATATCGCCATGGAATCAATTATTATTTAGAATACAATTCTACGATCAACTGCTCTTTAATGTTTTCAGGAATATCAGTTCTTTCAGGCAGATGCAGTAATTTTCCGCTTAAAGATGACTGATCCCACTCAATCCATGGGTATTTGCTGTGATTGAAACCAGATAAAGCATCAACTACAACTTCCATAGATTTAGATTTTTCTCTAACACCAATAACCTGACCGGCTTTAAGAGTATAAGAAGGGATATTTACAACCTTACCATCCACTGTAATGTGGCGGTGAGAAACTAACTGGCGTGCAGCAGCTCTTGTCGGTGCAATACCCAAACGATAAACAACATTATCCAAACGAGCTTCCAATAATTGAAGTAACACTTCACCGGTAATACCCTTTGAACGAGAAGCCTTATCAAACAGGTTTCTAAATTGTTTTTCCAATACACCATAAGTGTATTTTGCTTTTTGTTTCTCACGAAGCTGAATGCCGTACTCAGAAGTTTTTCTTTTTCTCAAATTTCCGTGCTGTCCCGGAGGATAATTCTTCTTAGAAAGAACTTTATCCGGTCCGAATATAGCCTCACCAAATTTACGGGCAATTCTTGTTTTTGGTCCAGTATATCTTGCCATTTTTTTATTGTTTTAAATGTTCTGTGTGAATCTGGAACCGTGCAGCCGCGATTACAGAGAGGATAAGGTCAATATGCAATCTATTCACAATTCCGGATTCAATGTTCAAGAAACTAATTAATTATACTCTTCTCTTTTTAGGAGGACGACAACCATTGTGAGGAAGCGGAGTAACATCAACAATTTCAGTTACTTCAATACCTGCACCATGAATAGTTCTGATAGCAGACTCACGTCCGTTACCCGGTCCTTTCACGAATACTTTCACCTTTCTCAAACCAAGATCATAAGCTACTTTAGCACAATCTTGTGCTGCCATCTGAGCGGCATAAGGGGTATTCTTTTTAGAACTTCTGAATCCCATCTTACCTGCAGAAGACCAGCTGATAACCTGACCTTCGCTATTGGCAAGAGACACAATAATGTTATTAAAAGAAGAATGAATATGAGCTTGACCGTAAGCGTCAACTTTTACGTTTCTCTTCTTTGCTGCGACTGTTTTTTTTGCCATATTAACTCTTATTATTTAGTAGCTTTTTTCTTATTTGCAACAGTTTTCTTCTTACCCTTACGAGTACGAGCATTATTCTTTGTACTCTGTCCTCTCAAAGGCAAACCAATACGGTGACGTACACCTCTGTAGCAACCTATATCCATTAAACGCTTAATGTTCAATTGAACTTCAGAACGAAGATCACCTTCCACCTTATATTCAGCACCAATGATTTCACGTACTTTTGCAGCCTGATCATCTGTCCAGTCTTTAACTTTGATATCACGATCAATTTCTGCTTTTGTCAAAATTGAGTTTGCTGCACTACGACCAATACCATAGATATAAGTCAAGGCAATTTCTCCTCTTTTATTTTGTGGCAAGTCTACACCAACTATTCTTATAGCCATATTACTTACTAATATTTACTTTGCAAAAATAATAAATTATCCTTGACGTTGTTTATACTTAGGATTTTTCTTGTTAATTACGTACAAGCGTCCCTTCCTTCTTACTATTTTACATTCAGGAGTACGCTTTTTTAAAGATGCTCTTACTTTCATATCTTATTATTTTTTATTTATATCTAAAAGCAATTCTACCTTTCGATAGATCATACGGAGACATCTCAACTCTTACTTTATCTCCAGGAAGAATTTTGATATAATGCATACGCATCTTCCCCGAGATATGAGCAGTAATTTCATGTCCGTTCTCTAATTCTACACGAAACATTGCATTTGACAATGCTTCTACAATAACTCCATCTTGTTCAATTGCTGACTGTTTAGCCATATAAAATCAAATTCAAATTAAATTGCGTTATTACCTAAAACTTCTTCTAAAAACTCAAATGAGGATAAAATCTGAGGTCCATCAGGACGAATTGCAATACAATGTTCAAAATGAGCAGAACACTTGCGATCCTTTGTCCGGACTGTCCAGCCATCTTTTTCAAAAACGACATTTTTGCTTCCCATATTGATCATAGGTTCAATGCAAATACACATTCCACTACGTAACAATGGGCCACAACCCGGACGACCATAATTAGGAACTTCAGGTTCTTCATGCATCTTACGTCCACAACCATGACCTACAAGCTCTCTGACAACAGAGTAACCCTTCGACTCACAATAAGATTGTACTGCATGGCTTATATCACCTAAACGCCGACCTTCAATAGCATGTTGAATACCTAAATACAGTGATTCTTTAGTTGCTTTCAACAGAGCTTTTACCTCGGGAGCAACTTCTCCTACACAAAAAGTATATGCAGAATCACCAACAAACCCGTTCAAAAAAGTTCCACAATCTACAGAAATCACATCACCTTCTTTTAAAATCGCTTTTGCAGAAGGGATTCCATGCACCACCTGTTCGTTTACAGAAGCACATATAGAAGCAGGAAATCCTCCATATCCTAAAAATGCCGGAACTGCACCATTATCTCTAATGAACTCTTCAGCAACTTTATCAAGATGAAGCGTACTTACACCAGGAGCTATATGTTTGGCCAATTCGCCAAGCGTCTTACCCACCAGTTGATTTGCAGCACGCATCAACTCTATCTCTTCATCTGTTTTTAAATAGATCATTCTATTAATACGCGGCTACAGAGCCTGAACGTCCTTTAATTCTTCCTGATTTCAACAAACCGTCGTAATGACGCATCAACAAATGACTTTCTACTTGTTGTAATGTATCTAACACTACACCAACCAAAATTAACAAAGATGTACCACCAAAGAATTGGGAGAACGCCATACTTACACCGGCAATTCTGGCAAAAGCTGGCATAATAGCCACTAATGCTAAGAAAAATGCACCTGGTAAAGTAATACGATCCATTATAGTATCCAAATAATCTTTGGTATGTTTGCCAGGCTTAACACCCGGAATAAATCCATTGTTTCTCTTCAAGTCATCAGACATCTGAGTCGGATTGATTGTAATTGCCGTATAGAAATAAGTAAACAAGATAATTAGTACTGCAAATACAAAATTGTACCAAAATCCTGAATTATCCATAAAGGCAGCCCAAAAACCACTACTTTCGCCAGTATGAGAAAAACCAACGATTGAAATAGGAATAAACATAATTGCCTGAGCAAAAATGATAGGCATAACATTAGCAGCATTAACCTTTAGAGGGATATACTGTCTTGCACCGCCATACTGTTTATTTCCAATTATTCTTTTTGCATATTGAACCGGAACTTTACGAGTACCTTGTACTAACAAAATAGCTCCAGCAATAACAAGTAATAAGAACAACATTTCAAACAAGAACATAACCAAACCACCTGTTTTTTCACTTGTTCTTGAAATAAATTCCTGGAACAAAGAATGTGGTAGACGAGCTATAATACCAACCAAGATGATAAATGAAATACCATTTCCAACACCTTTATCCGTAATTCTTTCACCTAGCCATAAGATAAACATACTGCCTGCAGCTAAAATAACCGTAGAAGAAAGTGTAAACCATATACCCGGAGGCAAAGCTGCACCTGCAGCTCTCAATTGCACACTTAAATTCACAAGATACGTAGGACCTTGGAATAATAAAATAGCAACTGTCAAATAACGAGTCCACTGATTAATTTTTCTACGACCACTCTCACCTTCTCTCTGTAATTTCTGGAAAGAAGGAACTGCAATAGCTAACAACTGCATAACAATTGATGCGGAAATATACGGCATAATTCCCAATGCAAAGATAGATGCATTAGAAAAAGCACCTCCTGAAAACATATCCAACAGTGCAAGCAATCCGCCCTGTGTCTGCTCTTGTAAAGCAGTCAACGCTTTAGGATCAATACCGGGAAGCACCACATATGTTCCGAAGCGATATATAGCTACTAATAAAAGAGTGGTGAGGATCCGATTTCTCAGATCCTCAATCTTCCAGATATTTTTTATTGTTTCAACTGCTCTCATGACTTAGAGTTTAACAACAGTTCCACCTGCGGCTTGAATAGCAGCTTCAGCATTCTTAGAAAAAGCATGAGCCTCAACTTCCAATTTTGCAGTTAAGCTTCCATTACCAAGAATTTTAACTAATTGAGATGTAGAAATAAAACCAGCTTCGATCAATTCATTAACACCAATCTTAGTCAACTGCTGAGTTTCAGCCATCTGTTGCAGTGTTGAAATATTGATAGCTTTATATTCTACACGATTAATATTCTTGAAACCGAATTTAGGCAAACGTCTTTGAATAGGCATCTGACCTCCTTCAAAACCGATCTTCTTTTTATAACCAGATCTAGACTTTGCTCCTTTATGACCTCTTGTAGAAGTTCCTCCTAATCCTGAACCCGGACCACGGCCGATTCTTTTTCTGGTCTTAGTAGATCCTTCAGCAGGTTTTAAATTTGATAAATTCATATCGTATAATTTATTTTTTCAATCAATTATTACTTTTCTACTGAAACCAAGTGTTTCACTTTTTCAACCATACCCAGAATAGATGGAGTAGCTTCATGTTCTACTACCTGATTCATCTTTCTTAAACCAAGAGCATCTAGTGTTCTCTTTTGGTCTTTAGGGCATTTAATTCTACTCTTTGTCTGTTTAACTTTAATAGTTGCCATAACTTGTATCCTCCCTAATTAACCTCTAAACACTTTTTCTACTGAAATACCTCTGTTCTGTGCAACAGCCAACGGACTTCTCAACTCATTCAAGGCAGCAATTGTTGCTTTCACCAAGTTATGAGGATTTGAAGAACCTTTAGACTTTGCTAAAACGTCAGTTATACCTACACTCTCCAATACAGCACGCATAGCACCACCAGCTTTAACTCCAGTACCATGTGAAGCTGGCTTGATAAGAACCTGAGCACCACCAAACTTTGCTAATTGTTCATGAGGTATGGTACCTTTATGAACCGGAACCTTAATCAAGTTCTTTTTAGCAGCTTCAACACCTTTAGCGATAGCTGTTGTTACTTCACCGGCCTTACCTAAGCCCCAACCAACAATACCATCTTCGTTTCCTACTACAACAATAGCAGCAAAACTAAAGGTACGTCCACCTTTGGTAACTTTAGTTACACGGTTGATTGCAACCAATCTGTCCTTCAACTCTAAGTCGTTGGTTGATTTAACTCTATTATTAACTCCTGCCATCTTCATTAAAATTTAAGGCCGCCGTTACGTGCAGCATCTGCTAATTCTTTAATTCTCCCATGATACAGGTAACCGTTACGGTCAAAAACGACAGTCTGAACACCAGCTTCCAAAGCACTCTTTGCTATCATTTCACCAACTTTCGCTGCCACTTCTTTTTTCGGAGCCTTTAAATCCATTTTCAAAGATGAAGCTGCCACAATTGTTTTACCTGTAGTATCATCTATAACCTGTGCGTAGATTTGCTTATTGCTTCTAAACACAGTCAAGCGTGGACGTTCAGTAGTACCTGAAATCTTACCGCGTACGCCTTTTTTTATCTTTAGTCTTCTTTCTTCCTTCGTTGTCATGATAATTTCAGTTTACGTAGATTACTTACCTGCTGACTTACCAGACTTTCTGCGAATTTCTTCACCCACGAATTTAATACCCTTACCTTTATAAGGTTCTGGCATTCTGAATGAGCGAATCTTAGCACAAATCTGACCTATCAATTGTTTGTCAGCTGATTCAAGGATAATAAGAGGGTTCTTATTTCTCTCTGATTTAGTCTCAACTTTTACTTCTTTCGGCAACAACAAATAAATATTATGTGTATAACCTAAAGAAAGGTCCAGTAACTGACCTGTATTTGCAACACGATAACCAACACCGACTAATTCAAGTTCTTTCTTGTAACCTTCTGATACACCAACAACCATATTGTGAACTAAAGAACGGTATAAACCGTGAAGTGCACGATGGTTTTTCTCATCTGTCGGTCGGGTTAAGTGGATTACACCATCTTCCAAAGAAACTTTAATATCAGGATTTACTTCCTGTGCAAGTTCTCCCTTTGGACCTTTTACTGTTACTACATTACCCTTGATTGTAACCGTAACACCGGCTGGTACCTGAATTGGTAATTTTCCTATTCTTGACATTCTTCTTTCCTCCTAATTAATAAACATAACATAATACTTCACCGCCGATCTTTAAATCGCGGGCTTCTTTGTCTGTCATCACACCTTTAGAAGTAGAAAGAACAGCAATACCTAGACCATTCAATACTCTCGGCATTTCTTTGTAACCAGTGTACTTACGCAAACCTGGAGTAGAAACTCTCTCAAGTTTCTTGATTGCATTTACTTTGTTTACGAGGTCATACTTCAAGGCAATTTTAATTGTTCCTTGAGGACCATCTTCTACAAACTTAAAATTAAGAATGTAACCCTTGTCGAAAAGGATCTTAGTGATCTCTTTCTTTAAATTTGACGCCGGCACTTCAACAACTCTGTGCTTCGCTTTAATTGCATTACGCAATCTTGTCAAATAATCTGCTATAGGATCTGTCATATATAAAATAATTAAATTGATCCGGCCACCCGGACAATATTTAAACTAAAAAACTCTTACCAACTTGCTTTCTTTACCCCCGGGATTAAACCATGAGATGCCATTTCACGCAGTTGAATACGAGAAATTCCGAACTGGCGTACATAACCTTTCGGACGACCTGTAATTTTGCAACGATTGTGCAAACGTACAGGAGAAGCATTCTTTGGTAAAGCCTGTAAAGCTTCATAGTCTCCAGCTGCTTTCAATTCTGCTCTTTTAGCAGCATATTTAGCTACAAGCTTTGCTCTTTTCACCTCGCGGGCTTTCATTGATTCCTTTGCCATAACTACTTAGTCTTTTTTTGCATTTTTAAAAGGCAATCCAAATTCTCTCAAGAGAGCATAACCTTCTTCATCTGTTTTCGCAGAGGTCACAAAGGTAATATTCATTCCCAATATTTTAGTAATATTGTCAATATTTATTTCAGGGAAAATGATTTGTTCTTCAATTCCGAGAGTATAATTGCCTCTTCCGTCCAATTTACTTTCAATCCCCTTAAAGTCTCGAATACGTGGAAGAGCCACGCGAACGAGTCTTTCCAAGAATTCATACATCTGCTCACGACGTAATGTCACCATTACACCAATCGGCATTTTCTTACGCAACTTAAAGTTTGAGATATCCTTCTTAGAAACCGTTGCTACGGCTTTCTGACCAGTAATAGCACTCAATTCGCTAATTGCGATGTCAATGATTTTTTTATCAGCAGCAGCGAGACCTAAGCCCTGATTAATAACTATTTTCTTTAATACAGGAACCTGCATCACTGTTTTGTATCCAAACTCTTTTGTCAAAGCAGGAACAATTCTGTCCTGATATTCTTTCTTAAGACTGGCAGTATTGCTCATTACTTAATTTCCTCCCCTGATTTTTTTGAATAACGCACTAAAGCACCTTCAGCATTCAACTTACGACCAATACGAGTTGGCTTACCTGATTTAGGGTCAACTACATTAAGGTTAGAAATATGAACAGGAGCTTCTTTCTTTTCGATTCCTCCCTGAGGATTCTTTGCATTAGGCTTGGTATGCTTTGATACCATATTAATACCTTCAACAATTGCACGATTGTCCTTTACAAGCACTTGTAAAACACGTCCAGTTTTACCTTTGTCCTCGCCGGTATTAACAAATACTATATCGCCTTTTTTGATATGTAATTTACTCATTACTTTAAACTTTACAATATTAAAGCACTTCAGGTGCAAGTGATACAATTTTCATGTTAGTTGCACGAAGTTCTCTGGCAACCGGACCAAAAATACGGCTTCCACGGATATCCCCACCGGCATTCAGCAATACACATGCATTATCATCAAAACGGATGTAAGATCCATCTGGACGGCGGATTTCTTTTTTAGTGCGAACAATAATAGCTTTAGAAACAGCACCCTTCTTAACATCAGAAGCAGGTATTACACTCTTAATTGCTACTACAATCACATCACCTACAGTGGCATAACGCTTTCTTGTTCCACCTAAAACGCGGATACATAAAGCTTCTTTTGCACCACTATTGTCAGCTACTACTAATCTAGATTCTTGTTGTATCATGTTACTTAGCCCTTTCGATTATTTGAACTAATCTCCATCTTTTTGTTTTGCTCAAAGGACGAGTTTCCATAATTTTTACAGTATCGCCAATGTTGCATTCATTCTTTTCGTCGTGAGCATGATATTTCTTCGTTTTGTTAACGAACTTACCATAAATGGGGTGTTTTTCCTTCCATTTAATAGCAACAGTGATACTCTTATCCATTTTGTTGCTAGTAACCACGCCCGTTCTTTCTTTTCTTAAATTTCTAGTTTCCATCAGGCTCAATTATTTGTTGTTAAGTTCTCTCTGGCGCAATTCTGTTTTCATGCGCGCAATCATCCTGCGTTGCTGTTTAATCTGAGCAGGGTTATCCATAGGAGAAATGCTATGGTTAATTACCTTTTGATCATAGGCTGCAACCTCGGCATCTACTCTTTCAAGCAATTCTTTTGTGCTTAATTCTCTAATTTCTGCAATCTTCATAACAATTACGCATTTTGATTTTGCATGTCATAATCACGTCTCACAACAAACTTCGTTGTCACCGGAAGCTTTTGTGCAGCTAAGCGCAAAGCTTCTTTAGCGATATCAAAAGGAACACCTTCGATCTCGAAAATCAAACGACCTGGAGTAACAGGCGCAACGAACCCTTCAGGATTACCTTTACCTTTACCCATACGTACTTCGGCAGGCTTCTTAGTGATCGGTTTATCCGGGAAGATACGAACCCAAACCTGACCCTGACGTTGCATATAACGAGTTACAGCAATACGGGCAGCTTCGATCTGACGACCGGTAATCCATTTATTTTCTAATGACTTTATACCAAAAGAACCAAAAGCCAACTGATTACCGCGCTGAGCTTCGCCCTTCATGCGGCCTTTCTGCTGTCTTCTGAACTTTGTCTTTTTCGGTTGTAACATCTCTATTAAATTCTAACGTTTAACGATTAGCTTTCTTTCTCTTGAAGTTTTTCTCTCTGCTGCCTCCGGCATTTTCGTTTCTGCGACCTGAGTCTTTTGATGCAGTGAATGAAGGAGCCAAATCTCTCTTTCCATAAACTTCACCACGACAGATCCAAACCTTAACACCGATCAACCCTACTTTTGTCAACGCTTCAGCCAAAGCATAATCAATATCAGCTCTGAATGTGTGCAACGGAGTTCTTCCTTCTTTATACATTTCAGAACGTGCCATTTCAGCACCGTTCAAACGACCAGAGACTTGCACTTTAATACCTTCGGCACCCATTCTCATGGTAGAGGCTATTGCCATCTTAATAGCACGACGGTAAGCAATTTTTCCTTCAAGCTGACGAGCAATATTGTTTGCAACAATAACAGCGTCCAATTCAGGTCTTTTCACCTCAAAGATGTTTATTTGAACCTCTTTGTCTGTGATCTTCTTCAACTCTTCTTTCAACTTATCAACTTCCTGACCACCTTTACCGATGATAATACCAGGACGTGATGTGCAAACTGTAATTGTAATCAACTTAAGCGTACGTTCAATAACGATACGAGATACACTAGCTTTTGCAAGACGGGCATTCAAATACTTACGGATCTTGCTATCTTCTAACAAAGTATCTCCGTAATTTTTGCCGCCATACCAATTGGAATCCCAACCACGGATGATTCCTAAACGATTACTAACCGGATTAACTTTTTGTCCCATCTACAATTAATTTTGACTATCGTTTTTACTAAGTGTATCAACAAACAGAGTTACATGATTCGAACGTTTACGAATTCTATAACCTCTTCCCTGAGGAGCAGGACGCATTCTCTTCAATGTAGTAGCGCAATCTACGCTAATAGAAGAAACACACAACTCTCCAGTTTCTGCTTTACGTTCATTCTTCTGTTCCCAATTGGCAATAGCTGAACGAAGCAATTTTTCTACTCTTGCTGCAGCTTCCTTATTAGAAAACTTCAAAACACCAAGTGCACGGAATACTTCCATACCGCGGATCATGTCTACAACGAGACGCATCTTGCGGGGAGAAGTCGGCACATTACGCAATTTTGCGAAGTACATGGTCTTCTGGGCTTCTTTTCTTGCTTCAGCTGATATTCTTTTTCTAGCACCCATTTTATTCGATTCTTTTTATTTTCAGATTCCTGAATTCCTGTTACTACCGATATTATTTCTTCTTGTTACCGGCGTGACCACGGAAAGTACGCGTAGGAGAAAATTCTCCCAACTTATGACCTACCATATTTTCGGTTACAAAAACAGGAATAAATTTATTTCCATTGTGAACTGCAATAGTATGGCCTACAAAATCAGGCGAAATCATTGAAGCTCTTGCCCACGTCTTAACGACAGCTTTCTTACCGGACTCATTCATAGCCAGCACTTTCTTTTCAAGCTTTACATTAATATACGGGCCTTTTTTTAGCGAACGACTCATAGTTTACTTAATTAATCAGATTATTTCTTTCTTCTTTCAATAATATATTTTGAAGAATGTTTCTTCGGAGCTCTTGTCTTCAAGCCCTTAGCATATAAGCCATTACGAGATCTAGGATGACCTCCGGAAGCACGACCTTCTCCACCTCCCATTGGGTGATCAACCGGGTTCATAACAACACCACGGTTACGAGGACGACGACCTAACCATCTAGAACGACCGGCTTTACCTGATTTTTCAAGACCATGGTCTGAATTGCCTACCGCACCAATTGTAGCTTTACAAGCTGCAAGAATCTTTCTTGTTTCACCAGAAGGCATCTTTATGATTGCATAAGCACCTTCTTTAGATGTCAGCTGAGCAAATGCACCTGCAGAACGTACCATTTTAGCACCCTGTCCAGGACGAAGCTCAATGTTGTGAATAATAGTACCAACGGGAATATTTGCCATAGGCAAAGTATTACCTACCTCAGGAGCGGCATCGCTACCTGAAACCACTGTTTGGCCAACTTCCAAGCCGTTCGGAGCGATAATATAGCTCTTTGCTCCGTCAGCATAATACAATAAAGCAATACGTGAAGTACGGTTTGGATCGTACTCGATAGACTTTACTGTTGCAGGAATGCCATCTTTGTTTCTCTTGAAATCGATAAATCTGTACTTCTGTTTGTGGCCACCACCAAGATAACGCATTGTCATCTTACCTGTGTTGTTACGACCACCTGAACTCTTCTTACCTGTTACAAGAGACTTCTCTGGTGTACTTGCAGTGATTTTATCAAATGCACCAATAACTTTGTGTCTCTGCCCCGGTGTTGTGGGCTTTAATTTACGTATTCCCATTTCTTTTTTTAGATATTACTAAAGAAATCAATTGTTTCTCCTTCTTTCAACGTTACGATCGCTTTTTTGAAAGCAGCCTGCTTGCCATTAATCACACCAGACTTTGTATAACGACTTTTTAATTTACCAGAGTAGTTGATGGTGTTAACATCAACTACGGTAACATTATACATATCTTCTACAGCTTTCTTAATCTCTAACTTGTTGGCATCAGGAGAAACACGAAAACCATAGCGATTAGCCATCTTTTCTGTAATCGCTGTTTGCTTCTCTGTTACTATAGGTTTAATAATAATTCCCATCTCTTCACTCCTTATGCGTTAAAAAGTTTTTCTATAGCAGCAACTGAACTCTCGGTAACAACCATATTCGCAGCATTCAATACTCCGTATGTGTTTAGCTCAGAAGCTGTTATAACATTTGCCTTTTCTAAATTACGAGCCGACAAATATACAAAATTATTCTTCTCCGGTAAAACCATAAGCAACTTTTCACCAGCCACTTTCAGGTTTTTAGCAATTGTTACAAATTCTTTAGTTTTAGGAGCTTCCATTACGAAGTCTTCAACAACTACAATTGCGTTATTCTTTACTTTATAAGCCAATGCAGACTTACGAGCCAAAGATTTCACTTTCTTGTTCAACTTAAACTCATAATCACGAGGTCTAGGACCGAATACACGGCCACCACCTACTAATACCGGAGAGTTTATATCACCACGACGTGCACCACCTCCACCTTTCTGGCGGATCAGCTTACGTGTACTACCTGATACTTCGCTTCTCTCTTTTGACTTATGCGTTCCCTGACGTTGATTAGCCAAATACTGCTTTACATCCAAATAGATAGCATGATCATTGGGTTCAATGCCGAAAATTGCATCGTTCAAAGTTACCTTTCTTCCGGTATCTTCACCTTTAATATTAAATACGCTCAGTTCCATTACTTTTCAATTAATAAGATTGAACCTTTTGCTCCTGGAACAGATCCTTTTACCAATAAAAGATTATGTTCCGGCATTACCTTGATCACCTGCAGGTTCTGAACTGTTACACGTTCGTTACCCATCTGGCCGCCCATTCGCATACCTTTGAATACTTTCGCAGGGTAAGAACAAGCACCAATAGAACCCGGTTTACGAGCACGATTATGCTGACCGTGAGTAGTCTGGCCTACACCACCAAAACCATGGCGTTTTACTACACCCTGGAATCCCTTACCTTTAGATGTACCAATTACATCTACGAAACCTGCATTATCCAAGTAATCTACAGTGATTACATCACCCAACTTGTATTCAGTTTCAAAATTCTTGAACTCGGCCAAGTATCTCTTGGGAGCTACACCTGCTTTTTGAAAGTGACCCATTTCCGGCTTAGTTGTGTGTTTCTCTTTTTTGTCTTCGAAACCTAACTGTACTGCCTGATAGCCATCTTTTTCCAAAGTCTTAACCTGTGTAACTACACAAGGACCCACTTCGATAACAGTGCATGGAAGATTTTTTCCCTCGGCACTGAAAACGGATGTCATTCCGATTTTTTTTCCTAATAATCCTGGCATTTCACTAATTGTTAATTAACTTACACTTTAATTTCTACTTCAACACCACTGGGTAATTCCAGCTTCATCAATGCGTCAACTGTTTTAGCAGTTGAGCTGTAGATATCGATTAATCTCTTATATGAAGAGAGTTCGAACTGCTCACGAGATTTCTTGTTAACGAAAGTTGAGCGGTTCACAGTAAAGATACGTTTGTGTGTAGGCAGAGGTATAGGACCGCTTACTACAGCACCGGTAGCCTTTACAGTCTTTACGATCTTCTCTGCAGACTTGTCTACCAGAGAATAATCATAAGACTTTAATTTAATTCTGATCTTTTGGCTCATATTATTATATATGTTTCTAAATTATTTGATCAAATCAGCACGACCTTGAACTTCTGTCAACACTTGTTTAGCGATAGAAGAAGATACCTGAGCATAATGTGAGAACTGCATAGAAGAAGTTGCACGACCCGAAGTAATAGTACGCAAAGCTGTTACATAACCAAATGTTTCAGCCAATGGAACTTTAGCTTTTACAATACGGGCACCTGTACGGCTAGACTCCATACCTTCTACCTGGCCACGACGTTTATTCAAGTCGCCAATCACATCACCCATGCTTTCTTCTGGAGTCACAACTTCCATCTGCATAATCGGTTCCATCAAAGCAGGACCGGCCTTTTCTGAAGCATTCTTGAATGCCTGAATAGCTGCAATTTCAAATGACAACTGATCAGAGTCAACCGGGTGGAAAGAACCATCAATCAAAGTAACCTTCAATTTATCCAGCGGATAACCAGCAAGAATACCGTTCTTCATAGCCTTTTCGAAACCTTTCTGAACAGAAGGGATAAACTCTTTAGGAATGTTACCACCTTTTACTTCATCAACAAACTGCAAAGTTCCTTCAAAGTCGGCAGGAGCCGGTTCAACACGAACAATAATATCAGCGAACTTACCACGACCACCGGATTGCTTCTTGTAAACTTCACGAAGTTCAACAGATTTTGTGATAGCTTCTTTATAAGTAACCTGAGGTTTACCTTGATTACATTCAACTTTAAATTCACGACGCAAACGGTCGATAATGATATCCAAGTGAAGCTCACCCATACCACTAATTACAGTTTGGCCTGTTTCTTCGTTAGTCTGAACACGGAATGTAGGATCCTCTTCAGCCAACTTACCTAAGCCTATGCCCAACTTATCTAAGTCTTTCTGAGTTTTAGGCTCTACAGCAACACCGATAACCGGATCCGGGAATTCCATAGATTCCAGTGTAATCGGATGTGCTTCATCACACAGTGTATCACCAGTACGGATATCTTTGAAACCAACACCTGCACCTATATCACCACAACCGATAGCTTCCATCGGATTCTGTTTATTTGAATGCATCTGGAACAAGCGGGAAATACGTTCCTTCTTATCTGAACGAGAGTTGTAAACATAAGAACCAGCCTGCAAAGAACCTGAGTAAACACGGAAGAAACACAAACGACCTACATACGGGTCTGTTGCGATCTTAAATGCAAGAGCTGTCATCGGTTCTTCAAACAGAGGTTTGCGAACGATCACTTTCTCGGGATCTTTAGGATCTGTACCTTCAATAGCTTCTGTATCTGCAGGGCTAGGCAAGTATGCACAAACAGCATTCAGCAATGTCTGAACACCCTTATTCTTAAATGAAGAACCACAAATCATCGGATTGATCTGCATAGCGATTGTACCTTTACGGATAGCTTTTTTAATTTCCTCTTCAGTAATTGTAGAAGGATCATCAAAATATTTTTCCATCAAAGCATCATCGCATTCCGCCAAAGTTTCAAGCATTTTTTCTCTCCACTCCTCCGCTTCTGCCATTAAATTTGCAGGTATTTCTTCTGTTGTATATTCAGCACCCATAGTTTCATCGTGCCAGAAAATAGCCTTCATTGTGATAAGATCCACAACACCCTGGAATTTTTCTTCTGATCCGATAGGAATCTGAATAGGACAAGGATTTGCACCTAATACATCTTTTACCTGACGAACAACTTCAAAGAAGTTTGCGCCGGAACGGTCCATTTTATTAACGTAACCAATTCTAGGTACATTATATTTATCAGCTTGACGCCATACAGTTTCAGACTGAGGTTCAACACCACCTACAGCACAGAAAGCAGCAACGGCACCATCCAGAATACGTAATGAACGCTCTACTTCAACAGTAAAGTCTACGTGCCCCGGAGTGTCAATCAAGTTAATTTTATACTTGTCATTATTGTAATTCCAGAAAGTAGTAGTAGCAGCAGAAGTAATGGTAATACCACGTTCCTGCTCCTGCTCCATCCAGTCCATAGTAGCAGCACCGTCATGAACCTCACCAATTTTGTGAGTCAGACCTGTGTAGAAAAGAATACGCTCTGAAGTCGTAGTCTTTCCCGCATCGATGTGCGCCATGATACCGATGTTTCTGGTATATTTTAATTGTTCGTCAGCTTTTGTTGCCATCTTTTTTATTGTCTCCTTAAATTGCTAATTAAAATCTGAAGTGAGCGAATGCACGGTTAGCTTCAGCCATACGATGCATATCTTCTTTTCTTTTGAATGCGCCACCCTGGTTATTGAAAGCATCTACAATCTCTGCAGACAACTTATCAGACATCGTCTTACCACCACGCTTACGAGCGAACAGGATAAGATTTTTCATTGAAATGGATTCTTTACGATCCGGGCGGATTTCTGTAGGCACCTGGAATGTTGCACCACCGACACGGCGAGATTTAACCTCTACCTGGGGAGTAATATTATCGAGCGCAGCTTTCCAAATCTCGAGAGAGGATTTTTCTTCGTTAGGCAATTTGGCCTTTACGTTTTCCAACGCAGAATAAAAAATTTCGAAGGCAGTATTCTTCTTGCCATCATACATCAAATGGTTTACGAATCTCGTAACCTTTACATCACCGAAAACAGGATCCGGCAGGATCTGTCTTTTCTTTGGTTTTGCTTTTCTCATTTTGTTTCAAAAATTTCGATCTTGTTTTTGGTTGCCTCTTTTATCGTCTTCAACGGTTCCGCTGAACCATTTACTCAACCTAGCCTATCCAAATAACTAAAACCAGCTTTAATACTTAATTTAATTTCTCAGTCTGGAAGGTTATTAATTACTTCTTCCCTTTTGCTGCTGCCTGACCTGGTTTAGGACGTTTAGCTCCGTATTTAGAACGACGCTGAGTACGACCATTCACGCCAGCTGTATCCAAAGTACCGCGAACAATATGGTAACGTACACCAGGAAGGTCTTTTACACGACCGCCACGAACCAACACGATTGAGTGTTCCTGCAAGTTATGTCCTTCTCCCGGAATGTAAGAGTTTACTTCTTTACCATTTGTCAAACGTACTCTCGCTACTTTACGCATTGCAGAGTTAGGTTTTTTAGGGGTTGTAGTATACACACGTACACATACGCCACGTCTCTGAGGACATGAATCCAATGCGGGTGATTTACCTTTAACCACCAAAGTTTCCCTTCCTTTTCTAACTAATTGCTGAATTGTAGGCATTTCTTTTCTTTTTTTAAACTTTGAATGTGTTATTATTTAATTATCTCTTTTTTCAAATTTTGAGCTGCAAAGATATACATTTTAATTCGGACTATCAATTAGTTGCCACACTTTTTGCATATAATCTGCGCTAAAAACGGTGCAAAGTTACGTATTTGTTCCCGTTCTACAAGTTAAGACCTTTAAGTATTTATACATAATTAACAATTAAAACAGAACTTATTCAGTATTACAGAACATTATAGCAGCAATTTTATTTGTACCGGACTTTTTTTAATCGCCTACCCTTTGTCGTTTAATTGTCTACCTTATTCAATTTAGTAGCTTACCTAAAAAGTATCAGATCATAGTCTCAATAAAGGGATGTTTAAGGATTCACTTTGTCTCCTTCTGTCACTTTCTTCAGAGGAGGGGGTATTCCAAAATGTGAAAAATTATCTATAGACATTCCACACAAGTATACAATTTACTAATATAGATAATATTACAACACACAAACGCGTTTTTCAAACTCCTAAAACAGTCAATGCGGATTTCATTTTAACACTTCCGCAAACACTTTCCCTGATGCCTGAATAAGCTGTTTATTGCATGTATATGGCGTAGAAATTCCAGAAAGAGATTTGGCTAAAGCCATAAAAGAACAGGCTCTATCGGCCATCCATAGAGGGAGCGTTGCTCCCTTGTTAGCGGCATCAGCGGCCGGGCGTTAAACGCAGGTAAAGATGCAGCAACGAAACCAGCGGTTGTCTGAGCGAAGCGAATTCCGCTGGTTCAGCGAAGTCTTTTGCCGGAGTAGCCCGGACGGTGTAGCCTTGACCTTTTGGTTACTTTTGGGTCAAGCCAAAAGTAATAAAAAAGTGTTCGCGGGAAGCACTAAAGCGTCACAGGTGTGATTTCGAGATAATGGTGTAATGATATGTGAAACAATAATATATAACCAAATTTAGATCGTTTTGCAATTTGGGGATAAGCCCCGAAGATGGTGACAGAAGGTGACAAAGTGGAGTCGGCAAACATGCGCAAGACAAACACCTATACCAACTACAATAGAGTAAAACAAACTTATTTAAAACGTTTCTCTAATTCATCATCTGTAAGCATTGATATGATCGTCTTGCCATCTGGTGTAAGATTAGACTCCGGAGAAGAAAAAAGTGTGGCAATCAAATGATCCATTTCTTCATTTGAAAGCGACTTACCCGGACGGATAGCAGCTGCTTTAGCCAAAGACAATGCTATTGTCTTACGGATCTCTTCTTTTATCTCCGAACCGACTTCTATAGCACGGTCTACAATATCCCGTAATAGAGTCAATGGGGCTACATTCTCCAATCCGGAAGGAAGCCCATTAATGGCATAACTATCGTTTCCCAAATTACTCAGATCAAACCCTATCGAATGAAGATCATCTAATAAAGTAGGCAATATTGCAGCCTCGGCTACTGAAAATTCAATAATTTCCGGAAATAGCACCTGCTGAGACGCCCCTTTTTGTTGACGTAAATTATCCAAATACCGATCAAACAGAATACGTACATGCGCCCTATGCTGGTCAATTAATGCTAAGCCAGATTTCAAAGAAGTTATAATATACCTTCCCTTGTATTGGTAACAAGGATTGGATGTTTCGGCAAACATCTTATCCGAAACGTTTGTTTCAATTAACTCCTCTTGTGGAAATTCATTAAGAGAGGTCTGTTCGAGTTGTACTGAAGCCCGGTCTTCTTCAAAACCTTTATACAATTTAGCCCAATCAAATTCCGACCTCTTATATGAGGACGAAGATGTTTCAAAAGGATTATAACCGGAGTTTACCTGAATTTGAGGAGCTTTAAAATTTGTGTTTTCCTGTACCGGATTATATACGGGAATATCTATTGCATCTTCCACATCAAAATCAATTGAAGGAATAGCACTTGATTTAGCCAAAGACTCACGTGTAGCTGCCATCAGGATTTGCCAAATAGGCTGCTCATTCTCAAATTTTATTTCTGTTTTAGTAGGATGTATATTTACGTCTATAGTAGCCGGATCTAAAGTGAAATAAACAAAATAATTCGGCATTTCTCCTACCGGAATCAACTGGTCATAAGCTTGCATTATCGCTTTATGAAAATAAGGATGTTTCATAAAGCGCCCGTTCACAAAGAAATATTGAAGCGCGCCTCGTTTTTTGGCAGAATCCGGTCGTCCCACAAAACCCGAAATTGTAACCAATGAACTATCTGCTTCCAGGGTAAGCAACTTCTGGTTCAACGCTTTTCCGTATATATTAATAATACGTTGACGAAGACCCGAAACTGGTAAATTATATATTTCGGTATCATTATGATGCAATGATAAAGACACTTGCGGATTAACCAATGCTATACGTTCAAATTCCGTAATGATATTACGAAATTCCGTTTCATTGGACTTTAAGAACTTCCTGCGCGCCGGGACATTAAAGAACAGGTTTTTTACAGAAAAGATACAACCTTCATTACAAGCGTCGGCCTCGGATTCCTGCACGACGGACCCAGCTAAAACCAAACGTGTACCTAATTCAGAGCCACGCATTCTTGTCCGTAATTCTACATGGGAAACAGCTGCTATAGAGGCAAGAGCCTCACCGCGGAATCCCATAGTATGGAGCGAAAAAAGATCATCTGCCGTAGTTATTTTGGAAGTGGCATGCCGCTCAAAAGCCATTCTGGCATCTGTTTCCGACATCCCTTTCCCATCATCTACAACTTGTATCAGGGTTCTACCTGCATCCTTTATGTTTACCTGGACATTAGCAGCTCCGGCATCTATCGCATTTTCAACCAATTCTTTAACAACAGAAGCCGGACGTTGGATAACTTCGCCGGCTGCTATCTGATTTGCAATGCTATCGGGGAGCAAATGTATTATATCACTCATTGCCAAAACAAAAACCAAAACAAGGCAGCCAATACAGCTAAGGCTACCAGCAGTTTTACATTCCTATATTTCAAACTCCGAGAATCGACTCCTTTGTCCATGCTCTTTTTCAAATGGGAAGTGCCTTCAACAAAACTGCCCTTTATCTGCGGCTTATATTCCTCAAGAGGTTCTTCCATTCCCATTTCACGTTTGATTTTACTCACACGTTCTTGCATAGCCTCTCTGTGAGGATCCCAATAAATAGGCTTATGTTCAAACTGACGCGGTTTACGCACATTATAAAATGAGAAAAGTGCCATGTTTAATTGAATTACATTGTGAAAACTTCGCTAATGTACAAATTTATTATTTCTTCTGGGTGCTTCATTAACTTTTCTTTTCACCACCTGATAAATATCATCCTTGTTTTTAGGGCGGATATAATCAAACCAATAGAAATCTTTTAATGTTTTTTGATCAGGTTTCAGGTCCGGAATCGGGGTAAGCGTACCCTGAGATGCTGGTGTTAATTTCAACCTTTCCAATTTATTATCTTTTACCCATATAGTTATAAAGCCGCTTTGGGTCTGGTTCATTCCCACCATAGCTCCATCACTCTCCAGAGGATAAAAAATAGATTCCGCATTCCCTGCAACATCTATTTGCCGGACAGCCTGCCCTTCAAAACAAGCTTTCAGGTCATTCCCTTTCAATTGGTTATAATAAGAAGAATCGACATATTGAACCGCAAACGCAAATTGTCTCACGTGTGCATAGTCAATTGTACTGTCGTTCATATAAATCAGAATCGTATCTCCGTATATCTGGTACTGCTCATTCCACAAAATCGGATCATTATACATATATAATACAGAATCACGCGTATTAAACTGCATGGAATCACAGACACCCTGCATATCGGTACGGTAAAAACGAACACCGTAATATGCTTTAATCTCACGGTAGACGGAATCTATTGTTGCCATTTGCAACGTATCGGCATGTAAATATAATGTATCACCCTGCGAATATTCCAGCATCCGAGCACTATCTGTAGCGAAAGCATATCCGGTCGTTTCATTATAATAACCATATTGGCCTTCCAGAGTAATCTTCTTTATCGTATCCTGCAAACTCATATTTCCGAAAACTTCACCAAAGCCGATTTCGCGATTATAAGCAATTGAATCTCCCGTTAAAATCCGGTCACCTGAAACAACCTGGGAATTATCCAACAGCAAAGAGGTGTTATTTACCGTATCATACCAACCAAGGGAAGAATAAATAGTACCACTATCCGATACTATAACAGACGGGCCTAATATTGTAGCAATTTTAGACATTGTATTATAATGCAGTGTATCCGAATAAAGTGTAAACTGAGGGTTTTCCAGACGTACACTATCATTAAAAACGGCAAGTTTCGTAGCCGGTGAATATTGTCCGTAAAAAGAGGATAATTGATTCAGGGAATCTACAATCATCCCTCCCTCAAAGTAATAGCCTATATCCGGAATACGTTCATAATTAAGACTGTCGGTAAACAACGTGACCTGCCCGTTTTCCATACGGACATTATCGCGCAGATAAGCAATTTCCGTATTTCCATTATAGAACAGATAATCTCCATAGACAAACAGGGTATCTCCCTGTTCCATTCTAACGTTGCTAAATGCTTCCAGCGAATTAGTTGATTCAAAGAAGTAAGCACTATCGCAATACATATACGAACTATCATGGCGGAAGCATACATCACCAACCAGCACCTGAGCATCGGCATTCACCTCTTTATCATACGATAAAGTATTAGTATGCTCCAAAAAAACCTTGGTCGTTTTAGGAGGAATACTATCACTTGCCTGTGCAAAAACACAGACAGTGAACATACATAGCAAATGTATTAATAATAACTTAGTAAATAGTTTCATTCTTTAATCCATCCCGGATAGCGGAAATCGCAATTCCTCCATCCGTCGCTAATACGGATATAAGTTGTTTTTTGTTTCTTCGCAATCCAGTCATTCAAAAGTTCTTCACGTTTCCGTCCTTCCACGATTGCTTTTAATGCCTGGTAGTCATCCGACAAGTTTGCTTTGTGGCCTTCCACACGGGCTTTCAGTTTTACAATAGCAACAACATCTTTTTGCTTATTTGTAATCATCGTAAACGGTTTTGATATATCACCCACCTTCATATTATATACAATCTTACCTATTTCCTGCGGCAATTCCTGCATCTCGAATTTAGGCGTACTGACATGATCACTTTCATAATTCTGATTTACCATCAATCCCTTATTATTCCGGGTATCCTTATCATAAGATACAAACGTTGCAGCATCTTCAAACGAGAATTTATTATCCTGTAAATCATTATATAAAGAATCCATACGAGCCATTGTTTCATTCAATTCTTTATCCGACACTTTTGGTTTTAACAAAATATGGCGGCAATTAATACGGTCTCCGCGTTTTTCAATCAATTGGATAATATGATAACCATATTCTGTCTGCACAATCTGAGATACACGTTTCGGATCTGTCAGGTTAAATGCCACATTTGCAAATTCTGGGGCTAACATACCTTTTCCCATAAAACCTAATTCACCACCACGTTTTGCCGATTCCGGATCTTCAGAATATAAACGTGCTAATGTAGAAAACTCCATTTTTCCGCTTGTTACCTGTTCTGTAAAATCACGCAAACGGGCTTTGATAGCATCCGTCTCTTCAAAAGGAATTTTAGGTTCCATTGTAATTATCTGTACTTCTACCGTCGTAGGGATATTTGGCAGGCTATCTTTCGACAACTGGTTATAATACTTACGAACTTCAGAGGGTGTCAACTTAATTTCACCAACTAATTGATGTTGCATCTGCTGCACGATCTGCTGCTCACGAACCATTTCTTTACGTTCGTCTTTAATCTGCGAATATTTTTTATTAAAATATTCTTCCAGTTTTTCCCTTGATCCAATCTGATTTACAGCAAAATTCATCCATTGGTCTACTTGCTGAATAATTTGTGATTCGCTAACTTCTATACTATCTATTTTTGCCTGATTCAAGTATAGTTTATCAATAGCCATCCTTTCCGGAATCACACAATAGGGATCACCGTCCAGACGCTGTCCTTCATTTGCCAAATACAAACGCTGGGCTTCGACGTCAGAACGTAAAATCGCATCATCTCCTACCACCCACACAATTTCATCAATAACATTGTCTTGCGCCATCGCTGCACAAGTCCAACAGGCAAGAAAAAATACTACTAAAAACTTTTTCATCATGTCTACCGTTTTATAATCATTTATCAGAGCCGTCATAAAATTTGACATCGCCGCCTCTGATAGCATCGTTATATAATTCGTCTTCAAATTTTTTCAAAAAATCTACTTTTCGTCGATTAATCAACATCTCGGTAATCTGAGGGGTTGCATAATCATAAGGAGCCACACTTCCCACTGAAAGGTATTCCTTAATATTCAACAGATAACAATAGCTACTATCAGAAACCTCCACGAACTTATTTACTTTCAAATAATCAGCCGAGTTAGCCACATGAACAGGTATATTATCCATCACTTCATCAAAGTCGACCCATTTGTCGTAAAAGTAATCATAAATTACAGCATTCTGCACACTATACTTCTCTATTTTTTCCAATGAAGCCTCAGAAGTTGATTTATACCAGCTTTTCACATCGGATATTCCCGGCGCATCTTGTGGTATTTTCAGGAACAGACCTTTAATAAGGCTCTTATCCAAAATAAATTTCTGTTGGTTCTCCTCGTAATAACTTAACTTATCTGTTTCGGGAATATTTGCAGATAAGCGTTCATTCACCAACTGTTCCAAATAACGATAACGAACCAAAGAACTACGATACTCATCCACCAATTTATCTACAGCATCTTTATCATCACCCAAATTACGTAGAGCCACATCATAAACCAAGGCATCTTTTACCCATTTTTTTATATAACTCTCCGCCAACAACAAACTATCTTCCGACGTCGCACTTTTGGGAATAAGACTCGTTACTTCCGAACGTTTCAGCGTACGATCCTTCACTCTTACCAATACATCCGTATCATCCATCGGCTGTGTTCCCTTACATGCACACAGCAAAGATACAAACGCTATAAAAATGAAGCTATATTTCATCGATTTATATTTTATTTCTTGACCTTATTTATCAATTTCCAGTTAATTACAACCGGATATTTCTCATTCAGGCTTTTTATCCACTGTTTTTCCAACATTTTCTGTTCGTTAACAGGCTTTGTCCAAATCTCCCGGTTACTTACATCAAATAATAATATACCATCTCTATATTCCTGCATCAAATGATCAAACTCAGGATGTTTTAGCGACAAATTCCCGCGCTCTGCCGTTGTCACAATATCACGAACAAAAAGATTATAAACATCTTGCATAAAGTCGCCGGCATAGATTTTTGTAGAAAAAGGACAACGTTGGATATAATAAGCAAATTCACTTTGCGGAAAATCAATACCGTTTACGTGGAACAAGGTCTTATTCATCTGCTTCGCCTTTTCATAAAAGGAGGCATCTGTAGGGAAATGATCATTGCATAATGCCTGCAACTCTGCATAAGCTTCAGGGTAAAAAACATAACCATATTCTTTTTTCATACGGTCATCAAAAACCTTATATAATTCAAAATTACGCTCTCCTTGTCCCATAGCACGCACCAACTTTTTCTTTTCGGCTTCAAACGGAGATCTGTCTAGCTTTTCTATCAGTTTTATTATATGATAACCAAAAGGCGTTTTCACCAAACCGGACAATTGTCCCGGGGTGGTTAAGGCAAATGCTGCATCCTCGAAAGAATCAACCATCTCACCGGGCCCGGTTATTGGTAATTCTCCTCCTTTCTGCGCAGAAGCAGTATCATCCGAATACTGTTTTGCAAGCTCTGCAAAGTCTGCTCCGTTCTTTGCTTTTTGATAAACCTCCTGTGCCCTTTCCAATACCTCAGATTGACTATTAGCAACCGTGTCTTTTGGAAAAGCGATCAATATGTGTGCTATATGAATTCTTCCCCGGTTTGCCCTACGGTTATGTATTTTAATCAAATGAAATCCCATATTCGTACGGACAGGTCTGGAAATTGCACCAACCGGCATTGAATAAGCTACATTTTCAAACGCTTTCAATGTTTGCATCGGCAATAAACAATGCACATATTCATAATGAATATTATCGTTCTCCTGTCCATTTATTTCTTTGCCGACAACATCAAAATCTTCTCCTTTACTAATCCGGTTATATACCTGCAAGGCTTTATTATAAACATCAACCGTATCTTTAGAAACAATATTACCTTTCAAACGAAATAGTATATGACTCAACTCAAGCTCTTCATTTCCGCGATTATAGACTTCACGGGCAACAGCTTCTTCTGCATCTTTGTCTGATAAATAACTTGCAATAAGCTGTGTACGATAACCGTCAAGCTCTTCTTTAAAAGCATCTGTTTTATCTAACTCCAAATTTTCCGCTTCTGCTACTTTTAATTTGAAGTTTTTAAATAATTCAACATACGCCTTTACAGATTTGCTGTCTGATAAATCGACCTCCTTATTCTTCTCTGCTATAAAAACAAATTCCGATAAAGGTATTTGTTTGCCGGCTATGGTCATTACCACAGAATCCGGAAGAGTCTGTGCTTTTCCCGTGTAGCAAGCAAATATCAAAGATAATACAAGTAACTTTTTCATCAAAAACTCTTTTACCATACTGCTATTATACATTACAAAAATAACACTAATCTAACGGTTGCCGGCTAAGAAAAGTATGCTATACCATTAAATTAGTGTTTTTTATAAAATACAAGGCATGAATTTACTATTCTCCGCGACTATAATTCGGAGCTTCCCGGGTAATCGCAACATCGTGCGGATGACTTTCCAACACTCCCGCATTTGTAATACGGGTGAATTTTGCATGATGCAATTCTTCTATATTATGAGCTCCGCAATATCCCATTCCGGCACGCAAACCACCTACCATCTGATAGATAACTTCATAAAGCAATCCCTTATAAGGGACACGGGCTGCAATACCTTCGGGCACTAATTTCTTTACATCATCTTCCACATCCTGGAAATAACGATCTTTCGAACCTTTTTGCATAGCTTCCAACGATCCCATTCCACGATAAGATTTAAACTTACGCCCGTTAAACAAAATAGTTTCTCCCGGAGACTCTTCTACGCCAGCCAACAAAGATCCCATCATTACAGAAGACCCTCCGGCTGCAATTGCCTTCACAATATCTCCGGAATAACGCAAGCCACCATCTGCAATTAAGGGCACGTCTGTTCCTTGCAACACTTTAGCCACATCATAAATAGCGGATAATTGCGGCACGCCCACTCCCGCTATCACGCGTGTCGTACAAATAGAACCAGGACCGATACCAACTTTCACCGCATCAGCTCCCGCATCTACCAAATACTTGGCAGCTTCGCCTGTTGCGATATTACCAACCACACAATCAATATTGGAATAACGCGCCTTTATCTGCCTCAAAACATCTACCACGCCTTTTGAATGTCCATGCGCCGTATCAATTACTAAAGCATCAGCACCAGCTTCAACCAAAGCTTCCACACGTTCAAATGTATTGAAAGTAACCCCAACCCCGGCAGCAACACGAAGACGGCCTTTAGCATCTTTACATGCTTGCGGTTTGTTTTTTGCACGTGTAATATCTTTATACGTAATCAGACCTATCAATTTATTATGATTGTCAACAACCGGTAGTTTTTCAATCTTATGTTGCTGAAGTATCTGAGCTGCCGTTTCCAAATTAGTCGATTGATCAGCCACCACTAAATTATCTTTAGTCATCACCTCTTCAATCGAACGATCCATGTCTTTTTCAAAACGCAAATCACGGTTTGTTACAATACCTACCAAATAACCGCTTTCGTCAACAACAGGTATTCCTCCAATCTTATATTCTGCCATTATTGCCAATGCATCGGCAACATGCTTTCCTTTGGTTATGGTAACAGGATCATAAATCATACCATTCTCTGCGCGTTTCACACTCTGAATCTGCTTTGCCTGCTCTGCAATAGTCATATTCTTATGAATCACACCAATACCTCCCTCGCGGGCTATAGCAATAGCCATCTTAGCTTCGGTTACCGTATCCATCGCCGCCGAAACCATTGGTATATTCAATACAATATTACGTGAAAACTTTGTCGTGAGATCGACATTCCGTGGAAGAACTTCCGAATAAGCAGGGATTAACAACACATCGTCAAACGTTAATCCATCCATAACAACCCTGTCTGCAATAAATGACATAGAATTTATGCTTTAAAAAATTATTGCGTGCAAATATACAAACTTTTGGCGGATCAAAAAAACATTCCTTTCGGAAGAAATCAAAAATTCATCCGAAAGGAATTCCAAACTATCTTTTCAAACAGGTATTTAATTTGCCATCTCCGAAAGGAATTTAATACGAACCAAGCGTATTTCTTCTTCCGTATAATCACCGCCCAATTCTTCTATAGCATCTTCCAGAGCATCAGTTTCCGAGTCTTTGAAGTATTCATAAATATCTTCAATATGATCTTCGTCCATAACGTCATTCAAGAAATAATCTATATTAATACGTGTCCCCGAATAGACTATAGCTTCTATTTCATCCAGCAATTCACTAAATTCCAAACCATTAGTCATTGCAATTTCATCCAGGGCAACTTTACGATCTATACGTTGAATAATAGAAACCTTTAATTTGGACTTATTGGCCACCGTGCGTACACGTAAATCTTCAGGTCTTTCTATCTCATTTTCCTCTACATGTTTCTTAATTAATTCGACAAACTCTTTACCATAACGTTTTGCCTTGCCAGCTCCTACACCCGGGATATTCTGCAACTCATCCAACGTAACCGGATAGGTCGTAGCCATTGCTTCCAACGACGGGTCCTGAAAAATAACAAAAGGAGGAACTTCCAGTTTTTTAGAAAGTTTTTTTCGCAAATCTTTCATCATCGAATAAAGAACAGGGTCTACAGCACAAGATGCACCGCCACGTACGGGAACTTCTTCCTCTTCTTCTTCAAATTCATTATCTTTTGTAATCTTAAACGAAACCGGTTTTTCTACAAATCCCTTCCCCTTATCGGATATTTTCAACAGACCGTAGTTTTCAATATCTTTTATCAGATAACCAGCTATTAATGCCTGGCGTATTACAGCATTCCACGTTTTTTCATCTTCATCCTGACCGGAGCCGAAAACATCCAATTCATTATGTTTATACGACTGAATTTCAGACGTCTCGTTTCCTACCAACATGTTTACAATATATTCTGTCTTAAACTTTTCTTTTAATGTACTAACTACTTCCAGCACAGCACTCAACAATTCCTTCGCTTCCACTTGTTTCTTAGGATTCAAACAATTATCACAACTACCACAATTATCTTCCAAAAACTCTTCCCCGAAATAATGTAATAATACTTTTCTACGACATACCGATGTTTCCGCATAAGCTGCAGTTTCAAGTAATAGCTGGCGTCCTATTTCTTGTTCGGCAACAGGCTTACCCTGCATAAACTTTTCAAGTTTTTGCAAATCTTTATATGCATAAAAAGCTATACAATGGCCTTCACCGCCATCACGGCCTGCACGCCCGGTTTCCTGATAATAACCTTCAAGACTTTTAGGTATGTCGTAATGAATTACATAACGTACATCCGGCTTATCTATTCCCATACCGAAGGCTATGGTTGCCACAATAACATCTACTTTTTCCATAAGGAATGCATCCTGATTAGTAGAACGCAATTGCGAATCCATTCCGGCATGATAAGGAAGAGCCTTAACTCCATTTGCTTTCAATATATCGGCAAATTCTTCTACTTTCTTACGGCTTAAACAATATACAATACCGGATTTACCTTCGTTGGATTTTATATATTTAATAATGTCACGGTCTATATTCGTACCTTTAGGACGAATTTCATAATACAAGTTAGGACGATTAAATGATGATTTAAATACTGTAGCATCAATCATACCCAGATTTTTCTGAATATCATGTTGCACTTTTGGCGTAGCTGTAGCAGTAAGAGCTATAAGCGGACGTTTACCAATTTCATTTATGATAGGACGTATCCGCCTGTATTCCGGACGGAAATCGTGCCCCCATTCAGAAATACAGTGTGCCTCGTCTACTGCATAAAATGATATTTTAACCTGCCGTAAAAATTCTACATTTTCATCTTTTGTCAAAGATTCCGGGGCAACATACAACAGCTTTGTACGTCCCGACAAAATATCATTTTTAACCTGGTCAATCGAAGATTTATTTAAAGAGGAATTGATGAAATGCGCAACCCCGTCTTCTTCGCTAAAGTTACGCATAGCATCTACCTGATTTTTCATCAGTGCTATCAAAGGTGAAATTACAATTGCCGTTCCATCCATTAATAAAGAAGGCAATTGGTAACATAAAGATTTTCCACCTCCGGTCGGCATTAGTACAAACGTATCATTTCCAGCCAGTACATTTTCAATAATAGCTTTCTGGTTTCCTTTAAAGGTATCAAACCCAAAGTATTTTTTCAGTTCTTCAGTTAAATTATCCTTCTTCGCCATACCTTGTAATATTTTAAACAGACCGTTCTAAATCATGCAACCTGTAAACGGTTTACATCCGATTTCTCAAATTTTTCTTTTGCATACTCAAGAGTTACATGCAATTCTTTTTTATTTTCAGATGGCATACTGTACATGGCATCCATCATGACGGCCTCTACAATTGAACGTAATCCACGAGCTCCCAATTTAAACTCTAAAGCTTTATCCACGATATACTCATAAACGGACTCATCAAAGGTAAGCTTTATATCATCCATTTCAAACAATTTAATATATTGTTTTATTATAGAATTTTTAGGCTCTGTAAGAATATTCCGTAGCGTATTTCGGTCCAAAGGATTCAAATAAGTCAAAATAGGCAAACGCCCGATTATTTCGGGTATTAAGCCAAATGACTTCAAATCTGTAGGAGTAATGTATTTCAGCAGATTATTCTTATCTACTGCCGCAGTATCTTTACTTGCAGCATAACCAACCACACGAGTATTTAAACGCTGTGCGATCTTCTTTTCTATGCCATCAAAAGCTCCGCCACAAATAAATAAAATATTTTTTGTATCAACAGCAATCATCTTCTGTTCCGGGTGTTTACGCCCACCCTGAGGAGGAACATTTACAATAGAACCTTCCAATAATTTCAATAAACCTTGCTGCACTCCTTCCCCGCTAACATCGCGCGTAATTGAAGGATTGTCCCCTTTACGGGCAATTTTATCTATTTCATCAATAAATACAATTCCTCTCTGAGCAGCTTCTACGTCATAATCGGCAGCTTGCAAAAGACGGGTTAAAATACTTTCTATATCTTCTCCAACATAACCCGCTTCGGTAAGCACCGTTGCATCTACTATAGAAAACGGAACGTGAAGTAATTTGGCAATAGTGCGTGCCAACAGTGTTTTCCCAGTACCCGTTGCACCCACCATTATTATATTAGATTTTTCAATCTCTACATCGTCCGGATTTATTTTCTGCAACAAACGCTTATAATGATTATATACAGATACTGACAAATAGCGTTTAGCTTCATCCTGGCCTATTACATATTGGTCAAGAAAAGTCTTTATATCTTCCGGTTTCGGCAAATCTTTCTGGTTCAATCCAAAAGAGGTTTTACTAGCCGGCATCTGTTCTTTCACAATTTCATAAGCTTGTTTTACGCAATTATCGCATATAGCACCCGATATACCATTTATTAACAAATCTACTTCCCGGGAACTACGCCCGCAAAACGTACAAGTATCGCCTGTTGGTTTGGCCATATATATTCCTTTCTTATAATATGAAGACAAGGCCTGCTTCCAAGCCTTGTCTTTTTAGTTTATTATTTACGAACAAGAATTTCATCAATCATACCATATTCCTTTGCCTCGGCAGCAGTCATCCAAAAGTCGCGATCACCATCACGTTCAACTTCTTCGAATGACTTACCCGAATGCTCAGAAATGATTGTATACAATTCATTCTTCACTTTCAAGATTTCGCGAGCCGTTATTTCTATATCAGATGCCTGCCCCTGAACACCTCCTAACGGTTGATGGATCATCACACGAGAATGTTTCAAAGCAAAACGTTTTCCTTTCTTTCCCGCAACCAGCAACACAGAGGCCATAGATGCTGCTATTCCCGTGCAGATAGTAGAAACATCTGAACTGATAAACTGCATTGTATCATAAATTCCGTATCCCGCATAAACAGAACCACCAGGAGAATTAATATAAATAGATATATCCTTTCCCGGATCACTGGAATCAAGATACAATAGTTGTGCCTGAATCACATTAGCTGTATAATCGTCGACCTGTGTACCTAAAAAGATAATACGATCCATCATCAAACGTGAAAAAACATCCATCTGAGCAACATTTAGCTGACGTTCTTCAATAATTGTCGGCGAAATATAACTACTGGAGATATTCATATAGCTATCAAGAGCCGTACCGCTCATTCCCAAATGCTTCGTAGCATATTTTCTAAAATCTTCCATATTTCTCTATTGTATAATTATTTCCGAGAAGACATAAAAAGGGATTCCTCTCAAGACTTAACGGAAAAACAAAGTTATAAATAAATTTCTGAAAGAAACAACTTATTTGTTGTCCGCTAAGATATTTTTAGAGAGAAATCCCCTTTTTTCAAGAAACAGGCTAATTTGCAAAAGCCCTTATTTTTCCTTTTTTATTCAAAAAGTTTATTGAATTCGTCAGCCGAAATTTCTTTAATTTCCAGATCGACCTGTTCTTTCAAGCATGCAGCCAGCTTTTCTTCCATAGCACGTTCTGCAATATTCTGCATAGTCTGCTGATTTTTCAACATATCCTTCGCATAATTGTCCAGCATTTCTTCAGGAACAGAAAGCATGCCATATTGAGCGAACTGGGCTTTCGCTACACGTTTAGCAAAGTTTTCAATATCCTCACGCTCTACATTCAGGTTATACTTTTTCACTAAAGCATCTTTGATAAAGTGATATTTCAAATCCTCTTTAATTTTCGGATAATCTTCTTCAATAGCTTCCGGTGTATTCTTTTCGTTTGCAACAAGCAACCAACGTTTTACCAAATCATCCGCAATTTCCATTTCACCTGCTTTTGCAGACAACAACTCGCGGGCGTCTGTCAGGAATTTAAAGTTGCTCTGAGGATCAAACTGTTCGGCCAAGGCTTCTTTAATTTTATTTTTAAACTCTTCTTCGTTAGTAACAGCACCTTCACCGAAGACTTTATCGAATAACTCCTGATTCAGTTCTGCATTTTTATGACGTGTCACTTCCTTAATTTCAAAGCTGAAATCACCGGTATGGTTAGCAACATCTTCTTTTCCAATCTTCAGGAACGAAGAGATTTCGGCTTCCGCACCTTCATAAGCCTTATTAGGGTTAAATACAACTACCGAATTAACCTTTGAACCAATAAATTTAGCCTTTTCTGCTTCATCTTTCATATATGATGGCATCAAAACTGCATCTTCCACAACGATACCGCCTTCTTTCGGAGCCCCGTTTTCCAGTTCCGCAACAGTACCCTTCACCAAATCTCTTTCTTCAACTTCTTCGGCCTGGTCATAAGAACCGAAATGAGAAGTATAAGATTCTACCTGCTTATTCAGCATATCATCATCAATAGCAACCTGATAGTATACTAATTTATCATTTTTGTCTAATTCAATATTAAATGCAGGAGCAAAAGCAACATCAAAGCAGAACTCGAAATCTTCATCCTTATCAAAATCAATATCTTTTTGTTCCGTCATGCTTGATAATGGTTCTCCCAGAACAGCCAAATTATTTTCACGGATATATTTGAAAAGATTCTCAGATACAATTTTGTTAATCTCTTCTATTAAAACGTGTTTACCATACATTTTTTTTACCATACCGACCGGAACCATACCTTTGCGGAATCCTGGTACATTAGCTTTCTGACGGAGCTTACGCAAATTTCCTTCAACCTGACTTTCGTAGTCAGCTTTCACTATTTCTAATTTTATAATACCACTCAGGGCATCATTGTTTTTCAGCGAAATGTTCATTCTGGATTATTTATTTAATTAATATACTGTATCAAAAATTTAGGGTGCAAAATTAGATTTATTCTTTCAATATCGCAAATAGTTAACCTAATTTGTTTCAGCACAATTAAAAAAGTATCTATTTCCACATTTTATTTTCAAATAAATAGTTGTTTATCTAAAATATTTGTATTCCTTTGTAGCGTGAAAGGAAATTTACCTTGAACGTACATAACATTGTTTTTTATTTCTGCATCTACTTGTTGATTTTTCCGCATTTACTTGTCGAATAAATTATCTCATTGTTACGAAATTCCGGTTTAATAACACTTTCATTTAAGTAACAATTTTATTTTTTTTAATTTTCTATTTTTATGAACATTTACATTGGAAACCTGAACTATCGTGTTCGGGAAGATGATTTGAAACAAGTAATGGAAGAATACGGTGCAGTTGATTCTGTAAAGATTATCAAGGACCGTGAAACTGGCAAGTCTAAAGGTTTTGCTTTTGTTGAAATGCCGGATGATTCTGCAGCAAAAAAAGCTATCGAAGAATTAAACGAAGCTGAATTCGAAGGTCGCCAGATGGTTGTTAAAGAAGCCAGACCCAGAATGTAATCAGTTCTTCCTAAAAAAATAAAAACTTCTGTCTATCTTTGGGCAGAAGTTTTTTTATGCCCGAAAATATGAATTTAAAAGGTTTTTACGCCGGCAAACCGGCCTTGTTCCAAATTTTCTTACTATTGCTTTTTATGCTGGCCGGAGGATTTATATCTTCTGTTTTAGGTATGGGAGTCTTATTCCTTACCCATGGAGTAAAGGCTGATATATACCAGTATCCCGGTATAATGCGAACATTGCAATTTCTTTCTTCCATCGGAATGTTCCTTTTTCCGGCAATTGCCGTAGCCTGGACGTGCAGTAACAGACCTTCCTGGTATTTGTCAATAAAAAAGACACCGAACGTTCGAATCATGCTATTGATACTTATCAGCATGTATCTGTTTTCACCCACGATTACGCTCACAGGCGTATTAAACAAACAAATGGAATTGCCTTCTATTTTGGCTCCCATAGAAAATTGGATGAGAACACAAGAGGATGCAGCCGAACACATGACAGAGTTATTATTATCAGAAGGAGGAATACTTACTTTGCTTTCCAATCTGATTGTTATAGCAGTAACAGCAGCCATAACAGAAGAGTTCCTTTTTCGCGGAACCATACAGAGAATAATCGGCAAATGGAGCCCCAACCACCACATAATAATATGGAGTGCCGCATTTATTTTCAGCGCATTCCATATGCAGTTCTTCGGATTCATACCACGTCTGTTATTAGGTGCCTATTTCGGTTACTTGCTTTATTGGAGTAAATGTATCTGGATACCTGTTTTTGCCCATTTTGTAAACAATGCAACAGCAGTTATAGGCATGTCGAACAGCCGGTGGAAAAATCTGGAATTGGTTTCCGGTGATATTTCAGATGCTCATTTATTATCTTTCGCAAGCATGGCTTTTGTCACGCTGATATCCTTTATCATATTAAATAAATATATCCGGAAAGAATTAATAAAAGGCAATTGATTCAATACAAAAACATCCCGATGATTTGATTAAATCATCGGGATGTTTTTGCAAAATGATCAGGATCAAATTCTCCTACTATTCATAAGTCCTTTTTCCGCAAAACAAAATCTTTACCCAGGTATTTTTCACGGACAATTTCGTTTTCGGCCAACTGTTCCGCACTCCCCTGGAACAACACCTTACCCTCAAACAACAAATAAGCCCGGTCGCAAATACTCAGTGTTTCATATACATTATGGTCTGTAATCAAAATACCGATATTCTTATGCTTTAATTTTGCTACAATAGTTTGAATATCCTGTACAGCAATAGGGTCTACACCTGCAAAAGGTTCATCCAACATAATAAACTTCGGATTAATGGCAAGACAGCGCGCTATCTCTGCACGGCGGCGTTCTCCTCCCGAAAGTTGGTCTCCCAAATTCTTCCGTACCTTATTCAAACCAAATTCGGCAATCAAACTTTCAAGTTTTTCTTTCTGGTATTCGGCAGTCGTGTCTGTCATCTCTAGTACGGAACGAATATTATCTTCAACCGTCATTTTCCGGAAGATAGAAGCTTCCTGGGCTAAATAGCCAATCCCATTGCGGGCACGCTTATAAACCGGGAATTTCGTTATCTCCATATCATTCAAAAAGATTTTGCCTTCATTAGGAGTAACCAATCCTACTGTCATATAAAACGTAGTTGTCTTGCCTGCCCCATTAGGCCCTAACAAACCAACAATCTCTCCCTGTTTCACATTAATGGAAACATGGTTTACTACCGTACGTGTCCTATATTTTTTCACCAAATCCTCCGTCCGGAGAATCATTTGTTCTTCTTCTGACATACCTTAAATCTTTGGCACAAAGAAACAGAATAAATCAGTTACAAGCAAGAAAGAGACAGACAATTCATATTCTGCAAAAAGCTTAGCTCCGATTTATATTTAATTCAAACCAGAAGTATCAAGTAAGAAATGAACCGTTGTTGCCATATTTGCGTTATATTTGCAGACTGTAATTGAATAGCAATCAGATAATGAATAAAGCATTACATAGAGTGGGTGAATACACCCAATTAATGATGAAAAGTATTACCATACCTGACAGGTGGAGTATGTTTTTCAAACAGTTGATAAAAGAGGTTTACAAGCTGGGAGTTGATTCGCTATGGATTGTAATTATTATATCCATTTTTATCGGCACCGTTATAGCCATTCAGATATCATTAAATATCAGCTCGCCATTAATTCCTAAATTTACCATTGGTTATACAACACGTGAAATCATATTACTGGAGTTTTCTTCCTCCATCATGTGTTTGATTCTGGCAGGCAAAGTAGGTAGTAATATCGCATCGGAAATAGGGACAATGCGTGTCACCGAACAAATCGATGCTATGGAAATTATGGGGGTTAACTCTGCAAACTTCCTGATTCTTCCTAAAATGATTGGTCTAATGATCTTCATCCCCGTTTTAGTTATCTTCAGTATGTTTACCGGTATCCTGGGAGGTATTGCTGCCAGCTACTCAACAGGGACAGGGATGACTCCCGCATCTTTCGAATATGGATTGCAATTTTATTTCAACGAATTTTATATTTGGTATTCTATTATCAAATCCGTAGTTTACGCTTTCATCATTTCATCCATAGCTGCTTACTTCGGTTATTATGTGAAAGGCGGAGCACTGGAAGTCGGTAAAGCCAGCACAAATGCAGTAGTAATGAGTAGTATTATGATCCTGCTTGCCGACGTAATATTAACCCATTTAATGCTAACATAAGATGATTGAAGTAAAAAATATAACAAAGTCTTTTGACGGGCGTGTTGTACTCCATGATATTAATACGGTCTTTGAAGACGGCAAAACGAACCTGATTATAGGTCGGAGCGGCTCGGGAAAGACTGTTCTTATCAAAAACATCATCGGACTGATGAAACCGGATAAGGGAGAAATATTGTATGACGGACGCAACCTGCTTACAATGAATAAGCACGAACTGAATATGCTCCGCCGCGAAATGGGTATGCTCTTTCAGGGTTCCGCATTGTTTGACAGCATGACCGTCCTGGAAAATGTTATGTTTCCACTCGATATGTTTTCCAATGATTCTGCAAAAGAGCGCCAAAAACGAGCTCAATTTTGTTTGGATCGCGTAAATCTGTCGGAAGCCGGGCATCTGTTCCCATCCGAAATTAGTGGAGGTATGATGAAACGTGCCGCCATAGCACGTGCCATAGCCCTGAACCCTAAATATTTGTTTTGTGACGAACCAAACTCAGGTCTGGACCCAAAGACATCATTGATTATTGATGATCTGATTCACGACATTACAGTTGAATATAAGATGACAACTATCATTAATACACATGATATGAACTCCGTAATGAATATTGGAGAAAATATTATTTTCATAAAAGAAGGAGTAAAAGAATGGCAGGGAACGAAAGAACAAGTAATCACGTCCAGTAATAAAGCTCTGAATGATTTTATTTTCGCATCCGATTTATTCCGGAAAGTAAAGGAAATAGAAATGCAGCACGAAGAAGGATGACAAACAGATTGCCATATTATTAGGTACATACCAAGTCTTATAATACAAGTTAAAGCATTTATTTCCCTATTTTTCAAAAGAAAAGCCGTTATCGCATACATAAAGCATACGAAAACGGCTTTTCATGAATTAAACAGGAAATATTCTTATTTCAAGCTAAATGCCTTCTTTACTTTGTCAACATAGTCTAGCTTTTCCCAAGTAAAAAGCTCAACTTCACAAGTAGTAGGCTTCGTGTTGTAACGAGACACAAATGTTTTCTTTACAACTTCAGGCTTACGTCCCATATGTCCATAAGATGCAGTTTCCAAATAAATCGGATTACGTAATTTCAAACGTTCCTCAATTGCCTTCGGACGCATATCAAATAAATCCCATATCTTAGCAGCGATCTCGCCATCAGTCATATTCACTTTGGCACGGCCAAATGTATTTACAAAGATATTCATAGGTTTTGCAACACCGATAGCATAAGATACCTGTACCAACATTTCATCGGCAACACCAGCTGCAACCATATTCTTTGCAATATGACGTGCTGCATAAGCAGCCGAACGGTCTACCTTCGAAGGGTCTTTTCCAGAGAAAGCACCACCACCGTGAGCACCTTTTCCACCATAAGTATCTACAATAATCTTACGGCCGGTTAAACCTGTATCGCCATGAGGGCCACCAATCACAAACTTTCCAGTTGGATTTACGTGGTAGATAATTTCATCACTAAACAAAGACTGGACATGAGCCGGATATTGAGCTTTAACACGTGGTACAAGAATATTTTTCACGTCGGCAGCAATCTTCTTTTGCATAGCAATATCGGCTTCTTCCTGTGAAATACCTTTAGGGCTGATGAACTCATCATGTTGCGTAGAAACTACAATTGTATCAATACGCAAAGGTTTGCCATTGTCGTCATATTCAATTGTAACCTGGCTCTTTGCATCCGGACGAAGATAAGGCATCAGATCCGGTTCATTTTTACGAATAGAAGCTAATTCCCACAACAGGCTGTGAGAAAGGTCTAATGCAAGAGGCATATAGTTTTCGGTTTCGTTTGTGGCATAACCAAACATCATACCTTGGTCTCCGGCGCCCTGATTATACGGATCTTCACGTTCCACGCCACGGTTAATATCACCGCTTTGTTCATGGATAGAAGAAAATACACCGCATGATTTAGCTTCAAACTGGTATTCGCTTTTCGTATAGCCGATCTTTTCAATCACGCCACGCGCTACTTCCTGCACATCTACATATGCACTTGATTTAACTTCTCCAGCCAAGACAACCTGCCCGGTTGTAACAAGGGTTTCGCAAGCAACTTTCGAGTTTTTGTCATAAGCCAAAAACTCATCAAGCAAAGCATCCGATATTTGATCGGCTACTTTATCGGGGTGTCCTTCAGACACCGATTCGGAGGTGAATAAATAACTCATTACTTCAATGATTAAATATGTATATTAGTAATGAATTGATTTAGGAGGAATTGTTTGCCGAACGGCTTAGAAAAGAGGTTTGTTTTTAGCATTTTTTCCTGTGGTTGCAAGCAATACAAATCTATCCACATCAATTCGGTTGCAAATATATACAAAATTTGTCAAACCTGGATATTTTAAGTTTTATTCTTTTGTTAAAATATAATGTTCGGCCAACGGACCTGTAATTTCTTTCTTATCACTGTCTAAACGGAACAGTTTATTTTCACCAACTTTATAATATTGATCACTATCACCATCGACTTTAAGGGTAAGCAGGTTTTTATCAAGTGTATATGTTCCTTTATCATCAAAAGTCCCATCTTTCCGGTCAATATATACAGAATGCAAAGTAAAGGTGTTATCCTTATTCAGCGTCAGAGTCGTCTCTATACCCGGACAATCCGCAGCAGGAAACGTACCGGTATAAACACCATCAACATCCAACGAATTCTCGGCATTATGCATATCTGCAACCGTTTCACTTTTCTTTTCTTCCTTATTTGTCTTTGAGCTGTTTACACAAGCCGTCATAAGAAAACAAGAACATAACAAAACAACAATCTTTTTCATACTCGATTCAATAATTAAACATTCACTTCTATTATTAAGAACACTATTTATATAAGTAAATGTTTTGGCAAACACACATTTACTTTCAGCCTATCCTCTGTTCTTTTTATTACGCATAGCTCTTTTATACTTATATTCCGCCTTCTTTTTTGCAGAGTCTGAGCCATGTGTACCCTTCAGGAAGTCCGAAAACTTAATCTTCTTACCATCTTTTGATGGTTCTTGTTTGGCCTTTTTAAAGACCATACCTTCTGTCAGTATTTTATTTATATCCATATTTATCTGTATTTACGGGTAAAATTATTTATACTTAAAACCGGCAAGTTCGGCAATTGTTTTATGAAAAACCGGATGAACCACATCCGGAGCTATCTCTGCCAACGGTTCCATCACAAAAGAACGTTTGTGCATTAGAGGATGAGGAATAGTAAGTTGCAAAGTCTGCATCACAATGTCGTCGTACATTAATATATCTATATCGATAATACGATCCTGATATGTACCATTACTTTTTTCCACACGCCCCATTTCAATCTCTATCAAGCGGGTTGCATCAAGCAGCTCTAATGGTGAAAGTAAGGAACGAAGCGCTAAAGCCGCATTCAAAAATGTATTTTCCGATTCAAAGCCCCAAGGCTCTGTTTCATATATATCAGAAAGGGCGAGAATATCTCCCACCCTTTCGGCTAACAACGCTGCCGCTGTTATTAAATTTCTTCGTTTATTTCCTATATTCGCTCCTAAACTAAGGTATGCTGTTGCCATTCGTAATATATTTACAGAATTAACATTGCATCACCATAGGCTCCAAAGCGATAGCCTTCTTTCAGAGCAACTTCATAAGCGTCCATTATCAGGTCGTAACCACCAAAAGAAGCAGTCATCATCAACAATGTAGACAATGGCATATGCAAGTTTGTCACCATGCTTGTAGCAACACTGAAATCATAAGGCGGGAAGATAAACTTATTCGTCCATCCCTCAAATTCCTTCAAATGGCCATCTGTGCTTACAGCTGTCTCAACAGCACGCATAACCGATGTCCCTACCGCACAAATCTGATGTCCGTCGTCTTTTGCCGTATTCACAATATTCACAACATCCGTATCAACAACCATTTGTTCCGAATCCATCTTATGTTTAGTCAGGTCTTCTACGTCTATTTCACGGAAGTTACCCAAACCCGAATGCAATGTAAGAAAAGCAAAACGGCAATCTTTTATCTCCAGGCGTTTCATTAACTCACGGCTAAAATGCAAAGCGGCTGCCGGAGCAACAACAGCGCCTTCTTCTGTTGCAAAAATATTCTGATAACGATCTTCATCATCTGCTTCTACCGGGCGGTCTATATACTTTGGAAGCGGAGTTTCGCCCAAAGCGTATAAAGCTTTCTTGAATTCGTCATGATTACCATCATATAAGAAACGAAGCGTACGGCCGCGTGAAGTAGTATTATCTATCACCTCTGCCACCATAGAATCGTCTTCACCGAAATACAATTTATTACCGATACGAATCTTACGGGCCGGATCCACCAGCACATCCCACAAACGTAATTCTTCATTCAGTTCACGTAATAAAAAGACTTCAATGCGTGCCCCCGTCTTTTCCTTGTTCCCATATAAACGTGCGGGAAATACTTTTGTATTATTGAAGATAAATACATCTTTTTCTCCGAAATAATTCAGTATATCTTTGAAAACATGATGTTCAATCTCTCCGGTCTTACGGTTTACGACCATCATTCTCGATTCATCTCTGTTATTTGTCGGATGCAATGCTATCTGTTCCGACGGCAAATTAAATTTGAATTTCGACAGCTTCATAATGCTATTCTATTTATTTTCTTTTATTTCTATATCTACATTCTTTTCCAGAAAATCATCTATATCTTCCGGCGACATGCACATATCCAAAGTAACATCACCAATTCGCGTACGCTCTAATGCAACCAGATGGGCACCCGAGTGTAATGCAACCCCGATATCACGGGCTAAAGCACGAATATATGTGCCTTTACTACACACAACCCGTATTTTTACTATCGGCAAATTACATTCCAGCAATTCCATTTCATCTATCACCAATGTTTTTGCTTTCAACTCTACCTTTTCCCCTTTACGGGCCAGTTCATACGCTCGCTTTCCCTCAATCTTGCAAGCAGAAAAGACCGGCGGTATCTGTTGTATCGTTCCCACAAACGATTGCAAAACATCTTCCACCATCTTACAAGTAATATGCTCTGTCGGATAAACCCCGTCTACCTCTTTTTCCAGATCAAAAGAAGGAGTGGTTTCACCCAATTTCAGGGTTGCCACATACTCTTTCGTCTGATATTGAAGTTCATCAATTCTTTTAGTAGCCCTACCCGTACACACGATCATCACACCTGTTGCCAACGGATCAAGCGTACCGGCATGTCCCACCTTTATTTTCTTCACCTTAAGTTTACGCGATAATTTATAGCGAAACTTATTTACCAAATCAAAAGAAGTCCACCGCAGTGGCTTATTAAAACAAAGAACCTCTCCTGCAATAAAATCCATTAAACAAGCGAATATATAATCGTAAATAATCCGGCAACCACACAGTAATAAGCAAAATAAATAAGCTTTCCATTCTTCACCAGATTAATCATCCATCTACAAGCGATCGCTCCCGATACGAAAGCTGCTATAAAACCAGTGATCAAAGCAACTGACGATATTCCTGACTCTTCAGGAGAAAAACCACCTTTCATCAGATCCAGAAAGGCTTCTCCTAAAATCGGAATAATCACCATCAGAAAAGAAAACTTAGCAACCTGCTCTTTCTTATCGCCTAACAAAAGTCCGGTCGCAATTGTTGAACCCGAACGCGATAAGCCCGGCAATACTGCACAAGCCTGTGCTATACCGATAATAAATGCATCTTTAAAAGATATTTCTTCTTTCTGGCGCGGTTTTGCATAATAAGAAAATGCCAGCAACGCAGCCGTAACAAGAAGCATGCAGCCTACTATCAACAATCCGCTGCCAAATATTTCTTCCACATAATCTTTAAAGAAAACGCCCACAATTCCAACCGGAATCATAGACAATAATATTTTACAGACTGTCTTTGTTCCTTCATTCCATTTAAAGGAGAAAAAGGACTTGAACAAGAAGGACACTTCGCTCCACAAAACCACAATGGTGCTCAACACTGTAGCAGCATGCACCGCTACGGCAAATGTCAGATTCTCTTCTCCCTGAATACCAAACAGAGCGCTACCTATGGCCAGATGTCCGCTACTGCTAACCGGCAAAAACTCAGTAAGACCTTGTATTATACCCAAGATTAATGCTTCAAACCAGCTCATTCGGCTACTTCTTTACTTTTCTTCAGTATGCCGAAAATCATAATTACAAAGCCCAATACAGTCACAATCGGAGCGACAACAATACGGCGGGTACTAAATATTTCCGGGTTAAAAGAAACTCCGTCTACAGAGCCACCACCACTCATCAACATAAAGCCCACAACAATAAATACGATTGCAATTGCAATCAGTATAAAATTTTCTTTACCAAATGCAAAATCTCTCTTTGCCATCTTTCTATCTCTCTAATATTATATATAATACAATTTATCAACGCCCATTCTGAGATATTTGTTCACCGCAAATATTGTTGCTACGACAGATAATAAAATCCCTAATCCCAACACGGCAGCATATACAATAAGCAACGATTGAACATCCAATATCTGAATGAAACCTTTCAATTCATTCTGTAGATAGTATAACGCACCGGTCAACATCAATATTGCAAGTATAGATGCAAAAATACCACTTATCACATTATACCTTACAAAAGGTCTGCGAATAAAGCCGGGCGTAGCACCAACCAACTTCATTGTATGGATAAGGAAACGCTTCGAATAAATAAGTAAACGAATCGTATTACTGATAAGGACAAAGGATATGCACATCAGTACAACCGCCAATGTCAGCAATATTATTCCAACCCGCTTCATATTATTATGAACCATTTCCATCATATCCTTACGATAAAGCAAATCTGTAACAGAAGTATAGGTTCTTATTTGTTTCTCTATCAGTTTGAGGCTATCTGGATTAGCATATTCCGAATGCAGTTTTACCTCCATAGATGCTTGCAGCGGGTTAAAACCAAGAAAAGTCTCGGGATTTTCGCCAAGCTCTTCTTCCAATTCCTTTGCAGCTTGTTCTTTCGAAATATATTCTGTTGATTTAATAAAAGGCAATGCATCCAGACTTTTTTGCATTCGCTTAATATCGGCTTCCTTCTGGTTATCTTTTAACAATATGGAAAATGCTATATTTTCTTTTACATAAACAGAAAGCTTATTACTTAATAATCCCATCAAGAGAATCAGTCCTAACAAGAAAAGCACCAATGCTATACTGATTACAGAAGTAAGACGAGAATTAAAGAAAGATACAGTACTAACCTTTTTATTTTCAGCCATCAGACACGCTCTTAATTGAATTAAATAAATTGGGGAGATGCGTAAAGAGAACACACCTCCCAATTTTTCTGCAAAAGAACGAATTATTTGCGTAACGCCATACGTATTTACAAATCTTTAACCATAGAGAATTACTTCTTACATAAGAATCAATACCGTTTTTTTAATATTGGAATCCTCTACTTTTAGGCTGAAGTACGGGAAGAATTATTCTTTTGAGCCGCCCAAAATCAATTTTGACCTAGCTAAAAATTAATTTCGACCTGGGTCAAAATCAAATTCCACCCAGGTCAAAAACAAAAAACATCCTATACTTTTGATTAATTATCTACGGGTTCCCCGAATAAAGTAGCCGAAGATGCACGTAATATCCTCACTTTGATAAATTGTCCGACGTGATAGTTCCTCTTATCAAAGATTACCACTTTATTCTGGCTTGTACGGCCAAACAACTGTTCTCTTGAGCGTTTAGAGAAACCTTCAATCAAAACTTCGAATTCTTTACCTATATCACGCAGATTACTTTCTTCGGAAAGTTTATTTTGCAAATCGATCATACCTTGCAAGCGGCGTACCTTTTCTTCTTCAGGAACATCGTCAGCCAAATGCTTTGAAGCATAAGTACCCGGACGTTCAGAGTATTTGAAAAGAAATGCACTGTCATATCCCACTTCTCGCATTAAAGACAATGTTTCCTGGTAATCTTCCTCTGTCTCCGAATGGAAACCACAAAACAAATCGGTAGAGATTGCACAATCAGGAAGGATACGGCGGATAGCCGCAATACGATCCAAATACCATTCGCGCGTATATTTACGGTTCATAACCTTCAGCATACGCGAACTTCCGGACTGAGCCGGCAAATGAATATACCTACATATATTAGTATGAGCAGCTATCACGCGCAATGTATCATCACTCATATCTTTTGGGTGGGAGGTGACAAAACGAATACGCATATCAGGAGCAGCCAGGGCTACTTGCTCCAACAGAACAGGAAATGTTATCTGCTGCCCGTCTTTTTCAAACAAATAGGAGTTCACATTTTGTCCCAGCAATGTTACTTCCTTAAAACCTTTCTGACGCATATCCTGTATTTCATTCAATATACTTTCAACATCACGGCTTCTTTCACGTCCACGCGTATAAGGAACGATACAATAGGAACAAAAGTTATTACACCCGCGCATAATGGAAACAAATCCGCCGATATTCACACCACCCAACTTTAAAGGAATTACATCCTTATATGTTTCCTGTGTCGACAATTCCACATTAATTGCTTTTTCTCCATGCTCTACGGCACCAATCAGATTTGGTAAATCCATATAAGAGTCCGGGCCAGCAACCAAATCTACGCGATGTTCATTTATCAACTCCTCCTTAACCCGCTCAGCCATACAACCCAATACACCAACAATAAGCGACTTCTTCTTACGCTTTAACGATTGAAAATACTGCAAACGTCCATAAATACGTTGTTCGGCATTATCACGCACAGAACAGGTATTTACAAAAATTGCATCTGCTTCTTCAATATTTTCCGTCATGGAATAACCATCCATCTGCATGATAGAAGCCACAACCTCACTGTCAGCAACATTCATCTGACATCCGTAAGTCTCAATAAACAATTTCTTTTCTTCATTTACGACAGCAGATTTTAAGTCTGCGCCATTTTCTTGTTCAATCATCTTAATTACTAATAAAGTTTAAATAATAATTTCTCTAAAAAATAAACGAGAGAATATTTGCATGATTCAAATTACACGCTTATATTTGCATACGAAAAACGTAAATTTTTTCATAGTTAAGGTTTTGGTTAAATCAAATAAGGGTGGCTGTGAAGTTACCCTTATTTACTTTTATACCAGTCTGTTGATTTACTTTTCAATAATTATTCCTACATCTAAAGTGCAAAAACAATAAATGCTATTTAATCGAGTGATCTTCAAACCTTTTGACAGTCTAATATCTTCCTTCTGAAATTTTGGTAAAGATACTGGCAAACTTCCATTCCACAAAACGATAAACAAATAAAAAAACATAGCTCTCTATTCCGTTCAAAACTTGTTGTAAAATAGCAATATGATAAAAAGCGTCTAGATATTACTATCCAGACGCTCCTAAACTTAACTATGAAAAATTTATATTTTTACAGGATAAACATACGACTTATCTCAATTTGTTATTCATAAGATCATATATTACTCAGTATAAAGTTTACATCTTCAATAATTAATATGTAGAAGCCCGGTTCTATCAGCTCATAAAACCGGGCTTCTCGCCATAACCTACTTTACTTCTTCGCCTTTTTCATGATTCCTAAATTTTTAATTAAACAATCTATTCATACCAATTCGTTGATAAATATAGTACAAGGGAAAACCAAACTACCATACCGTCACAGGAAGGGCGGTCAATCGGCAACTTTATAAACTAAGACCATGAAAATTAACAAGACCGGGAAACGACCAGTGAAGACCGTAATTTTCCTACAAACGTCATTACCGGAACTTACGAACAGGTGTATGTAGATGTCAAATTTAGTGATGGCGAAGAAAGAGAAGTAATAATGCTAATACAACTCAACTTCAGTAAATAACGTAATAAAAGAGTGAATCACACTTCCAAAAGTCGTAACCTTCGGAACTCCGGATATAACCACTTTTTATTATGGCAAAGGTAAATAATTTAAAATAAGCGGAGGAACATATTGTAAAAGCGTAGAAAAAAAGAATCAAGGGATCTGTTTTATGCCAATGTCCAACATATTAAAAAATTGCAAAGCATTGAAGTTCAGAAAAAAGTTGTATTTTTGTCTAACTCTATTAGCAAAAACATAGTGTTTTAGCGTACGAAGTAAAAAATAATCAAAGTTATGGATAACGCAGGTGATTGGATATATATTGTTTTCCTAATCATTGCCGGAGTTAGCGGTTTGCTTAGCTCCGGAAAGGAAAAAAAACAGTCAAAGAATATACTTGGACGGCCGGGCAACGATATACCGGAAGACTCAGAACCGTCCCAGGAAAAAGGATTCTGGGAGATATTACAAGAAATGCAGGAGGAAAAACCTCAACCAGCCGCCCCCGATCAACCCCAAACAGTGATTAAGAACAGGCCAAACAAACAACAACAATTTTCTCAACCGGCAAAAACAGCAGTCCATCCCCCCTTTTTATCCGGAGAAAATATTCCGGAATCTAGTAAGGCTGCACCAATCTCAATACTACAACAGGAAGAAGAAAACGGCATTATACCGGAACAAACATTTACAGATATGGCAGAATTACGAAAAGCAATTATTTGCTCCGAGATTCTTAACCGTAAATATTAGTTACATCGTATTTTATATGTAATTTTGCGCCCGGATTTTAAACCGAAAGATTCACTACAAAATAAAAACAAATTATCATGGCATTAAAATTTATCACAGCTGAAGAAGCTGCTGCATTTGTTCATCACGATGATAATGTAGGCTTCAGCGGTTTTACACCAGCCGGCTGCCCGAAAGTCGTTCCAGGTGCTATCGCTAAAAAAGCTGCAGAAGAACACGCAAAAGGCAACCCTTTCCAAATCGGAATGTTTACAGGAGCCTCAACAGGAGACAAGCTTGACGGACAACTGGCACGTGCAAACGCAATCAAATTCCGTACTCCTTACCAGTCAAACAAAGACTTGCGCAACCTTCTAAACTCACACGGTGCCCAATACTTTGATATGCACTTATCGGAATTGGCACAAAACATGCGTTATGGCTTCCTGGGAAAAGTAGACGTTGCCATTGTTGAAGCTGCAGATGTAACAGAAAACGGCGAAATCGTTCCCACTTGTGGTGTTGGTATTTTACCTACTATCTGCCGCATGGCCGACCGCATCATTGTAGAATTAAACAGCCGTCATCCAAAAGAAATTCGCGGTATGCACGACATCTACGAACCGGCAGATCCTCCTTATCGTCGTGAAATCCCTATTTATACTCCATCCGACCGTATCGGTAGTGATTGTGTAAAGGTTGATCCGGCAAAGATCGTCGGCATTGTTAAAACAGACGAACCGAACGAAGGTGGTGCTTTCGCTCCGCTGGATGATGTTACAATGGCTATTGGTAAGAATGTTGCCAACTTCTTAGTAAGTGAAATTAAAGCGGGACGTTTACCAAAAGAATTTGTCCCCCTCCAGAGCGGCGTAGGAAATGTTGCCAATGCAGTATTAGGCTGTATGGGTGAAAACAAAGATATTCCGGCATTCAACGTATATACCGAAGTTATCCAGGATGCTGTTATCGGTCTGATGAAACAAGGCCGCGTTAAGTTTGCCAGCGGTTGTTCTTTGTCTGTAAGCAACGAAGTGATCCGCGAAATTTATGCCAACCTGGATTTCTTCAAAGACAAACTATTGCTTCGCCCACAAGAGATATCAAACAATCCGGAAGTTGCCCGCCGCTTAGGCCTAATTGCTATCAACACGGCTCTGGAAGCGGATATTTTCGGAAATATCAACTCTACACACGTATCAGGCACCAAGATGATGAATGGTATCGGTGGCTCGGGAGACTTTACCCGTTCGGCCATGTTATCCATTTTCACAACACCTTCTACAGCAAAAGAAGGCAAGATCAGTGCATTTGTACCTATGGTTTCCCACCTCGATCACAGCGAACATTCTGTAAAGATCATCATCACAGAATACGGTGTAGCCGACTTGCGTGGCAAATCGCCAATCCAACGTGCAAATTGTATTATCGACAATTGTGTTCATCCGGATTACAAGCCATTATTGAAAGAGTATCTGGCAATGGGAATAAAAGGGCATACGCCTCAAAACCTGAAATGCTGTTTTGCTTTCCACGAAGAACTGGCAGCAAGCGGAGACATGCACAATGTAGATTGGAGTAAATATAATAAATAAGGACTCAACACAGACGGGCGTAAAACTGCACCCGTCTGTGTAATCCGAATGTAACATTCTTGAAATACATCTTTCAAACCCATTTAATACCGTCTTAACATCCGTACCGTTCCTTTGCGCTAGAATAAAGAGCAAAGAATGTGAGAAAGTTTATAGAAAAACTAGTTGAAGGAGGGTTACTGATAAGCGGCAGCATAAGCAGCCTCGCTATTTTACTTATAATTGTCTTCCTTTTCAAAGAAGCCGGGGGATTATTCAATAGCCCGGTCGTAGAAGAAGGTTATGTACTTGCCCTTAATAAAGACAATCCTGTAAAGCATTTATCGCCGGAAAAGATCATGGACGTTTTCGATGCCGAAATAACCAATTGGAAAGAATTGGGCGGTAAAGATGAAGATATTCTTGTATTCCGCTTCTCCGACCTTACCAACTACTATCCGGAAGAAGAACTTGGCGATGAATTCCAATACGTTCCTGATAAAATAAGCGAACTGGTCAATAAAGAACCCGGCATTATTGCATTCTTCCCCCAACAATATCTGGCTAAAGACTTTCAAGGCACAGTAATCTCGGGTGACAAAATTACACCTGCCGATTTCTTTGCCGGAACCGAATGGTATCCTACCTCAACCCCTGCGCCGATTTTCGGATTGATTCCGCTTTTGCTCGGTACATTATTAGTTAGTATCGGAGCTATTATAATAGCCCTTCCTTTCGGACTGGCCGTTGCCATTTACCTGGCCGAGATAGCCAATATCAAGACACGTTCTTTCCTGAAACCGGTAATTGAATTGCTTGCAGGCATTCCCTCGGTTGTATATGGTTTCTTCGGACTGGTAGTCATCGTGCCTCTCATACAAAAAATATTAGACCTGCCCGTAGGAGAAACCGCCTTTGCCGGTAGCGTGGTATTAGCAATCATGGCATTACCTACCATTATCACTGTAGCAGAAGATGCCATGCGTACCACTCCACGGGCTATGAAAGAAGCAAGTCTGGCTCTGGGGGCAACTCAATGGCAGACTATTTATAAGGTAATCATACCTTACTCCATATCCGGTATTACTTCGGCCGTAGTATTAGGTATAGGACGCGCGATAGGCGAAACAATGGCCGTATTGATGGTAACAGGTAATGCGGCTATCATTCCAACCTCATTCTTTGAGCCGGTACGTACCATTCCCGCTACAATTGCGGCAGAGTTAGGAGAAGCTCCGGCAGGAGGCGCCCATTACGAAGCCCTTTTCTTACTGGGAGCCGTGTTGTTTATCATCACACTGGTACTAAGTATTACCGTAGAATATATCTCATCAAAACGTAAAATCAAATAAAAGATATGACACCTATACAGCATTTGGGAAATATAGACCGCAAGAAACGTTTGTCGCAAAAGACAGCTTTCGGTTCCTTCACCTTCCTCAGTTATTCTGTAGTTGCGATTTTGTTTGTGATTCTTGGCTTCATCATTATTAAAGGAGCCAGTGTTATCAGTTGGGATTTCCTCACTACCGCACCGGAAGAAGGCATGACTGCCGGAGGAATCTACCCGGCTATTGCAGGTACACTCTATCTGGTATTAGGCAGCAGCCTTATCAGTTTCCCTATTGGCATTATGAGTGGTATCTATATGAACGAATATGCAACCAACGGCAAGATCGTACGTTTTATCCGCATTATGACAAATAACCTGAGCGGTGTGCCTTCGGTAGTATTCGGCTTGTTTGGCATGGCATTGTTTGTGAACACGCTGGGGTGGGGCGACTCCATTATAGCCGGTTCATTCACATTGGCGTTGATGTCTCTGCCGCTCATTATCCGCACCACGGAGGAAGCTCTTAAAAGCATTGACGATTCCTTCCGTCACGGAAGCCTGGCTCTGGGAGCAACCAAATTACAGACAATCCGCCGTGTGGTTCTTCCTATGGCTTTCCCTAATATCATCACCGGGCTGATACTCTCGATCGGACGTGTGTCGGGCGAAACGGCTCCTATCCTTTTCACGGTAGCTGCTTACTTCCTGCCCCATCTTCCCAAGAGTATATTCGACCAGTGTATGGCTTTGCCCTACCATTTGTATGTGATCTCAACCAGCGGAACCGATATCGAAGCTTCGCGCGGAATGGCATACGGAACGGCTTTGGTACTGATTGCGATTGTATTGGTTGTAAACCTGCTGGCAAATGCCTTACGCAACTATTTTGCCAAGAAAGTAAAAATGAATTAAGAACAAGATTATGATAAAGATTGATGCTCAAAACGTAGACTTTTATTATGGCGACTTTCATGCACTGAAACATATCTCGATGCAGATTGAAGCACACACATCGGTAGCCTTTATCGGCCCATCGGGTTGCGGCAAGTCTACCTTCCTCCGCCTGTTTAACCGGATGAACGATTTGATACCCGATACGCACCTTACCGGAAATGTTTTCATAGACGGGCGGAACATCTACGATAAGAGTGAAAAAGTAGACCAACTGCGAAAAAACGTAGGTATGGTATTCCAGAAACCCAACCCTTTCCCAAAGACTATTTATGAAAACGTGGCATACGGTCTTCGTGTAAATGGCATCAATGATGAATCGTACATCGAGGAAACTGTTGTGAAGACCATCAAACAAGTAGCTCTTTGGGATGAAGTAAAAGATAAACTGCGCGAATCGGCATTCGCACTTTCGGGAGGCCAGCAACAGCGCCTTTGTATTGCGCGTGCCCTGGCCATTTCGCCATCCATTCTGCTGATGGACGAACCGACTTCGGCACTCGACCCTATTTCGACCGGCAAGATCGAAGACCTGATACATGAATTGAAAGAGCAATATACCATCGTAATTGTTACCCACAACATGCAACAGGCAGCCCGTGTAAGCGATAAAACCGGCTACTTCTACCTGGGGGAATTAATCGAATATGGCGATACGCGTAAAATATTCACCAATCCGGAAAAGGAATCGACACAGAACTATATAACCGGACGTTTCGGGTAACCGGCGGCTGAGGAGTCTGAGGAGTTTAGCAGTCAGAGAGTAGTTAAGTAATAATTAAATGGGATATGAAAGTAATAGAACATGAAATAGTATCATTAAAGAATAGCGTCAGCGAAATGTGGAGCCTTGTTCATCAACAGATTTACAATGCAGGCGAAGCCATGCTGACCGGCGACAAAGAACTGGCCTACAAAGTAATCAGCCGCGAACGCCGCGTAAATGCCTTCGAACTGAAGATAGACAGCGATTGCGAAGACATCATTGCCCTTTATGCACCGGTAGCTATAGATCTACGTTTTGTGCTTGCCATGTACAAGATCAATACAAACCTGGAGCGCCTGGGCGACTTTGCCGAAAGCATTGCCCGCTTTACCTGCAACCTGCCCGAGAGTGAGCCTATCGATCCGCAACTTATCAAAGAGACACGCGTACAAGAAATGCTCGACCAACTTCTCGAAATGATCTCCCTGGCACAAGAAGCATTCGACAAGGAAAGCTCCGAAATCGCTTCACGCATCTTCATAAAAGATAATCTGATAGACGAAATCAACCACCATTCCACTACAACCATTGCCAAATATATCGAACAACATCCCGGCAGTGCATTGGCAGGACTATATATGGCCGGCGTCATCCGCAAAATGGAACGCTTCGGAGACCATTGTACAAACATTGCCGAAGAACTCATCTTCTATCTGGATGCAAAGGTGATGAAACACATGGGAAAGACAGAGAAAGAGACCGAAAAATAGTCGCACCGCAAAGCAGAAACAAGACTATTTTTGGTGGGACACTGTCACGCGGTAAGGTGAGACACTGTCACGCGGTAAGGTGGGACACTGCCACGCGGTAAGGTGGGACACGGTCACCTTATAAGCAGGAAGAGTTCCCACATTATTTAGTACCTTTGCCCCCGTAAACAAAACAAGAAAACAAGGTAAAGGTACAATGATACGACTATCCGTCCTTCTTCTCCCGGTCCTTTTAGCAGGCATGGGAGTAATGCCGGCAAAGGCACAAGCTCCAATTCCGGAAAGAGATTCCACAACTGTTTCTCTTTTCGAGTATGCGACGAAAATACCAAAACGCAACAACGCATTCAACCTCGACCTTGAAATACACGCCGGGTTCAATGCAGACTTCTTGTCCGGCAAGCCGGACGAAGCCGCTTTCGGCATGAAAGATATTAAAGTGGATATAAACGGTGAGGTAAACGACCGTCTTTTTTACTGGTACCGCCAGAAGTTAAACGCCGGATATGAAAACCAACCACTCGAAAACCTGAACGAATCTATCGAATATGCATTAATCGGTTACAAGCTATCCGATAAGTTCACGTTGATAGCCGGCAAGCAGGAAATATTCTTCGGAGGCTACGAATATGACGAAAACCCTTTACTGATTTATGAATACAGCGACATAAACGAATACCTGCCTTGCTACTTTACGGGCTTAAGCCTGGGGTACGAAGCCAGCCGGTCGCAAGAAATCAGGCTGCAGGTAACCAATAGCCGCCTGGGATCAATGGAAGACGACTTTGGCCGCCTGCCCGACGGAATAAAGAAACCGAAAGTCCCCTTGTATTATACATTGAACTGGGACAGCAGTTATCTGGATGAACTAATCAACCTCCGCTATTCCGTTTCGGCAGCCCAGCAGGCACAAGGCAAATACATGTACAACTTCTTTGCCGGGCAGAATATAGATGCAGAGCCTTTCTATGCCTACTTTGACGTAATGTATTCACGTGGAGCATTAGATCCCTTAGGATTAATTACGGAGCTGACGCCAACGGATGAAGAAGATGAAATCCCCATAAGAGCTAAGAATTGCGACTATCTCTCGCTGGTAGCCGAAGTGCAATGCCGTCTCCATCCGAAGTGGAAGCTATTTGCCAAGGGGATGTATGAAACAGGTTCGGTCTACAAATCCAGCGAAGGGCTTGAAAAAGGGAAATATCGTACCGCATGGGGGTATCAGGGAGGAATCGAGTTTTATCCGATGGCAGACGACAACTTGCATATTTTCCTTACCGCAATAGGACGGGCTTACAATCTGACGGAAAAAGCAAAGGCGCTTAGTGCCTCTCCCGAAAACACCGCACGCCTTTCTATAGGTTTTATTTACCGCCTGCCTCTGTATTAAAAGGCCAAGAGCAAATTATCACCTGCCTGCAAATCGACAGACAGCATGCCATCAACAACAGGAAGCGAAACCGCTTTTTGATTCTTCTTTATGCTCAGGTTTGACGAATCGGCAGGCAGCTTAATACGGAATATTCCTGCAACATCGGCTTTCAGGCTTGCTTCTGCCAACCGGTTCTCAACCCATCTAGCCGAAACTTCACCGCCACCGAGTACTTTCAGACCTTTAAAGCTGCCATTCTTCCAGACAGACGGCAAAGCCGGGAGCAATTCTATATAGCCGTTTTGGCTCTGTACCAGCATTTCTGCAATTCCGGCACAACCACCCAGATTACCATCGATCTGAAAAGGAGGATGGGCACAGAACAAATTAGGATACGTACCTCCGCCATTCACCATATTGGTTCCCTGGTCTACACAAGGATGAAGCAAATCGCCCAGCAGTTTATAAGCATGATCGCCATCATGCAGCCGCGCCCAGAAATTGATCTTCCACGCCATCGACCAGCCGGTGCTTTGGTCGCCCCGGGCAGCCAAACTCTTACGGGCGGCTTCCGCCAGTTGCGGAGTCTTTGTTACTGAAATCTCATTGGCCGGATATAGCCCGTAAAGGTGGGAAACATGACGGTGGTGCGGTTCCGATTCTTCATAAGGTTCGAGCCATTCCATGATACGACCGTCGGCACCAATCGTCGTCGGCATCAGCCGGGCACGCTTTTCGGCCAGTTCCTGTACGAATGCAGTATCTATGTTCAAGATTGTTGCAGCATCCATTGTATTGGTAAACAACTCACGCAATATCTGATTGTCCATTGTAGAACCGGCACAAACGCTTACGACATTTCCATTCGGTAACTTATAGCCATTCTCCGGAGAAGTAGTAGGGGCGGTTACCAGATATTTGGAACGCGGGTCTTGCACCAGCATATCGACAAAGAAAAGAGCCGCTCCCTTCATTACAGGATAAACTTCACGCAGATAGGCGGTATCTTTCGTATAGAGATAATGTGTATATAAATGCTCGCACAACCAGGCTGCAGAAGTATTCGTAGCTCCCCAGGAAGGATGTTCGCCCGGTGCGGTAAACTCCCAGAGATTGCCTAAAATATGTGTCACCCAACCACGGGCATTGTAAAAAGACTTTGCCGTACGTTCGCCGCTGGCAACCTGCTGTTTTGTCCATTCTATCAAGGGAAGGTGCAACTCTGACAAATTCGTCACTTCAGCCGGCCAGTGATTCATCTGAAAGTTTATGTTTAAATGATAATCGCCGTTCCAGGGAGTATCTATCGTATTAGCCCATAGCCCCTGCAAATTAGGAGGTAAAGACCCGGGACGCGTAGATGATATCAGCAAATAACGCCCGAACTGGAAATACAAAGCGGCAAGTGCCGTATCCTTCGTCTTGCCCGTATCTGCGGCAAATGCCTGCAAACGTTCGTTCATTGGCAGTTTCTCATTCACAGAATTACCCAAATCCAACTCCACACGTTCGAACAATTTACGGTAAGAAGCCAAATGTTCCTTCTTCAATAACGAATAGTCTTTCTTTTCTGCATTTGCCAACAAAGTCGATATCTGGTTCCGATAGCCTTTATCAAAATAGTCGGTTGCCATACTTACCAGAATAATCGCTTCCGACGCATTCTGCACTGTTACTGTAGAATCTCCCGCCACAATCCGGCCACCTTTAGGTAAAACAACTCTGGCGCGTGATTCATATTGTGTTCCACGCATGACGGCAGTATCTATTCCGTCCGGCAACTGGCCACGCATAACCAGATCATTGCCTTCCGTTGAAACACTATAATGTTCGGGGCGCGACATAGCCAGTGTAAAATTCAATGCCTTATCAACGTCTGCAACCAAATGGACAACCCCTATATCTCCGGCAAAAGAAGTAAAAGCTTCGCGCAAATAATTGACACCGCCCCGTTGAAACGAAACGGAAGCTATCGCATCGTTCAAATTCAATTCTCTCCTATAAACCGAAACTGTATCATTGTTAGCATAATTGTAATTCAAATAAAGATTCCCAAGTAACTGGTAAGTCCCGTAAGGAGAGTCAGCACCTTTACCATAATTACTTCCCGTACCTTTACAAACAAATGATTTGTACATCAATTCTTGCGCATCATCATTCCGGCCTTCAAACAACGCCTTACGAATACCGGCCAAAGACGAATATGCATCCGGGTTATCCGTATCTTGCTTACTTCCGGACCACATCGAAATCTCATTCAATATAATATTCTCCTTATCTATCCCGCCATCCGGCATCATACCTAACCGGCCATTGCCCAACGGAAAAGTTTCTTCCCATATACAGGCCGGTTGATCAAAATGATAAGACAAAGATTTATTCTTGCTTACCTCGGGAAGCCGGTCGCAAGACAAAAGCAAAAAGATTGTGATCAATGCCAGGAAGTAGTTTGTTTTCATGCGTTTTTATTTTAAGTTGGATTTTAAGTTAGAAGCTTTGCATATCACACAGGCGCTTATAATAACCATCCAGTTCCAAAAGTTCTTCGTGTCGTCCACGTTCCACAATCTGTCCTTCATGCATCACACAAATTTCGTCTGCATTGCGTATTGTCGAGAGACGGTGGGCTATGACAATAGTAGTACGGTTTTTCATCAGTTTTTCCAAAGCATCCTGCACCAGACGTTCAGATTCAGTGTCTAAAGCTGAAGTAGCTTCATCCAGGATCAATATAGAAGGATTTTTCAATATGGCACGGGCAATACTGATACGCTGACGCTGGCCTCCCGACAATTTGCCTCCCCGGTCACCAATATTCGTATCATATCCATTCTCGCTTGCCATAATGAAATCGTGTGCATTGGCAATTCTGGCAGCCTCTTCCACCTGTGCCAGAGTGGCATTGGCAACACCAAAAGCAATATTATTGAAGAAAGTATCATTAAAAAGAATAGCTTCTTGATTTACATTTCCCATCAAAGCTCTCAAATCATATAATGTGGCTTCACGTATATCGACACCGTCAATCTCAATACCTCCTTTGTTTACATCATAAAAGCGAGGCAACAGATCTACCAATGTGCTTTTACCCGAACCGGACTGCCCAACTAAGGCAACCGTCTTTCCTTTCGCTATTGTCAGATCAATGCCTTTTAGTACCCATTCATTCTGGTATTTGAACCAAACATCATTATAAGAAATACGCTCATTCAGTTTTATAGGTTTCGGATTTTCAGGATCATGGATATCTGTCTCAGCTTTGAGGATCTTATCCACGCGTTCCATAGAGGCCAATCCTTTTTGTATAGAATAAACAGATTTGCTCAAATCCTTGGCTGGGTTTATAATACTGTAAAATATAACCAGATAATAAATAAAGGTAGGCGCATCTATCGGACTATTGGCACTCAATATCAATGTACCTCCATACCATAAAACAATAGCAATTGTTACAGTACCCAAAAACTCACTCATCGGATGTGCCATTTGCTGGCGACGATATATTTTATTGGTAGTACGGCGAAAGATATCATTGCTTTTCTCGAAACGTTCCTGAATTTTCTTTTCAGCATTAAAAGCCTTTATGATACGAAGTCCGCTCAATGTTTCCTCTATCTGGCTCATCAAAAATCCCCATTGCTGTTGGCCTTCCAACGACTTCCGTTTCAGCTTTTTACCTACCAGCCCCATCACATAGCCGGCTAACGGAAGCAATATCAGTACAAATAAAGTAAGCTGCCAGCTAATCATAACCATACCGACAAGGTATATCAGAATCAGGATCGGATTCTTAAACAACATATCAAGCGAACTCATTATAGAGGCCTCTATCTCGTTTACATCACCTGACACACGGGAGATAATATCCCCCTTGCGTTCTTCCGAAAAGAAACCTAAAGGCAATTGGGTAATTTTCCGGTTTATCTGGTTACGTATATCACGAACTACCCCCGTACGAATGGGAATCATGGTATAGAACGCCAGACACATTGTTGCCACTTTGAAGAAAGTCATCAAAATTAGAAAAAGCCCGAGGATAACCAACGCAAATGACCCTCCATGCACTTCTATAATATCAGAAACAAACCAAAAGAAATTATTCTTCAATATTTCCGGCATTGCTTTCCACGATTCCAGAGACGCTGGATTAAATGTCCATTCCATGTATGCATAGGTATCTTTGTTGATCTTAAAAAGAATCTGCAAGATCGGAATAATCAGAGCAAAAGAAAACAAATTCAAAATAGCAGATAAGAAGTTGAACAGGATATTCATTACCATAAACTTCTTGTAAGGAGGCACAAAACGCCTTAATACGCGCAGAAAATCTCTCATAAAATTTAAACTGGATAATTGAGGGCGCAAGTTACGTATTTTAAGGGATAAAAATATCAGAAAAAAAGAAGATTTGTATGCAGTATTTAATCTACATTTGTATTTATCATTATATACTAATTATAATGAAAGGAGAAATCATGAAAAATTTCCAACACACATGGCTGATAAAAATCGGTAATTTGCTAGCTTTGTTGTTAACATTAATGGGAATTAACTCTTGTAACAACAACGTAGTAGAATATGGAGCACCCTATGCTCACTTCCAAATAAAAGGAAAAGTCATGGACAGTAATAGTAAACCGGTATCAGGAATAAGAGTCGATTGCACAATCAACTATCCCTACGGAGAAGGAAGTTACACTGATACATTAGCCACAGAATTAACTAACGAATCGGGAAAATTTGACACAAATTTCAGTTATGAATCCATCTCCGGCCTTACTGTAATTGCTACCGATACAGATGGCATAAACAATGGTTCTTTTGAGAAAGATTCCGTAGATATGAAAATAACAAATGATGACTACAAAGGCAGTAAGGGCTGGTTTGAAGGCACTGTTACAAAAGACATCACGATTACAATGAAAGAGAAATAGACATCTTAAAAACACAACAACATGAAAAATCTATCCTATATCATATTAAAGACGTTCAATAGCATATTAATCGGACTCCTTACCATACTCGGATTCTCTTGCTCTAATGAGGATGATCAGAATATTATAATTTGCGAATACGGAAGCCCTTATGCTCATTTCTACATCAAAGGAAAAGTAACAGATGAACAAAATAATCCTGTATCTAACGCCCAGATTTTGGTAAAATCTCCTGATACAAACCATGAATGGCTACAGTGTGATACTCTTTATACAAACCAACAAGGTGCGTTTGAACTGAAAAAAAGTGATTTTCCGGTCAGCAAATACCGTTTTATCACTTCTGCTGAAGAAGGCAAAGAACGCCTTCTTGCTAATGATACAACACTGGTATCATTCAGCCGCGAAGATTTCAAAGACGGAGAACGCTGGTTTGAAGGGAATGTCGAGAAAGATATAAAAATAACACTGAAAAAATATGTTGACACACATACTTCACCGTATACTTTATATACAGTTTATGGCAGAGTAACAGACAAGAACGGATACCCATTAGCAGGTATATTGATTACAAGCTTGCCGTCATACACATTCAATAATCCGGATGATCCGTATTCATACCCTGCCATAACCGACTACAACGGTAATTATAGTCTCACATACGACAAAGCAACTGCTACAGAACATACGATCTATGCATCTTTATATATGGGTTGGTGGAATAGGGAAGCCCATTACGGCGATTCGGTTACCATCAATTTTGCAGATATTCCATTATCGGGAGGCAAAGATTTACTGATAGGGAAAGGAAAAAAAGAACTTAATTTTGTACTTAGAGACAAAGCTTATAAATAATAATAAAATGGATAAACGTCCCGGATTTCGAAAACGTATAGCACTGGAATTATTCAGAAGTTTAAAGCGGAACCGAGCAAAACTACACGAATTGCGTACACTTTTTTGGGAGTGTACGCTTCGTTGTAATGTAGCTTGCCGGCACTGCGGAAGTGATTGCCATGTATCAGCAAAACAAGCAGATATGCCGGTAAAAGATTTTTTAAAAGTAATAGACGACATCACCCCTTATGTAGAACCAAACAAAGTACTGGTTATCTTTACCGGAGGAGAAGCACTCGTTCGCAAAGATATAGAAGAATGCGGACTGGAACTATACCGGCGTGGATACCCCTGGGGAATTGTTTCCAACGGACTGCTACTTACCCGTAAACGGTTGGATTCGTTACTGGCTTCCGGCCTCCACTCTATTACAATCAGCCTGGACGGTTTTGAGGAAGCTCACAATTGGCTGCGCCAACATCCGAAAAGTTTTGAAAACGCGCTGAATGCCATATGTATGTTAGCCGAAGAAAAAGATATTGTCTGGGACGTAGTGACCTGCGTGAACCAGCACAATTTTAAAGACCTGAAATTATTTAAAGACTTCTTAGTTGAAATCGGTGTGAAAAATTGGCGTATATTTACAGTCTTTCCTGTAGGAAGAGCAGCCAACATACCGGAATTGCAGTTAAGCAACGAACAATTTTCATGGGTACTTAACTTTATCCGCTACTGTCGCCAGGAAGGAAAGATACATACAAGCTACGGATGCGAAGGTTTCTTAGGAAACTATGAAGCCGAAGTACGGGATCATTTATTCCAATGTTCGGCAGGTATCAACACCGCATCTGTATTAGCCGACGGTTCCATATCAGGATGTCCGAGTATAAGAGCCAATTATCACCAGGGCAATATCTACAAAGATAAATTTATAGATGTATGGAATAACAAGTTCAAGCCTTACAGAGACCGTAAATGGGCAAAGCAAGGCGAATGCGCAGACTGCAATATGTTTCGTTATTGCGAAGGAAACGGAATGCATCTGCATGATGACGACGGAAAGCTATTAGTTTGTCACTATAAAAGAATAATATAAATTTAAACATTCCGCACATGAAAAACTTAATGATCCTTTGTGCCATGCTGACGCTCAGCAGTTCCATAGCGGCGCAAAACAACCAGTTTCCTACTACTACCGATTTCACGGAGTTAACTGACACAAAGCCTCATGACAACGAAGCTGTTTGGAATAAACTACCGGCTACTCTCCAATTTAGCTGGGGGAATACAAACGTTCGTTATCCCAAATTAAGCATCCCTGATGTAACAAAAAGCATCCGTTGGCAAACAGATGCATGGAAAGGTGAAAGAATAAATGCGCAAGCTGTTCTGTGGACAAAAACAAACATTGAAGACGTAACAGTAAACGTCAGCGATCTGAAAAACGGTTCAACTGTAATTCCTTCATCAGCCATCACTACAAATTTTGTACGTTATGTAATGACTGATGAATTGAATAAAGACCGTAAAGGAGCTTGCGGCGGACGTGCTAACAAAGCAGAATGGGACTCGTCCATTGTTGCGGATATGTTGGACATAATAAAAGTACGTGATATAAAAGCCCGCACTACACAGCCTGTCTGGGTCAATATCTGGGTGCCTCAGGATGCAAAAGCAGGCAAATACAAAGGAACCCTTACTGTTTCCGGAAAAGATATTGCTCCCGTAAATCTGCAGATTGAAGTTAACGTATTAAACCGCACTCTGCCTGCCCCTAAAGACTGGGCCTTTCATCTCGACCTGTGGCAAAACCCTTATGCGGTAGCCCGTTTCTATAATGTACCGTTGTGGAGCAAAGAGCATTTCGATGCTATGCGTCCGGTAATGAAGATGCTGGCTGATGCAGGACAAAAAATCATCACCACCTCTATCATGCACAAGCCATGGGCAGGACAAACCGAAGACCATTTTGACAGCATGGTTTTCCGTATGAAAAACCTGGACGGCAGCTGGACATTCGATTATACAATATTCGACAAATGGGTGGAATATATGATGAACGAAATCGGTATCGACCAGCAGATCAACTGCTATACAATGATCCCGTGGGCACTTAAATTCGACTATTTCGATCAGGCAACCAACCGTATTCAATTTGTAGAGGCCAAACCTGGCGAGGCCGATTATGAAGATTACTGGGGCAGTTTCCTGAAAGACTTCTCACGCCACCTACGCCAGAAAGGCTGGTTTGATAAAACAACTATCGCTATGGACGAACGTGGGCTGGAAGCTATGCAGGAAGCTATCAAAGTTATTCGTAACGCAGACCCCGAATTCAAAATATCTTTAGCCGGCAACTATCATAAAGAAATAGAACCGGAACTGTATGATTACTGCCTCGGTTATGGAAACAATTTCCCCGCCGATATAAAAGCAACCCGCGAAAAAGCAGGAAAAATCAGTACAGTTTATACCTGTTGTGCCGAACCGTTCCCTAACACCTTTACGTTTTCGGCACCAGCCGAAGCAACCTGGATTGGCTGGCACGCTATGGCAGGCAATTATGACGGTTACCTTCGCTGGGCTTATAACAGCTGGACAGCCGATCCGTTACGCGATTCACGCTTCCGTACTTGGGCTGCCGGAGATTGCTACATTGTTTATCCCGAACGTAGCAGCATTCGTATGGAACATCTTATCGAAGGCATTCAGGATTACGAAAAGATCCGTATTTTACGCGAAGAGCTAGCCACTAAAAATAATAAAAGCAAACTGGACAAACTCAACAAACTGGTTTCACAGTTTACTCCGGAAGGTCTTGCCGAAACACAGAAAGACCCCACAGCAATGGTTGAAGAAGCCCGAAAGGTTCTGAATTCATTCTGATAAAAAACGAACAGAGACAGAAAAACGCAGATAATTTATCTACAGCAAAGACTGTTTAAATTATCTGCGTTTTTTGTGCCTGTCAATCTGCATCAGGCAATGAGTATCGTTCATAAAGCAGATATTCCACGTATTTTTCGTCTTGTTACGAATCGTTTTCGTTTCCATCAGCGAATGGATCGCTCTGTACTGCCCTGAATGGAGTTTCAAATTATGTGCAAACTGTTCGAGCGCAATCCCGACTTTCATTTTTATCTCCTGAAAGTCCTTATAGGCGGCAGCCCACAGTTCTTCGTCGGTCATGTATGGGGTGATCATGGTGTATTAGTTTAATATTAACAGGATAAATGTACGAATATAAATTAGAACAACTTACTTCCAGAATATTTTAAAGTAAAATCCGGGAAAGTTATTATGAATTGCCTATCTTTGTGACAAATTCATTCATTATTTAATAATAAAAGATGATACGAACCATTCCAAATCCAGAAACTAGCCGCGAAGATGTCATCCGTTTTCGTGAAATGATGCGTAAATGCGTCAAAGGAGAATTTACGGCCGCCGAAAAAACCCAAATCCAAAATCGTAAACAAGAAATGAAACGTGTTGAAAAAATTATACGACGTAATAATGGCGGAAAGAACCCAATTCTCGGATATTGATTTTACCATAAGCTTATTAACTGACTACGACGATTTATCCTCGTTTTCCTGTGGTTGCGAAGAACTCGACTTATTCTTTCATAAAGAAGTAAATTTATGTGTTAAATATAAATATGTTTCCACTTACTCTGTAAAAAATAAGAAAAATGATATACTGGCTTTATTCACATTGGCGCATGATTCGGTCGTTTTTCAATCCTCAGAAGATAAAGATGATTTCATTGAAGAATCGTGTGGCTTAATCAATAAAGAATATATTGAAACATTTGTAGGACAGTCTGCTTTTCCGGCAATCAATATCGGACATCTGACAGTAAGAAGCGATATACAGGGGAAAGGGATCGGAACTTTTGTCCTTAATTTCGTGATCGGCACGTTTATTGAATACAAAATGTCAGGCTGCCAATTTATTACTGTCGATTCGCTGAATAATCCGGCTACCAACAAGTTTTACTGCAAAAATGGATTTATGAATCAGACAAATAACGACTACTTTCATTCAACAAGAAGAATGTATTTACCTTTGAGGATTTATCAGGAATAGTTTTAGCCATTCTTGATAAATCATTGGAGTTATATTTATGCAGAGCATTTGATGATCCCTCTTTTAGCTTCAAAAGATTTCAAAAGTCTATACAAAAATATCTCGTATTCATATTTCATTTGTCACCTCCTTCAAAATAGACCAATTACAATAGACCATATTAACTCCATAAAAAGACTTATTATTAAAATCAAATTCTACTTGATCCAATCGTATAGTATTTATATTATCATCATATAAAGTCATTTTAGCTCCATCATGATAAGTATTTTTACATATCCATAATCAAATGATATTCCTCCCCAAATAGGGGACTTTAACTCTATTTTAGTCCCATATCAATATATTCAAATCCTTGTTTATTAATTGCGGAAATAACATCTTCTCTACTCGATCCATACTTGCATCCCCAAATTGTATTCTGAAGTTGTTAAGAATATGCAGAACAAGTAAACAACAATAAGAATAATAAGAAATATATTTTTTTATAAACATTTACTTTTTTCTTTTAGGGACATAAACTTTTTACTGTTTGTATAATATTGCCCACCTTTAGGGCCCGTATGTATCGTCTTCCCTTGACCATAGTTATATGCATCCTTTGAATAATCTTTAGCTCTTTCCCCATATTTCTTTGTGTAAGGGTTTACATTGGATTGAGTAGAATAATTATCATAGTTTGTCTTATTCGAGCGCATTTTATAATGCCCTTGAACATAAGTTCCATCTTTCTTCACATATCCTCTTTGATATCGAACAGAAGAATTTACAGATTGAGCATTAATATTCAAACATAACCCAATAGACATAATTAAAACGATAGTAAATTCACGTATATATTTCATATTCAATATGTAATACCTTTAAATGTTGGATTTTCTTCCAATCTTTGGATATTTTGTGCACAAATACTTGTCGTGCACAGAAAAAGCAGGAATAAAGTAGTTTTCATATCGTAAAAAATCTTTACCTCCCTGTCCCCGCCGTTCGGCGTTAACAAATGAAGAAGCGTGGGAGCCATCGTCTATTACCGCTTTGAGGCTCTCGACTGCCCACTCTTCAATAATAGAACAATGATCCCACGCTTTATGGATATATACAGTCCGCCTATCACTAGACTGATTATATAAAAAAAGGCTCATTCTCCTATGACAGATAAATGAGCCTTCCGTATTATATTATTTTGCTATTTTTCCCTAATAAATATATTGATCGGCGTACCGGTAAAGTCCCAGTTTTCACGTATCTTATTTTCCAGAAAACGTTTATACGGTTCTTTAATCCATTGCGGCAAATTACAGAAGAATACAAACGATGGTATACTTCCTGCAGGCAACTGGGTAATATATTTAATTTTGATGTACTTTCCTTTCCATGCCGGAGGCGGGTAATTCTCGATGATAGGCAACATAACTTCATTCAACTTGGCTGTCGAAATACGTTTCTTACGATTATTATATACCTCTTTGGCTGTTTCCAGTACCTTTAAAATACGTTGCTTGGTAAGAGCTGAAATAAACAAAATAGGAAAGTCGGTAAACGGCGCCAGACGTTCACGGATTGCATTGGTATATGAGGTAATTACCTTCTGGCTCTTATCTTCCACCAAATCCCACTTATTTACACAGACAACCAAACCTTTCTTATTTTTCTGTACCAAAGAAAAGATATTCATATCCTGGCTTTCGATACCACGGGTTGCATCCAGCATCAAAATACATACATCCGAATTTTCAATAGCACGGATAGAACGGATCACAGAATAATATTCCAGATCTTCGTTTACTTTCCCTTTTTTACGGATTCCGGCCGTATCGACCAGATAAAAGTTCAAACCGAATTTATTATACTTGGTATAAATAGAATCCCTGGTTGTTCCGGCTATATCAGTCACGATATGGCGATCTTCTCCGATAAAAGCATTTATAAGTGACGATTTTCCGGCATTCGGGCGTCCTATTACAGCAAGACGGGGTAAATCTTCTTCTAAAACATCAGGGGTATCCTGAGGCAAAGAAGCAATAATCTTGTCTAGTAAATCTCCGGTACCGGATCCGTTGATAGCAGAAATACAGTAAGGGTCACCTAATCCGAAAGAATAAAATTCGGCCGCCGCCGCATGCATTTCAAAGTTATCAGCCTTGTTTGATACAACAATAACAGGCTTTTTACAACGACGAAGTATTTCTGCAACTTCCACATCCAAGTCTGTGATACCATTTAATACATCTACCACAAACAAGATAAGGTCTGCTTCTTCAATTGCAATGCCTACCTGTTTATTTATTTCTTCTTCAAAAACATCTTCCGAATTAACTACCCATCCGCCCGTGTCAACAAGCGAAAACTCTCTACCTCCCCACTCCACTTTACCGTATTGACGGTCGCGGGTTGTACCTGCTTCCTCGTTTACAATGGCTTGTCGTGTGCCTATTAAACGATTAAACAGAGTGGATTTTCCTACGTTGGGCCTACCAACTATTGCTACTATATTTCCCATAATCAAAATTTTCCTAGTCTAACTGATAACCAAAATTCTTCAGTATGTTATCACGGTTACGCCAGTCTTTCTCTACCTTAACAAACATTTCCAGGAAAACTTTCTTCCCGAAGAAGCGTTCGATATCCTTCCGGGCCATAGCTCCTACTTTTTTCAATGCTTGTCCTTTATGCCCTATGATAATTCCCTTCTGGGAATCACGCTCCACAATGATAAGAGCTTTGATATGGATCATTTCATCATCTTCTTTAAACAGCTCCACTACGGCTTCCACCGAATAAGGAATCTCTTTCTGATAGTAAAGAAGTATCTTCTCACGAATAATCTCCGTTACAAAGAAACGGGCAGGCTTATCGGTCAGCGCGTCTTTTTCGAAATAAGGGGGAGAGTCGGGCATCAAATCCTCCACCCGTTGTTTCACGTAATCTATATTAAATTTCGAAAGCGCAGATATAGGTATAATCTCGGCTTTCGGAAGCAATTCCTTCCACTGGGCAACCAGTTTTTCCAGGTCTGCCTGATTTGTCTGGTCTATCTTATTTATCAATAAAAGAACAGGACAATCCACTTTCTGAACCTTCAGAAGGAATTCTTCATTCTTATCTACTGTTTCAATAACGTCTGTCACATACAACAGAACATCGGCATCTCCCAACGCCGATTCGGAAAAATTAAGCATAGACTCCTGCAACTTATAATTCGGATGCAGAACTCCCGGGGTGTCTGAATAGACTATTTGCATATCCTCGGTATTCACAATTCCCATGATACGGTGGCGCGTAGTCTGCGCTTTCGACGTAATAATAGAAATACGTTCGCCCACAAGCCGGTTCATTAAAGTTGACTTACCGACATTCGGGTTACCGACAATATTCACAAATCCGGATTTATGCTTTCTTTCCATCATATCCCCATTTTAAATAAATAGCTCCCCAGGTAAAACCGGCTCCAAAAGCCGCAAGAATAAGGTTATCGCCTTTCTTTAACTGATCTTCCCATTCCCATAAACAAATAGGGATTGTTCCGGCACTGGTATTACCATATTTCTGGATATTGATCATTACTTTGTCCATATCCACGCCCAAACGTTTTGCCGTAGCATCAATGATACGCAAATTAGCCTGATGGGGTACAATCCAAGAAATATCGTCATGTGTCAGATGATTGCGTTCTGCTATCTCTGCTGCAACATCAGCCATATATGATACGGCATACTTAAATACAACCTTGCCATCCTGATAAACAAAATGCTCCCGGTTATCCACCGTCTCATGGGAAGGAGGATAAGCCGAACCACCCGATTTCATAATCAGATGAGGATATCCAACTCCGTCTGTACGAAGAATCGTATCCATCACCCCTATTTCTTCGGTTGTAGGTTCCAGTAAAACAGCACCACATGCATCTCCAAACAGAGGGCAAGTAGTACGGTCCTGATAATTGGTTATTGACGTCATTTTATCTCCGGCAATTACAATCACTTTCGAATAACGTCCTGAACGTATATAATTAGCTCCTGTTTCAAGAGCATATAAAAATCCGGCACAAGCTCCTTGCAAATCAAATGTCATAGCATTCTTACAACCTGTATGGTAAGCTATAATAGAAGAAGTTGTAGGGAAATGATGATCCGGCGTAGTAGTAGCCGTTAAAATCACTTCGATTTCTTCCGGGTTTACATTTGTTTTTTCAAGCAATTGCTTCACAGCACCTATCCCCATATAAGAAGTACCTACCCCTTCTCCTTTTAATATGCGACGCTCTTTAATACCGACACGCGTCATTATCCATTCGTCATTTGTATCAACCATTCTGGAAATATCCTCATTTGTCAATACATCTTCCGGAACGAATCCTCCAACACCTGTTATTACTGCATTCATATTATCCATTATTTTCAAGCATAAAACAAAGACAACACGTCTTCTGATTAAAAAAAAGCCCTAAAAATACTTTTAGGGCTATTTCTTTAGTTTATCAAAAACCGCTCAAGTCCCGACAAACGTTTAAACGGCAGCTTCTTTTTCGATAGCTAACTTACCTCTGTAATAGCCGCATTCGCCGCATACAGTATGATAAAGATGCCATGCGCCGCAGTTTGGGCAAATAGCCATTGTTGGGGTTACAGCCTTGTCGTGAGTTCTTCTCTTGGCTGTTCTTGTCTTACCTTGTCTTCTTTTAGGATGTGCCATGTTTTTATTTATTTAATTGTTATCATTTTCGATTAAGCCTTTCAGAGCATCCCAGCGAGGATCGGAAGTGTCAACATTAACTTCATCTTCCATAGTGATGTCTTCATCACCAACTTCCTCTTCAAACTCTTCTTCCGAGTCATCCGCACTTCTGGCGGTATGTTTCTTTAATTTCGATGACATGGCTTTATTACATTTACCCGGAGCATGTACATGCTTCATAGGAATTGCTAAAGCAATAAACTCATATAGAAACCAAGCTAAATTAATAGCTCCTTCTTCCTCCGGTATCACTACCACTTCATCACTTTCTTCGGCATATTCTTTGCCAAATTTCACAACCAGACGATTGTGGGTATCAATAGGCAATTCCATATCATCCAGACAACGATCACACGGAACCATAACTACCCCTTCCATCTGGAAATTCATTTCAAACATCACAGAAGACCTCTTCACTGTCAGATGAACCTTTACTTTGCCCTTCTGAACCTGATCCCCATCAATGTCCACAAAAAACTTATTCTCCAACAAGTACTCAAATTCATGTACTCCCGGAGTGAGATTCTTCAAATCTACATTATATAAATTAAACTTTCCCAAAGCCTTTTAGTGTAAAAACCTTGCAAAGGTACGAAAAAACAAAATACAAATGCAACACCTTTGTAGTTATTTTTTATAATAAGCAAAATTAGCCTTTGTATTTTCTAAGTTCTATACGAAAAGTCGTACCTTTTCCCAGCTCCGAATTTTTCACAAATATCTTTCCGCCATGATATGATTCAATTATACGTTTTACCAGGGAAAGACCTAATCCCCACCCCCGCTTCTTAGTTGTATAGCCTGGATTAAATACGGTCTTGAATTTAGACTTGGGTATACCTTTTCCCGTATCCGTCACATCTATCCGTACCACCTTGTCTTTTTCTTCTACCTGAAAAGAAATCTCGCCCTGTCCTTCCATTGCATCCACGGCATTCTTGGTCAGATTTTCTATTACCCAGGCAAAAAGTGAGTCACTCATCAGTACCAAAACCGGAGTATCTAAAAGATATGTATGTATCTTTACCTTGGAAGAAATACGCGTACCCATATAGCTCAAAGCAGAACGGATCGAATTATTTATATCTACAGGTACAGGATCAGGGTTAGAACCTATTTTAGAAAAACGCTCCGCTATTGTCTCCAGACGTTTTACATCTTTCTCCATTTCACTTAATAAAGAGGGATCGATATCTTTTGTCCGGAGATACTCAACCCATGCGATTAAAGATGATATAGGGGTTCCTAACTGATGTGCAGTTTCTTTAGAGAGCCCCACCCATACTTTATTCTGTTCAGCCCGCTTTGTACTTGCCAAGGCAAGAAAAGCAATCAAAATAAAAACAAAAACAACTGTAAGCTGCGCATAGGGATAAATAAGCAAACGTTTCAATATAATAGAATCATCATAATATAAATACTGGTATGTTCCATCTTCCAAGTCTATAGGGATAGGTTGATTCTTTCCTTTCAGTTCGTGAAGTTTGTTTTTTAAAAAAGTGTCAACATCTTTCTCTGGCAGATCAATATTTTTATTAGCAATAACACTATCCTTTTCGTTACATAAAAGAACCGGTATAGACGTATTACCTTGAATAATCCGCAATATCAGCTTCATATTCAAACTGGGATTCTCACTTGTCACGACACGGGTAGCCTCCGCCCATACTTCTATATTTTGACGTTCTTCCTGTGCCAGATTTTTAATCAACATATCCGACACAACAACAGAAGCTATAGCAATCAGGATAGCAGCAAAAATAAAAACGAATTTAAGCCGTTGACGAGAATCATAGATACTGCTCATAACACATTCTTTTTCGAAATATACTGAACTATTAAAACGGCAAAATAACAAGAATATTATAACATTGGGCTTTCTCCAATAAAAAAAGGAGTCCACTCAGATGAATGGACTCCTTCTCTTCTTTAAAACGGCGGCTACCTACTCTTCCACTGTTACGCAGTACCATCGGCGCGACG
>NZ_FNVS01000019.1 GCF_900108035.1 Parabacteroides chinchillae
GATCCACCTCTTCCCATACCGAACAGAGAAGTTAAGCCTCGTCGCGCCGATGGTACTGCGTAACAGTGGAAGAGTAGGTAGCCGCCGTTTTAAAGGAGAGAAGGAGTCCATTCATCTGAGTGGACTCCTTTTTTAGTTTGTGAAGGTGACAGTTTATTTTTTATGTTGGTGTTGATTGGAAAATCAAATAAGATGTATATATTCGTCCATTATAAATATTACTGATATGATAAAGAAATGGATGTTTTTGTTTATTGGAATGTGTTGTATGGCAAACGCTGTTATAGCGCAAAATAATCCTGTTCTTTTATTCCCTAAAGGTGCTCCCGGCGAAACAATTAAGTTGATAGAGAAGGCCGATAAGGATGGAGGGAAGGTAGGCGGAGAGACAGTACTTCGTATCACTAATGTAAGCGAACCGACAATTACTGTTTATCCTGCACCGGATGAAGTTGCAACAGGTGCAGCAATGGTTGTTTGTCCCGGAGGTGGATATAATATCCTTGCTTATGATTTGGAAGGGGATGAAGTCTGTGAATGGCTTAATAATATCGGTGTTACAGCTGTATTACTTAAGTATCGGGTGCCTCGGAGAGCTGAACGGGCAAAACATGAGGCTCCTCTTGAAGATATTCAAAGAGCTATGAGTTATGTGCGTTCTCATGCTGAAGATATGAATATAGACCCGCAAAGAATAGGAGTAATGGGGTTCTCTGCTGGAGCTCATTTGGCAGCTATGTTGAGTAATAATTATAATGAGAGAACCTACCAACCTATTGATGCAGTAGATAAAATTAGTTGTCGACCTGATTTTTGCTTATTGGTATATCCTGCTTATTTGGATGGTGGCAATTTTCAGTTAGCCCAGGAATTAAAGGTTTCATCGGAGACACCACCTACAATGATTGTCCAGGCTGAAGATGACAAGTCTTATATTAATAGTAGTCTTTTTTATTATTATGCATTGAAGGAAGCTGGGGTTCCTGCACGGATGCATTTATATAGTAATGGTGGTCATGGGTTTGGGTTACGTGATACAGGAGCCTCTGTTAATGAGTGGCCTGACAGAGCAGAAGATTGGTTTCACGAAATTAATATAATAGAATAGGGTTTATAGATGATATAATATGGAGATTTTTTGTATCTTTGTATTTGCAAACTAAGGGGCTGACCGGTTTTGACAGCGGGCAGAAGTGGTTTGTAAGCATGTAGTGCGTGGTTGGCTTGCACTTAAATCTCAGACAACGAACAATTAACTGGCGAAAACAATTACGCTCTCGCTGCTTAATCGAAGTATAGTAGATTAAAGCTTAATCCCTGCAATAGTTGCGGGGACGTGACATCACCCGGATGCTGTTGCTCCGAAGCGTTCCGATAAGGTGGTGCAGCAATATCGGAGATAGCGAGAAATAAGTCTCGGGTTTCTTGTGAAAGTTTAGAGAATAAGAATTAAGTGGGTGGCTTCGGTCTTGCTTAGTTCCGACAATGAAGGCGAAGATAAACATGTAGAAAGCAAATTAGTTCCTCGTTTGGACGAGAGTTCGAATCTCTCCAGCTCCACAAAGACTACTGATTATCAGTAGTCTTTGTTGTTTAGGGACTATTTCGGGGATTAAGCGTTTGTTTTAGCTGATTTTTTGTTGAATAATTTCATGGCTTCTCGCTTTGCCGAATCTGCAATGTCAATGTATGGCTTCATTGATTTGTAGTCGCTATGCCCAGTCCATTTCATAACAACTTCAGGTGAGATGCCAAGCATTAGTGCATTACATATGAACGTACGTCTCCCTGAATGTGTTCCGAGTAATTTGTATTTTGGATAAACTTCGTCTATTCGTTTTTTCCATATATAATAGGGATGGCACTATTGCTCAAGAAATAGGAAACGGAAGAATTGTCTTTGGTAATTTATATACCATAGATCCTCATGTTAAAGGGGAACTGTGGGTAGAAGGAGATGTAGTAAAGAAATCAAATGGTTAAACAATAAATAATTAAAATCATGGCAAAGTAGTAAAAATCTGATTACGTCCAACCGACAAAGAGGAATCACCGATTAAGGTTTACCGGTTAGTTATTAATGCTTTGATGTATCAACCATCGATGCCTATTATAATCTGGTAAAATTTGTAATTATATGAAATGTCATTAAAATGTCATTATTTTTTTTGCTTTAAAAATTACTTAATCAGTTAATTTTGTTCAAAATTAAAAGTTTATAGATTTAAAACCCAATAATTGCAAAATAATATATTTCCTAACAATCATATTAATAAAATAGTAATTATGAAGAAAAAAATCGTAGGTTTAGTTTCCGTAAGTGCGATAACAATCGCGGGCTGGTATTTCAGCCAAAATAGTGAAGTTAAACTATCTGATTTGACATTGGATAATATTGAAGCATTAGCAGGTGGAGAAAGCGGGAGTGAATACCATTCGGCTTTTAAATATAATCCCATTTTAGATAGGAATATATGTAACGGACCAGGTAATGCTTGTTAAAGAAAAAAGAAATATTTCAGTTTAAACGTGAAGTTTATTTATATAAACGATAAAAAACATAAAGAGAGAGGTAAAATATCACCTCTCTTTTTTGTATTTCACGTATTATTGAAACATTATATTACAAAAAGATTAACTCATTTTCCCTTTTTACGAAGAATTATAAAAATAAGATACGAAATTAGCAATGACTTTTACAATTTAAAATGAATGTATATGAGTGAAATAAAAATGAATATGTGTAAATTACTAATTGTAATAGGATTAGTAATAGTTATAAATTCATGCCAAAAAGATACAGATAAAAAAAATATGGCAAATATTGATGATATAACTATATCAAATAATGATCCTCATATTTGCCTAGACAGTATAATAAAAGACATATCTTTTATTCCACTTCAAACTATTGATGATAATCTAATCGGATTTATATCCAATCTGGTATTTGCTGAAAACAGAATTATTGTAGGAGACAACATATCTTCAAAAGGCATATATTTGTTTGATTGTAAAGGGAACTTTCTCAATAAAGTTGGTAATATTGGGAATGGACCAGGTGAATATAATAATTTTACCTATATAACATTAACTCCTGACAAAAAATCAATTATTGTAATAGATGGAAATAATGGGAAAGCCTTATACTATGATCTTAATGGAAAGTATATTAAAGATCGTAATCTTCCTTTTAGAAGTGAAATTGTAGAACAATTTGGAGGGGATAAATGGATATTTACTAATACAGCTGGAGTTTACGATGGTAGTAAATCATTAGACAATACATTAGTTATAACTGATTCAAAAGGAGAAATTCTTAGTAGCAATTTTCCTAGTACATATAGAAAAGATTTTAATTTGGTAACTCATCCAAATCATTTAATGATAAATAATAAAGTCGTTTACTATAATCCAAATCTTTCAGATACTATTTACCAATTAGATAAGCACATTGTACCTCGTTATGCGATATCAGTAAAAGGTACAAACAGGCCATCACTTGAAGGAAACAATGCCATGCGAAATTATATTGATTATATTCAAAATTCAAAATGTTTCAATGGTGATTTTGTTGAACTAGACAAATATATATTTATCGGTCTTTTCCCAAATGGTACATATCCCTCTGTTTATACTAAATCAATGAAAAATTGTTATCAGATAAACGATGAATATGATCATACACAATATGCTTTCTTTAAAAATTATGATATTCTTAAAAGTATAGATTCAAAACATTTGGCAATTGGGACAAGTTCCGCCAATTATATTAGTCTATTGGAACAAATCGGCGTTTCTTCCATTGATTTTCCCGAAATCAATAAAGAAGACAATCCAATAATAATTGTGTATTCATTTTTCTAATATAATTATCAAAAAACTTATATTTTCATTCACATTGAATTAATATATAAGTTTTTTGATTTTACAACCATAAGCAAAAATGATTTGTCGGCTAAGAAATGTTGTTGACGAACTGGCCGATCTATTTTGGAAAAAAGTAGTCAGGTTATTGTTAACAAGTAGAAGTTTGACGTTTAAGTACCATTTAATGACTACTTAAACGTCAAACTATTTTTTTACTTTTCGTTCTGAAAAACTGTACTGGTGGTTTTGCCAATTATAGTCTAGGTGATTTTTATAAGATGATTCTGAATTTAGTTCTTATATATTTAATGTATGAGATAGATTGGTCCCCACGTTATAAAAATAAGGACTAAAAACGGTTCTTCCTTGTTCTTTTTATAGTATTTATTTTCATGCTTGCTCGCTGTATTTTTTGTATAATCAATGCGTTACTCTACTCCTTTCTGTTCCTTTCTTATTTTGTGGTTTTTTTATAGGCTTTTGCCAGTTGATGTGGCAAAACATCTGAGGTTTTAACATTGACAGTATTCCCTCTTTTCATGCAAATAATATTTTTTCGTTTTAGGGTTCTTTGCTCCATATCAAAAATAATGTTCGGATTAAAATGCTCTCCGTTGATACGGGTTTCAAAATGCAGATGTTCTGTTGTGGCTCTGCCTGTACGACCGGTTAATCCGATGGGATCACCTGCTTTTACATAGTCTCCGGACTGAACAAGATTTTTTGAGTTGTGACTATAAACTGTTTCCAACCCGTTAAAGTGTCGGATGACAATTACATTTCCATAAGCTGCAAATGGTTTTGCCATACGTACGACTCCGTCGAATGCTGCAACAATAGTGTCATTAGGGCAGGTTTTTATATCTGTACCCGAATGGCCTTTCCGCCGACCTCCATATGGCGATATCACTTTTCCATTTGGAAGAGGAAATGCGTATGCACCTTCAGGAATGATACTAAGATCGATGATTTCAGTATTGCTGTTTTTGAATAATTGAGGATCTTTTATGGCTATATAGCTTTTCTCCTGGAGAGAAAATGTTTCTGAAACTTTTCTTTGAGGTGGATGTATTTTAAGTATTTCAGGAGCCGGAGGCAGAACAATACTGAAATCTTTTATAGGTAAAGGGATGTTCTGTTCGGGAAAGTTAACCGATACGGGTATTTCTTTTTTTTGTTTTTTTTTGTTTGGTGTTGCACCATAAGTTGCTGTTGCAATCAGTAATGCTAATGCGAGTTTATATAGTATTTTTGCCATTTACAACTTTGTTAATAAAACAAAAGTAATAAAAAGCCGGCAGAGAATAGGCCTCTGCTAACTATTTTATAACTTATTTGGAATAATTATGGCCTTAAAAGTATGGAGAGAAAAAGAATCCGGATTTCTTCCGAGAGGAATTTTAAATTCTTTCGGAAGAAATCCGGATAGTATTATTTGGAAGAGAAAAGCGAACATGCAATCCCCATTTCTAGTCCACGTAACTCGGCCAGTCCGCGTAAGCGTCCAATGCAAGAGTAGCCAGGATTTGTTTTCTTTTTTAAGTCATCAATCATTTGATGACCATGATCCGGCCTCATTGCTATACTGCATTGGCGGCGTTGCTGGATGGTAAGTAGCGCTTTCATCACCTTATACATATCTACATCTCCTTCCAGATGATTCGCTTCATAGAAATTACCTTCCGGGTCACGTTTAGTACTACGGAAATGAACGAAATTGATCCGTTCGGCATATCGTTCTATCATGCCTGCCAAATCATTGTCACTTCGTACGCCAAATGACCCGGTGCATAAACATAGCCCATTGCTTGGATTAGGGACGGCTTCAATGAGTTTTTGAAAATCATCTTCAGTGCTTAAAATTCTAGGTAACCCTAAAATAGAAAAAGGAGGATCGTCTGGATGGATTACCAGACTTACGTTTGCTTCATCGGCTACCGGTGCAATTTCTTTTAGGAAATAGATTAAATTGGAACGGAGTTTTTCTGCAGTCACATTTTTATAACGGGATAATTCTTCGCGGAATTGCTCGATAGTGAAACTCTCTTCTGATCCGGGTAACCCGGCAATCATGTTACGGGTAAGAAGATGACGTTCGTCCTCACTCATGGACTCATATCGTATCCTGGCTATTTCTATTTCTTCGGAGGTATATTCTTGTTCTGCTTCGGGACGTTTAAGAATAAACAAGTCAAAAGCCATGAATGCTGCCCGTTCAAAACGAAGAGCTTTTGATCCATCTGGCATTGTATAAGCCAAGTCCGTACGTGTCCAGTCAAGGACGGGCATAAAGTTGTATGTAACTACTTTAATACCACATGCACCTAAATTTTTGACGCTTTGTTTGTAATTTTCTATGTAATGCTGAAAGTTCCCTGTTTGCGTTTTGATATGTTCGTGTACAGGAACACTTTCCACAACATCCCATTTTAACCCTGCTTCTTCAATGATCGCTTTCCGTTTTTTTATTTCTTCAATTGTCCATATTTCTCCGTTTGGGATATGATGGAGTGCGTTGACAATTCCGGAGGCACCCGCCTGACGAATGTCCCGGAGGCTGACCGGATCCTGAGGTCCGTACCAGCGCCAAGTTTGATTGCATAAATACATGAATTTCTTTTTTAGTGGTTTGAATTTACTCTTTTTTATTCTTTTCGTGGTTTATGATCGTATTTGTGGTTTATATGGAGAAGGCATCAAAACCTCCGTCGACAATAGCAACAGTTCCGGTTACAAATTTAGAAGCTTCGCTGATAAGATACTGAATTGTTCCATAAAGTTCTTCAGGTTTACCCAAGCGACGGAAAGGCGTATGAGCAACTACCGACTCGGCACGCGAAGTGTAAGAACCATCCGGATTTGTCATCAACGTTCTGTTTTGTTCTGTTAGAAAAAAACCTGGAGCTATGGCGTTTACACGTATTCCTTCACCAAATTTTGAAGCTAATTCACCTGCCATGTATTTAGTCAGGTTCGTGATTGCAGCTTTAGCAGCTCCGTATCCAACTACACGAGTTAATGGGCGTAAAGCAGATTCGGAAGAGAAATTTACAATAGCTCCTTCTTTCTGTTTTGCCATAACTTCTGCAAAAACCATTGTCGGAAGTACGGTACCGAACAGGTTTAAATCAATAACTTTTCTGAAAGCTTCTATATCCAGATCGAAAATGGTTTTGTCTGGTGCAATAGTAGCTCCTGCCATATTACCTCCTGCTGCATTGAGCAAAACATCGATGCGTCCGTATTTGGATAGGATGTCTTTTTTGTTTTGTTCCAATACTTCTTTTTTCAGTACATCTGTCAGGAGGAAAGATGCTTCTCCTCCTTTTGCTTTGATTTCTGCAACAATTTGTTCGCCTACTTCTGCAGCACGATCCAAAATAATAATTTTAGCACCTTCTTCTGCTAAATGTCCGGCTATACCTCGTCCCAGGATACCGGCTCCTCCTGTAATAATAATGACTTTGTCTTTAATACAAAATAAATTTGCCATGTCCTTTTAATTTAAAGTGTGATAATCTCATATGTTTGTAATTTTAGTGGTTTCTATGTTTTTATGACTCCGTAGTGGTTCCTGTTAGTGTATTTAATTTGCGGAACGTATAACAATACATCATATATATCAATGGCATTGCGAAAAGAATCCCGATACCAAACAACAATATTCCGACGATCATAATACCGAGCATTGCCAAAATTAACATAAATAATTGTCCTACTTGTCCCTGGGTTATTTCCCAACTTCGTTTTATCGAATCCATAAAACTTGCATCTTCTTCAACGATGAATGCTGCAAAAAATTGCAGACGCAAAGCTAAATAAATACCAGGAATAAGAAATACGAGACATCCGATAAATACAGCAATACCAACAATAATGCTGGCTGTGCAGTAAGTGAATATTTTACGGGCCTGTTGTCCGTATGCAGAAAACTGCGGTTCGATACCATCCAAAGTCTGGAATAAGTTTTTAATATATCCCATTGAAAAAATCAGAGAAATAATAATGCTGATGAAATTTACAATAATTTGTCCTGTTATTGATCCGCTGCTTGGCAATGCAAATATGCCTAACGTAAATGATAATATAAACATGCCAATAAGTAATCCAACTAATACCCAAATCTGGGATTTGGTGTATTTCCATGAAGTACTGAATACTTCGGAAATCATAAATTTTGCTTCCATAGATTATCTAGTTTTTATCTGTTTAAATGCAAATTTAAAATATATTATTGAATAAAGCAATTTTATATTTTATTTCGTAGATCAATTTGAACGAATAGATTTTCGATTTGTCAAAATGTGATATATGACTGATATCTAAATATAAAATAAAGCTATTTTTAAGAATAAAAGAATGTATAAACAATAAAAGATTCTACATTTGTACGTTTTTCTGAAAAATAGATGTCTAGTATATAACCAGAACCGATAAATTATGAAGTAATATGATTAAGGCAAGTTGATCAATTGAAATCTTATTTCATAGGTGTTTATTTAGGAATGAGCTTACATAGATAATCATAAAAAAGAGGGTAACTTCAATTTGAAGTTACCCTCTTTGGCTATATAATCAACGAGTTTGTTAATCGATTATAATGCACCAACTTCTTTTAAAGCTGCGTTTGTTGCGCGAACAGCAGCAGCGCTCTTTTCGAACAATGCTTTTTCGTCTGCAGTCAGGTCAAGTTCAACGATCTTTTCAACACCGTTGCGACCAATGATTGCCGGAACACCGATGCAAATATCGCTTTGTCCATATTCGCCATCCAAAGCAACGCAAGAAGGAATCATTTTCTTTTGGTTGTGAAGGATTGATTCTACTACAAAAGCTCCTGCAGCACCTGGTGCATACCATGCAGAAGTACCTAATAATTTAGTTAATGTAGCACCACCTACCATAGTAGAAGAAACTACTTCCTGTAATTTTTCAGCGCTCAATAATTTGCTAACAGGAATACCTTTGTATGTAGCCAGACGAGCTAATGGAATCATAGTTGTATCGCCATGACCACCGATTACCATACCTTCTACTTCGTTGGCATTGCAACCTAGAGCCTGAGACAGGAAATATTTGAAACGTGAGCTATCCAGAGCACCACCCATACCAATGATGCGGTTTTTAGCAACACCTAAAGATTTCAGTGACAAATAAGTCATTGTATCCATCGGGTTAGAGATAACAACCAAGATAGCATTTGGAGAATATTTCAGAATGTTCTGTGCAACGCTCTTAACGATACCAGCGTTAACACCGATCAGTTCTTCACGAGTCATACCCGGTTTACGAGGAATACCTGAAGTGATAACAACAACGTCAGAGTTTGCTGTTTTTTCGTAATCGTTTGTGCAACCTACAACTGTAGAATCGAAACCTAGTAGTTGAGCTGTCTGCATCATATCCATAGCTTTGCCTTCGGATACGCCTTCCTTAACATCAAGCATTACAACTTCGTCTGCCACTTCATTAAAGGCGAGAACATTTGCACAAGTAGCACCTACATTACCGGCGCCAACAACTGTTACTTTAGACATAATAATAAGTTTTATATGTTTTACTTATATAATAATACTTCCATCTCTCTTAAAAGCGAGACAAAGGTACAACCTATTACGAAATGAAGAAATATTTCCGTATATATTTTGCGGGGGCAGATTATTAATTATCGCTAAATGGGAAGGCGGATGGGCGGACTAAGCTATTTGCCCGATCCTCACCATCCGCCTATTGGTTTCTATACCGTCTTTAAGACGATCCCCGTCCGATCTATTGGATTTCGAGAACCGGGAAGTCTTTGCCGTAGACATACACCCACCTGATGCCTGTGTCTGCGCCTGCATTGGCGTTCAGGGCTTCGAGCAGGGTTGTTTCAGCCTCGCTTATCTGTGTGCTGAATTTTCCACTCTTATCAAATTGTGTTGATTTGTCAAAAGAAGAAAAAGAAACCTCTTTCCAATAATATCCGATAACCGCATTCGCTTCCGTTGTTTCTGTCGTTTTGATTACGGAATAACTGTTCTTGATCGTACCGCTGCCAGTGCCGCTTCCTGCGATGTTGACCGGGGTAGTTGCATCTCCCGTTTCCGAAACAAAGCAGTTGCTGATTGCGGCTCCTGCAAAACTTCCTGCAATACCGCCGATCGTGTTACCGGAAATTGTTCCGGTGAAGGAACATTGCGATATGGTTGTACCTGCGCCTGCTACGCCGACCAGGCCGCCGATTGTGCTGCCGGTGGATGTGACGGAACTTGTCCCTGCCACATGGCAGTTGGTCACGACCGCATTCGTGACGGTGTCGGCAAGAAGGGCGATGCCGTCTGCCGTCCCGTTTATCGAGCCGGAGAGGCGGAGGTTGCGGATGGTGTCGGAAGGGGTAGTTTCGTTTCCTACCGTCCCGAACAAACCGGCCGTTCCACTGATCCCGCTGATCGTATAACCCTGGCCGTCGAAAGTGCCGGTGAAGGGATAGCCGGCATTGCCGATGGAACCGAAGTCGGCAGGTACGGATATATTGTTGTATAACCGGATCGCCCTGACACCATCTACTGTTGTGCAGAGAGAGTCAGGTATCTCTCCGCCTTTGTTTATGGCATCCCTGAATATCTCTAATCCTTTTAGCGTATAGATACCTGCATGCGGCTGTCCGTAAACAGTCTCTTCGCCGTCCGGCCCGCTCCAGTTAGCAATCCAAGGGCCTACGCCTACACCGAAGTTTTCGGACAGATCCATGGTGATGCGCATGTGTTCACCGGCTTGGAGTTCACCGTTGGTAAGATCGATATCCTTCAAAGTCCCATAATATTTATTGCCACTGTAGGTAATACAAAAATCACCGGCTGTAGCAAAGTCTGTACCCAGAGCCGATGTCAGCGGGGGCAGATAGATGAGCGAATAGGTTGCGCCACTGACTGTTTGCTTATCCAGATTACCGAATGAAACTGTCAGGGCATCTGTCACACCTTCAGCCTTCTTTGTTATACGCAAGGCGTTATCCCTGTCTTGCTCAGCCGTCCATTTCTGTGGGATAGCATAGAAAGTGATGGATATGGATTCCTGTGTGATGTCCTCATTGTTCCAATTACGTACGCGTATGCTTAATTTGCTTACTATATGCTTGAAAGGCAGGGTGACGGATGGGCTTTCCTCATATTTGGCCGTAGCTCTTGCGCTGATAAAAACTTCCAGCGGGGTAACGGATTTATCGTTCAGTTTGTCTTTCGCGGGATTAGTGTCACTCTTCTTATTACCCTCAACGAAATCGACCGTTCCCGAAGCAGGATTGTCGTCGTTGCCGCTACCCTCCATCGTTACCCCTGTCGGAGTCGTGTAGGCAATAAAGGGTATCTCGTTTTCTTTGTCCCCCCCATTTCAGCTCTTCTGTGCCTTCAGCCGGAGTTCCGCTTTCTCCTATTTCCAATGTCCCTTTGTTACCGTTTTTGACGTGGTAAACAAGTGTTTTTACCTCTCCCTTATCATGTTTACGTACATAGATCCCATTGATATAGGGGAGCGGGACGATTTCGCCTTTCTCGGCTCCTAACGCTTTGGAGGAAAGAACGGCGGATTCTTGCAGGGTGGAGGAGAAAAAAAGGTTTATCTCTCACCTTGTTAAACTTATAGAAGAAAATTTGTCAGATAAGAACTTTAAAGTGAAGGATTTGGCTGATTGTGTGAACATGAGCCAAACTACGTTATATCGGAAAGTAAAACTGATCACGGCATTAAGCGTTATCGAACTGATCCGTAATGTCCGTTTAAAAAGAGCTGCTGTATTGCTTAAATGCCATAGATACTCTATACAAGAAGTTTCCGAAATGGTAGGCTATAATGATATCCCAACATTCCGGAAACATTTTACTGAATTTTTCGGGAAAGTCCCCTCTGCTTATGCTAAATAAATAATTTATTCTACATACAAAACCAATCCTTTCAGATATTCGCCTTCCGGGTGATATATATTAACCGGATGGTCGGCTGGCTGGGTAAGCTGGTGTAAAATGCGTACGCTTCGTCCTGATTGAGCAGCAGCACTGAATACTGCTAGCCGGAAGTTCTCTTTGCTTACTACCTGTGAGCATGAGAAGGTAAACAGGATACCTCCGGGCTTGATCTTCTCGAATGCGATGGCATTTAGCTTGCGGTAGCCTTGCAAAGCATTTCGTAATACATTTTTGTGTTTGGCAAAGGCGGGAGGGTCAAGGATAATCAAGTCATAGTTGCTTCCCATCTTTTCAAGGTATTTGAAAGCATCTTCCGCATATGCATCATGCCTTGTATCTCCGGGGAAATTCAGCTCTACATTTTTCTTTGTCAGACTAATAGCTTTTGCCGAACTGTCTACCGAGTGAACTACTTTTGCTCCTCCGCGCATGGCATAGAAAGAAAAGCCTCCTGTATAGCAGAACATATTTAATACGGAACGGTCTTTGGAATAATGTTCCAGCAAAGAACGGTTTTCGCGCTGGTCTACAAAAAATCCTGTTTTCTGTCCTTTTTGCCAGTCAACACAGAACTTTAATCCGTGCTCCAGTGCAATATCTTCTACTTCTCCACCATATAAATACCCGTCTTCGCTATCCAGGTTCGCTTTAAATGGCAGGGTGGCTTCCGATTTATAATAGATATTTTGTAGAGTGTCTCCAAGCACAGTTTTTAATGCTTCTGCAATTTGATGGCGTGCATAGTGCATACCAACCGAATGGGCTTGCATAACAGCCGTATGTGCATACATATCTATTACCAATCCAGGCAGATTATCTCCTTCGCCATGAATCAAACGGTATGTGTTGTTGTTTTCCGTACCGGCTAATCTTAACGACTTACGGAGAGTATATGCAATGCGGATGCGTTCTGTCCAGAAATCTGTATTGACTGTAGCAGGCTTAAATGATAAAATACGCACGGCTATACTTCCTATCTGGTAATGACCGACTGCCAAAAAGCGCTGGTTTTGTCCGTAAACTTCTACCAGATCACCTTCTTCGGGCTTTCCTTCTATAGACTGGATTGCACCTGAAAATACCCATGGGTGGAAGCGCAATAGCGATTCTTCTTTCTTTGGTTTCAGAAAAACTTTACAATAATTCATCTATGCTTGATTCAATAAGTTATATATTTGGAGACATGCCCATGCATCTAATGATGCATATTTTTTTTGCGATTCAGTAAGAACATCTGCTTCCCAATTAGTCAGCCGTTGCCCTTTAGATATCTTTTTCTTGAATAAAATGGCATATATTTTTTGCAGGCTGGCATCTTCTATGCCGAATTTCACTACGTATTTCTGCAAATCCAGAAAGTTTACCGGCTCTGCATTTGTACGTTTATGCAGGGCGGCAAAATCATCCCTGAGGGAAAGGCCTATTTTCATCACATTGTTGTTCTGTATAAAATCGACCAGCGATTTAGGTATATCAATCCGGTTTAGCCGGAATAGAAAACATGTGTCTTCGGTTGATATCTGCATCAGTGATATTTTATAATGTTGCCCTTTCTTAAAGCTGGGACGTGTCTCGGTATCGAATCCGACTTTCGGGCATTTTGACAAATATTCAACGGCTTTATCGGTGTCCTTTTCCGTATCTATTATAAAAATCCGGCCTTTAAATTCTTCTATAGGAAGGGTGGCTATATCTTCTTTTTTTATTGTATGTGTGTATTGTTGTATCATTCGTTGTTGTTCTTTTCCAGATTTTCTTCGTCATCATAGCGTACAGCATGGAGTGCTTTCAAGGCATTCAATAGCTGTTGCCCCCAATATTCACGAAAATTTGTACGGCATAAGGCAATTGCGTTTTGCATGACTTCTTCGTTCCCCTGGCGGAAAAGCGAGATGAAATTTCCGGTGTCCTGGTATACATCGGCTAGATTTTCGGAAATGAAAGCTGCTATCGGAGCATCGCTATATTGCATATCCGGATGGAAAGTTTCCAGATAAGTATCTTTGTCTCCAAGCAAGTTGGCTATTTGGTTGCGTACGGATTCGTACATATCTTCGGTAACAGAAAATTCCAGTTCTGCCTCGTCGTCTGCTTCGACATCCGGTAAAAGGGATGCTTTCAGGTATAATAAGGGCAACATCTTTACCGATTTGTCTACAAATTCATACAAATCACGTTGTCCGGCGGTTTCAACGAAGGAACAAAATTCTAGTGCTACAGTGACAAATTCTAGCGTATTCCGTTCGTATATAGGATTATTTTCTTTCTCTTTTTCCATTTTTGTTTCTATAGTTTCCTACGATAACAGTTTGCAAAAATAGCAAATATTGTGATACTTTTAGGCAAACCGTTCGTATATTTGTACTTGAATGAAAGTACGGTTGATAACTGTCAGCCAAGCGGCCGACAATTGTCAACCGTATGGCTGATAATTATTAACCGTATGGTTGACAATTATCAACTTATATTTTCTATGCTACCATTTGAGGTAGAGCAATATTATAAATAACAAAAAGTAAACGTATAAATATAAAAAATAATGGCAATAAAATTTACCGCCCATCGCACTCCGAAACCAAATGGTCGTAAAGGAGAAACATTAACGCATGCACGTGCCTTGTGTCATGGTACATATAAACTGGATGAAATCTGCCGGTTGATATCCGAACGTTCGTCGGTAACGTCGGCCGATGTAAAGGCTGTTCTCGATTCTCTTTCCTGGGTATTGGATTATGCCTTGAGCGGAGGCTATCATGTGGAGCTTGAAGAACTGGGATATTTCTCGCCTTCTTTACGGAGTAAGCAGAAAGAGAACGGGAAGGTCAGCGTATGTGTAGACGGTATAAACTTCCGTTGTTCTACAAAGTTGAAAGAGAAAATGAAAGAGATAAAACTGGAACATATCAAACCCCGGGTAAAAGATAACGTTTCTGTCGATGCAAAAAGCAGGTTGCAGGATTATCTGGAACGAAATAAATGTGTTACACCCCGTATATATGCCGGCTTGATGAACTGTTCGCGTTATCGGGCACAAGCGGATCTGACATCTTTTGTAGAAGAAGGACTCCTGCAAAAAGTAGGACATCATAATAAGGTTTTGTACCTGCTTGCGTGAGTTTTTCGGAGTGATAAGTGAAAAAATACTCGATAATTCTATGTACATTTGCAAATTGTTAAAACGGGAAAGGGCATACCGCTATTGTCCGTATTTATAAAAGGGAAGCAATATATATGGCAAAAAAAACGACTTCGGCGAAACAAAGTAGTAACGAAGAAAGCAAACTCGGTTCTGTAAGATCCTTTTTTAAGAATGAACGTACGCGTTTTATATCCGGGTTGATTATTTCTATAGTTACTATATATATAGGACTGGCTCTTATTTCTTTTTTCTTTACGGGAGGGGCAGATCAAAGCAAAATAGAAAATATACCTTTATCCGACCTGGTAACCAATCATGGTTCGGTAGAGAACTGGACAGGAGCCAGAGGTGCTTATCTTTCCGATTTGCTGATGAATCGCTGGTTCGGCATATCATCTTTTATGATATTATTCTTTTTGGGCTCTGTGGGTGCGAAGCTGATGAATCTGAACCGTATCTCTCTTTTGAAACGGTTTCTGTTCTGTTCGGCCTGGTTGCTTTGGGGATCGCTGTTTTTTGCCTTTATCTTTATAAAAGGATACGAAGATACCTTCATCTATTTGGGAGGGCAACATGGGTATTATCTTTCCGAAATGATGATTAATAATATCGGTATTCCGGGAACTATCCTGTTTCTGGTCGGTTTTTTTCTGATAATCGCCATTTTTACCAGCAAACGTACGATACCTCTTTTACAGAGGTTCTTGTCATTCCATTGGCTGAAGAAGCGTTTTGATAAAGAGGAACAGGCAGAAAGCGATGAAGAAGATGAAGGAAAGGATATTCCTTCTTTTTCCGAACAACCCGATGAAAAACCGGAAATGGAAGATGAGGTATTTGATACCGCGAAAGAATTGGCAGAAGTCGATGCAGCCCGTATGTCTGTAAAAAGTACGTATGCTCCGACTACTACGACTGTGAGTGATGCCTTCGAAGTGACTGTTCCGCGTGATGAAGAAGAATATATTCCTGTTTCAAAAAATAATAACACAGAAATAGACGATACGGATTCGGATGATAGCGGAGATGGGACATTTACCGTAGAAGTACCTTCAGGAGATGATGAGGTATACGATGGCTCAGCTTTAGGTGAATATGATCCGAAACTGGATTTATCCCATTACCGCTATCCTACGATCGATCTGTTGAAAAAATACGATCAGGGAGACCAACAGGTGGATATGGAAGAGCAAACGGCTAATCAAAAGCGCATCAAGCAAACACTGGAAAGTTTTGGTATCAGCATTGCCTCTATTAAAGCAACGGTTGGACCGACAATTACGTTATATGAAGTAATACCCGATACCGGTGTACGTATTTCCAAGATTCGTAACCTGGAAGATGATATTGCACTTAGTCTTTCTGCTTTGGGCATTCGTATTATAGCTCCGATGCCGGGTAAAGGCACGATTGGTATTGAAGTGCCAAATAAAGATCCCCAGATGGTTGCCATGCAATCGGTTATTGCTTCCCGTAAGTTTCAGGAATCAAGGTACGACCTGCCGGTTGCATTAGGTAAGACTATTACGAATGAGATATTTATGTTTGACCTATGTAAAATGCCTCATTTACTTGTTGCCGGTGCGACAGGACAAGGTAAGTCTGTCGGATTGAATGCTATTATTACCTCATTGTTGTATAAGAAACACCCGTCGGAATTAAAGTTCGTACTGGTAGACCCGAAGATGGTAGAGTTTAGTATTTATTCGGAGATAGAACGTCATTATCTGGCCAAGTTGCCGGATGCCGATAAGGCTATTATTACGGATTTTACGAAGGTGATCCAGACGTTGAACTCGCTTTGTAAGGAAATGGATGACCGCTATGATCTGTTGATGAAGGCGCATACACGTAATATCAAGGAGTACAACGCTAAGTTTATAAGCCGTCATTTGAATCCGGAAAAAGGCCATAAATTCATGCCTTATATCGTAGTTATTATAGACGAGTTCGGCGATTTGATTATGACGGCCGGAAAAGAAATAGAATTGCCTATCGCCCGTATTGCCCAGAAGGCGCGTGCGGTTGGTATTCATATGATTATTGCAACGCAGCGTCCGTCAACCAATATTATTACGGGTACGATCAAAGCAAACTTCCCGGCTCGTATGGCTTTCCGTGTTTCGTCGATGATCGATTCGCGCACCATACTTGATTCTCCGGGTGCAAATCAGTTGATTGGCCGGGGCGACTTGTTATTCTCGCAAGGTAATGATATGACACGTGTGCAATGTGCCTTTGTTGATACACCTGAGGTAGAACAAATAGCCTCTTTTATCGGAGGACAGCCGGGCTACCCTACAGCCTTCCAGCTGCCTGAATATGTGGGCGAAAATGATGGAGAGAAGGTTCCGGGAGCAGTCGATTTGTCGGATCGTGATCCGCTTTTTGATGAAGCTGCCCGTTTGATTGTTATTCAGCAACAAGGTTCTACATCACTTATCCAGCGTAAGTTTGCCATTGGTTATAACCGTGCCGGACGTTTGATGGACCAGCTTGAAGCAGCCGGTATAGTAGGGCCTTTTGAAGGTAGCAAGGCGCGTCAGGTGTTGATTCAGGATGAATATAACCTGGAACAATTGTTGAATTCGTTAAAGTAACAGGATGGAAATAGAAAAGAAACAAAGAATGGTGCGTATATTTATCCGCGCTTATCTGATATTACAGCTATTGTTGCTAGCCGCATTAATAGGGTTTACTTGTAATGCCCAGAATGCAGACGATATTTTGGGTAAGGCGGCTATGGCTTATGATAAATCGAATGGGATAGAGGCTGCTTTTACAACTCATACCCGTTCTGACCAGCAGAATGTACCGGAAAGTTTTTCCGGTGTTATTAATATGAAAGGGGAGAAATTTATGTTGAAAACCCCGGATATGAGAATATGGTTTGACGGTAAAACACAATGGGCATATATGGAGCGGAATGATGAAGTGAATGTAACAACACCTTCGGGGGAAGAACTTCAAATGACGAATCCGGTATTACTGTTGGGTTCTTATAAAAAAGGTTTTACTCCCTTGTATAAAGGTGAGAGCACGGCAGCTAATGGAAAATCGGCTTATGATATAGAATTGACTCCCCGAAAAAAAGGGGATATACAGCGCGTATTTCTTCAGATAGAAAAGAATACGTATCTGCCTGTGGGCATTAGTGTGGATTCTAAAAATGGCGTTACCATGACAATCCGGATCAGTAAATTGAGGACGGAAGTAAACCAACCGGATTCTTACTTTGTTTTTAAAGATGCAGATTTTCCTGACGCAGAAGTGATAGATCTCCGCTGATGTAGATTATAAAAGTAAATTATCAAAATAAGAAAGACTATGGACAACTCAACAAATGAAAAAGTTCGCTGCCTGATTATCGGTTCGGGCCCTGCCGGATATACGGCCGCAATCTATGCCTCTCGTGCAAACCTGAACCCAGTGCTTTATGAGGGTATTCAGCCGGGTGGACAGCTTACAACGACAACCGAAGTTGAAAATTTCCCGGGTTATCCTAATGGTATAACAGGGCCGGAATTGATGGAAGACCTGAAAAAACAGGCTGTTCGTTTCGGTGCGGATATTCGTATGGGCATTGCAACTGCATCGGATTTATCATCTGCTCCATATAAGATCACAATTGATGGAGAGAAAGTGATTGAATCCGAAGCGGTTATTATATCGACAGGTGCGACGGCCAAATATCTGGGTATTCCCGATGAACAGAAATATGCAGGTATGGGAGTATCGGCTTGTGCTACTTGCGACGGCTTTTTCTATCGTAAAAAGATTGTTGCTGTTGTAGGGGGGGGGGATACGGCATGCGAAGAAGCTATCTACCTGTCGGGTTTGGCAAAACAAGTTTATCTGATAGTGCGTAAACCTTATCTGCGTGCATCAAAAGTAATGCAAGAACGTGTGTTTAACACTCCCAATATTATCGTATTGTTTGAGCATAATACAATTGGACTGTTTGGCGAAAGTGGTGTGGAGGGAGCTCATCTGATAAAGAAAATGGGACAACCCGACGAAGAAAAGGTTGATATTGCTATTGATGGTTTCTTTTTGGCTATTGGTCATAAACCAAACTCTGATATTTTTAAAGAATGGTTGGAAACAGACGAAATTGGTTATATAAAGACAATACCGGGAACACCCCGTACTACTGTGCCGGGCGTTTTTGCCGCAGGAGATGTGGCAGACCCGATTTATCGCCAGGCTATTACAGCTGCAGGAAGCGGATGCAAAGCTGCTATAGAAGCCGAACGGTATCTGTCTGAAATAGGAAAATAGTTATCAGGGCAGGCTTTAGTGCCTGCCTTTTTGTTTAATTTTATATATTATATTTTTACCATGAAATTAAAAACTACTATTGTTGTCCTTCTCTGTGCTTTGATGGCACTGCCTGCTGTTGCGAAGGATAAGACGAAAGTGATTGCACATCGGGGGTATTGGAAAACAGAAGGTTCTGCTCAGAATTCTATCCGTTCTTTAGAATTGGCAGACCAGATTAAAGCGTATGGTTCCGAGTTTGATGTTCATTTGACCTCTGATAATGTCCCCGTTGTTTACCATGATATGGATATTCAGGGGTTGAACATTCAAAAGACTCCTTATGCTCAACTGAAAGATTTGAAGTTGGGTAATGGTGAAACTTTACCTACATTGGAACAGTACCTGGACAAAGCTAAGGCATTGAAAAATACAAAGCTGATTTTTGAATTGAAAGTACATGACACACCGGAACGTAATCGTGAAGCTGCACGTATTGTTGTTGACATGATTAATAAAAAAGGACTGGCCAAGAAGACCGAATATATTACTTTTAGCCTGGATGCTGGTAAAGAACTGATCCGTTTGGCACCGAAGGCAAAAGTTGCCTATTTGAACGGAGAATTATCTCCCCGTGAATTGAAAGATTTGGGTTTTGCGGGATTGGACTATCAGTTTAATGTATTAAGACAACATCCTGATTGGATTCCTGAAGCAAAGAAGCTTGGTTTGACAATTAACGTATGGACTGTGAATGAAGAAGCTGTAATGAAAGAGATGATTGCAAATGGAGTTGATTTTATTACAACAGATGAGCCGGTTGTTTTGCAGAAATTATTAAATTCGCGCGCTAAATAGAACGTGTGTAAATGAAAAGATATTGTTGGTTATTGCTGTGGGCTTTGTGGATACAAAGTGCATTTGCGATGAATTTACCTAAGCATGAAGTACGTGCGGTGTGGCTTACAACTGTTTATGGCTTGGACTGGCCACATCGACCGGCTACAACGCAGGCAGGCATAAAAGCCCAGCAACAAGAACTTTGCAATATCCTGGATCGTTTGCAAAATGCTAATTTCAATACTGTTTTTTTGCAGGTTCGTTTACGTGGTAACGTTATTTACCGCTCTGCCATAGAACCGGCAAGTAAAGTATTTTCCGGAAAAGAAGGAGTAATGCCCGGATATGATCCGTTGGCATTTGCAATAAAAGAATGTCACAAACGGGGGATGGAATGCCATGCCTGGTTTGTGACATTTCCTTTGGGTACGGCCAAGAATGTGAAAGAGCAAGGACGTTTGTCGGTGGTGAAACGCCAGCCTAAATTATGTAAATTGCATAATGGTGAATGGTATCTTGATCCGGGTGTTCCGGGTACGGCCAATTATATCTTGTCGTTGGTAAAAGAAATTGTGAATAATTATGATGTTGACGGCATTCATTTCGATTACATCCGTTATCCGGAGCAGGCGAATCGTTTCCCGGATAAAAGCGTATATAAGATGTATGGAAAAAAGGAGTCATTAGATAATTGGCGGCGTAATAATATCAACCGGATGGTGGTTGAGATTTATGATTGGGTGAAACAGGCAAAGCCTTGGGTACAGGTAAGTAGTTCCCCTCTAGGTAAATATAACCGTATTCCCCGTGTTCCTGATGCGGGATGGACAGCTTATGAAAGTGTTTTTCAGGACCCTAAAATGTGGATGTTGCGGGGTAAACAGGATATGATTGTTCCTATGATGTATTATTTGCATGATAACTTTTTCCCTTTTATGGATAATTGGGTAGAGAATTGTAATGGGCGTCTGGTGGTGCCGGGACTTGGTGCTTATCGCATGGATAAGAAAGATGCGGACTGGACGGTGAACGATATTACCGATCAGATTGATTATAGCCGATATTATGGCGGGGCAGGCTGTGCTTTCTTCCGCTGTGAAAATGTACTGGATAACAGTAAGGGGCTGTATGATGAATTAGTCAATGTATATTATAAATACCCGGCGCAATTACCTCCGCTTACCTGGTTGAATAATACTGTACCGTCTTCTCCCGAAGAAGTTTACGTACAACGGACTGGTAATGAGCTTAAACTTTCATGGCAAAAGCCTGCTTCCGAAAAGCAAGACCTGACTTATACGGTATATTATTCTTTGTCGGATTCTATTGATTCCGATGCTTCTAAATGTATATTGATGACGAATGTGCATGCAAATGAAATTTATCTGCCTGTGGATTCTTTAGTAGAAAGAGGTTATACATTTAGTGTTTCGGCTTCTACCCGTTATCACATAGAAGGAGCTCCTTCCAAAGAGACTTATTACTATCTCTCAGATTTCCCTAAATAATATTAACTGTTAGTGTTTGTTAAGAGATTCTTGTATCTTTGTGCGATATGAAACAGAAGGTTACAATTTTATTGATACTTATGCTTGCCGGGCTTGTGTTCTATGGTGGAGCCGGCGTGAATATTATATCGTATTGTTGTAACCATTGCCGTGTTGCTGGCATAGAGGCCATAATAGAGAACCAATGCTGTGAACTTCATGATCATGATCACTCTGTGCAAAAAGCGAATCAAATGCTTTATGTTGATGGGTGCACAACTGAATGCGGAATGGAAAGATTGCATTTTGACTGGACTTCTGTACAATCTTTATTCCCTAATTTGCAACCGGCTGTTTTTGATTTGTGGTTTGCTAAGGCACTGAATATTTCTTTACTTCCTGAACTTCAAATAAAAGATTTATTATCTGTTACTTCTATTGGACCTCCAGTTAATTGTCCACGGTTGTATTTGTCTATCCTCACAATTCTTTTGATTTAATTTCTGTAAGTTCAACTTTATTTGGATGAATAATCATATTACGATCGTTTGACGATTGTAGTAATTGTACTTATATGAATTAAATTGAAAGAATTTTATGTTGAAACATATTTATTTTATAATATTGTTTTTCCTGGTTTCTTTTTGCGCCATTGCCGCGGAAAATGATGTGAAAGGACGTGTCTTGGATGAAAATAACCAACCCATTATAGGGGCTAATGTGTATTGGGAAGGGACGCAACAAGGTACCACTTCAGACATGAATGGCCATTTTGTATTACCGAAGAAAGGGAAAGTAGAAAATCTGGTGGTAAGTTATATAGGATATACTACTGCTGTTGTCCCGGTGAAAGGTTCGAAAGAAGAGCTTCATGTTGTACTGAAAGGAGAGGTTGCCTTGGATGAGGTGGTTGTAAGTGAACGTAAAATGGGAACTATTGCTTCCCGGGTAAGTGTTTTACAAACTCAGAAAATTACTTATGATGAACTTTGCCGTGCAGCTTGCTGTAATTTGGCGGAAAGTTTTGAAACAAACCCTTCTGTAGATGTTTCTTATGCTGATGCTGCAACCGGTGCGCGACAGATTAAATTGTTGGGACTGTCTGGTACGTATGTGCAGATGCTGACAGAAAATTATCCGAATTTTCGTGGAGCTGCGTCTCCCTATGGTTTGGATTATGTTCCGGGCCCCTGGATGGAGAGTATTCAGGTATCGAAAGGTACTTCGTCTGTAAAGAATGGCTATGAAGCATTGGCCGGGCAGATCAATGTGGAATTTAAAAAGCCTCCTACAGCAGATATTTTTTCCGGAAACCTTTTTGTCAGTGATGCCGGACGCTATGAAGGAAATGCAGATGCTTCCTGGCATGTTAATGATAAGTTGTCTACCGGATTATTCGTGCATTATTCAAATGATAAAATGCAGCATGACGGCAACGACGACGGATTTTTAGATACGCCGTTAAAGGAACAAGTTAATGTGATGAACCGGTGGTTTCATAAATTGGATAACTATGTTGCTCAGTATGGTGTTCGTTATCTGCATGAAGACCGGACAGGCGGACAGGTTACCAAACACCATGATTTCGTTGATCCATATCAGGTTAAACTGAATACGAACCGTGCGGAATTGTTTACTAAACAGGCCTATATTATTGATAAAGAGAAGGTGGAAAGCGTTGCTCTGATACTTTCCGGTTCGTATCATGAGCAAAAATCCAGATATGACCGTACGCCTTACAATGTATATCAGAAAAATGTGTATGCTTCCTTATTGTATGAAAAGGAATTTACACCTAAGCATAGTTTAAGTGCAGGGTTGAGCCTTAATTATGACGGATTTGATGAAAATCTTGGACAGCCAGTCAATAATGTAATGGAGCATTCTTTTTATGATCGTTCGGAAACAGTGGCCGGGGCATACGCTCAATACACATACAATCTAAATGATAAACTGATTCTTTTAGCCGGGCTGCGGGCTGATTATAGTACATCGTATGATTTTTTTGTTACTCCCCGAATACATATTAAATATAATCCTTTTACCTGGTTCCATATTCGTGCCTCTGCAGGGAAAGGTTTTCGTACGGCAAATGTGCTAGCCGAAAATAATTTCCTGCTTGCTAGTAGTCGTAAAATAGATATTGCAGATCATTTGGATCAGGAAGAAGCTTGGAATACGGGTTTAAATCTTTCTTTTTATATACCTTTGTTTGGCAAGGAACTGACATTGAACGGAGAATGGTATTATACCGATTTTCTGAAACAGGTTGTTGTTGATATGGATAGTGATCCGCATGCTGTGAGTTTCTATAATCTGGACGGCCGGTCATATTCCAATAGTTTTCAGGTTGAGGCGACTTATCCTTTTTTCAGGGGATTTACTTTAACTGCCGCATATCGCTATACGGATGCTAAAACCGATTATAAAGATGTTGAAGGTAAAATAACTCGTCTAAAGAAGCCTTTGGTAAGTGATTTTAAAGGACTACTTACAGCTTCATACCAGACTCCTTTGAAAAAGTGGCAGTTTGACGTAACCGGACAGTTTAATGGGGGCGGACGTATGCCAATGCCAGATAAAGTAAATCCATTATGGAAACCTGATTTTAATGCATATACAGTTGTGAATGCACAGGTTACGAAGTATTTTCGTCGGTGGTCAATTTATATAGGTGCCGAAAATTTGTTTAATTACAAACAAAAGAATCCTATTATAGATGCAGAAAATCCCCGGGGAGAAAACTTTGACGGTTCTATGGTCTGGGGGCCTGTACATGGAAGGAAGCTATATGCTGGTGTCCGTTTTAATATTAGTCGTGATTAATGATAAATTATTTACTTTAAATTATAGTGATATGAAACAATTACTTTTGACACTGTTGTGTGTGTTATTTGCTTTTTCACCGGCGTTTTCTCAAGATTCAAAAAACAAAAAAGAAACATCTACTTTTTATATAGCAGCGATGGATTGTGATCATTGCATTAAAAAAATAGAGAAGAATATCGCTTTCGAAAAGGGTGTAACTGATTTAAAATGTGATCTTGCCACCCGTACGGCCATTATTACGTACAAAGCTGGTAAAACGTCGGAAGTGAAATTAATTTCAGCTTTTAAGAAGATTGGTATGGAGGCTGTCGCTGTGGATAAAGGAGCGGGTTGTCCGGTTCCTCCTTCAAAAAAAAGTAATTAAGAAAATGCTCATTAACAAAGATTTTCATCGGAACATTGTATATTTGCATGGTATTCCGTAGTAATATAAAAGGCGGGCTATTTTGTCCGCCTTTTTTTGAATTTTTTTTCTATGCAATGCAGCGTTTATTAAATTAATAACATCATTATATTGTATCACCGCCGTAAACGGAAGGTATCCAAGCACTGCTGAATGAAGGAACAACAACTGATAGAAGGTTGTCGGAAGGGAAATAGATTGGCTCAAAAGGAGCTGTATGATATTTATTCCCGTAAAATGATGGGAGTTTGTCTGCGTTATGTGAGCGACAGGGAGACTGCCCGTGATTTGTTGCAAGATGGTTTCGTGAAAGTATTTACCAGTGTGGATTCATATACGGGAATAGGTTCCTTTGAAGGGTGGATGCGGAAGATCTTTGTCAATTGTGCGTTGGAATATTTACGTAAATCGGATGTACTGCGTGAGGCTACGGATTTGGATAATACGGCAGAGTTGATTAATCCGGACAGCTCCGTTGTTTCAGATTTGTCTGCAGCAGAGTTGATGGCATTAGTGCAGGAATTACCTGCCGGTTTTCGTGCTGTGTTTAACATGTTTGCAATAGAAGGCTATTCGCATAAAGAAATTAGTGAAATGTTGAATATCACAGAAAGCACATCGCGATCGCAATTTACACGGGCTAAGCAGTTGTTGCAACGTAAGATTAATGAGTTGTATTGAAATGAAAGGTAAGGAAAGAGATAAATTTGATGATTTGTTCCGTTCGAAATTGGAGGATTTCGAAATGGATACAATGCCAGGCGATTGGGAGGCTATAGCCGATCGTTTGCCCAAGGAAGTATCTGTTCCTTTTCGTAAAACTTTATATTATTGGGCTGCAGCAGCAGTTGTTTCTTTGTTGATGATTACGGGTAGTGTTTATTTATTTAACCACGAACAGTCCGATCTTCCGATAGCAAAGGAAATAATAGAACATACAAAGGAGATAGAGAACCATATAATTGAAGATAAAAAGGTGATTGCCGAAGTGTCGGAAACTTCTGTAAAACAGGATGAAAATAAGACAAAGAAGATGAATGTGGCAGTTGTACGGTCTCCTGCAAAAAGCCAAGGTAAAAGGACTATGATTAGTTCTCACGCAAATGTTGTTCCGGAAGTAAATATGTTATCTGCTAAAAAAATGCAGACCGATAGTATAGTTACTGCAGATTTTGCACAACAGCTGTTGACAGAAGATGCAAAAACAGAAGATATTCAGGTTTTAGCAGAGAAAGAATCGCAGAATAAAGCATTGATTGCAGATGCAACACCTGTGATAAAAAAGAAAAAATCAACGGCTTCCCGTAAATGGGGATTCGGTATGGGGGGAGGAGGCCTTTCGATTGGAGCGGATAATTCTGTCCCCCAGTATATGATGAAAAGTGCGTTGTTGACAAGTGATCAATTGCTTTCGATGAATGCTCCTTTTTTTAATGAAGAATTGCCGAAAACAGATGTACACCATAAAACACCGGTCTCTTTCGGATTATCGGTGAGTCGTTATTTGAATAACCGTTTTTCGTTGCAGACAGGGCTTAATTATTCTTTTTTATCTTCTGAATGGACAACGAATGGTTCTTATCATGGTGAGGTAAAACAGAAATTGCATTTTATCGGAATACCTCTTTCGGTTGCTTATAAAATTGTAGAATGGAATCGTTTTCAGGTTTATGCAGCAGCCGGAGCTATGGCAGAAGTTAATGTTGCAGGAAAGCAACGGTCAAAATTCTTTTTTGATGATAAAGAAATATCCAGTGTATCGGAACGCGTGCGGATGAAAGAATGGCTTTGGTCTGTTAATGCCCGCGCTGGTGTAAGTTACCCGTTGATTCGTTTTGTAAGTGCATTTGCCGAAGTTGGTGCCGGATATTATTTTGATAATGGAAGTAGCATTGAAACGATTCATTCAGAAAAGCCGTTTAATGTGAATTTTCAGTTAGGTTTCCGGTTAGGTTTCTAAAATGGAATAGAATAATAATTCATAAATATACAAATACTTAAAAACAGAAATTAAAATGAAGAAACGTGGATTTTTAGGAATGGTAGTGGCGTCTGCCTTACTTTTGTTGACCTCTTGTCTTGGTGATTCAAATAACCAACAGACATTGTCGTCTATACCTGGTGTTATCTCTACTTCAAAGGATTATAAGACTATAATCAAAACAGCAGCAGGTGCTGCTATTTATTCTCCTAGTTTGGAAACTGCCGGTTATTTGCCCGGTCAGTGTGTATTGGCTTCTTTCACGATTGATTTTGATGCTGCAGAAAATGCAAATGCTGCTTCCAACGGGTATTATTATGCAACAATGAATGCTGTACCGACTAATGTTGACAGATGGTATGCTAACCCTATAATGGGAGATACAACTAAACTTCTGGATAAGGAACAAGCTGTTACGAGCCCTATTGATACTCGTTATGGTGCTGCATATTTAGAAGGAATGCTATTCTTGTTCTCGGATTTTACACATTTAACAAAGCAAGAGTCAAACTGGTACTTGTCGTATGATGGAAATCAGACAGCTGTTGAAGAAAACGGAAAGAGAATCTATTCTGTTTTCTTGAGAGCTGCAATTAAGACAGAAGGTCAGACTCCGTCTTTGAACTCAGTTGTGGTTAACGCATTTGATGCTAAAACAATGATTGATGGTTTCAACACAAAGGAAAAGGATTTGGGTAATAAAGAGTATTATATTAAAATCAATTATATCAAAGAAATTGATGCAAAAGATCCTACTAAGTTTACCTGGACATCAACAGATCCTACGTGGATGAAACTCTCTGTTCCTGCAGATAATACGACTGGAAAATAATTCGTATAAAAGATAAAGTAAGTCCTGACCCGGTAAAATAAATTCCGGGTCAGGACTTTTTTGTTTTAAGTGGTTTGTATATACCTGATTATAGGGAATATTATCTATTTCTCCTTATTATTTACTACCTTTGCAGAGAAAATAGTAGTGTAAGATGAAGATGTGTAAGTGGTATAGTGTGATTACGTTGCTGGTTTTACTGGTTTCATGCATGGGCCAGGATGAAGATAAACAGACGTTTGGAGGCCAATTAGGTGTTATTCAGGAAGAGCCGGAATTAGGCGTTTGTTTATGGGAAGGTGATGTTATTTATTCGCCAGCCCTGGATACAATGGCTTTGAAAGCCGGAGATTGCTGTTTGTTGAATTATACAATAGATCATGCTTCAAAAGAATCTTTGCCAGGGTATTCAAAATACAGGGCAGAAATATTAAAGTATGAACCGGTTCCGGTATTTGGTTTATCTCCGAACCTGACAGATACAACCCGTATATTGGATAATGAATGTTTTATAAGTTTTTCATTGCAGAGAAGTATGTATTTGAAAAATCGTTTTTTTCTTTTTACGGAACATGGTAATTATGTGGATGGACAAACTACTCTTTTTGAATTGACCTATAATCCGAAACAGGAAGCGACTATTGACCGTAATAATAATCGTGTCTATAACTTGTATCTTCGTACGGCAACGGCTGAAGATATGACAGGTATGACAGGTTCCCGCTATACATTGCCAATTGCTTTAGATTTAGAGAAATTTGTGAAGGAATCGGGTGAAATAGAAAAGAATGCGGGGTTGGATAGTTTAAAATTCAAGTTTAATTATCCACGTAGTTTTAATTCCGATACGACGGCTTGTATATGGACTTCGTCGGATATGGTTGCCTTGCCAATCAATGAATAAAAAGGCAATAGTGAAGACGAATCCTTTATATTTTTTATATTTTTGCTTTTTTAAATAGAAAAGAAGATGTACAAAGAGATATTTCAGTGGGTAATAGCTATTATAACACAACCGGCAAAGGCCTGGGATTTATTGGCAAAGAAAGATGAAAAAGATGATGAATTTTTATCCCGTTTTGTTTATCCTTTGATCGGGCTTGTTACAGTTGCCGCTTTTTTAGGAGTGTTGTTTACAAGAAAAGAATTTGATATTGAATTAGCTCTAAAATCTTCAATAAAGACATTAGTTTCATCTTTTGGTGGTTTTTATTTGGCATCTTATTTTTTGAATGAGCTTTGGCAGGGTTTATTTAAACGTGAAAAGGATATGAAATTGTGCCAGCGTTTTGTAGGATATTCTTCATCTCTGATGTTCGCATTGAATATTATATTGATGCTTTTGCCGGAATTCTTTTTTCTTCGTATATTTATTCTTTATACCCTATATATTGTATGGGAAGGTGCTGGTCCATATATGCAGATAGAAGAGAATATCCGTTTGAAATTTGTTTCAATAACAACAGCTATCATATTAATTACGCCACTTCTTATAGAGTTTATCCTGGTACTTTTGATGCCGGGATTGAGTTATTGATAAAAGAATACAGGAATGAAAGAAAAGATTAGTAACAACATACAGATAAAGAATAAACGGGCAACATTCGATTATGAGTTGCTTGATACGTTTACGGCCGGTATTGTGCTGACTGGTACAGAAATAAAATCGATCCGGTTAGGTAAAGCAAGTTTGGTTGATACATTCTGTATTGTTGATAAAGGAGAGTTGTGGGTAAAGAATATGTATATTGCCGAATACTTTTATGGTACATATAATAACCACGTCTCACGTAGGGATCGTAAGCTTTTGCTTACCAAAAAAGAATTGCGTAAAGTTGATAACGCCGTACGTACCAGTGGTTTTACTATTATTCCTACCAAACTGTTTATAAATGAAAAAGGATTGGCAAAGATTATTATAGCTATTGCTAAAGGTAAGAAAGAATATGATAAGCGTGATTCGATAAAGGAGCGTGATGACCGACGCGAAATGGATCGTGCTTTTAAGAGATAATATCTGAAGAATGCGAAATAACACAATGAACCGCATTTGGCAATGTGTTAAGAAGGCGTTGCCTAAAGCAGCCAAAACTTGTATATGGCTACTTAAAATAATATTGCCTATTTCTTTGTTGGTTCGTTTGTTACAATATTCCGGCCTGTTAGCTAAAATATCTGCTTTATTAGCTCCTGCATTCTCCTTTGTTGGATTACCGGGTGAAACAGCGATTGTATTTATTACCAGTATCTTTAGCCCTTTGTATGCTCCGATTGCATTAATCAGTTCAATGTCTTTAGGTGTAAGAGAAGCAACAATTCTGGCTTTGATGTGCCTTACATCACATAATTTAATGGTAGAATCATCGGTACAGGCTAAAACAGGTTCTTCTTTTTGGGGAATGACAGGTTTACGGTTCGTTATGAGTTTTATCATCGCTTTTTTTCTCAATCAAGTAATGCCGCACGATGGTTGGGGACATGTTGGAACAACAGAGAGCGCGGCTGTGTGTGACAGTTTATTGGAAGTACTTGTCCTTTGGTTTACTAGTTCGATGAAGGTGCTTGTTTCTATTTTGTTGATTGTAACGGTTTTGATGATTCTGCACTATGTTTTAGATGAATTTAGATTGATGAAAGGACTTTCAACGGCTTTATCTCCAATGATGAAAGTTTTTGGGTTGTCGGAAAATTCGGCTTTTCTTTGGCTGGTTGGTAACGTTATCGGGCTTGCGTATGGTGGTGCTATTATGGTTGAACAAATGGATAATAAACAGTTAACTTATAGTGAGGGAAATTTGTTAAATTATCATCTGGCAGTTTGTCACTCTTTATTAGAAGACACAATTATATTTGCTGCAATAGGCATACCGGCTTTGTGGATTTTGGGAACGCGTTTGTTTTTTGCAATTACGGTTGTTTGGGTTCGCAAAGGATATAGTTATATTTATACAAGAAGAATAGAGCGTATATGAATAAAGAAACATTTTTAAAGCTTCTTAGAGAGCGTATATTGATATTGGACGGTGGTATGGGTACTATGGTTCAAGGTTTTAAATTGAAGGAGGAAGATTACAGAGGCGAGCGTTTTGCTGATTTTCCCAAACAACTGAAGGGCAATAATGATTTACTTTGTATTACCCGCCCGGATGTGATACAATCGATTCATCGCCAGTATCTGAGTGCAGGTGCGGATATTTTTGCAACTAATACATTTAATGCCAATGCCATTTCTATGGAAGATTATGGCATGCAGGGGTATGTACGTGATATTAATCTTGCTGCCGGAATACTGGCTAGAGAAGTGGCTGATACTTTTATGGCAGAAAATACGGATCGTAAAGTTTTTGTAGCAGGCTCTGTTGGTCCTACAAATAAAACGGCATCAATGAGTCCCGATGTAAGCGATCCTGCCTATCGTGCTGTTACCTATATGGACTTATATATAGCATATAAAGAACAGGTAGAGGCTCTGGTTGATGGAGGTGTGGATATAATTCTTTTTGAAACCACATTCGATACGTTGAATGTAAAAGCTGGTTTAGAGGCAGCTGGGACCGTATTAAAAGAAAAGGGTAAAGATTTGCCGATCATGCTATCTCTTACCTTGTCGGCGCAGGGAGGACGTACATTCTCCGGTCAAACATTAATGGCGTTTCTTGCATCTGTACAACATACAAATATTGTAAGCGTAGGGTTGAACTGTTCGTTTGGCGCGGCTGATATGAAACCCTATCTGGCAGAGTTGGCAAAAAATGCTCCCTATTATATCAGTGCATATCCAAATGCCGGACTACCGAACAGCTTTGGTTTGTATGATGAGACTCCTGAAAAAATGGCTATGCATGTTAAGCCTTTTATAGAAGATGGTTTAGTGAATATACTGGGTGGATGTTGCGGAACAACGCCAGCCCATATTGCGAAATATCCAGATTTGATTAAAGGTGCCAAACCTCATATTCCGGTAGCAAAACCGGATTGTTTGTGGTTGTCTGGACTGGAGTTGCTTGAAGTGAAGCCGGAAAACAACTTTGTGAATGTTGGTGAACGTTGTAATGTTGCAGGGTCGCGTAAGTTTCTTCGCCTGATTAAGGAAGGTAACTACGAGGAAGCCCTGACGATTGCTCGTAAACAGGTGGAGGACGGTGCACAAGTGATAGACATCAATATGGATGATGGAATGTTGGATACTGTTAAAGAGATGGTTACATTTCTGAATCTGATAGCCTCCGAACCGGATATTGCCCGTGTACCTGTCATGATAGACTCTTCTAAATGGGAGGTCATAGAAAAAGGTTTGATGTGTGTACAAGGTAAAAGTATTGTAAATTCTATTTCATTGAAAGAAGGTGAGGAAGTTTTTCTTAAACATGCTGCCCGTATTAAGCAGTTAGGAGCCGCTGTTGTTGTGATGGCTTTTGATGAAAAAGGACAGGCCGATACGTTTGAACGTAAAATAGAAGTCTGTGGACGTGCTTACCATTTGTTGCGGGAGAAAATTGATTTTGATCCGAATGGAATTATTTTTGATCCGAACGTATTGGCTATTGCTACCGGAATGGAAGAACATAACGGATATGGTCTTGATTTTATCCGCGCCGTTGAATGGATAAAGACAAACCTGCCGGGAGCAAAAGTCAGCGGAGGGGTTAGTAATTTATCTTTTTCTTTTCGCGGAAATAATTATGTGCGCGAAGCAATGCATGCGGTTTTCTTATATCATGCTATCCGTAAGGGAATGGATATGGGTATTGTTAATCCTTCCTCAAGTGTTTTGTATGAAGATATTGAACCTGCTTTTCGTGATTTATTGGAAGATGTGATTTTGGCTCGCCGTCCGGAGGCTGCTGAAGAACTGATTACTTTTGCTCAAAATTTGCATGAGGAAAAAGATAGCGTGGAAGTTGAAAAATATGAAGCTTGGCGTGATAAACCATTACATGAGCGTTTGGAATATGCTTTGATAAAAGGTATTGGCGACCATTTGGAAGAAGATTTGCAAGAGGCTTTAAAACAATATCCCCGTGCTGTAGATATAATCGACGGTCCGTTAATGGGAGGGATGAATAAAGTCGGAGATTTGTTTGGTGCCGGTAAAATGTTTTTGCCACAGGTGGTTAAAACAGCTCGTACGATGAAAAAAGCGGTTGCTATTTTGCAGCCTTCTATTGAAGCGGAAAAAACGGCTGCCGGTTCGGCTAAAGCAGGCAAAGTCGTATTTGCTACAGTAAAAGGGGATGTGCATGATATAGGCAAGAATATTGTTTCTATAGTTCTGGCTTGTAACAATTATGAGGTTATTGATTTAGGAGTTATGGTACCGGCAGAAGTGATTGTGAAAAAAGCCATAGAAGAACAACCAGACTTGGTGTGTTTGTCCGGACTTATTACTCCTTCTTTGGAGGAAATGGTGCATGTGACTGATGAAATGCAAAAAGCCGGATTAAGAATTCCTATTATGGTTGGCGGTGCAACTACATCCAAATTGCATACAGCAGTTAAAATTGCCCCACATTATGATTATCCGGTTATTCATGTGCTGGATGCTTCTCAAAATCCTCTGATTGCTGCCAAATTATTAAATCCGAATACACACGATGCCTATATTGCAGAGTTGAATGAAGAATATGAGCGTCTGCGGGCATCGATGGGAAATAAAAAAGAGACGTTAGTGTCTTTAACAGAGGCACGTGCAAATGGCCAGAAGATTAATTGGAAAGATTATTCTCCGGTCGTTCCTGAAAATCCGGGAGTTCATGTAATCCCCTATATCCCGGTTGAAGAGATTATACCGTATATTCATTGGACTTTTTTCTTTAGCGCCTGGAAATTAAACGGACGCTTTGCTGAAATTACGCAAATTCACGGTTGTGATGCTTGCCGTGCTTCTTGGTTGGCTTCCTTTCCGGAAGAAGATAGGGAAAAGGCTGCCGAAGCGATGCAGCTGTATCAAGATGCAGTTCGTTTGCTAGACCGTTTGGTTGAAATGAAAGCAGAATATTGTAAAGCTATATATGGATTTTTCCCGGCTAATAGCGATGGCGATAATTTAGTTATGGGCGATACAGTCATTCCTGTATTGCGCCAGCAAGCGAAAAAAAGGGATGATGTATATAAGTCTTTGGCCGATTATATACTTCCGAAGTCGGAGGGACGTACAGATTATCTGGGCGCATTTGTGGTGACGGCAGGCGCAGGGGCTGACTATCTGAAGGATAAGTTTGAAGATGAAGGAGATATGTATAGTGCTATGCTTCTGCAGACATTAACAGACCGTTTGGCCGAAGCTACAGCCGAGTATCTGCACGAGAAAGTACGTAAGGAATACTGGGGATATGCTCCAGATGAATCACTTTCAATACCGGATTTGTTTAGAGTGAAATACCAGGGTATTCGTCCGGCAATAGGCTATCCTTCTTTACCTGATCAGTTGCTTAATTATACATTGGATGGAATGTTGGACATGTCTCGTATTTGTGTACACCTGACAGAAAATGGGGCTATGTATCCGACAGCTTCGGTAAGCGGATTGTATTTTGCACATCCCGATTCTCAATATTTTATGATCGGTTCTATTGATGAGGAACAAATGAAAGATTACGCAAGGCGTCGTAACCTTTCTGAAAAAGAAGTAAGGAAGTTATTAAATAAAAATATCTCGTAAGAATTAATTTAGCTGCCTATCTTGTTTGATTTGGATAGGCAACTAAACAGATTCAGATAGGCAGCTAAATTGAACAAAGTAAACATTCGGTGATTATACAAAACGTTAGGAAATACATTCGTTGGCCTTTGCTGGCAACAGGATTGATTGGTGTGTGGTGTGTAATGATTTTTCCGGGAGTGGCTGAAGTATACGCACGACAGGTTTATCCTTTGATAGCATGGGGCTTATCTCGCTTTTCTTCTTTGTTTCCTTTCTCTGTAGGAGATTGTTTTATCTATGGAAGTATAGTTGGGCTTCTCTTGTTTCCTGTTTACGCATATAAGCAGAAATATTCGTGGAAGTCTACTATCGGCCGAATGATAGAGTATTTGTTATGGGTGTACGTTTGGTTCTATCTGGCTTGGGGATTGAATTATTTTCGTGCGGATTTTTATACGCGTGCACAAGTTCAGTATGTACCTTATGTTACCGAAGATTTTAAATCGTTTCTTTCTGATTATACGGATTCTTTAAATACATCTTTTCTTTTTTACGATAAGATTGATACGGCGCTTGTATCTGCCGAAGTGAAAAAAGGATACGACACTTTGTCTGACAGATTTGGTATGATAAAACCATCAGGTTATCTTCGTCCGAAACCTATGTTAATTCCCCCATTGATGAGCGGTGTCGGTGTATTAGGATATATGGGCCCGTTTTTCAATGAATATAATTTGAATCCCGATTTATTGCCTGTACAATATCCTTTTACGTATGCACATGAGATGGCTCACGTATTGGGAATAGCCAATGAAGCAGAAGCGAATTTGTACGGATTTATGGTTTGCTCTCGCTCTTTGGTGCCGGAAATCCGTTTTTCCGCTTATTTTGCCTTGCTTACGTATGTCTTGAATAATGCATATCTTTTACTTAACGAAGAGGAGTTTAATCAATGGAAAGATACAATTTCTCCTGAAGTCCGGAATCTGTATAATCAAAAACTTGATTATTGGCGGTCCCGTTATAAACCTTTGATTGGCGATGCACAGGATGTTCTTTACGACTGGTTTCTGAAGGGTAATAATATACCTTCCGGTTATCAGAATTATTCGGAAGTTATAGCTTTGCTTATGGCCGTAGAAAGATAAATGACCGTCTGCCATTCTGTGTTGTCAATATCGAATTAAATAACTAACTTTGCGGCAATTTTTTAGAAGCAAGATAAATATATCGCGATATGAGTAAGAAATTTACCGAATATTCGAAGTTTGACTTGTCAAACGTAAATAAAGAGGTGCTGAAGAAATGGAAAGACGGAGATGTTTTCCATAAGAGTCTTGAAACACGTGAAGGACATCCTTCGTTTGTATTTTATGAAGGTCCTCCTTCTGCAAACGGTATGCCCGGTATTCATCATGTGATTGCTCGTTCGATTAAGGATATATTCTGCCGGTATAAAACGATGAAGGGCTTTCAGGTAAAACGTAAAGCCGGATGGGATACACATGGTTTGCCTGTTGAACTGGGCGTCGAAAAAGCTTTGGGTATAACGAAAGAGGATATCGGCAAAAAGATTTCTGTTGCAGATTATAATGCAGCATGTCGTAAGGATGTGATGAAATTCACCAAAGAGTGGGAAGATCTGACGCAAAAAATGGGGTATTGGGTTGATATGGATGATCCATATATTACTTACGATAATCGTTATATTGAGACATTGTGGTATCTGTTGAAAGAATTATATAAGAAAGGTTTATTATATAAAGGATATACGATTCAGCCTTACTCTCCGGCTGCAGGGACAGGTTTGAGTACACATGAATTGAATCAACCCGGTTGTTATCGTGATGTGAAAGATACTACCTGTACTGCTCAGTTCCGCATTCTGGATCCGAAGCCGGAAATGTCTCAGTTTGGTGATCCATTCTTTTTGGCTTGGACAACGACTCCATGGACATTGCCATCAAACACGGCTCTTTGTGTTGGCCCTAATATTACTTATGTAGCTGTTCAGACCTTTAATCCGTATACTGGAATGCCAATGACGGTCGTATTGGCTAAAGATTTGTTGTCAGCTTATTTTAATCCGAAAGCTGCAGATATAGCATTGACAGATTATAAAATTGGAGATAAGCTTGTTCCTTTCAGTGTAGTTGGTGAATGGAAAGGACTAGAACTGGAAGGTATGCATTATGAACAGCTAATCCCGTGGGTAAATCCGGGTGAAGGTGCTTTTCGCGTAATTACCGGCGATTATGTAACAGTGGAAGACGGTACGGGCATCGTACATATTGCTCCGACATTTGGTGCGGATGACGACCGTGTAGCTAAAGCTAAAGGCGTTCCTCCGTTAATGATGGTAGACAAGGAAGGCAACAAACGTCCGATGGTGGATATGACCGGTAAGTATTACAAACTTGAAGATTTGGACTCAGTATTTGTTCAGAATCAGATGAATGCTTCCGATTATGATCCTTTTCAGGGCAAGTTCGTGAAAAACGCTTATGATCCGGCAAAGACAGATAAAGATGAAACGCTGGATATAGAAATATGTATGATGCTGAAAGTGCAGAATCGTGTGTTCCGTATTGAAAAGCAAGTACATAATTATCCGCACTGCTGGCGTACGGATAAACCTGTGTTATATTACCCATTGGATAGCTGGTTTATCAAGACAACTGCTTGCCGTGAAAGAATGATTGAATTGAATAATACAATCAACTGGAAACCTCAAAGTACTGGTGCCGGCCGTTTTGGTAAATGGTTGGAAAATTTACAGGATTGGAATTTGAGCCGTAGCCGTTACTGGGGTACTCCTTTGCCAATCTGGCGTACGGAAGACGGAAGCGAAGAGAAGTGTATCGGTTCGGTTGAAGAATTGTATAACGAAATAGAAAAAGCGGTAAAGGCTGGCTTGATGGAAAGTAATCCATATAAAGACTTTAAAGCTAAAGTATATACAAAGGATAATTATGATAAAATTGACTTACACCGTCCGTATGTAGACGATATAATATTGGTTTCGGATAGTGGAAAACCGATGAAGCGCGAGACAGACCTTATTGATGTTTGGTTTGACTCGGGTGCAATGCCTTATGCCCAGATTCATTATCCGTTTGAAAATAAAGACGCATTTGACAGCCGGACAATTTATCCTGCCGATTTTATCGCTGAGGGAGTAGATCAAACACGTGGATGGTTCTTTACCCTGCATGCATTGGCAACAATGATTTTTGATAGTGTTGCTTATAAAGCTGTTGTTTCCAACGGTCTTGTTTTGGATAAGAACGGAAACAAAATGTCTAAGCGATTAGGCAATGCGGTAGACCCATTCTCCACTATAGAGCAATATGGCTCTGATCCGTTACGTTGGTATATGATTACCAATGCTTCTCCTTGGGATAATATTAAGTTTGATATAGATGGCATAGAAGAAGTTCGCCGTAAGTTTTTTGGTACGCTATATAATACATATTCATTCTTTGCTTTGTATGCAAATGTGGATGGGTTTGATTATTCGGAACCGGATATTGCAATAAACCAACGTCCCGAAATTGATCGTTGGATTCTTTCATTATTGAATACACTAATAAAAGATGTAGACAATTATCTGGAAGCATACGAACCTACGCGTGCCGGACGTGCTATATCCGATTTTGTTAATGATAATTTGAGTAACTGGTATGTACGTTTGAACCGCCGTCGTTTCTGGGGTGGGGGAATGACTGCCGATAAGTTATCCGCTTATCAGACACTATATACTTGTCTGGAAACTGTAGCTAAGTTGATGGCGCCAATAGCTCCGTTCTATGCGGATCAGCTGTTCCATGATTTGATAGCTGTAACAGGACGCGAAAGTGTAGAATCTGTTCATTTGTCTACTTTCCCGGTTGCAAACGAAGCAATGATTGACAAGAATCTGGAAGAACGTATGCAGATGGCACAAAGTGTATCATCAATGGTGTTGGCTCTGCGTCGTAAGGTGAATATCAAAGTACGCCAGCCGCTGCAGACAATTATGATTCCGGTTGTTGATGCGCATCAACAGGAAAGTATCGAAGCTGTAAAAGATTTGATATTAAACGAAGTGAATGTAAAAGAACTGAAGTTTGTTGGTAATGCTGCAGGTATTCTGGTAAAGAAGATCAAACCGGATTTCAAAAAATTAGGTCCGCGTTATGGTAAAATAATGAAGAGCCTGGCTGCTGCAATTCAAGCAATGAGCCAGGAGGATATCAGTGCTTTTGAAAATACCGGTACATATACTTTGAAGGTAGACGGGCAGGAAGCTTTGATTGAACGTGATGACGTGGAAATTATTTCAGAAGATATTCCTGGTTGGTTGGTTGCAAATGAAGGTCGTCTGACTGTTGCTTTGGATATTACGATTACTGAAAGTCTGCGGAAGGAAGGCTTGGCTCGCGAATTGGTAAACCGTATTCAAAATCTTCGTAAAAGCAACGGTTTTGATATTACGGATAAAGTGAATGTAACTATACTTTCTACCGATGAAATGGATGCTGCGGTTGAAGAATACAATATATATATTGCAAATCAAGTTCTTGCAGTATCGGTTGAAATCGTAGATGTGATTAGCGATGCTACAGAACTGGATTTTGAAGATTTTAAATTGTCGGTGAAAGTAGAAAAGGTGTGATTTTTTAATGAAAAAGAGAAGTCGGATACCATATATATTTAATAAAGTATGTATATTTGGACTGTAACGGTTGAATTACCCCTGATATATATAAAGAGTTATTGTCGAACCTAAAAATTTTGAACCATGGCAGAAAAAACTAGATATTCGGACGCAGAACTGGAAGAGTTCCGTTCTATTATATTAGACAAACTGGATGTTGCTAAAAGGGATTACGAATTGTTGAGAGCAGGTGTTACGAATTCTGACGGAAATGATGTTGCTGATACATCTCCTACATTTAAAGTGCTGGAAGAGGGAGCCGCGACGTTATCGAAAGAAGAGGCTGGCCGTTTGGCACAACGCCAAATGAAATTCATACAGAATTTACAGGCTGCTTTGATTCGTATAGAGAATAAGACATATGGCATATGTCGTGAAACAGGAAAACTGATTCCTAAAGAAAGACTTCGTGCTGTACCCCATGCAACTTTAAGTATTGAAGCTAAACAAGGAGGTGCTAAGTAGATGAAATATTCTAAAGGTTGGGGAGCAGTGTTAATTATAATACTGCTCCTTCTGCTTGACCAAGCCCTGAAAATCTGGATTAAGACACATATGCAGTTGCATGAAAGTATAGAGATTACCCCTTGGTTTTATCTGTACTTTACCGAGAATCCCGGAATGGCTTTTGGAATTGAAGTGATAGGCAAATTATTCTTATCGGTTTTCCGTATTATTGCTGTTGGTTTTATCGGCTATTACTTGTATAAGCTGGTGAAAGAAAAGTATAAATTTGGTTACATAGCCTGTATCTCTTTGATATTTGCCGGAGCAGTAGGTAATATTATCGATTCTGTTTTTTATGGCGTTATATTTGACCATAGTTTTGGCCAGATTGCTTCGTTTATGCCAGAAGGAGGAGGTTATGCTTCATGGCTGCACGGCAAGGTGGTCGACATGTTTTATTTCCCATTGATTAATACAATTCTTCCGGAATGGGTACCTGTTTGGGGCGGTGAAGAATTTATATTTTTCCGTCCTATTTTCAATCTTGCCGACTCTGCGATATGTGTAGGGGTCTTTTTGTTATTAATTTTTTACCGACATACATTGTCTGCCAGTTTGTCAAAAGACGAAAAAAAATAAATGCGGAATCTATTGTATAGATATAGTGTTGTGTTGCTGACTACAACTTTATTAATTGCTTGTAGTAAAGTACCCGATGGCATTCTTTCTGAAAAGGAGATGGAGAAGGTCATGATTGATATGCAACTGGCAGAAGCAATGATAGGCATTGATTATACAACCTATCAGGATGATGCAAAGAAGGAAGCATTATATCAATCCGTTTTTCGTAAACATAATATTTCGCAGGCAACATATGATAGTTCTTTGGTGTGGTACGGGAAAAATCTGGATATTTACATGGATGTTTATGACCGTGTAATAAGAAATCTGGATAAAAGGATTGCTGATTTGGGAGATATTCAGTCGGATGTTGCACCTGTAACAAACCAGGATTCTGTTAATATCTGGCCACGTCGTCCTTTCTTAACATTGCAACCGAAGGCTGTCTTTAATGGGGTTATCTTTGATTTGGAGCCGAAAGAAAGATATTTTTCAGGAAGTACGTTTGTTTTAGGAATGAATGTATGGGGATTAGGCAAAAACATAAAGAATTATCCGGAAGTGCGTTTAAGTGCCGTTCAGGGAGATACCATATTAACAGTTAATAATAAAATACTCCATGATGGTTATTCGGAAACTGTGTTGAAAACATTGCCTACCAGTAAGATAAAGCGTGTTTATGGCTATATCCGAATGAATAATACAGACTCTTGTTATTATAAAGTTTATCTGGACAGCATTTCATTGATGAAATATAATTATGTCATGATTGCGCCGGAGATGAAAAACAATTCGGTTAAGTAAATCCAATAGATAGTATGCGTAGAATCGCTTCGCACTATATTTATTGTCATCAGGTTTATAAGATGCATTATCTGGAACTAACGGATGAAGGTCTTTATATGGGGCTTTATCCATTGACGGAAGAAATTGCCGGAACAGAATTTTATGATGGTATTTTAGTTCCGGTCTCTAGTCAAGAAAAACAGATATATTCGGATCTAATTTCAATTCCTTTCGGGAGAAATTCTAATTTTTCCCGAAAGGAATTTATTTTCTCTTATTTAGACTTGATCAAAGTTTCTTTACAAGTGGAAAAAGAAAGGCCGGTACGATTAGTGCTATTGAACGGTTCTCCCCTGACGGCGACGGAACTCTGCACAAACAACAGCGGTAGCGATTGCTACATTTAATGATTCGGTAGTTTCTCTGCCTTCCGGATAATTAGGTATGTATAACTTTTCATTAATGAATGCTTCTATGGAAGGACGAATGCCATTTCCTTCATTTCCCATGATAATAATTCCTGTTTCGGACAATTGTTTTGAATACATATTTGTCCCATTAAGGAAGGTTCCATATATGAATGTAGACTTGGTTCGTTGTTTGGCTAAATAGTTTTTTAAATCTGTATAATGAATTTTTACATGAGCAAGTGCTCCCATAGTTGCTTGTACTGCCTTAGGACTGAAAACATCAACAGTATCGGTACTACATACGATATGTTCAATTCCGAACCAATCGGCCAATCGAATGATTGTGCCTAAATTTCCGGGATCTTGTATGTTATCTAAAGCGAGAATTAGTTGTTTTTCAGGATTTGTTTCTTCAATATCCCAAACCGGACGTTTAAATATGGCGATTACATCCTGTGGGCTTTTTAAGAAACTGGCTTTTCGTATATCTTCGTCATCAGCAACTATTATTTCTCCGGCTGGCAAATCTCCTTGTGTTGCCATCCATGAAGGTTTAGCTAACAGTAACTCACATTCAAAAAAAGGCATCATGTCTGCAACGAGTTTATTGCCTTCGGTTACGAATGTGTTGTATTCATTCCTGAATTTCTTTAATTCTAATGAATGTATGTACTTTATTTTATTCTTGCTCAGCATCTTTACTCTTTTTACAAAGCAAAAGTACGCGAAATTATTTAAATTCAAGTACATTTGCGGCGTAAATGGTCGGATGATGAATAAACCCCAACATATATTATTTCTCCTTGGTTTTGTGATGTTGCTAGTGTCTTGCAGCTCCACGAAATATGTGAATGATGGTGAGTATCTGTTGGATAAAGTCAGAATAGAGTCGGATAATAAGAATTATAAGCCTGTTGATTTAAAAGCTTATCTAAGGCAACAACCCAATTTTAAGGTGTTTGGCCTTATGAAATGGCAGCTTTATGTATACGATTGGTCTGGCCGTAATGAAAAGAAATGGATAAATAAGCAATTGCGTCGTATCGGAGAGGCTCCTGTTATTATGGATACTACGTTAGTATACCAATCTGTTGCCCAGTTAGAACGGTTTTTTGTCAACAAAGGATACATTAATGTGGAAGTAGCTGCAACAATTGATACGTCAAGAAGAAAAAAAGCAGAGGTCACTTATCATATTAAATCAAATGAGCCTTATCGTATACGGAATTATACATCTCGCTTAGATGACCCCAAAATAGACAGTATTGCTCATATGAAAGCACCACGCAGACCAAAGTTGGCTTCTGCATTTCGTCCGGCTCCTGAAGGTTACACGTCATTAATAAAAGATAGTGCTTTGTTTGATCGTGACGAATTGGATAAGGAACGTCAACGCATCACTTCATTATTAAGACGTCGTGGTTATTATGCTTTTAACCGGGATAACTTGGTCTATGTGGCGGACAGTGCTTTTAATCGGAATGTAGTTGATCTGGAGATGCTGTTAAAACCATATCGTCGTGTTCTGGCGGATGGTTCTGTGATAGAAAGTCCCCATAAACAATATTATATTAAAGATGTAACAGTTGTAACGGATTATAATCCAATAGGGATATCGGAAAATGAATCTATATTTACCCGGACAGACTCTGTTAAAGTTGGAGAAATTAATGTTTTGTACGGGAAGAATGGGCATTCAATCCGTCCATCGGTTTTACGTAAAAGTGTTTATTTAGCACCGGGGCAATTATTCAGTGAACGTAATGTCGACCAGACTTATTCTTCGTTTGCAGCATTACGCGCATTGAAGAATGTTAGCATACGTTTTACCGAATTGGAGGAACAGGATACAATGAAATTGAATTGTATTATTTTGACGTCTCCTACAAAATCACAAGGGTTCGGAGTGGATTTGGAAGGTACTAATTCTGCCGGAGATTTTGGTTTTGCTTCGAGTTTGAATTATCTGCACAGGAATTTGTTTAAGGGGTCAGAAACATTTTCTACTAAAATTCGTGGAGCCTATGAATCATTGTCGGGAAAGAAAGGCAGTGGACTTGCTAACTACTGGGAGTTAGGAGGTGAAGCTTCTATTTTGTTTCCCCGTTTTGTCTTTCCTTTCCTTTCAGAAAATTTCAGACGTAAACTGCGTGCTTCAACAGAATTGAAAGTAAGTTATAACAGGCAGACACGTCCTGAGTACGAACGGGCTATTCTTTCTGGAGGATGGAGTTATATCTGGCAAGACAGATCAAATTCCCAGGCCCGTCATACATTCAAATTGTTGGATATAGATTATGTTTATTTGCCGAAAATTGATGCAGACTTTAAGAGTAGTCTTCCTGCTTCTACGGCATTGTATAATTATTCGGATCAATTTATTGTAGGATCTGGCTATACTTATTCCTTTAGTAATTTTACTCCTCAGAACCGTCAACGTAATACACATTCGTTGCGCGTGTCTGTTGAGTTAGCCGGCAATCTGTTGAATGCACTTTCTCATATAACCGGAGAACATAAAGATTCGGAAGGACGTTATAAACTATTTGGTATTAATTATGCCCAATTTGTGAAAGGAGATATAGACTTTAGTAAAGGGATTGCTTTGGATAGTAGAAATAAACTGGCCTTCCATGTGGGAATAGGAATTGCTTTTCCATATGGAAATGCAAAAATGCTACCTTTTGAACGGCGTTATTTTTCGGGTGGGGCAAATAGTGTCCGTGGATGGTCTGTTCGTGAGTTGGGACCAGGGAGTATGGCGCTAACAGATACTACTTCATTTGCATTACAAGCTGGAGACATTCGTTTGGACTTGAATTTGGAATATAGAACTAAGCTGTTTTGGAAATTCGAGATGGCAGCTTATGTAGATGCGGGAAATATATGGACGATTCGTCCTTATAAAGATCAGAAAGAAGGTAATTTTGATTTTTCTCGTTTTTATAAAGAAATTGCGGTCTCTTATGGGTTAGGACTTCGATTGGACTTCGATTTCTTTTTGCTTCGTTTAGATACGGGGATGAAAGTATATAATCCTCAGGAGAGAGGATCGAAACGTTGGGCAATAACAAATCCTAATTTTAAAAATAATTTCGCTTGGCATTTCGCAGTCGGCTATCCTTTCTAATAAAAAACTATGTGAAGATTTTGCATATTAAAATAATAATAATACCTTTGCACCGCAAATAAGGCTGGTTCCGTAGCTCAGCTGGATAGAGCAACGCCCTTCTAAGGCGTGGGTCGAGCGTTCGAATCGCTCCGGAATCACTAACCATAATAGGTTGTAAATAAATGGCTTGCATACTTTTATCCTTCACTTCTTTTTTTAATCTTTAAAAAAACTGACAAATTATTTATGTACAAGCAATATTGTTTGTCGTTTTGTTTGTTGCAAAAATTTAAAGATTACGGCAACACTTCATTTTGTAGTCTTGAAAATAAGACAGACTGTTAGAAAAATTATGCGATTTATTTAGCTATCACTCATGAAAGAGTAGTAAGGTATATTAGAATTGAGCATGAAATTGATGGCTTATTTCAATTTGATAATGGAAAGGTTGTTTGTAGAAATGATGCCAAGATTTTAAATCAACGATTAGCATTTGTTCTTTCTGAGTATCAAGAATAATTAAGGAATATTCCTGATATAAATATTTATACGTGTCCCCAATTAAAAGAAAAATTAGAGGGCAATTTTAAAAGTAACAAATATGTTACGATTAAAGAATATATAGAACATCGTATAAACAATCTGAAGAAGGGAAAAAGAGTTTCTTATTCTATAGGTATTGCGCAGTTTCCGAAAGGAGGCTGCGCAGTTTTTTATGATAAGAATTACATATTTGTCGGATGAACCATTTTTATTACATTTGCATTACTTATGGAAGAGCAACAGACAGATATGAGATTATTTTCCATACTCTTTGAGAAGTACAAAGAGCCTTTTACCTTGTTTGCCAATTCCTATATACGTGACAGGGTTGTCAGCGAAGACATTTATGTGGAAGCGATGATGCACTATTGGGAGAAACGCCATGAACTTCCATCCGACACGAATATTCCAGCTTATATTCTTACTTCGGTAAAAAACAAGGCATTAAACCATTTACGGCATCTGGATGTAAAAACGGAAGCGGAGGAACTGTTGCTTAGTCATAGTGTGAGGGAATTGAATTTTCGTATTTCTTCCTTAGAATCATGTGATCCTTCAGAACTGTTCACAACTGAAATGCGGGAAATCATCCGTAAGGCATTGGGCGAACTGCCGGAGCAAAGCCGCCTCATTTTCAGGAAAAGCAGATTTGAAAACAAAACTAACCGGAAAATTGCCGAAGAGTTGGACATTAACATCAAAACCGTAGAGTATCATATTTCCAAAACACAGAAAATATTACGTTTACGCTTAAAGGATTATTTACCGCTACTGATCTTTTTAGATTGCTTCTGATTTGTTTTTTCGGCGTTATCGAAAATAGAATTGATTGCTCGTTGTAGTACATGACGGTGGATTTTCATAAAAAAAATCTTTATAGTTTAGGGTATTTCTTGTAAAGCGTGTTATTATAATGAGGAGGAACTAAAACCTCCAATCGGATAACAGTGGAAAAAGAATTATTACATACATATTTCAGAGGGAATACAACTCTGGAAGAAGAGAAGCAGATCATGGACTGGGCGGAAGCATCGACAGAGAACCACCATGAGTACTTGAAAGAACGCATGATCTGGAATGCGATATTAGTCAATTATAAATTGACAGAAAGCCAGTCCGTTTCCTTCAACCGAAAACGTTCCTTTAATTTATGGAAGTTTGCTGGTATCGCAGCATCCCTCGCATTATTAATTACTCTTTCATGGACGTTACTCAATATGCCGTCAGAAGATACGGAAGGTCTGCAAGCTGTCTTGGTTCCTGCCGGACAGCGTGTGCAACTTATTTTGGAAGATGGGACTAAAGTATGGTTGAATTCCAACAGTTCATTTACCTACCCGACTTCCTTCGGTAGCAAATCGCGTGAAGTCGAACTGAACGGAGAAGGCTTCTTCGAGGTCGCCAAAGATACCCGGAAACCTTTTATTGTAAAGACTAAAAAGTATGACATTAAAGTATTGGGTACGACTTTTAACGTGTATGCCTACGACCACGAAGCTAATACATTCGAAGCAGCCCTGCTCAATGGATCAATAGATATATCCTCTAAAGCGAATGAAAAAAATCATATCATTCTCAAAACTAAAGGGAAAGTGAGCGAAGTAGACGGTTTATTACGCAAACAGGCAATAGACAATCCCGACCGCTTTAGATGGAAAGATGGCCAAATCTACTTGGATGATGTGCCGTTTGAGACATTGATGGAGAAATTCTCGCTATATTATGATGTACATATCAAAATAGAGAATACCAAAGTATTAAACTATCATTGTACCGGAAAATTCCGACAAAGCGATGGGATAGAGTATGCATTGAGAGTGTTACAGAAAGACGTGAAATTTTCTTTCGACAGAGATGAAAAAGACAAAACCATTCTCATTAAATAAAATTGTAAATACTAAAGATTCAAATTATGATGGATAGTTCATAAACGTGATACAAAAAGTGTCCGAAGAGAGTGGGGACAATCTTCGGACATAAGCTAACATGAGACTTGCTGCAACTACGACTTTTAAATCTCAGTATTAACCTTTAATCATTTACAAAAGTATGATAAATAATTTATTTCTAATACCTTTTTCAAGTAAAAAACATCTAAAACGAAAGATGAAGATATCCACTTTTCTACTATTCGGGGTTGTCTTTTCGCTATTGGCAGGAAATGTAAGTTCTCAAAATGAGAAAATTTCATTGGTCAAGCGAAATACAGCAATCATTGAAGTTCTCAATGAGATTGAGTCACAAACCGATTATTTATTTGTGTACGATAAAAAAAACGTTGATACAAATAAAAATATCTCTATCTATGCGGATAAGGAAACGGTTGCATCCGTGTTGAATAATATTTTTAAAGGGACAAACATTATCTACAAGGTAGAAGGGAGTCATATCATTCTGACTAAAAACAATATATCGACTATTTCTCAGCAGACCGGAAGAAAAATAACAGGAACAATCCTTGATTCGAAAGGAGAACCGATTATCGGAGCGAATGTAGTCGTTAAAGGAGGTGCCAATGGTGCTATTACGGATATAGATGGAAAATTTACGTTAGAAAATATCCGGAAGGGAAATATCATTCAAATTTCGTATATCGGATATGTAACCCAAGAAATCACCTACAATGACCAAACAAATTTACTTATTAACTTAAAAGAAGACTTACAAACTCTGGATGAAGTAGTTGTTGTGGGATACGGTATACAAAAGAAAGTAAATCTGACCGGTTCTGTTGTATCGGTAGATATGGATAAAATAAAAACACGTCAGGTTTCTCAGACTTCAATGGCATTGCAAGGTGCAGTCCCCGGATTGACTATACAGCAAACCAGCGGACAACCGGGAGACGATGGAGGAACTATGCGTATAAGGGGTATTACGACCTTGAATAATCAGGATCCTTTATTATTGGTAGACGGAGTAGAAATGCCGATCAATAGTTTAGATCCCAGTTGGATAGAATCGATATCTGTTTTAAAAGATGCCGCAGCATCGGCCATCTATGGTAGCCGGGCGGCTAATGGCGTTATTTTGGTTAAAACTAAAAGGGCGAGTCAGGAAAGTTTGTCTGTGTCGTATAATGGATGGGTAGGATGGCAATCTGCCACTAAAACACCTAAAAAGGTAAACGCTTTAGACCATATGAGGCTATTAAATGTGGCTAACACCAATGCTGGGATAACGACTAATTTCACGGAAGAGTATATTAATGAATATGCTTCGAAAAGGCTTACTGATCCTGATAATTATCCGGATACGGACTGGCTGGATGAGTTAATGTCGAATGACGGATTTATGCAAAATCATCAAATCATATTATCTGGTGGAACAAAAAAAGTGAAGGCTATTGGCGGTATTGGATATTTAGAACAAAACGGACTTATTGAAAATCTCAAACTCAAACGGTATACGATGCGTTTAAATACAGATTATGAAATTAACCGGAATCTTTCAGCTCAATTGGATATCTTTTTGGGTATGAATAAGCGATATCAACCTTCCCGCACCGGAACGGAAGCTTTTAGATGGGCTATACGTGTACCGGCAACCCAGCAATCCGTATTATCCAATGGACAATGGGGACAAGGATGGAATGGAGATAACCCGGTTGCATTTGCCAAAGATGGAGGGCTTGAGAAGAAAGAAGATCCTTCTGCTATAATAAATCTAGGATTGACCTATAAACCGTTAGACTGGATTGTAGTTCAAGGAAATTATAATGCTAATTATTATCAAAATTTTAGATCTACATTTAATAAAGCTGTCACTTCATATAATCCGGATGGCTCAGTTGCTTACACAAATCCTACTCAGTCATCATTGATTGAATATATACAGAAGGGGCTGACTAATCAGGTAACATTGACAGGTACGGCTTCCAGAAGTTTTGGGAACCATGGTTTTACAATATTATTTGGTTATGAACAAAGACAAATAGAATATACGAATGTAACGGCAACACGTAAAAATTATATCTATCCTGAATATCCTGTATTGAATGCAGGTGGTACGGACGGGCAACTAAATACCGGAACAGGGGGCGAACTTTCTTTACGCTCTTATTTTGGCCGTTTAGGTTATGATTATGCAGGGAAATATTTATTTGAAGCTAATTTAAGATATGATGGGACTTCTCGTTTTGCATCCAATAAAAGATGGGGAGCTTTTCCTTCTTTTTCGGTAGGATGGCGTATTTCTGAAGAGTCTTTTATGGAAAAGATGAAGGGTGTCTTGAATAATTTGAAACTAAGAGCATCATGGGGAAAGTTAGGTAATCAGGATGCTACAGGATATTATCCTTATTTCCAATATGTTTCCTTAGGACTTCCTTATGTATTTGATGGAGTTTCTACTTCCGGAGCCGGAATAACGCAAATGGCAAATAAAGAGTTGACTTGGGAAACCACAACAATGACAGGAGTAGGATTGGATGTTACTTTATGGAATAAATTAAATGTGACAGCCGATTGGTATTATAGAAAAACAAAAGATATTCTTTTTGAAGTAGATATACCTCTATCGGCAGGGGTATCCAAGCCGGTACAAAATATGGCAGAAGTTGAAAATAAAGGATGGGATATAGATATCTCTTATGCGGATAAAATCAGTGATTTCAATTATAGGATTGCTTTTAATTTATCGGATGTTCGTAATAAAGTAACAAGAGGTAATACACCACCTGGACTGACTATCATAAGAGAAGGTGCTCCTATAAATGCAATTTATGGCTATGAGGCTATCGGGTATATCCAACCGGAAGATTATAATAGTGATGGAAGCTATAAATATGCAACACAATTTACCGGATTCGCTCCAGGAGATATCAAATATAAAGATCAACTAACGGTGGATACCAATAACGATGGCATTCCGGATGCCAATGATGGTATTATTAATGATGATGATAAAGTTGTTATAGGAAATCAGATTCCTCGTTTTACATTTGGATTGTCTCTTGCTGCAGATTATAAGGGTATAGATTTCAGTATGCTTTTACAAGGTGTCGGAAAAAGAGATGGGTATTTATACGGACAGGGTATTATGCCATTTTATGTGGGAGGTACTGCCATGGAAATCCATAAAGATTATTGGACAGAAACAAACAGAAATGCTTCCTTTCCAAGGTTGTATTTTAATACTGTGAATAATACCGAGCATTCTTCATTCTGGAAAAAAAGTGCAGCTTACGTACGATTGAAAAATATTCAAATAGGATATACAATACCGAAAGATATTGCTAAAAAGATCTATTTGGATAATGTCAGGTTTTATTTAAGTGGCGAAAATTTATTGACTTTTACTGATTTTTGGGAAGGATATGACCCGGAAGCTCCTGTCGGTATAGGCAATTTCTATCCTATGTGTAAAGTAGTATCGTTTGGTGTACAAGTGAGATTTTAGTTATTCATTAATAATATGATAATGATGAAAAAAATAAATATATATATTTTTAGTTTGTTGCTTATTTTAAGCACATTGTCTTGTGTGGACTTTTTAGATAAAGAACCACTGGACGCTCCCTCGGATGAATCTTTTTTGAGGAATGAAAATGAAATGCAAATGGCTCTTACTGGCTGTTATAATATTCTTTGGACTCAGTGGAATAATATGCCTTTTATGTTTGCATATGATTGTGCATCAGACATAGGATATGAACGAGATGCCAATGATTTGTTAAAAATGGGACAAGGGGCAGGCACTCCTTCTAATAAAATAGCTGCATTATATTGGACAGAGTTTTACGAAGGTATCGCACGTTGTAATTTTTTGATCAACAATATGAATAGAGGCAAAGAAAACGTATCTCCGGCCGTATATGATAAAATTGAAGCAGAAGCCAAATTTTTAAGGGCTTATTATTACTCCAACTTAATAGAATTGTTTGGGGATGTCCCTCTTATTTTAGATGTAGTATCTTTAGAAACATCTCAAGTAGCGAATACCCCCAAATCGACTACTGTCGATTTTTTATTACAGGAGTTGACAGAAGCGGCAGATATATTGCCGGAAGAACATAAACCCCTTTCCGGTAAAGCTTCAAAAGGTGCCGCATTAGCTTTAAAAGCGCGGATTGCCTTATATAATGAAAGATGGCAGGAGGCGATCTCCGCAGCATCAGGGGTGATGGCAATGGAAGGCGATTTATATGGTTTGGAAGACGATTATTCTCTTCTTTTTAGGAAAGATGGCCAAAGTTCCAAAGAAATTATATTTTCCATTCAATATATGAATCCGGATAAAGTACATACGATGTATCGATTAATAGGTTCACGAACTGCCGGTGGCTTTACAAATAAGAAACCTGCCTATCAGATGGCCGATTCATATGAATGTATAGACGGATTGCCCATTGATAAATCTCCATTATATGATCCTCAAAAACCCTGGGAAAACAGAGATCCCCGTTTATATTATACAATTGCTGTTCCCGGCTCAGAATTTCTAGGATATCAATTTGAAACACATGCAGATAGTATACTAATATGGAATTATCTGACAGAAACCCCTACACGTATAGCAAATAAAGACGCGAATAACAGCAGTAATCCATATTCCACTTATACGGGAATCTGCTGGAGAAAATACGCGAATGTAGAAGACCGACTAACTTCTAATTTATGTGAAACAAATGCTATTGTGATTCGTTATGCTGAAGTTCTGTTAATATATGCTGAAGCGAAAATAAAGGCAGGAGAGATCGATCAGTCGGTATTAGATGCTATAAATAAAGTGAGAGGTCGGGAATCGGTTAAAATGCCAGGTATTACAACAACAGATCCAGTAGAATTATTTTATGCCGTATGTCGTGAACGTAAATACGAATTAGCATCGGAAGGATTCCGGTTATTTGATATCAGAAGGTGGGGAATAGCAGAAGATGTTATGAATCAACCTTTATTGGGAAGGATGAGTAAAGGATATCCGGAACAGCCTCCCAGAATAGATTCATATGGGAATGCTTATTATGATGATAGCATAATTGCTAAACCAGGCGAATCTTCTGAATATAAAATGCGGTTAGTCGATAACCGTACATTTAATCCGAATAGAGATTACTTATGGCCGATTCCTTTGACAGAAATGGAAACGAATACTGCCATAAAGCAAAATAATGGGTACTAATTAAATGAAGCTAAATATTATGATACAAAAAATGATTAGTTCGTGTTTGTTACTGGTATGTCTTTTTATATCCTGTAATAGTCACGAAACAAATGGAGATATTAAAAAATATGATGTTTGTGTATACGGAGGAACTGCTTCAGGTGTGATTGCTGCATACTCGGCAAAAAAAATGGGGAAATCGGTTGTAATTATTGAACCGGGAAAATATCTCGGAGGAATGACTACAGGTGGCCTGGGAGCTACTGATATTGGAAACAAATTTGCAATAACAGGCCTTGCACGTAAATTTTATCGTGATCTTGGTCGTTATTATGGGAAATTTGAACAATGGAGATTTGCCCCAAGCGCAGCTTTCAAACTAATGGATCAATATGTGAAGGATGCAAATATCGATGTGATTTATTACAGACGCATAGTAGAGGCCAATGTGGTAAATACGGTTATCAAATCTATTGCACTGGAAGATTCCCGGTATCCGGACGAAGGAGAGTTACTTCAAATCGAGGCAAAACAATATATCGATTGTTCTTATGAAGGAGATTTAATGGCAAAATCGGGAGTTTCTTATTTCATTGGTCGTGAAGACAATGGTAAATACGATGAAACATTGAATGGTTCTCAAATGTCAATTTGGCATCAATTCCCTGATGGAGTTGACCCTTATCGTGTTGAAGGAGATCCTAAAAGTGGTTTATGTTGGGGTATTCAAAATCAAAAATTGAATGAGATAGGCAAAGGAGACCAATTGATACAAGCTTATAATTTTCGTTTGTGTCTTTCAGATGATAAAAACAATTCACGTCCTTTTGTAAAACCAGATAATTATGATCCTGATAAATATGAGCTGTTGGCCAGAGCTATGAAGAAGATGGATTCTAACATCGCAAATTATTTGCTTATAAAAGATGTGGGTGTAAACGAAGGCAAATATGATGTGAATAATAAAGGGCCTCTTTCAACAGATATGATAGGTATGAATTATGATTATCCTGATGGGAATTATGAAACAAGAGAACGTATCTGGCAAGAGCATGTAGATTATACAAAAGGATTGATGTATTTTCTAACTCATGATGAACGTGTTCCTATTGAATTGAGAAATGAAGTTTTGAAATATGGTTGGGCAAAAGACGAGTTTGTTGATAATGGCAATTTTCCAACACAGTTATATATTCGTGAAGCAAGACGAATGAATGGTGAATATATTATGACCCAAAAGAACTGTATGGGAGAAGAATCTGTTGGAGACGCAATCGGTATGGCAGCTTATGGAATGGATTCACACAATTGTCAACGTGTTGTTGTTAATGGTATGGTGAAAAATGAAGGAGATGTGGAATATCATGGTTTTCAACCTTATTTTATTTCCTATAAAAGTATTACTCCAAAGCGCGAAGAGTGTTCCAATTTATTGGTTCCCGTTTGTGTATCTTCTTCACATATAGCTTATGGTTCTATTCGTATGGAACCGGTGTTTATGGTGTTGGGACAATCTGCCGGTGTGGCTGCAACTTTGGCAATAGATCAAAAATGTAGAGTGCAGGAAATAGATGTAACCAAACTTCGAAACATTTTAAAAGACAATCCTTATCTGGATGGCTCTATTGCAGAAATTCTTGTAGATGATGCCGATATCGATAAGATAAGTAGATCAGGTGGTTGGAGTAAACAAATAGGTGCTCATTATAAGAATAGTTTCCTTTGGTCTCCTAATACCGGCGGTAGTTCTCATTTGTCGTTTAAACCGGTTGTAAAAGAAGCAAGTGTTTACGAAGTTTATTTCTATTGTACCAATATTTCAGATGATAGTATGCCTGGTAAGATGGTTTTTGAGATACAATGTAAAGATGGCAAAAAGATGGCAGAGATAGATCCTAAATTGAGTAAAACTTCTTGGGTGAGTCTCGGTAAATACTCGTTCGAAAAAGGATTTGGTAATTCAATAATTAAAATTTTAGGTGATGCATCTACAGGACCTATTTTTGCTGATGCTATATTATTAGTTCCCGTTGAATCAGATAAATAGAATTTTTAATTAAATGAATATGAAAAGATTATTTAATATAGTGCTTGGATTATCTTTTGTGACAATCTGTGCCTTTGCTAAGAATTCTACAGATACATTAAGAGTATTGGCAATAGGAAATAGTTTCAGTATCGATGCAATGGAGTATTTGGATACGATAGCTAAATCTCAGAATAAATGCTTAATATATGGAAACATCGTAAAAGGTGGGTGTTCATTAGAACGCCATGCAAATAACATTAAAGAGTCGGTAAAGGAGTATTCTTATATAAAAAGTGTTTTAGGAGAACGAACGACTACAAGAATGGTCAACCTGAACGATTTTATTGATGATGAAAAATGGAATTGTGTTTCAATTCAACAAGTGAGCCACTTGCAAGGAATGTGCAATTCTTATTACCCATATATAAAAGAAATTATTTCTTTTCTTAAAAATGAGTTGAACTGGAATTTTCAAATCTATTTCCACCAAACATGGGCTTATCCAGTTTATTCTGAACACAAAGGTTTTAAGTATTATCATAACGACCAACGAGAGATGCTTGATTCCATAAATGTGAATGTTTCTCGAGTAACTAAACAAGAAAAAATTAAAAAAATATTTTTTTCAGGAAATGCAATCCAATTGCTAAGAGAAACAAATGGAGAATCGGTAAACAGAGACGGTTTCCATCTTAACGTATTGGGAAGATATGCTGCAGCATGCGTATGGTATGAGACTTTGTTTAAAGAATCGGCTTTGAAAATTAAATACAAACCTTCTGAACTATCAGAAGAGGAGGCCTTGGCTGCAAAAAAAGCGGCTCATACGGCTGTTAAGAAGGGATTTAAAGTAAATTTTAGCAAGTAAAATTAGGTATTGCAATTTAAAGTTAAGATTATGAGTACAACACGTAGAGATTTTATAAAGAAAACATCTTTAGCTGCTGCCGGTTTGACTGTTGGTATGGGATTCCCTACGATTGATGCTAAAAAAAGTATTTTGGGAGCGAATGATCGTGTAAGAATGGGATTTATTGGTGTAGGTAATCGTGGTAGCCAGTTATTGGAGGCATTTTTGAAAGTGCCGGATGTTAAAGTAACTGCTTTGTGCGATTTGTATAAGCCTTATTTGTATCGTCAATATGAAAAAGTGAATACTCGGTTCTTCTTACCTAAAGGACGTCCGGTTCCTAAAATGAATGAACAGTTGGATTCGAATGTTGCAAGATATGAGGATTATCGTAAATTGTTGGATGATAAAGATGTAGATGCTGTGTGTATTGCAACACCAGACCATTGGCATGCTTTGCAAGCGATAAATTCAGTGGACGCCGGTAAGGATATTTATTTGGAAAAACCGGTTTCAATGACTGTTTATGAAGGCAGAAAGATTGTTGAAGCAGTAAAAAGAAACAATCGAGTTGCTAGTGTTGGATACGTTAGACGTTGTTCGGCTTTATATAATAAAATTCCGGAGATTATTAAAAGCGGTAAAATAGGAGAAGTATCAATGATTTCATCTCATTACTTTAGCAATATGACTCCGAATGGTATTGGCAGAATGAAGCCGGAACAGCCTCCTAAAGATTTTAATTGGGATATGTGGTTAGGCCCGAAACCTTATAGAGAATATCAATACAATATTGCTCCGTATATGTTCAGATGGTGGAAAGATTATTCTTCTCAGATAGCGAATAATGGTTCACACTATATTGATGTTGTTCATTGGCTCGTAGGAGAAAATGCTCCGGTAGCTATTACAGCACTAGGAACGAATCATATTATCAAAGATGATAGAGATATTCCTGAAAATATGGAAATTACCTATGAATTTGCTTCAGGGAAAATATTTAATTTCAGAGTTTGCGAAACAGCAACTGCTCCTGGATTAAAATTTGGTAATATTGAAATCATCGGAACAAAAGGCTGTCTCTATTTAGGAGATGCAGGTTATAGATTGTACCCTGCTCGTCCCGGACAGTTCCAAAACTGGGAAAAACCTTTTGAAGCTGAAGAGTATGATGCTCCAAGAGAAGATTTGGCATTGAAGCATGTTACTGATTTTATAGATTGTGTTAGATCGAGAAAAACTCCGGTTTCTTCTATTGAACAGAGTTATCGTTCTTCATCTTTTGCTTTATTAGCAAATATAGCATTGGAAGTTAAACAAAGAATTATTTGGGATCCAGTAGCTGAGCGAATAACAAATTGTGATAAAGCCAATGATTTGTTGCATTACGAATATAGAGAACCATGGACTTTATAACTAATTAATTAGATACTCTACTGTCTGGGATTGGGAAATCAAGACAGTAGAGTTTAATTTGCAGAATTATGAATAGACGGTTTTTTATGAAGGAGTTGAGTGCTATAGCTGCAGGAATGATAGGTTCCAATGGGATGTTTAGTAGTTGTAGTACAAATCAGGCAATCAATAGGAAAATTAAGATTTCAAATGCCAATTTAAAAGTAGAAAGGGAACCTTTGATTCGTCCTTTAGGATTTAAAGGAGGTTTTATAAATGAGTTGTGGCAATCCGTTTGTTGTTTGACAAGTGAGTCTGGCATACGAAAAATTGGAACGGGTACACAGAGTATTTTGTGGAGTGATTCGTCTGTTTTTGTAAAGCATTCAGAAAGTGAAGGCAATTCTTTAATGTTGGCTATAACAGAAAGAGCTCTGAGTCTCATAAAAGGCAAAATGTTTCGATCTCCCATTGATTTGTTAGATTCTATTTATGATGAGCTTTATGATTACGGGAAGAGTATAACCGGGAATCCTAATTTAAAAAAAACCTTTGTATTGAATTCTTTGGTTTGTGTTGATAATGCAGTTTGGTTGTTGTATGCTGCTGAAAATGGTGTAACTCTTTTTGATGATATGATTCCGGGTAAATACAAAAAAGCTTTTTCATTCAAACACAAACAAATAGCAATTACTCCGTTGATATCATACAATGTATCTCCTGGAGAAATCCTGAAGATTGTTTCTGATGGCCATTTCTTCTTGAAAATTAAGATTGGGCAACCCGGAACACAAGATGAGATGTTAAGAAAAGATTGTGAACGGATAAGTCTGATCCATAAAACAATTGGGAAAACTTCTACTCCATATACCAAAAATGGAAAAGTTCTGTATTATTTCGATGCTAACGGAAGGTACGAGTCGAAAGATACCTTATTACGATTCATTAATCATTTGCGTAAAATAGGTGCTTATGAGCAAGTGGCAGTAATTGAAGAGCCTTTTCCAGAGAATAATGAAATAGATGTTCATGATATAGAACTTAGAATTGCAGCTGATGAAAGTGCTCATACCGAAGAAGATGCTCTTATTCGTATCGGAATGGGATATAGGGCGATTGCATTGAAAGCGATTGCAAAAACCGTAAGTATGAGTATTAAAATCGCTAGTGCTGCATACGAAAACAACATTCCTTGTATTTGTGCTGATCTAACAGTTTCGCCTCTATTGGTTGAATGGAATAAGAATTTTGCAGCTCGATTGTCTCCGTTTCCGGAGTTGAATTCTGAGATGGGATTGGTAGAAACAAATGGAAATCAAAATTATAAGAATTGGAATTTGATGCAAACATACAGTCCTTCATTCGAAAAAAAATGGACAAAAATGAATCAAGGAATCTTTAATTTGGATGAAGAATTTTTCTTATCGGGTGGAGGTGTTTTTGGTGATTCTAAACATTATAATAGCTTATTTGAAATAAAGAAATAAAAAAATTAAGTTGTAGGCCTTAATGATAGATTGTTTTTTTGTAGAATAATAAGATCACTCCCAATCTCTGTCCCTGCATTATCTTTAAAGAGATTATTTGGTAAACGGATGGCAGAAATAAGATCGGCACGGCTAAATAATTCCTGTCGTATTGTTTTATTTTTAGTTGCTGTACGATAGGAGTATTCTCTCTGATAAGTTTATGCAGGTCTAATACCAAAGGAAATAGTTCGAGGTCGGATTTAGCCCTGTGGATATTATCGGATTGTTCTTTGACCGGATTTAAAATAATTTTTTCGTTAGAAAATACTCATGGAAATGCTTGCTTATGATTGCATAAGAAATTGAAACTGGATAACAATGCAAATCCGGTTATGTTTTTCAAGGCATGTCAAAGTTTGTATTAGCTTACCAACCTTAATTATCCACTTGGATAGAGGCTTCTATTAATAGGGAATATTTAAATTACTAATTTTTCCTGTATGCATTTTCGTCAATTTGTAAGACATACATAAATCCTAACTTTTCTGTGCAATCAGGAAGTTTGTCTACGAGTCTTTTTTGATGGCTTTCTAAATAACCTCCCGTATTCATATCCCATAATTCCAAAGCAGACAAACATCCTAAAGATGGTGTAAGCGGAAAATATGGTTCTTCTCTGAAGAAATATGGATCAATGGTAGAACCGTGTACAATAATCTCACTGCGCCCAACTTTTCCTGAGAGATAAGCTTGCCATAATATAGGTATTTTGCAAATACTGGCAGGCCACATGTTTTCATAGACCTTTTCAGACCAATTGTTTGCTGTGTTATTCCATTCTTTTACAGAAGATTCATAAGGTAATTCTGTTACTAAAGTTGTTGTAGGGCCTATAAAATTATTTGAACTGACAGATTTTTTTATTATTTTGAAAACTCCGCAAGGTGTGTTCCCGTTTGTGAAATAAGGTAATATATTATATGCAGAACGTGCTAAATATGATAGACATTCTTTTCCTTTTAACGTAGAATCTCCAGGAGCTAATATATAGACTTTGGCAGGGATATTCCGGTCTGCTCTGGTTAATACGATTAAATGATATTGTATAGGATAATTTTGTTTTATATAAGAAATACACTCTTGAAGTTGGTTATTGGAAAGTTCCATTTGGTAGGCGGATTCATTAATCTGTTCTTTTATTAAAGACCAGGTTTTATCATCATAAACAGTATTGTTAGTGTCAACATTATCACATTTTTGGTGTAAGATTGAATATGCTAATAAAGAAAGTTTGGGTTGATTTTCCTTTATTGCTTTATTTAAAATAAATCTTTTTTCAGAGTATGGATATTCGGCTAGAACAGCAAGTAAAGCATATTTGTTTTCCATGGATAGATTATCATAATTTGCAATTAATTTATCCAAAAGGGAATCTACATTAATACCCTTAAAATTAAATGCAGAAGTTATCCACAAAGCTTTAGATAAACTATTAGGATTATCTGTTTCTGCATCTGATATGGCTTTTTCACACATTTGCCTGAATTCTATCCTTTGTTTGAGTTTTGTTTGTTCTGCTATAGTCTGCGCATTTATTGTCAGGCTAATAGTTGCGAATAAAAAAAATCCTATTAAACTTCTTTTTATTATTAAGTATTCTAGATATGCTTTAATCTTGTACATGGTTTTTTTACTTTATATATTTAAACAAAGCGGCAAGTTAATAAAAATAGGAGAATAAACTAAACTAAATTAATTATTTTCAAATAAACAGTTTGGAATGGTAAAATATATGGTTTTGAGGATGAAGTAATAATACTTATTTGATAATATTGGCTTAGTTCTATAAAATGATATTTTTTCCATTTTTATTTAAAACTTCCTCTTCCGCTGTTTGTCCAACCGGCTACACCGCTTAACGTGATGTTGGGATAGAAGTAAGCACGTGCTTCGTTGGTGGCATAGAAGGCTTGTGCTAATGCTGCTTTGGCATCACGCTTTGCATTGGTCAATTTACCGAAAATGTCGATCTCCCAACTGGCAGAGGCGGCTAATTGATAGCTTTTAGCAGTCTTGCTTCCGTCAAAATTACTCAATGTTCCTTGCGGAGTGAGAGATAAAGAGGGCAAATGCCAATCTTTTGCAGGCTCAAACTTGGATACGGCGTATTTTTTCTTGCAGATATGTTGGTGTTTCTGTTTATACAGTTATTAAATACGTATTATAAAGAGGAACATTTGGTAGCCTTCTTTTGGTAAGTTCTTTAAAAAGCATAAAGGTGTTTCACCTTTGGAGTATAGGACGAGTATAAAGGCTTCGGATATTAGTTAGCTTTATTTAGTTTTATTACTATGAAAAAAAAGTTTTATACTAATGAAACTTTTTTTTCATAGTAATAAAAATTTGAAGGGGAAGTTATTTGTTTATGTATGCTATTACATAAAACAGACTTTTGATACATCTCCTTATAGCATTCTTTATAACCACTGGTTCATGAATCCATCCATTTCCGTAGCGTGAGCTTCCAGACTCTGCAGTAGCTTGAATTGTGCTTTGGTGCGGATCAGATTGTGTTTTGGGCTGTGTATTTTATAATAGGTATCGCCGTTTATATAGTCTGTCAGGAAGCGAACAGTCTGCATATAGGTGAGCAAACGTCCGCCATAAGGCAATAATTTGATTTCCTGCGGAGTTAGGAATGATCGGGCTGTTTCCATATATCCACGGGTATAAGCCTTGAAGATTTCCAGATTTACTTCTACGTTATCCGGATTTTCATCGTCTTCGGCTCCGGTATTAGCTCCCGTACGGATAAAATCGCCTATATCAGATAGAACAAATCCAGGCATTACAGTATCCAGGTCTATTACGCAAAGAACTTTGTCTGTTGCAGCATCAAACATCATATTGTTTACTTTTGTATCGCAATGGTTTGTACGTTTCTTCAATTTACCTTCGCGATAAAGCCGTTCCTGTATGCACATGGCTTCGGCACGTTTCTCTACTTCATCTACAATATCTTTCACTTCGTCCAGACGGTTTGCTGCATTAGCCTTGATTGCATCGTGAAACTGTTGGAGGCGAAACTCCATGTTGTGAAAGTTGGGAATGGTTTCTCCTAATGTTCCTTCGGGAATATCGGCAAGCATGGATTGGAAATCACCGAATGCTTTTCCTGCTTCATAGGACAGTTCGGGGGTAACTTCTTCGTAACTTTTACTGCCGGGAATGAACAGGCATACACGCCAGTAGCTATCTCCATCAAAATAGTATAATTTTCCTTCTTTGGTTGGCAAGAAAGTCAACACCTTACGGTCTATATCGTTTTCTCCTTTGGCTTCCAGTTTTTTGCGGATATGTGAAGTAACTGTGTGTATGTTATTTTGCAACATATCCACGTTTGTGAAAATCAGGTGGTTTATACGTTGCAATACGTATTTGATTTCTCCTTTTTCGTTTGTTACTTTTAGCGTATCGTTAATGTGTCCGTTTCCGAAAGGTTCGGCGGAAACTACCTTTTCTGCCAGTTGAAACTGACCAAGGACGTTTAGTAATTGTTCTTTCGTTTTTGTCATGGTATTATTTTCAATTAATATAGCTTTAAAAGCACAAATATACAAATATAGCTGAAAAGGCAAGGTTTTTTATATTGATAATGGTATTTGCCTGTTCTGTAAAAGATAAGTTTATGTTCTGCAAAAAGTGCCGGGTACTATGGTGAAGAATTTAATTGGTGAATGATAAAAGAAAAGGGTTGCCATTTTAAATGACAACCCTTTTCTATATCGTTATAAAACGAAATTTTTATTTTTTGCGGTTACCGTAACGGCTCATGAACTTATCAACACGTCCTGCTGTATCCACCAACTTAGACTTACCAGTGTAGAACGGGTGAGAAGTGTTTGAAATTTCTATCTTTATCAACGGATATTCAACACCATCAAGTACGATAGTTTCTTTTGCGTTGATAGTAGAACGAGTGATAAATGTATCCTCGTTAGACATGTCCTTAAATACTACAGGACGATAATTTTCAGGATGAATACCTTTTTTCATTGCTTTCTTATCTATATTTAATTTATATTCTTATCTGTTTGGTAACCGGTAAATTGGCTTGCAAAGGTATGGATTAGAGTTGAACAAACAAAGAAAATCTTATTTTTTTTCTCTTCTATTTGATTTTGTGTTATTTTATATGTTTAATAGCATAATAGTATTCGGATAGTTATTATCTTTGTGGGAAATTTTCAATCATTAACGTAATAACATATACTACAATGGTAAATTACAAAGAACTGGGTCTTGTAAACACAAAAGAAATGTTTGCAAAGGCTATTAAAGGCGGATATGCAATTCCTGCTTTTAACTTCAATAACATGGAACAAATGCAGGCTATCATCAAGGCTGCAGTAGAAACAAAATCTCCGGTTATCCTGCAGGTATCTAAGGGTGCACGTCAGTATGCAAATGCAACATTGCTTCGTTACATGGCTCAGGGTGCTGTAGAATATGCAAAGGAATTGGGTTGCCCGAATCCTCAGATTGTTCTTCACTTGGATCATGGTGATACGTTTGAAACTTGCAAAAGCTGTATCGACTCAGGTTTCTCTTCTGTAATGATTGATGGTTCTCATCTTCCTTACGAAGAAAACGTTGCTTTGACAAAGAAAGTGGTAGATTACGCTCATCAGTTTGATGTAACTGTAGAGGGAGAACTTGGCGTATTGGCTGGTGTAGAAGATGAAGTTTCTGCAGACCACCATACATATACAGACCCTGAAGAAGTAATCGATTTTGCTACTCGCACAGGTTGCGATTCTTTGGCTATCTCTATCGGTACTTCTCACGGTGCTTATAAGTTTACTCCTGAACAGTGCCATATCGATCCTGCTACAGGTAAGATGGTTCCTCCTCCATTGGCATTTGAAGTATTGGATGCTGTTATGGAAAAACTTCCGGGATTCCCTATCGTTCTTCACGGGTCATCTTCTGTTCCTCAGGAAGAAGTTGAAACTATCAACAAATTTGGTGGTAACTTGAAGGCTGCAATCGGTATTCCAGAAGAATGGTTGCGTAAAGCTGCAACTTCTGCGGTTTGCAAAATCAATATCGACTCAGACTCTCGTTTGGCTATGACTGCTGCAATTCGTCAGACTTTTGCAGAAAAGCCAGCCGAATTTGATCCTCGTAAATATTTGGGTCCGGCTCGTGACAATATGGAAAAATTGTACAAGCACAAAATTATTAACGTATTGGGTTCAAACGATAAGTTGTAATTTGAGCAAGACAGGAGGCTTATAGCTTTCCTGTATACTAAAATAAAGAACAGGTTGTCTGGATAAATTTCAGACAGCCTGTTTTTGTTTTATTAGTTAGGGAGGGTTGCTGCGGTAATCCTGGCTTATTTGCTTTCGAAAAATGTAAAATAAATGTAGTGATAATAATTTATATCTTTGTGCAGGTTTAATTAAATGAGCTAAATTTATAATGTGATGAGAAAAGTTGGATTATTAATTATTGCAATGTTTGTTATGTTTGTGCCATGTACAATGTATGGTCAGTCAATCAAAGATATATTAAATTCTTCAGCTGTTAAGGGAGCCGTTACTGCTGTTACCGGAGGCAAGAAATTAACAATTGAGAATTTGCAAGGAAAATGGATTTACGAGAATCCTGCGGTTCAATTGACAGGTGATAATGCTTTGAAGAATGTTGCAGGTAGTTTTGCTACTAATGAAGTTGAGAAGAAAATGAAGGAATATTGTGCAAAGATTGGTATAGTTGAAGGTGTTTTTAATTATACTTTTAATTCTGATTCAACATTTATTAATGCACTGAGAAAGGGTACACTTAATGGAAAATATTCTTTTAATGAAGATGGAAAAACAGTTTCATTTCATTATTCGCTAGGTAAAAAAAATAAGCTTTCGGTTACTACACTTACTGCACATGTGGTTCTTTCGGGTGACGAACTTACCTTATTATTTAATGCAGATAAACTTTTGAAGTTCCTTTCAACTGTTTCTGCAATATCAGGGAATACGACATTGCAGACTATTAACAAACTTGCAGAGCAATATGATGGAATGTTATTGGGATTTGATTTGAAGAAGTAGAAAAGAATAACGATAGTAGAAAAACAAAAAAATAATAGACTGTGAATTATAGAAGGTAAATAGTAAAGCCGGGAATTTTCCCGGCTTTACTATTTATATTGCGATACAATTTTTAATAACTCATCTCCGTATACTTCAATGATTTTTTTTCCTATACCCGGAATTGATAATAATTCTTTGTTACTTGATGGCAAAACATTGGATATACCTATTATGGCTTTTTGTTGTAAAATGGTATAAACCGGCAATTCTTTTGCAGCTGCTTTTTCCTTGCGCCATTTCTGGAGTTGAAAATATAGAGTTGCATTTTTTATATCAGTTGTATTTACGGTACTTTCATCTTCTTTGAGAGAAACTTTTTCGGATTTTTTTCTGGTTATACGAGATGTTTGTTCCATACTAGCCTTCGCTTTAGCTGTTAAATAGCGTATAACACTAAATTCATCCTGGCAAGCTTTTAGTGTTTGAATTTTTATTCTAAACTCTTCAGCCAGACTATCTACCGCGCGGGTTATGCTTTTGCGTGCTTCTTTATTGTCTACTTCTATATGGGAGGCTTTAAGTAATGGAACCGAATATTTTGTGTTTTCGTCTATGAAGTAAGCTATGCCTTTTTGAATACGTTCTTGTATGATTTTATTTTCTTGGTAGTTATTAGGGTATTCTGAAATAAGACGGGTTAGTTGTTGCCGGAAACGTTCACCTACTTCAGTTACATTTGTACGGAATTGTTCTTTTGTTGTGGCATAAAGGTTACACAATTCCGGATATAGCTTTTGCAAATAGTGGAAAATTACTTGTGATGCGTACTGTAACCGTAGTTGGATACTTCCAAATAAAAATAACTCAGTTGCTAGTTTTAAGAAGTAATTCCGTTGTGCTTCCTGAAATTGTTTGTTATCAGGGCGTTTTTGATTTATGGATGAAATAAAATCTTGTATGCGATAATCATTTATTATGCCGTTGCGAGTGATCGGATTACTTAAAACCACTCCTTCCAGTGCTTTGCAACGACTTAATGCAACATATACCTGTCCGTGCGAGAATGCTGCACCGGCGTCGATAATGGCATGTTCAAATGTCAATCCCTGGCTTTTATGAATTGTAATGGCCCAGGCCGTTTTCAGCGGATATTGACAGAACGTTCCTGAAATAGTCTCCGTTATTTCCTTGGACTCGTTATCTATAGTGTATATTATATTATTCCATTTTTCTTTTTCAACATTGATTTCATGGCCTGACTCGTCTGATACGATTATCTTATTATTGTTGATGAAGACAATTTTTCCGATTTTTCCGTTATAATACCTCCGTCCTGTGGAAGAGTCATTTTTTACAAACATGACCTGAGCGCCACATTTTAATTCTAATGTTTCCTCAGTTGGATAAGAATATGCAGGGAAATCATCTTTTATTTCAGCGGTGAATGTATAAAGTTGCCCGGGTAATTCGTCTAATTTTTTATTATTTATTTGCTGTGCCAGATAATTATGGGTTGTCAGAGTGATATATCCGTCTTTATCTTTGGGCTGAAAATTGGGAATATAGCGTTGGTTTAATAAATTCAATGTATTATCGTCAAAATGATTTTCGCGTATATTATTTAGTAATTGGATAAATGTATCATCATCTTGTCTGTAAACATGTGTCAATTCTATACATAAATAATTGCTTTCAGCAAGAGCCTTGCTATCAAAAAAGAATGTAGATGCGTAATGTTCTTTTAGCAGATTCCATTCCTCTTCTTTAATTACAGGGGCTAGTTGTTGTATATCACCGATAAGAAGTAACTGTATGCCTCCGAAAGGTTTATTGTGATCTTTAAATCTTCTGAGTATATCACTTACAGCATCCAGCAAATCTGCCCTCACCATGCTGATTTCATCTATTACCAATAAGTCAAGGCTACGGATGATGTTTATTTTTTCTTTACTGAATTTGTTTTGTTGTTGATTGGTATTTCCGTTATTATTGGGAATATAAGGACCAAAAGGAAGTTGGAAAAACGAATGGATTGTTACTCCTCCTGCGTTTATGGCAGCAACTCCTGTGGGAGCTACTACAATCATGCGTTTGGGCGAGAGTTCTTTTAACTTTTTCAAGAAAGTGGTTTTTCCTGTTCCTGCCTTGCCTGTAAGAAATAAGTTGGTCCCGGTATACTGGATGAAATTAAGGGCAAGGTCTGATTCTACATTTGTATACATACCGCAATCGGTTTAAGTTTGTCTTACAAATGTATAAATAATATTTCATTTATAATGTTTTATGGAGTTTAAAAAAAGCCGGTTATATAGTCTATGACCGACTTTTTTTTAGTATCCGGCTTCAGATAATTAAATTTGCTATAAACTGGATAAACAAAATAAGAAAAACCATTGCTATAGGATATACTGTTGCATAAGCAACACTTGGAGCAGTGCTGTCTGCCATCGAATCGGCAGCAGCCAGTCCTGGGGTGCTGGTCATACCTCCGGCAATAGTTCCTACTAAATCGAGAATGTTTATTTTAAATACAAAATAACCGAATGTGACAGCAATGATCATCGGTACCATCGTAATTGCAAGACCTACCCCAAATAATGTCCATCCGCTTTCCTGGAAGGTAGATACAAGATTTACTCCTGCAGATGTTCCAACTTCTGCAAGGAATAATAATAACCCCAATTGACGTAACAGGTTATTAGCAGCTCCGGACATAGACCAGATAATTGGTCCCGTTTTTCCAATTGCGCTTAAAACCAAAGCTACCATTAAAATACCTCCTGTTAATCCCGGAGAGAATGAAAAAGAATCGGAAAAAGACAAGTTTAGTTTGCCGAATAATACGCCTAATACGATTCCCGTTGCGATGGGGAAGAAATCGGTGTCAGATAATTTCTTTTCGTCATTACCAAAAATACGGGTTAATTCTTTTAAATCTTCCTTTTCCCCGGCAACCAGTAGCTTATCTCCGAATTTCAAAACCAGGTCAGGTTCGGGCGACAGGTCTATCCCGCTTCGGCGTACTCGTGTTACTGTACAATTGAAAGTACTTTGTAAATTCAGGTAACCTAAGCTTTTGTTGATAACCTCTTTATTGGTAACCAATAATGATTGTAACTCCTGGGTGCTGCCAAAAGGAAGATCATTCTCAATACGTTCACCTACAAGTATAGCCATTTGCTCAAGTGATTTGTCATTGCCTACAGCTTTAATCAAGTCACCCTCGTTTAAAATTGTCTGGCCTGCAGGAATACTGGTTTTTCCGTCATGTTTGATACGGGAAACCACGGCTCCTGTCATAGCACGAAGTTGCATCTGTGCCAGACTTTTTCCGAAAATATGTGCATTTGTAATACGAAAAGTGGCAGTATGTAATGGAGGATATTTACTTTTTCGCTGAGCTTCCAGCACTTTTGCTTCTACCATCATGTTTTTACGGAGTATTTTTGGTAATAATTTAATAAATAGAATTACTCCAATAACACCGAAAGGATAAGCAATACCATAAGCTATGGAAGCAGAGGATGACTGCGTACAGTCTATCGCTACGGCCAAACCCGGAGTGCTGGTTAGTGCACCGGCAATCAGTCCGACAAGGCTAGGTGTATCTATTCCAAGAATATATTTGAAAACTAAGCCTGTAAGACTGGCAGAGCCGACTATCAGTAAAGCAAGTATTATTAATGTTTTACCTTTTGATTTGAATGAGTCGAAAAATCCGGGACCCGCTTGTATACCTATTGTGAATATAAACAACACTAGCCCGAAGTTGCCTAATTCTTTGGGGATGATAACTCCGAAATGCCCAAATAATAAAGCGATAAAAATAACGGCAGAAACGTCTAAAGAAAGCCCTTTGATTTGTATTCTGCCCAACATGAATCCGAGTGCAATAATCAGAAACAACGCAAAATAAGAAGATTGAAGCAATGATTCGAACATAATTGTTTGTTTAGATGTACTGTAAATAGTCCGCGAATTTACACTTTTTTGAGTGTACGGGCAATGTCCGGGAGAGATTTCTGTTACCTTTGCACCTCTAAAACATCATTACGTGAGACGATATTTTATTTATTTGGGATATAACGGTAAGAATTTTAATGGCTGGCAGATACAGCCTAATGGTATCACGATTCAGCAATCCATAGAAGGGGCCTTGGCTACACTTTTGCGTAAACCAGTTCCTGTTGTTGGAGCCGGGCGTACCGATGCGGGAGTGCATGCACGTTTAATGGTGGCTCATTTTGATTGGGAAGATGAGATTGCCGATTTGTCTTTTTTAGAGGAAAAACTTAATCGTCTTTTACCAAAGGACATTGCAATTTATCGGATTGTTCCGGTGATCCCCGATGCTCATGCCCGTTTTGATGCTACATCACGGACATATAAGTATTACATTACGACGAAGAAAGATCCGTTTAATTATGATTTGGTTTATAAGATGTCCGGAAAGATTGATTTTGAACGGATGAATGATGCATGCCGGATATTATTCGATTATATAGATTTCACCAGCTTTAGTAAATTACATACGGATGTAAAAACAAATAACTGCCGTATTTATGAAGCCGGTTGGCTGCAGGACGGTGATGTGTGGGTCTTTACAATCCGGGCTGACCGTTTTCTTCGCAATATGGTACGTGCAATAGTGGGAACATTGCTGGAAGTAGGACGCGGCAAGTTAACATTGGAAGGTTTCCGTAACGTTATTGAGCAGAAAGATCGTTGTAAAGCAGGAATCTCAGTTCCCGGCCATGCTTTGTTCCTTGTGAATGTGACTTATCCTGAACATCTGTTTAATATTTAATTTACTGTTATGTGGGTTGCATTGGCATTTCTTTCGGCATTCCTTTTAGGTTGTTATGAAGTAAATAAAAAGATTTCATTAAATGGGAATGCCGTAATACCTGTACTGTTTTTCAATACATTGATAAGTAGTATGATATTTGTTCCGTTTATCATATTATCTTTTTATACCAATGTGTTGGATGGGACAATGCTCTATGTTCCTCGTGTTCCGCTGGCAGATCACATAGCTGTATTTATTAAAGCTGTAATTGTTTTGTCTTCATGGATCTCCGGCTATTTTGCTTTAAAACATCTTCCTCTTACTATTACAGGGCCAATCAAAGCCAGTCAACCGGTATTAACGCTGTTGGGAGCTATGCTCATATTTGGAGAACGGCTTAATTTATATCAATGGATTGGCGTATTGCTGTCAATAGCTTCTTTTTATCTTTTATCTTCCTCCGGCAGGAAAGAAGGGATCCGTTTTACTCATAATAAATGGATTTTCTTTACTGTCTTATCCATCATAACCGGGGCTTTGAGCGGATTATATGACAAACATCTGATGCATTCGATGGATGTGATGACCGTACAGGTATGGTTTAATATCTACCAATGCATCATTATGCTATTTATACTCCTTTTGCTGTGGTATCCTCAACGGAAAAAAAGTACTCCCTTTGTTTGGAGATGGAATATTATTTTTATTTCCGTTTTTCTTTGTATTGCCGATTGGGTATACTTTTATGCTTTGAGTTATCCGGATTCTATGATTTCAATTGTTTCTATGGTACGCCGTAGTAATGTACTTGTTACTTTTGCGGCCGGTGCTATTTTCTTCCACGAAAAGAACTTGAAGAACAAAGCGATCGATTTACTCCTTGTGCTTTTAGGAATGATATTTTTATATTGGGGTACGCGGTAGCTTCCGTTTCTCTCTTCTGGTTTTTTATAAATCTATATATGGAAAGTAGCTCGAAAAGAAATATCTTTACGGCGTAAATTTGTAAACAGCATAAAATGCAACAGATTATTGAATAGAATCAGAATATAGTATGAGACATTTATTTATTTCGATATTGTTTTGCGTGTTGGTTGTGGGTGTAAAAGCACAAAATATAGACGCTTTGTTTGTTTCGATGCCGGATCAAAATATCCCCCAATTGGATGATGCCTGGCGTAAAGACCTTGTAGAACTTTATAATTCCGGTAAAGAGGCTAAGCTGAAGAATACAATGAACGGGTATTCCACCTTATTGAAACTTACGGACAACTATCTTTTACTTCAGGTTACAGAGCGCAGTACGGTTGAGATGAAACTTTTGCCTCTTGTTAATATGACAAATATCATTTGCATGGTGACAACAGTGAACGGGCCGGTTGCCGATAGCAAAGTAGAGTTTTTTACAACTGATTGGAAACCCTTGGATACTGCCGATTTGCTGACTCCCGTCTCGCCGGATTGGTTTATCCGCGATAATGCAGATAAAAATAGCGATGCCTTTCGCACCGCTATCTCTCTTTTGGATATGCATCTGATTAAGTATGCACTGGCTCCGGATGATTTAACTCTGACTGCAACTTACACAACTCCCCTGTATCTTAATAAAGACGACAGGGAAAGGGTTTTGCCTTTCCTGAAAGAATCTCCGAAAGTATATGCTTGGGATAAATCCCACTTTAAATAAGGGGATATTCCAGAAATTCTATCCGGATAAGTTTTAAATATCCCGCACGCAGCGAACGGAGTAGTTACTTGTCTTGGGGATGGAGCGGTTCGTAGTGCCATAGTAGAGATTTACAGCCCAGGCGTTACCGGCTTTGCCATCACTGCCCTCAGTGGCTGTCCAGAAGCTGTTATTGGTTGCAATGAAGCCTCCTTTGCCTACCAGTTGCGGGTGTAGCACCCAAATCATCTGTAATTCCCGTTGTGTAGGCAGGCGCCATTGTCCGGCTGTTCCTCCTTCTCCCGAGTAGGCTTTGCAGGCATTCCATGCATCTGCCCAAGTCATAGAAGTTCCTCCGCTACTATTAGTCAGCTTGTCCCTCATCAGCTGATAGCGGGTGGACATCTTTGCATTCCATGTACCGGCATGATTGGAGACAGCCTGTCCAACAGAGAGGTATTCCGTATTGCCAGGAGTGCATGCATGCATGGCTTCGCGCCGGCTGTTTGCTTCCGAAAGAGATAGCAAACAGCCCAGCGGATTCAGTGCCGACAGGTCTATCACCGGATAGCCGTTAATGGTGGTAGCCATGGGTGTTTCCGTTAATGGCTGCCCTGCATCCTTTACGCAACGCACAGAGAACCTACCCGCCTTGCCGTCGGTGAAGGTGTTCGTTTCGCCGGTATAGAGGTTTGTCAGATAGCTGCTTTTCGAATTTCCCTCCGTGGATGACCAGTGGTAACCGATTGCCGTTGTATATTCTTCTTTAAACTTCCCGTTGTCTATCCCTTGCAGCATGGCCCATATAGCCATCAGCTGCGCTTGGGTTGGCAGATACCATCCTGTCTCTCCGTTTACATTCAGGCTGTTGCAATAGTCGTAAGCGTATCCGGATCCTTTCTCTATGTTGGCTGATGTATAGGTGTGGTCCCAGTATTTCCGGCTTTCTGTTTGGTATTGGGTGGTTTCATCGTCCGACCAGTTCATTCCGCTTTTATTGGTTGATGTTGGAGCCAGCAGCAACATCTTCGTGTAGCTCCCGGTTATAGTATATGCAACACTTGTGCCAGTCTTGTAGCCGCTTGCCCCTCCAAGCAGGCCGATGCATAATCCAACGGCTTGTTTGGATACATCCATCGTCACCCTCCCATCGTTTGCTGCCAGATATTCTTGTGCAGCCAGCGTTCCGCTTACCGTGGATGTTATCGTGTAGTTGGTATGGCGGCGGAGTGAGAAGTCTGTCAGGTTGTTGCTTTTCCCTAGATAAATGTCATAGCTGAATGTTTCCGTTCCGTTCTTTATATATTCTTCTCCAATGGCAGGGACGGTGTTCACTATTGATTTTGCAGCCGATGTAATCCTGATGTAGCTTGCATTGGCCGGTGCTTTGCTGCTGTTTCTGTCTGCCGCCGAAGAGATACTACTTCCCGCCGGGCGGATGTTTTCTCCTACATACCAGACATTGCTGTTGGCATTGCTTCCGGCTGTCGTTGCAACAAAGGAGGAGGTTTGCGTTGTTCCTGTCCCATCGTAATTGTCGCTGCCCTGTGTGGCAAAACGACGGGAGCCGGCATTGTATAAGGTAATAGAACTGCGAGCCGGGCCTCCCGTTATGCTGAAAGTATTGCTTAGGGTTACTTTCGCCAGCGTGCGGTAGAGCTGTACGGATGTCGTTGCGTTTACTCCACCGGCAAATAAATTCACCGTTGCCGTTCCGGCATAGGGTACGTCTGCATCCGAACTGATCGTGTTCGTCATCACCAGCGCTTGAAAGGCTGCATAGTTTCCTGTGAAGTTCGCAAAGTTTCCTGTTCCTCCCGTGCTGGCGTAGTTGTTTGTTGCTGCATTGTCGTTTGCTACAATCACCAGTCGGCAACTTGTTGCTGCCGGGTCTGCCACGTTTGTAAAGGTTACTACTTTGTCTGTGTTTGCCGTCATGGTTCCGATGTTGGTTCTGCCGTTGAATGTTCCGTCACTTTTAAAAAGGAGGGCGTAGACGTTCTTCAGCGTTGTTGGCGCTTTGGTCATCGGATCGGAAACAGCAACGCTGTCCGCATCACTCGATACCAGTTCGTAGTAGAAGCCAGCTTGCGCGGCTTCGCTTTCCGGGGCTGCTTCTCGGATCAGCGCTCTCGTCTCCGGTATGGCTTCTACACCGGTTTTGAGCGTAAGTGTCAGGGTGTGTCCTGTGGTGGGGTCTTTTTCCGGTTCGTTGTCGTCGTTGCATGCGGTCAATGCAGGCAGCATT